>NZ_JBIRRV010000003.1:0-22422 GCF_044333925.1 Streptomyces sp. NPDC020898
CGGACCTTGGTGATGTCCACGAAGTCGGCCGCCACCGGGCCGTTTGCGCCTTGGCCGCCGTTGCCGTTCTGGCCGGCGCCGTTGCCCTGTCCCTGTCCCTGTCCCTGTCCCTGGCCTTGTTCCTGGCCGCCGGCCGAGCGCAGCGAGCAGGAGGCCAGGTATGCAAGACCCTGGGGCCTGGGAGCGGACCTGCCGATGGCGATCCCGATCCGGTCGATGGTCGCGACCCGCTTGTCCTTCAGCGGCCCCATGATCGCATTGTTGGCGAAGTTGCTGTCCCGCTGGATGGCCCTGGCCGAAGTCTGCAGTCGCTGGTAGGCCTCGGCCACCTGTTTGTCCAGGAGCGCGAGTTCCCTGTCGACCTGTGCTCTGGCCTGGTCGGGGACCGAGGTCAGCTTCGCCCCGACATCCGGGCAGCTGATCGTGACGTTACCGGCCGCGAGGACCTGGTTCGCCCGGTCCTGGGGAGCGCGCCTCGTGGTGTTGCTGTTTCCGCTCTCGTGGGCGGAGGCGTACACATTCACCGCTATCAGCCCTCCCGCTCCCAGAGCGAGACCTGCCGCGGCGGCGATGGCCCGATGTGTTGTCCTGGACCGCTTGCGGGTGTTGCGTCGCATGGGACTCCTCTGGCGTTCTCGAGTCAGGTAGGGCTTGCTGATCTCTCGGTCGATCGCGACTCGGTGACCAGGGTTACGGATGTGATCGGCGTGAAGGCGGGTTTCTGACCTCATGTCATGCCTCCGTAAGAAGCTGTTGTCTTTCCGGACCTGAGGACTGTGTTTCCGCTGGTCGGGCATAGAGTCGGCGATCCCGTGGGAGTTGTGGCCTGTCGCGCTGTCGTTGCCCGGGAGGTTGTGGATGCCGTCGGTGGTCGGGCTGTTGGAACAGCGTGAGCTGGGTGCTCGCTGTCGTGTTGACGAGCTGCGGGAGAAGGCCGACCGCGTCCAGGCCGAGTTGGCCGTGGCCGAGCGGGAATGGAAGGAGTGGGCCATCGCCCGCTCGCGGGTCGGCGAGGTGCTGGCCCCCGTGGACGAGAGCGGGCAGGACCCCGCCGCCCGGCACCTGCCGGGCCCGCTGCGCCGGCACTGGCCTGGTCACCCCCGCCACGCTGCTGTCCTGGCACCGCCGACTGGTGCGCTGGAAGTGGAGGCAGAAACCCGCGCGCACGGGCCGGCCGCCTGTCTCCGAGGAGATCACCGGCCTGATCCTGCGCCTGGCCCGGGAGAACCCGGTCTGGGGCTCGACCCGCATCCAGGGCGAGCTGCGACGCCTCGGGCACCGCGTCGGCGCGTCCACCGTCCGCCGCATCCTGCGCAGCGCCGGTCTCGGCCCCGCACCCCGGCGAAGCCGAGGCGCCCCGACCTGGCGCGAGTTCGTGCGTGCCCAGGCCTGCGGTCTGCTCGCCGCCGACTTCTTCCATGTGGACACCGCAGGCCTGAGCAGGCTGTACGCCTTCTTCGTCATGGAGGTCGGCAGCCGCACCGTGCACATCCTCGGTGTCACCGCCCACCCGACCGCGGCCTGGGCCACCCAGCCCGCCCGCAACCTCCTCGCCGGCCTCGGCGAACGGGCCGCCTGCTTCCGATACCTGCTGCGCGACCGCGACAGCCGCTACACCCAGGCCTTCGACGCCGTCTTCACCGCCGACGGCATCGAGATCCTCAAGACCGCGCCACAGGCACCGAAGATGAACGCCCACGCCGAGAGGTTCATACGCAGCGTGCGAGCCGAGCGCACCGACCGGATACTTCTCTGCAACGAGCAGCACGCCCGGCACGTGCTCATCGAGTACGCCGCGCACGACAACACCGGCAGGCCCCACCGGGCACTGTACCTGCGCGCCCCCGCCGACGACCCGACGTTATTCCCTTCCCCGCCCAGCGCGTCCACCGCCACAAGGTCCTCGGCGGACTCATCCACGAGTACCGCAACACCGCTCGAAGAAGAACACGACAGGTGGCGAACGCCCAGCTCACTGCCCCGTGCGGGGCTTTTGGAACCCCACAGGGGCCGGGACGCGCGGTCGGAGGCGATGCCGAGCACGAAGGCGACGACCACGAAGGCAACGGCGGCGCACGAATACCGGCCCAGCAGGTGGTCGAGATCATGATCGGTCAGACACCCTCCACCCACTCACACGTAGGGCTTGGATAGGGTGCGGAGCGCTTCGAACACCGGAGCCATAGGCGCTGCGGCAGGCGGCTCTGAGCGCTGCGACCGCACTCAGGGTGTGCGTGTTGCATGCGTCGGCCCCTGTGGGCATACCAAGCGGCCATGGGCCGCGATCAGGATGGGGTGGGGAATGTCCAGTCACCGGTTGTCTAAGAGAGGCCGCTACATCGCATGGGCGACGGCTGGTGTCGTTGTCGTCGCCGGCGCCGGAGTCGCGGCGCAGACCTCGATGGCAGCCACCGCCTGGCCCGCCCAGAAGACCTTGACGGGCCGTGCCTTCGACGCCTGCACGGCGCCTTCCCTCGCGGCAATGAAGGCGTGGAAGGCCGACGGCTTCTACGGCGGAGCAGCTGTCTACGTCGGCGGGAAGAACCGCGGCTGTGCCCAGCCCAACCTCACTGCGTCCTGGGTGAAGTCGGTCAACTCCCTCGGCTGGAAGCTCATCCCGCTCTACGTCGGTGCCCAGCCGCCTTGCCAGACCAGCTCCAACCCGGAGAAGTTCACCGCCTCCACGGCCGCCTCTCTCGGCATGAGCAACGCCAACGACGCAGTTGCCAAGGCCGCCGCGCTTGGGATGAAGGTCGGCAGCGCCATCTATCTGGACATGGAGCCCTACGACATCACCAACAAGGCGTGCAACGACGCCGTGCTGACGTACGTGCGCTCTTTTACCAAGACGCTGCGCGCCAAGACGTACCGGGCGGGCTTCTACGGCTTCAGCAGCTCCAGTGCCAAGGCGATCGTCACCGCCACCAACAAGACAGATCTGCCGGGCAACCTCTGGTACGCGCTGTGGGACAAGAAGAACACCACCACGACGGACTGGCCCTGGGACCCCAAGCTGTTCACCAACCACAGTCGCGGCCACCAGTACATGGTCAACAGCAAGGAAACACGCGGCGGTTACACCATCACCGTCGACCGCAATGCCTGGGATGCCCCTGTCGCCATCGTCGGATGAGGACACTTCTACGTGGCCTTGAACGTCCCCGCCACCGAGTCGGTGGTGGACGTGGCCGGGCCGCGCGGTTCGGCGGTGGGATCGTATAGGTGACAGAAGAAGTTGTCCGGCGGCTGCCTCCTCACCCAGAGCGAGGTGAGCCGCCGCCCGTCATCTGCCGAGCCGACCGCAGGCGGTGGTACCGCGGTCAGGACGCGCGTACACGGCGTAGCTGACGTCCGTTCCAGCTGCGACACACTGGGCCGCCGGATTCATCAGGGCACCACCGGATCCGCGACCCAACGCACTTACACCCGCGACAGTGCGATCGTCTACGCCGACGCCACGGCGGTGTCCATCCTCGGCCAGATCACCGGCCACGTCGGCTGGTCGACCGGACCGTGTCCTGGCCGATTCCCGTGAGCGCCTCGCTCAGGAGGATCGCGCCGGCCACCTGCTCGACCTCACACTGGCCCGCGGCCGAGCTGCCTGTTATCACGCCCAGCGTCGGGAAGTTCTTCAGCGCGAACGTGCCGACTCAAGGGTCGCGTCACCAGTGGGCGGAGAGCCGAAAGATGGGTGACAGCATGTATGGAATCACAGGCCACGCTCAGCGAGGCTTTGTCCGAAAACGGTCTCCGGTCAAAGGGAGGAGGCTGGCACGGCGCCGAAGGCGCCGACGGGGGCAAGGGGAGATGGGTGTGTCGCTGTTCTGGCGGATGTTCATGTCGAACGCCCTGGTTCTCGCGATCGCGGCCGCGCTGCTCATCGGTCCGTGGGTCACGGTGTCCAGCCCTGTTCTCCTGCGCGAGGCGCTGGTGATCGGCGGAGGTCTGACCGCCATGCTGGCGGCCAACGCGCTGCTGTTCCGTGTCGGGCTCGCACCCTTGGAACGTCTGACCAAAGCGATGGCGGACGCGAATCTGCTAGAGCCAGGACTGCGCGCCCGGGTCACGGGACACGGCGAACTCGCCCAGCTGACGGATACGTTCAACGTCATGCTCGGCCGTCTGGAGTCCGAACGGGCCGCGAGCAGCGGCCGGGTTCTGTCCGCGCAGGAGTCCGAGCGCCGAAGAGTCGCCCGGGAACTGCACGACGAGGTCGGCCAGACCCTGACGGTCGTCATCCTGCAGTTCAAGAGCCTCGCCGACCGCGTACCGAAGGACCTGCGCGAGGACGTCGTGACCGCGCAGGAAACCGTGCGTGACAGTCTCGACGAAGTACGTCGCATCGCCCGCAGGCTGCGTCCAGGAGTGCTCGAGGACCTCGGCCTCGCAAGCGCTCTTCGGGCCCTCGTGCTGGAGTTCGCCGCACCCGGTGTCACCGTTACCCACCAGGTCGACGCCTCCCTGCCGGCCCTAGGAGGGCAGGCCGAGCTGGTGCTCTACCGCGTCGCCCAGGAAGCGATGACGAACGCCGCCCGCCACTCGCAGGCGAGCACGATCAGTCTCGGGCTGCGGTCGGCCGGAGAGTGCACCGTCGAACTGATCGTCCGCGACGACGGTCAGGGTCTCCATGGGACGAAGGAGGGGGCCGGGCTGCTGGGCATGCGCGAACGCGCCCTGCTCCTCGGCGCGACACTCACCCTCACCTCCGGGGATCCTCGCGGCACCACCGTCCGGCTGCGGGTCCCGCTCCCGAAGGACGGAGCCGTATGAACGCCCCGGTTCGCCCGGTTCGCATCCTGCTGGCCGACGACCACGCCCTCCTGCGGCGCGGTGTACGCCTCGTCCTGGAGTCCGAGCCGGACCTGACCGTGGTCGGCGAGGCCCAGGATGGCGCCCATCTGATCGAGCTCGCCCGCGACGTGGACGCGGAGCTTGCCGTCCTCGACATCGCCATGCCGCGCATGACGGGCCTCCAGGCCGCACGTGCCCTGGCGAAGATGCGACCCGACCTGAAGATCCTTTTCCTGACCATGCACGACAGCGAGCAGTACTTCTTCGAAGCCCTGAAGATCGGCGCCTGCGGATACGTCCTGAAATCGGTGGCCGACCGGGACCTCGTGGAGGCCTGCCGGGCGGCGATGCGCGACGAGCCGTTCCTCTACCCGGGGACCGAGACCGCCCTGATCCGCCAATACCTCGACCTCGTCCGCCAGGGAAAGGCGCTGCCCCGCAAACCGATCACCGAGCGCGAGGAGGAGATCCTCAAACTCGTCGCCGAGGGCCGCTCCTCGAAGGAGATCGCAGAGTTGCTGGTCATCAGCGTCAAGACCGTCGATCGCCACCGCGCCAACCTGCTGCAGAAACTCGGCATGCGTGACCGGGTCGAGCTCACCCGGTACGCCATCAGGACCGGCCTGATGGAGCCCTAGCGCCCCCGCCGTATGCCGCACGTCCAAGGACTCGCAGGTCCGACCACCGTCAGGCCGGACCGGCGCCGGTCCGGTGCCTCATGCATCGGATCCCGTATCACCATGCACTGGTACCCATACAAGGGGGAAATGTGAAAAGCCATATACCGGCGCGCCCATCCGGGCGTCGCGGGCGGTACAGACTCGACCGGTCCAGAGGACTGCGCGGCACGGCGGTCGGCCTCGGCCTGCTGATGTCCGTCTCCACGATCTACGGCTCGGAAGCGGCTCTCGCCGCCCCGGCCGTCCAGGCGCAGCAGAAGCCGGCCGACCGGCCGGTCACCGCCGCGGCCGACATCGCCTCGGCGCGTGTGGCGGCCCGTCTGTCCGGGCAGCGGGTGGAAGCGCTGTCGGAGCGGACCGAGACGTCGACCACCTGGGCCAACAAGGATGGCTCGCTCACCACCGAACTGACCTCCGGGCCGGTCCGCTTCAAGGACCCGGCCACGGGTGACTGGCGTGACGTCGACGTCGAGCTGGCCGCCCAGCCGGACGGCTCGGTCGCCGCCAAGGCCCACCCGCAGGGTCTGACACTCGCAGGCAAGACCGGCGCGCCGGCACGGTCTCTGCGCGCGGCCCAGTCCGCCCCGGCCACCGACCTCGTCACCCTGGGCCAGGGTGACGAACAGATCACCCTCCAGTGGCGGGGTGGCCTGCCCGCGCCGCGGCTCGACGGCACTCGCGCGACCTATGTGAACGCGGTGCCCGGCGCCGACGTCGTCGTGGAAGCCACCCGTACGGGCTTCGAGCAGTTCGTCGACATCAAGCAGAAGCCCGAAGACGGCTTCTCCTACACCCTGCCGCTGAAGACCAAGGGTCTGAAGGCGGAGCAGCAGGCCGACGGCAGCGTCCTGTTCACCGACAGGAAGTCGAAGAAGTCCGCGGTCATGCCCGCGCCGGTGATGTGGGACGCGACGGTCGACCCGGTCTCCGGCGAGCACACGCACCGGGCCAAGGTCGCGATGAAGGTCGTCAAGACGAAGGGCGGCGTGGACCTCGTCATCACCCCGGACGCAGGCTTCCTCGCCGATGAGTCGACGAAGTACCCGGTGACGGTCGACCCGTCAACCTCGTCCCTGTCGAACGTCTTCGACACATACGTCCAGCAGGGCGAGACCGTCGACTGGTCCAACGACGTCGAACTCGACCTGGGAAACCCGGGCACGAAGAACGCCGACGGCACCTTCCGCACGGCACGTTCGTTCGTCTCCTGGAACACGGCGCCGATCGCCGACGCGCTGGTGACGGACGCGAAGCTGAGCCTGTGGAACTTCCACTCCGGCAACTACACCGGCTCGTCGTGTCCCACCCAGCCGTGGGAGGTGTGGTCCACCGGGGCCGCCTCGACCTCCTCGCGCTGGGCCGCCCCGAACCAGCCGACGTGGACCGCGAAGAAGGCCACTTCTTCGGAGACCCGGGGCAACGCTTCTTGCACCGCGCAGCCGGACGGGTGGATCAACGCCGACGTCACCACCATGGTGCAGGAGTGGGCCTCGGCCAAGGCCGCCAAGTCCCACATGGGTCTGCGCGCTACCGACGAGAGCGTCACGGGACAGTGGAAGCGGGTCAACTCCGCCAACGCCGCATCGAACCCACCCAAGCTGGTGGTCACCTACAACTACCGGCCGCGCACGGGTACGAAGCAGGAGGCGGGGCCGCCGTACTTCTCCTACGGCGGCGCGTACGTGGTCAACACCGTGACGCCGACGCTCCGCGACACGTTCGTCGACCCCAACGGTGACAAGATCAACGGCACCTTCCAGATCTTCGACTCCGCCGCCAACACCCAGGTCGGCAACGTAATCGTCTCCCCGTGGGTGAACTCCGGACAGGCCGCCTCCGTGACCGTCCCGGCCGGCGTGCTGACCAACGGCAAGACATACAAGTTCCGCACCTCACCGTACGACGGGGCGCACTACAACCTCGGCTGGTCGGAGTGGAAGACCTTCACGGTCGACACCACCGCTCCTTCGGCCCCGACCGGCATCACGTCGACGGACTACCCGACGACCGCGTGGGTCAAGGGCGCTGGACAGGCCGGCACCTTCACCGTCACTCCGAACGGCACAGGCCACAACTGGCTCGAATGGTCCCTGGACGGCCTGAGCTGGACCAAGGTCACCACCGGTGGATCCACCGCCGCCAAGGCCATCAGCATCACCCCGCCCAAGGACGGCACCCATACCCTCCAGGTCCGGCAGGTCGACAAGGCGGACAACAAGTCCGAGGCCCTGGAGTACACCCTCCACGCCGGCCCCGGCGGCTTCGTCCAGCCGAGCGAGGGTGAGAGCACCGCGCGCCGGCTGCCGCTTATTGCCGAGGCCGAGGCCGGGAAGTACGACTCCGTCTCGTTCTCCTGGCGCCGCTCCGACGCCGACACCTGGACGCACATCCCGGCGGCGGACGTCCTGAAAGACGGCCAGGCGCTCGCCTCGTGGCCCGTACCGCTTGTGAACGGCAAGAATGCGCCGCTGACCTGGAACGCCACCAGCACGGTCGATCCGGATGGAAGCGTTCAGATCAAGGCCGACTTCACCGGACCGAACGGGGCTGCGGGCAGCACACAGCCGCTTCCCGTGGTCGTCGACCGTAACGCGGACGGCGCCGCTGGCTCCCAGGTGGGTCCCGGCTCCGTGAACCTGCTCAACGGTGACTACTCGCTCGGGGCATCCGACGCCGAGGTGCTGGGTCTGTCGGTGACCCGTACGGCCTCCTCGCGCGTGCCGGACAAGGGCATCAAGCAGGCCGGCCAGGCTCCGATCTTCGGCAAGGAGTGGGTCTCCGGCACCGTCGCCCCGGAGGTGGACTCGGGGTATTCGCACATCGAGAAGACCTCCAACACCTCGCTCAATCTCGTCTCGGCTGACGGTGCGTCCGTCTACTTCACGGCCAACCAACCGCAAACTGGCTGGATCCCCGAGCCCGGTTTCGAAGAGCTTGCTCTGACCGGCGGTTTCTCGTCGTCCTTCACTCTCAACGAAGACGACGGTTCCGTGACGACCTTCAAAAAGGCCGCCTCCGACGCCCCGACCTGGCAGCTGTCCAGCTCGGTCAAGTCGGGTATCGACGGCGGGGAGAGCCTGGTCGTCTCCGAGGCTGTCACCATCGACGGCAAGCGGGTCAGCCGGCCCAAGCGCATCATCAACGCCACAAGCGCGGCCACGGCCGCGACCTGTGAAGCCACCCCTGCGACGCGCGGCTGCAAGGTCCTCGACTTCGTCTACGCGACCACGACCACCGCCACTGCCAGCACTTTCGGCGACATCACAGATCAGGTTTCCGAGCTCAAGGTGTGGGCCTCTGATCCCGGTGCCGCCAATGCCACTGCCCGCAGTGTTGCCCGTTACGCCTACGACGATCAGGGCCGTCTGCGGCAGGCATGGGACCCGCGGATCAGCCCCGCTCTGAAGACCGCTTACACCTACGACTCCGCCGGACGCGTCATCACCCTGACGCCGCCGGGGCAGCTGCCGTGGACGTTCAACTACGGCAAGGTCGCCGCGGTGACCGGTGCTTCGGACGGCATGCTGCTGTCCGTGCAGCGGCCCACGCTCGCGGCCGGCACGAAGGACCAGGTCTCCGGCACGGCGACCTCCACGGTGGTCTACAACGTCGCGCTCTCCGGGACACCGGCCCCGGCCGAGATGGGTCCGGCCGACGTCGCCAAGTGGGGGCAGAACGAGGCCCCCGTCGACGCGACCGCGGTCTTCCCCGCGGACAAGGTGCCGGCGTCGTCCGACGGGGCGCAGCTGGCGAAGGCCGATTACGCCCGGGCCATGGTGCTCTACATGAACGCTTCCGGACGCCAGGTCAACCAGCGCAACCCCGGGGACCACATCACCACTGCTCAGTACGACCGGTACGGCAACACGGTCATGGAGCTCTCGGCCGCCAACCGCGCCCTGGCTCTCGGCCTGACCGCCAAGGACAAGGCCAACCTCGCCGAACTCGGCCTGGGCTCCGATACAGGCGGATCCGCGGCGCGAGCCCGTCTGCTGGCGAGCGAGACCACTTTCGCCGCCGACGGCTCCCGCTCGACCGACTCACGCGGTCCGCTGCGGATGCTGACTCTGGAGAAGGACCTCACGGCCACTGACGGCACCGTTCTGCTCGCAGCGGGCACCGCGGCTCCCGGCCGCACCTGGACGACCACCGCTTACGACGCCGGCCGTCCCACCGACGGTTCTGCCACCGTGGTCAACCAGCCCACCAAGGAGACCGTCGGTGCCGAGCTCCTGACCTACCCCGGTCAGATGGCCGATGGACGCGGTACCACGACCGAGTACGACTGGGTCAAGGGCCTGGCCACGAAGAACGTCCAGGACGTCGGCGGCCTGGCGATCACCCGGGTCACCGAGTTCGACGACAAGGGCCGCGCGGTCAAGTCGCTCATGCCCAAGTCGAACGGCACCGACCCCGGAACCCAGCTGACGACCTACTGGTCGGCCACGGGCACCGGAACCTGCCAGGGCCGTCCCGAGTGGGCCGACCAGGCATGCGAGGTCCGTTACGCCGGTGCCGCCGCCGGCACCAACGGTGCCCTGCCGGTGATCTACAACGAGTACAACGCCTACGGTCAGCCGGAGAAGGTCGTGGAAAGCGCCAACGGTGCTACCCGCACCCTGGTGACCACCTATGACCCGTCCGGCCGCCAGTCGTCCGTCACCACCAGCGGCACCGCCGCCGGCACCGCCGTCCCGGACCAGACCTTCACCTACGACGCGGAGGCAGGACACCTCACCAAGACCGCCTCGACGACCGCGGGCAGCATCACCCGCACCTTCGACGTGCTCGGACGTCAGATGAGCTACACGGACGCCGACACCAACGCCACCTCGGTGCAGTACGACCAGCTCAACCGGCCGGTCAAGAGCACCGACGGCGCCCCCTCCACGGTCACCTACACCTACGACACGTCAGCCGAACCCCGCGGACTGCTCGTCTCGCTCACCGACTCCGTCGCAGGCACCTTCCGCACCACGTACGACGCGGACGGCAACGTGGCCACCGAAAAGCTGCCCGGCGGCTACACGATGAACCAGTCCACCGACCCGGCCGGCAAGCCGACAGAGCGCTCCTACACACGCGACTCCGACGGCGCCCTCCTGCTCAGCGACGCCGCCACGGTCACGGCTCACGACCAGTGGGCCACCCGCGCCGGAGGCGCCGGCCAGAACACCAACCGCGCTTACCGCTACGACGCGGCCGGCCGACTGACGACAGTGGAGGAAACCGCCGACAGCGTTTGCACCCGCCGCTCCTACGCCTGGGACAAGCACTCCAACCGCACCTCCGTCACCACGGCAGCCGCTGCCCCGGGCCTGGACTGCCCGACGACCGGCGGTACGTCCGTCACCAGCACCTACGACACGGCGGACCGGCGGACCGACAGCGGCTACGCCTACGACGCGTTCGGCCGGGCCACCACGGTTCCCAGTGAGGGCACGCTCGGCTACTACCTCAACGACCTCGTGAGGCAGCAGCAGCTGGGCAGTCAGCGTCAGACCTGGGCGCTCGACGCCACCCGCCGGATCCGTTCCTGGACCGTCGAGTCGAACGCCACGGGCAGCTGGGTCACGACCGCGACCAAGGTCAACCACTACAGCAGTGACAGCGACAAGCCGACCTGGATCGCCGAGGACGCAGCCACCGGCACCATCTCGCGCAACGTGGAATCCGCCGGACGCAGTCTCGGCGCCACCACCAGCAAGACCGGTGACGTGGTCCTGCAGTTCGTCGATCTGCACAACGACGTCGCCCTCGCACTGCCGCTCGACACATCCAAGGCCCCCACGGCCCTGACCACGGACGAGTTCGGCAAGCGCACCGGTACCGAACGGGCCCGCTACGGCTTCTTCGGTGGCGAACAGCGGTCCGCCGACACCCTCGGCAATCTCGTCCTCATGGGCGTGCGCCTGTACGACCCGGCCTCCGGCCGGTTCCTGCAGACCGACCCGGTGGCCGGCGGCAGTTGCAGCAACTACGACTACGTCTGCGCCGACCCGGTCAACGCCGAGGACATCTCCGGCTGCCTGCCCTGCAAAATCCCGTGGTACGCGTGGACCGGCTGGCGAAGCGACATCAAGATCACTTGGTCCGGCAAGTGGTCCTACACCAGCTGGCGCACCAAGAAGTACTCCTGGATGTGGGACGCACTCGCCGACTGGACGCCTCTGGCGATCGTTGGCTGGAAGGAACGGTGGCGCTGGCGCACCCAGCGCGGCGTCCGCTGCACTCTTCTGTCATGGAAGAGTGAAAAGGTCCTTGCCGAATGGGTGTCTGTCTACACCACCCAATACCAGGACCGGATCACCTACCGGAAGACCTACACCAACTTCCGGTTCTCCGAGACGTCGTCCTGGTGGACCACCTACCGGCGGACGTACGTCTACTCGTCGAAGATCTACTGGGGATACTAATCTCCGGCCGGACACGTGTTACGCATGAGATCCGGCACAAAACGTGATCAATGCATTCCAGGCTGCCCGGACCGCTTCACGGCGGCCCGGGCAGCCGCCCGTACTTCCCGAACGCCTTCAACAGTGAAAAACCAAAGAGGAGCCAGCATGTCCCAGTCCCGCGTCGGCATCATGGTGACATCGATCGGTGCCGCTCTCACCGCGGCCGGAGCAGCGATGTACGTTCTTCCCGGCCCGGGCCTCCCCGTCCTGCTTATGGGCCTCGCCGTCATAGTGGCAGGAGCGGCCGTGTGGTTCATCGGCCGCAAGTCCGCAAACTGAACCCTTGCTGACTGTCGTGGTGCGTTCTCTCGTCCTACCCGAACCACGGCGTCAAGATCACGGCCTATGTTTACGGAAGGATCTCCATCGAACACCGATGACCTGACGTGACCCTTGTGTTCCCGGCCTGAGGCCGCACGCGTCTCCGGCCGGAACAGCCGTATATCAGGGCACGCCAGCAGGGAGAGAATCCGCAGGAGAAACAAATGGACGACTTTCAGGATTCATTGCATGCCTCCCACGTTTAGGGGCATCGGGTGGGTGGAGCGTGCGAGAGCGACGTTCTGATCAGCGGCCATGACGGGCATCCTCCCTGGTGGCCAGGCCTGGCCACCAGGGCGTGGGCTCACCTTCAGGGAAGGGTGTAGCTCCAGGCTCATACAAGATTTTCGTAGCCGTTGATCGATCCAGCTGGGCCGTGGCATCCCTCTGTTCCAGCGGGATGCTGCCTGTGTGCGATGACGTGTTGAAGCTGTTGCCGCAGCTCGGTGCTGTGGAGATCGGTTCGATCGAGGAATCCGGGGATGTGGTGGTGATCTCCGCGCGATCCGGGGCGGGACCGGCCGTATGTACTGGTTGCGGCCGGATCTCTGACCGGGAGCACAGCCGGTACGTGCGACACGATACGGACGAGGCAGTTGGCGGCCGTGCGGTACGGATCGACCTGTCGGTGCGCCGCCTGTACTGCGAGAACCCTGCTTGCCCGAAGGCCACGTTCGTGGAGCAGGTCGACGGGCTGACGGTGCGATACGTGCCCTGGGAGCCGTACGACGACCGGTGCTCGACGAGTTGGCGGATCCAGCCGTCGACCAGCGTGTTCCAGTCCTGGTGCTCGACTCCGTCATGGGTGACCGTGAACCGGGTGAGCGCGTCGTGGCCGGAGGAGAACAGGCCGCCGCGCTTGTCGGCCTCCAGGATCACCTCCATGCCGCAGGGGTGGGCGAGGAAGGCCACCTCGATCTCGTTCACCTGATGGGCGTACTGCGGGGCCGGGGTGAGCTCCAGCTCCTGGTGGAAGGGGAGTTGCTGGCCGGTGCCGCCGATGCGCCCGTACTCAAGGTCCGCGGACCTTAAGCCGAAGCCGAGCTGGCCGAGGGCCTCCAGGACCGCCTCCTGCACCGGCAGCGGTCCGACGACCAGCTGGTCCAGGTCACCCTTGTCCTTGGCGCCCGCCACCGACAACTCGGTGCGCACACCGAGAACGATGCCCAGGTCCTGCCCGTACAGCTCCGTGACCGGTGTCTCCCCCGGCAGCATCGCGCTGAACGGCACGCTGCGCAGCTCCCCCTCGGCGAGTCGGAAGCCGCCCGCGACGGTGAACCGGTCGAAGACGACGACACCCTCGCTCTCGCCGTCTTCGTGTTCGGCCTCGACGCGGGCCACCAGCTCCAGCGTGATGTGCTCGATGTCGAAGTCCGCGCTGCCGCCCTGGAGATGGACCTGACCGGACAGTGTGCCGCCGGGGCGGACCGCTCCCGGGTCGAGGACCGTGTCCACCGTGGGGCCGCCCACGCCGAGCGAGCCGAGCAGTCGTTTGAACACCAGCGGGGCGTCCACTCCTAATCAACGTGCGTGTGTTTCTGCGGACGCTGCCGCCCGGGATATCTACAAGCGAGTAGAAGCATAGGGCGGGGGGTGTGGAGGAACATTCCGATCCGCGCCCGCGCGGCGGGAAAGGCCGAAAACGAACTCCGGGCCGGGGCTCGGCTGACGTACTCCGTCGGGAGTAGTAGCCGACTCCCGGAGGCAGATGTCCGGTCCGTCCGTGCTGCGTAGCGTCGAGACCATGACTGGGACAAAGGAACTCACCGGCGCGATGGTCGGCCAACTCCGGCAAGCTGTACGGCTGTTGATCGCGCTCACCGTTGTTCTCGCCCTGTCGGCGGCCGTGCCGCCGGACGGGTACACCCACGCGGGCTCTCGGGGAGCCGCCCGTGTCGTCGCGGAACACGAGTCCGGTCCCCGCATCACCGACCTGACCGTCCGTTCGCCCGCGCTGGGCCGCGACGCCCGGGTCCGGCTGCTGACCCCGGACGGCTGGGAGAAGCGCGGGCCCGGCGACCGCTGGCCGGTGCTGTACCTGTTCGCCGGCGGCGACGGGGACCACGAGACGTGGACCCGGGAGTACGAGGTCCAGAAGAAACCGGAGTTGCACGATGTCCTCGTGGTCATGCCGGAGATGCCGTTGTTCGGCTTCTACAGCGACTGGTGGAACGGCGGCCGGGGCGGGCCGCCCGGTGTGGAGAGCTTTCACCTGCGCGAGATGCTGCCGTTGCTGGAGCGCGACTACGGCGCCGGTACGCGTCGGGCAGCGGCCGGGGAGTCGCAGGGCGGCTTCGGCGCGATCTCCTACGCGGCCCGCCACCCCGGGCTGTTCCAGTCCGTGGCGAGCTACAGCGGATACGTCCACCCGCTCCAGCACCCTCACACGGTCCGCGCCGCCATGACCTACCTCGGCCTCGACTGGCGGGCGCTGTGGGGCGATCCAGTGGCCCAACGTGCCAACTGGCAGGCCCACGACCCCTATTACCTGGCCGAGCGCCTGCGCGGCACCCGGGTCCACCTGTCCTCCGGCGACGGCAGGCTCGGCGCCCTCGACCCGCCGGGCACCGAACGCGACCCGCACATACCAGGGGTGGAGGACCCGGCCGATCCGTTCCCGGACGACGTGTACTCACCGACCGAGGCCATCATGAACGAGGAGTCCCGCACCCTCGCTGCACGCCTGAAGCGGGCCGGCGCCGAGGTGACCACGCACTTCTACACCGGCACCCACTCACCGGCGTACTGGCACCGCGAACTCGACCGCACCCTGCCGACGCTGCTGGACTCCCTCGGCGGCGGGGCCCGCGTGGTCGCCGAGGAGCGGGTCGGCCCCCGCCTGGTCGATCTCACCCTCGACTCACCGGCGTTGGGCCGCCGCGCCAAGGTCCGGCTGCTGACCCCGAACGGCTGGGCGGAGCGCGGGCCCGGTGACCGCTGGCCGGTGCTGTATCTCCTGCACGGAGGCTTCGAGCCGGAGACGTACCGGACCTGGACGCGGGAGTCCGACGTCGAGGAGATTCCCGAACTGCGCGATGTGCTGGTGGTCATGCCCGAGGGCGGCACCGTCGGTTTCTACAGCGACTGGTGGAACGAGGGGAAGGATGGGCCGCCGGCCTGGGAGACCTTCCATCTCGACGAGGTGCGTCCGCTGCTGGAGCAGGGGTACGGGGCGGGGGAGCGGCGGGCGGTCGCGGGGCTGTCGATGGGCGGCTTCGGCGCGGTGTCGTACGCGGCGCGCAGGCCCGGCATGTTCGCCGCGGCGGCGAGCTACAGCGGGCCTGTGCACCTGCTGCACCCGCGGATGCGGGAGACGTGGCCGCAACTGGAGGAGGCGTACGGCGGGAAAGGGAGTCTGCGCGGGCTGTGGGGCGATCCGGTGGCGCAGCGGGCCGTCTGGCAGGCGCATGATCCGTACCACCTGGCCGGGCGGCTGCGGGGGACCGAGGTCTTCCTGTCCGTCGGTGACGGCAACCCCGGACCGCTGGACCCGCCGGGCAGCGCCTACGACCCGGCCGAGCCCGGCCTCGACGCCATGAATCGTTCGCTGGCCGCCCGTCTGGCCCGGCTCGGCATACCGGCGGCCACTCACTTCCACACCGGTACCCACCATCCCGCGTACGGGGCACGCGAACTGCACCACTCGCTGCCGATGCTGATGGAGACCCTCACCGAATGAGGTTTTTTGCGACTCCTTTACAGTGGGTGTAGAGGCAGGTAAACCTGTCTCCGCACCCCTGTTTTCATGTCTTCAGCGCACTTGTCTTTCGAGAACGAGAAGGAGCGGCAGTCCCACCATGGGTGAGCCTCCCAGTACCGGCCGTGCCATACCCGTCCCGCCGCGCACGCGTGAGGGATCGGGGGTGGCACGGTGACCGCGGTCCTGCTTCTTCTGCTGGCCCTGTTCCTCACGCTCGCCTGCGCGCTGTTCGTCGCGGCCGAGTTCTCGCTGACCACCGTCGAGCGCGGTGATCTGGAGCGGGCCGCCGAGGCGGGTGAGCGCGGGGCGGTCGGTGCGCTGGCGGCCGTACGACGGCTGACGCTGCAGTTGTCCGGGGCCCAGCTCGGTATCACCGTCACTTCGCTGATCATCGGCATGCTCGCCGAGCCCTCCTTGGCCGCGCTGCTGCGCGGACCGCTGGAAGCGGCCGGGCTCGGTGGCGCGGCCTCGTCCGTCGCCACGGTTCTGGGTGTGGTCGTCTCCACCGTCGTGCTGATGGTGGTGGGCGAGCTGGTGCCGAAGAACTGGGCGATCTCGCACCCGCTGGCCGTCGCCAAGGTGGTGGCCGGGCCGCAGCGCGGTTTCACGGCCGCGTTCGGGCCGTTCATCCGCCACCTCGACAACACCGCGAACCGTGTCGTACGCCGGATCGGCCTGGAGCCCGCCGAGGAGCTGGCCTCCGCCCGCGGCCCGGAGGAGCTGGTTGCACTGGCCCGGCACTCCGCCGCCGAGGGTGCCCTGGAGGCCGACTCCGCCGAACTCTTCGTACGCACCCTGCACCTGAGCGAGCTGACCGCCGAGAACGTGATGACTCCGCGCGTCGACGTGCGGGCGCTGGAGGCGCACGCGACCGCCGCCGACGCCGCCAACCTCACCCACGCCACCGGCCTATCCCGTTTCCCGGTCTACCGCGACAGCCTCGACGAGGTAGTCGGGACCGTCCACATCCGCGACGTCCTCGCCCTGTCACCCGAGAAACGGCAGCTCACCCAGGTCACCGAGCTGGCCACCGCCCCGCTGCTGGTGCCTGACAGTCTGCCCGCCGACCGGCTGCTGGAGCGGCTGCGTGCGAGTCGGACGATGGCCGTCGTCATCGACGAGTACGGCGGTACGGCCGGTGTGGCGACGGTGGAGGACATCGTGGAGGAGGTCGTCGGCGAAGTCCGCGACGAACACGATCCCGTCGAGGCCCTCGATCTGCAGCCCGCCCCCGCCACCGAGGACGGCCGCGCGGTGTGGGAGGCGGACGGTGGCGTGCGGATCGACGAACTCGCCGGGATCGGCTTCGCCGCGCCCGAGGGCCCGTACGAGACCGTGGCCGGACTGATCGCGACCCGGCTGGCCCGTATCCCCGCCCGGGGCGACATCGTCGACCTCGACGGCTGGCGGCTGGCCGTTCTCGACGTCGACCACCACCGCGCCGACCGGATCCGGATCACCGAACCGGCGCGCTCGGCGTCCGAGCACCACCAGGTCGTGGAGGAAGCCCGATGACCGTCCTGCAACTCGCCATCGGCGCCCTGACCCTGCTGACCAACGCCTTCTTCGTCGGGGCGGAGTTCGCCCTGATCTCGGTGCGCCGCAGCCAGATCGAGCCGCGGGCCCAGGAGGGCAACATGCGGGCCCGGATGACCCTGTGGGGCCTCCAGCACATCTCCGCGATGATGGCGACCGCCCAACTCGGCATCACCGTCTCCTCGCTGGTGCTCGGCGCGGTCGCCGAACCCGCCATCGCACACCTGCTGGAACCGGCGTTCGAGACCGCGCACATCCCGCACGGTCTGGTGCACCCGATCGCGTTCGTCATCGCGCTCACCGTGGCGACGTATCTGCACATGCTGATCGGCGAGATGGTGCCCAAGAACATCGCGCTCGCCGCTCCGGTCCCGACCGCGCTGCTGCTGGGCCCGCCGCTGGTCGCCCTCACCCGCGCGCTCAGGCCGGTGGTCTTCGGCATCAACGCGTTCGCCAACGCCCTCCTCACGTTGTTGCGGGTCGAGGCGAAGGACGAGGTGGAGTCGGCCTTCACCGACGATCAGCTCGCCCGCATGGTCGTCGACTCCAGCCAGGCCGGACTGCTCACCTCCGCCGACGGTGAACGGCTGCGCGACGCGCTGGAGCTGGGTACCCGGCCGGTCGGCGAGATCTTCGTCCCGGCGCAGCGGATGCGTACCGTCGACCACACGATCACCCCGGCCCAGTTGGAACGGACGGCCGCCGAGGCGGGGTTCTCCCGCTTCCCGGTCACCGGCCCCGACGGCACCCTGCTGGGCTACCTCCACATCAAGGACACCCTCGGCATCGCCGCGCGGGACGAGCCCTTCCCGCGTGACGTCCTGCACCCCGTCACCCGGGTCCGCATCGACACCCCGCTCGACGACACCCTCACCGCCCTGCGCGCCGCCGGGAGTCACCTGGCGGCCGTGACCGGCGAGGCGGGTGCCGTGCTCGGCTTCGTCACCATGGAGGACGTGCTCTCCGAACTGGTCGGCCCGGCTCCGGCGGCTGCGTGAGTGGCGTGTCGTGTACGGCGGACGGACAGTGATCGGGAACACGGATGCGGCCACGATCGTTCGCCTGTGTGAACACCCAGACAAGGAGCCATTGTTGTCCGCCAGATCGACGGACCTCTCGGGGCACGACCCCCGACCGTCCGGCCAGGCATGTCCTGAGCACGGCGCCCGGCGGGGCGCCCCCTCTCGACGGACCCGCCGATGAGCACCGCGAACGCCGTGCTGGGCCTGGTGGCCGTGTTCGTGCTCACGGCCGGCACCGGCTACTTCGTCGCCCAGGAGTTCGCGTACGTCTCCGCCGACCGGCTCGCCCTGGCGCGTGAGGCCGAGGCCGGGGACAAGAGGGCCGCCCGCGCTCTGACGGTGCTGGAGCGGCTGTCGTTCATGCTGTCGGGCGCCCAGCTCGGCATCACGGTCACCGGCCTGGTCGTCGGTTTCATCGCCGAGCCGTCCGTCTCCGCGCTGCTCAAGCCGGTGCTGTCCGGCATCGGCATTCCCGACGGGGCCGTCTCCGGCATCTCCGTCGTGCTCGCCTTCGTGCTGGCCACCGTCGTACAGATGGTGATCGGCGAGCTGGCCCCGAAAAACCTGGCCCTCGCGGTTCCGGAACGGCTGGCGAAGTCGCTGGCCGCCTCCACGCTCGCGTATCTCAAGGTCGTCGGGCCCCTCGTCCACGTCTTCGACGGGGCGGCCAACCGGCTGCTGCGCAAGGTGGGCATCGAGCCGGTCGAGGAACTGCACCACGGCGCCACCCTGGAGGAACTGGACCATCTCATCGGTGAGTCCCATGAGAAGGGCCATCTGCCCAGGGGCACCGCCGAACTGCTGGACCACGCCCTGGAGTTCTCCGAGCGGACGCTGGACGAGGTGATGGTGCCGCGCGCCGACGCAGTGTTCGTCCGCAGGGACGCAAGCGCCGCCGAGGCGATCGAACTGATCACCAAGCACGGCCACTCCAACTACCCCGTTCTGGGCGACCACCCCGACGACGTCAACGGCGTACTCGGCGTCCGTGAGCTGATGCACCTGCCCGCCGACCGCCTCACCGTTACGACGGCGGGCCAGATCGCCCGACGGCCCCTGCTGCTGCCGGACACGCTGCCGCTGCCGACGCCGTCGAACGGATGCGGGAGCACGACGAAGAGTTCGCCGTCGTCCTGGACGAACACGGGGGCGTCGCCGGCATCGTCACCTACGAGGACATCGCCGCAGGGCGGCATGAGGACGCGCCCCTCGGTTCTGACGCACCGTCGGATTCCGGGCACTCCCGGGCACCTGGCGGTGCACGAGATCGGGGAATCCACGGGGTGACCTGGGGCTACTCCGGGCACACCAAGTGCCGTGATATCCCGCGTTATTCCTGTGAGACCGCAGGTCAGACGTGCTCCCTCGCATTGACTCAGCCCCTTCCTCTGGTACGTGATCCCGGGACCGCGGGCCTTCGACATCAAACCCATCGAATACGATCTGACCCCCTTCGCCGGGCTCCTCAACGACGGCCGCCCGCATGACATAGAGGTCTCGGTCGTCGGCGTTCCGGAAGGCCAGTCAGGCTGGAGCGCCCCCGTCAACGTCCTCGTCTGGCAGGACGAGCGGCGCGCCCACGTCACCGGCAGGCTCACCGCCCACAGCGCGGGCGACCTCGCCAACTCCTCCACGTACACGCCCGGTTCGGCCGATGAGCAGCACCGACTCGACACCGAGGGCAGCCATCGGCTGACCGTCGCCGGATACGTCGACACCTCGCACGGGCGGGTGACGACGACGGTCGGCCGCGCCCTCACCAACAGCTCCGTCCACCGCTGGACCGACGGCGAGAACACCGACGGACTCACCGCCACCTGGACGGACGCCGAGAACGTCACCGTCGACGGGCGCGGTCCCGCCCGTACGACCCGCACGCAACGGACGTACACGATGGACGGCACGACCACCCTCGGCGCCGGTGACCGGCTGCGCACCGTGCTCACACTCGGCGACCGGGCGGCCGTCACCGAGACGCTCGGCGGTCGGCGTACCGCGTGGTCGTGGCTCGACGACGCGTACGCGGGCGACGCGACGTACACCGCGAACGTGCCGCGCGACCAGCGGCACGCCGTCGGTACGACGAGTGAGCGCTACCGGCTGTACGGCTCGGACGGGTGCCACGACCGTTCGCTGGTGACTGTGCAGGGGGTGCTCACCGAGGACCGCGACCGCTGCTGACGGCGCTGTGCGCGCGCTGTGGGGACGGTCGATGATTTACACGGCGGACATACGCAAGTTGCAGACGGGATCAACATCTCCTCAATAGTGTGATCAACGCGGAAGTGCTTTTCCGCATCCCAGAAACCCCTTCGGAGGAGTGCCCGTGCCGCCGTCCGTACCGTCCCTGCCGCGACGCGTCGCACGCATACTGCGTACCTCACTGTTCGCGCAGGTCGCCTGCGCGCTCGTACTCGGGATCGTCGTCGGAAAACTGTGGCCCGATGTGGCCACGGATCTCCAGCCGCTCGGCGACGGTTTCACCCGGCTCATCAAGACGATCATCTCGCCGCTCGTGTTCTGTGTGGTCGTCGTCGGCATCGCCAAGGCCGGTGACCTGAAGGCGTTCGGCCGGATCGGGCTCAAGGCCCTGATCTGGTTCGAGGTGGCGAGCACGCTCGCCCTGATCATCGGGCTCCTCGCCGCCAACCTCGTCCAGCCCGGGTCGGGCATGAACGTCGACCCGTCCACGCTCGACGCCTCGGCGGTCGACGCGAAGACGGGTGGCGGCTCGCTGCCCACGACGACCGAGTTCGTCGTCAACGCGATTCCCACCAGTTTCATCGGCGCCTTCGCCGAGAACGAGCTGCTCCAGGTGCTGATCCTGGCCTGCCTGGTGGGTGCCGCGCTGCTGCACCTCGGTCACACCAAGGTGCCGAAGGTCCTGCCCGCCATCGAGCAGGCCCAGGAGATCATCTTCGCGGTCGTCGGCTTCATCATGCGACTCGCCCCGATCGCGGTGTTCGGCGCGATGGCCGTCCTGATCGGCAACTACGGGCTCGGTGTGATCGAGACGTACGCCAAGCTGATCATCCTCTGCTACGCGGCCGCCGCGCTCTTCATCGCGCTGCTCGCCATCGCCCTCAAGATGGTCACCGGCCTCAGCCTCTGGAAGTTCCTCCGCTACATCCGCGAGGAGATGCTCCTCGCGCTCGGCACCGCCTCGACCGAGTCCGTCATGCCGCGCGTGATGCTGAAGCTGCGCAAGGCCGGCGCCCGCGACGACGCGGTGGGCCTGGTGCTGCCCACGGGGTACTCGTTCAACCTCGACGGCGCCTCGCTCTACCTGTCCATCGGCACGCTGTTCATCGCGCAGGCCGTGGGTGTGGACCTCAGCCTGGGCGAGCAGGTCACCGTGGTCCTGGTGCTCATGCTCACCAGTAAGGGCATGGCCGGCATCCCCGGTTCGGCCTTCCTCGCCCTGTCCGCGACCGCTTCCTCGCTCGGGGCCATCCCGGCCGGCGCCGTCGCCCTGCTCCTCGGCGTCGACCGCATCATGGACTCGATGCGCGTCGTCACCAACCTGCTCGGCAACTGCGTCGCCGTCTTCGCGGTCTCCCGCTGGGAGGGCGCTCTGGACCTGGAGCGCGCGAAGAAGGTGCTGGACCGGGAGATCGTGATCTCGGAAGAGGACGACGAGGATGACGAGGGCGGCAAGGACAACGGGGGCGAGGCGGCCGACGGGGTCGACGTGAAGGGGCTCCCGGTCGCGGCGGTTCCGGCCCAGGTGTCCGACGCCAAGGAACCCGCGAGCTGATCTGCGGCACCCGGCGTCCCGAACGGAACGGGCCGTGGGGGGGGGGCCCCCCCCCCCGGGGGGGGGGGCCCCCCCCGGGGGGGGGGGGGGGGGGGGGCGGGGGGGGGGGGGGGGGGGGCCCCCGCCCCCCGCGGGGGGAGCCGGACGCCCCCCGCCC
>NZ_JBIRRV010000003.1:22432-300492 GCF_044333925.1 Streptomyces sp. NPDC020898
GGGCGGGGCGGCCCCGCGGCCCGCCCACCAGCCCCCCCGCGGCGGGGGCGGCGCCCCCCCGCCCCCCCCCCGCCGGGGGGGGGGGGCCCCCCCCCCCCCCCCCGGCCCCCCCCCCCACGGCCCGTTTTCGTGTGCGTCAGCAGCGCCGTTCGGGCGGCGTTCCGGCCCCGTCCATCAGGGTGTCCAGCAGTACGCCCAGGACCGCGCGCTCCTTGTCCGTCAGTGGCGCGAGAATCTCCGCCGCCGCCGCCCGGCGCGCACCGCGCAGTTCGCTCAGCGCCTTGTGCCCGTCGTCAGTGAGTTCGATGCGGATCACCCGGCGGTTGTCGGGATCGGGCACCCGGCGCACCTTGCCGCTCGTCTCCAGCGCGTCCACCAGCGTTGTCACCGCCCGGGGCACGACCTCCAGGTGCTCCGCCAGATCGGCCATCCGTGGTGGGGAGCCGTGGTGCTGGAGGTGGTGCGAGAGATTGCGCAGCAGCCGGGACTGGGCGGGGGTGATGCCGACTCCGCGCTGCTCCAGCTGGTGCTTGTGGATGCGGTGCAGACGGCGGGTCAGGCTCAGCAGCTGGTCGGCGAGCGGACCGTCGGCGTCGGGGGAACTCATGAGGGAACAATATCAGGATGCAGTTCATTGTGTACATAGGTAACAATGAGCTATGCTCCGCCAATCGTCATCACCGTATCTCCCGAAGGAGCCCATGAAACCCGACCGTCAACCTGCCCGGACCGCGTCCGCAGAATCGGAGGCGGACCAGCCGCGCCAGGTCCGCCGCATCCTGAAACTCTTCCGCCCCTACCGTGGCCGGCTCGCCGTGGTCGGCCTGCTCGTCGCCGCCGCGTCTCTCGTCTCCGTCGCCACCCCCTTCCTCCTGAAGGAAACCCTCGACGTAGCGATCCCCGAGGGGCGCACCGGACTGCTCAGCCTGCTCGCCCTCGGCATGATTGTCAGCGCCGTCCTGGGTGGTGTCCTCGGCGTTCTCCAGACCCTGATCTCCACGACCGTCGGCCAGCGCGTCATGCACGACCTGCGCACCGCCGTCTACGGCCGCCTCCAGAACATGTCGCTCGCCTTCTTCACCCGCACCCGCACGGGCGAGGTCCAGTCCCGCATCGCCAACGACATCGGCGGCATGCAGGCCACCGTCACCTCCACGGCGACCTCCCTGGTCTCCAACTTCACCAGCGTCGTCGCCACGATCGTCGCGATGGTCGCCCTCGACTGGCGCCTCACCGCCGTCTCGCTGCTCCTGCTGCCGGTGTTCGTGTGGATCAGCCGCCGCGTCGGCAACGAACGCAAGCGCATCACCACCCAGCGCCAGAAGCAGATGGCCGCGATGGCCGCCACGGTCACCGAGTCGCTGTCGGTCAGCGGCATCCTGCTCGGCCGGACGATGGGCCGCGCCGACTCGCTCACCCGGTCCTTCGCCGAGGAGTCCGAAGGCCTGGTCGATCTCGAAGTGCGGTCCAGCATGGCCGGCCGCTGGCGGATGGCCGTCATCGGCATCGTCATGTCCGCCATGCCCGCAGTCATCTACTGGACCGCGGGACTCGCCCTCCAGTTCGGCGGCCCGTCAGTCTCGATCGGCACGCTCGTCGCCTTCGTCTCGCTCCAGCAGGGTCTGTTCCGGCCGGCTGTCAGCCTGCTGGGCACCGGCGTCCAGCTCCAGGCCTCGCTCGCGCTCTTCCAGCGCATCTTCGAGTACCTGGACCTGCCCATAGACATCACCGAGCCCGAGAACCCGGTCCATCTCGACACGGTCAAGGGTGAAGTCCGGCTGGAGAACGTCGAGTTCCGCTATGACGACAAGAGCCGCCCGATCCTCGACGGCGTCGACATCACCGTCCCGGCGGGCGGCAGCCTGGCCGTCGTCGGCCCGACCGGCGCCGGCAAGTCCACGCTGGGCCACCTCGTGCCCCGGCTGTACGACGTGACGGGCGGCCGGGTCACCATCGACGGGGTCGACGTCCGGGACCTCGACTTCGACACGCTCGCCCGCGCGGTCGGCGTCGTCTCCCAGGAGACGTACCTCTTCCACGCGACGGTCGCCGACAACCTGCGCTTCGCCAAACCGGACGCCACCGACGAGGAACTCCACGCGGCGGCACGGGCGGCGCAGATCCACGACCACATCTCCTCCCTGCCCGACGGCTACGAAACGGTCGTCGGCGAGCGTGGCCACCGTTTCTCGGGCGGCGAGAAACAGCGCCTCGCCATCGCCCGTACGATCCTGCGCGACCCGCCCGTCCTCATCCTCGACGAGGCGACCAGCGCTCTGGACACCCGTACGGAGCACGCCGTCCAGGAGGCCATCGACGCCCTGTCGGCCAACCGCACCACGCTCACCATCGCGCACCGTCTGTCCACCGTCCGGGGTGCCGACCAGATCGTGGTCCTGGACGCCGGGCACGCGGTCGAACGGGGCACGCACGAGGAACTGCTGCGCCGGGACGGGCGGTACGCGGCCCTCGTACGCCGGGACGCCCAACTGGAGCCGACCGGGTGACGTATGGGGTCGGACAAGATGAAGATATGTCGGGTTTATAGGGTTTTGCGGGTTACCGTGCCCGCATGCTGATGAACACTCCGTCACGGAAAACGATTCGCCTGACGCGCCGTGGCCGGGCCGTCCTCATCGCGACCGGAGCCGTGGTCGCGGCCACCGCCGTGGCGGTGCCGCTGCTGAGCGTCGACAGCGAAGGGGACAGCCGGCCGACCTCTCTCCTCATCCCGGAGGGCTGGCGTTCGATCCAGGTGTACGAGGCGGTCGACAAAGCCCTCGACCTGCCGGCCGGAAGCGCGAAAAAGTCGCTGGCCAAGGCCAGGCTGCAACTCCCGAACGACGCCGAGGGCAATCCCGAGGGCTATCTCTTCCCGGCGACCTATCCGCTGAAGGAGAAGGCCACCCCGGAGTCCCTGCTGTCGTTCATGGTCAACACCGCGAACCAGAAATTCGGCGGTCCGCCGGTCACCGCCGGGGCACAGCGCAACGCCATGAACGTCTACCAGGCCGTCACCATCGCGAGCATCGTGCAGGCCGAGGCCGCGACCAAGCAGGACATGGGGAAGGTGGCCCGGGTCGTCTTCAACCGGCTCGAGCGCGGGATGCCGCTGCAGATGGACTCGACCATCAACTACGCGCTGAACAGGTCCACGCTCAGGACGACGGCCGGCGACACCCGTCTGGACAGCCCGTACAACTCCTACCAACGCATGGGTCTGCCGCCCACGCCGATCGCCAACCCCGGCGAGGAGGCGATGCGCGCCGCCATCAGCCCGACCCCGGGCGACTGGCTGTACTTCGTCACCGTCAAGCCCGGCGACACCCGCTTCACGGCCGACTACGCCGAACACCAGCGCAACGTCGCCGAGTCCAACCAGAACCAGAAGAATCAGAAGAACCAGAAGAGTCAGCGGGAACGAGGGGGCGGGCAGCCCGCCAAGTGACCTGACGGGTCATGCGACCGCACGGGACGTCAGACAGTGGCCGGCTCCTGGTCGAGCAGCCGCCTGATGTCCCGTACGGCTGCCCGCCCGGCCCGGTTGGCGCCGATCGTGCTCGCCGACGGGCCGTATCCGACCAGGTGGACGCGCGCATCGGCTACCGCCGCCGTTTTTTCGACGCGGATCCCGCCGCCCGCCTCACGCAGCCGCAACGGCGCCAGATGGTCGATCGCGGCCCGGAACCCGGTCGCCCAGAGGATCACATCGGCGTCCACGCGCTTCCCGTCCGCCCACTCGACGCCGTCCGGAGTGATCCGGTCGAACATGGGCCGCCGGTCGAGGACACCGTCGGCGATCGCCTGCCGGATCGCGTCGTTGAGAGGCAGTCCGGTGACCGACACGACACTCTTGGGCGGCAGCCCCTGCCGTACCCGCTCCTCGACGAGCGCGACGGCCTCCCGTCCGAACTCCTCGTTGAAGGGCCCTTCGCGGAAGACCGGCGGACGCCGGGTCACCCAGGTGGTCGCGGCGGCGTACGGAGCGATCTCCATCAGATGCTGGGTGCCGGACGCACCCCCGCCCACCACGACCACCCGTTGCCCCGCGAACTGCTCCGGCCCGGGGTACTGCGCGGTGTGCAACTGCCGTCCCCGGAAGGTCTCCTGGCCCGGATAGCGCGGCCAGAAGGGCCGGTCCCAGGTGCCGGTGGCATTGATCAGCGCCCGCGCGGACCACATGCCGTCCGAGGTCTCGACGAGCAGCCGCCGGTCTCCGCCTCCCTCACGCACCGCCTGTACGTCCACCGGCCGGCGCACCTTCAGATCGAACGCCTGCTCGTACGCGGTGAAGTACTCGCCGATGACCTCGGCGGACGGCCGCGCCGGATCGGCGTCCGTCAGCTCCATGCCGGGCAGCGCGTGCATCCCGTGCACCTTGCCGTACGTGAGCGACGGCCACCGGAACTGCCAGGCACCGCCGGGGTGCGGGGCGTGATCGAGCACGACGAAGTCACGCTCCGGCTCGAAACCAGTACGCCGCAGGTGATAGGCGCTGGACAGACCGGCCTGCCCAGCGCCTATGACGACGACGTCCACTGCTCGTACTCCGTCACGCACCCCGATATTGTTCACGCTTCTACTAACCGGGGGAGGGTCGAGGATCTTCCCGCAAGCAGTCGGTACGCGGTCGACCGGGCTCGGTCACGACTCCTTGGCGGGACGGGGGGCGGTGGTGGACGGCGGCAGATCGTCGTTGAAGCGCCGGTCCATGTACTTCGCGAAGTCGACCTTGTTCGGGATGAGCTCAAGGCTGGTGAACGTGTCCGCGATCTCCTGCTCGGAGGCGACGAGCGCGTCGTCGATCGCCACCGGGATACGGGTCGCGTTGGTCCGGTTCACCGAAGCGAGCGCCACGTCGTACGGCAGCCCGGTGTCCTTCGCCCACACCTTGGCCCACGCCTCGGGATGCGCGTACACCCAGTCCTGGGCGCGCCGCAGCCGGTCCACGAAGTCCTTGATCGCCGCGACCTTCTTGCTGTCCTTGAGCGCGGAGGGCGCCGCCACCTGGAAGTTGAGCCCGTTGACCACACCCTTGCCGTCGGCCAGTACGCGCCCCTGCCCGGCCTGGAGCACCTGCGAGGTGTACGGGTCCCACACCGCCCACGCGTCGACGCTGCCGCTGGTGTACGCGGCCAGGGCATCGGCCGGCTGGAGGTACTTCACCTTGACGTCGGAGAGAGTGAGCCCGGCCTGCTCGAGCGAGGCGATCAGCTGGTAGTGCGCGGACGAACCCTGCGCCACGGCAACGGACTTGCCCTTGAGATCGGCGGCCTTCCTGAGCTTCGAGTCCTTGGGAACAAGAATGGCCTCGCCCTGGGATCCGCCACGCAGGGCGCCCACCACAGTGACCTTGGAACCGGCGCCGGCCGCGAAGACCGGCGGGGTGTTGCCGACGCTGCCGATGTCGACGGCCTTGGCGTTGACGGCTTCGAGCAGGGGTGGGCCGGAGGTGAAGGTGGACCACTTGATCCTGTAGTCCAGGTTCTTGAGCTCACCGGCGGCCCGCAGTACGGCCTCCGAACCGCCCTTCTGGTCACCGGCATTGAGCGTCAGGGACCCCTTGCCGTCGGTGCCGCCGCCGGATCCGATCGAGGAGTTGGCCACCGAGTTCCCGCCGCAGGCGGAGGCGAGGAGAACGAGGGGGAGGAGCAGAGCGGCGGGGACGAGGCGTCGACGCATGCTGGTTCCATTCGTGTCCAGGAGGCTCGATCGAGTGGTGAACCAGGCTGTGTGAAAGGGGAGTTGAGGGCCGGGAATGCGGGGGAGGGGCAATGGTCCTTCGCGTCAGGCGGCCTCGGCGGCGGTCTCGACACCCAGGCGTTCCAGGAGTCCGGCGCGCAGTTCGGCGAATCGCGGGTCGGTGATGTCCCGCGGACGGGCCAGGTCGACCGTCGTCTCGTACGCGATGACCCCCTCGTCCATCACGAGGACGCGGTCGGCGAGCAGCACCGCTTCCTCGACGTCGTGCGTCACCAACAGGACGGCGCCCCCGGCGAGCAGAATCAGCGGATCAGGGGAGATCCCGGACGCGCGGGTGGGGCGGAGCCCAGGCGGGCGGCAGGGGAGGAGGAAAGGGCGTCAGCAGCCGCGGCGACACGCGGCGGAGGCCACCCGCAGCAGGTCGATGTGACCGCGCGTGGTGAGCATGGCTGAACGCAACATGCCGCCGAAAGTAGCCAGATGACGTGACCACGGTCAATGGCGTCTCGCGGAGTGGACCTCCCGTATCAAGGGACGGGAGGTCGGTCGGGCACGGCTCCCGGTGGCTGGGCGAGGATGGGTGCATGTCCGATGTCTTCACCACCCGCGTCCTGAACATCGCCTCCGGCACCGCGGAGACGGTCGTCGATCTCACCCGTGACTGCGAGACCTTCCTGAGGGAGGTGGCGGGCGGCCGGGACGGCCTCCTCAACGTGTTCGTCCCGCACGCCACCGCCGGAATCGCGGTCATCGAAACGGGCGCGGGCAGCGACCACGACCTCCTCGCCGCCCTGCACACCCTCCTCCCCTCCGACGACCGCTGGCAGCACCGCCACGGCACCCCCGGCCACGGCCGCGACCACGTCCTCCCGGCCCTCGTCCCGCCGCACGCGACACTGCCGGTGCTGGGCGGGCGACTGGAGCTGGGGACGTGGCAGTCGGTGTGCCTGGTGGACACCAACATCTCCAACCCCGACCGGCAGGTGCGGTTGAGTTTCCTGGGGTGAGGGAGATCGTTCCGAGGTAGTCCAGGACTGCCTGGCCGTCGGACGGTCGCAGAACGTCGTAGACCCAGTCCTCACTGCTCGTCGACGGCCTGCTGGTCGTCGGCGCCGGTCGGGTTCCGGTTCGTGACGGGCGCCGCCAAACTCCCGAGGATGGCGAGCAGTTCGGCGTTGCGGCTGCCCGGTTCGGCGTGGAAGACCTTGAGGATCAGACCGTCCGTGCCGACGATGGCCAGCTTGCTGGTGTGCAGTTCGAAGTCGCCGACCTTCGGGTGATGCAGCCGGCTGACACCCGGCCGCTTGGGATGCACGTCGTGATGGCCCCACAGACGGCGGAAGTGCTCACTGCGGATGGACAGTTCGCGCACGAGCTCCACCATCCGGGGATCGTCGATGTCAGGTCCGACGTTGGCGCTCAGGGCGGCGAACCCCGCCTTCGTCAGCTCCTCCCGGTCCCGGAGCAGCTCCCGTTCACTCTCGTTCGGGGACAGGGCTGTCGCGAGGGTGTTGGCGGCGAGCACATCGGTGAACTTGTTCTCGATGTAGGCGGGGTTGCTCGGCCAGCCGTCGATGAGCTGGAGGATGCCGGGTGGTACGGGTTCGGGGTTCGGCGAGGCCCGCGAACGGTCCGTGGAACGGCCTGTGCGGCGATTTCGGGTGGGGCGCGCCTGGGTAAGGGCGATCGGTGTGTGGTGGCGTCGGGGTCCGGGTTCAGCACGTCGGCGAGGGCTTCGAGGACCTGGAGGGAGGGGTTGCGGTCGCGTCCCTGTTCCAGGCGCAGGTAGTAGTCGGCGCTGATCCCGGCGAGCATCGCGACCTCCTCGCGGCGCAGTCCCGGGACGTGCCGCAGGCCGCCGCCGCGGATTCCGGCGTCCTGGGGCCGGACCAGTGCCCGGCGGGCGCGCAGACAGTCGCCGAGAGCGTTCGTGCCGTCCATGCCCCAATCCTGGATCCGTATCGGTTGAGGTGACTGTCCCTGGCACTCCCAGGAACCGCGAACGGCGGGGTACGGCCGGACGGGGCCGGGCCGGCCTCGCCAGAGCCTGGGTGTCCGCGCCGTCATCGCGGTGCGGCTTGAGGTCCACTTGGCGCTGTGTTCGCCCGGCCCACGTTCCTGGTGGAAGACGACCCGCGCCCTGGCTTCACGGCTGGGCGGTCGGTCCGGGTGCGGAAGCCGCTCAGAACCGTGCCCCGACGTCCGCGCCGTTGCTGGGGCGCAGGAACGTGGAGGACGGGATGGCGCCGTCGGCCGCTCGGGGGCCCGTGATCGTGCTCGCGTTGGTGCTGACGAACGACCAACTTCCGCCGAGATTCCAAGAGTTGCCACTGCCCGTGGAGTTCGAGCCCAGCGACATGTTGGTGCCGTTGGCCACCGCGAGGTTCTTCGTCAGCGTGCTGGAGGAACGGTCGAAGGTGAAGCCGGTCTTCGGGTTGTCCCACGCCGTGCAGCGTTCGATCTTCATCTTGCCGGGGTTGTTGTTGTCGACGAAACCGCCGGCGGAGTTGTCCCAGGCCATGCTGTTGCGAACGGTGTGGTTCGCGGCAACGCCGTTGCCGCCCATCTTGAACCCGTTGCCGTCACCCTGGTAATCGGGCAGGTTCCACCGGTTGAACCCGTTGCCCCAGGCGAGGGTGTTCTCGACGAGGATCGGCGAGTTGTCGAACATCCAGAAGTCCAGGCCGTCGTCGGCGTTGTTCCACAGCCGGGCGCCGCGCAGCACGTTGCCGCTGCCGGAGCCCTCCTTGATGGCCAGACCGTCGGCGCTCTCGCCGTTCTTGCGCGGGTCGCGGTTGCCGTAACTGTCCAGGTTCAGGATCTGGTTGTTGCTGGAGGCGCCCTGGAGGTGGAACCCGGACTCGTAGTTGTCCCGGGTGACGAGGCGGTCGAAGACGTTGCCGCTGGTGTCCAGGCCGAACACGCCGTAGGGGCCGTGGACGATCTCCAGGCCGACGAGCCGCCAGTACTCCCCCTCGATGTGGACGACGCCGCGATCGGCCCGGGGGATGCTCGAGCCCACCGCACCCGGGGTGTACGGCATGTTCTCGCCGTCGACGACCACGCGCTCGCCGTTGTAGCCGCGCAGGGTGATGGGCTGGCTCGCCGTGCCGCTCTTGAGTAACTGGATGTTCGTGCTGGGTGCGTACGTTCCGCCCCGGATCTGGATCGTGGTACCGGCCTGCGCCAGATCCACGGCGCGTTGGATCGTCTTCAACGGGGCGGTGAGTGTCCCGGGATTGCTGTCGCTGCCGTTCGGTGCCACGTACAGGTCGGTTGCGGCGTGCGCGCTGCCGGCGGAGAACAGGGCGAGGGAGCCGGCCAGGAGGCCGGTGAGGGCGGTGGACACGGTGACGTGTTTCAGGCGCATGATTCGTCTCCAGGATGCGGCTGTACGGGCGCGGGGAAGCGCTTTCCCGGAAGGTAGGGCCAAGCTCTGAGCCCGTCAATAGATGTGTACGTGTCCAATGTTTATATCCATGAATACTTGCTGCTGAGCGACGTAACGGCCCAGCCGCAGAGGTGCCACCAGGTCACAAGGTTATTCATCTACGTGAACAAAGACAGTGCAGCGCTGTTGACGGGGTCACGGCAACTCCCTACCGTCTGAGAAACCGCTTTCTCTGAGCCGTGTCGGCTTGATCAGTTCAAGATCCGAACAGCTGATTCGAAGACGAACGAGGAGACGAGCATGAGGAAACCAGCCGTACTGCGACTCCCTGCGGCGCTGGCCACGATGGCCCTCGCGTTCACCACCGGCGCGGTTCTGTCGGCGGCCGAGGCGTCGGCGGCGACCCCCGGTGTCACCGGCTATGCGACCCAGAACGGTGGGACCACCGGCGGTGCGGGCGGGCAGACCGTGCGGGCCACCACCGGAACCGCGATCCATGCGGCCCTGTGCGGTCGGGCCAGTAGCAGCACCCCGATCACCATCGAGGTCCAGGGGACCATCAACCACGGCAACACCAGCAAGGTGTCGGGCGCCAGCTGCAACACCGCCGCCGGAGTGATCGAGCTCAAGGAGGTCAGCAACGTCACGATCATCGGGGTCGGCAGCGGCGCTGTCTTCGACCAGTTGGGCATTCACCTGCGCGACGCCCGCAACATCATCATCCAGAACGTGACCGTCCGGAACGTCAAGAAGTCCGGCTCCCCCACGTCCAACGGCGGTGACGCCATCGGTATGGAGCGCAACGTCCGCAACGTCTGGGTCGATCACACCACCCTGGAAGCGTCGGGTGGGGAGTCGGAGGGGTTCGACGGTCTCTTCGACATGAAGGACAACACCCAGTACGTGACCCTCTCCTACACCATCCTGCGCAACTCCGGCCGCGGTGGCCTCGTCGGGTCAAGTGAGAGTGACGTCTCGAACAGCTTCATCAGCTACCACCACAACCGGTACGAGAACATCGACTCCCGCGCCCCTCTTCTGCGGGGCGGCACGGCCCACATGTACAACAACCACTACGTGAAACTCAACGAGTCCGGCATCAACTCCCGGGCCGGAGCCCGCGCGAAGGTGGACAACAACTATTTCGAGGACTCCAGGGACGTCCTGGGCACCTTCTACACCGACGCGGCCGGTTACTGGCAGGTCAGCGGCAACATCTTCGACAACGTGACCTGGTCCGCCCCCGGTAGTGAGAACCACCCCGCCGGCCCCGACCCGAAGTCCAACACCACGGTCAGCATCCCCTACTCCTTCAGCCTCGACGCGGCCAGTTGCGTGCCGAGCATCGTGAGCCGGACGGCAGGCGCCGACAAGGGGCTGCGCGTGTCGGACGGCAGCTGCTGACCCCGCTGCCCGGCATGAGGGCCCTCTGGCCGGACGCTCCAACCTCGACCGTCAGGTGCGGGTGAGTTTCCTGGGTGAGGGAGACCGCCCGTGAGCGGCGTTCTTGAGCGGTTCGAGCGGACGGCTGCGATCTGCGGTGATCTTGGGGTCGTTGTCAAACTGGAGGAGTGGGAGTTCCGTGAACTCCTGTATGAGGTACGCGAGTTCGGTCGTCTCGGGGTCGGCGGGTCGAGTTGGGAGGCCTCAGGGCCGACCTTGTGGCCGGACCGATCAGCGGTGCAGGAGGGGGAGGAACAAGTCGTCGACGATCTCCTCCAGGGTGGCTTCCGGGACGGGAGCCTGAGTGCGAAAGAGTTCGTGGCGGACCAGGTCGACGGGCAGGGAGGCCACCCGCGGTGTGATGCGGTCGAGTTCCACCTCGCCGCGCTGGTCGGCGCGTTCCAGGACGACCATGATCGTTTCCGCGCCGAAGAACTGTCCTCGCAGATAGCCCGCCACCTCCGGACTGCGGAAGTACTCGGCTAGCAGGCCTTGAACGATGTGACGCTCGGGCCCCTCGAACCTCTGGGACATCCTGCGCAGGAGAGTCAGTACGTCCTCACGGAGGGTGCCGCTGTCCGGCACCTCCTCGGGGAACGACCCCTCCCGCCGGATGGCGTCGACGACCAGGGCCACCCGGTTCGGCCACCGTCGGTAGAGGACGGCCTTGCTGGTGCCCGCCCGTTCCGCGATGCCCTCCATGGTGAGCCCCGCCATGCCCACGGAGTTCACCTCGTCCCAGGCGGCCTTGAGGATGGCCGTCTCCAGCGCGGCCCCGCGCCGTCTCGACGCCTTGGGCCGGGCGCTGCCCACCGTTGTCATGCGTACTCCTTCAGCAGCATTGCGTGACCCTGTACTTCACGCGATCCCGTCCGACGCGAGGCTACGCGACCCTGTCACCGACGCCGGTTCGGTGAACGTTCGCCCCGACCGGTACACGGTCAACGTGTCCTTCCATGCCGGGGCCCGTGACGCGGCCGTGCCCGGCGCGCCGTCCCCGGCACACCTGGGGTGCGGGTCTACACCAACGAGGGCGCGCCCGAGAGTTCGGGCGTCGTACACATCACCGGCAGGCGCGAGGCGGATGGCGGAGAACGGCTTGAGACGCCGCGTTTCCCTGCACGGCGAGCGAACCGGCGTACTCCATGTCGTCGAGCGCCCGGCGCAGGGTGAGGTCGGTGCGGCTGCAGAGGTGCGGTTTCCGGTGCACCCGGGTGAGGCTCTGCTCGACCGTCCTGACGGTGACGTGCAGCTTCTTCGCGATCTGGCGGTGGCTTCCTGATCCCCGGACGCGCCGTGCCCCTTGCCTCGTGACCGGAGGCGCGGCGCGGAGCGTCACTTTGTGTCGGCGGGCTGCCCGGCAGGTCCCGCCACCGCCTCCTTCGCGGCCCGGGGCGCCTTGCGGGACGGCAGCAGCAGTGCCGGGATCAGGGCCAGGACACTGAAGCCCGTCACCCACCAGAAGGTCGTCCCGAACCCGGCCGCACGGTCGGCGAGCGTGGTGCCCGTCGTCTCGTGGGCCAGGATCACCACCAGTGCGGCCGTACCGAATGAGCCGCCCAGCTGCTGCATGATCCGGATCACTGTGGTCGCGTTCGGGACGTCGTCCGGGGCCAGGTCCACGTAGGCCCCCGTCACGATCGCCACGGTCGCGGCGCCGAGCCCGGCGCCGCGCACGACCAGGGCGATGCCGAGATACCACTCGCTGGTGTCCGTCCCGACCTGGGTATACGCAAGGGTGCCCACCAGGGTCAGCAGCATGCCGGCCACCACGATCGGCTTGGCGCCGATCCGGTCGGTGAGTCCGCCCGCCCAGCGGGTCAGCAGCGCGCCGAGGCCCTGGGGCGCCAGAAGGAGCCCGGCCGTCAACGCCGATTCGCCCCGGACCTGCTGGTAGTACAGGGGCAGCAGCAGGATCGCGCCGTACAGCGAGAGACCGGCGAGGAACAGGAGGACCGCGCACATCGAGAACGAGCGCACGCGGAACAGACGTACGTCGAGAACGGCGTCCCGCCTGCGCGGGCTGTGGACGAGGAAGGCCAGCAGGAGCATCATTCCGCCGACCAGCGGTACGACCGCCTGGAGCCGGTCGAAGCCGCCGTGCCGTCCGGCCTCCGTGAAGCCGTACACGACGGCCGCCAGCCCCGGCGACAGCAGGGCGATACCCATGACGTCCAGGCGCTTGGCGGTACGTGTCTCCTGGGTGGGCAGATGGTGCCGGGCGAGCAGCAGGGCGATCAGGCACAGCGGTACGTTGACGTAGAAGATCCAGCGCCAGCTGGCGTTGCTCACGATCAGGCCGCCGATCACCGGACCGAGGACGGGGGCGACGACGGCGGCCAGCGTGACGACGGTCAGGATGCGGCCGAGCCGGCGCGGTCCCGCTGAGCGGACCAGCATGATCTGGAGCACGGGCTGCATGAACCCGCCCGCGATGCCCTGCAGGACCCGGATGGCGATGAGGCTGCCGATGCTCCAGGCCGCTCCGGCCGCCGCCGAGGTGAGCATGAACAGGGCCAGCGACCACATCCACACCCGCTTGGCACCGAAGCGGTCGGCCGCCCAGCCGGTGGCCGGGATCGCCATGGCGAAGGCGAGCAGATACCCGGTGCTGACCCACTGCACGGTCGTCACCGTGCTGTGCAACTGCCGGCTCAGTCCGTCGATGGCGACGTTGACGATCGTGGTGTCGAGCAGCGGCGCGAGGCCGCCGATGACGAGGATCCCGGCCATTTTGAGCAGTGCGGGGTCGAGACGTTCCTTGGTCCGGGCAGCAGGCATGGGCCGCCCCCCCTCTTAGGATAGGAAACTATCCGTATCTTAAATACGGAACTCGCCGTATCTAAGAGGGGCGTGCATCAAGAGTGGGTCAACGGGCCGCCGTGGGCCGGGTTTGGTGGCGGCCGTCAGGGTGGTGCGAGCCCAGTACCCGGAGGTGGCATTGGTTGAGAACGGACGCGCGCACCTCATCCTGAAGCAGGGCAGGACTGCTTCGGCGGTGAAGAGGCAGGGGCTGCCGGCGTGCGCGGCAATGCTGCCCGCCCATGTCCTGTCCGTCACCGACGCGGCGATCATCGTGCGGCGGTGGGGGTGGTCGGTGAAGAAGGTGCGGCGCAGCTCGATCGCGTCGGGCAGGTCGAGGTCGAACCGGCGGGCCCTGCCGTGGCCGCCGCGTTCGGGAGCGGGGCGCCGTCATGCCGCGACGGCGCCCCGCTATTCCTGTGCGTGCCGGATGGCGTCCAGCACGATGTGGGCGATGTGCTCGTCGGTGAGGTGGTACCGGATCTCGCGAGCCTGGCGGTGGGTCGTCACGATCCGGGAGTTGCGCAGTACGCGCAGGTGCTGCGAGACGAGCGGCTGGCTCACGCCGAGTGCGGCGACCAGCTCATGGACGTACTTTCCGCCCTCGGACAGTTCGTTCACGATGCCGAGGCGGACGGGGGAGGCCAGCGCCTTCAGCAGGTCGCTGGCGGCCTCCAGGGCGCGTATCGGCTCGTCCGCCGGGGCTGCCGAGGGGGGAGGGGTCGTCGTCACATGCATACATTAGCAAGTGACAATGATTTCCGGTACGGGTTCGTGTCGCGGACGCGGATCCGGATCAGTGGTCGTCCCAGTGGCCGTCGTGCGGGGCGTGACGGTGGCCGTCGTGCACGTAGTCCACGTGGTCCTCGTGCGGCACCGCCACGTGGCCGCAGCTCGCGCCGTGCTGGTGGTCGTGGCTCTCGTGGGTGGCGTGGCCGGCGCTCGCGCACTCATCGACGTGCCCCTCGTGGGACTTGTGGAGGTGACCGTCGTGCGCGTAGTCGGTGTGGTCGCCGTGCGGGATGGCGACGTGGCCGCAGCCCTCGCCGTGGGCGTGCGTGTGGTCGGCGTGCGTGCGGTGCTCGGTGGCGGTGGCCATGTGGTGCTCCTCGTGGTGCTTTTCGGGTTGCCTGCGGTTGGGGGCCCCGCAGGCCGTGCATGGCGACATTAACATATGGCAATTCACGCATGTGTTGCGGGTGGGGCCGTCCACCCGCTCTGGGTAGGGGATGCGGCGGCCCGCGATGACGTCACGGCCGCCCGCGGGGCCGCCCGTCCGTGGCCTAGTGCACTCGTCGTTCATGGCGAAGCTGATGCAGGTCCGGCGACCGGCGATGGACGGCTGACGGCGATGCCGCGGCCTGGTCGCAGGCGTAGAGGCGGGCTGTTGTGCGGCCCTGGCTGCCGTGCTCGGCCGCTGCGGCGCGAAGTCGGTCCCGCGTTGCCGGTTGACGCCGAGACCGGCGGAGGTCGCGGGCTCGGTGTGGATGAACTGCCGTACCGCGGCGGCCGTCTCGTCGTCGAACCCGAGCGGCGTGAGTGCGGGTCTCCTTCAGCTCGCGCAGCTGGGTGCTCGGCCAGGGCTGTCCTCGTGTCCGGGCACCCAATGGCGCGGGGGAATGCCCTGTTGGTCTTCGGTGGTGTGGCAGTCGGTGCACAGGCCGGTGAGTTCGACCGTGTGCTGCACTGCCGCGAACCCGGTGTCGGTGGCGATCCGGTCGGCCCACGCCTCGACGACCTCGGAGTCCACCGGGCGGCTGCTGCCGCAGCAGCGGCAGATCAAGTAGTGGCGGTGGCCGTCGTCGGGCCGCCGACGGTAGAGCCGTCCGCCTGCCTCGTCGCGTACGACGTCTACGCCCCCCTCCGTCTCCAGGTCGCGCAGCGCGCGGTAGACGGTGGTCAACCCGATCGACTGGGCGTCGGCGACCAGCAGGGCGTGCAACTCCTGGGCCGACACGAAATCCTGGCAGCCCGCGAGTGCGCGCAGGATCGCCAGTCGTTGCCGGGTCATCCGGCCGCTCACGGCTGATCACCCCCCAGTGGCAGTCGCCGAGTCGGTACCCGCCTCACCGTAAATGGAAATGAAATCCATGTCCATGCGAAGGGGGGGTGCCGGTGAGGGGTCAGGGAGATCAGCGCACGCGCCGCTCCTCCAGTGGTGCGGCCCGCAGTCGTGCGGTGGTGTCGCTCGGCAGGTGCGGGGTGTGTCCGACCAGACGGGCGGAGTTGGCGACCACGGCGATGCTGCTGGTGTTGTGCAGCAGGGCGGCCAGGACGGGGTTGACGGAGCCGCCGGCGCCCGCGATGAGGCCGACGAGGTTCACGCCGATGGCCAGGGTGTAGTTCTGCCGTACGACGCGCAGGGTGTGCCGGCTGAGTTCGACGACGGCGGCGACCTGGCGCAGGTCGTTGCCGGCCAGGGCGATGTCGGCGGTCTCCAGCGCTACGTGGGAGGAGTGGGAGCCCATGACGATGCCGACGTCCGCGAGGGCGAGCGCGGGGGCGTCGTTGGTGCCGTCGCCGACCATCGCCACGCTGTGTCCCTCTGCTTGGAGGTCGCGGATCAGCTGGAGTTTGGCCTCGGGCAGCGCGTGGGCGTGGACCTCGGTGATGCCGAGCGCGTCGGCCACTGCCTGGGCGGTCTCGGGTGCGTCGCCGGTCAGCAGCACGATGCGGGTCACCCCGAGGTCGGTCAGCTGGTGGACGACGGTGTCGGCGCCGCCGCGGACGGCGTCGGACAGGCCGAGCATGCCGATCAGTTTGTCGTCGTGGGCGAGGCAGATGACGGTCTCACCGGCGGCGCGCAGTCGGCTCGTCCAGTCCTGGGCGACCTCGGAGAGCTCCAGGCCATGGCGGCGCAGCAGGGCGGGACTGCCCACCAGCAGGCGGGTGCCGTCGAGTTCGGCGCGCACGCCCATACCGAGGACGACCTCGCAGGCCTGGTGGATCGGGATGTGCAGGTGCTGTTCCTCGGTGCGCCGGACGATGGCTTCGGCGAGCGGGTGCCGTGCGTGCAGCTCGCCGGAGGCCGCCAGGCTCAGCACCTCGTCGGCGGTGACCGTCTCGTCGAGCGTCACCACGCTGGTGACCAGGGGACGGCCCAGCGTCAGGGTGCCGGTCTTGTCGAAGACCACGGCGGTGACGCGGCCGATGCCCTCCAGGTGGGTGCCGCCCTTGATGAGGGTGCCCCGGCGGGCGCCGTTGCCGATGGCCGCGCTGATCGCGGTGGGGGTGGCCAGGCCCGCGGCGCAGGGGCAGGCGATCAGCAGCATGGTCATCGCTCGTCTGGCGTCCCGGGTCAGGATGTAGGTGATCCCGGCGAGGGCGAAGGACACGGGCACGAAGCGGCGGGTGAAGGCGGCGGCGACGGTCTGGATCGGGGCCCGGTCGGCCTGGGCCTCCTCGACCCGGGTGATGATCCGCCCGACGACCGTGTCCTGCCCGACCGAGGTGGCCCGTACGGTCAGGGAGCCGGTGGAGACGAGGGTGCCCGCGTACACCTCGGTGCCCGGTTGCACGTACACCGGGAGTGCCTCGCCGGTGATCGCCGCCTGGTCGACCAGCGCCTCTCCGGACTCGGCGATGCCGTCGACGGGGATGCGGTGGTGTTCGTAGACCGCGACCACGTCCCCGGTCCGGACCTCCGTGAGATCGACCTCGGCCTCGACGCCGCCGCGCACCAGCCAGACCCGCTCCTCGCCGATGGAGAGCAGTTCCTCGATGGCGCGCCGGGTCCGCCGCAGGGTGACGGCCTGCAGGAACTCGCCGATGTTGAGCAGCCACAGCACCATGAGCGCGACCACGTTCTCGCGCAGGACCAGTGAGATCACGGTCGCCGTGGTCACCAGCAGATCGGTGCCCACGTGGCGTCTGCCGCCGAGGGTGCGGGCGGCGCCGCGGAAGAACGGCAGCCCGGTGAAGACGGTGACCGCTCCGAGGAGGCCGGACGAGCCCGCCGGGGTCCATGGAGGCCGGCCGAGCAGTCGTCGCAGTCCCACCAGGGCGAGCACCGCACCGCCGATCACCAGCCGCGCGACCTCCCCCGTCGAGGAGTCGGGCACGGACCGGCTGGCTCTGGCGGGCACCCCGGGTGGCGGTGGTCCGGCGAGGGCGGCCACCAACCGGTCCACGTCGACCAGGTCGGGCTGCACCCAGACGATCACGGCGCCGGTACGCGGGAAGATGCGCAGCGCCCTGAACCCCGGCAGATCGGTGAGACGGTCGTCGACCAGCCCGGCGCAGCCGGGTCGAGCCCGCAGCCAGGAAACCGTCAGTCGTACACGGCCCGCGGCGGCGGACCGCACCACCACCCCAGAATCGGAGCCGGAGCCGGGTACGGGGGACGCCGGGCCGGGAGCGGAAGCAGGAACGGCGGGTGAAGCGGGAACGGCGGCGGAGCCGGAATCGGGCGCCGGAACGCCGCCGGGTGCGGACGTGCCGGACATGACGACCGCCTCTCAGTGCTCGTGGTCGTGGGCGTGTCCCTCGACACCGACCGCCGAGGGCGGCGTCGCCTCCTCACCCAGCGACTCCCTGGCCTCCGCCAGCAGGTCTCCTGCCTTCAGGCGGGCCTCCTCGGCCGCCTCCCCGAGTCGCCGCCCCGTCGTGATGCCACCGGCGATACCGCCGACCAGCAGTCGGCGGACCGCGGGTTTCGTCTTGGGCCCGGCTTTGGCGGCTGCCCGCAGTACCAGTACGCCGGCGGTTCCGGACAGGGCGTAGTGCGCGATACGGCCCACGGCCGCACCCGCGAAAGCGGCGGGATGCATCTTGGCCTCCTTCCGCGGAGTGGATTCCTCCGTGTTCGTCGCTATAAATCCATTCTCGTCCCACGGCGAATATCGCGCACCAGTGGTAGTGCGGCGGTCGAGGCGACAGAGGGTCAATTCGCGGTAATGATTGTCATATGGCACGGCTGAAAGATGGTCTTGGTACCCGTTTCTCTCCGGCGCCGCTGACCACCAGCGTCTCCCTGGTCCTCCTGGTTGCCTGCGGCAGTTCGTCCGGTTCCGGAAGCGGCGCCGACCTCTCGCAGAACCCGGTTTCGTCGTCCGTCATCTCCGTGGTGGCGTCGACGAACGTCTACGGGGACATCGCCGAGCAGATAGGCGGAGGGAAGGTGAAGGTCACGTCGATCATCAGCGACCCCGACCGGGACCCGCACTCCTATGAGGCCAGCACCCAGAACCAGTTGGCGCTGTCCAAGGCGAAGGTCGTCATCGAGAACGGCGGCGGCTATGACGACTTCGTCGACCGCATGCTGAAGAGCAGCGACTCGTCCGCCGAGGTCATCAACGCGGTCGAGGTCTCCGGGAAGACCGCCCCGGCAGGCGGGGAGCTCAACGAGCACGTCTGGTACGACTTCCCCACGGTCGCCGAACTCGCCGACAGGATCGCCACCGCCCTGGGCGAGGCCGCCCCGGACGAGGCCGCCGACTTCACCAGGAACGCGGACGACTTCAAGGCGGGGCTCAAGCAACTGGAGGCGAAGGAAGGGCAGATCAAAGCCGACCACGGCGGCAAGGAGGTGGCCGTCACCGAGCCCGTCCCGCTGTACATGATCGAGGCCGGCGGCCTCAGGGACGCGACGCCCGAGGCCTTCAGTGAGGCCGTCGAAGAGGGTGACGACGTCTCCCCGAGGGATCTGCGGGCCACGCTGGCCCTGTTCACCGACAGAAAGGTCGAGGCACTGGTCTGCAACGAGCAGACCTCCGGCCCGCAGACCGAGAAGGTCGAGCAGGCGGCCAGAACCGCCGGGATTCCCGTCGTCGCGTTCACCGAGACCCTGTCCGAGGGCAAGGACTACCTCGGCTGGATGACCGCCAACGTCGACGCGCTCGCGAGCGCGCTGAGCCAGTGAAACGCCCCACCGTGACGTCCCCGCCCCGAGCCCCCGAGGCCGGGACCGCGAACCGTGACGCGGACGGGGCGGTGATCAGCCTGCGCGACGCGGCCCTGGCCTACGGGGGCCGCGTGCTGTGGCAGGGTCTCGAACTCGACGTACGGCCCGGGGAGTTCCTTGCCGTGCTCGGGCCCAACGGCTCGGGCAAGACCAGCTTCGTACGCGCCCTGCTGGGCGGGCGGCAGCTGTCCGCGGGCACGCTGACGGTCCTGGGGCGCCCGCCCCGCAACGGAAACCGCCACATCGGCTACATCCCGCAGCAGGCGACGCTGTCCGCGTACGCGATGCTGCGCGCCCGCGACCTGGTCCGCTTCGGCATCGACGGGCACGGGTTCGGACCCCGGCTGCGCACGGGCGCCGTCCGCCGCCGGGTGGACGAGGTCCTCGAATCGGTGGGGGCCGCCGGGTACGCGGACGTCCCGGTCTGCCTGCTCTCCGGCGGCGAGCGCCAGCGCGTCCGCATCGCGCAGGCGCTCGCGACCGACCCGCGGATCCTGCTGTGCGACGAGCCGCTGCTCTCCCTCGACCTGCACCACCAACGGGCCGTCACCGAACTGGTCGACGCCCGGCGCCGCTCCCACCGCACGGCGGTGGTCTTCGTGACCCACGAGATCAACCCCGTGCTGGGACTGGTCGACCGGGTGCTGTACCTCGCCCGCGGCGGCTATCGGGTCGGCACCCCGGAGGAGGTGCTGACCTCCGAGGCGCTGTCGCGGCTGTACGGAACCCAGGTGGACGTCGTCCGGGTCCGGGACCGGATCACAGTCGTCGGTGTGCCCGACGAGGTGGCCGAGCCACCGCACCACCTCGAACTGCCGCACGGAGTACGGCCATGACCGTCGCCGACGGGATCTGGCGGCAGATCTTCAACTTCGACGACTACGGCGAACTGCTCGCCCTGGTCCGCAACTCGCTCGTCGCCGGAGTCGCGCTCGGCCTGGTCGGCGGACTGGTGGGGGTCTTCGTGATCATGCGCGACCTGCCGTTCGCGGTGCACGGGATCAGTGAACTGTCGTTCGCCGGCGCCTCGGCCGCGCTGCTGCTGGGCGTGAACGTCGTGGCCGGCTCGATCGTCGGCTCACTCGTCGCGGCCGGGGCGATCGGCCTGCTCGGCTCCCGGGCCCGGGACCGCAACTCCGTGATCGGCACCATCATGCCGTTCGGCCTCGGGCTCGGCGTGCTCTTCCTCGCCCTGTACGAGGGGCGGGCGGCGAACAAGTTCGGCCTGCTCACCGGGCAGATCGTCGCCGTCGACACCCCGCAGATGTCCTGGCTCCTCGGCACCTCCGCCCTGGTGCTCGTGGCGCTCGCGGTCATGTGGCGGCCGTTGGCGTTCGCCAGCGCCGACCCGGAGGTGGCCCAGGCGCGGGGCGTGCCGGTCCGTGGGCTGTCCTTCGCCTTCATGATCGTGCTGGGGCTCGCGGTCGCGCTGTCCGTGCAGATCGTCGGAGCGCTGCTGGTCCTCGCCCTCCTCGTCACGCCCGCGGCCGCCGCGGCCCGGATCACGGCGTCACCGGTACTGCTGCCCGCGCTGAGCGTGCTCTTCGCGGTGGCCTCCATCGAGGGCGGGATCCTGCTGGCACTGGGGAGCAGCATCCCCATCAGCCCCTACGTCACGACCATCTCGTTCACGATCTACCTGGTCTGCAGGGGAGCGGGCACCTACCGGACGCGGCGGTGGGGAGCCAGGGAAACGGTTCCGGAGACCGGCTGATCACCACGCACCACACACCCACTGCGCACCCCCTTCGCCCTGGTGGCATGGCAACCCCATTGCTTCCTCTTTTGAAAATGATTATCGTTCTGTCCGTGCCCAAGCGGGCATGAACATGACTCATGGGGGGTTTCTTTTGCGTACCCGCAGACGCCTGCTGACTGTCACCGGCATTGCCGCCGCCGCGCTCGCCACGGCCGGACTCAACACGTCGGCCTTCGCCGCCACCACCCTGACCGCCGGCCACGTCGACGTCCTCGACGCCGAGTGGGACGGCGCCGACCTGCATCTGCACGTCCACGACGAGGAGACCGACACCGAGTACGAACCGGTCGACGTGACCCTGTCGGTGCCGGCGGCGGCCAAGGTCGCCAACCCGGGATTCGGGTTCCTGGGTACGGGCAGCCAGATCTGGCTGCTGCCGGACACCGAGGCCGAGGCCGACGCGGCCGGGGTGCTGTTCCCGGGCATCTCCACCGAGCACCTGACCACCGGGGTCCTCGCGAACGACACCGTCACCTACCGGCTCGTCAGCGCCACCCGCAACGGTGCCGCCACCGAGGACTTCAGCATCTACGCGGGCAGCGGGACCCGCTGGTACGACAGCAATCCGGCCATCACCACCTTCAAGTCCCGGACCTTCGGTGTCGCCACCCACAACCACGCCAACTGGGCCTTCGAAGAGGCCGGTACCTACCAGCTCACGTTCCGCGTCCAGGGCACGGTCGGTGGCGTGACGGAGTCGGCCACCGAGACGTACGCCGTCGTCGTCACCTCGTGATGCGGGCCCTGACGCGCGGCGGACGCGCCTTCACAAGTGCGGCGCTCATCGTGGCGACCGCGGTGCTTCTGGGCGTGGCAGGGCTGGTCGCCGGCGGCAGCGGGTCCGCCCGCGCCGCCGGTGGCGCGGTGGTCCTCGACGAGGGCGAACTCGATTTCGCGCCCCGACCGGTCGACGGGAAGCTGGAGTTGCAGATCGACGACCGGAGCAGCGGCACCACGGTTGTGCGAGAGCCGTCCGAGGTGGTGCTGCACGTGGTGCAGTCGTCCTTGCAGGCCACCCTCGACCCGGTGGCCGGCGCGCTCGGCACGACCAACCTGGACTCCTGGCAGCTCAACGGCTGGGAGGCGGAGAACATCTTCGCGCCGGAGCCTGGCTGGAACGGCTCCGCGGCGGGCGGTGACACCGAGGTCACGCTGTCCGGGTACGACGGACCCGGCGACTTCGGACTGGCCTCCTACACCCGTGAGATGGACGGCGTGGACGCCCCGGCGATCCCGTACCTCGGCAGTGTCGAGTCCGTTCAGCGCACCTTCACGCTGCCCGGCGACGAGCAACGGCTGCTTCCCATCTGGCAGTTCACCAAGGAGGGCGTCCACCGGCTGACGTTCACGGTGACCAGTGGCGGCTCCACCGACACCGAGACGCTGGCCGTGGTGGTCGGCGACGACGTCGACCCGGACGACGTGCTGCCCGGCGACGGCTCCACGCCGACGCCCTCGACTCCACCGACGTCCGCGACGCCGACGGGTACCTCGCCCACGACGAGCGCGACACCGACCGCGCCGGCCGCGCACGTCATCGACAACGGTCACCTCGATCTGGCCGCGCGCCCGCTGGACGGCTCGCTGCAGTTCCAGATCAAGGAGGGCACGGCGCAGGACCACGAATGGTTCGAGCCGGACGACGTCGTCCTGCACGTGAAGCCCGCGGCCCGGCGGAAGATCACCGAGGGGTACGAGTTCCTGGGGCCCGCGGGTGATCCCGTGTGGTGGCTGCCCATCCAGCAGGTCGACGGTCTCGTCTGGCCCGGCTGGAGCACCGACCAGTTCAAGAGCTCCGAGATCGACGGCCGTGTCGCCTTCCGGCTCGATGCCGTCCGGGGCCCGGGAGCGCTGAGCATCTTCACGGAAGGCTCGGTCGGCTCGGTGGACATGCACGCCCACAGCGGGGACGGGCTGCCCGACAGCTTCGACCTGTCCGTACCGACCCACCGCCACACCGTGTGGGCCTTCGCGGCCGAGGGCGTCTACCGCACCACGTTCACCGTCGGCGCCACCCTCGCCGACGGCAGGAAGGTCAGCGACACGGGGACCATCGCCTGGGTGGTCGGGGACGACGAGGACCCGTCGACCGTGACGCCGGGCGAGGGGGAGGAGCCGACGGCGTCGCCGACGGCCACTCCGTCGGAGCCGTCCTCCGCGACACCGACCCCTACCGCCTCCCCGTCGGCGTCGGACTCTGTGCCTGCCTCGCCGAGCGCTTCGGCCTCGTCGGCGGACCCGGGCTCGGTTTCCTCCGGAACAACGGGCGGTGGCTCGTCGACCGGCGGCAGCAGCGGCCTCGGCGGCACTTCGACGGCCGGCGGGCTCGCTTCCACCGGTGCGCAGGTCTCCGGGATCGCGGGCATCGCCGTTCTCGCCCTGCTGACGGGAGGCAGTGCGGTGTTCCTCGTACGACGTCGCCGTACCGCTCAGTGAAAGCTCCGCGTACGACGGACCGGCGCTCGGCAGCCACCCGGTCCGTCGTACGCGGCATTGTCGTGTGAGAGAGAAGGAGGAGCCCCATGCGGGGCCACCCCAGACGCACCACCCGCACTGCCGCCGCGCTGGTCGCGGCGAGCGCCCTGCTCTCCGGATGCAGCGGGCTCCAAACCGGGTCGTCCGACGCCGAGTTGACGGTGTCGACGACGACCGCGATCATCGCCGACCTCGTCGAGCAGGTCGGCGGCGACCGCCTCGACGTCACCTCGATCGTGCCGCACCACGGCGACCCGCACTCCTACGAGCCGAGCCCCGGCGACGCGGCCAGGGTCGCCAGGGCCGATGTCGTGTTCAGCAACGGCCTGCTGCTCGAAGAGCCCGGGATCATGAAGATGGTCCACACCAACGCCCGGAAATCCGCTCCGAAGATCGAGATCGCCGAAAAGCTGGAGGAGTACGGCGGCACGGTCATGAAGCTGGAGGAGGACCTCGGGCTCGACGTGCTGTGGCTCGGCTGGGCCGTCGAGGGCGAGGTCGCCGGAGACGGTTCCCAGGTCCGCACGACCGCCACGAAGCTGGAGGGCCCCGGCGAGCTGCGCGTGTATCTCACCGACACCCTCGGCAAGCCCAAGGTGTACATCGACTCCGCCGACGGCCTCGACGACGCCGACTCCTTCACCCTGCCGCCCGAGGCGCACACGCACGTCAACTGGGCGTTCAGCGCGCCCGGTACGTACCGGCTGACGGTCGGGGGGCGGACCGAGACCCTCGACGGGAAGGGCGAGGAGATCGGCAGCGGCACCTTCACCTTCACCGTCGGCGACGACGCCGAGGCGCCCGAGGGCGCGCGTGTGCTCGACGGCGGGCACGGCGACGTCGCGCTCAACGCCGAGACCGGGAAGGTGTACGTCCGCGCCGACGACAAGAGCGGCGAGCCGGCGCGGCTCGCTCCCGGCGACGTGGTGCTCAACGTGCCCGACCGGGCCAGGGCGGCCGTACCCAAGGAGGAGTCGTACTCCTTCCTCGGCGAGCCGGGCGACGAGCTGTGGGTGCTGCCGCAGGCCGTGATCGGCAAGCATGTGCACGGCGACATGGACCCGCACGCCTGGGCGGACGTCGCCAATGCCGAGGCGTACGTCCGGCGGATCGAGGCCGAGCTCATCAAGGCCGATCCGGACGGGAAGGCGACGTACGAGAAGAACGCGGCAGCGTATCTGAAGACGCTCGGTGCCCTCGACGAAGAGGTCGCGCAGAAGCTCGCGACCGTGCCGGAGCAGAACCGGAAGCTGATCACCACCCACGACGCCTTCGGGTACCTCGCGAAGGCGTACGGCATGGAGATCGCGGGCTTCGTCGTGCCCCTGCCGAACCAGGAGCCGAGCGCGGCCGAGGTGGAGGAACTCGGCACCGCCATCCGGGAGAAGAAGGTTCCGTCGGTGTTCCTGGAGCCGAACCTCGCGGCGCGCGCCGACGTGTTGCGCCGGGTGGCCGAGGACGAGGGGGTCGGCATCTGCACGATCTACGGCGACTCGTTCGACGACAACGTTGACAACTACGTATCGATGATGCGGCACAACGCGACCGAGCTCGCCAAGTGCCTGGGGGAGGACGCCTGATGAGGGGCATGCGGAGAGTTCAGGGGGTCGCGGTGGTGGTGGTGATCGCGGCCACCACGGCGGGGGGCGCGGTCGCTGTCGCGGACGACAGTACGGCGGGTGCGGCAGGGGCGGGACTCGGCCGGATCGTCTACGCGGACGGGGTGCTGACCCTGGATCCGGCGGACGGCGCCCATGCGATCGGCGTCGGCGACGCCGGTGTGGCGGACGCTTCGGCGCCCGGGTGGGACACCACCGGTGTACCCGAGGGGGCGGTGGCCGGCGACACCGTGCGGTGGTCGCTGGCCGGGCTCGACGGTCCGGGCGACCTGAAGGTGTACGCAGCCGACGACGCGCTGTTGTTCGACAGCGCCGACGATGTGGCCGACGAGCACGAGCTGCCGGTGGGCCGGCAGGGCGACACGCGTTGGGAGTTCAGCCAGGACGGCACGTACCAGGTCATCTTCACCGCCGAGGCCACGGCCGCGGACGGGCGGGAGCTGTCCGTCGGAACCGTGTACACGGTGGTGGTCGGGGACGCGGCGGACGAAGAGGACACGGACGAGCCGGTCGCCGAGGAGACGCCCGCTGAGGCGGCGCCGACACCGGCGACGGGCGCGAAGACCGTGCCGGCGGCGGCCGAGACCCAGCGGCGCACCGCCCTGGCCGCCACCACGGCTGCCACCGACGTCGTGTCCGACAAGAAGATCCTCGACGAGGGCCACGTCGATTTCGCCGCTCGCGTTGTCGCCAACAAGCTGCAGATTCACCTCAAGGACGGCACGGTCTCGGGGAAGACCACCTGGCGGGAGCCTTCCTCGGTGGTCCTCCACGTCAAGCCCGCGGCCAAGAACACCCTTCCGGACAGCGAGGAGTTCGCGTTCCTCGGGAAGGGCGGCGACCCGGTGTGGCTGCTCGACCAGGTGCAGCAGGAGGGCCTGCTGTGGCCCGGCTGGTCGACGGACAACATCGAGGCGGGCAGGACCAAGGGGGGAGTGGAGTTCTCGCTCACCGCGGTCGAGGGGCCGGGCGCCTACGCGCTCTACACGTACGACGCGATGTCCGGCGCGAACATCCTGTTCAACAGCAAGGACGGGGTGCCGGACTCCTTCCCGGTCGCGCAGAACACGCACGCGCACGGCGGGTGGGCGTTCACCAAGGAGGGCACGTACCGGCTGACCTTCAGGATGAGCGGGACGCTGGCCGACGGAACGAAGGCCTCCGACACCGAGACGGTGACGTTCGCGGTCGGCGACACCGACCCCGGCACGGTGACGCCGGGCGACGGCTCCGGCGAGGGAACCTCCGGGACTCCCGGGGCTCCCGGCTCCTCCGCGACTCCCGGGCCCTCCGATTCCGCGTCGTCGGACGCGTCGGGCTCCTCGTCGGGCGCCGGTTCCACGGGCGGCTCCTCGACGGGCGGCTCCAGCGGTTCGATGGCCTCCACGGGCGCCGGCCAGGCCGTACTCCTGGGCTCGGCCGCCGCAGCGCTCACCGCCGTCGGCGCCGGGGCCTTCCTCGCCGCCCGGCGCAGGAGGACCGCACGTGGCTGACAGCGCGGGCCCACTGCTGCGGGTCACCGGCGCGACCGTCGTACTCGGCGGACGGACGGCCCTGGAGAAGGCCGACCTCTCCGTCGACGCGGGTGAGCTGGTGGGCCTCATCGGACCCAACGGCGCCGGCAAGACGACCCTTCTGCGTGCCGTCCTCGGCCTGGTTCCGCTGGCCGCGGGGGCGGTGACCGTGGAGGGAGGGACCGGGCGTGGGGTCGGGCGGCTCATCGGGTACGTGCCCCAACGGCACGAGTTCGCCTGGGACTTCCCCATCGACATCGCCGGCGCCGTCCTCACCGGCCGCACCCGGCAGATGGGCTGGCTGCGCCGCCCGGGCTCGGCGGACCGGGCGGCGGTGGACGAGGCGCTGGAACTGACCGGGCTCACCGAACTGCGCCGGCGCCCCGTCGGCGAGCTCTCCGGCGGTCAGCGGCAGCGGGTCCTGGTGGCCCGCGCCCTGGCGGCCGGCCCGCGCATCCTGCTCCTCGACGAGCCGTTCACCGGTGTCGACGTACCCACGCAGGAGCTGTTGAACGAGCTGTTCGGCCGGCTGGCCGCAGAAGGGAAGGCGCTGCTGATGACCACCCACGACCTGGCGGCCGCCGCCCGTACCTGCCACCGGGTGGCGCTGATCAACCGCACGGTCGTCGCCGACGGCGGCCCCGAACTCCTCGCCGATTCCCACCAGATGCTGCGGGCCTTCGGCCTCGACCAGGCGATCGGCACGGTGACGGCGTCATGAGTGACCTCCTGGCCTTCCTCACCGACCCCTGGCAACTGCCGTTCATGCAGCGGGCGTTCGCCGTCGCCGCGATCATCGGCCTGGTGTGCGGGGTCGTCGGTGTGTACGTCGTGCTGCGCGGTATGGCGTTCATCGGTGACGCCGTCGCCCACTCCGCGTTCCCGGGCGTCGCCCTCGCGTACGCCTTCGAGGGCAACCTGCTCCTCGGCGGCGCCGCGGCCGGCATCACCACGGCCGTGCTGATCGCCTTCGTCTCCCAGAACCGGCGGCTGAAGGAGGACACCGTCATCGGTGTCTTCTTCGCCTTCGCCTTCGGACTGGGCATCGTCCTGGTGTCCACGCGCGACAGCTGGACGACGGACCTGTCCTCCTTCCTGTTCGGACAGGTCCTGGCGGTCAGCGCCTCGGACGTGTGGACCGTGGCCGCCATCGGTGCCGTACTCGTGCTCGTCGTCCTGGCGATCGGCAAGGAACTGGTCGCCGTCAGCCTGGACCGCGAGACGGCACGCGCCGCGGGACTGCCGGTGTTCCGCCTCGACCTCGCGCTCTACATCGCCGTCACCGCGACGATCGTGATGTCCCTGGAAGCGGTCGGCAACATCCTCGTCCTCGCCCTGCTCATCACCCCCGCCGCCACCGCCCGCATGCTCACCGAACGGCTGTGGGCGATGACCCTGCTGGCCTCGCTCATCGGCTGCGCGGGCAGCATCGCGGGCCTGTACGTGTCGTACGCCTACGATCTCGCCGCGGGCGGGTCCGTGGTCGTGGTCCTCACCGGCCTGTTCGTCGTCACGTGGTGCCTGGCTCCCCGGCACGGGCTCGTGGCGAAGCTCGTCCGGCGCCCGGACACAGCCGTCCCGGTACCCGCCGGACGGTGACGGACCGACGGCCGGCCCCCGAGCATCATGGGGGCCTGCCGTCGCGTTCACCGGGCGGGGATCGAGTGCCGCGTACGGCGCTTCGCCTATCGGGTGGCCACTACGACGTAACTGCTGCCGTACTGCCAGACCGGACCGGCATGCGCGAATCCCGCCTGCCGCAGCAGCCGTACGTGCGCGGACAGCGGCAGGCCGGGGCCGGTTCCGGCACCCGTGCCGTCGCGTGGCTGCCGGCGGTGGCGTTCGGCGAGGAGGTCGGCCAGCTCCGGCTCGTCGTCCACGGAGGCCCACCAGGAGTCCCAGTCCTCGTGGGCGAACACGTGCTGCCGCTCCGCCCAGCGCCGTCCGATGTGGTCGGCGATCCCGGCGACTTCGGAGCGGTTCTCGGGCGGCAGGTGGTCGCCGTTGATGAGGACGCCGCCGGGGCGCAGCAGCGCGGCGAGTTGTTCGTACGTGCGGGACAGTTCGTCCGGAGCCAGGTAGTGCAGTGCCGTCGTGGAGACGGCCGCGTCCAGCGGGCGGTCCAGGCCCAGCGCCTGGATCCAGCCGGTCCCGCCGATGACCGTCTCGACATAGCGGGCGGCGGTGCCGTGGTGCGTGCGGGCCAGTTCCAGCAGCAGGGGGTCCATGTCGACGCCCACGATCTCCGCGTCCGGCAGGCGCAGGGACAGCCGTGCCGCGAGAGATCCGGGGCCGCAGCCGAGATCGAGTACGAGAGGCGAGGCGGAATCCTCGGCCGTGATGTGCTCGACCACGTCGGCGATCACCGCGAACCGCTCCTCGCGGCCGACCGCGTACCGCTGCTGCTGGCGTTCCCAGCGTTCCACCCACAGCTCGGCCGTCGCCATGCTCAGCCCCATCCGGTCGCGCCACCCTCGCTGTTCGTGCCTGTTTTCCGGAACTCGCCAGCACCCTACAGGTGAAAACGGTTCCCATTCACACTAGGCGGTGTTTCAGCGAAGGGAGGCAAGCACGGCCACCAACCGGTCGATTTCCTCAGGCGTGTTGTACACGTGCAGGCTGACGCGGACGGAGCCGGTCTTCTCGCCCGCGCTGCCCTGGCAGTGGTTGTCGGAGCGGACCATGAAACCGTGGCTGAAGAGGATGAAGCCCAGGTCGCCGGAGGCGATGTCGCGGTGCCGGAAGGTGACGATGCCCTGGCGCTGCTGGACGGGTGAGCCGGCGGCGAGGCTGAGCTCGCAGCCGAGGATCTCGTACGGGTCCAGGTGGCGCAGTCCGTCGGTGAGCCGCGCCGCCAGGGCTGTCGTCCAGCGCTCGATGCGGTCGATTCCGGCGGCCTGGAGCCAGTCGAGCGCAGTGCCCAGGGAGACGATGCCGGTGGTGTTCGGCGTGCCGTTCCAGCCGCCGGGTGCGAGGGCCGGTCCGCGCGCCTGCCGGGCCCACACCGCGCCCGTACCGGGCAGGGCCAGGGCCTTGTGCCCGGAGAAGACGACGAAGTCGACGTCCAGGTCGGCTGTGGACACCGGCAGGTGGCCGACGCTCTGGGCGGCGTCGAGGCAGATGACCGCGTCCGGGCCGACCGCCTGCCGGATGCGGTGGACGTTCATGTTCCCGCCGTAGACGTGGTGCACGTGGGTGGCGGCGACGAACCGGGTGCGCGGTCCCGCCAGTTGGGCCAGCGCGACGTGGTCGTAGTCGTGGGAACCGGCCTGGTACGGCATCCGGAGAACGCGGACGTGTGTGCCCTGGGCGGCCAGGAGCCGCTGGGTCTCCAGCCAGGGCGCGATGTTGGCCTCGTGGTCGGCGACGGGGACGACGATCTCGTCTCCATCGGTGAGGTACGACGTCAGCCAGTCGCGCGCGATCGTGCGCAGCCCCTCGGTCGTGCCGCTGGTGAAGTGGACGCCGGAGCGTTCCGGAGCCGGGTCGGACAGGAACTCCTTGACGCGGTCCCGGGTCCGCTCGACGAGTTCGGTGGTGCGGTTGGCCCAGGTGTAGGTGCCGCGGCCGGCGTTGGCGTTGGAGGTGGTGAGGTAGGTGTGGACGGCGTCCAGCACGGCCTGTGGCTTCTGGGCGGTGGCGGCGCTGTCCAGGTAGGCCAGTTCGGGATGGGCCGTGATGATCGGGAACTGGACGCGCAGCTCGTGCTGCCAGTCCCGCAGGTCCTCGGGGAAGGCCATGCCGTTGCCCCGGGTCGAGGTGACGGTCATGTCAGTCCCGTACCAGGGGCGCGCCGGCGTCGCGCCAGGCGACGATGCCGCCGGCGAGGCTGCGGACGTCGGGATGCCCCATGTGGGTCAGCAGCGCCGCGTACTGGGCGGACTTCTCGCCCACCGGACAGGCCAGCAGTACCGGCCGGCTCCGGCTGAAGGGCAGGCCGCCCCGCAGGAGTTCGTCGAACAGTTCGTCGACGAAGTTGACCGCCCCGTCGATGTGCAGCGCCGCGTACGCGAACGGGCTGCGCAGGTCGACCACGAGGGGCCCGTCGGTGGCGATCCACCGCTGGGCGTCCGCCACACCGATGGCCGGGGCGGCGCTCACCTCGGCGGCGGACAGGTCGGCCAGGGAGTTCTTGCGGCGGGGCCGGCCCAGCAGGTCGGGCCGCCGCTGCCGGACGTAGCTCAGATAGCTCTCGACACGGTCGCAGACGATGAAGACGGCCGTCTGACGCTCCGTGAGCTCGGCGTCCAGCTCGCGCAGGTGGCGGACCGCTCCGAAGTAGGCCGCGCCGCCGGTGGGGCCGGCCAGCATCCCGCAGCGGCGGACCAGGGTGAGCATCCCCTCGATGGCCTCGTCGGCGCTCACCGTCCGCATCGTGTCGTACGTGTCCGGGTCGAACAGGCCGACCGCGTGGACCTCGTCGATGGTGCGGATGCCCGGGATGAAGTCGGACTTGGCCCCGACCAGCCCGACGACCCGGACCGCCGGGTCGTGCTCGCGCAGCACCCTGGCCACGCCGGTGGAGGAGCCGGCCGTGCCCACGCAGGCGATGAACCAGTCCGGGGCCCGGCCGTCCAGGTCCTTGACGATCTCCGGGCCGGTGCCGGACATGTGGGCCTCGGTGTTGCGGGGGTTGAAGTACTGGTCGGTGTGCAGATACGCGCTGCCGGACTCGGCCAGCGTGCGGTGGAACAGGGTCAGCGGGTCGTCGGTCGCGGTCGGGTCGAGGCATTCGCTCTGCCCCGGCAGCTCCTCGATCTCCGCGCCCAGCAGCAGGAGCAGGTCCTTGATCTCCGGCACGCGCATACGGTTGGTGACGCTCTTGAAGGTCAGGCCGTGCATCCCGGCGATGACGGACAGGGCCTTGGCCGTGTTGCCGCTGGAGAGCTCGACGAGCTGGCTGCCCTGCTCCACCGCGTCGGCGAGGTGGGGGCGCGCCATGTTCCAGGCGGTCCGGTCCTTCACCGACCCGAAAGGGTTGAGCATCTCCAGTTTGGCGAACAGGTCGATGTTCCGCAGACCGGTGACGGCGGGGTCGATGCGCACCAGCGGGGTGTTTCCTATGACCTCGGTGATGCTGTCGTACCTCACTGCTGTCCCTCCGAGGGCGTCGTCGGCCAGTACTGTTCGTCGAGGCTCCACCGCCATGAGCCGGCGTCCTGCCAGGCGGCCACCTTGCGGGCGACGGGCTGGTGTTGTGCGCGGCCGGCGTGGAAGTCCATGGCGTATCCGGCGGTGTTGGCGAAGGCCAGCAGATCGCCGGGCTCCGGCCGTCGCGGAAGGAAGACCGTCCTGCGGGTGACCATGTCGGTCTCCAGACAGAGACTGCCGAAGAGATGGACACCGACGGGCCCGGGATCGGCGCGGACTCCGGCGCCGTCCCTGGGGACGACGACAGGATCCATCAGCACCCCGTGCTCCTCCAGGGCCATGTCGTCGGCCTTCAGCGCCAGCCGTACCAGCAGAGCACCGCCCGCACCGGGATCGCGTACCTCCAGCACCTTCGCCAGAGTGATCCCGCACTGGTCCACCAGGGCACGCCCAGGTTCTGTGTACAGGTCGTGCAGGTTCTCCAGCAGCAGGGCGGCCAGTGGGCGGCCCCCCAGCGACGCGGCGGGCTGGGCCAGCAGTTCGTCCAGATACCGCTCACCGGCGACCGGCCGGTGAGCCGGGTACAGCCCCAGCGTCCCGCGCAGCGTGCCGCCCTCGTTGCGCAGCCCGTAACCGTGCCCCTGCCAGGTCAGGGGCGGGCGCCTGCCCAGGACGGCTTCCGTGAGCTGCGTCGTGTACCGCTCCCACTGCCCCTGGTCGGCAAGGTAGTTGACACCGAATCCGCCACCGATGTCCACGGCCCGCGGACGCAGTCCCCGGCTGCGGCACTCGTCCAGGACATGGAGACAGCCCTCCAGGGCCGTCGCCTTCTCGGTGAGGCTGGTCGTGTCCAAGTGGTAGGCCACACCGGTCACTTCGACCGTGTCGCTGTGCCGTTCGGCCATCTCCAGCAGGGTGTCCAGTTCGCGCACGGGTGAGCCGAAGCGACTGCGCCGGCTCAGCACCCGCACGCCGGCCGTCTCGAAGCCCGACAACCGCAGCAGGACGCGGGCCCGGGGGAGGGCGTGCTTGCGGACGAGACCGGTGAGCTGGTCCAGCTCACCGGCCGAGTCGACGCTGACGGTCACTCCGGTGCGGGCGGCCAGCCACAGGAACTCCGGGTTCTTGGGCCCGGTGGCCATGATCCGGTCGGCCACGAATCCGGCGCCGAGAGCGTGCTGCAGCTCGCCCAGGGATGCCACGTCCACGCCCGCGTCCGTCGCGGCGAGCCGTCGCAGCAGGGCACTGGACCGGTTGGTCTTGTGCGCGAAGAAGACCTGGCCCGAGAGGCGGTGCCTGCGGTACACAGACCGGAAGCGGTCCAGATTCTCGGCGATCTGGTCGGGCACGAGTACGTTGAGCGGTGACCCGAGCGCGTCCGTGAGCATGTGCAGGAAGCCGGGGGCCCGCAGCAGGGACAGTAACCGGCCACCGAGCCGGGGTTCCAGGTACAAGGGGCTGCCCATGCGTGTCCCTCCCCCGGACGACCAAGGCCCGGCATACCGAGCGGGGTCGGCACTTTCTCCCGCGGTTCGCCGTATAGCACCTTTCCCTCAGGTGCGCTCCCTTACGCCCCGAGGCGCCGGTGTCGTCCGGCAATGGCTGGGACGGTGACCGCCGCCGTTACGACTCCGAGCCGTGCGAGGGACGTACGGCCAGCAGGCGAGGCGGCGGGCGGAGCCCTTGGTGCAGGCCCTCCGCCAGCCAGGCGCCCAGGGCTTCGGCCTGCGTGGGATCGATGAGCGGACCGAAGGCCACAGCGGGCCCGAGTGGCTTACGGTCCCGGGTGCACGGCTGGACGACCACGCGGTGGCCCGTACGTGGCACCTGGTTGCCCTCGTGGTGCGGGCACCGCAGGTGCCGGCCCAGGCAGCCGGTGGCGACGAGCACCCCGAACGGCACCTTCTGGGTGGCGCCGCGCAACGCTTCGAGGACGCGGCCGTCCGCCGCGCCGCAGCCGTTCTCGGCCCGGCAGACCGCGGCTGTGAAGCCTTCGGCGGTCTCCCGGCCGGCGGTGTGATGCGGCCTCTGGGTCATGCCACGGCCGTCCCGGTCAGGATCCGGACGTCCAGGTCCCGCACCCCGTCGGCCTCCAACGCGGCGGTGAAGCGGGCGCGGACGCGCTCCACCGCGTCGGGGGACAGTCCGTTCAGCAGGGCGCGCGTGCCGCTGCCCACCGCGAGGTCCCAGGCCGTCGTGGCCGTGAGGGGGACGGCGAGTTCCCGGCGTACCACCCGGGGATCACTCAGCCCGAGGCTCTCGAGCCAGGCGGCCAGCCCGTCAGCGGTGTCGATCCGGGCCAGTTGGTCCGACTGCGGCGACCCCGGCCATGCGCGCTCGGTCTCGACCGTGCCCTTGAACGCCTTCCCCCAGCCGCCGAGGGCCCCCTTCTCCCATACGGTCACCGCGAGCCGCCCGCCCGGCCGCAGCAGCCTTGTGAGTGCCGCCGCGTCGCGGTCCATGTCGGGGAAGAAGAACACGCCCAGCGCGCACTGCACCAGGTCGTAGTCCCCGTCGGGCGCCGCCCACGCCGTGACGTCGTGCCGGTGGAAGCGCAGGTTCGTCAGGCCGTCCTGCCGAGCGCGCCGCTCGCCGAGCGCCACCAGAGCCCCGGAGAGATCCACCGCATCGACCAGTCCGCCCGGGCCGACCGCACGGCCCGCGGGAAGCGCCGATGCGCCGGCTCCGCAACAGGCGTCGAACACCCGCTCGCCGTCGACCGGAGCCGACGCATCCACCGTGGCCTGACCGACCGGGTCCCACAGCAGGGGCGACCAGTTGTGGAACTCCTCGGCACCCGCGCTGAACACCTCTCCGATCGTGGCCGGTTGTGCGGTCATCGGAACCCCCAACGCAATTGAAACGATTGTCGTTATCGTCAACGTACTGGCGGGGAGCCCTCGCTCACCAGTCCCGGGTGGCGATCAGCTCCTCTCCGTCCGCGTCCGCGAAGCCGTAGGCCGACGCGACAAACCAGAAGTCCTCGCCGATCGCCTCGCGCGCCACCGTCTCGATCTCACTCCCGGCCGCGTCGAACGCCGCCTCCAGCAGGTTGAACTCCTCCGTCGCGGCCTGTGTGAGCACATACAGGGCGGTCAGGTCCGACGGTTGCTCGGCCTCGATCCGCTCGCACAGCCGAAGCAGAATTTCCTTGCCCCTGTCGACGACGTGATCGGGGTAGTACGTGTCCGTGTACAGCGGCTGCAGAAACGCATGCCCCGCCGCCTGCTCGTTCGTGATCGCCATGACGCCCCCACCCGGTAGAAGAACTGACGCGCCGATCATGCAGCAGACCACTGACAAAGGACGTTCCCGTCTCTCAGGGCCGGGGTGACGACGGCCTGACGTAGGTGCAGATCGCCAGCGGTGAGTGCGGGTCGTAGGGTTCCGCGTCGGCGGGCCAGTCGCCGAGGCGGGTTTCCGGTTCGAGGCCGGCGGCGCGGGCGTAGGCGTCCATCTCCTCCGGTGTGGTCAGGCGGGAGACCTCGGTGCCGACGCGGGTGGTGCCGTCGGACTCGTACCAGACATGGGAGAGGTGCCACAGCGAGCCCTCGGGCAGCAACACGGAGTGGCTCTGCAGGCCGGTACCGGGCTCCGGGTACGGCGTGAAGTACGTGGCGCGGCTGCGGCCCTCGTGCAGGGCGACGACGGCCGCCTTGTTGTGGGTCTCGATGACGAGCCGGCCGCCGGGGGCGAGCAGGTCGGCGGCGCGCTGCACTGCCTGTTGCTGTTCCTCGGGGGTGAGCAGCATGGACAGGGTGGCGCAGACGCAGTACACGAGCCCCACGGTGTGGTCGGCGGTGTAGGTGCGGATGTCGGCGTGCACGGCCTCGACAGGGGTGTCGTCGGTGAGGTTGCGGCGGAGGACGCCGAGCATCTCGGGCGAGGAGTCGATGCCGGTGATCGTGCCGACGTGGCGTGACAGCGGCAGCGCGATCCGCCCGTTGCCGACGCCGAACTCGACGGTCCCCGAGGCCGGGTCGGGGTGCAGGGAGGCCAGGCGCTCGACCTCGGCGACGACGGACGCGTCGTCGGGGAACAGCCGGTGGTACCAGCTGTCGAACTGCCGCCCGTAGCCGATGTCGTCGATGACGGCGGTCGTCGTGGGCTTGGTGAACGTGCTCATGGGTGCTGCCTCCGCTTCTTGGATGGGGTGTGCCTCGGGTGGCTGTTCCGTCTGGCTTGCGAGCAGGCGCCGAACAGGATCATGACGGCGGCGCCGATGACGGCGGGGGTGCTGACCGCTCCGGTGGCGATCAGGAAGCCGACGATGCCGACGGCCACCACGAGCGGGGTCAACAGGAAGTCGTTCATCAGGTTCTCCTGCCGGGATCGATGGATCAGGGCGCCACGTCGCTGAGTTCCTGGAGCCGGGCGAGCCGGCGGTAGAGGTCGCTGTGCCGGTGGAGTTCGCCGTGGGTGCCGACGGCGTGCACCTGTCCCCGGTCGAGTACGACGATCTGCTGGGCCTCGGTGACGGTGGACAGCCGGTGGGCGATGGCGATGACCGCGCAGAAGCCGGAGATCATGGTGATGCTGTCGCGCAGCGCGTTCTCCGACTCGGTGTCGAGGTTGGCGGTGGCCTCGTCCAGCAGCAGGAACCGGGGCGCCTGCAGCAACGTACGGGCGATGGCGAGGCGTTGGCGCTGGCCGCCCGACAAGCCGGCGCCCCGGTCGCCGAGTTCGGTGTCGAGGCCCTGGGGCAGCGCGCCGATCACCTCGGTCAGGTTGGCCATGCGCAGCGCCTCGGCGATGTCCTTGTCGTCGGCGTCCGGCGCACTGTAGGTGAGGTTGTCGCGGACGGTGCCGCGCAGCAGGGTGTGGTCCTGGTCGACGTACCCGACGATGGACCGGAGTTGGTTCAGGGGCAGGTCGGTGATGTCCGTGCCGTCGATGCGGATCGCCCCGGACACCGGGTCGAAGAGCCGCTCGATGAGCTGGAAGACGGTGCTCTTGCCCGCCCCGGACGGGCCGACCACGGCGGTGAGGCCGGTGGCGGGGACCGTGAAGGAGACGTCGTCGAGGACGAGCTTGTCGGTGCCGGGATAGGAGAAGGCCACCTTGTCGAAGGCGAGTCCGCTGCCGTACGTGGGGCCGCCGGGGCGGTTGCTGCGCCTCCGGTCCGCCGGGTGGTCCGCCGTCCTCTCGCCCTCCACCTCGATCCTCCCGAGCTCCGCCAGGCGGTCGATCGACGCCCTGCCGACCTGGAACTGCGCGATGGACGTGAACAGCGTCAGCAGCGGGGCCACCAGGTAGAACAGATAGAGGATGAAGGCCGTCAGGTTGGCGGCGGTCATGTCGCCGGTCGCGGTGCGGGCCGCGCCCAGAGCGATGACCACGGTCAGGGCGAGCTGCGTGCCGATGCTCATGGTGGGGTCGAGGAGCGACGACAGCACCGTCACCTTGATCCCCGACTTGCGGGCCTGTTTCGCGATGTCCGCGATGCCCTCCGCCTCCCGGCCCTCGGCACGGGACGCCTTCACGGTCGGCATCGCACCGAGCACCCGCAGCAGCGCGGAGCCGAAGTTGCCGGTGTCGGTCTGGTTGGTGATCGACACCTTCCGCACCCCGCGCGCCAGCCACAGCGAGATGACGCTGGTGACGCCGAGACAGCCCACCGTCGCCAGGAGCAGCACCTCGTCGACCCAGGCCATCAGCGCGAGGCCGCCGACGACCAGGAAGCCGTTCTGGATGATGCTGTCGATGGCGTGCGTCATCGTGGTGCGGGCGAGGAGCGTGTCGCTGACCATCCGGGCGAACACGTCGCCCTGCTTCCAGCCGCTGTACGCACGGAACCGGGAGCGCAGCAGCCGGGAGGCGAGGTTGCTGCGGATGTCGTAGACGATGTTCTCCCCGGCGAGCCCGATCACGTACGAGTGGAGGGCGCCGAGGATGGCGTCGACGGTGAACAGGACGGCGGCGAGCAGGATGGGTTCGGTCACCGGTTGTCCGGCCTCCACGGTGGCGACCAGGGCGCCGATGACCGCGGGCTGGGCCAGGGACGCCGTGGCGCCCAGCAGGCCCAGCAGGATGCCGAGGGCGATCAGTTTGCGGTGCCGGCCGAGCGCCCGCCACGGTTTGGCGCCCTTGCCCCACAGGAGATGGAGATGGAGCTGCGGGACCGCCCGGTGCACGGCCCGCGGCCTGGCCGGGGGCCGCGGGCCGGTGGGGCTCACTCGGAGTCACTCCCGTCCTGCTCGCGTCCGCGGAGGACCTGGACGTACAGGAGGGCCGCCCTGACGAGGCCGACCCCGACCAGTGCGAGGCCGGTGAGGAAGAAGGGGTTGTCGAAGCTCATGGTCAGGCCCTCGCTTCTGTCTTGGAAGAGGCGGGCGGTGCGGACGGGGCGGCCGGGGTGAGCGGAGTGGCCGGGGCGTGCGGGTCGAGCGGGACGAACGGGGAGACGAACATCAGCCGGGGGCCCTGGCGCAGGTCGTAGCCGGTGCCGGAGGCCAGGGCGAACTGGAAGCCCCTGACGTCGTCGGGCGGTGTGTCCTCGGCCGCGATACGGGTGCGGACGTGCTCGGTGATCAGGCGGTAGCCGGGGGTGTGGGCGGCGGCCGCGAAGCCCTGTTCGAGGCGCGGCAGGATCTCCTGGCACGCGTCGAAGACGGACTTGTCGGCGCGGCGGGTCGGGAACCAGACCAGGTGCATGGGCTTGCGGTCGACGATGCCGCTGGCGTCGCGCCAGGTGGAGGCCGTACCGTCGCCGCTCACCGTGCGGTAGAGGAAGTGGTAGTCGTGCATGGCCGGGTGCGGTGCGAAGAACCGCCAGTTCGGCAGGAGCGAGAAGTGGTCCCGGGTCCGGACCCGGCTGAAGTCGTGGTGGGGGTGCTGGCCGGCGAAGGTCAGCAGGAGCACGGCGGCTCCGGCGATCCGCCAGGGGGCGCCCTCTCCGGTGAGGGCGTTCCTCAGTTGCGGGCGTGGCAGGGATTTCATCGGGCGCTCTCCTTCCGGCCGACGGGGCGGGAGGAGGAGGCCGGGGCTGTGGGGGTCCGACGGCCGAGGTCGTCGAAGAACGCGATGACGCGGTCCGTGACCTGGTTCGCGTAGCGGCTGGTGATCAGCATGGTCTCGTGGGTGGCGCCCTCGATGACCACGGTTTCGGTGCGCGCGTCGGCATGGGCCTCGGCGAGTTCCCTGTGGAGCAGCAGTTGTTCGGGGTTGCGGTCCACGGTCCGCTGGGCCGAGACCACGAGCGCGGGCACGCCCTCGATCCGGGCGAGCGCGCCGGTGAAGGACTTGAAGTCGGCCCGGATCGCCTTCCATTCACGGCGCGCGGCCTCCCACATACGGGCGTCCGCATACTGCGCGAAGACCTTCTTCCGGTAGGCGTACGGCAGTTCGCCGATCCACGCCGGGCGGGTGACGAGGATGCCGGTGCCCAGCCGCAGCGCCCGGCTGACGGCCGTGAGGTTACCGGCCAGGCCCTTCTCGCTCGCGCCCAGTCCGCTGGTGAACTGGCCGGGGTGGGAGGAGTCCAGATAGACGATGCCCTGGAGCCGGTCGCCCAGGTGGCGGGCGGCGCGGCGGGCGAGCTCGCCCCCGATGGAGTGGCCGACGAGGATCACCTTGCGGTCCGGGGCGACGGCGCCGTTCACGAGATCGACGAGATCCTGGACGGACTCCGACAGCCGGAAGGCCGTCGTGGCGTGCCGGTGGCTGCCGGCGTATCCGGCGCGGGCGTAGGTGATGACCCCGTACCGGGTCTCGTAGCACAGGCGCTCGGCCATCCACGCGTAGTGCTCGCTGGTCGACAGCAGCCCGCTCGCCAGCACGACGACCGGCTGCTGGGGATCGCCCGGCGAGTACTCCTCGTACTGGAGCAGGTTCCTGCTCCGGGTGGTCAGCGTGCGGGAGGTGTGCCAGCCCTCGGTGGTGCGCAGGCGCCGTCGCACAGCGGTGGCGGCGGCTGCGACGGTGCCGCCCGCGAGAGCGGCGACCGCGGCGGTCAGCGCACGGTCGTCGCGGCCGGCGATGGTGGGGTGGGACCGGGGGGCGGCGGTGTAGGCGACCAGGGGGTGGAACGCGGGGAAGGCGGTCACGAACCTGCTGAGACCCATGAAGTAGCCGTTGGCCACGTGGAAAGCGGCGGCACTCGTGATCATGGAGCGGGTCAGCTTGCCGCCCCTGGCGTAGACGAGCGGGAAGGAGCACTCCAGTGCCAGCACGCTGTGCGTGAGCACCTTGGCGGTCTTCGGGTGTTCCTGGGTCCACCGGTGCATGCCCTCGTGCCCGTACGTACGGGTGCGCATCACGCCGCCGAGCGCGGTGGCGTCGCGCCAGGGCTTGCCGAAGAGCTTGACCCAGCCGGAGATCGCGTAGGCCATGTTGGCCTGGAGGGCGGCGTACCACAGCAGCGCGTCCTTGGCCGCGGGCGAGGGCACCAGGCGGGCCGCGCCGGTGGCCAGCTGCACCAGCGTGGCCACCTGGTCGGAGCCGTCGCCGCCGTAGTGGTGGCGCGGGGAGAGCAGGGCGGACGACGCGCCGAGGAAGACGTTGCCGGCGCCGCGCCAGCGCGAGTCGCCGGGCAGCAGCATGCCGACGGCCACGGCGGAGCGGGCGGCGTGCAGGGCGGTCGTGGTCCGTACCCCGCTGACGCCGTCGACCAGACGGCGCGTCAGAGGGCCGGCCCCGGCCAGGTACTGCCGGGCGACCTCCCAGTCGTTCATGCCGCCCTTCTCTATGTCCTTGCGCTGGGTCAGGTACTCCAGGGAGGACTGCAGGCTGGACACCGCGGCCAGCCGCTCGGACATGCCGATGGCGCGATCCCTGCCGACCGGAGCCGGTCCGAACACCGCAGAGGTGATCCTTCCCGGAATGACGGGAGGAGTTTTTCCGCTTATGCGGCCACTGAATTTCACGGGCCCCTCTTTCGTGGTAGCCTCTTGTTGCGATTTATTTGCCTCAAGGCACACCGCCGGGCCAGAACACACCTCTGGCCCGGCGGTTTTTTCATGCACTTCGCCGATCAGTTCCTGACAGCCGCGGGGAGTGAGGCTGTGCGGAGCGGATCAGACAGCGCCGCCGACGGCCGCGGCCTGCGCGTTCGCGGCGTTCGCGACGGCGTTGTTGGCGTCCACCGCGGCGTTGTTGGCCTCCACCGCGCTGGCCGCGCCGACCACCTGGCCGACACCGCCGGCGACCTGAGCCAGGTCCCCCAGGGCGGCGAGCGCGTTGAGGGCGTTGGCGCCGTTCACCCGGCCGATGCGCGGGGTGCCGAGGGTGGGACGAGCCGACGCGAGGATGACACCCTCCACGGGGAGGTCCATACGGTCCATCGCCTTCGCAATGCTGCTCATTTTCTTTTCCCTTTCGTTTCGAGGGCTTCGGAGAACCTTTTTCCGTGCCCTTCGAGAAAGAACACTACGGGCGCCTCCAGGGGCCTCACATCCTGAAAATTGACGAATTTCGGAGTGACGGAGTTCACAGTGAGCGGGCGGCGCGAAAAAGGCCCGGACCGTGTGGTCCGGGCCTTCTCGGAGAAGGACTTATCCCTTATCGCTTATCCGCGAAGTCGGCGCAGCGCCGACGCGGCCGCGTTCGCGCCGCACATGCCGTGGGCGCCGGCTCCCGGTGGCGTCGCGGCGGAGCAGATGTACATGCCCGGCACGCCGGTGCTGTAGGGGTCGAGTGCGGCGCGGGGGCGCAGCACGAGCTGGAAGGCGGTGTTCGCCCCGGCGACGACGTCACCGCCGACGTAGTTCGGGTTGTACTCCTCGAAGGCGGCCGGGGAGCGGACGGCCATGTCCAGGATTCGCTCGCGGAATCCGGGGGCGAACCGTTCGATCTGCGCGACGACCGCCTCCGTGGCGTCGCCGTCGTAGCCGTGCGGAACGTGCGCGTACGTCCAGACCGGGTGGACATCGCCCTTGGAACGCAGCGGATCGGCCAGGTACTGCTGGCCGACGAGCACGAAGGGCCGCTCCGGCATGCGCCCGGCGTGGATCGCCCGCTCGGTGCCGGCGACCTCCTCGTAGCTCCCGCCGAGGTGGACGGTGCCGGCCCGGCGGGCCGCCTCGGCGGTCCAGGGCACCCCTTCCTGGACGGCGAAGTCGACCTTGAAGGCGCCGGGTCCGTGACGGTACCGGCGATAGGCCCGGGCCACCCGCCCTGGCAGCCGGTCGCCCAGGATGTCGGCGACCGCGCGCGGTGTGAGGTCGAAGAGGACCACGTCGGCCGGGGGCAGATCGGCCTGGGAGCGCACCCGGACACCGGTCTCGATCCGGCCGCCGAGCTCCACGGTCAGGGCCGCCAGCGCGTCGCTGATCGCCCGGGAGCCGCCCGAGGCCACGGGCCAGCCGTGCCGGTGGCCGGCGGCGATGATCGTCAGGCCGACAGCGGCGCTCGCCGGCCGGTCGAACGGGCGGAAGGCGTGCGCGGCCACCCCGGCGAAGAGCGCGCGGGTGGTCCCCGACCGCCACAGCCGGGCCACCGCGGCCGTGGGCAGCAGGGCCTGCGGCCCGAACCGGGCGAGGCGCAGAGGATGCCGCGGCAGATGCGTGAGCGGCTGCATGAGGTCCTCGGCGAGCGCGTCGTAGCCGTCCACGAGCGGCTGGAACACCCGCCGCCAGTTGCGTCCGTCCACCCCGCCGAGGCCGTCGGCCGTCTCCTGCACCGACCGGTGCAGGACGCCGGCCCCGCCGGAGTCCAGCGGGTGCGCGCAGTCGATGTCCGGCAGGCACCAGGTCAGGCCGTGGCGGCCGAGGTCGAGGCCGCGCAGGAACGGGGAACCGACGGCCATGGGGTGGGTGGCGGAGCAGTGGTCGTGCAGAAGTCCCGGGGTCAGTTCGCTGGTGCGCGTGCCGCCGCCGATGGTGTCGGCGGCTTCGAGGACGGTGACCTCGACACCCTCCCGGGCGAGGAACACGGCGGCGGCGAGACCGTTCGGGCCGCTGCCCACCACGACGGCCGTACTCATGTGGCTCCCGCGTCTGCTCGAAGAGGGGCACCGGTCCGCCAGTTCGCGAAGTGGCGGACGGGAAATGGTGGACCGGGCCCTCGAAAGGACGGGCCCGGCCCGGGCCGTTTCACCACTCTGCGGAACGTGAGAAGGCCGTCCCGGCACCTTTGGGTCTCCGACACTAGAGGGCGGGCCCGCGCGGCACATTCGTAGAATTGCCTAATTCACGCCCCGGATCGACTAGCCCGCGTCCCAGTTCATCTCCGGCTCGGGTTTCGTCCGGCCGTGCCGTCTGGCGTGGCGGCCGGATTGCGGGCGGGGTGGGGGAACCGGGTCGGGGGACTTTTCGGCGCCGGGGAGCGCGGCTTCCGCGAGCAGGGGGAAATGGGCGATGAGCCACCAGCCGCCGTCGTCGGCGGAGCCCGCGGTCAGGGCGCCGCCGACGGCCTCCGTGCGTTCGCGCAGACCGATCAGCCCGTAGCCACCGTGGCCTCCCGTTGGTCGGGAACCCCGCCTCGTGGAGCCGGTGTTGTACACGTCGACCCGGAGCAGGTCGTCGCGGGTGCGGTGGACGCGCACCGTCGCCTGGGCACCCGGCGCGTGCCGTCGTACGTTGGTCAGCGCCTCCTGGACCACGCGATGGACCGCGGAGCCCACCTCGGGCAGCAGACTGCTGCGCAGGGCGGCGCCGGTGATCTCGAGCTGTGCGGTCGAGCCGTCACCCTGGCCGCTGAACGCCGAGACCAGTTTGGTGAGTTCGGCGTACGGCTCCTCCGGGCGCTCGATGGTGGTCTGCTCGCCTTCCTCGCGCAGTACGCGGATCAGCCGGCGCATGGAGTCCATGGTCCGCTGCCCGGCTTCGGCGATGTTGCCCAGGATGGGGCCGACCTGTTGGGGCGAGCTCTGGTGAATCACCCCGGCGGCGTGAGCCTGGGCGATGATGCCCGTCACGTGATGCGCGACGAAGTCGTGCAGTTCCCGGGCGAGTTGCACCCGCTCGGCGAGCCTTATGGAGGCGATCGTACGGATGCGCCGGGCGTCCAGGGTGCGCAGATAGCAGCCCGCTCCGATCGCCCCGCCGACGGCGAACGTCAGCAGGAAGGGATAGGTGAGGGTGATCGCGGTGCCCCCGGTGCGCAGGGGTTCGTCGATGACGCTGACCCCCATCGCGGCGGCCAGTGCCAGGGCGACGCCGGGCCGGGCGACGTTGCGGCAGGAACGGGCGAGCAGGACCAGCATGCACGCCGTCTCCAGCAGCCCCCACTCGGGCATGGCCCACCCCATCAGGCAGGTGCTCAGCGTCACCGTCGTCGAGACGGCCGCGGCGATCCCCGCCCGCAACTCGGTGCTCAGCCGCGATTCCGGCGCGAGCACCAGTGCCAGAGCGAGGGGGCCGGTCACGAGTGGCAGCCAGTCGAGGAGGCCCTGCTGCCGGGACCCGATGATCCCCAGGTCGAGCAGCCACAGCACGCCCAGAGCCGGGTACAGGGCGCGGTGGTTCCACCCCTGCAGGGGTAACCGAGGTGGCCTGAGATGTGGCTGGGTCGCTCGTGCCGAAAGTGCCGCGAGTGACGAAGTTGTCATACAACCGGAGATTAGGCATGTGCATGCTTGCCTGGCAGGGAGTGGATCGATCTGTGGGCAGTGACACAGATCGATTACAGAACCTTCACGGAGTTGCCGTCAACGTCCTGTCCGGACGGTTCCGTTGGCCCAGGCCCATGCGGCCACCTCGACGCGGTTGCGTACGCCGAGCTTGTGGTGGATGTGGCCCAGATGCGTCTTCACGGTGGACAGGGACAGGCACAGCTCGTCGCTGATCTCCTGGTTGGTGCGGCCCACCGCCACCAGCCGGGCGACCTCCAACTCCCGGGCGCTGAGCGATGATTCGGGAACGCCGGTACCGTTCGCCGGCGCCGACGCCCGTTCCTCCAGCTGCTTCAGCAGCCGCAGGGTCACCGCGGGCGAGACCAGCGCGTCACCGCGCGCCGCCGCCCGCACCGCCTCGACGAGCAACGCGGGGGTGGCGTCCTTCAGCAGGAAGCCGCAAGCTCCGTTGCGCAGGGCCACGTTGAGGTAGTCGTCCTGGTCGAAGCTGGTGACCACCACGACCTGGGTCGGGTACATCGCTCCGGGGCCGGACAGCAGCCGCGTCACTTCCAGCCCGTCCAGCTTCGGCATACGGACGTCCACCAGACACACGTCCGGCCGCAATGTGCGCGCCAACTCCACGCACGCAAGCCCGTCGGCGGCTTCTCCGACCACCTCGATGCCTTCCTGGGCGTCGAGGATAAGACGGAAACCGGCCCGGACCAGATCCTGGTCGTCGGCAATGATTACGCGCGTCGAGGTGCGGCTCACGCGGCCGAGCATGCCATGGATCACGTCGCAGGTCCGGCCGTCCGCAGAATACCGACGGGCCAAGTGGCCCTAAGGGACGGGCGGTTGGCGCGTTCCTTACGGCAGAGCCGCTTCGGCGGAAGGACCGAGGCCGATCGGCCGATGACCGCCGCGAGGTATCGGTCCAATGGTCGATGGCCGGGGCCCCGATGGCAGGGCAGAGTCACCACGCACCACGAGGACGATCTCGCGGGTCCTCGACCCCCCTCCGAACAAGGCAGGCACCATGGCAGTGGACAGCTCTGGCCGGCTCAGCACCCGGGAACTGGAGATCCTTCTTCTGGCAGCCCACGGAATGTCGGACGCGGACATGTCCCATCAGCTGTCGATCTCACCTCGAACCGTGGCTTCCCACATGCGCAGCGTCCGGGAGAAGCTGTGCGCGAAGAACCGCACGCATCTCATCGCGACAGCACTGCGCGCCGGAATCCTCGCCCTGCGGACGGACCGGCTGGACCGGCTGGACGAAACGTTCCGCCTGACGGGGCAGAGCAAGGTCCGCGCCCAGCCCGTCGGCATCGCGTGGTGACTGACCGCGTACGCCCGGCCGGGACGGCAGGGGCCGTGGGGGCCGTTGTTTCACGGGATGTACACAGAAGCTCATCGGATCTTTAAGTTTCAAGCGCTACTCTCGTCGGCAACCGAGTGGCCGATGGCGCCCCACCAGCCGCGCCACTCGCTCCCCCCACCCGACCAGGCGCAGGAGACTCGGTGTGCGTGACGGCGACGTAGTGGTGATCGGCGGCGGCTATGCGGGCGTACGTCTGGCGAAACGGCTGGACGAGACGGCGCACGTCACACTGGTGGACCGCAAGGAGGTCTTCTTCCACCGCATCGCCTCTTTGCGCGCCGGTGTGCACCCGGAATGGACGTCGACGCCGTTCATCCCCTACGACCGGCTGCTGCACAACGGCCGCGTCGCCGTGGGCAAAGCGGTCCGCATCGACACCACCGAGCGACAGGTGGAGCTGGCCACGGGCGAGCGCCTCCCGTACGACGTGGTGGTGATCGCCACCGGCGCCGACTATCCCGAACCGGCCCGTTTCACCGGCACCACCGTCGAGGAGGCCGCCGAGTCGTTCGCCGGACACCAGCGCAACATCGCCACCGCGGATCACGTCCTCGTCGTCGGCGGCGGGCCCTCCGGCGTCGAACTCAGCGCCGAGATCCGCCTGGCCCGGCCCGACGCCCGGGTCACGCTCGCCCACTCGGGGCCGACGCTGCTGCACGCCACGGGCAGCGAGCGGGCCGGGAACAAGGCCCGCGCCTGGCTGGAGTCCCACGGCGTCGAGGTACGGCTCGACGCCTTCATGTCTCCGGGCAACGACTTCGGCACCTATCGCGACGCCCACGGGAACGTCATCGACGCCGACCGTTCCTTCTGGGCGACGGGCACCACCCCCAACACGTTCTGGCTGCGCATGGCCGGTCACAGCGACTGGCTGAACAGCTCCGGGCACGTCAAGGTCGACCGGACGCTCCGGGTCGAGGGCTGGCCGGACGTCTTCGCCGTCGGGGACGTGAACGACGTCAGCGAACTCAAGATCACACCGGTCGCGCTCGCCCAGGCGGACCTCGCCGTCCACAACATCCGCGCGTACCTCCAGAGCTCCGGCAAGCACCGCCGGCAGCCCCGCTCCTACCGGCAGATCCACCGCACCCCGATCGTCGTGCCGTTCGGGTCGGCCGACGGAGTGACCATGCTGCCCGTGCCGGGCGGCGAGACCGCGGTCCTCGGCGGCCGCACCAGCACCCTGGCCAAGGCCAAGACCCTCATGACCCCCTACATGAGGCGCCAGCTCGGGTACACCGCGGCCTGAGATCCCACGCCCGGGAAAGGTGTCCCCGGCCGGTCCCCAACTGCGGCTTGCGCCCCCGTTGTTACTCCGCCGTACGTCCTGGGGTAAGGTCCCAGCGTTTCCAACTACCGGCTGAACGTAAGCCGGTACGGGGAGTGTTGGAGGGGCGACGCGACGATGGAATCCCAGTGGGGCGACGGTGGATCTGTGGACCTGGACGGCGCACGGTTGGAGGAGATGTCACCTGAACCGCTGCTGACCAGGGACTACGAGACGCGCCCCTCACTCGTGTACGAACGGCTGAGACAGCGGCACGGTCCGGTCGCACCGGTCGACCTGCTGGGCGTACCCGCCTGGCTGGTCCTGGGCTACCGCGAGGCGCTCCAGCTGCTCCAGGACGACGACGGCTGGCCGAAGGGGCTGGAGAAGTGGCGCGCCCGCTCCGAGGGCAGAGTGCCGGCCGACTGGCCGCTCGGGCCGTCCCTGGAGGTCAACCATGTGCTGATCCAGGGCGGCCCCGGATACCGGCCGTTGCGGACGGCGTGGGACACGGCCCTGAAGCCGTTCCAGGACCCGGGCCACCCCCAGGCGAGGCGGCTGAAGAGGGCTGTCACCGCCTGCGCCGACGACCTGATCAGCCTGCTGGGTGAGGGCGGTGGCACGGGCCTGGCGGATCTGTCCGCCCAGTTCTCCCGGCCGCTGCCGCTGATGGTGGCCAGCCATCTGCTCGGCATCCCCGGTTCCCAGGGCGACGACGCGCTGATGGACATGTGGCGGGTCCTGGACGCGGGTCCGGACGCCGAGCCCGCCCTGGAGCGGCTGCTGGCGACGCTGGCGGAACTGGCGGCGGCGAAACTGGAGAAGCCGGGAGACGACTTTCCCTCGTACCTGCTGGCCGCGCACCCCGGACTCTCGCTGGACGAACTGGCCCGCGAGCTGTTCATGCTGCTGGGCATGACGTCCGACCACGTCGGCATCCTCATCTCCAACACCGTGGTCGAGGTCATCTCGGGTGAGGGCACCGTGCGGGCCAGCCTGTCCGCCGGGATGGTCAGGGAGACCATGAACCGGGTGGTCATGCGGAAGCCGCCGCTGGTGAACTTCGTACCGCGCTTCGCGGCCAAGGACACCCCGCTGGGCAACTACCTGATCCGGGCGGGCGATCCGGTGTGGGTCTCCTCCGCCGCGGCGCACGCCGACCCCCTCTTCGCCAAGAACGTGTGCCCGAGCACCACGGTCAGCACCCGGGCGCATCTGTCCTGGGGCGCGGGCCCACGCCAGTGCCCGGCGCGCGAACTCGCGTCGACGGTCGCGGCGGTCGGTGTGGAGCGCCTGTTCGAGCGGTTCTCGCACCTGGACCTCGCCCTCCCCGTCGACCAACTCCCTTGGCGCTCCTCGCCGTTCATGCGAGGTCTGCGGTCACTGCCCGTACGGTACGAGCTCGCCCCGGTGTCCGAGCGGCCGTCGGGGTACGACCGTGCGGCGCAGCCGGCCGAGGTGGCACTGCCGGACACGTCCGCCCGGCAGCGGTCCTCGCTGTGGCGCTATCTGACGGGCCTGATCCGCACCGGCCGCTGAGCCCCGGACGCGGTCCCCGGCGTGGAGCAGGGGACCGCGGGTCTGCGGGTGTCGGCGGGTCAGGAAGTCAGCGTCAGTTCTCCCCGGTGAGCAGCCGCCGAGGGTTGGCGATGCGGAAGGCGTACGCCGCGGCTCCGCCCAGACCGAAGCCGGGGTGGAGGGGCGGCTCCGCGTAGGGCCGGTCGGAGCCCTGGACGACGGCGCCGGTGCCGAGGGCGCGGACGATCGCGTCGACGGCACGAGGGCCGTACGACGAGGTCTCGACGAAGACGCCCGGATCGACGTCCGTCTCCTGGCCGCCGCCCCGGGCGGCGAAGCGCTCCCCGTGCAGCGGGGCGAGCCCGGCCAGCAGTGCGAAGCACACCCGCAGGTGTGGATGGCGGGGCCGGCCGAAGGCGCGGAAGGCGAACCAGGCGGCGTGCATCTGCTGGACGTACGGAACCATCGCGGGCCACCAGCCGGGGCCCTCGGACTCGCCGGCCGCGGGTCCGGGGTGGACGAACAGCGGCAGGTCGCGCTCTTCGAGCAGATCGAGCAGCGGGGCGCACCGCGCGTAACCGGCGGCGTCGGCAAGGGCGTTCGCCGGGAGCTGGAGGCCGGCGAACCCCCGGTCGAGGTCCTTGGCGGTCACGTTCGCGTCGATGTCCCGTACGCATGCGGCGGCCCACGCGCCGAACGGCTCCGGGAGCGCGCTCGAACCGTCGTGGTAGGCGTCGAGCAGGGGCCGCGCCTCGGCGGCGGGCAGCCACTCCACGCCGATCGGGGCGGACAGGGAGACGAGCACCCGGCCCAGACCGTCGGCGCCGGCGAGTTCCGTACGGCGGGCGATGTCGTGGTCGGCGGGAGGGATCTCGTAGGGCGGCTCACCGTGCAGGTACAGGGTCCAGCCGTCCAGGAACGGCGGTTCGCGGCGGGAACGCAGGGCCGCCACCAGCGCGGGGGTCCACACATGCTGGTGTACGTCGACGTTGGTCATGACGCTCCTCCCACCAAGGCTGACGATTCTCCCAGCAGCGCGCGCAGTGCGCCCCGGACGTCGTCGGACCCCAGGATGTCGTGACTCACCACCTCCACGTCCACCCCGCAGGGCCGGTCGTCGTCGAGACGGGGTACGGCCTCCCGGATCGTACGGTGCAGAAGCCGGGGCCCGCGGCCCAGGGTGGACGGCGCCGCCAGGTCCACGGCCTGGGCGGCGACCAGGGCCTCCACGGCGAGCAGCTGCCGCAGCCGGGTCAGCATGATCGTCAACCGGCGTGCCCCGAGTGCCGCGTTGGTCGAGTCGTCCTCGACGGCGTCCGCGCCGTACCGGGGGTCGGTGCACACCGGCGCGGACAGCATGCGGATCTCGGCGACCAGCGCCTGCGCGGTCTTGGTCAGCGGGGCGAATCCCGAGCGCTCCGGGCCGTACGGCGAGAGGTTCGCGGGGAGTCCGCTGACGGCGGGGTCGAGCAGCCGGCGCATGCGCTCGGCGGAGATCGACGCGGTCTGCGTCAGGGCCAGTGCGAGGGTGTCGAGGGCGAGGGCCAGGGCCGGGGTGTGGAAGTTGCCGGAGGAGAGGATCTCCCCGGTGTCGGGCAGCACCACCGGGTTGTCGCCGCAGCCGTTCAGTTCCGGGTCCAGGGCGGCGCCGGCGAAGCCCAGGGCGGCGTACGCGGCGCCGTGCACCTGGGCGGCGCAGCGCAGACTGACGGGGTCCTGGACCCGCCGCGCGTTGCGCGGATCGACCAGCGCACCGCCGTCCAACAAGGCGAGCAGCTCGCGCGCGGCGCGGGACTGGCCGGGGGCGGGGCGCAGGCCCAGGACCCGGGCGTCGAGCGGGCTCGTGTTCGCCCGGAAGCCCTCGTAGGTCAGCGCCGTGACCGACTGGGCCAGGGTGAGGAGTGCGGCCGCCTCGTGCAGGGCGAGCGCCCCCTGTCCGGCCGCCAGCGGGCTCGCGCTGCACAGCACATGCCCGTCCTTCGGGCCCAGCAGTGCCGGCGTGAGAGAGGCCTGGTGCAGTGCCGTGGCGCCGTCGAGCACCTCGCCGTCGAACTCGGCGCGGCCCTCTCCGATGACGACCAGGCCGACATGCGCCAACTGGCACAGGTCGGAGGCGCCGATCGACCCCACCTCGGGGATCACCGGATGCACGCGCGCGTTGAGCATCGCCACGAGCAGCCGCGGTATCTCCGGCCGCACTCCAGTGCCGCCGCCCGCGATGCCGTTCACGCGGGCGAGGACGGCCGCCCGTACGACGGGAACCGGCAGCGGATCGCCGACCGCGTTGGCCCGTCCCCTGACCGTACGGACGCTGAACGCCTCCAGCTCGGCGCGCGGCAGGGCATACGACGAACGGGTGCCCAGGCCCGTCGTCAGGCCGTACGTCGGCACCTGGCGGTCGACGACGTCCTCGACGACCGCCCGGTCGCGCTCCAACCGGGGGAGCACCTCGTCCGCCAGGACGACCCGGGCGCCGTGGTGGGCGACGGCGACGACATCGTCGTACGACAGTGTCCGCCCGTCGACGACGACCGCGGCTTCGGGCCGGGGCCGCGCTCGTTCCATGGGTTGTCTCTCTCCGCTCAAGCGTCCCGGGCCTTATTTCTTGTGAATGTAACGTGCCGTTTACAGCAGGCCATTGACTGTCATTCAGCCACCGATAACTCTGCATGACTATATGCAGTCGGGTAAGGGGCAGCTTTGATCAGATTCGATGCAGTGAGCAAAAACTATCCAAACGGCACGACAGCGGTGGACGAACTGTCCCTGGAGTTGGCCGAGGGTGGCATCACGGTCCTGGTCGGTCCCTCCGGCTGCGGCAAGACCACGACTCTGCGCATGGTCAACCGCATGGTGGAACCCACGGCCGGGACGGTGAGCCTGCGCGGCCAGGACATCCGGGAGATCAACGCACCCGAGCTGCGCCGCGGCATCGGGTACGTGATCCAGCACGCGGGACTGTTCCCGCACCGCACCATCCTCGACAACATAGCCACCGTTCCGCTGCTGCTCGGCTGGAGCCGGAAGAAGGCGCGGTCACGGGCGGCGGAACTGCTCGAACTGGTCGGGCTGCCGAGTGAGATGGCCAAGCGCTATCCCCATCAGCTCTCCGGCGGACAGCAGCAGCGCGTCGGGGTGGCCAGGGCGCTGGGCGCCGACCCGCCCGTGCTGCTGATGGACGAACCGTTCAGCGCGGTCGACCCCGTCGTCCGGGCGGAGCTGCAGGCGGAGTTCATCCGGCTGCAGAAGGAACTGCACAAGACGATCGTGTTCGTCACCCACGACATCGACGAGGCGATCAAACTCGGCGACAACATCGCCGTGTTCCGTACCGGCGGCAAACTGGCGCAGTTCGACACCCCCGAGCGGCTCCTCGCCCATCCCGCCGACGACTTCGTGGCCGACTTCGTCGGGCAGGACCGGGGCATCCGCCGGCTGTCCTTCGTCAAGGGGGCCGATGTGCCGCTGCGCGAGGGCCCGGTGCTGCCGTCGAGCGCGTCCGTGGCGTCGGCGCGGGCGGCGGACGAGCCCTGGGTGCTCGTCGTCGACGAGAGCCGACGGCCGCTCGGCTGGGCCGCGGTCGCCGCACTGCCCCAGAGCGGCGCACTGTCGGACGTACCGCTGGCACCGCTCGGCCATACCTTCAGCCTCGTCGGCGACTCGGCGCGGGCCGCCCTCGACTCGGCGCTTCTGTCGCCCTCCCGGCTCGCGGTGGGCGTGGACGACGACGGCGCGGTCGTCGGGGTCGCGGACGCCTACGAGCTGTCCGCCGTCATGGCCGACGCCGACGGCCCGGGCGGTGAGGAGAAATGAGCGACGACGAGCCGCTGATCCGGTGGCAGTGGATCGGCGATCACGCCGGTGAACTGGCCGACTACACCGGGATCCATCTCAGACTCGGCCTGCTGCCGGTGCTGTTCGGGCTGATCATCTCGGTGCCTCTCGGCATCCTGTGCCACCGCTGGCGGTGGCTGTACCCGCCGGTGCTGACCGTGGCCAACATCCTGTACTCGATTCCGTCCCTCGCCCTGTTCATGATCTTCGTGCGGTACACGGGGCTCACCGAACGCACGGTGATGATCCCGCTGACGATCTACACGCTGTCGGTCCTGGTGCCCAACGTCGTCGACGGGCTGGCCTCGGTCCCCGAACCCGTCCGGCTCGCGGCCACCGCGATGGGATTCGGGGCGATCCGCCGGGTCGTCCAGGTCGAACTGCCCATCGCCGTACCGGTCGTCATCGCCGGCGTACGCGTGGCCGCCGTCTCGTCCATCAGTCTCGTCGCCGTAGGACAGCTGATCGGACAGGGCGGACTCGGGTACTACATCACCCGTGGTCTCCAACTCGACTTCCCGACGCCGATCATCACCGCGATCGTGCTGATCATGCTGCTCGCCCTCGCCACCGACGCCCTGCTGGTCCTGGCGCAGCGGCTGCTGACCCCGTGGTCCCGGAACAAGGTGACGGCGCCATGAACGACTTCCTGAACCAGGTCCGGCTCGTGGGGGACTGGCTGACGTCCTCGGCACAGTGGCACGGCGACGACGGAATCCCCCATCGGCTTCTCGAACACCTCACCTACAGCGGTCTGTCCCTGCTGTTCGCCGCCCTCATCGGGCTGACCCTCGGGCTGCTCGTCGGGCACACCGGCCGTGGGGCGTTCGCCGTAGCGAGCGTGGCGAACCTGGCGCGGGCGATCCCTACCTTCGGTCTGGTGGTCCTCGTGGTCACCGTCGCCGGACTCAGCACGACGCCCGTCCTGGTCGCGCTGGTCGCCCTCGCGGTCCCGCCGATCCTCATCAACACCTTCGAGGGCGTCCGGGGCGTGGACCCCGACACCAGGGACGCGGCGCGCGGGGTCGGGATGACCGAGTGGGAGGTCCTGCTACGGGTGGAGGTGCCGATGGCGCTGCCGCTGATCCTCCTCGGGCTGCGGGTCGCCGCGATCCAGGTCGTGGCCACCGCGACCGTGGCTGCTTACCCGGGTCTCGGGGGCCTCGGCCGCTTCATCGTCGACGGGCTCTCCCGCAACGACTACGAACTGGTCATCGGCGGCTCGACTGTCGTCGTCGTCCTGGCACTTGTCGTCCAGCTCGTCTTCACCGCGCTGCGGCGCGTCATCGTCTCGCCGGGCCTGCGGGTCTCGCCGTCGAAATCCTGATTTCCTACAACCTTTGACTTTCCGAGCCCTGGGCTCCGAGAAGGGAAACATCCATGAGCACCATGCGAGGCATGTACCGCGGCGCCGCGTTCGGCCTGATAGCCGCCCTCTCCCTGACCGCCTGCGGCGGTGGCGGGGACAGCGACGACAATCCCCTGGCGGGCGACAGCGGAGGCAGCGGCAAGGCCATCGTCGTCGGCTCGGCGAACTTCCCCGAGAACCAGCTGCTCGCCGAGATCTACTCGCAGGCCCTGGAGGCCAAGGGCCTGAAAGTGACCCGCAAGTTCGACATCGGAGCCCGCGAGGTCTACTACGACCAGGTGGTCAAGGGCGGGATCAGCGTCTTCCCGGAGTACAACGGCGCCCTGCTGTCGGTGGCGGTCGACAAGAACAGCACCGCCACCAGCACGGACCAGGTCAACGCCGAGCTGAAGGAGAAACTCCCCTCATCGGTCGAGATACTCGACTCCGCCGCGGCTGAGGACAAGGACTCGGTGACGGTCACCGCCGAGACCGCCGCCAAGTACAACCTCAAGACCCTCGCCGACCTCAAGCCGGTCGCCAAGGACATGACGATCGGCGCCGGTTCGGAGTTCAAGACCCGCCAGCAGGGCGGGGTCGGCCTGAAGACGGTCTACGGCGTCGAGTTCGGAAAGTTCCAGCCGCTGGACGCGGGCGCCCAGACCACCCTGGTGAAGCTGCTCAAGTCGGACGACGTGCAGGCCGCCAACCTCTACACCACCGACCCCGCCATCGTCGCGGACAAGCTGGTGGTCCTTGAGGACCCGAAGAACCTCTTCTCCTCGCAGAACGTCACGCCCCTGGTCTACAAGTCGGCGGTCGACGACACGGCGAAGGCGGCGCTCAACGGCGTCTCCGCCAAGCTCACCACCGAAGACCTGCTGGAGATGATGAAGAAGCTCGTCAACGACAAGGAGGACGCCAGCGCGGTCGCCGAGGAGTGGCTGACGAAGGCCGGCCTCGTCAGCTGACCCGGTTCGGCCGCGGCACCACCGCCCGCCCTCTCTCCTGGCCGGCGCGTCAGGCAGGGGAGAGGGGACCGAACACGACCGGCTGGGGAGCAGATGAGTGAAGGTGTCGGCACCGACAAGGGCGTTGGTGCCGCTGAGTCCGCCGGGACCGGTTCCTCCGTACGGCTGCACCAGCTCTTCGAGGGCCGTCGGCTCACCCCGACGCAGCGCCGTATCGCGCACTGCCTGGTCCGGCAGGCGGCGGCCGTGCCCTTCCTGTCGAGCGTGGAGCTGGCCCAACTGGCAGGCGTGAGCCAGCCGTCGGTGACGCGGTTCGCGGTCGCCCTCGGCTTCGACGGGTATCCGGCGCTGCGCAGACACCTGCGGGACGTCGCGCCCGCCGGGTCGGAGCCGGAGGAACGGTCGAACAACCCGTACCAGCAGGCGGTACGGGCCGAGATCGACAACCTGCGGCAACTGGCGTCCCTGCTCGCGGACCCCGGGCCCGTGGAACGTGCGGGCCGGCTGCTCGCCGCCTCCCGGCCGCTGCCGGTGCTCGGGCTGCGCGCCTCCGCCGCCCAGGCACGGGGGTTCGCCTACTTCACGGCCAAGGTCCACCCCGACGTACGGCTGCTCGACGAGGGCGGCTCGATGCTCGTCGACCGGATCGACGCGGCCCGGCAGGCCGGTGCGAGCGCGCTCCTGTGCTTCGCGCTGCCGCGCCACCCGCGTGAGCTCCTCGACGCGCTCGACCACGCCCGGGACGCGGGGCTTACGGTGGTGACGATCGCCGACGGCACGTTCGCCCCGGTGGCCGCCCACAGCGATCTGCTGCTCCCGGCAGCCGTGGGCACCGGCCTGGTGTTCGACACGGTGAGCGCCCCCATGCTGCTGGGCCAGGTCCTCCTGGAGGCCATGTGCGACGCGCTGCCGGACGCGCAGGCCCACCTGGAGGAGTTCGACGCGCGGGCCGCGGCGCGGGGGCTGTTCGTCGAGTGAGCGCCCCGTAGCGGGGACCGGGCTGCGGGGCGGTCCCGCCCGGCGTCAACCCGGCCTGGGATGCTGGTGGTTCCAGCAGCGTCCCAGGAGGCAGCCATGTCCGAGCCGTCCGTCCTCGCAGCGTTGGTGTCGGCCCTGCGGGGCGGGTCGATCGAAGTCGTCGACCTGACCTCACCGTTGTCGTCGTCCACACCGGTGATCCAACTGCCGCCCCCCTTCGGTCAGACCGCGGTCTTCGAGCTGGAGGAGATCAGCAGATACGACGACCGGGGGCCGGCCTGGTACTGGAACAACTTCCGCACCGGCGAGCACACCGGCACCCACTTCGACGCACCCAACCACTGGGTCACCGGCAAGGATCTCGCCGACGTGGCCTCGGTGCCGGCAGGCCGGCTGATCGCACCGGCGGCGGTGCTGGACTTCACGGCCGAGGCGGCGGAGGACCCGGACTTCCTGGTCGAGGTGGACCATGTGCGGGCCTGGGAGGCCAAGCACGGCCCACTCCCGGACGGGGGCTGGCTGTTGCTGCGTACGGGCTGGGACGCCCGTTCGCACGCGCAGGAGCCGTTCCTCAACGCGGACGAGAACGGCCCGCACACCCCCGGTCTGTCGCCGGAGTGCGCCCGCTGGGTGGCCGAGGAGTCCCCGGTGCTCGGCCTCGGCGTCGAGACGGTGGGCACCGACGCCGGACGCGCGCACTCCTTCGACCCGGCGTTTCCCTGCCACTCCTATCTGATGGGCAGCGACAAGTACGGCCTGACCCAGTTGCAGAACCTGGGCGCCCTGCCGCCGACCGGCGCCGTCGTCGTCGCGGGACCGCTGCCCATCGTCACCGGGTCCGGGGCCCCGGCGCGTGTGCTCGCCCTGGTGGAGCGGTCATGAAGGTCGCGGAAGCGGTCGGACGGGCGCTGGCCGCGACGGGCGTCGACCATGTCTTCGGGGTGGTCGGTTCGGGGAACTTCCACCTGACCAACGCCCTGGTCGCGACGGGCGCGCGGTTCGTCGCCGCACGTCACGAGGGCGGCGCGGCGACGATGGCCGACGCGTACGCGCGAACGAGCGGCAAGGTGGCCGCGCTGAGCGTGCATCAGGGCCCGGGCCTGACCAACGCCGTCACCGGGATCGCCGAGGCCGCCAAGAGCCGCACCCCGCTCCTCGTCCTGGCGGCCGAGGTCACCGAGCCGAGGTCCAACTTCTACGTCGACCAGGCGGCCCTCGCGCAAGCAGTCGGCGCGGTTTCGACGCGGGTCACCTCGGCCGAGGACGCGGTCGACGTCACCTGCGCAGCTGTCCTCCGCGCCCTGCACGAACGGCGCACGGTCCTGCTCAACCTCCCCCTCCACGTCCAGACCCTGGACGTCCCCGACGGAGCCCTGGCACAGGCCGCGCCGCCGCCCGAACGCGAGCCGGTCGTCCCGTCGGCGGCCGACGTGACGGCGTTGGCGGACCTGCTCGGGCAGGCGCACCGACCGGTCTTCGTGGCCGGCCGGGGAGCACGCGACCCCGGCAGCCGCGACGCACTCCTGCAACTCGCCGAGCGGCACGGCGCGTTGCTCGCGACGTCGGCCGTCGCCCGCGGCCTCTTTCACGACAGCCCCTGGTCGCTCGACGTGTCCGGAGGCTTCGCGTCCCCGCTCGCGGCCGAACTGATCCGGGGCGCCGACCTGATCGTGGGCTGGGGCTGCGCGCTCAACATGTGGACCATGCGGCACGGCGCCCTGATCGGTCCCGAGGCGGCGGTCGTCCAGGTCGACGACGAGGCGTCGGCGCTCGGCGCCCACCGGGAGGTGCGGCTCGGCGTCACCGGCGACGTGGAACTCACGGCCCACCGCGTGCTCGACGCGGGCGGCGACGCGCGTCAGGGGTACCGGACGCCAGAGGTCGGCGCGGCGATCGCCGCCCGCGTGCGCATGCGGGACGTGCCGTACGAGGACACGGGCAGCCGGGAGCGGATCGATCCGCGCACGCTGAGCATCGCGCTCGACGACATCCTCCCCGCCGAGCGGGTGATCGGCGTGGACTCGGGCAACTTCATGGGCTACCCGAGCGCGTATCTGGCGGTGCCGGACCAGCACGGTTTCTGCTTCACCCAGGCGTTCCAGTCGATCGGCCTGGGCCTGGCGACCACGATCGGCGCGGCGCTGGCTCAGCCCGACCGGCTTCCGGTGGCCGCGCTCGGGGACGGTGGCGCACTGATGGGTGCCGCCGACCTGGACACGGTACGGCGGCTCGGGCTGCCGATGGTGGTCGTCGTGTACAACGACGACGCGTACGGAGCGGAGGTCCACCACTTCGGCCCCGACGGCCACCCGCTCGACACGGTGACGTTCCCGCCGACGGACATCGCCGCCGTGGCCCGGGGCTACGGCTTCGAGGCGGTCACCGTGCGTGCCCCCGCCGACCTGAAGGCCGTACGGGACTGGGTCGCCGGGCCGCGGTCCGCGCCCCTGCTCATCGACGCCAAGGTGGCCCGCGAGCACGGGTCCTGGTGGCTGGAGGAGGCGTTCCGGGGTCACTGAACGACATCGGAGCCATCAGGATCCAACAGAGTCCGACAGGATCATTGCTTCGACTGTGTGCGAAGTCCTAGGGTGAGCCTGGCTCGACGGCGCCCACTGTCACCAGCAGTTGTGTGCTGCCTCAATATCAACTCCCGCACGGTTAAGGTGAGTTGAGCCGCCACCGATGACCACGGCGCTGCCGGATCCCAGGTTCGGTTTGTCAACAGTATTGAACAGGACCTGACGCCACCCTCGGTCCGTGCAGCGCACTGTCGTACCGAGGAAGGCCACGGACATGCCGCATCCCCACGAGTCCTTCGCCGATGGACCGGCCCGCCCCCGGCAGGCCGTCAGCCGCCGTCGGCTCCTTGAGGGAGGGGCCGCCGTCCTCGGCGCGCTCGCCCTGTCCGGATCGTCCGCCGCACATCCGGCCGTCGCCGCGGACGCCCCGGACACCACTCCCGAGTGGAACGGCCAGATCGACGTCTTCCGCGTCGGCACCGAACCCGCGCACACCACGCTGATGCCGTACGCGAGCGTCGCCCAGGCCCTCGCCGCCGACCGCACCCGCTCCCCGTACCGGCTGAACCTCGACGGCACCTGGAAGTTCGCCTACGTCGACCGACCCGACGACCGGGACACCGACTTCTACCGCACCGACCTCGACGACCGTGCCTGGGACACCATCCCCGTCCCCTCCGCCTGGCAGCTGCACGGGTACGACAGCCCGATCTACATCAACATCGACTACCCCTGGTGGGGCCCCAACGGCCGGGGCGAGAACGCGCAGCCGCCGGTCGCCCCGACCGTCCACAACCCCGTGGGCCAGTACCGCCGCACTTTCACCCTCCCGCGCGACTGGTCGGGACGACGGACCTTCCTCCACTTCGAGGGCGTCAAGTCCGCCCACTACGTGTGGATCAACGGGCAGTTGGTCGGTTACCACGAGGACTCCTACGACCCCTCCGAGTACGACATCAGCCCGTACCTGAAGCCGGGCACCAACCAGATAGCCGTGGAGGTCTACCGCTACTCCGACGGCGACTGGCTGGAGGACCAGGACATGATCCGGCTGAGCGGCATCTTCCGCTCGGTCTACCTGTACTCCACACCTGCCGTCCGCCTGCGCGACTTCCGGATCGACACCCCGCTGAGCGACGACTACTCGGCGGCCGAACTGTCGGTCACCGCCAACGTGCGGGACTACGGCGGCAAGGGCGCCGGCCAGTACTCCGTCGAGACCCAGCTGTACGACGCGGGCGGGCACCCGGTGTGGCCCAGACCGCTCCAGCAGACGGTCGCGCTCGGCGCCGGCGAGGAGAAGTCCGTACAGGCCGCGAAGGCCGTGCCCGCGCCGCGCCTGTGGTCGGCCGAACACCCGAACCTCTACACCGCCGTGCTCCGCCTGCGGGATCCGGCCGGCAAGGTGATCGAGACCCTCTCCCACCGGGTCGGCCTGCGCGAGTTCGCGCTCAAGGACGGGCTGATGCGGATCAACGGCAAGCCGGTCTCCTTCCGGGGCACCAACCGGCACGAGATGCACCCGGTCCACGGCTCGGCGATCACCCGTGCGGACATGGTCGAGGACATCGGCATCATCAAGCGGCTGAACATCAACACCGTCCGCACCTCGCACTACCCCAACAACCCGCTGTGGCTGGAACTCTCCGACGAGTACGGCCTGTACATCGTGGACGAGACCAACCTCGAAACCCACGGCATCCGGGGTGAGTACCCCGGCAACCACTCCGAGTGGACCACCGCGTGCGTGGCCCGCGCCCAGAACATGGTCCACCGGGACAAGAACCATGCCTCGGTCGTCATCTGGTCGCTCGGCAACGAGGCGGGCGGCGGCACCACGTTCAACGCCATGTACGACTGGATCCGCTCCTACGACACCACCCGTGTCATCCAGTACGAGGGCGACGACCGCCCCGGGATCAGCGACATCCGCTCCGAGATGTACGACAGTCCCGCCCGCGTCGAGCAACGGGCGAAGGACACCAACGACACCCGGCCGTACGTGATGATCGAGTACTCCCACGGCATGGGGAACTCCAACGGGAACTTCAAGAAGTACTGGGATCTCGTGCGCCGATACCCCGTGCTCCAGGGCGGCTGGATCTGGGACTTCGCCGACCAGGCCCTCAGCTGGCCCACTCCGACGCGCAAAATGCTCACCGAGACCGGGCCCACCGCGCTCCAGGGCGAGGTCATCGCCCCCGCCGGCACCTTCACCCGTGACAAGGGTGTCTCCGGCGGCACCGTCTTCGCCCGCGACGAAAGCCTCGACCTCACCGGCTCCCTGACGCTGGAGGCGTGGATCACCCCGCACTTCCTCGGTGGCCACCAGCCCGTCATCGCCAAGGGCGACACCCAGTACGCCCTGAAGCAGTCGGACAGCGGCCTGGAGTTCTTCATCTACGGCGGCGGTCAGTGGGTCAGCGCGTACTGGGCGGTGCCCGACGACTGGACCGGTACGGAGCACCACGTCGCCGGTGTCTTCGACGCGACGGCCGGCACCCTGACCCTCCACGTCGACGGCGTGCCCCGGGTCACCAGGACCACCACCCGGCGGCCCAGCATCAACACCACGCCCCTGGCCCTGGCCACCGACGTCGACAACCCCACCCGGGAGTTCAGCGGCACCATCCGGCGGGCCCGGGTGTATGCCCGCGCGCTGAGCGCCGCCGAACTGGCCTCCGACAGCCGTGGCCCCGGCGACGACGGCGTACGGTTCTGGTTCGACGCCGCCGACGTCGGCCTCACCGAGAAGCGGTCCCGCGACAAGACGTTCCACGCCTACGGTGGCGACTGGGGCGACAACCCCAACGACGGGGCCTTCGCCGGGGACGGCATTGTCACCGCCGACCGCCGGCTCACCGGCAAGTCCGCCGAGGTCAAGCGGATCTACCAGGCCGTGCAGGCCACCGCCGGTGCCGCACCGGGCGCCGTCACGCTCACCAACGAGTACCTCTTCACCAACCTCCGTGAGTTCGACGGGCGTTGGGAGCTCGTGAGGGACGGAGAGGTTGTCCGGCGCGGCAAGCTGAGCCGTACGCAACTGGACGTGCCGCCGCTGTCCAGCAAGGACATCACCGTGCCGTTGACGCTCCCGAGCGACCCGGCGCCGGGCGCCGAGTACTTCCTCCAGCTGTCCTTCACCACCCGCGAGAGCACGGAGTGGGCCAGGTCCGGCTTCGAGGTGGCCCGGCTGCAACTCGCCCTCGACGCGGGCAGCCCCGCCGTCACACCTGTGCCGTTGGACCGCGTCCCGGCGCTGAGCCACGCCGATGGCGATGCCTCGGTCACCGTCAAGGGCAAGGGCTTCTCGGTCACCGTCGACAAGAAGACCGGCGTGATCACGTCCTACAAGGCGGGCGGCGCCCAGCTGATCTCCTCCGGGCCCACCCCGAACTTCTGGCGGGCCCCCACCGACAACGACCGGGGCAACGGACAGCACATCCGCAACCAGACGTGGCGCGACGCGGGCACGCGACGCACGGTCACGGGTGTCACCGTCCGCGCCCTGCGGGACCGGGCCGTCGAGATCAAGGTCGCCGGCACACTGCCCACGACGACGACATCGACGTACACCACCACCTACACCGTCTTCGGCAACGGTGAGATCAAGGTCGACAACACCCTGCACCCGGGGGCGAGTTCACTGCCGTACATCCCGGAGGTCGGCACCCTGCTCCTCCTGCCCGGCCGCCTGGAGAAGCTGCACTACTACGGCCGCGGCCCCGAGGAGAACCACTGGGACCGCAACAACTCCACCGACGTGGGCCTGTACTCCGGCACCGTCGACGGGCAGTGGAGCGGCTACCTGCGCCCGCAGGAGAACGGCAACAAGACCGACGTCCGCTGGTTCGCCCTCACCGACCGTCACGGCGTCGGCCTGCTCGTCTCCGCCGAACCGCTCCTGGAGGTCAACGCCTCGCACTTCACCCCGGAGGACCTGTCCGTCGGGGCCCGCCACGACTACCAGCTCACCCCGCGCGACGAGGTCGTCCTGCGGCTGAGCCACCGTCAGATGGGTGTCGGCGGAGACGACAGCTGGGGCGCGCACACCCACAACGAATACAAGCTGTTCGCCAACCGCGACTACGCGTACAGCTACCGGCTGCGCCCGCTGACGGACGTCGACGACGCGACGGAGATCTCCCGGCGGCCCACGGCCGGGGAGTTCGCCGAGTAGCGCGGCGTGCGGAAGGGCTGGGGCGTCACCTCTCGTCGGGGGTGGCGCCCTCGCCCAACTCGTCGGCCAGACAGGCGAGATACAGGGCCATGGTGGTCCGGTGCTCGCGCAGCGGACGGCCGGTGAGCTGCTCGATCTTGTTCATCCGGTAGACGACGGTGTTGCGGTGGATGTGCAGCGCCGTGGACGTCCGGACGAGGCTGAAGCCGCTCTCGCACCAGGCGGTGATCGTGTCGCGCAGCACCGGCCAGTCCGGCTGCGCCCGCAGGTTCGCGGCGGTCAGCCCGATCAGGCGGCGGCGGGCGGGCTGGTTCACCGCGGCCAGGACCTGGTGGACGCGCAGCTCGGCGATCAGGTGCACGGGAGAGCCGCCCGCCGCACGGGCGCCGAGGCGGAGCGCGTCGCGGGCGTCCTGCCAGGAGTCGCGCAGACCCGCGACGGAGACGGCCGGTTCACCGATCCCCGCGCGGGCGGCCAGACCGTCCTGCGCGGCGATGACGTCAGTGATGCGCCGGCAGTCGGCGGCCAGGGAGGCTACCCCGGCCCGGGCCGGCAGGCGGCGCAGTACTCCGATCCAGCCGGGAGCCATGGAGGCGACGATGTCCTGGGGGTCGGCGAAGACCTCACGGACCGTCCGCAGCAGCTCCGAGCGGACCAGCGCCATGTCCCGGGTGGGCCGCGCGCCCGGGCGTCGGGCACCCGCGTCGGGCACGCTCACTTCGATCGCCACCGCGACGCGCTGGAGCCGTAGGTCGAATCCCAGTTCGGCGGCCCGGAACACGAGGAAGTCGCCCTCCACCACCTGAGGGTCGTACGAGGCGATGTCGGCCAGCAGTGTCTCCGCCGCCCGCTCGGCGAGCAGCCGGGAGCGCAGCATCACGGACTCCCTGAGCAGGATCTCCGTCTGGCGCTTCACCAGCAGCCCGAACCGGCGTACCTGGGCGGGAGTTCCGGTGATGCCGACCGTCCCCACCGCCTGCCCGCCCGTGACCAGCGGCAACGTCACACCGGGGCGTACCCCGCGCAGTTGCTGGGCCTGCGAGGCGTTGTGCGTGGCGGGCTCCTGGGTGCGGACCACCTCGACCGACGCCTCGTGGAAACTGCCGACCCGGCTGCTGTCACCGCTGCCGATGACCATGCCGTCCGCGTCGGTGATCAGCACGTTGAAACCGATGACGGCGGAGGTGTCCCCGGCGATCTCCTGCGCGAGTGACGGGCTCAGCACGCTCGTTCCTCCCGCCGACGACTGGACGCAACGTACAGGAGAACGAACGAATCCAGCCACAACCTCGTACGGAGTGACCGGTGACGCACGGTGCCCGCCGTCCCTAGCGTATGGGCCTCACCACCTCCCGCCGGAGGCACAACGCGGTGAAACGGCGGGCTCCTCCCACTCCCCAGCTTCTCGGCACCGGTACGGAAGGCCCACGCCCATGACCCGTATACGCCCACTCGCCACCGCCCTGTCGGCGACCCTCCTGATGCTGACGGCCGCCGCCTGCGGCTCGGACGGCGACGACGCCCCGACGAACGTGTCCGCGAAGACCGCCGCACTGGGCACGCTCACGCCCGGTGTCATCAAGGTCGCCGTGCAGCCGTACGCCCCCTACACGACGGTCCAGGGGGACAAGATCGTCGGCCTGGACGGCGACATCCTCACCTACGTGGCCGAAAAGCTCGGCCTGGAGATCGAGCCCCAGGTGACCGACTTCGCCGGAATGCTCGCCGGGGTGCAGTCGCGCCGCGTGGACATCACCATCGGCGGCGTCGCCTGGTCCGCCGACCGCCAGAAACAGGGCCTGTTCACCGACCCGCCCTACTACTCGCCCCCGGCGATGGCCGTCCGCGACGGCAAGACGTACAAGACGGTCGCCGACCTGAAGGGCCTGGAACTGGGCACGGTCGAGGGCTATGTGTGGGTCAAGTCGATCCAGGCCGTCCCGGATGCCGAGCTGCACGCCTACCCCGACGCCAACGGCGTCTTCGACGACCTCGGCGCGGGCCGCGTCGACGTCGGCTTCCTCGACCCGCTGATCATCATCGCGGCCCAGAAGGAACGCCCCGACCTGAAGATCGACACGCAGTACCTGACACCGCCGACCGCCGCCGAGGTCAAGGCCGAGCCCGACTACCAGTACTTCCAGCCCTACCAGACCGGCTTCTACCTCCCGAAGAAGGCCACCAAGCTGGAAGCGGCGATCTCCGCGCAGATCGACGCCATGTACACCAACGGCGAGATGGCGAAACTCGTCCAGAAGTACGGCGGCGATCCCGAGCAGTTCCTCAAGCCCGCCGCCGACGTCGCCACCGCACGCCGGGGAGTGGACCGGCCCCAGGACTGGACCCCGCCGTCCATCGCCCAGTGAGGGGCTGACATGACCGACCTCTTTCAAGTCCCCTGGTCCGACTACCGATCCGACCTGCTAGACGCCCTCTGGCGCACCCTCTCCTACACGGTGGTGAGCTTCGTCGGCGCGGTGCTGCTCGGACTGGCGGTGGCGCTGCTGCGGCTGAGCAGGGCATGGCCGGCACGCGCTGTCGCCGCCCTCTACACCGAGCTGTTCAAGAACATCCCCCTGCTGGCCATCATCTTCCTCAGCTACTTCGGCCTGGCCTCGGCGGGCATCCGCCTGGACGTCTTCACCGCAGGCTGCCTCAGCCTGGTCGTCTTCTACGCCGCCTACCTCTCCGAGATCTTCCGCTCCGCGATCAGCGGCGTGCACACCGGGCAGACCGAGGCGGGGCAGGCACTGGGCCTGGGCAGGGTGGGCATCTTCGGCCACATCGTCCTGCCACAGGCCGTACGGCAGGCGCTGCCCGGCACCAACACCATGCTCGTCGACCTGCTGAAATCCACCTCGCTGCTCGTCACCGTCTCCGCCGCCGAACTGATGTCCGAAGGACGGCTCATCACCTCGTCGACCTTCCGGGCACTGGAGGTGTACCTGGTCATCTCGGCCATCTACTTCGCCCTCTGCTACCCGCTCTCCCAACTGCTCCTCCTCCTGGAACGCAAGGTAAGGGCGGGCGTCCCCCTCTCCCCGTGGCGACGACGGCGCCTGCGGGCGGCGCGCGCCCTGCTCGCCCAGGACGCACCCGGCGCCACCGCGGGCACCGACGTGAAGGCAGGCGCCGTATGACCGAGTCGATCGCCGCGCCGCCGACCAAGGCGTCAGCACGGCCCGAGGCAGTCGTACGGATCGACGGACTGCGCAAGTCCTTCGACGGCCGGCTTGTCCTCGACGACGTCCACCTGACCATCGACCGGGGACGCATCGTCAGCGTCATCGGCCAGAGCGGCGGCGGGAAGACCACCCTGATGCGCTGCGTCAACCTGCTCGAACAACCCGACCGGGGAACGATCGAGGTCGCCGGAGAAGTGGTCCACCAGGACGGCCGCACGGTCTGCCGCGACCTGCCGCGCCTTCGCCGCACCGTCGGCATGGTCTTCCAGCGCTTCAATCTCTTCCCCCACCTCACCGCCGTGGAGAACGTCGTCCTGGCCCAACGCAGGGCAGGCACACCCGAGTCGGAGGCATTGGAGCGAGCCGTCACCCTGCTGCGCCGGGTCGGTGTCGCCCACCGCGCCCTCGCCCTGCCCGACCAGCTCTCCGGTGGCGAACAGCAACGCGTCGCCATCGCAAGGGCGTTGGCCCTCAAACCCGAACTGCTCCTCTTCGACGAGCCCACGTCCTCCCTGGACCCCGAAGCCACCCGGGAAGTGCTGAGCGTGATGCGGGAACTCGCCGCGGACGGAATGACGATGATGCTGGTCACCCATGAACTGCCCTTCGCCCGCGAGGTGTCCGACCACGTCGTCTTCGTCGACGGCGGCCGGATCGTCGAGGAGGGCAGCCCCGAGAACGTGCTCGCCGCCCCCGCCCAGCCCCGCACCCGGGAGTTCCTCGCGTCGTACGGCTCCACGTCATGACCGCCGTACCGGACAGCCCCGTGGTCGTGGTGGGAGGCGGCGTCGTGGGGCTGTGCACCGCCCACTACCTGGCCGCGGCCGGCCTGCCGGTGGTGGTGGTCGAACGACGCGGCCTCGGCTCGGGGGCCTCCCGGGGCAACGCGGGCTGGGTCTGCCTCAGCCACTCGACCCCCGTCCCGGCCCCCGGCGTACTGCGTTACGCCCTGCGCTCGCTGGGACGACCCGACTCGCCCCTCTACCTACGACCGCTCCCGGACCCCGCGTTCGCCCGGTGGCTGTGGCGGTTCTGGCGCAGCAGCACACCGGCCGCGTTCCGACGCGGCTACGCGGCGATCGCCGAGCTGAACCGGCCCACCTTCGACCTCTTCGACGGCCTGCGTGAGGCAGGGGTGGCCACCACCCTGACCCGGCCCGGCATGGTCCACGCGTTTCTGTCCCCGGCCGAGGCCCGCCACCACCTCGCGGTCCAGCGGGAGATGGCGGACGGCCACTATCCGATGCCCGACGAGGTCACCACGGGCGCCGAGGCACATCTGCTCGACGAGGCGCTGTCGCCCCGGGTGCGCGCGGCCTACCTCGTCGAGGGGGAGGGGGTGGTCGACCCGGAGGCGTTCGCCCGAGGGCTCGGCGAGGCGCTGGGCGCGGCCGGGGTGAAGGTCCACGAGAACGCGGAGGTGACGGGGTTCAGGACCGGGGGAGGACGGGTCACCGCGCTGACCACCGACCAGGGCGACATCCCGTGCTCGACGGTGGTCGTCGCGGCCGGCATGCGCTCACCCGACCTGCTGCGCACCCTGGGGCACCGGCTGCCGCTCCAGGCGGGCAAGGGCTACAGCTTCTCCGTCGACCTGGACCGGGCACCCCGGCACCCCCTGTACTTCGGCGAGCGCAGGGCCGTCGCCTCACCGATCGGCGGCACCACGCGGATCGCCGGCACCATGGAGCTGAGCGGCAACAACAACCGGCTCGACTGGCGCAGGATCGTCGCCGTGGCACTGGCGAGCCGTCACTACCTGGGCCGCTGGTTCGACGACCCGGACGACCTGGTGAGCCTGATCCGCGACCCCTGGGTGGGCGGCCGCCCGTTCCTCCCCGACGGACTCCCGGTGATCGACCGCCTCCCCGGGTACGACAACGCCTTCGCGGCCACCGGCCACGGCATGCTCGGCGTCACCCTGGGCCCCGCCACGGGGCACGGACTCGCCGAGTACATCCGCACGGGCCGGCGCCCCGAGGCCCTGGCACCGTTCCGCTTCGACCGGCTCCGGCGCTGAGACAGGCTCCGCTCCGCCTACTTGCCCTGCTGAGCCCGCTTTTCCTGCTTCTCCTGCTGCAGCTCCTTGATACGCACCGCGTCCTTGCGGACGGCGGCCTGTACGGAGCGCTCGTGCTGGAGCCACTCGGGGTTGTCCTGCTTCAGCGCGTCGATCTGCTCGGTGGTGAGGGCCTCGGTGACCCCGCCCCGGGCGAGCCCCGCGATGGAGACGCTCAGCTTCGACGCGACCACCGGCCGGGGGTGCGGGCCGTCGCGGCGCAGATCCAGCAGCCAGGCCGGCGGGTCGGCCTGCAACGCGGTCAGCTCCGCGCGCGTGACGACACCCTCCTGGAACTCTGCGGGGGTGGCTTCGAGGTACACACCCAGCTTCTTCGCCGCGGTCGCGGGCTTCATGGTCTGGGAGGTCTGGTGCGTCGTCATGGTGTCAAGGGTATCGAGCGTATGAACCAGCGCCGACCACGGCAGGTAGCCTGGCGCGGTGACTGGCTCGGAAGATTCTGCCGCGTTCCGGCTCGCGTACGTCCCGGGAGTGATCCCCGCCAAATGGGTGCGGATCTGGAACGAGCGCCGGCCCGACACCCCCCTGACCCTGCTCCAGGCGTCCCCCGCCGAGGCGGGCGCCCTGCTGCTGGGCGGCGACGCCGACGCAGGCCTCGTACGCCTGCCGGTCGACCGTACGGTGCTCAGCGCGATCCCCCTCTACACCGAGACCACGGTGGTCGTGGCCCCCAAGGACCATGTCGTGACCGCGGTCGACGAGGTGACCGTCGAGGATCTCGCCGACGACGTCGTGCTGCACCCCCTCGACGACACCCTCGGCTGGGAGCGCCTCCCGGGCCGCCCCGCGATCGAGCGCCCCGCGACCACTGAGGACGCCGTCGAGCTGGTCGCGGCCGGCATCGGCCTCCTCCTCGTCCCCCAGTCCCTGGCTCGCCTCCACCACCGCAAGGACCTCACCTACCGCCCGGTGACCGACGCCCCCGAGTCCCAGGTCGCGCTGTCCTGGCCGGAGGACCGGACGACCGACCTGGTCGAGGACTTCATCGGCATCGTGCGCGGCCGGACCGTCAACAGCTCACGCGGACGCCGCCAGGAACCCCAGGCGGAGCAGCCGAAGAGCAAGAAGCGCTCCGGTACGGAGAGCACGGCACGCAAACCCGCCGCGGGCAGGTCCGCAGGCCGGGGCGCGGGCTCCGGGAAGGGCGGGGCGGCGGGCAAGGGCACCCGGTCCGGCGGCGCCCGGCAGGGCAAACCCCGCCGCAAGTCCTAAGGGCCGTCCGGGAGCACCGCGAAGCAGTCCTGGACGGGATCAGGGGCCGGCGACCCGGAGCCGGCGGTGATCTCGATGTCGTACAGGCCGGGCGCCAGCACCTCACGCGCCTCGTACCGCGCCGGTGCGACCTGGCGCAGAACCAGGGAGAGGGTCTCTGCGACCTCCCGGGTCACCGATGCCAGCAGCCGGTCCGGGGTCCGGGCGGCGCCCACGACCCGGGCGCGCAGCGTCGCCGGTGCCGAACCGGGATACGCGTCGTCGACCTCGCTGCTGATGGCCGGGGCCACCCGGGCGAGCGGGTCCGTCGGGCCACGCACGTCCTGGTCGCCGGGCAGCTGGAGACGCACCAGGAGGGGGAGGAGCCGGGAGGTCAGTACGCGCGGCGACTGGAGAGCGCTGTGCGCCTGCGGGACGAACCCGCAGCGGTCCTCCGGTGTCGCGGGCGGCATCGCCGAGACCCGGGGACCGTGCCGTCGCCAGGACCGGCGCTCGTGCACCGACGGGAAACCGCGGGTCAAGTCCCGTACCCCGGGCAGATACGGGAATCCGTCGGCGAGTGTGTCCGGCGCTCGCACCGAGCCCCGGTGCGGGGTGCCCAGGGTGGTCAGCGCCCGACAGTCGCGTCGGCCGCCCAGCACCGGGATGCGTACGGCGGTCTCCGGCCGGGCCACCTGTGGCCGAGGCTTCCACGACTACTACGGCTTCCCGGACCTCGCCGTGCGGACCAGCCAGTCGTAGGTCGCCCGGGCCGTGAACTCCGGCTGGCCGCCACGCAGCAGCAGTTCCGCCGTCGTGAACTCCGGGGCGTCGGCCTGGGTGGTGAGGTACGGGATCGCGATGCAGCGCATGCCGGCCGCGTGTGCGGCGGCGGAGCCCGGAGCGGCGTCCTCCAGGACCACGCAGTCCGCCGGGGCCGCGCCGAGGCGGTGCGCGGCCTCCAGGAAGACGTCCGGGGCGGGCTTGCCACGGGCGACCTCGTCGGAGGACACGACGGTCCGCAGATACGCGTCCAGGCCCGTGCCCGCCAGGATCGTCCCGATGGCCCGCAGCGAGGAACCCGAGGCCACCGCCATGGGCACCCCCTCGCCCGCCAGCAGCTCCACGAACTTCCGCATCTCCGGGTACACGGGCGTGGCAGTCCGGGCCAGCTCCAGATAGCGGCGGTTCTTCTCCGCGAGCAGCTCCTCGACCGGCGCGGACAGCCCGTACCGCTCCCTCCAGAGCGTGACCGTCTCCCGTGTGCTGATGCCCACGGACTCCTCCTGGTCGGCCCAGGTGAACCCCGTGACGCCGTACGCGGCGAGGGTCTGCCGGCTCGCCTCGTAGTAGTTCGGCTCGCTGTCCACGAGGGTTCCGTCGAGATCGAAGACGACCGCTGTGGTGCCGAGAGTGCTCATGGTCCCAGCATGCCAAGGGGCGGAGAGGGCGGAGAGGCAGGAGGGGGCTCAGCGGCTGGTCGTACGGCCGATCGACTCCACCAGCGGCAGCAGCCGGTGCGGGACCCGCTCGCGCAGGGCCACCTCCGTACGGGTGCGGACCACGCCCGGCACGCTGATCAGCGACTGGATCACATCCTCCAGGTGCCCGTTGTCGCGGGCCACGACCCGCGCGAGGAGATCACCGCCGCCGGCGATCGAGAACGCCTCGACGATCTCCGGCACGGCCGCCAGGGCGTCCCCGACCTCGTCGAGATGGCCCTGGGTGACCTCGATGTGCACGAAGGCGAGCACGGGGTGGCCGAGCGCGGCGGGGGAGAGCGAGGGAACCATGCCGGTGATCACGCCGTCCCGTTCGAGGCGGTCGAGCCGGGCCTGGAGGGTGCCGCGCGCGACGCCGAGGACACGGGCGTGCTCGCGCACACTCGTGCGGGGACGCTCCAGCAGCAGCCGCAGGATGCGGGTGTCCAGCTCGTCCACGGCCATGGTGTCCGACCTCCTCGTATGTGAGTGTGTATGGTCCGTTGGCTCGGCGGTGGACGCTCACCGACCGATATGTCTGTGCCAATGGATCAGCATATTCGACCGCACTTGAGCCAGTCGTGGCAGTGATGCTGCAATGGTCCCGTCGATGGCGCTGCGGACTCCGCGGCGCCTTTTTCATGCCGATTCCAGTGGGGCGGGACAGCAGTGCTGAAGAGGGTGTTCATGGCGCCGGACCCGGGCCGGACACGGCTGCGCTTCGCCGCGCGGGCCGTGCTCGGCATCGGTCTGGCCGTCACCGTCTGCGGCCTCGCCGGGCACTCGCTCACCGGGGCCGTGACCGGCGGACTCGCCGCGATGCTCGCCCTGTTCACGGTCACCGACGCCACCGTGCGCGGCCAGCTCGTCACCACCGCGCTGCTGCCCGCCGTCGGCCTCCCGGTCCTCGCCGCCGCGGCCGGGCTGCACGACCACCCCGTCGCCCGCGGGCTGGTCCTCCTCGCCGTCGTCGGGGCGGGCGTGTACGCGCGCCGGTGGGGCCCTCGCGGTCACAGCCTGGGCGTCTTCGCGTTCATGACCTTCTTCGTCGCCCAGTTCCTGCAGGCGGGGCCGCAGCAGCTGCCCGAGCTGTACGCAGCCGTCCTCCTGTCCGTCCTCACCGCCTCGGCGGTGCGCTTCGTACTGTGGTGCTACGAGCGCCGCACAACTCCGGTGCCAGGCCCGGTCGCCCCGACCGGCGAACGGGGCCTGGCCCGCGCCACCACACGTCAGGCCGTCCAGGCGACGGCCGCCGCCGGTTTCGCGCTCGTCGTGGGCCAGCTGGTGTCCGGGGAGCGCTGGTACTGGGCCGTCGGCGCCACCTGGTGGATCTTCGTGAACACCACCTCGCGCGGAGAGACCCTGGTCCGCGGTTTCCGCCGCGTCCTCGGCACGGTGCTGGGCATCGGGCTCGGTCTCGCCGTCGCGGTCCCGGTGGCGGGGGCCGTCGTCCCGACCGCGGTGCTCGTCGCCGTATGCGTGTTCGGCATCTTCTACTCGGCCGCCGTGTCGTACACGTGGATGATGCTCTCGGTCACCCTGCTCGCCGAACTTCTGTACGGGCTCCTGGGCGTCCTCGACCCGGCGCTGCTCGCCGTGCGGCTCGCGGAGACCGGCGTCGGCGTGCTGGGCGCGTTGCTGGCCGTGCTGTTCGTCCTGCCGATCACCACGCACGCCACCACCGACGCCTGGATCCAGCGCGCCCTGCGCTGCGTCCACGCCTGCACCGCGGAGGCCACCGCCCGGCTCGCCGGCGTACCGGACCTCGGTGCGTCCCCCGAACCGGCGCCGCGCGTGGCCGAACTGGAGCTGCTGCTGGGGCGCGTCCGGCTCTCGGTGGCGCCGCTCGTGCATCCGCTCAACCCGATGCGCGCCCGTAAGCGCCGGGCCCGCCGGGTACTCGCGCTCCTCGACGACTGCGCCCGCGAGATCCGCGGCCTGGCCGCCGTGGCCACCGACCCGGAGGCCTCCCACGACGCCCGCCTGCCCGCTGCCTGCCGACGCGTCGAGTCCGCGGTGCAGGCACTCACAGAGGGCCGCCCCACCGCCGTCACGGCCCCCGCGGACCGGGCCCACGCCACCGAACCCGCCCTCGCCCACCTGCACGGTCTGGAACGGGCCCTGGCCGAGCTGGCCAAGCCGCTGCGCGGCCCGTCGGTCTCCCCGCTCGTCGGATCCTGAGACTCCGACGTACACCCAGCCCATTGGTCTAGACCGATAGGGTACGGTCGCCCCGGACGATCAGGCGACCGAGAGGGGACGGCAGTGGGCCGACGGAGAGCGTTCATCGGCTCGTTCACGACGGCGGGGGGCCCGGGTGTCCTCGTCGCCGCCGTGGACGACGACAGCGGTGCCCTGACCGTGCTCGGCGCGGCGGACGACGTACCCGACCCGTCGTATCTCGCGCTCGCCGCCGACGGGAACACGCTCTACGCGGTCAGCGAGACGACTGAGGGCGCGGTGGCCGCCTACCGCGTGAACGGCGACAAGCCCGAACTCACCGGCCCGCCCGTGCCGGTCGGCAGCGGGCCCACCCATCTGGGCCTCTTCGCCGGGCACATCCTGACCGCCGACTACGGTTCCGGCAGCATCACCGCGGTGCCCGTCCACGCCGACGGCACCCTCGCCGCCGCCGCGTCCGACGTGCTCCGGCACACCGGCTCCGGCCTGCACCCGGCGCGCCAGCGGGGGCCGCACGCCCACCAGGTGCAGCCTGACCCGAGCGGCCGGTGGGCCGTCGGCGTCGACCTGGGCACGGACTCGGTACGTGTGTGCGCCCTGCGCGACGGGACCCTCGAACCGCACCGGGAGACCGCCCTGCGGCCCGGCTGCGGCCCGCGCCACCTGGCCTTCCACCCGGAGGGCCCGTACGCGTACGTACTGAACGAACTCGCGCCGACGCTCACCGTCTGCCGCTGGGACGCCGCCGAGGGCCTGTTGACGCCCCTGTGCGAGACGCCGGTGCTGCCGGACAGCCCGGACGGCGACGCCTACCCGTCGGGCATCGTCGTCTCGCCCGACGGCCGCTTCGTGTGGACCGCGACGCGCGGCCAGGACGTCGTGTCCGTGCTCGCCGTCGACGGCGGCGGAGCGGCCCTGCGGCTCGTGGACACGGTGCCGTGCGGCGGCCACTGGCCCCGCGCGCTCGCCGCCTCGGACGGATTCCTGTACGCGGCGAACGAACGCTCCGGAGACGTCACCTGGTTCGCCCTCGACCCCGACACCGGTGTCCCCCGCGAGGCCGGCTCGGTCGCCGTCCCGGCGGCGTCCTGTGTGATCTTCGGCTGAGCACGCGTCGCTCCGTACGCCGGCAACGCCGAGGGCCCGCTCCTCTGCCAGGAGCGGGCCCTTCGGCGTACCAAGTGCTACGTCGTCCTGCGGTGCTGCTGCCCGGGTCAGCGGACCGGGGCGCCCTGCACCTGCTGCGGAGCGATGCCCAGCGCCGTCGTGTACTTGGCCAGCGCCAGCTTGCCGATGGCCGGGTACGGGCCGAGCGCGTCGGAGGAGGCACAGCCGGCCTCCTGGGCCGCGGCCTCCAGCAGACCGGCGTCGATCTCCGGGCCGATCAGATACGGGGCGAGCGCGAGGTTCTGCGAGCCGGAGGCGCGCAGCTGCTCGGCGATGGCCGCGATCGAGCCGTCCTGGTCGAGGGCCGCCGCCATCACCGGAACGGCGAGACGCGCGGCGAGCAGCATGCCCGTGATGCCGGCCGCCTGCACGGCCTCCTCGCCGCCCACGGAAGCCAGGATGATGCCGTCCGCGGCGGTCGCCACGGTGAACAGCCGGGCCCGGTCGGCGCGCGCGAGGCCCGCCTCGGACAGCCGTACGTGCAGCCCCTCGGCGAGCAACGGGTGCGGGCCGAGGACATCGGTCAGTTCGGCCGCGATACGGCTCTCCATGACCGCCTGACGGACCTGGCGCAGCAGCGCGCCGTCCGGGCCGGCGAGCAGCGGCACGACCACGGCCACGGGCCCCTCGGGCTGCTTGGCGTCCACACCGGCGGCGAGGGCCTGCTCGTAACGGGCCGTGCGCTCCTGCGCGGTGTGCGCGAGGACGGACTGGAGCGTGGGGAACTCCGCGTCGTCACCGTCGAGATACCCGATGCGGGCATCGAGACCGGGGAGCTCCGAGCGGGCGATGCTCACGACCTCCTCGGCGAGGCTGCGCGTGGCGGCGCTGGGCGTGCCCGGGACCGCGAGGACGAGCGCGGGCGCACCCTCGGGAGCCGCCAGAGGCTCGGGGCGGCGGTGCCGCCCCGACTGGCGGGGGCGCGGCATTCGTACTGGCAGGCCGGCGGGCCCAGTGGGGGAGCTCATGGCGCCGCATGTTACTGGCTTATTGGGCTCCCCTGTTCGGGGAGGGTGCAGGTGAGCGGTATCCGTCCGCTTTTGTCTGATGAGTTACGTACGGATCAGAAGTGGTCAGAGTGTGATGACTTCACTGCCCGGTGAGGAGACAGCCGGTCGCCCCGGTGCTTCGGTGCTGGTCAACCGCGCGCGGCCGGCAAGGCCCGGTGGGATGAACGGACTTGCCCGCCAGGGGCACGATCGTTTCCTGTCCGGCAATTGGGCATCAAGCTCGTATGACGGTCATTCGGGGTCGCACGGAGGAAGAGTAGCGCCGAGAACGGTGCCCGTGTGCGGGGGCGTCTGTGTTTGTGCCGGGGTATGGCGCGTGCCAGTAGAGTGGCGCGCCGTGGCACCACGACCTTTGCATGAACTTGTTGAAGCGGGCTGGGCGAAGGCTCTTGAGCCTGCGGCCGAACGCATTGCCGCCATGGGGGACTTCCTCCGGGCCGAGATAGCTGCGGGCCGGACCTACCTGCCGGCCGGAGCGAATGTCCTGCGGGCCTTCCAGCAGCCCTTCGACGACGTCCGCGTCCTGATCGTCGGCCAGGATCCCTACCCGACACCGGGGATGGCCATCGGGTTGAGTTTCGCGGTGGCGCCCGAGGTGCGTTCGTTGCCGGGCAGCCTGGAGAACATCTTCCGAGAACTCCACACGGACTTGGGGCTGTCCAGGCCGTCGAACGGCGATCTGACGCCGTGGACCGAGCAGGGTGTGCTGCTGCTCAACAGGGCGTTGACGACGGCGCCCCGCAAGCCGGCGGCGCATCGTGGCCAGGGGTGGGAGGAGGTCACCGAGCAGGCGATCCGCGCGCTGGTGACTCGCGGTACGCCGCTGGTGTCGGTGCTGTGGGGCAGGGATGCCCGCAATCTGCGGCCGTTGCTCGGGGATCTTCCTGCGATCGAGTCCGCGCACCCGTCTCCGATGTCGGCGGACCGGGGCTTCTTCGGTTCGCGGCCGTTCAGCAGGGCCAACGACCTGCTCATCAAGCAGGGTGCCCAGCCGGTGGACTGGCAACTGCCATAGGCCACGACCCGCGAGGGCGGCTGCGCCGCGCCGACCACTGACTCCGGACCAGGGCGGGCGCTCTGCAGCCGGCGGTGTCCGCCACCGGTGTTCTCCAGGACCCGAGCCCGGAAAGGGCTCGGGTCCCGGGAGCGCGGGTCACCCGGTGGTCAGAGTGGTCCACTTCTGATTGGAGCCGCCGTGGCAGTCCCACAGTTGGAGCTGTGTGCCGTCGGTCGTGGAGAAGCCCGGAATGTCGAGGCAGCGGCCGGAGGCGGGGTTGCGGTAGCCGCCGTTGTAGGGCTCCCAGATCTGGTTGGAGCCGCCGTGGCAGGCCCAGAGCTGCACCTTGGTGCCGTTGGCCGTGCCGAAGCCGGCGGCTTCGAGGCACTTGCCCATGGAGCGCAGGGTGCCGTCGGTGTAGGCGGACCAGTACTGGTTGATGCTGTCGCCACAGCTCCAGATCTGGACGGCGGTCCCGTCGACGGTGCCGAAGCCGCTGACGTCGATGCACTTGCCGCCCATGTCGGACCGCACGCGTGCGGGGGCGGGGTTCCTCAGCCACCCGGCGCTGTCCGCGGACTGGATGCCGTTGTGGAAGGCGTCGGCCAGGTCGGCCGTGGTCAGGCTGCTCATGTCCACGTATGCGACGTGCTTGCCCGCGGCCTGTGCCTCGCTCACGATCTGGGGGATGGCCTGGTTGTACGCGGCACGGTACTGCTCCTCCGAGCCGCTGGTGGACACGACCAGGGAGGCCACGAGGACGGTCGCGTCGGGGACGTCGGCGGTGATCTGGTGGACCAGCGACTTCAGCCGGTCGGCAGCGGTGGAGACCTGATAGTTCCCGGCCAGGTCGTTGGTGCCGATCATCAGCGTCACCACGTTGGGCCGGTAACGGGTCAGCGAGGCGTCGGCGAGGGCGGAGATCTGGTCGATGCGGTATCCGGAGTGGCCTTGGTTGTCGGGGTCGGACATCGAACCGCCCCGCAACGTGCCGACGAAGTCCAGCGGATGGCCGTCCGTCGCGAGCTTGTCCCACAACGGACCCCGGTAGCCGTTGCCCGTGCTGCTTCCCACGCCCCAGGTGATGGAGTCACCCAACGGCATGATCCGCAAGGGCGTGGTCGAGGCGGCGGAGGCAGGTATCACACCAGCCGCCGTCACCCCGAGCGCGGCAGCGACGAGCGTGACCAGGGCCGGAAGCCAAGGCTTTCTCATGCAGGCGTCCTCTTCTGCATGTGAATGCTCAATCAACGGGGCTGAACGCCGTTCCGTCAGCAGTCCGGCCGTAGCGCCTGCCCGTGCCGGCTACAGCGCGGTGAACGTCCACAGCAGGTTGGTGCTGCTGCTGTACGTCCACTGCTTGGTGCCGGCACCCGAGGCGACGTTGCCGCCGCCGTCGAGGACCAGGCCGGTGGTGCGGTTGGCGATCGAGTAGCGGTCACCGCCCCGATGGGTGATGGTCCACTGCTGGTTGGTGCCACCGTTCCAGGGAGCCTGTCGGGCGGCGGAGCCATTGACGGTGGCGCCCCAGCCGTCGGCGACCATGCCGTTGGTGCGGTTGACCAGCCTGTAGTAGCCGTCTCCGACCTGCTCCGCCTGCCACTGGAGGTTGGTGTTGCCGTTCCAGGTCCACTGCTTGAGGTCGGAGCCGGAGGCGACGTTGCCGCCGCTGTCCAGGGCGAGGCCGTTGGTGGCGTTGGTGATCCGGAAGTACGTCGCCGGGTTGAACTGGACCTTCAGCGACGTGATCCGGTCGTTGTTGCCGGTGACCCTGAGGTCGGGGTTGTCGGCGGTGAACGTCCAGGAGGTGCCGGTGAAGTTGTCTCCGGAGTAGCCGATCACCCGGTGACCGGGGGCCGGCCGGAGGGAGGAGAGGGTGCCCGGGCCCGGACCGGCTGCGGTCAGATCGGCCGCGGTGTGGTCGCCGAGGGCGAGCACGGCGTAGTCGCCGCTGTAGTTGACGTCCGTGAAGGCGATGGCGCCGGCCAGTGGCCGCAGACCGGGGATCGTGCCGGAGAAGGCGAGCTTCAGGACGTAGGCGTTCGCACTGTACGGCGCGGAGGACGGCAGGGTGACCGTGAGGCCGGAGGCGTTCTGGGCCGGCGTGGGCAGGTCGATGTAGGTGCCGGCGGCGGAGCCGAGAAGCTTCACCGAGGTCAGCGACGAGAGGTCGATCCGGTCCGGACTGAGGGTCTTGATCGTGAGCGAACTGCCGGGCCAGCCCAGGACGGTGGCGTACAGGACGTTTTCGGCCTTGTTGCGGGTGAACCGGATGTCCTGCGCGGTGCCTGCCGTGGGCCTGGTGAAGGAGCCGCCGCCCATCTTCGTCGGGCCTTCTCCGTACGCGGTCCAGGCGCGGGTCGCGTACACCGACTCGCCGAAGCGCTTCAGATGGTCGCCGATGGCGAGCAGGATGTCCTTCTGCGCCTGAGGGATGGTGCCATCGGCCATCGGCGCGATGTTGAGCAGCATGTTGCCGTTCTTGCTGACCCGGTCGATGAACGAGTGCAGCATCTGCTGGGTGGTGTAGTAGCCGATGCCCTGGGTGTAGCACCAGCTGCTGCTGGAGATGCTGTCGTCGGTCAGCCAGTACGGGGTGGTGAGATCGGCCGGGCCGCCGCGTTCGTAGTCGAAGACCTCGCCCTTGCCGTTCATGCCGTCCTTGTACGTGGCGACGACCTCGCGGCCCCAGGTGATTGCCTGGTTGTAGTAGTACGCAAGGAAGTTCAGGCGCTGTTGCTCGTCGACGGCGTCCAGATTGAAGTCCTGCCACAGGATGTCGGGCTGGGCACGGTCGATGACCTCCTTGAGCTTGTCGAACCAGAGCTGGTTCTCCGCGGCCGAACCCATCTGCCCGTAGAGCTTCTTGAGACTGCTGTCCGTCTGCGCGGGGGCGAATTCGTAGAAGCCGGTGAAGTTGTACGCGTGGTGCATGGCCACCAGCAGCTTCAGGCCCTTGGCGCGGATGGCTGTGGAGAACAGCCGCAGCAGGTCGAGACCGGGGCCCTTGTTGACCGAGTTCCACTCGTTGACCCGGCTGTCCCACATGGAGAAGCCGTCATGATGCTCGGCGACCGGGCCGGCGAACCTGGCGCCGGCGTCGGCGAACAGCTGCACCCACTCCTCGGGGTCGAACTTCCCGCCGGCCGACTTCAGCTTCGGGGCGAACTCCACGGTGTTGCCCGCCAGGTCCCGCGCTCCGTTGATGAAGTTGTGGTACGGCCACGCGGATGGCTGGCCGTAGGTCGCGATGTGGTGCTGGTTGGCGTTGTTGCCCGCCTCGTACATGTTGCGCGGGTACCACTCGTTGCCGAAGGCGGGAACACTGAAGACACCCCAGTGGAAGTAGATCCCGAACTTCGCGTCCTGGAACCACTCCGGAGCCGGCGGGTGCTGGTCGACCGAGTTCCAGTCGGGCGTGTAGGCGCTGGGCGCCGCCTCGGCGGCACCGGCACCGAACACACCTCCGGCCGCAGCGGCGGCGACCACGCAGGTTGCGGAGGCCAGTAACTGGCGTCTGTTGATCGAGTTCGACATGGACACATCCCTGATGCGGAAGGGGACAGAGGGAATGCAGGGCCACGCATGAAGGTCGGCCATGTCGCCCTGGGATGTCAACCAGCGTGCAGGGATGAATGACACCGCATGGTTGAGCTATTTGCGATACTTGCCCCACTTTTTATGGGTATTGCGCGTACATAGAAATGCACAGACATGCCATGTCTGGCACGCCCATGGCCGGCACGACCACGACCACGACCACGACCGTCAAAGGAATGGATCTGTCACTGGAGTCCGCCCTGGGCCTCGAGCCCGGCGTCACGGCCTGTCTCGTGGTGCGCCCTGGGTCCCTCCAGGAGTACGCCGGCTCCGGTCGCTCGGGCTCGGGCGATCGCCGCGGTCTGTGCGGCGTCCCGCACACGCATCCCCGTATCATCGGCGTCACCCTCGACATGCGGACTCCGGAACAGGTCGGACCCAACGTGGAACTCCATGGTCAGCAAGTCCCGGACGGCCTCTGGGACGATCTCCGCGCTCAGGGGCTGATCAGGTCGGACGTGCTCACGGGGCGCGGTGGGGGAGGGAGGGGCGGTGTCTCTGACGGACAAGGCCATCGAGCAGATCCGTGAGCTGATCCGGACCGGTGCCCTGGCGCCGGGCTCCAAACTGCCACCGGAGCAGGACCTGGCCGCCCAGCTGGGACTGTCCCGCAACCTCGCCCGGGAAGCGGTCAAGGCGCTGGCCGTCGCGCGGGTCCTGGAGGTGCGGCGGGGCGACGGCACGTATGTGACCAGCCTTCAGCCGAGCCTGCTCCTGGAGGGTCTCGGCGGCGCCGTCGAACTCCTGCAGGGCGACTCGGTCGCGCTGCAGGACCTCATGGAGGTACGGCGGCTCCTCGAACCGATCGCCACGGCCCTTGCCGCGACCCGCATCTCGGACGCCCAACTGAGCGAGGTGGAGCGGCACTTGGACGCCATGCGCGAGGCCCGCGACGACGTCGCACAGCTCAATGCCCATGACGCGGCCTTCCACCGCGCCGTAGTCTCCGCCACGGGCAACGAGAGCCTCCTCACCCTCCTGGAAGGCATCTCCGGCCGTACCCTGCGCGCCCGCATCTGGCGCGGTCTGGTCGACGACAAGGCCGCGGGCCGCACTCTCGCCGAGCACGAGGCGATCTTCAACGCGCTGTCCTCCCGTGACGCCGCCCTCAGCCAGGCCGCCGCACTGCTGCACGTGAGCAACACCGAGCAGTGGCTGAGGGAGCACCTGCGCTCAGGCGAACCGCTCTTCCTCGGGACGACAGCGCGGAAGTGACGGGCGGACGCTGCCCGCCACGGTGCCCTGCAACCAGGGCCCGCCGGCTCGACGCGCTCGGGATGACAGCGCCCCCACTGCCCTGGCCCCCACCACACTGGCGACTGCGTCTCTCCGACCGCGCATCACACCACCTCCGCCAAGACGCTGCCCGCCTCCCGGCTGTGCACCGCTTTCGACCCGGCCTCGGCCCGGCGGACACTGCCTGACCTGCAACCCGCGCCACGGACCGACCCAGCAGCGGCCCAACTCCGGCCGTCGGCAGTTGCGCCGGCGCCGACGGAACGTGCTGCTGCCCCTGTCGACCGATACCGCCGCCGTGAGCAGCGCTCCGACCGTCAAGGCGGCAAGTGCCGCCGTTCTCACGCGAACTGTGGATCCCACTCGCGTTCCCCCGGCCGACGGTGGCCGGCCTCGTCATGACTGGTCGAGATAGAGCCAAGCTCTTTCCTTTTTCCTCAACTTCTAGTCAAATGGCGTCACTTGAATCACACGCGTGTCGTGCGTTGCGGATGTCCCTGACCAGGACCCTCTTTCCGCAGCCGACCGCGTCGCTGGAAGGGCCCCCGCAAGTGACCAACAGACCCTGGATGTTCAGGGCGGCGACAACCGGTGTCGCCCTTGCCGTCGTGGACTGGGTCAAGGTTCCCTCCGACGAAGCCCGTTAGGGCAACAATGCCTGCGGTCGGACCCACTGCCTCAGCGTTTGGAACGTGGTCAGCGACGGTCCGAACGCCTGGGCCGCCGGCCACCGCGGACGGCTCGCCCCTCTCCTCGGACACTCCGACCTCAGAAGCCAGTAGTGGCGGGCCGGGTTCACCGCTCCGCGTCGCAGACTCGCGAGTGCAAGACGGCTCGTCCCTCCGGAATGAGACGGCTGTACGACGGCCGACCGAGCAGGCCGTCTGTCCAGCACAACCTGAGCGTCGCGCCGGCCCGGCATGCGACAACGGCGCCCTCCGCCATGCGCGATGACGCGCGGCGCCGCCGACGGGAGGCTCCCGGCTCACGGCACCCCCCCCAGCGCGGCGCACCCGCCCTCGGTGGGCCACCCTTCTGCCCGAGATCGCACGTCAAAAGGAGACGTACATGTCCAGCTCTCCCCTGGAGCGTCGCACCTTCGTCCTCCTCGCTGCCGCCGTCGCCGTGGCAGCCGGCGCCCGAACACCGATGGCCGCCGCGGCGACCTCCCCCTCGGTGCCCACTGGTGTGCCGGCGCGGGTCCGGATCGTCGACGACAGGGCAACTCCCGCCACCCGCTCGCTGTTCGCGTACCTGAAGCGGCAGCAGGGCAGGGGAATCCTGTTCGGTCATCAGCACGACCTCACCTACGGCTTCACCTTCACCACTCCCGACGGCAAGGCGTCCGATACCAGGGCGGCGGTGGGCGACTACCCCGCGGTCTTCGGCTGGGACACCCTCGTCCTCGACGGCGACGAACGCCCCGGCACCCAGGACGGAACCGAAGCCGAGAACATCGCCGCACTCAGCCGGTGCATCAAGCAGGGGGACGCACGCGGCGGGATCAACACCCTCACCGCCCACATGCCGAACTTTGTCACCGGCGAGGACTTCTACGACACAACGGGCCGAGTGGTCGGCCAGATCCTTCCCGGAGGCGCGAAGCACGCGGACTTCAATGCCTTCCTCGACCGCATCGCGAAGGCGGTCAAGGGCGCGCGGCGTTCGGACGGCACCTTGATCCCGGTGATCCTCCGCCCCTTCCACGAGAACAACGGAGGCTGGTTCTGGTGGGGCGCAGGCCACACCACCTCGGGCGAGTTCATCGAGCTGTTCCGCTACACCGTCGAGTACCTGCGTGACACCAGAGGCGTCCACAACCTGCTCTACGCCTACTCGCCCAACTCGAGTTTCGGAGGCGCCCCGACCGGCTACCTGAAGACCTACCCGGGCGACCGGTTCGTCGACATCCTCGGCTACGACTCCTACGACGAAGCCGCCGGACCGACCGCCTGGCTGGACGGTCTGGTGAGGGACCTGGCGATGGTGGTCCAGCTGGCGAACGAGCGAGGCAAGGTGCCGGCCTTCACCGAGTTCGGGGAGAGCGGTACCGAGGTCCGCGACCCGCAGTGGTTCACCCAACTGCTGCAGGCCGTCAAGGCGGACCCGTCGGCCCGTCAGATGACGTACATGCTCACCTGGGCCAACTTCGGAGGCACCAAGCGCGCTTATGTGCCGTACCCCGGCCACGCCCTGCTGCCGGACTTCGTCAAGTACCACCAGGACCCCTACGCCCTGTTCGCCGCAGATCTCCGGGGGGTGTACTCCGCTCGCACCACCGCGGTCAGGAACGCCCCGTTCATGCACCTCGTGACCCCCACGGACCGACAGCGCGTGACGGCCTCCAAGACCACCCTCCGGGTACGCGTCACGCCCGCGCGGGCGAGCCGGGTCACCTACTCCGTGAACGGCGGACGCGCCAGACCGCTGCGCCTCGACCCCGACGGCTTCTACTCAGGCGACTGGTCGATCGACCCGGCCTTGCGGAACAACCGTTCGGTTGCCCTCAGCGTGAGCGCGCGGGTGCACGGCGAGACGCTCACCGACTCGGCCGTGGTCCTCCTCGGCGAGGTCGCACCGCTGCCTGCAGGTTGGGTCGACGACTTCGAGGGATACGCCGGAGACGACGCCGCCCTGAGCGAGGCGTACACCCATACCAACTCCCACACCATCGCACTGTCGCCCGACCACAAGTCCTCGGGCTCCTACGGACTGGCCTACGCGTACGACTTCACCGGCTCCGAGTACACCGGCATAGGCAGGTCGGTCGTCGCGGACTGGTCCGCTTTCACGTCCCTGGCGCTGTGGCTGCGGGGCGACGGTTCCGAAAACGCCGGGGCGTTCGAGATCGTCGCTGACGGAGTCCCATTCCAGTACCGGTTCCCGCTGGCCGACACGAACGGACAGGAGATGAGGACACCCTTCAGCGAGTTCGGGCCCGCTCCCTGGGACACCGCACACACCGGAGCCGTGCTCGACGCGGCTCGTCTGGCCAAGGTGACGGCGTTCAATCTGTACCTCGGCCGTGGCAGCGGCACGGCTACCAAGGGTGTGGTGTACGTCGACAACATCAGGGCCGAATGACACACCCGGCGCAGGTTCAACGCGCTGGAGAGCTTCCTTCTCGGTTCGGCCCTCGACCTTGTCGCGCCGCCGGTGATGGTCTCCGACGTGACCCGCCAGACCGTCCCCCACCTCAGCGCCGTACTCGACGACACCCCCACCGACCACCGCCGGGCCGAGCTAGCGTTCGACATCGGTCTCCGGGCCTGCTCACCGGCTTCCGAGCGCTCTTTCCCCGGTGACCGGCTCGTACGGCCCCACACCGCACCCGTCCCCCGAGGAGCCACTCATGACCGCTGCCTTCCACGTCCTGACCACCGGCTACGCCGACACGCGGGTGGCCGGCACCGTCACCCTGCTCGTCGACGGCCGGACGGTCGCGATCGCCGATCCCGGCATGGTCGCGGACCGCCGACTCATCCTGGACCCGCTCGCGCACCATGGACTGAACCCCGAAGACGTCACCGACGTGATCTTCAGCCACCACCATCCGGATCACACGCTGAACGCGGCCCTGTTCCCCCGCGCCCGCTTCCACGATCACATGGCCATCTACCAGAACGACATCTGGGAGGACCGCGATGCCGACGGATATCAGCTGTCGCCGTCGATCACGCTCATGACGACCCCCGGCCACACCGCCGAGGACGTCAGCACCCTGGTCACGGCCGCCGAGGGCCTGGTGGTCCTGACCCATCTGTGGTGGACCGCCGAGGGACCCGCCGACGACCCCTTCGCGCCCGACCGCGAACAGCTGCGGGCGGCCAGGGAGAAGGTCCTGGCCCTCGGCCCGGCGCTGATCGTGCCAGGACACGGGGCACCCTTCGTGCCGTCGGCGTCGACGCCCGTCTGATGAGTTCTGCCCATCGTCAGGCTTCCGTCGTCCGAAGACAGCCCCTGAGATGCGGCGATGGCTACTGTCCGGTACCGCTTGCTCGGCGTCGTTGACCTGCACACCTTCCTGCGCCCACTCGACTCCGACGTGCTGGGCTGGTCCCGGTACGACGGGACCAGCCGGCCCCGTCCGACGACCGGTGACAGCGATGAGCCGCCCTACCCCGGTACCGGAACTGCGCCCGAGCGGACCCGGATCAGGAGCCGTAGATCATCTTGTAGGCGACCTCGGGGAGGAACTGTCCGGCCGAGGAGCCGCTGCCGGCGCCGCAGTTGCCGTCGGACTCACCCGGGACCTTGATCCACAGGAGCATCTCGGCGCCTCCCCCCAGCTGGGTGGGCGTGCCGATCCGGCGTCCTGAGGGGTTGCACCACTGGCCGTTGGAGCCGTTTCCGTTGCGGCTGGTGTCCACGACGAACGGCTTGGTATAGCCGTACCGCGCGCTCAGTTCACTGTTGACGGCGTTGCCGTACGCGGTGTTCTCGCCCGTGGTCAGGTAGTTGGAGATGTTGAGTGAGAAGCCGTGCGCCTGTCGCAGGCCTGCTTCGTGGAGGCGCCGGGCCATGGTCGCCGCGCTCGCCCAGGCCGGGTTGCCGGAGTCGAGATAGACCCAGGTGTTGGGGGCCTGGCGGTTGAACTCGGCGAGGGCGCCGGTGAGCATGGCCTTGCGTTCGTCGATCTGGGCCTGGTTCATGCAGCCGTAGTCCCCGAGGGAGTCCGGTTCGAGGAGGACGACGGCCGGGCGGCCCGCGATCCCGCCCGCGAACTGGGCGATCCAGTTCGCGTAGGCGGACGGCGAGGAGGCTCCGCCCGCGGAGTGCCCGCCGCAGTAGTCGCGGTTGTAGATGTTGTAGGCGACCAGGAGGGGCAGCTTGTCCCGGGCGTCCGCGGCGCCCACGTACGCGCCGGCGGCGGTGCCGATGGTGCCGCTCCAGGAGCCGAACCAGCGGGCCGTCGGGGTGTTGGCGATGGAGGCGTTGATCGCGGACGTTCGGCCGTCGCCGGGGTTGGCGGCGGTCCACCGCTTCGCGCTGGAGTCGGGGTCCGCGTAGAACCCGCTGGTCATGGTCGTCAGGTCCGCCGCGTGGGCGGACGGTGCGGTGGCGAGCGCCAGTGGCAGCGAGGAGAGTGCTGCTGCCAGGGCGAGCAGTCTGCGGCGCATGACGGTACCTCGGTTCTCTGACAGGGATGCGTCCGATGGTCGGCGGTGCGGTGGGGAGCGCTCCCATCGGAAGCGCTCTCCACCGCACGGCCGGTCAGCAGGTCGAGTTGGTCTGGGTCAGAAGGCCGAGCCGCCACGGGAGGAGGTTGTAGTCGCCGCCCGCGTTGGGGTCCATGCCCTGGTAGAGGTACTGGAGCCGACAGGAGGGGATGGTGAGTGTCTGGTCGTAGCCGGCGCGGATCAACTCGCCGTGACTGATGTCCCGGGTCCAGGCGCCTGCGGGGAAGCTGACGTTGTTCGCCCGGGCGAAGGGATTGCTCTCGGATACGGCGAGCTGCGTCCAGGAGCCGCCGAGGCTGGTGGCGGTCCAGGAACGGAAGTAGCGCCGCCCGTCGGAACCGATGGCCTCGACGAGGAGCAGGTACTGGTTGCTGCCTTGCACCTTGTACACGTTGCTCGCCTCGAAGAGGGCGAATTTGGAGTCCTTCAGCGCGATGACGGTGTTGGTGAAGCCGTTGGGGAACTGGCCGACGGTTGTCTGGGAGCGGTACAGGTGTCCGTTGTCGTCGGAGGAGAACAGGTAGCAGTTGGCGCTGTCGCAGATCACCCACATGTCGACCCAGTAGCCGTTGCCGATGTTCTGCTTGATGATGTCGGGCATCGACGAGTAGAAGTTGCGTGGTGCGCTCCACCCGTTCGGGTTGCTGATGTCTGGGTTGGTGGAGTAGGAGGCGTTGCCGGTCTGGTAGACGAGGTACCACAGGCGTTGCGGTGCGTTGTAGAAGACTTGCGGCGCGGCCCGGTAGCCGGCGCCGATGGCGCTGCGGTCCAGGTAGTGGTGCGTGGCCGAGCCGGCCTGGGACCAGTCGGTGAAGTTCAGGTAGACCAGGTTGTATCCGGAGGCGCTCGCGGTACTGGCGAACACGTGGTACCTGCCGTTGTACTGGACGACCGTCGGATCCTTGACGGCGGCGATGTTGTGCGTCGCGTCGGACTTCGGCCCGATCATGGCGCCGCTGGAGCTCCACGAGTACCTGCTGGGCAGGGCGGCGGCGTCGGGGGCACCGCGGGTGGTGGCGGGCGTGCCGCCCAGTGCCGTCAGCGCCGCGTTGTACGCCGGCTTCTTGTTGCCGCCCCGGTCGAACAGCAGCGGGTTCTCGTTGCCGCGCCAGGAGTCACTGTCGCGGATGCCCCAGACGGTGATGCCGGTGCAGCGCGCTACGTTCATACAGGCCTTGACCGTGTTCGCGTACGCGTTCGGCGACGCCTGCGCGATGTCCAGTTCGGTGATCTGGACGTCCACGCCGAGTGCGGCGAAGCTCGACACCGTCGTCTGGAAGCTGCCGGGGGGACCGCCGGCGCCGAAGTGGGCCTGGAGGCCGACGCAGTCGATGGGTACGCCGCGCGCCTTGAAGTCGCGCACCATGCGGTAGACGCCCTGGGTCTTGGCGGCGTTCCAGTCCTCGATGTTGTAGTCGTTGTAGCAGAGCTTGGCCCCTGGGTCGGCCGTCCGGGCCGTGCGGAACGCCTCTTCCAGGAAGCCGTTGCCCAGCACGTCCCGGAAGACCGAGCTGCGGAGCTGACCGCTGCCGCCGTCAGTGAATGCCTCGTTCACCACGTCCCAGGAGTGGATCTTTCCCCGGTAGCGGTTCGCCACGGTGGTGATGTGGTTGTTCATCACACTGCGCAGGGTGTTCGCGTCCCTGATGGAGCTGACCCAGCCGGGCAGTTGGGAGTGCCACACCAGGGTGTGGCCACGCATGCGCTGACCCTGGGACGTCGCGCGGTTGACGATCTGGTCGGCGGGGCCGAAGGTGAAGCGACCGCGGGACGGCTCGGTCGCGTCCCACTTCAACTCGTTCTCGGGCGTGACCGAGTTGAACTCACGGCCAAGGATGCCGGTGTACGTACCGTCGCCGAGCCGGCCTGCGGCCACGGCGGTTCCGAAGTACCGTCCGGACTGGGCCGCCTGGGCACCCAGGGTGGAGGCCCGAACGGTGTCGGACGCGCCGGTCGCGCGGGTCGTGCCGGGTGCGTCGGACGCGCCGGTCGCGGTCCCGGGTGTTGCCAGGACGGTCGCGGCCAGCAGGCCCAGGACCGAGGTTCGGCGACAGCCGAGCCGTTTCAGCGGGTTCATCGTTCTCCTCGTGAGGTGGGCGGGGGGTTGCGTGGTGCGATCGGTGGACCTCCTCAGGGCGTGGTCAGCTCGAACCGGGTGACGCGGACGGCGCCGCCGAGTGTCTGGGTGGCGTGGTTGAAGAGGGCGAATCGGTAACCCATGAAGAAACGCCAGTCGTTGCCCAGGGAGAAGGCGGGGCCGAGGCGGGTGAAGGTGATGCCGTCGGCGCTGTAGGAGAAGGTTCCGGGGCGTCCGGTGCCGGGGCGGATGTCTGCGTTCGCGCGCAGCCAGATGCGGCTGCCGGACGCCGTCGCGCTCGCGACCTCGGTGCCGGTGTTGGTGGTGTTCCAGTTGGTGTCCATGGTCAGCGTGTTGACCATCACCACCCGCGTCGTACCGCCGTCGCGCTTGAGCCCGATCCATGCGGAGGAGTCCCGCAGCAGTGCGAGTCCGGCCCGGTCGCCGTCCCGCATCGCCAAGAAGTCGAGCTGGATGGTGGCGGTGGAAGTGGGGCCCTGGATGCGGTGGGTGAGGGTGTTGCGCGCCCAGTACAGGTCGTTGGTGACCGTGGCGGTCCGCAGGGTCAGGCCGTTGTTCACCGACCACTTGGTGTTGTCCGGGTTGTGGTTCCACTCCCACTTCGGCTTGAGGGTCGTGCCGTCGAAGGTGTCGACGCCGGTCATGGGGGTGACCTGGCGGGGCGGAGTGGGCACGGTCGGGTTGGGATACGAGGTGCCCCATGCGCCGTTGACGAGTTGCACGACGGGCCAGCCGTCCGCCGTCCAGGTGACCGGTGCCAGGGCGGGCATCCGGCCGCCGGGGTAGGCGTCGACGAAGGCCAGGTAGTACCAGGCGCCGTTCTGTGTCTGCACCAGCCCGCCCTGGTGCGGGACTCCGCCGCCGGGGATGGGCCCGCGCAGGTCGAGGAGGACCTGCCGCATCGTGTACGGACCGAAGGGGCCGCTCGACGACTTCAGGATGTACTGGCCGTTCGCGGGACGGGTCAGGAAGATGTAGTACTGCCCGTTGATCTTGTAGAAGCGCGCACCCTCCAGGGTGCCCACGCTCGACGGTGTCGTGAACACCTGCTGGGTACGGACCTGGTCGCGGCCGTCGGGCGAGAGCTGGGCCACGCTGATGGTGGTGTTCCCGTACGCCACGTACAGGGTGTCGTCGCTGTCGACGAGCAGCCCCGCGTCGTAGTACGGCGTGCCGATCGTCGTAAGTCGGCTCCACGGACCCTCGACGGCGGTGGCCGTGTAGACGTACGTCCTGGCGAAGTCGATCTGGCCGAGCCAGTAGAACGTCCTGTTGCTCGGCCGGTAGGCGAGCGACGACGCCCATATCCCTCTGACGTAGCCGCGTGCACCGTTCAGGTCGTACTTGGCGCCGAAGTCGAGGGCGGGCACCGAGTGACCGGCGATCTCCCAGTTCACCAGGTCGTACGAGCGCAGGACGGGGGCGCCCGGCGAGTAGTGCATGGTCGAGGCCGAGGCGTAGAAGGTGGCACCGACACGGATGACGTCGATGTCCGCGAAGTCCTGCCAGATCACCGGGTTCGTGAAGGCCGCCGCGGCCGCGGGGGGCGGCCCTTGGGCGGAGGCGGTGCCGGCGGCCGCTGTCGGAGGAAGCAGGGTGCCGGCGGTCAGGCCGGTGGCGGCCGTCAGTGCGCGGCGACGGGACAGAGTGTGATGAGTCCATGACATTTGCACGGTTGGCGTTCTCCTTCTGGAGCCCAGCCGTTGGCGGCTGGAGTTGTCCGGAGGGTGCCCTGCTGGTTCGCGCGGAGCGGCTGCTCTGTATACGAGATATCGAACGCGGATCGGCTTGCCGAGCATTCTGGATGATAGGGGGCCCGTGAATCCCGTCAATACCTCTCGCATGAATCGTCAGTGTCTTCGAAACATTCGAAGACATGTGATCCCATGTCGCCGCAGGCCAGTTGCCCAGGATGGGGGTAGATGCGCCACCTTCTGTGCGCCGGATGGCCGGATCGTGGAGGCAGTGCAGTGATGGGTGTTGACATGTTCGGCGGCCTCCCTAGCATCCGTGAGGCCCTTGGATTCCGAATGGCTCGCGAAATTTCGAGCCCATCTCTCCGGTGCGGCAAGGCCCCCGCCCTGACGAGCGGAACGCACACGATCCAGAGCGGCGGCAAGAGCCGCACCTTCATCCTGCGCATCCCGGACGGATACGACCGTAACCGCGCCCACCGGCTGGTCTTCGGGTTGCACTGGCTGGGCGGCGCGGCCACCGACGTCGCCACAGGCCGCACCGTGGAGACGGGCACGTGGGCCTACTACGGGCTCCAGCGACTGGCGAACAACAGCGCCATCTTTGTCGCGCCCCAGGGCCTCAACAACGGCTGGGCCAAGGCCGGCGGGGAGGACGTCACCCTCGTCGACGACATTCTCAGGCGCGTCGAGACGGACCTGTGCGTCGACACGACCCAGCGCTTCGCCCTGGGATTCAGCTACGGCGCCGCCATGTCGTACGCACTCGCGTGTTCCCGGGCGACGGTCTTCCGCGCGGTCGCGGTCCAGAGCGGAGGACAGCTCAGCGGATGCAGTGGCGGTACCCAGCCCATCGCCTACCTCGGGGTGCACGGCCTCAGGGACAACGTCCTCGGCATCTCCGGCGGCCGGGCGATGCGGGACAGGTTTGTCAGGAACAACGTCTGCACCGCACAGAACCCGCCCGACCCGGCGCAGGGCAGCCTGACGCACCGGGTCACCACCTGCTTGAGGTGCTCGGCCGGGCATCCGGTCGCCTGGGCCGCGTTCGACGAAGGGCATATCGCCGCGCCGCAGGACGGAGCCGCAGGTGACAGCGGCTCCAGGACCTGGCTGCCCGCAGAGGTTTCGACGAAGGGCATATCGCCGCGCCGCAGGACGGAGCCGCAGGTGACAGCGGCTCCAGGACCTGGCTGCCCGCAGAGGTGTGGAAGTTCTTCACCCAGTTCCAGACCTCCAACCCGCCGCCGGGGACGGCGGCCTGCCGGGTCACCGCCACCGTCAGCGCCGGGAACACCGGCCTGTCGTCGAACCTCAGTGTCACCAACACCGGCACCACCGCGATCGACGGCTGGTCCCTCGTCCTCACCCTGCCGCCCGCCCGCCCGCCGCCCGCCGTCGGCGATCAGAGGACGCTGAACGTCACGGGCCCGCGGCCTCTACGCGGAACTCGTACTACGCGCCACGCGAGCCCGCGCCCTGTGTCGTTCCAGAACGAGGCGGGCCGTACGGGCCATGGCCTCGTCGACCATCTCACCCTGGAAGGTCACGGCACCCGTCCCGTCCCTCTGTGCCGCCTCGACCGCCGCGATCAGCTCTGCGTAGCGGGCGAGTTCGGCGGAGCTGGGAGAGAACACCTCGTTGATCACGGGGACATGGGAGGGATGGATCGCCATCATGCCCTCGTAGCCGAGGGAGCGGTTCTGTTCGGCGAAGGCGCGCAGCCCCGGCAGGTCGGTGATGCGCGTCCACAATCCGCTGACCGGGCACGGCACTCCGGCCGCCCTGGCGTCCAGCAGCACGCGGGAGCGCAGCGCCACCGTTTCGGTACCCTCTGGGCTCCAGCGGTAGCCGACGGCGCGTTCCACGTCGCCGCCGGGGGCGCTGAGAGCGCACAAGTAGGCGATGCGCGAGGCGGCTCGGGCGATGTCGTAGGCCTCGCGCAGGCCGCGCGCCGTCTCCAGCAGAGGCACCAGGGCGATGTGTCCCGGCGGCAGCCCCTGTTCCTGTTCGCACCAGCCCAGCAGCCGGTCGGCAAGCTTCACGTCCTGGGCGCAGCGGACCTTGGGCAGGACGACACCGGCGAGCCCGGGCCGTACGACCGCCCGCAGTTCCTCGGCCCCCGCCCAGTCTTCCAGCGGGTTGACACGGACGAACAGCGCCATCTGTCCCGCCTGCTCGGCCGACGCGGCGGCGGCCCGTGCGACGGCGTCGGCCACCTGCGCGCGGGCGGCGAGCTTGCCCGCGGTGGGCACCGCGTCCTCCAGGTCGAGGACGGCCGCGTCGGCGCCCGCCGCCCGGGCCTTGGGCAGCCAGTCGGTTCTGGTGCCGGGGACGAAGAGCAGGGAGCGCAGCGGGGGCCGGCCGACCGCTCCCGCGTCCACCTCGGCAGGGCTCTCCGGAGACGCCTCAGATGACATCGCTCTTCTCCAGGTCGGCCAGCTCTTCCGCGCCGAGTCCGAGCCACTGCCCGTAGACCAGGTGGTTGTCCTGCCCGAGGGCGGGCCCCGTCCGCCAGATCTGCCCGGGGCGCTGCCGGAAGTGCGGGATCACCGCCTGCATACGCACCGGACCGAGGTCGGGGTCGTCGACGGTGACGATGTCCTCGCGTTCGGCGTACACGGGGTCGGCGGCGATGTCCGCGGCGTCGAACACCCGTGAGGCCACGACCTCGGTACGGGCGAACTCCTCCAGGCACTCGGCGGTGTCGCGCTCCGCCACCCAGTTCCGCAGGCCCTCGTCCAACTGTTCGCGCCGGTCGTACTGTTGCTGGGCCGTGATGAACTCTGTCTCGGGAAGCCCCAGCAGGCGGGCGATGTTGTGGACCGAGCGCAGCGTCGCGGAGGTCACCGTGATCCACTCGCCGTCGCGGGAGCGGTAGGTGTTGATCACGGCCCCCGGGGCGACCGCCAACTGGTTGCCGGAGCGTTCCGGTACTCGTCCCAACTGGTCGTGGACGATGACCTGCCACTCGACCAGACGGAACAGGGACTCGAAGAGAGCGAGGTCGATCCACTCGCCGTCGAACCCGGGGTCGTGGTCGCGGCGGTGGAGGGCGGCGAGGACGGCGTAGGCGCCCATCAGACCGGTCACGGCGTCGCCGTGCGAGAAGCCGGTGTGCACGGGCGGGCCGTCGGGAAAGCCGGTCAGGTGGACGACACCGCTGCGTGCCTCACCCACCTTGCCGAAGCCGGGGGCGTCCGCCTGTGACGAGGTGGCGCCGAAGCCGGAGATCTGCAGCAGCACGGCCCGGGGGTTGATCCGGTGCACGGAGTCCCAGTCGAGTCCCCAGCTGCGCAGGCGTCCCGCGCGCAGGGTGACGATGACCACGTCCGCCCAGGCGACCAGCCGGTGGGCGACGCGTCGGCCGGCCTCGTGGTGCAGATCGAGGGTGACGGAGCGTTTGTTGCGGCCGGCGACCTTGAACCACAGGGGAACACCGTCACGTTGGGGCCCCATGGCGCGGGCCGCGTCCCCGGCGCCGGGGGGTTCTACGTGTACGACGTCGGCCCCTTGGTCGGCGAGCATCGAGCCCGCCAGCGGACCGGCGACCACATGGGCGAACTCGACCACTTTCAGGCCGTGCAACTGCCCGCTTCCGGTGGTGTTCCGCTCGTCGTCCGACACCGATGCGCTCCTTTGGCTGTCCGTTGTTTTTCAGACTGCCGGAGCGGAGAAATGCCTGTCGAGCAACAGAAGGCCATCAATCAATGCGAAAAACGCATGAATGAGGGAGGTCGGTGCGCGGGCTCAAGCCCACGAAACCCCGGGCGGAAGTGGACGCCTCTGGAGGCGGAACTCTTCGAGTGCCTCCAGGAACCGCTCCGTCACGGTCGGGAGCGTTCGTCGAGCGCGCAGCGCGATGTCCAGGCGCCGGTCCACCACGGGGTCCACCAGAGGACGGCAGACGACGGGTCCGGCACCCATGAGCGGGAGCACGAGGGCGGGCATCGCCGATACCCCGAGGCCGGCGGTCACCAGTCCGCCCACGGTCGCGATACTGCCCGCCTCGGCCGCCGGTGGCGCGTGCGCGTCGATCTGGGCGAACGCCGCGTCGGTGAGCCGGCGCACGCTCGAGTCGCGTCCGACGGCCAGGAACGGCTGACGAGCCAGGTCGTCCCAGGCGATCTCGTGGCGGTCGGCGAGCGGGTGGCCTTCCGGCAGCACCGCGAGGAAGCGGTCCCGGACCAGAGGGCGGTGCTCCAACTGCTCCGGCGGGCTGCCGACGGTGGTGATCGCGAAGTCGGCGTCGCCGGACAGGACCCGGTCCAGTACCGACCGCTCCAGGCCATCGAGGAGTCGTACCGCCACCTGTGGCCGCCGCTCGCGGAAGTCGGAGATCACCTGCGGCAGAAGCACCGCGGCGACGGAGGGGAGGGTGGCCACGGCGACCGTTCCCAACTCGCCGAGCAGGTATCGCCTGAGCTCCTTCATGCCTGCCCGGTGAGCGGTGACGATCTGCTCGGCGACACGCAGGGCCTCGACGCCCGCCGCGGTCAACTGCACGTTACGGGTGTCTCGTTCGAGGAGTTGCACGCCGAGCTGTCGCTCCAGATCCGCGACCGCGCGGCTGAGCGAGGACTGGGACACGTGCATCTCCGCGGCGGCCGCGGTGAAGCTCGTGGCCCGGGCGACGGCCGCGTATGCCGCCAGTTGACGCAGGGTGGTGGCCTCCATGGCCGACGAGCATAGGACTCGCCCGCTCGGATTGATGCGCTTATCGCATGGACAGATCTCGGTTTGATGCTGGACACCGATCCGCCGGTGCTTCGAAACTCTCGCGTAACACCTCGGCCTGCCCCAGCCCAGCTCCCGCCCACCGCCGCCGAGGGCCGTCTCCCCGAGAAAGCGAGCGCCGCCATGCTGGCAGCTCTGGGCTTCGCCACGATCGCCGTCCTACTGCTGCTCACCATGACCAAACGCGCCTCGGTACTCGTCGCTCTGATCCTGCTTCCGGTGCTGGCAGCGCTCATCGGTGGTTTCGCGGGTGATCTGGGCGAGTTGATTCTCGGTGGGCTGTCCAAGGTGGCTCCCACCGGCATCATGATCGCCTTCGCGGTCCTGTACTTCAGCCTGATGGTGGACGCCGGGCTCTTCGACCCCCTGATCCGCGGCCTGTTGCGCGTGGCGCGTGGCGACCCGTTGCGGATAACCGTCGCCACAGCCGTCCTCACCCTGTGCGTGGCCCTGGACGGTGACGGTGCCTCCACCTTCCTCATCACCGTCTCCGCACTGCTGCCGGTCTACAAGAGACTCGGTATGAACCCCCTTGTCCTGTCCGGCGTCGTCTGCCTGGGTGCGGGCGTGATGAACATGGTCCCCTGGGGTGGCCCGACGGTACGCGCCATGGCGGCACTGAAGCTGGACAGTTCCGAGGTCTTCAACCCCGTGCTGCCCGCGATGGGCTTCGGTGTCGTCTGGGTGCTGGTGGCCTCGTACGTGCTCGGCCGCCGGGAGCGCAACCGTCTTGCCGCGCTGTCCCCGCAGGGTCCGGCCACGGACGTGCGCGAGGGCGAGGACGAGCGGGACGACCGTGAACCCGCCGCTTCGACGACGACTGGCGGGGAGCGTCAGGCCCTCCGGGCTCCCGGGGACGGGCCCGGCACCGTCCGGGTCCCGCCGCTGCCGCGGACCTGGCGGACCTGGCTGAACATTTTCAATCTCCTGCTCACCATTGCCCTCGTGGTCTGCCTGATCCAGGAAGTGCTGCCGCTTCCGGTGCTGTTCGTCCTCGGGTTCGCGATCGCCCTGCTGGTCAACCACCCCACCTGGGAACAGCAACAGGCGCTGCTCGACAAGCACGCCAAGAGCGTGGTCCTCGTCACCACGATGATCTTCGCGGCCGGCGTCCTCACCGGGATCCTCACCGGCACCAGGATGATCGACGAGATGGCCGAGACACTCGTCTCCGTCGTCCCCGACTCCTTCGGCTCGCACCTGCCCGTGGCCGTGGCCGTCACCGGCATGCCGCTGAGCCTGGTCTTCACCCCGGACGCCTACTACTTCGGCGTACTGCCCGTACTCGCCGAGACCGCGCAGGGCTTCGGCACGGACCCGGCCGAGGTCGCCAGGGCCGCCATTCTCGGCCAGATGACCACGGGGTTCCCGCTCAGTCCGCTCACCGCGTCCACGTTCATCCTGGTCGGCATGAGCGGTGTGTCGCTCGGTGAACACCAGCGCTTCATCTTCCGCTGGGCCTTCGCCACCACCCTGGTCATGACCGCCGGCGCCCTGCTGACCGGTGCGTTCCCCCTGTGACCGGTGTCGCGGGCCTGCGGGGAGTCCCCGCAGGCCGCGGGCTCCCGGCAGCCACCGCACGTGCCGCTCAGGCCTCCAACGCGCCGCCCGCTTCAGGGAGTCCGGAGTACGGCGAACACCTCCACACACTCCAGGCACCCGATCCGGGTGCCCCACGGCCTACCGAGACGAGGACCCATGAGACCGATCAGCAGACGTACGGCGCTCGCAGTCACAGCAGGTGCGGTCGCGGCGCCGGCCGTGAGCACGGCACCCGCCGTGGCCGCCGACACCACGACAGCCACATCTGAAAGACGGCAGGTGACCTCCGGGCGCAATCCGGTCCTGCGAACGGACCTCGTCACGCGGGTGACGCCGAGGAACAACTGGCTGGTGACAGCCGTCGCCCTCCAGTACTCGCATCGCATCGACTTACGCGGCGGGGTGATCCCGCCCTCGGCCTTCCAGGTGAAGGCCACTGTGGGCGGGCAGACAGCGGCGCGCACGGTGACCCGGGTCTACTCCAGCACCATCGCCGAAGTGGACGACCGGTCTCGCCCAGGACGGCCGGGGGACCGCCTGATCATCGAACTCGACCCGAACGACTCCAACGCACGGGCCGCGGTCACCGATCCCCTTCCGCTCGACCGCGCCTACTCCGTCAGACAGCTGGTGGACGTGCACACCCCGGAAGGTGACCCAGTGCTCAGGGCCGGTCCGTTCGCGAGCCGGAACGACGACGTCATCACTCCCGTGGTCGACGACTTCGCCGCCGGTTCCTTCACCGACTCCGCGGGTTTCGAGCTGGACTTCCGGCTGTACCAGCCCGAGGGATTCGTACGGAACCCGCAGACGCGCACGCGGTACCCACTCGTCGTCACCCTGCATGGCGGTGGTGAAGTCGCGGACAACAACATGACCCAACTCACCTCCAACCGGATCGCGGTCACGTTCGCCAAACCGGAACGACAGCGCCGCGACCCCGCGTTCGTCCTCTCTCCGCAGATCCCCCTGCCCCGTCCCATGGACGGACCCGACGGCACGGACTGGACCGACGCCAAGGTCCAGGCCGCTCTGATCGAACTCATCGACACCTTCGTGAGCGAACACTCCCGAAACGTGGACACAGCCCGGCTCTATCTCGTCGGCCTGTCCTCGGGTGGGCGGGGTATCTACAGCCTGCTGGCGAAGCGACCCGACGTGTTCGCGGCTGCCCTGCCCACGGCCGGCTGGGGCGACTCGGCCACCATGGACAGGATCACGCACATCCCGATCTGGGCCGACCACTCCGTCGACGACCCGATCGTCCCCTACCGGGAGGGCCGGTTCGGCAAACCCGGCACCTGGACACTGATGAACGCGCTGGAGACCGCCGGCGCACGGGTCACCCGTGGGGAGTGGGCCAACGATCTACCGAAGGCGCAGTTCGAGGTCCGGTCCCGGGAGCTCCTACGGCAGGCCCGGGCCACGCGCAGTCACGTACTGTTCACGAGCTACCCGCCCGGAACGACACCGGTGAACCCCCACCTCGCATGGGCCCAGACGTATGAGAACGACGTGGTCATCGACTGGCTCTTCGCACAGTCCCGGTAGCCGCCGCACGCGGCGCCCTTCCCCTTTCTTCCGCACTGTGAGAGGTCACCTACCGGCGAATCCGGCGGCCCTCACAGCGCGGGCGCACCCCGCTGTCCGGTTACCGCGCTCTCACCGCTATCCGGAGGTAAAGCAATGCGTCCATCCCGTCGTTCCCTTCACACGGCCACGCCGTTACGGACCCGACGCCGTGCCATGACGGCACTGATCTCCCTGGCAACCACCATCGCCCTGGCGCTCACCCTGCTGACAGCCGCCGCCCCGCCGGCGGCCGCCGCCGACCTGCTGTCCCAGGGCAAACCCGCGACCTCCTCGTCCACCCAGAACACGTCCACTCCCGCGTCGGCGGCGGTGGACGGCAACACCGGGACGCGCTGGTCGAGCACGTTCAGCGATCCGCAGTGGCTGAGCATTGATCTGGGCGCCACTGCCGCCATCAGCCAGGTCGTGCTGCGCTGGGAGGCCGCGTACGCCCGCGCGTTCCAGATCCAGACCTCCGACAACGGCACCGCCTGGACCACCGTCCACTCGACCACGACCAGCACCGGCGGCGTACAGACCCTCGACGTGAACGGCAACGGCCGGTACGTCCGCTTCCAGGGCACCCAGCGCGGCACCGCCTACGGCTACTCGCTGTGGGAGTTCCAGGTGTACGGCTCCGGTGGCGGCGCCCCTCCGGGCAACGACATCCCGGACCCGACGACTGCCTCCCTGGAGGCCACCAACGGGCCGCTGACCACCGCCACCTACACCGTTCCCAGCCCAATCGGGTACGGCTCCGGCACGGTCACCTACCCCACCGGCAGTGGCTCGCACCCGGGCGTCGTACTGATGCCCGGCTATCAGGGCACACAGCAGAACCTGCAGTGGCTCGCACCCCGCCTCGCCTCCTGGGGCTTCGTCGTCATCAACGTCGGCACCAACACACTCACCGACGATCCCGCATCGCGCGGCCGCCAGATCACCGCCGCCGGCACCCAGTTGCTCGCGCTCGGCAACTCTGCCGGCAACCCGATATCGGGGAAGGTCAACGGCACGCTCGGGGCGGTCGGTCACTCGATGGGCGGCGGTGGCGTGATGGCGGCCCTCAGGGACGACTCGCGCTTCCGGGCGGGCGTGCCCACGGCCCCGTACTACCCGAACGTGAACTTCTCCGCAGTCACCGACCCCACGTTCTTCCTGACCTGTCAGAGTGACCCCGTCGCCCACGGCAACACCTACGCGGTGCCCTGGTACAACTCCATGTCCCAGGCCGAGAAGCTCTATGTCGAGGTTCCGGGCGACCATCTGTGCCCGATGACGGGCTCGGGCAACAAGGCCAAGCAGGGCAAGTGGATCGTTTCGTTCCTCAGTCTCTGGCTGCGTGCCGACACCCGCTTCAGCCCGTTCCTGTGCGGTCCCGTACGTGACGCCGACAAGAACGACACCTCCCTGGTCACGCGCTGGATGGACACCTGCCTGTTCTGATCGGCTCGCTCGGAGCGCTCCGCGGCCCGCCGACGCAGCGCTCCGAGGTTCGGCCTGGCCTGACGGCGCTGAGGTTCCGACGGGCGCGTGCGTCCATCGGAGCCTCAGCGCAGATCCGCAGCCAGCGGGCCAAGCCCCTCCTCCGGTGCATACGGCCCCCTACCGTTCCGCCGGCTGGTCCTGAGCCTCAGTCGATCACCGCGGCCCGCACGCACAGCACGTCCGGCAGATGGGACAGCAACTGCCGCCAGCTGTCGCCGTCGTCCGCCGAGGCGTACACCTCGCCGTTGCGGTTGCCGAAGTACACGCCCGCCGGGTCCGCGCCGTCCGTACACAGGGCGTCGCGCAGCACCGTGCCGTAGTGGTCCTCCTGGGGCAGACCGGCGGACAGGGGCTCCCAGCTCTTGCCCGCGTCCGCCGTGCGGAAGACGCGGCAGCGGTGGTCGGCGGGCACGCGGTCCGCGTCCGCGTTGATCGGGAAGACGTACGCCGTGTCGCCGCGGTGCGGATGGGTCGCCGCCGCGAAACCGAACGTCGAGGGGAGGCCGGCGCCGATGTCCGTCCAGTGCCCGCCCGCGTCGTCGCTCCGGTACACACCCCAGTGGTTCTGGAGGTAGAGCCGGTCCGGGTTGACGGAGTCCTTCGCGATCTTGTGCACGCACTGGCCGAACTCCGGGTTCGGATCCGGCATGAACACCGCGGAGACACCGGAGTTGGACGGGTCCCAGCTCGCGCCGCCGTCAGCGGTGCGGAACACCCCGGCCGCCGAGACGGCGACGGTCACCGCGCTCGGGTCGCGCCCGTCGGTGATGATCGTGTGCAGTCCCTCACCGCCGCCGCCCGGTGCCCATCGGGAGCGGGTGGGGTGCTCCCACAGGGGACGGACCAGCTCGAAGGACTCGCCGCGGTCCTCGGAGCGGTACAGCGCCGCCGGTTCCGTGCCCGCGTACACCACGTCCGGCTCCGCCGCGGCCGGATGGAGCTGCCAGACGCGCTCCAGCGAGGCGCCCGTGTCCGCAGGAAACTTGACCGCGGGCTGCGCCGGTTCGGTCCAGGTCCCGCCCAGGTCGTCGGAGTGGAACACCGACGGTCCCCAGTGGGCGCTGTCGCCTCCGACGAGCAGCCTCGGGGTGTCGCGCCGGGTGTCGATCGCGACCGAGTACACGGCCTGCGCGTTGAAGGAAGGGCTCTCGTCGAACTCCCACGTGCCACCGCGCCGGTGCCCGATGAAAAGGCCTTTGCGCGTGCCGACCGTGAGCAGTACCTCGGCCATGCCGATCACCTCCGGGACGTCTTTGTCTCAGTCACCGGCCAGTCTGCACCTCACCACTGACAGTCACCTCTGGAGACGGCGTCACCGCAGGTCAGCACGGTTTGTCGGCCGGATGTGACGGACACCTCGGGGGAGCCGTGAGCAGCAGCGGGACAGCGCGCGTATGGGAGGACGGCAGGCATGTCCGTGTGCGCGTGAGGAGGATGCCTTCGATGGCGGCATTCCGTGGTCCGAGGGTGTGGCTGTGGCGTTGGCGGCGCAATCCGCTGAGGCGCCCCGTGGATGCCGTGGAGGGGTGGGTCGTCCTGGCCACCTGGGCACTCACCGTCCTCACCGGAGTCTTCGTCGGCCTGGCGGCGACCCACTCCGTCGAACAGGGGCTGGCCAGAGAGCGCGCCGAGTGGCGCCCCGTCACGGCGCTGGTCGTCGAGGACGCGCCCGGCACCGTCGGCAGCGAGAAGGTGTGGGCGAAGGTCCGCTGGACGGCGGAGGACGGCACCCCGCACACGGGCCAGGCCAGGGTCGCGGCCGGCACCACCGCCGGCGGCCCGGCCACCGTCTGGACGGACCCGCAGGGCCGCCTGGTGACGAAGCCCGCCACCGAGTCCGAGGCCCGCCTCAGGGCCGCGGTGGTCGGCGCCCTGGCCGGAGCGAGCGGCGCGACCGTCCCGTACGTCGGCTGGCGCCTCCTCAGCGGCCGACTGGAACGGCGGCGCATGGAGGAGTGGGAGGAGGCGTGGGAGCGCTTCGACCCGATGTGGGGGCGCAACACGCGCTGACACGCACGCTTCGTCGGGTGAAGAGCGGCGGCCGTACGAAGCGCCTTGCGGGGGACGCTTCGTACGGCCGCCTCACCTACCGTGGGGGCTTACCTGTAGGTGATGTCCGAGGTGCTGTAGAGGCAGTTCGTGCTGTCGGGTCCCGTGCCGACCGCGGTGTTGTTGTTGTACTTCTGGCAGGGGATGACCTTGCGGCTGGAGTCGTTCAGGATCGTGATGCCCCTGAGCGTCGCCACGTCGTTCCGGTTGGTGTTGATGCCGACGAGCCGCGCGGTGGAGCCCGTGCCGGTCACCTCGATGTTGCTGAGGTTCACCTTGCGCGTGTACTGCGTGGAGCAGTCGCCGCAGGAGCGGTAGAGCGTCTTGAACTCGCTGACGGCGAAGTTGGAGATGTTCAGGGTGCCGCCCCCGTTGTGCTGGAACACCTTGTCGGCGGCCTTCTTCGCGCCACCGCCGGTCACGGTGTAGGTCGAACCGCCGCGGAAGGTCGCGGCGTCCTCGCCGACGTCCTCCCACCAGACGTTCTGCAGGGTGCAGTTGCCCTCGCAGTGGATGCCGTCGGCGCCGGGCGCGCCGATGATGACGTTCTTCAGTGTCGCGCCGGCCGCGAGCTTGAAGATCGGGTCCTGGCCCTCCTCCTGGCCGTCGCCGGCCAGCGCGCCGCTCCCGTAGTACCGGACCATGCCGCCGTCCCGGACGCCGGACACGCTGATGGTCGAGCTCACTCCCTGGCTGTTGGAGGGCGTCGGCCAGGTCGCCGCGCTCGCCGTGGGTACGTTGAATGTCATGATCATGACACCAGAGAGGCCGAGTGCGGTTAACGAGCCGGTGAGTGCGCGCCCGCGGACGCGCGAGGGTGCTGCAGAAGTCATGTCCCGATTCCTTCTGTGTGGTGAGGGGGTGGTCAGAGCTTTCCGGCGCCCGCACCGCTGGTCACCGAGGCGACTACGGTCGAGGCCGGCTCTGCGGTGTAGCTGTATGGAGCGGTGGTGAACGTGCCGACCCGCGAGACCTCTGTGGCGGCTCCGCCGAGGTCGTTGCCGCGCAGGTTGGCGTATCCGTCGACGTCACTGCTGCGGTTCGTGGTGACCGCGACCTTCGTCGTACGGAAGACGTTGTTCTCGACGAGCATCTGGGCGCCCATGCGGGAGTGCACGGCGGTATCGGCGCCCTGGACGTAGTTGTCGTAGAAGTGGCCCGTGCCGAACCGCAGGCTGGGGATGCGCGAGAAGATGTTGCTGAAGTGGTTGTGGTGGTACGTCACCTTCAGGTGACCGGTGTCCTCGGACGCGTTGTTGTCGCTGTGACCGACGAGCGAGCCCTTGAAGTGGTCCTTGAAGGTGTTCCAGGACACCGTCACGTTGTCGGAACCGTGGTTGATGTCCAGCAGACCGTCGTAGTAGTCCTTGTCGTGCGTGCGGTCCGCCGAGAAGGAGTTGTGGTCGATCCACACCTTCGTGGACTCCTGGACGGTCACACCGTCGGAGGGTGCCAGCGGCTTGCTGATGTTGAGGTTGCGGACGACGATGTTGGTCTCCTCCTTGATCCGGAGACCGCCGCCGGTGAACCCGGAGGCCGAACCGACCCCCAGGACCGTGGTGTTGGAGCCGAGGTCGACCTGACCGCTCAGCGTGATCAGACCGTTCACCCTGACGACCTTGGCCGCGTTGCCCGTGACGGCCGCCGTGAAGGCGGCGAGCGTTGTCACGGTGACCGGGGTGGCGCTGCCGCCGCCGGTCGTTCCGGCGCCGAATCCGATGGGCGCGTTCTCGGCCGCTCCGGCCGGATGGGGGACGGCCAGAACGGCGACGGCCGCGAGAGCGGTGGTCACGGCCGCCACCGCTGCGGATCTTTGCGGCTGTGATCGTGGGGGGTGTGTACGCATGCGGGTGCGTCCCTTCAGAAGGGCTTCCCGATCGCGGGGGGACGATCAGGTATGTGAATGTCGTTCGCCATGTTGTTCAGCGGGGCGAGCTGGTGAAGCCGGCGAGGGAGCCCGGGTGGGGGACGGTAACGCTTCAGGGAGTGCACTTTCCCTGTGGGTGTGCGTTTCCGGGGTCGCCTCGTCGAATGCGGATCGACATCGATGGGTCACATCGATGAACGGAAGGTAGGGGGTAAGCGCTTTCTGGTCAACGCTTTGCGCGCGATACGTTGCGACCGGGTCCGCAAGTGCTGGTCAGCGAATGTTTTCGACGTGTGGGAGCGCTTCCATGGCAGCCATGCTCATGTCACGATGCGATCGGGCTGCCCCGCGAAACGGGACTTCGACTTCCGCCACGCGATATCCCACGAGAGCCGTGATCAGGAAGGGACAAGGACGTGTCCACCACTGTCGGCAACACCGCGAGGAGACCGCTCCGTTCGGTGCTCGTCGCACTGCTCGGAGGCCTGCTGCCGTTACTCGCGGCAACGCTCCTCACCGCGCCTTCGGCGTCCGCCCGTACCCAAACGCCTGCTGCGGCCCCCGTCGCGGCCGCCGCGCTCACCGAGGTGACGAACTTCGGGGCCAACCCGAGCAACCTCCAGATGTACGTCTACGTGCCGGACACCGTCACCGCGCGCCCGGCGGTTCTGGTAGCCGTGCACTGGTGTACCGGCTCCGGCCCGGTGTTCTACTCCAACACCGAGTACGCCTCGCTGGCCGACCGCTACGGGTTCATCGTGGTCTACCCGTCCGTCACCCGCGCCAGCAAGTGCTTCGACGTCTCCTCGCCGCAGGCGCTCACCCGAGGCGGTGGCAGCGACCCGGTGGGCATCAAGTCCATGGTCGACTGGGTCACCCGCACCTACGACGCCGACACCAGCAGGGTCTTCGCCACCGGGGTCTCCTCCGGCGCGATGATGACCAACGTCCTGCTCGGCGACTACCCGGACGTGTTCGCGGGCGGATCGGCCTTCGCGGGCGTCCCGTTCGGCTGCTTCGCCACCACCAACGGCTCGGAGTGGAACAGCGACTGCGCCAACGGCACGGTGATCCACACCCCGCAGGAGTGGGGCGACCTGGTGCGGGGCGCCTACCCCGGCTACACCGGACCGCGGCCGCGTATGCAGCTCTGGCACGGCACCGAGGACGACACCCTGCGCTACCCCAACTTCGGGGAGATGATCAAGCAGTGGACCAATGTGCAGGGTCTCCCTCAGACGCCGACCACGACCGACTCGCCCCAGTCCGGCTGGACCCGCACCCGCTACGGCGCCACCGGTGACAAGGCACCCGTGGAAGCCATCAGCCTCCAGGGCGTCGGCCACAACCTGATCACCACCGGCATGGCCGCCCGCGCGATCACCTTCTTCGGCCTGGACAGCGGCGGCACCGTGCCCCAACCACCGGCCGGCCCCTGCAAGGTGGCCGTCACGGCCAACGCCTGGAACACCGGACTGACCGCGTCCGTGACCATCACCAATACGAGCACGACGGCAGTGAACGGCTGGAAACTGGGCTTCACCCTGCCCTCCGGCCAGACCATCACCTCCGGCTGGAGCGCCACCTACGCGCCGGCCTCCGGCGCCGTGACCGCCACCAACGTCAGCTACAACGCCGCCATCGCGCCGGGCGCGAGCGTCGGCATCGGCTACCAGGCGAGCCACACCGGCAACAGTGCGGCGCCGTCCGGATTCACGCTCAACGGGACGGCCTGCACGGCTGGTTGAGCCCTGTCCCGCCGGGTGCGTGCCACGAGCGCGCACCCGGTACCCTCGCCCCGAGTGATCCAAAGACGACGTCAAGTGATCCAAGGACGACGTCCGGACAGTCCAGCCAGAGGAAGGCACCCGGCCCGTGAACCCGCCCCGCCTCACGCAGTCGTCCCGGCCCCCGCGCCCGTCCGGAAAAGCACCGCTCGCCTATATGATCGCGGCCTGCGTGTTCGTGCTGGCCGTCGTCGTGGCGTCCTCCGCCGTGGTGGCCCTGGTCAGAAGCCCGCAGCCGACGGTCGCCGACCCCGGCCGGTCCGCCACGAAGTGGGTCAACACCTGGACGTCGATGCCGCAGCTCACCGAGCCCGGCAACCTGCCGCCCGCGCCCTTCACCGGGGAGCGCGCCACCCTCGTCGACACCACCCTGCGCCAGACCGTGCGCGTCTCCACCGGCGGCGAGCGCGTCCGGCTGCGCTTCTCCAACGCCTTCGGCACCACCCCGCTGCCGCTGACCGCCGTGACGGTGGCCCTCCCGCTGGACGGCCGGGCCGGGGTCGGCGCCGTCGAACCCGGCACCCTGCGCGACGTGACGTTCGCCGGACGCCGGTCCACCACCGTCCCCGCCGGCGCCCAGGTGGTCTCCGACCCGCTGGACTTCGCCCTGCGCCCCGCGACCAACCTGACCGTGACGACGTACCTCGCGAATGGCCAGGCGTCTCTCGCGCTCACCTCGCACCCGGGCTCGCGCACCACCTCGTACCTGCGCAACGGAGACGGTACGACCGAGCAGGATCTGACCGGGGCCACCCCGGTCAACCACTGGTATCTCCTCAGTGACGTCGAGGTGCTCTCCCGGCCGGACACGCGTGCCGTCGCCGTGCTGGGCGACTCGCTGTCCGACGGCCGGGGCTCCACGACCAACGGCAACAACCGCTGGCCCGACCAGCTCCTGGACCGGCTGCGGGGCATTCCGGGCGGCGACCGGATCGCCGTGCTCAACCAGGCCGCGGGCGGCAACCGGATCCTCAACGACGGCCTCGGACCCAACGCCCTCGCCCGGCTCGACCGGGACATCCTGGCGCACAGCGGGGTCTCCTGGATGATCGTCTTCGAGGGCGTCAACGACATCGGCACCGCCGAGGCCACCCCGGCCGCCCAGCAGCGCGTCACCGACGACCTCATCGCCGCCTACCGCCAGATCGCCGTCCGCGCCCACGCCCAGGGCATCCGCGTCTACGGCGCGACCCTGACACCCTTCGGCGGCAGCACGCCGTACGACGATCCGGCGGGGCTGCGCGAGGCGACCAGGCAGACCCTGAACGACTGGATCCGTACCGCGGGCGCCTTCGACGCCGTCGTCGACTTCGACCGGGCGGTCCGCGACCCGGCCGACCCGGGACGGCTGCGCGCGGACCTGAACGACGGGGACTGGCTGCACATGAACCCCGAGGGGTATCGGACGCTGGCCGCCGCCGTTCCCGTGTCCTGGTTCGGGAAGAGCTGATCCCGGGTTGTTGACAGTCACCAGTGCCCTCATTCTTGGGCATATGGTGAATGGGCCGCGCGACGAAGAGCGGGTGGTCCCGGCCGGTGACGCCCTGGCGGTGATCGACGCGCGCGGCACCCTCACGGGCTGGAGCGAGGGCGCCCGCCGGCTCACCGGATTCACCGCCGCCGAGGCCACCGGCCGCCCGGCGGCGGACCTGGTGGCCGACGACCCGCGCACGGCCTGGCGAGAGCTGCGGGCCTCCGGCGCCGCCGTCGTGGCCGTACGGCACCGGGACGGGCGGCGCGTGGAACTGGCGCTTCGACTGTGTCCGGTGCAGGGGGAGCGGCGGGCGTACGTCGTCACCGCGGCGCCCGACGACGCGGGGCGGGCGCTGGGCGAACTGGCCTTCCGGCAGGCGTCCATGTCGATGTCCGTGTTCGACACCGAGCAGCGCTACCTGCGGATGAACGACGTGGCCTGCGCGGTCATGGGACAGTCCGAGGCCGAGTTCCTGCACCGCTATTTTCCGGACACGGTCGAGGACGCCGAGCACAGCCGGGGCTTCCTGCGCCACCTGGAGATCGTGACGGAGACCGGGCGGCCGGTGCACTACGAGAGCTGGACCCGGTCGCCCTCGGGGCGGCGCATGCACGCATGGACCACCGAGATGTGGCCGCTACGGGATCCGGCCGACGAGGTGCTCGGCGTCGCGCTCGCCGCCTTCGACAGCAGTGAGCAGTACTGGGCGAGGCAGCGGCTGGCCATGCTGAACGAGGCCGCCGCAGGCATCGGCACCCGCCTCGACGTCGTCCGTACCGCCCGGGAACTCGCCGAACTGGTGGTGCCCCGGCTCGCCGACTTCGCCAGCGTCGACCTGCTCGACTCGGTGCTCCAGGGCGACGAGCCGGCTGTCGGGCAGGTGGAGGCCGGTGTGGAGCTGCGCCGGGTCGCCCACCACTCCCTCACCGCCGGGGTGCCGGAGGCGGCGATCGGCCTCGGCGTGGCGGACGTCTACCCGCCGTACTCGCCGCCCGCCCGCGCGCTCGCCACCGGCCTGCCCGTCCTCGCCCGCACCGGCGACCCGGACCTCGACCGGTGGTTCGCCCGGCACACGGCCCGCGCCGCGAAACTGCGCACCACGAACGGCACGGACACCCATGACCTCGCGCTGATGGCCGTACCGCTGATGGCGCGCGGTACGACGCTCGGTGTGGCCGTGTTCGTGCGAGTGCTGACCCCCGAGAAGCCCGACGTGTTCGACGAGGACGACGTCTCACTGGCCCGGGAACTGGCCAGCCGCGCGGCCGTGTGCGTGGACAACGCCCGCCGCTACACCCGCGAGCGCACCACCGCGCTGGCCCTCCAGCGCAGCCTGCTGCCCCAGACGGTGGGCGGCCAGGCGGCCGTCGAGTTCGCCTCCCGCTATCTGCCCGCGCTGTCCCAGGCGGGCGTCGGCGGCGACTGGTTCGACGTGATCCCGCTGTCCGGGACCCGGGTCGCGCTGGTCGTCGGGGACGTCGTCGGCCACGGCCTCCACGCCTCGGTGACGATGGGCAGACTCCGTACGGCGGTCTGGACACTGTCCGACGTCGAGCTGCCCCCGGACGAACTCCTGACCCACCTCGACGACCTGGTCGGCCACCTCGGGACCGACGAGAGCGGCGAGTCCGGCGAGATCGGCGCGACCTGTCTGTACGCGGTCTACGACCCGGTGTCCCGGCACTGCACGCTGGCCGCCGCCGGGCACCCGCCGCCGGTCCTGCTGTACCCGGACGGCAGGGTCGAGGTGGTCGAGGTGAGCGCGGGTCCCATGCTCGGCGTCGGCGGGCTCCCGTTCGAGGCGACCGAGCTGGAGCTGCCCGAGGGCACCGTGCTCGCCCTCTACACGGACGGTCTGGTCGAGGCCCGCGACCGCGACCTCGACACCGGAACAGCCGCTCTGTGCGCGGCACTTGAGGTACCGGCCGACAGCCTGGAGGACGTCTGCGACACGGTGCTCGGCGCCCTGCTCCCCGAGACACCGGGCGACGACGTCGCCCTGCTGGTCGCCCGCACCCGCGCCCTGGACGCCGAACAGGTCGCGGTCTGGGACCTGCCCGCCGACCCCGCCGTGGTCGCCACCGCCCGCAAGCACGTCACCGACCAGCTGACGCGCTGGGGCCTGGACGAGGCGGCCTTCGTCACCGAGCTGGTGGTGAGCGAACTGGTCACCAACGCCATCCGCTACGGCGGTTCCCCGATCCAGCTGCGCGTCATCCGTGACCGCGCCCTCATCTGCGAGGTCTCCGACGCCAGCAGCACCTCGCCGCATCTGCGCCGGGCCCGCACCTACGACGAGGGCGGACGCGGCCTCCTCCTGGTCGCCCAGCTCACCGACCGCTGGGGCACCCGCCCGACGGGCACCGGCAAGACCATCTGGGCGGAGCAGGCCCTCCCGCCAACTGTGTGAGCGGCCAAGGGACTTAGACCGACCGGCAATTGGAGGGTGGGAGAAGGAGCGGGGGCGATGGGGGTCCCCCGCGCGAGCGAAGCCGAGCGTGGGGGAGCGTGCAGCTGCAAGGCGGAGGAGGGAGTGATGGCGGAGCCATCGCGACCGACGACAACGCGGCTGGGGGTCCCCCCACGCCCTTAAGGCAGTGGGGGAGTGCGTGCCAGACCCCGCGACGCCGCCCTCCAATTGCCGGTCGGTCTTAGGGGTCTCAGCGGGACTCAGACGGACCGGTGGTACTGGTCCGGCACATGCACCTCGCCGCCCAGTTCACGGGCCGCCTGCCGGGCCCACGACGGGCTGCGCAGCAGCTCACGGCCGAGGAGCACCGCGTCGGCCTCGCCGTTGGCCAGGATCTTCTCGGCCTGCTCGACGTCGGTGATCATCCCCACGGCGGCCACGGGCAGCGAGGTCTCGGCCTTCACCCGGGCGGCGAACGGCACCTGGTAGCCGGGACCGGTCGGGATACGTACGCCGGAGACGTTGCCGCCGGTGGAGACGTCGAGGAGATCGACGCCGTGCGCGTGCAGTTCGGCGGCGAAGCGGACGGTGTCGTCGGCGCTCCAGCCGCCCTCTTCCAGCCAGTCGGTCGCCGAGACGCGGAAGAACAGCGGCTTGTCGTCCGGCCACACCTCCCGTACGGCGTCGACGACTTCGAGCGCGAAGCGGACCCGGTTCTCGTACGAGCCGCCGTAGGCGTCGGTGCGGTGGTTGGAGTGCGGGGACAGGAAGCCGTTGATCAGATAGCCGTGGGCACCGTGGATCTCGGCGACCTCGAACCCCGCGTCGAGGGCGCGGCGGGCCGCGTCGGCGAACTGGACGACGATGTCCCGGATCTGATCGACCGTCAGCTCGACGGGGGCCTGGTGCTCCTCGTCGAACGGCAGCGGGCTCGCGCCGAGCGGCTGCCAGCCGAGCGCGTCCGGGCCGATCGGCGCGCCACCCTTCCAGGGCAGACCGGTGGACGCCTTCCGGCCGGCGTGGGCGAGCTGAATGGCCGGCACGGTTCCCTGGGAGGCCAGGAAACGGGTGATCCGGCGAAACGCCTCGACCTGCGTGTCGTTCCAGATGCCGAGGTCGTACGGGGTGATCCGGCCCTCCGGGCTGACGCCGGTCGCCTCGACGAGGATCAGACCCGTGCCGCCCGCCGCGCGGGCCGCGTAGTGCGCGAAGTGCCAGTCGTTCGGGGCGCCGGTCTCCGGGCCCTCGGGCGCCGCGGAGTACTGGCACATCGGGGGCATCCACACCCGGTTGGGGATGGTCAGGTCGCGCAGGCGGTAGGGCTCGAAGAGCGCGCTCACGGCGGACTCCATTCGTGACGGGGGTCGCTGGACGACTCGTACGATAGGCATCGTAGTACGGCGAATGTCAAACTACGAGAGTTCTCGTACAATGGGATTTCCCCAGACGAAGCGGAGCCGTCGTGACCACCGAGGCAGCCCCCGGCGCCAGCAGCCGTGACCTTCCGCACCCGGCGTGCGAGGAGATCCGGCTGGAGGGTGTGCTCCACGCGCTCTCCGATCCGATGCGGCTCCAGATCGTGCGAGAGCTCGCCGCCGTGAGCGACGAGCTCTCCTGTTCGCAATTCGACCTGCCCGTGACCAAGTCCACGACCACGCACCACTTCCGGGTGCTGCGCGAGAGCGGGGTGATCCGGCAGGTCTACCGGGGCACGGCCAAATTGAACGGCCTGCGCCGGGACGACCTAGACGACCTCTTTCCGGGGCTTCTCGACAGCGTCCTGACCGCCGCCGGCAACCAGGCCGACCGCCTCGGCGGGGTCGCCGTCGGCTGAACCGGCCTTGCCCGCAAGGTGGTTGAAGAGCAGGTTCAGTACGATCGCCGTCAGACAGCCTGCGCTGATGCCGCTGTTCATCACCGTCTGGAACCAGTCCGGGAACTTCGCGTACACCGTCGGCACACCGACCGGCAGCATGCCCACGGCCACCGAGACCGCCACGACCGTCAGGTTGTGGTTGTCCTTGAACTCGACCCCGGCCAGCGTGCGCAGCCCGCTCGCGGCGACCGTCCCGAACATCACCAGACCCGCGCCGCCCAGCACCGGCGCCGGTATGGCGGCGACGACCGCGCCCAGCTTGGGCAGCAGGCCCAGCAGCACGAGGATGCCGCCCGCGACGGCGACGACCCAGCGGCTGCGCACCCGGGTCATCCCGACGAGGCCGACGTTCTGCGCATACGCCGTGTACGGGAAGGTGTTGAAGACGCCGCCGAGGACGGTGGAGAAACCGTCGGCGCGCAGTCCGTCGGCGAGGGAACGCGGCTCGACCTTCCGGCCGGTCATCTCGCCGACCGCGATCAGGTCACCGGTCGTCTCCGTCATCGTCACCAGCGCCACGACCAGCATGGAGATGATCGCCGACGCCTCGAAGGCGGGCGCCCCGAAGTGGAACGGCGTGCTGATCCCGACCCAGTCGGCGCCCCCGACCCCGTCGAAGTCCGTGAACCCGAAGGGAACGGCCACCGCGAGCCCGACCATGATGCCGATCAGTACCGCGATCCGGCTCAGGAACACCGGCGCGAACCGCTGCACCCCGAGCACCACGGCCAGCACGAAGGCCGCCAGCGCCAGGTTCTTCGGCTCGCCGAACTCCGTCGAACCCACCCCGCCGGCTGCCCAGTTGCCCGCCACCGGCAGCAGCGACAGGCCGATGATCAGGATCACCGTGCCGGTCACGAGCGGTGGGAAGAACCGCAGCAGCCGCCCGAACACCGGCGCCAGCAGCACGATCGCGAGCCCCGCGACGATCACCGAACCGTAGATCGCGGGCAGCCCGCCGCCCGTCGTACCGATGAGGACCATCGGCGACACGGCCGCGAAGGTGCAGCCCTGCATGATCGGCAACCGGACACCGAAGCGCCAGAAGCCCACGCACTGGATGAGCGTCGCGATCCCGCACACCAGCAGGTCGGCGGTGATGAGGTAGGCCAGGTCGGCGGGCGACAGCTTCATGGCGCCGCCCACGATCAGCGGGACGGCCACGGCTCCCGCGTACATCGCGAGCACGTGCTGGAGGCCGAAGGCGGCGAGTTGGCGTACAGGTGGGATCTCGTCCACGGGGTGTACGGGTGGGGGTGGTGCTGTCGTGGCCATGGGTGCTCCAGGGGCGGCGGCGGGTGAGCGACAGGACGAGACCGTAAGGGGCTTGAACAGTTTGTTGATTTCTGAGCTGTTGCCGGTGTGTGTCCTGCCCATCGAGGTGCGATTGAGTCTGCGGGCCCGGTGGGGGCTGGTCGCGCAGTTCCCCGCGCCCCTAAAGGGCGCTGCCGCGCCCATCCACGGTCCGCGCCGCCCTCAGTAGCGAGTCCCAGTCGGGTAGCTTCACGACGCTCCGCCCGAGCGTGGCGCCCAGCTCTGCCTCGGCGCGCTCGATGGCCTGCCAGCCCGCCCATTCCACCGGCTCGAATCCGGCCGCGCGCAGTACGGTCAGCGGGTCCTCGGGCCTCTTCTGGCGTACGAGCACGGCGGCGTCCGCGAGCAGGGAGGTCGCCGTCTCCTTGGCGCAGGGGCGGTTGGTGCCGATGACGCCGGTGGGGCCGCGCTTGATCCAGCCGGCCACGTACTCGCCGGGGGAGGGCCTGCCGTCGCGCAGGACGCGGCCCGCGAGATGCGGCACCGTGCCGCGGGCCGCGTCGAACGGCAGCCCGTCGAGGGGGACCCCGCGATAGCCGACCGAGCGGAGCACGAGCTGCGCCTCGATGTCCTCGTACCGGCCCGTGCCCGTGACACCGCCGGTCCCGTCCGGCACCGTCCGCTCGAAACGCACCGCGCCCACCCGGCCCCCGGCGGCGAGCACCTCGACCGGGCGGCAGAAGAAGCGCAGCCGGATGCGACGCGCGCTGTCCCTGGGCGGCGAGGCGGCCCAGCCGCGCAGCGCCTCCACGTTGCGTCGTTGCGCGGCGGGCAGGGCGGACGGGTCGGTGTACGCCGGGTCGAGCGCCAACTCGGCCTCGTCCACGACCACCTGGGTGTCCGGCAGGGAGCCCAGCTCGCGCAACTCCTTGGTGGTGAAACGGGCCTGCGAGGGGCCGCGCCGGCCCACCATGTGGATGTCGGACACCCGGCTCGCGGCCAACGCGGTGAGCGCCGCCTGCGGCATGTCGGTGGGGCTCAGCTCGGCCGGGCCGCGGGCCAGCATCCGGGCGACGTCCACCGCCACGTTGCCGACGCCGATCACCACGGCCGCTCGCGCCGCACGGACGAAGCCGTCGTCGACGGCGTCCGGATGGGCGCTGTACCAGGCCACGAACTCCGTCGCCGACCAGCTGCCCGGCAGCTCCTCGCCGGGAATCCCCAGGTGGCGGTCGGTGGCGGCGCCCACGCAGTACACCACCGCGTGGTACAGCTCCCGCAGCCGGGAGGCCGGCAGCCCGCCGGGACCGGGGCCGATCCGGACACCGCCCAGGAAACGCACCCGCTCGTGCTCCAGGACCGCACGCAGGTTGTTCTGCAGCGACTTGATCTTCTCGTGGTCCGGCGCCACTCCGTACCGGACCAGACCGTACGGGGCCGGCAGCCGGTCCAGGACGTCGACCAGCACCTCCGGGTCCTGCTGGACCAGACTCTGGGCGGTGTAGACCCCGCTGGGGCCCGAACCCACGACGGCGACACGCAGCACGGCGGAACTCCTCACGGCGGAACCCCTTTTTGCTGACACCTTCAGGATCGCACCGCCGGTGCTGCGCTGACAGGGTGCCGGGCGGGGAAGGCGTGCGTGTCCGTTCGTGGCGAATGTGATGATGCGGTTACGTTCCGTATGTGCTAGAAGCATCCTTTCTTCATCTTTCCGGACGCTGCCCGACGGAGGGCTCGGTGTCGGTGCGGCCCGCCTGGGAAGTGCAGGAGCACGAGGGCCCGGCGACGACGGCATGGTTCGACGTCCGGCTGGCCTTCACGGACGGCGCCCACGTCGACGTACTCGCCGTCGTCGGTGAAGCGGGCGTCTCCATCGAGGACGTACGGGCCCAGCCGGCGCTCTCTCTCGACGACCTGGCGGCGCTCGCGGACTGGATCGAGGGGCCACTGTTCGAGGCGTGCGGGGACGGGCCCGTCGAGGCGGGCGAGGCCGACGCGTGTCTGCGGCCGCGTCGCGCCCGGCCCGCCTGGCCGCGTGGCATCGAGGGGCGGTGGCTGGTCGCGGAGGAGTACCGGGCGGCCCAGGAAGAGGGCGCCGACCCCGTTCTCGCGGTGATGTGCGCGACCGGACGCAGCCGCCGCCGATCCCTCAGGCTGATCTCGCAGGCCCGCGACGCAGGCTTCCTGACACCTCGTCATGCCCGGCGCTGAGCAAGGGTTTCAGGGTCCCCAAGGCTCAACTCGGCGTTCGCCTACGGCATTTCGCGCATCCTATTGATCTCGGTCGTCTGCTGTGCGATCACGTCGTCGGCCATCTCCTCGATCCGGACGTTGTTGCCCTGCCCCTTCACGTCCGTGGCCATGGTGACGGCGCCCTCGTGATGCGTGATCATCAGCGTCAGGAACAGCTCGTCGAACGCCTTCCCCTTCGCCGCGCGCAACTTCGTGAGCTGCGCCTCGGTCGCCATCCCCGGCATCACCTCGTGCGCGTGCCCGGTGGCCTCGCCGTCACGGTCGTTCTCCTTCAACCAGCCCTGCATGGCGGAGATCTCCGGGCCCTGCGCGGCGGCGATGCGCTCGGCGAGGAGCTTCACCGGCGTCGACTCGGCGCGTTTCGGGACGAGTTCGGTGATCTCGATCGCCTGCGCGTGATGCTCGATCATCATGCGGGCGTACGCGACGTCCGCCGAGTTGGGCGAGTCGTCCGGCAGTTCGGCCTTCGCCTCCTCCGGGGAGAGCGTCCGGGCCGCCTCGCCGGGCAGCCCGGGCGCGATCACCGAAGACCCGGTCGCCTTCACGGACTTGGCGTCCGCGTCGGAGGACGAGCCCGAGTCGCAGGCCGCCAGCGCGAGGGTGAGCGCGAGCACGGCCAGCACCGGGCGGAAGGTTCGGGACGTGCGGCGGACGGGCACAACGACCTCCTGTGTCAGGTGGGTTGACGGACACCTCGTGAGTGCTGTGTCCGTCCTAGCACGCTTCCATACGCCGCTGATCAGAAACTTTCATGACGAATGCGTTGCCGACTGTTGATCGGTGCATGATGAAGACGATACTTCGGAGGACCGTGAACCGTTCTGACCCGAACGGATACCAGGGAGGACGCAGTGACCCTGTTGAACGAATCCCGAACGCGGCGCAGACGCATGGGAGTCGCCGCCGCCGCGGCCGGACTCCTGGCCGCGCTCTTGACCGCAGGACCCGCAGCCGCGACCCCCGACCCGGGGGACGGCCCGACGGTGCCGGAGAAGATCTCCAACAGCGTGCAGACCCAGGTCAAGGAAGCCCTGGCCGCGGGTGAGATACCCGGGGTGGACGAGATCGTCCACTCCGACAACATCACGCACCTCACCAACATCCCCAAGGACGCGCTGCCCGGCACCAACTCGGACCTCGCCTTCCAGGGGAAGTACGCCTTCTCCGGCAACTACGACGGCTTCCGCGTCTTCGACATCAGCAACCCGAAGTCCCCGAAGACCGTCTCGCAGGTGCTGTGCCCCGGCAGTCAGAACGACATCTCCGTCTCCGGGAACCTGCTCTTCCTGTCCACCGACTCCTCGCGCAGCGACAGCAGTTGCAGCAGCGTCTCGCAGCCCGCGACCGAGAAGTCGTCGTGGGAGGGCATGAAGATCTTCGACATCTCGAACAAGGCGAACCCGAAGTACGTCGCCGCGGTGGAGACGCCCTGCGGCTCGCACACCCACACGCTGGTGCCCGAGCGCAAGAACGTCTACGTGTACGTCTCCTCGTACTCGCCGAACGCCGCTTTCCCCGACTGCCAGCCGCCCCACGACGGCATCTCGATCATCAAGGTGCCGCGAAAGGCCCCGGCGAAGGCGGCAGTTGTCGGCTTCCCGGTGCTGTTCCCCGGCGCGGGCCCCGACGGCGGCGGCAACCCCGGCTCGCCCACCAACCCGGGCGTGTCCAAGACCACCGGCTGCCACGACATCACCGTGCTGCCCTCCAAGGACCTCGCGGCGGGCGCCTGCATGGGCGACGGCATCCTGTTCTCCATCAAGGACCCGGAGCACCCGAAGGTCATCGACCAGGTCCAGGACAACGTGAACTTCGCGTTCTGGCACTCGGCGTCCTTCAACCTGAAGGCCAACAAGGTCGTCTTCACCGACGAGTTGGGCGGCGGTGGCGCGGCCACCTGCAACGCGGCCATCGGGCCGAACCGCGGGGCCGACGGCATCTACGACATCGTCGGCAAGGGTGACAACCGCAAGCTGGTCTTCAAGAGCTACTTCAAGATCCCGCGCCACCAGGCGGACACCGAGAACTGCGTCGCCCACAACGGCTCGCTGATCCCGGTCAAGGGCAAGGACCTCATGGTCCAGGCCTGGTACCAGGGCGGCGTCTCCGTCTGGGACTTCACCAACTCGTCGAAGCCCAAGGAGATCGCCTACTTCGAGCGCGGCCCGCTGTCCACGGACACCATGGTGGGCGGCGGTTCCTGGTCGGCGTACTACTACAACGGCTACATCTACTCGAACGACATGGCGAAGGGCTTCGACGTCCTGAAGCTCAACGACCGGCGCACGGACCCGGCCAAGTGGGTCCGCATGGGCGAGCTCAACGTCCAGACGCAGCCGGACTACTTCGACTGACGTTCGCCGGCAGATCCCTGTCACACGTCCCGCCGGGCACCTCGGTGTCCGGCGGGACGCCCATGTCCGGCAACGAGTCGCCGGAGGCGCCCCGGCATTGACCGAGGCGCCGTGCGGGGACATGCTGTACCCCTGTGTTGACTTTTTGTCAGTCAACTATAGTCAACGCAGCCGGATCAGTCCCTGTGGGCAGGTCCGGGAGCCGCCTGTCTGGGGTGACGCGGGGGATCACCTCAGACCGGCGTGCCCTTTTCCCGGCCGGCCAGGTCCAGCACCGGCCGCAGCCCGTCCGGCCGTTCCGCCACCGGCAGATGGTCCACGAAGTGCACCGCGCAGCCCAGAGCCGCCGCGCCACCGTCCGCGCGCCGGTCGTCGCCGACCATGAGCACCTCCTGCGGGGCCACGGCGAGATCGTCGCAGGCGACCTTGAACAGGCGTGGGTCGGGCTTCTGGATGCCGTGCTCGTACGACAGGACGTACGCGTCGACGTAGGGGTCCACCCCGTGTGCGCGGAAGATCGGACGCAGGTCCCAGCCGATGTTGCTGACCACGCCGACGGAGATCCCGCGCTCCCGCAGCCCGCGCAGCACCTCGACGGCGTCGGGGTACGGGGCCCACGCGGCCGGGTCCATGTGCCGGTCGTACAGCGCCTCGTACAACGCCGGGTCGGGGAGCGGTACTTGACGGGCGAGCCCGGTGTACGCGGCCCGGTGCAGCTCGGCGCTCTGATCGCGGATCTCCCACACGGCGGCCAACTCCTCGGGCAACCGCTGCGGAAAGGCGCCGCCCGGCAGCGCTCCCGCCGCCTCCAGGGCCAGGGCCGTCGCCGCCAACTCCGGTTCGGGCAGGACGAGACCGGACCCGGCGAGCACCGCGCGCAGCCAGGAGTCGGTGGACTCGGTACGGAAGAGGGTCCCGGAGAAGTCGAACAGCACGGCAGCCATGCGCTGGACCCTACCGGGGCGCGGTGGCAGGCCGGCGCGGCTCGGGTCCTCGTCCGAACCGCTCGTACGACATCACTGCCAGCGCCACCATGAGCGCCCCCAACAGCCATCCGGCGACCACGTCCGTCGGCCAGTGGACGCCGAGCCAGATCCGGGTCAGGCCGACACCCACGACCGAGACCACCGACACGGTGACCGCGATGCGCCACACGACGGGTCCGGCGCCGTACCGGCGCAGCAGCCACAGCAGGAGGCCGCACACCACCGTGGCGGTCATGGCGTGGCCCGAGGGGAAGGCCGCGTAGTGGGCCGAGTCGACGGGGTCGGGCCACACGGGGCGGGCGCGGCCGACCGCGGCCTTGAGGGTCTGCTGGAGAGCCGTGCCCAGCGCACAGGTCGCCACCAGCCACAGCGCGAGCCACCACGCGGAGTGCCGCCACACCAGCCACACCGTCACGACCGCGCACAGCAGGCGCATCGTCACAGGGTCCCACACCCAGTCCGTCAGGATGCGGAACGCGTGCGTGAGCCCGGGTTCGTCGACCGCCCAGCGGTGGGTGGCGCGGGCGATGTCGCCGTCGAGGGTGATCAGCGGATGCCAGTCGGCCGCGACGAGCGCGAGGAGCAGCACGGATGCGATGACCAGGGCTGCCGTGGTGCGCAGGGCGCTGGGCGGGGCCGGGCGGCGCAGGGGCGGGGAGTCGGCGTGCGGGGGGCGCATGGTGCGATCCTCGCCGACCGGTGGGGCAGGAGGCCAATTCCGGCGCCGGAGTGCGGGGTGGCCGGCCGGTTATCCGAGTGCCCGCAGCCCCGGTACGAACGCCACCAGCACCGGGACCACCGGTACCAGGGACGCGGCGGCCGTCAGCCGCAGCCGGCGGGCCGCCGTCAGCCGGTCCGGTGCGGTGAGGAGCCTGCGTACCCGCTGCGGGACATGTGCCTGCGGGGCCGGGGACGGCCCGAACACGCCCCGGTCCTCGTTGAGTTCGACGAGTGCGAGAGCGGTCGTCAGGCGGCCGAAGCGGCGCGAGGCCATGTCGTCGGCGGCGAGTTCCACCAGCCGGTGCATCTCGGCCCGGAACGAGGCGAAGACCGGCACCTGCGGAAACCCGTTGGCCAGCGCCCCCGAACAGTGCAGCAGCCAGTCGTGGCGGGCCCGCGCGTGCCCCTGCTCGTGCGCGAGCACGGCGTCCAGCTGCCGCCCCTTGAGGCGGCGCAGCGCGCCCGTGGTGACGACGAGCCCGGGTGCGGTGCCGGACAGCCACCAGGCGTCCGATCGCTCGCCCTCCAGGACCACGAGCCGGTCGGGCTCCGGCTTCTCGCCGGGCAACAGCGGGGCGCGGACGAGGAGTTCGGCCTGCCGCAGCCTGCCCCGGCGGCGCGCCCGCACGACCTCACGGACCAGCATCGCCGCGGTCCACACGGCGCCGCACGCCAGTGCCACGGCCGTCGTCGCGGCCCACGTGGGGGAGGCCCCGAGGGCGTACGCCTCCACGACCGCGTGCGGAGCCGGGGCGAACACATGACCGCGCACGGCCTGCCAGGCGGCCGCCGCGCTCAACGTCATCGACAGCGCGCAGCACATGAGTACGGCCGCCACCACGCACTGCCACACCCACAGCGCGACCACCGGTTCGCGGTCCGGCCAGTCGGCGCGGGCGAGCAGCCGCGGAGCGACGACGGCGGTCAGCGCGCCGAGCAGCAACAGTGCTGCGGGGACCATCATGGGTGCAGCCTATGAGCGGGGCGCCGCTCAGACCTACGGTCCGTCGCGGCAAAGTGACGCAGACCACGGATTCGTACAGTCGGCATACGGTCGGACGCGTCCGGTCAGAGCGTGAGCAGCATGGCGACCATCGCGATGCCCATGGACAGACGGCAGGCGCGCGCCAGTTCGGGCCGGTCCCCCCAGCCGAGCGCCCCCGACTCCGTCCCACTCCCACCCCTCCCGCCGCCGACGGCCAGGACCGGTACGGAGAGCAACCGGACACCGGACAGCAGCACGTACCCGGCGAAGTAGAGAAGCAACGCCGTGGTGAGCAGCGGGACTCCGGAGCCGCCGGAACCGTGGTGGTGACCGGGGGCGGTGGCCATCGCGCCCGCCATGTAGGCCATGGCGAACGCGCCCATCAGATGGTGCAGATGATGCGGCTCGGTCCGGGCGTCCCACAGGGCGCGCAGGGCGGCCGTGCCGAACACGGCCGCGTAGACCAGCCAGGCCCAGCGCGGCGGAGTGAGTACGACGGCGGGCACGGCCATCGCGGCCATGCCGAAGCCCATCAGCGCCTCGCCGCCCGCCGCCCGGCGCTGTTCCTCGACGGTGCTGCGCATCCGCAGCAGGCAGTACATCCCGGTCGCCGCGCACAGCGCTACCAGCAGCCACCCGGGCGAAGCCGGACCGTGCACACGCACCTCCCCCTCGCCCCCGAGACCTCCGCTGAAGGGATGCCCGCGCCGGGCGGTGCGCATACGAGCGCAAGGGTGTACGCGGGGGAGCGTAGGCCGGAGCACCGCAGGTGAGAGGGCATGTCCTCCGGGCGAGGCACTGGCTGACCCCGAAACGGGAGCTCTGAGCGCGACCAGCCGCCCCGAACGCGCTCAGACGGACGTACATCCTGTTACCCGCGGCACCGGGACTCCGCCCACCGCGGCCTCGCCGACCTGCGCGGCACCGCCGATCCGGCGGTCGGCGAGAGGCGGCGGCGCACCCGCCCCCGGGAGCGGCTGGTGCTCGCCGAACGGTTCGGACACCGTACGCTCGCCGCGACGGTACGACGGCGGGGGCCGCGGCCCCCGGCCGGCGCGGGCACGGACAGGACGACGGAGGACGTACGGCCATGACGGCAGCGAACGGGGGGACGGCCCCCGGGGGAGGGGCGCCGGCCGAGAAGACGGTCACCGGGGCGCGGGACACCGTGGCCGGAGTGGTACGGCAGTGGCAGGCCGTTCATCCCGGCCTCGACACCGGCCCCATCGAGATCATCGGCCGTATCAACCGCTGCGCCGCCCTCCTCCAGCAGGCCGAGGACGCTCCGCTGCGCCGGGTCGGGCTCACCCGTCCCGAGTTCGATCTGCTCGGCGCGCTCCGGCGCACCGGCCACGAGCTGACCCCGAGCGAGCTCGTCCGCGAGACCTTCTCCTCCGGGGCCGCCGTCACCAAGCGGCTCAAGCAGCTGACCGAACGGGGCCTGGTCGAGCGGCGTGGCGACACCCGGGACCGGCGGGTCGCCCACGTCCGCCTCACCGACGCCGGACGCGACCTCGTCGACGGGGTGCTGCCCGAGCAACTCGCGTACGAGAGAGCCGTGTTGTCCGGGCTCAACCCGACCGGGCAACAGGAACTCGGGGGACTGCTGGGCGAGTTGCTCGGCCGACTGGAAGGCCGGCTGGGCGCGCTGCGGGTCTGAGCCGATGCCGGGCGTCATCCTGTGGGGAGTCGACCCGGGTCAGCCCTTCTCGCGCTCCCGGTGAACACCGAACACCGCACCCTGCGGATCCCGCAGCACCGCGATGCGCGGGCCGTTCGGCACAGTCGTCGGCTCCATGGCGATGGCGGCCCCCGCCCCGGCCGCCGCGTCCGCGGAGGCGTCCACGTCCTCGACGGCGAAGTACGGCAGCCAGTGCGGCGGCACCTCGGGCGGGTACATGTCGTTCATCGCGAGCATCCCGCCGAACTCGGCGCCTTCGACGCCGAAGTGCGTGTACTGCGGGGACGAGGTGACGGACCAGCCGAAGACCGCGGTGGAGAACGTCCGAGCCCGCTCGGTGTCGCGCATCGCCAGCTCCACCCAGCCGAGCGTCCCCGGGGCGTTGAGCAGACCCGCACCCGCGAACCCCCGGTCCTGCCAGAGATGGAAGGGCGCGCCGTCGGGATCGGCGGCGGACGCGAACCGTCCCATGCCCGGCACGTCCCCGGGTTCCCTCACCACCGAGCCGCCCGCCGCCCTCAGTTTCGCCAGCGCCGCGTCCAGGTCGGCGACGGCGAACGTCACGTACCCAGGCGACGGGCTGCTTCTCCTCGCCCAGCGGCACGAACGCGGCGACCGGCGCGTCCCCGAGGCGGGCCGTCGTGCAACCGCCCATCTCCTCGCTCGCGTCCGTCTCCGGCCGCCAGCCGAAGAGGCCGGTGTAGAAGCGGTCGCCTCCAGATCGGTGGTGCCCAACTCGGCCCAGCAGGGTCCGCCGGTCACGGGCTTGTCGAACTTCATGGCGTCACGGCCTTCCTCAGGGCGTGTGCGGTCCACTGTTCTCCACGCAGCACGCCAGGGCCTGTCCGGCGGATCGGGCCGCAGGGTGTCAACGGCGCCTCATCAGCGCAGGTGAGCGGGGTCTGGTGCGTTGAGCTGCAAGGCGGAGGAGGGCGTCGACGCGATGGGGGTCCCCCCGCGCGAGCGCAGCCGAGCGTGGGGGAGTCGGCAACCGACGACAACGCCGCAGATCGGCGTGCCAGACCTCGCGTCTGCGGAATGATCCGCCGGACAGGCCCTGGCCGCGGCCGTCCGGCGGCGCACCCCACGAGCACGGCCAAGGCCCCACCGGCCCGCGGCAGACGAACCGCATATCCCGCGGAGCGCTTGGTGGGACCGGCGTTACCCTCGTGGGTGCCGCAGCAGAGACCGAGAAACCGGAGAACCGCCGCCATGGACCCCGCCACCACCGGACCGACCTTCCGTGACGCCACCGAGGCCGACATCGACACCCTGGTCGCGCTGATCGAGTCGGCGTACCGGGGGGACAGCAGCCGGACCGGCTGGACCACTGAGGCGGACATCCTCGAAGGGCAGCGGAGCGATCCGCAGGGCGTGCTCGACGTCATCAAGTCGGCCGACAGCCGGCTGCTGGTCGTCGAACAGGACGGCCAAGTGGTCGCCTGCTGCCAGCTCGAACACCGCGGCGACCACGCCTACTTCGGGATGTTCGCGGTCAGCCCGGCCATGCAGGGCGCCGGCCTCGGCAAGGTGATCATCGCGGAGGCGGAACGGTCGGCGCGCGAGACCTGGGGCGCGCGGGCGATGCACATGACCGTGATCTCCGTACGCGACGACCTGATCGCCTGGTACGAGCGGCGCGGCTACCGCCGTACGGGAGAGATGAGCCCCTTCCCGTACGGCGACGAGCGCTTCGGCATCCCGCAGCGGGACGATCTCCAGTTCGAGCTGCTGGTCAAGGAACTGGACTGATCACCGGCGTGATCCGCCGGGCAGGCCCTACGCCGTGAACCGGCCCGTGCGTTTGATCTGCGGGTAGTCGGTGGTCGCGCCGTCCAGCTCCAGGGCCCGTACGAGGCGCAGCTGGTCCTGGGTGTTCACCACCCAGCCGATGATCCGCAGGTCCGCCTTTCTCGCCCGCTCGACGATCTCCAGGGTGAGGCGGCGGATGTTGAGGCAGACGGTCGAGGCGCCGGAGCGGGTGGCGCGGTCCACGACGTCGGTGCCGTACCGGCTGGCGATGAGCGCCGTGCGTACCCCGGGCACCAGGTGGGCGATCTCGGCGATCGCCTCCTCGTGGAAGGAGGACACCTCGACCCGCCCGGTCAGGTCCCGCTGCTGCATCACCTCGGCCAGTGCCCGCGCCGCCGCCGTGTTCTTGATCTCGGCCTGGAGCGGTGCGCCGACGGCGTCCAGGACCTCCTCGAAGACCGGCACGCGTTCGTCACGGCCCGCGTCGAGGGCGCGCAGTTCGGCCAGGGTCTTCTCGGCGATGGCGCCGGTGCCGTCGGTCGTGCGGCCCACGTCGCTGTCGTGCATGACGACGAGGGCGCCGTCCTTGCTGAGATGCAGATCGAGTTCGATCATGTCGAGGCCCGCCTGCTCGGCGGCCACGAACGAACGCAGCGTGTTCTCGGGCTCCACGCCCATGATTCCGCGGTGCCCGATGGTCAGGAAGTTCAAGGTCAACTCGCTTCCGTCGACGGCGGCTCGGCTGCCGCAGCCTAACGGCCCGGCCCAGCATTGAACCCGTACAGACGCGCCGGAACGGACGGCCGGATGCGGTGAATTCGGAAGGGGTGTGAACTAGGCACTGCCGGGTAGCGGAAGTGACCGTGCTCATGGTTTCCGGCAGGAAAAAATACGGTGACCATGGGGTGTCACAGGATAATCTCTCCTGTCCGGCCTTGCGGTCGGGAATCGCGGACACATACGGTGTCCTTACGCGAGGTTCTCCCGTGGAGGATGGGACATGACGGAAATTCTTGTGCAGGCGATTGCTGAGGAGCGGGTTTCTCCGCTCGGCAGGGTGGTGGAGCACCCGGCATGGCCCGTGCTCAAGGATGCCGTGGAGCAGATCCGGCCATGGCAGGCCAAGGACGGGGCGATCGACTTCGACCGGGAGGACGCCCCGGACCCCGCGGACGTCGATCTCGCGGTACGGCGGGTCGTGGACGCCGTGGCCGAACTCTCCCCGCTGCTCCCGCACGACACCGCCTACCACCAGGCCCTCGCCAAGGACCTGCGGCGCTGGTCCGACAGCGGCTTCAGGGTGCCCGACTTCCTCGACTCGCTGCTGGCCTTCCAGCCCGCCGCGAGCCGCGCGGACGGCCTCCAGCACCTGGTGGTCTTCCCGATGTACACGCAGAACGGCAACCCCGACCGCAACCTCGAAGCGGTCGTCCTGCGCATGGTCTGGCCCGACTGGCTGGCCGAACTGGAGCGCACCCGCTACGACAACCCGCTGTTCTGCGGCATCACCTTCGAGGACTTCACGGCCGGGTACGACACCAACTCCGCCGTCCTCTTCCCGGAGACCATCGCCGTGCGCGAGGCGCCGGAACGGTTCACCTGGGGTGGCATCTTCTGCGACCGCGAGGCCGCCCGCTTCCGCCGCGTCACCGATGCGGCCGTCGACATCCTCGGTCTCCAACTGCCCGAGGACGTCGCCGCGATGGTCCACGACCAGAAGCGTTGCGAGGAGGCCTTCGTCCTGTGGGACATGGTCCACGACCGCACCCACAGCCACGGCGACCTGCCCTTCGACCCGTTCATGATCAAGCAGCGCCAGCCGTTCTGGATGTACGGCCTGGAGGAGCTGCGCTGCGACCTCACCGCCTTCAGGGAGGCCGTGAAGCTGGAGGCGGAAGGCGTCCCGCAGGCCCGTGACGTGCAGTTCGCCGTGCTGTTCGACCGGATGTTCCGCTTCCCGGTCACCGGCGAGCGCGTCCGCAACTACGACGGCCTCGGCGGCCAGCTCCTCTTCGCCTACCTGCACCAGCACGACGTCGTCCGCTGGACCGACAACAAGCTGCACATCGACTGGCAGCGCGCCCCGCAGGTCACCAACCAGCTCTGCGCCGAGATCGAGACCCTCTACCGCGAGGGCATCGACCGCCCCAAACTCGTCCACTGGTTCAAGGCGTACGAGCTGGTCTCCGCCTATCTCGCCCCGCACCCGGGCTCCCGCTGGGCCAAGGGCTCCGACGCCCTGGACCTGAGCCAGCCACCCCGCAAACTCGTCGACGACGTGCTTCCGGACGAGTTTCCGCTGAGCATGTTCTATGAGGCCCTCTCCAAGAAGCTGAAGAACGTGATCGCCTCCACCAAGGGGATCACCGCGGAGAGCGCCGAGCGGGTCGCCGCATGAGCGACCGCGCCACCGAAAACACTGCTCAGGAGGCGATGAACATGGGGAACGGGGCTCTCAGCGGTGCGGTGATCGCGGTCGCGGGCGCCGGCGGACCGGCCGGCCGGGCGGCGCTGCTCAGGCTCGCCGAGGCGGGCGCGACCGTCGTCGGCTCGGACAACGATCCGGAGCGGCTGGCCGAGGCCGTCGACGCGGCGAGCTACGCGCACGGCGGCGCCACCGTCGTCGGTGACACCGTCGACCTGCTGGACCTTCAGTCGACCCGTGACTGGGCCACCCGCATCGAGAAGGACTTCGGGCGCGTCGACGGCCTGGTCCACCTGGTCGGCGGCTGGCGCGGCAGCGAGACGTTCACCAAGACCGTCCTGGACGACTGGGACCTGCTGGAACTGCTGCTCATCCGCACCGTCCAGCACACCTCCCTCGCCTTCCACGAGGCGCTCCAGCGCAGCGAACGCGGCCGGTATGTCCTGATCAGCGCCGCCGGCGCGAGCAACCCCACGGCGGGCAACGCCGCGTACTCCGCCGCCAAGGCCGCCGCCGAGGCGTGGACGCTGGCCATGGCCGACTACTTCCGCAAGGCCGGGAAGTCGGAGGGTGCGGACGGGCCGACGTCGGCGGCTGCGATCCTGGTCGTGAAGGCGTTGGTGCACGACGCGATGCGCGCCGAGCGCCCCAACGCGAAGTTCGCGGGCTTCACCGATGTCACGGAGCTGGCCGAGGCCATCACCGGCGTCTGGGAGCGGCCCGCCGCCGAAGTGAACGGGAAACGTCTGTGGCTGACCGAGAAGCCGTGAACCCTCCGAAGACCGACGCACGCCGTCATCACGACCCGGAGACCCGCGGTTTCGCCAGTGACAACTACGCGGGGGCCCACCCCGAGGTGCTCGCCGCCCTGGCCCTGGCCAACGGCGGGCACCAGGTCGCGTACGGCGAGGACGCGTACACGGAGAACCTCCAGCGGATCGTCCGCAGCCACTTCGGCGCCACGGCGGAGGCGTTCCCCGTCTTCAACGGCACCGGCGCCAACGTCGTCGCGCTCCAGGCGGTCACCGACCGCTGGGGCGCGGTGATCTGCGCGGAGAGCGCGCACATCAACGTCGACGAGGGCGGCGCCCCCGAGCGCATGGGCGGCCTCAAGCTGCTCACGGTGCCCACCCCGGACGGCAAGCTGACCCCCGACCTGATCGACCGGCAGGCGTACGGCTGGGACGACGAGCACCGGGCGATGCCGCAGGTCGTCTCCCTCACCCAGAGCACGGAACTGGGGACCCTCTACACCCCGGACGAGATCCGCGCGATCTGCGACCACGCCCACGCGCACGGCATGAAGGTCCACCTGGACGGCTCCCGCATAGCCAACGCGGCGGCCTCGCTCGACGTCCCGATGCGGACGTTCACCAACGCGGCCGGCGTCGACATCCTCTCCCTGGGCGGGACGAAGAACGGCGCGATCTTCGGTGAGGCGGTCGTCGTCATCAACCAGGACGCGGTCAGCCATATGAAGCATCTGCGCAAGCTGTCCATGCAGCTCGCCTCCAAGATGCGCTTCGTCTCGGTGCAGTTGGAGGCGCTCCTCGCCAAGGACCTGTGGCTGCGCAACGCCCGCCACTCCAACGCGATGGCCCAGCGGCTCGCGGAGGGCGTGCGTGCGGTGCACGGTGTGGAGATCCTCCACCCGGTCCAGGCGAACGCGGTCTTCGCCCGCCTGCCGCACGACGTGAGCGAGCGCCTCCAGAAGCGCTTCCGCTTCTACTTCTGGGACGAGAAGGCGGGCGACGTCCGCTGGATGTGCGCCTTCGACACCACCGAGGACGACGTGGACGCGTTCGTGGCCGCCCTCAAGGAAGAGATGGCGCGGTAGTCCGCATCCATGCATAGATATGCGTTCACCTGAAAAGTCATTGACTGTCGGGTGATCCCTTTCCTATGCTCTGGCGGCATGGAGCTGATCCAGAACACCCCCGACCTGTCCGCCTATTTGGCCGCCGACGAGGTCATAGACCACCACCACCCCGTGGTACGGGAGACTGTGGCGCGTCTCGCCAGGCGGGCCGCGGACTCGTATGCCTATGCGCAGGCCGCGTACGAGTTCGTGCGCGACACCATCCCGCACTCCGCCGACAGCGGTGACCCGCGGGTCACCTGGCGTGCCTCCGTCGTCCTGGAGCAGCGCACCGGCATCTGCTACGCCAAGGCCCACGCGCTGGCCGCGCTGCTGCGAGCGGAGGACATCCCCACGGCGCTGTGCTATCAGCGGCTCGCGCAGGACGACGGGGACGGCCATGTCGTGCACGGTCTGGTCGCCGTGCGGTTCAACGGCGCCTGGCACCGCCAGGATCCCCGGGGCAACAAGCCGGGCGTGGACGCGCGGTTCTCCCTCGACGGGGAGCGGCTGGCATGGGTCCCCGACGAAAAGTCCAATGAGGTGGACTATCCGGTCCTGTACGCTGAACCTCATCCGGCTGTGCTGGGCGCACTGAAAGCCGCGCCCGACCGGCCGTACCTGTGGAAGACGCTCCCCACCGCACTCTGAGGCAAGACGATGACACTCACCCTGACCGTGTCCAACGAGGTCCGCGCGCTCGCGCCCGGCTTCACCCACGTGGCGATCGAGGCCCACGGCCTGGTCAACGGGCCCAGCACCGACGCCAGTTCGGCGCTCCTGGACGAGGCGGCCCGCCGGCTCGCCGTACGCTTGGACGGCAAGGCTCCGCACGAGGACCCGCACATGGCCGCCTGGCGGGACACGTACACGGCGTTCGGCTCCAAGCCGTCGCGCACCCGCAACTCGGCCGAGGCACTGGCCAAGCGGGCACTGTCGGACGCCGGCCTGCCCCGGATCAACGTCCTGGTCGACCTCTACAACGCGATCAGCGTGGCCCATCTGATCCCGGTCGGCGGCGAGGACCTCGACCACATCCAGGGCGGCATGCGGCTCGTACGCGCCACCGGTACCGAGGACTTCGTGACCGTGGCCGGGGGCGAGGAGACCGTCGAACACCCCGACGCGGGCGAGGTGCTGTGGCGGGACGAGGCCGGCGTGACGTGCCGCCGCTGGAACTGGCGCCAGGGCCCCCGCACCAGGCTCACCGAACAGACGACGTCCGCGATCTTCCTCCTGGAGTGCCTGCCCCCGCTACCGACAACCGAGGCGGAGGCGGCGGGCGCGGAACTCGCCGAACTGCTGGAGAAGTTCAGCCCCGGCGCACGGATCACGGTCCGGGACGAGTGAAGCTTGGGGGTGTGGGGGCTGCGCCCCCACAGGGGCGCGAGGCTGTATCGATCTGCGGCTCCGCCGCGTGGGCGCGACAAGCCCCCACCGCCCCGCAGCAAACGAACTACCTAACCGCGCGCCTCCGAAGGGCCTACCGGGCCTCGGCCTCGCGGACCTGTTCCGGCGTCGGGGCCGTGCCGCCGAGGTGGGCCGGCATCCACCAGGTGTCGTCCGGGCCCTTGGGGCGTACGGGGTAGGCGCGCTGGGCGGCTTCCAGGAGCTCGTTGACGCGCTCGCGCACCTGGCGGGTGATCGCGCCCGCGTACTTGTCGCGGGACGCCTCGATGGCCTCGCCGACCCGGATCGTGATCGGGGTGTGGCTGCGCTTGAAGTTGCGCGGGTGCCCCTTGGTCCACAGGCGCTGCGTGCCCCACACGGCCATCGGGATCAGCGGGACGCCCGCCTCCTGGGCCATGCGGGCGGCGCCCGACTTGAAGCTCTTCAGCGTGAACGACTGCGAGATCGTGGCCTCGGGGAAGACGCCGACGATCTCGCCGGAACGCAGGGAGTCCAGGGCGTGCGCGTAAGCCGTCTCGCCGTTCTTGCGGTCCACCGGGATGTGCTTCATGTTGCGCATCAGCGGACCGGACACCTTGTGCCGGAACACCGCGTCCTTCGCCATGAAGCGCACCAGCCGCTTCTGCGGGAGAGCGGCCAGACCGTCGAAGATGAAGTCCAGGTAGCTGATGTGGTTGCTCACCAGCACCGCACCACCCGAGCGCGGAATGTTCTCCGACCCCTTCAAGTCGATCTTCAGGTCCCAGGCCTTGAACAACGTCTGGGCGAGACCGATGGCGGGACGGTAGACAAACTCAGCCATGGACGGGGTGGACCCTTCTTCTGTTCTGCCTGGGAAGGGGGTTCCCGGCGGGAAACTTACGCAGCCGTAGGTTTTACAGCATTGCGCAGATCGTGCCCCAAGAACGGACGAGTGACCAGCCCTCGTGCCGGTGTACAGCGAGATTCTTGTCACGTGGTCCCTTGATCCACCTCGTGCTTTTAACCCCCCTTTACTCCGCGCGAACCGTCACCCGTCGTACGACCAGGTACATCTCGCACCCCAGGCAGTACCCGAACGCGGCGTTCAAAAACGCCGCCGCCAGTGCCGCCCCGGTAGCCGCGAGGCCCAGCCACTCCACACCCAGCGCGAACCCGGCGAGTCCCACGCCCGCGAAGACGAGCCCGACCGCCTGCGCGAACCGCGGCGGCTGAGGCGCCTCGAACTCCGTCGGCGGGCCGAGCCGGGGCCGGACCACCGTGCGGAACAGCCAGCCGTACGGGGAGCGCCCCACCCCGCCCGCCGCGCCCAGTGCGAACGCCAGCGTCTGCCAGGCCAGCAGCCACGTGCTCCCGGTGACCAGCACGACCGCCAGGACGGCGGTCGTCACGGCGGCCCCGAAACGGGGCCCTCTTGCATCGATGTCCATGAACCGATCATTCCGCAGCAGAAACGATTCGAGCAGGCGGGAATCTTTGCAGTCTGATGAACGCTGGAGCCGGGGATGACCGGAATCGTGGTGTGCGTGGCGGTGCTCGCGGCGGCGAGCGCCTTCGGGGTGCTGCATCGGCGGCGGAGCGGGAGAGTGCGCGTGCGCGGGCGTGACGACGGAAAGCGGCTCGGCGCGGCCGAGTTGGGGGAGAGCCTCGGAGAGCGGGCGACGCTCGTCCAGTTCTCCAGTGCCTTCTGCGCACCCTGCCGGGCCACCCGCCGCGTCCTCGACGAGGTGGCCGGCATCGTCCCCGGCGTCACTCACGTCGAGATCGACGCCGAGGAACACCTGGACCTCGTACGCGACCTCGACATCCTCAAGACGCCCACCGTGCTGGTGCTGGACGCCGATGGACGGATCGTGCGGCGGGCGACCGGGCAGCCGCGCAAGGCGGATGTGATCGCCGCACTGGGGGAGGCGGTTTGAGGCGTGCCGGGTATCCGATACCACCGCTGATGGTGTGTTCGGTGACGCATCTCCCAGATGCCGGAAGCCACTTGACTGCGCCCGCCATCTATCGTCAGCCTGACCCTATGCCTCCGGAACTCCTTCTCCACGCACGGGTCCACGTGGACCTTCTGCGCACCGCGAGCGCGTGCTGTCCGGGCCGTTGAGCAGCCGCCCGTCCGCTCATCGCCTCCCGCAGAAGGACAACTCCATGACGGCCACGCCCGGCCTCGGTGCCCCTCAGTCCATCGCCATCGCCTCTCCCGACCTCCTGCGCTCCGTCTTCCGGCAGCACGCGGCCGGCGTCGCAGTGATCACCGCGCAGGGGGGCTCCGGCCCCGTCGGATTCACCGCCACCTCCCTGACCTCCGTCTCCGCCGAACCCCCACTCGTCTCCTTCGGCATCAGCACCGGCGCCTCCAGCTGGCCCGCGATATCCGGGACCACTTATGTCGGCGTCCACATACTCGGCGAGCACCAGCGCGAGCTGGCGGCGACCTTCGCCCGCAGCGGCGCCGACCGGTTCGGTGCGCCCACTGTCTGGCGCGAGGGCCCGGAAGGAGTGCCCCTCCTCGACGGGGTGCTGGCCTGGCTGGTGTGCCGGGTCGTCGCGCGGGTGCCGGCCGGGGACCACCGGATCGTGCTGGCCGAGGTCGTCCTCGGCGATCCCGCGGGTCCCGGACGGCCGCTGCTCTACCACCAGGGCCGCTTCAACGGTTTGAGGGACTGACCGGTCGGTGCAAGGTGATGTCGGCAACACTGCATGACCGCCGAGTTCCGGTTACGCTGCGTTGCGAAGGTCACACACCAAAGCGCTTGCTCAGTGGGTGCGGAGCGGGTGTACTGGCGAGTAATATTTCGTTCGGGGCGCGGGCCGCCCCGACCGGGATCGGCCGCCTTGAGGTGCCTATGCTGCCTTCAGGAAGGCAGCCCGGAACAGACGATGCAGTAGGAGAGCCGGCGTGAGCTTGAGGATCGTTGTCACTGTGAAGTACGTGCCCGACGCCACTGGCGACCGGCACTTCGCCGATGACCTGACCGTCGACCGTGACGACGTGGACGGTCTGCTCTCGGAGCTCGACGAGTACGCGGTCGAGCAGGCGCTGCAGATCGCCGACGAGGCCGACGACGCGGAGATCACGGTCCTGACCGTCGGCCCCGAGGACGCCAAGGACGCACTGCGCAAGGCCCTTTCGATGGGCGCCGACAAGGCGATCCACGTCGAGGACGACGACCTGCACGGCACCGACGCCATCGGCACCTCCCTGGTGCTCGCGAAGGCGATCGAGAAGGCCGGCTACGACCTGGTCATCTCCGGCATGGCCTCCACCGACGGCACCATGGGTGTCGTACCGGCGCTGCTCGCCGAGCGGCTGGGCGTTCCGCAGGTCACCCTGCTCTCCGAGGTCTCCGTCGAGGACGGTGTCGTCAAGGGCCGCCGTGACGGCGACTCCGCGTCCGAGCAGCTGGAGGCCTCCCTGCCTGCGGTCGTCTCGGTCACCGACCAGTCGGGCGAGGCGCGTTACCCGTCCTTCAAGGGCATCATGGCCGCCAAGAAGAAGCCGGTGGCGGCCTGGGACCTGTCCGACCTCGGTCTGGAGGCCGAGGAGGTCGGTCTGGAGGGCGCGTACACCGTGGTCGACTCCGCCACCGAGCGCCCGGCCCGCACCGCGGGCACGATCGTCAAGGACGAGGGCGAGGGCGGCAAGCAGCTCGCCGAGTTCCTCGCGGGCCAGAAGTTCATCTAGGCCCCGTTCGAGGCTCGTTGAGCCTGTTCTCGTTGACCGCCCCCTCATCTTCCGCAAGCAGGAGAGTAGAAGTCCCATGGCTGAAGTTCTCGTCTACGTCGATCACGTGGACGGTGCCGTCCGCAAGCCCACCCTGGAGCTGCTGACCCTGGCCCGTCGCATCGGCGAGCCCGTCGCCGTCGCGCTGGGCGCCGGCGCCGCGGACACCGCCGCCGTGCTCGCCGAGCACGGCGCCGTCAAGGTCCTCACGCACGATGCGTCGGAGTACGTCGACTACCTGGTCGTCCCGAAGGTCGACGCCCTCCAGGCCGCCTACGACTCCGTGTCCCCGGCCGCCGTCCTGGTCCCGTCCTCCGCCGAGGGCAAGGAGATCGCCGCCCGTCTCGCGCTGCGCATCGGCTCCGGCATCATCACCGACGCCGTCGACCTGGAGGCCGGCGACGAGGGCCCGGTGGCCACGCAGTCCGCGTTCGCGGCCTCGTTCTCCACCAAGTCCCGCATCGCCAAGGGCACCCCGGTCATCACGGTCAAGCCGAACTCGGCCGCCGTGGAGGCCGCCCCGGCCGCCGGCGCGGTCGAGGCGCTCGCCGTCACCTTCTCCGCCCAGGCCACCGGCACCAAGGTCACCGCGCGCACCCCGCGTGAGTCGACCGGCCGCCCGGAGCTGACCGAGGCCGCGATCGTCGTCTCCGGCGGCCGTGGCGTCAACGGCGCGGAGAACTTCCCGATCATCGAGGCGCTCGCCGACTCCCTCGGCGCGGCCGTCGGCGCCTCCCGCGCCGCCGTGGACGCCGGCTGGTACCCGCACACCAACCAGGTCGGCCAGACCGGCAAGTCGGTGTCGCCGCAGCTGTACATCGCCAACGGCATCTCCGGCGCGATCCAGCACCGCGCCGGTATGCAGACCTCGAAGACGATTGTCGCCGTCAACAAGGACGCCGAGGCCCCGATCTTCGACCTCGTCGACTACGGCGTCGTCGGCGACCTCTTCGACGTCGTCCCGCAGCTCACCGAGGAGATCAACGCCCGCAAGGGCTGAGCCTCCTGAGCCGTCCGAGGCCCCCGTGACCGCACGACCGGTCACGGGGGCCTTGCTCATCCCAGGGTCAGCGAGGCCTGCACCGGCAGATGGTCGCTCGGGTACACCCCGTCGACGGAGAACGTGTCCATCGCCGCCCAGTGCGTGGTCACCCCGGGCGAGGTCAGGATCCAGTCGATGCGCCGGCCGTCGGGTCTGGGCGCTCGGTAGGCGGGGGCCGTCCCGTACGCCGGGCTCCGGGAGGCCGCCGCGTCCCAACTGTCCACGAGCCCGATGTCCAGCATCAGGTCGTACACCCGGTTGTCGTGGGCGGCGGCATTGAAGTCGCCGGTGACGATGACCGGCGTCGACGGGTCCCACCCGGCGATCGTCTTGCCGATGAGCTCCGCGGAGCGCTCCCGGGCGTACTGGCTGACGTTGTCCAGATGGGTGTTGAGGACGTAGAACTCCCGCCCCCCGTCGGTGAGATCGGCGAATTTCACCCAGGTCACCATGCGCAGCCAGTCCGCGCCCCAGGTGTTGGAGGCGATCGTGTACGGGGTGTCGGACAGCCAGTAGTGATCGAACTCGAGCGGGTCGAGTCTGCGGGTGTCGTAGAAGACCGCCATGAACTCGTCCTTGCTGCCGCCCCCTCGGCCGGTGCCGATCCAGTCGTAGTGCTCGCCGAGATCCTTCTCGATCATGCGCACCTGCTGGTAGAGCCCCTCCTGGATGCCGATGATGTGGGGCCGTGTGCGGCGCAGCAACTGCCGCATCACCGGGCGGCGCACGGACCAGGGCGGGGTCTTGTCGACGACGGTCGCGAAGCGCACGTTGAACGTCATGACGTTCAGGGCGCCCGGGTGCTCGCCGGCGGACGCCGGTTTCGACGAGCCCGCCGTGGTCAGCAGCGGCACGGCGATGGCGGCGGCCGCCGCGGACTTGAGCCCTTGGCGACGCGTCACTCCGACCTCTTTCGGCACGCGATCTCCTCTTCCTCGGAGCCAGGATGAACCTTGGACCTTGCTTACTCTGCCTACTCTGCCGACTGAATACGGAAGAAGATGCCGGGTCGGCAGTGACCAGGGGGACCGCATGGGGAATCCCACGTCGAGTCGGTGTTGACCGAGCTGAAGATCGGCAGCTAGCTTCGTTATACGGATTGTTGATTCCGTAGTGCGGAAAATGGAGGACTTGGAATGGGGCAGGGCCGGCAGGAGAACGTGGCGACGAGTCTCGCGGGCGCCGTCAGCGAGGAGATCAGCGCCTCCCTCGCGCCGGTCGACGCGGAGCTGGAGCGCCGCTACCCCGGAGACCCCGGCACCCGCCAGCCCGTCCACACCGTGTACGTCCCCGGGGACGCGTTCGCCGCGGACACCATCCGCTCCTGGGGCGACCAGGCCCTCGCCGCCCTCGATGAACACGCCCCGGACGCCGCCTCGTTCGCCGCAGTCCTCGGCCTGTCCGACGACCTCGCCGGACCCGTCCACGACCGCGTCCGCGCCAAACTCGAACGCGAGCCCATCGAAGACCTGCGCGTCGACTTCGAGGACGGCTACGGCCCGCGCCCGGACGCCGAGGAGGACGAGGCGGCGGCCCGCGCGGCCCGACTGATCGCCGAGGCGTACGAGAACGGCACGGCGGCCCCGTGCATGGGCATCCGGATGAAGTGCATGGAGGCGCCGGTGCGCGACCGGGGCATCCGCACGCTCGACATCTTCCTGACGGGCCTGATGGAGGCCGGCGGACTGCCCGAGGGGCTGGTCCTCACGCTCCCCAAGGTGACCTACGCCGAGCAGGTCACCGCGATGGTCCGGCTCCTGGAGGAGTTCGAGAAGGCGCGCGGTCTCACGGTCGGCCGGATCGGTTTCGAGATCCAGATCGAGACCAGCCAGTCCATCCTCGCCACCGACGGCACGGCCACGGTCGCCCGGATGATCCAGGCCGCGGAGGGGCGCGCCACCGGACTGCACTACGGCACCTTCGACTACAGTGCCTGCCTCGGCGTCTCCGCCGCGTACCAGGCCAGCGACCACCCGGCCGCCGACCACGCCAAGGCGATCATGCAGGTCGCGGCGGCGGGCACCGGCGTACGTGTCTCGGACGGCTCCACCAACGTCCTGCCGGTCGGCCCGACCGAACAGGTCCACGCGGCCTGGCGGCTGCACTACGGCCTCACCCGCCGCGCCCTGTCCCGCGCCTACTACCAGGGCTGGGACATGCACCCCCGGCACATCCCGACCCGCTACGCGGCCGTCTTCGCCTTCTACCGCGAGGGCTACGAACAGGCGGCGGCCCGTCTCTCCCGCTACGCCAACCGCGCCGGCGGCGAAGTCATGGACGAGCCCGCCACCGCCAAGGCCCTCAGCGGCTACCTGCTGCGCGGCCTGGACTGCGGCGCCCTCGACGTCACGGAGGTCACCCGCGCGACCGGCGGCCTGACCAGGACCGACCTGGAGGGCTTCGCGAGTCCGACGCGGCGGACCTGACGGCGGCGCCCGGGTTGCACCCCTGTCACAACAGCGGCCACGGCCTCCCGCTGTCACACCCGCCCCGTAATCTGTACGGACGCACGGGTGGGTCACACGAACGGGGCAGCGGTGTCTTCGGCGGAACACGGACAGACGGCCGGACAGCCGGAAGAGCGGCCGGAGGAACCGGCGGCGGACGGCACCGGTCGTCTGCTGGCCGGCCGTTACCGGGTCGTGGACCGGCTCGGGCGTGGCGGCATGGGCATTGTCTGGCGTGCCGTCGACGAGGTCCTCGGCCGCGAGGTCGCGGTCAAGGAACTGCGGACGTTCACGGACGCCGCCGCCCCCGAACTGGCCGCCCTGCGGCTACGGATGCAGCGCGAGGCCCGCGCGGCGGCCCGGATACGGCACCCCGGAGTGGTCGCCGTGCACGACGTCACGGAGGTCGACGGCCGCCCGCTGATCGTCATGGAACTGGTGGACGGCCCCTCCCTGGACGACGTCCTGAGCGAGCGCGGCACCCTGGACCCGCGCGAGGCCGCCGGGATCGGCGCCCAGGTCATGGACGCGCTGGCCGCCGCCCACCGCGTCGGCGTCCTGCACCGTGACGTGAAGCCCGGCAACATCCTGCTGGACGCCTCGGGCCGGGTCGTCCTGACGGACTTCGGCATCGCCACGATGGAGGACCCGGGCGACGGCTCGACCACTAATCTGACCCGCAGCGGTGAACTCGTGGGCTCCCTGGACTACTTGGCCCCCGAACGGGCCCAGGGCAGCGACCCCGGCCCCGCCTCCGACATCTGGGCCCTGGGCGCCACGCTGTACGCGGCCGTCGAAGGCGCCTCGCCCTTCCGCCGTACGTCGACCTGGTCCACGCTCACCGCGATCGTGGCCGAACCTCTCCCGGAGCCCCGCCAGGCCGGCGCCCTGGGCCCCGTCCTGCGGCAACTGATGGCCAAGCGACCGGAGGAACGCCCGGACGCAGAGACCGCGCGCGGCCTGCTGGAGGCGGCGGCGTCACCCCCGAGCGGTGTGAAGGACACGCCCACGACGGGCCTGCGACGGTACGAGGCGCCTGCGACCGGAGTGTCCGAGGATCCCGAGGCACACGCGGGGGAACCGGCCGAGCCGAGTGTCCCGGCGCCGTCGCCGGGGTTCGGGCCTCCCGAGCAGGTGTCGCCCGCCCCCGCACCCGCACCCGCCCCCGCACAGCAGGTGCCGCCCGGCTTCGGCCCGCCCGAGCCCGTGGCATCCGGAACGCCCGGTTTCGGCCCCGGGCCCATGTCCGCGCCCGGTGCGCAGGACCCCGGCCACCGCGCGGCCCCGACCACGTTCTCCACCCAGGATCCCGCCTCCGCCCAACCCCGCCGCAGGGGACGTGTGTTGCTCGCCGCCGCGGCCGTCACCGTTGTCCTCGTCGGTGGCGGAACAGCCGCCGCCCTGATCAGCAGCGCGGACGACAGCGAGGCGAACGCCCGGCCCGAGGTGTCGCAGGACACCGGTGCCGTCACGCCCTCCACCGGCACCGGCCGGGCCGACCTGGGCCTGTCCGGCCGCCCCACGCCCACCGGCAAGGGCGCCGACAAGTCCCCGACCCCGCCGACGGCACCCGGCGGAAAGGACAACACCGAGGCCGGGGACACCGCCCCCTCGGCCCCGTCGCAGACCTCAGGAAGCGGCACGACAGCCGGCGGCACCTCGGGCGGCACTTCCGGTGACGGCGGAACGACCGGCACGACCGGCGGAACGGGCACGACCGGCGGGACCAGTACGAGCGGCGGCGCGCCCTCCAGCCCCGCCCCCGCGTGCGAGCCCATAGGAGCCGGCAAGTACAACTGCACGGTCTGGGCCGAGGCCAAGTCGTACACCGCCTCCGGCACCGAGGTGGGTGTCCTCCACGCGGGCACCAACTACTTCTACTGCCAGCAGAACCTGGGCCGCCGCGAGACCTACGGCGAGTGGACGAACGTCTGGTGGGCGAAGACCGACGACGACAGCGGCAACGCCGGTGTCTACGTCAGCGACGTCTACGTACAGGGCGGCGACAACGACGCCCCGGTGCCCGGACTCCCGGTCTGCTGAGCGCGTACGTACGGCTCCAGACCGGAGGCGACGACCAGCCCCTCCGCCGCGAACAGCCGGGTACCCCGGTCGCACCGGTCGCGGTCGAAGCGGGCCCGGGTACAGAACTCCTCGGGTGTGACGCCGAACAGTTCCCTCAACCCCGGTGATCCGTCGAGGAGTTCGGTGAGCAGCCGGCGTTCTCCCAGATGCCGGCGCGGAGTTCCGGACCCGTCGTGCAACACCCCGCGCCGGTTGACGTAGGCGTACACGCCGGGCAGCCGCTCGCCGGAATCCAGCAACTTGACGCTCACCTCGGAGGAGGGGAGCCAGGCGCGGTCGTACGGGCCTGTCGGGGTCGTGACTCCCTCGCTGGCGTCGATGACGGCGAGCTGCTCCGCGTCGAGCCAGGTGACGAACAACTCCCGTACGTTTCCGGGGGCGTCGAAGGGCGACGCGGACACGTACCCCAGCAGGCTGACATGGGCCGAGACACCGACCTCGATCCCGGTGACCCGGGCCCGTGTCATCGGGAGCGGCGCGGAGATGCCGTACTCGGCCATCTTGTGCCGCAGTTGACCGGGGCTGGCATTCGAGCCGACGGCGAGGACCGGCACGCGGAAGGTGAGCGAGGGGGCGACGGGGAGGGGCAGGAAGTGGTCGCCGTCCAGGATTCCGGACACGGTCGGCCACACGCCCGGGTAGGTGAGCGGGTGATCGCGCGGTGCCTCGGCGAGGCCCAGGGACTCCAGGGTGCGCATGCCCGCCTCAGAGCGCCGGCGGGAGTTCGCCCGACCCGCGGGTGATCAGGCGGGTCGGGAGTTCGATGCGTTCCGGGGTCATCAGCGTGCCGTCCAGCTGGCGGAAGAGGCGTTCGGCGGCCGTGCGGCCGAGCTGGGCCGCGTCCTGGGCGACGACGGTGACGCCCGGCTGGAGCAGGTCGGCGAGTTCGAAGTCGTCGAAGCCCACGAGGGCGACGGGCCGGCGCTGCTCGTTGAGGACCCGGACGACCGTCACCGTCACCCGGTTGTTGCCCGCGAAGATCGCCGTGACCGGCGACGGCCCGGCGAGCATCTCCTCGGCCGCGAGGCGGACCCGCTCCGGGTCGGTGACGCCGAGCGACATCCACGCGTCCTCGACCGCTATGCCGACGTCCTCCATCGCGGCGCGATAGCCGCGAAGCCGCTCGGCGGAGGTGTGGATGCGGGGCATGTCGCCGATGAAGCCGATCCGGCGGTGGCCGTGCGAGATCAGGTGGGCGACGCCGTCGCGGGCGCCGCCGAAACTGTCCGACAGGACGACATCGGCGTCGATCTTCCCGGCCGGCCGGTCCACGAACACCGTGGCGACGCCCGCCTTCAGCTCGGGCTCCAGATACCGGTGGTCGTCACCGGCCGGGATGATCACCAGCCCGTCCACGCGCCGCGCGCACAACGCCAGCACCAACTCCTGCTCGCGGTCCGGGTCCTCGGCACTGGAACCGTTGATCAGCAGGGCGCCGTGGGCTCGGGCGATCTCCTCGACCGCCCGGCTCAGGGGGCCGTAGAACGGGTCCGCGAGGTCCTCCAGGACGAGGCCGATACTCGCCGTACTGCCCTTGCGCAGCACTCGCGCGCTGTCGTTGCGCCGGAAACCCAGCGCGTCGATGGCCTCCTGGACGCGGCGCTCGGTCTCCGGGGTGACCCCCGGTTCGGCGTTGACGACACGCGAGACCGTCTTCAGACCGACCCCGGCGCGTGCGGCCACGTCCTTCATGGTCGGACGGTTGCCGTAGCGGTTCTCCGGGCGGCGGGCGGTGTCGGCCACGATGCGCTGTCCTGTCCTGTCGTCCATGGGGATACGGCGATCCGCCGGGATTGTCGGTCCACGGTGATGCCCTGGACCATGGTGTGGTCCAGGGGAATGCGTCGTCCCTGGGTGTGTATGAGGATGTGGCGTCGAGCATAGGGCCTGGACAACGTTGTCAGAAGCGGGAGACACTGTCCACTGCTTATTCCGGCCTGCGCCCCCACCATCAGACCGGCCTGCCTTTTCGCCATGGTTGACAGGGAGATCCGACACTGATGCACACCGACCTCGTGGCCGCGCTCGACATCGGCGGCACCAAGATCGCCGGAGCGCTGGTGGACGGCCACGGCCGGATTCTGCTGCGCGCACAGCGCCCGACGCCCGCACGGGAGGGCGGCGAGACCGTGATGAGGGCCGTCGAGGAGGTCGTCGCCGAGCTGACCGGGTCGCCGCTGTGGGGACGCGCGACAGCTGTCGGCATCGGCAGCGCGGGGCCTGTGGACGCCTCCGCGGGCACGGTGAGCCCGGTGAACGTACCCGGCTGGCGCGGTTATCCGCTCGTCGAGCGGGTCCGGGCCGTGACCGGGGGCCTGCCCGTCGAACTGATCGGCGACGGTGTGGCGATCACGGCCGCCGAACACTGGCAGGGCGCCGCCCGCGGCCACGACAACGCGCTGTGCATGGTCGTCTCGACCGGGGTCGGCGGCGGCCTGGTCCTCAACGGGCGGCTCCACCCCGGTCCCACCGGCAACGCGGGCCACATCGGTCACATCAGCGTCGAACTCGACGGCGAACCCTGCGCCTGCGGCTCCCGAGGCTGTGTGGAGCGCATCGCCAGCGGCCCCAACATCGCGCGCCGCGCCCTGGCCAACGGCTGGCAGCCCGGGCCCGACGGTGACACCTCCGCCGCCGCGGTGGCGGAGGCGGCGCGCGGCGGCGATCCGGTGGCCGTCGCCTCCTTCGAACGCGCGGCGCAGGCACTCGCGGCGGGCATCGCCGCCACCGCGACCCTCGTGGAGATCGACGTCGCCGTGATCGGCGGGGGAGTGGGCAAGGCCGGAGACGTCCTGTTCACGCCCCTGCGCGCGGCTCTGAAGACCTACGCGACCCTGTCGTTCGTCCAGCGCCTGGAGATCGTACCGGCGCAGATGGGCACGGACGCCGGCCTGGTCGGCGCGGCCGCGGCGGCGCTGACGCGCAGTGCGGACGCGACGACGGCGGGCGTCTGACGCGGGTTCGTCGGCTCGGCATGGACGGCGTACCGGCGACCGCAGTGGCGAAAGTGAACCGATCCGGGTGATCCCGGGCGTGACCCCTGCCCCGGTTCCGCAGTTGAGCCGGGCATGAAGAAGCGCAGCATGCTCGCCATCGCCTCCCTCGCCACCGGGTTCGTCGTCGCGGCGATCACCCCCTCCCACGGTCTCGCCGGCGACGCCCTCGGTGACCTGAGCGTGGACGACACGCTCAGCGCCCTCGACCACACGGTCGCCAGCGACAGCCTGGCCGTGGACGAGAGCGCGCTGGGAGGCGACAGCACCAACGGCTGACGAGCCGGAAGGTGACCAAGTGGCGCCGGTGACCCGTGTGACGGGGCACCGGCGTCGCTGTGTGCGCGCCCTCAACTGGATCTGGTTTCCGTGGCAGGGTGAAGCGGGCAAGCCTCAGGGGTCCAACAGAAGAGGGGGAAATGTGATCGTCGTCTGGGTCAACGGCGCGTTCGGTGCGGGGAAGACCACCACCGCACGGGAGCTGATCGAACTGATCCCGAACAGCACGCTCTTCGACCCCGAGGTCATCGGCGGCACGCTCGCGCACCTGTTGCCGCCCAAGCGCCTCGCCGAGGTCGGCGACTTCCAGGACCTGCCGATCTGGCGGCGGCTCGTCGTGGACACGGCGGCCGCCATGCTCGCCGAGCTCGGAGGAACCCTTGTGGTGCCCATGACGCTGCTTCGCCAGGAGTACCGCGACGAGATCTTCGGTGGTCTCGCCGCCCGCCGGATCGTGGTCCGGCATGTGCTCCTCGCCCCGGCGGAAACGATCCTGCGCGAGCGAATAGCCACCCGGGAGGTTCCTTCGGACCTCCCCGACGGCGAGATACGGGTACGGCAGTGGTCGTACGACCAGATCGAGCCGTACCGGACGGCCCTCGCCTCCTGGCTCACCGCCGACGCCCACCCGGTCGACACCAGCGCCCTCACCCCGTACGAGACGGCCGTACGGATCGCCGACGCCGTCAGTACCGGGACGGCGTCCGTGTGCGACATCGTGCAGACCCCGGAGCCCACCGGTGAGACGGTGGCCGCCGGGGTCCTGCTGTTCGACGAGCAGGACCGGGTCCTGCTCGTCGACCCCACCTACAAGGCGGGCTGGGAGTTCCCCGGCGGGGTCGTCGAGCGGGGCGAGGCGCCCGCGCGCGCGGGCATCCGGGAGGTCGCCGAGGAGACAGGCATCCACCTCACCGATGTACCCCCGCTCCTCGTCATCGACTGGGAGCCGCCCGCGCCGCCCGGCTACGGCGGACTGCGCCTCCTCTTCGACGGCGGCCGTCTCGACAGCGCCGAGGCCGGGCGGCTGCTGCTGCCCGGCCCCGAACTGCGCGGCTGGCGCTTCGTCACCGAAGAGGAGGCCGCCGGTCTGCTCCCGCCCGTACGGTACGAGCGCCTGCGGGGGGCGCTGCGGGCGCGCGAGCGGGGCGCCGCGCTCTATCTGGAGGCGGGCGTGCCGGTGGGGCAGGCGGAAGCGGAGTAACCGGGAGCGGGGCTCAGGACGCGGCGTAGTTCCGGAGGAACAGGGCCTCTGTCACCGACAGGCGCTCCAGTTCCTCCGGGGACACGCTCTCGTTCACGGCGTGGATCTGCGCCTCCGGCTCGCTCAGGCCGATCAGCAGGATCTCGGCCCGCGGGTAGAGCGACGCGAGCGTGTTGCACAGGGGGATCGACCCGCCCTGGCCCGCGTACTGCATCTCCTGGCCCGGATACGCGACCGCCATGGCCTCGGCCATCGCCGCGTACGCCGGGCTGGCGGTGTCGGCGCGGAACGCCTGGCCCTGGCCGATGTGCTCCGTGCTCACCCGGGCGCCCCACGGCGTGTGCGCCGTCAGATGCGCCTCCAGGAGCTTGGTCGCCGCCGCCGCGTCCACGCCCGGCGGCACCCGCAGGCTGACCAGCGCGCGGGCGCTCGCCTGCACGGACGGGGTGGCGCCGACGACCGGCGGGCAGTCGATGCCGAGGACGGTGACCGCGGGGCGCGCCCAGATCCGGTCGGCGACCGAGCCGGAGCCGATCAGTTCCACGCCGTCGAGGACCTTGGCGTCCGTGCGGAACTGCTCCTCGTCGTACCGGAGTCCGTCCCACGACGCCTCGTCGGCGAGCCCGTCGACCGTCGTCGAACCGTCCTCGGCACGAAGGGAGTCGAGTACGCGGATCAGCGCGCCCAGCGCGTCGGGCGCGGCCCCGCCGAACTGGCCCGAGTGGAGGTTGCCTTCGAGGGTGTCGATCCGGACGCGGACGAGGGTCATCCCGCGCAGCGTCGAGGTGACCGTCGGCAGTCCGACCCGGAAGTTGCCGGCGTCGCCGATGACGATCGTGTCGGCGGCGAGCAGCTCCGGGTGGTCCTCGGCGTACCGTTCCAGACCGCCCGTGCCCATTTCCTCCGAACCCTCGGCGATCACCTTGACGTTGACCGGGACGCCGCCGTTCGCCTTGAGGGCGCGCAGCGCGAGCAGGTGCATGACGATGCCGCCCTTGCAGTCGGCGGCCCCGCGTCCGTACCAGCGGCCGTCGCGCTCGGTCAGCTCGAACGGCGGGGTCGCCCAGGCGGCCTCGTCGAGGGGCGGCTGCACGTCGTAGTGGGCGTAGAGGAGGACGGTCTTCGCACCCTCGGGGCCGGGCAGGAAGCCGTACACCGACTGTGTGCCGTCCGGGGTGTCGAGCAGGGCCACGTCCTGGAAACCGTCGGCGCGCAGGGCGTCGGCGACCCAGTTCGCGGCGGCCTCGCTCTCGCTCTTCGGGAACTGCTCGAAGTCCGCCACCGACTTGAACGCCACCAGTTCGGTGAGTTCCACCCGTGCCCTCGGCATGAGGGAGGCGACGGTCTCGGCGACCGGATTCGAGGACATGGGCACGCTCCTTGTGGGTGCGACGTTGTACGAGAGAAGTCCTGTGATCCTCCCACAGCGGACTGTGGCGACGCCCGCCGTAGTATGCGGAGGAACAGGTGCGTGAGGCGGATGGATCGGGAGCAGTAGACCATCGTGAGCAGCGAGAACTCGTCGGCGGACGACATGGCACGGGTGTGGGACGTCGTCGTGGTGGGGGCGGGCCCCGCGGGGGCTTCGGCCGCGTATGCGGCGGCGGTCGCGGGCCGCAGTGTGCTGTTGCTGGAGAAAGCGGAACTGCCGCGCTACAAGACGTGCGGCGGTGGCATCATCGGCCCTTCGCGCGACTCGCTGCCGCCCGGTTTCGAACTGCCCTTCCAGGATCGGGTGCACGCGGTCACGTTCTCCAACAACGGCCGCTTCACCCGCACCCGCCGCTCCAAGCAGATGCTGTTCGGCCTGATCAACCGGCCCGAGTTCGATCAGCAGCTCGTCGAGCACGCCCAGAAGGCGGGTGCCGAACTGCGTACGGGCGCCACGGTGTCGCGGGTCGAGCAGCACGGCTCGGCGGTGCCGGACCGGCGGACGGTCGCCCTCGTGCTGCAGGGCGGCGAGACCGTGCTCGCCCGGGCCGTCGTCGGTGCGGACGGCAGCGCGGGCCGCATAGGAGCACACGTCGGGGTGAAACTCGACCAGGTGGATCTCGGCCTGGAGTCGGAGATCCCGGTGCCCCGGACCGTCGCCGAGGACTGGCAGGGGCGGGTGCTCATCGACTGGGGCCCTATGCCCGGCAGCTACGGCTGGGTGTTCCCCAAAGGGGACACGCTGACGGTGGGGGTGATCTCCGCGCGCGGTGAAGGCGCGGCCACCAAGCGGTACTTGGAGGACTTCATCGCCCGGCTGGGGCTGGCCGGCTTCGAACCGAGCATCTCCTCCGGCCACCTGACGCGCTGCCGCGCCGACGACTCGCCGCTCTCGCGCGGCCGGGTACTGGTCTGCGGGGACGCGGCGGGCCTGTTGGAGCCGTGGACCCGCGAGGGCATCTCGTTCGCGCTGCGCTCCGGGCGGCTCGCGGGGGAGTGGGCGGTACGGATCGCGGAGGCGCACGACGCGGTGGACACGCGCCGCCAGGCCCTGAACTACGCGTTCGCGATCAAGGCGGGCCTCGGGGTGGAGATGAGCGTCGGGCGGACCATGCTCAAGGCGTTCGAGCGGCGCCCCGGTCTCTTCCACGCGGCTCTGACCGGCTTCCGGCCCGCCTGGAACGCCTTCAGGGACATCACCCGCGGCTCCACCTCGCTGGGTGAGCTGGTGCGCACCCACCCCATGGCCGGGCGCGCCCTGACCGTGCTCGACCGGTAGGCGTGCACGGTCCTGACCGTGTTCACGGCTTGACGGTGATCCGGAAGACGGGGTGCTTGGGCGCGGCGGCGAGCAGTTCCTCGTCGGTGGAGTTCGCGTCGACGTCGCCGAAGAAGCGCCCCACTTCCCAGCCCCACTTCTTGAGGTAGGTGCGCAGCACGGTCGGCTTCTCCGCGTCGGGCAGTTCGACCGCGGTGAACTCCTGTACCCGGCGGCCGACTTTGAGGCGTCCGCCGCCGGCGGCGCGCATGTTCCGCACCCACTCGGAGTGGCCGCGCGCCGAGACGAGGTACGGGCCGCCCTCGTACGGCAGCGGGTTGACGGGCACTCGGCGCCATTCGCCGCTCTTGCGGCCGAGGACGGAGAGCTCGGCGGTGCCCATGACGCTCACGCCGTGGCGGGTGAGCCAGCCGATGAGGTTGTTCAGGGCCCGGTCGAAGGGCTTGGGCTTGATGTAGTGGGCTGATGACGACGACATGGTGTCCTCCTGGAGTCAGAGAAAGTGAGAGCACTGCTCTCGCTTGAGAGCAGTGTGCCGGAGATCGGCGATCCAAAGCAAGAGCAGTGCTCTCTTTTTAGTTCGGTGCTCTTGTTTGTGTGCACCGCTCCGAAAAACATGGAAAACTCGCGCGTATGAGCACCGCACAAGGAGCCCGCGCCCGAGCCCGGACCGAAGTCACCTCGGCCATCAAGGACGAGGCGCGCAGACAGCTCGCGGCGGACGGTGCCGCCAAGCTCTCGCTGCGGGCCGTCGCCCGTGAGCTCGGCATGGTCTCCTCCGCGCTGTACCGCTACTTCCCCAGCCGTGACGACCTGCTGACCGCTCTCATCATCGACGCCTACGATTCGTTGGGCGAGGCCGCCGAGGCCGCCCACACCACCGTCGCGGACGCCGGCCCGCTGCGGCGGTGGGTCGCGGTCTGCGAGGCGGTACGGGGCTGGGCGCTCGGCCATCCCCACGAGTACGCGCTGATCTACGGTTCGCCGGTCCCCGGCTACATCGCGCCCGCCGCGACCGTGCCGTCCGCCGCCCGCGTCGGACTGCTGCTGATCGGCATCGCGGGGGACGCCCATCGGGGCCTCGGCGTGGCGCGTACCCCGATCCCCGCCGAACTGCGCCCCGAGGCCGAGCGGTTGGCCGCCGACCTCGCCCCCGACCTGCCGCCGGAGGTGGCGACGGCGCTCGTCGCGGCCTGGGCCCAGCTGCACGGGCTGGTCGGCTTCGAGCTGTTCGGCCAGTTCAACCGGGTCGTGGAGGACCGGGAGACGTTCTTCCGGCATGCCGTGAGCCGGCTCGCCCATGAGGTGGGGCTGGTGTTCCCGGAGAAGAAGCAGGAGAAGAAGCAGAAGTAGGCCTGGGGCGCCCGGCCTCGTACTTCCCGGGGAGTACGGGCGATCACCTCGTCAGGCGGACGCCGTCGGCGGGCGCCGACGTCTAGCGTTGCGGACATGGACGAGCAGCGTGTGGGCGGACGCGGGGGAGGCCCGCCTCAGTGGTGGGGGCACGGGCCCTCGTGGTGGAACCGCTGGGACGGGGGCGACCGGGGCGCCGGCGGGTGGCCCTGGCGTTCCACCGTGCTGTTGACCCTCTTCGTGCTCGCCGGCTCGAAGTACGCCGCCGACCAACAGGTGGCTGAGCGCGCTCAGCTGGACCTCTTCGCACGTCTCCTGCTCGTCGCCGGTTCGGGACTGCTGCTGTGGCGCCGGCGCCACCCGGTGCTCGTCGCCTTCGGCACGGCCACGGCCGCCATGGTCTATCTCGGCGCCGGATACCCGTACGGGCCGGTCTTCCTGACCGTGGCCCTGGGCTGCTTCAGTGCCGTCGTCGCGGGGTACCGCACGGCCGCGTGGGCGGCCGTCGGGATGCTCTGGGCCGGGCACGTCCTGATCGCGCACTGGCTGTACCGGTGGCTGCCGCCGTCGAGGGACGACTCCGCCTCCTGGGGCCAGGAGATCGTCGTCGCCGCCTGGGTGGTGGCCATCGTGGCCGTCGCCGAGCTGGTCCGGGCGCGGCGGGAGCAATGGGACCGGGAGCGGGCCGAGCGTGCCCAGGCCGCCCGACGGCGCGCCGACGAGGAGAGGCTGCGGATCGCGCGCGAGCTGCACGACGTCCTCGCGCACAGTATTTCGGTCATCAACGTGCAGGCCGGGGTCGGACTCGCGCTGCTCGACTCCGACCCCGAGCAGGCGCGCACCGCCCTCACCACCATCAAGGCGGCCAGCAAGGAGGCGCTCGGCGAGGTGCGCCAGGTGCTGGACACCCTGCGTACGCCGGGTGACGCGCCGCGCGCTCCGGCGCCGGGGCTCGACCGGCTGCCCGAGCTGGTGGAGCAGGCGGCGGGAGCGGGACTGACCGTCGAGGTATGGGGCACGGCGCCGAAGCTGCCGCCGGGTACGGATCTGGCCGCCTTCCGTATCGTCCAGGAGGCCCTCACCAATGTCGTACGGCATTCCGGTTCGCGGCACGCACGGGTGCGGGTCGATGAGGACGAGGCGGACGGCGGCGCCCTGCGGCTGTGCGTTGACGACGACGGGCCCGCTACCGGCGCCGCCGCGGGCGGCAGCGGGAACGGGCTGGCCGGTATGCGGGAACGGGCCGCCGCCCTGGGTGGCACGATCGAGGCGGGGCCGCGCGACGACGGGGGTTTCCGGGTGCTGGCGTCGCTGCCGCTCAAGGTGAAGGAGGACCGGTGATCCGCGTACTGCTCGCTGACGACCAGTCGCTCGTCCGTGCCGGGTTCAAGGCGCTGCTCGACGCACAGCCGGACATCGAGGTGGCCGGGGAGGCCGCCGACGGGGAGGAGGCGCTGCGGGGCGTACGCGAACTGCGGCCCGATGTCGTCCTGATGGACATCCGCATGCCCCGGCTGGACGGGCTCGCCGCCACCCGCCGTATCACCGATGACGCGGCGCTGAACGACGTCAAGGTGGTCATGCTCACCACCTTCGAACTCGACGAGTACGTCTTCGAGGCGATCCGCTGCGGTGCCTCCGGGTTTCTGGTGAAGGACACCGAGCCGGAGGAACTCCTGCGCGCGGTACGGGCGGTGGTCGCGGGCGACGCGCTGCTCTCGCCGGGGGTCACGCGGCGCCTGATCGGCGAGTTCGCCGCCCGTTCGAAGGAACCGGCCGCCGCCGACGCCCTCTCCCGACTCACCGAGCGGGAACGGGAGGTGATGGCCCTGGTCGGGATCGGCCTGTCCAACGAGGAGATCGCCCGGCGACTGGTCGTCAGCCCGCTCACCGCGAAGACCCATGTGAGCCGCACAATGGTGAAGCTGGGGGCCCGTGACCGGGCCCAACTGGTCGTGCTGGCCTACGAGTCGGGGTTGGTGAGGCCGGGCTGGCTCGGCTGAGCACCGTCCTTGCCGTCGCTCTCGCGGGCGAATCGGTTCAGCACGCTCACCACGCGCGCGACGAACAGGACGGTTCCCAGGGTCGCCCCCGAGGCGACGAGCGTGCGCTGTGCGGCGTCCGACAGGTCGAAGACCCACGCCGGTCCGGCGACGACCGCGAAGACGATGACGGCTACGAACAGCGCGCTGCACAGGGCGTATCCGATCTCCACGGTGACCGCGTCCCGCCGCGCCTGGGAGCCTCGACCGCGGCCCTGCCCTATGTGTCCCCCGTAGTTGTCCATCCGTCGAGTCAAACAGGCGCCGCCCGGCCGGGCAAGCCACCCCGGCCGGGCACGGACGCTGGAGAGACGCTCCTACTCACGGACCGCGACGCGTTCCGTCGCCGCTTCCTCCTCCGGCTGCTGAAGGGACTTCGTGACCACGACGGACCGCGCCGGACGCCGGGTACGCAGACCGGGGAGCGTGACGAGCAGGCCGGCGAGGGCGATGCCGGTCACCACGATCAGCCCGGGCCGGTAGGCGTCGAGGACGGCCTGCGGCGAGGGGTTCTCGGGGGTGCCCGCGGTGACCACCGCCGTCACGACGGCCAGGAAGATCGCGCCGCCCACCTGGACGGAGGTGTTCAACAGGCCGGAGACCATGCCCTGTTCGTCGTCGTCGACGCCGTTCGTGGCCTGGATGTTGAGCGAGGGGAAGATCAGCGCGAAGGCCCCGCCGATCAGCAGCATCGAGGGCAGGATCAGGGTGGCGTAGCTCGGGTCGAGGCTGACGCGCAGGAACAGCGCGTACCCGGTGATCATCAGGGCGAAGCCCGCCACGATCAGCCGCTGGGTGCCGAACCGGTCGACGATCGCGCCCATCTTCGTGGCGGACAGTGCGACGATCGCGCCGGCGGGCAGGAAGGCGAGTGCCGTGTGCAGCGCCGACCAGCCGAGCAGCGACTGCATGTAGATGGTCACCAGGAACTGGAATCCGACATACGAGCCGAAGAGCGTCAGCGCGCCGAGTTGGGCGCGGATCTGGTTGCCGGAGCGCAGCACACCGAGCCGGATGAGCGGCCCGGCCGAGCGCCGTTCGACGCGGACGAAGACGGTCAGCAGGACGGCGACGGCGAGGAAGGACAGCAGCGTGCGGGCCGATGCCCAGCCGACTTCCGGGGCCTGGACGACGGTGAAGACCAGCAGCAGCATCGAGGCGGTACCGAGGATCGCGCCGGGGATGTCGTAGCCGTTGTGGTCCTTCTCGCGTTCGCTGCGCGGCAGCAGCTTCAGGCCCGCGAGCAGGGCGAGCACCGCGATCGGCGCGGGCAGCAGCATGGTCAGGCGCCAACTCGCCTCGGTGAGCAGGCCGGAGAGGACCAGGCCCATCGAGAAGCCGGTGGCGGCGCAGGTGGTGTAGATGGACAGCGCCCGGTTGCGCAGCGGCCCCTCGGCGAAGGTCGTGGTGATGATGGACAGACCGGCGGGGGCGGTGAAGGCGGCGCTGAGCCCCTTGATGAAGCGGCTGGCGATCAGCAGCGGACCCGAGTCGACGAGCCCGCCGAGCAGTGAGGCGAGTGCGAAGACGCCGAGGGCCACCAGGAACACCTGACGGCGGCCGAGCAGGTCGGCGGTCCTGCCGCCGAGGAGCAGGAGCCCGCCGTATCCCAGGATGTAGCCGCTGACGATCCATTGCAACGTCGAGGTGGAGAGGCCGAGTTCGGAACCGATGGACGGCAGAGCGACGCCGACCATCGACACGTCCAGCGCGTCCAGGAACATTGCTGCGCAGAGCACCAGCAGGGTGCCCCACAGACGGGGAGTCCAGCGTCCCTCGGACGCGGGGGTGGTGAGCGGAGAGGTCATGGCGACGACAGTACATGCGCATGCATTGAATGCAACGGCATTTAATTCTGATGCAACAAAAGGCATTCCTTGCTACGGTGCGGCCATGGCGGCGGCAGAGCGGGCTGAGCAGGCGGGGAAGACCGAGCAGGCGCTCGTGAGCGAGTGGCGGGACATCCTCGCGGTGCACGCCCGCACGCTGTGCGAACTCGACCGTGAACTGCACGAACACGGCTTGTGCGCCAGCGACTTCGAGGTGCTGGACGTCCTGGCCGGATCGGGCGGCTCGGTCGCGAAGGGCGGCGGCTGTGCGTACCGCGTGCAGGAGATCTCCGAGCGCGTCCACCTGAGTCAGAGCGCGCTGTCCAGGCTGGTCGCCCGCCTGGAGAAGGACGGTCTCGTCGAGCGCGGCCTGTGTGCGGAGGACCGGCGGGGCGTCCGGGTGTCGCTCACGCCCAAGGGGCGCACGCTGCACGGCGAGGTACTGCCCGTGCAGCGTGCGGTACTGACCCGGATGCTGGCCGACGGCTGAGCCGGTGCCGTTCGGCCGGCATCAGACGACGGCGGACTTCTCCTGCCACAGGGCGGCCAGCGCGGCATCGCCGGTCACGGCAGGGAACGGCTGCCGGTTCCACAGCGCCAGGTAGAGAGCGGCGGCCGGTCCGGCCACCTCGCAGTCGGCTTCCTGATCGGCCCGACCCGTGACCCGCTCGGTCACCGGCGGCTGCGACGACAGTCGTACGGTCCACAGCGCGTCGTCCGTGTCGGTCACCCGCACCCGCAGTACCCGGGGCACGTCCGTGCGGACCTGGCTCTTGGCGCGGGCGTGGAAGCCGGACAGCAACTCGTCGATTCCGTCCACGGCGAAGTCCGGGGCGAGCGGCGTGGGCGTACCGCCGAGGGCCGACTCGGCGTCCACTCGGTGGACGGCCGTCTCATGGGCCTGGCGCCGGGCCCAGAACGCGAGCGGTGAAGGGGCGGGCAGGAAGGTCCAGCACTCGACGTCGGGCCGGGCCGAGGTGAGCGTGTCGACGAGGGTGCGATGGCCCTCCCGGAACCAGGCGAGCAGCGCGGCGCCGTCGAGGTCGGGCAGGCCCCCGTCGGGGTGGTACGACAGGTGTCCCTCGGCGACGAACGCGGTGGCCCAGCGGTGCACCATCCCCGTGTGCCGCACCAGGTCGCGCACCTGCCAGCCCGGGCAGGTCGGCACCTTGGCGTCGGTCCCCGCCCGTTCGGCGGCAGCGGCCAGCAACTGGCCCTCCGCGTCCAGGATCTCCATGAATCGAGCGGTTTCCGTCGGGTCGGTTTCCATCAGGGCGGTCTCCAGGTGAGAGGTGTCCAAGTGGTCCGTGCGGTGGTTCCAGGGCGCTTCTGATGGATCTCCGGGGGAGAAGGAGCGGCGTTCGGTGCGTGCGCCGAGTGGGGGCACCTCCCACGCCCTTAAGGCAGTGGGGGAGCGTGCCGGGCGTCGCGACGCCGCGGAGATCCATCAGAAGCGCCCTGGCCCAGGAACGCTTCGGTGGTCGCTGTGAACCGGGCCGGGTCGTCGAGCCACGGGAAGTGCCCGGCGCCGGGCTGGACGACCAGCTCGGCATGCGGGAAGAGTCCCGCGAACTCGGCCGTCGCGGGCGGCGGCGAGTTCAGGTCGACCTCGCCGGCCAGTACGAGGACCGGCGCGGCGAAACGGGCGAGCGCCGCGCGGGTGGCGGCCGGATCGAAGGCACCCTCCGAGGCGTAGACGGCCGCGGCTTTGTCGTTGCGCTGCCCGTCTTCGGCGGCCCGGTGAGCGCGGGCGGCCGCGTCCCAACGGCCGTACCAGAAAGGGGCGATGATCTGGAAGGTGTCGGCGCCCGCCCGGCCGGCGACGAGCGCCTCCAGGGCCGCGAACGCCTCCGGGAACCACGGCTCGTCCCGGCGCAGCCGTGCCGTCCCGATCCGGACGTCACCCGGGATGTCGATGCCGACGGCGAACACGCTCGGGGTGATCAGCGCGAGCCTGCCGACGCGCTCGGGGTGGCGGGCCGCGTACAGCACGGCCAGATTCGTGCCGGCGGAGTGGCCGAGCAGGTCCATCCGGTCGAGTCCCAGGTGTTCGCGCAGCGCCTCCACGTCGTCGATGAGCCGGTCGCACCGGTAGGAGGCCGGGTCCTCCGGCGCGGCCGACCGGCCGGTGCCCCGGAGGTCCAGCATGATCAGGCGCCGGTGCGCGGACAGACCGCCGAGGTCCCCGAGATAGACGGAGTCCTGCATCGGCCCGCCGGGCAGACAGACCAGCGGCGGGCCGTCCCCGAGCACTCGACAGGCCAGCTCGGTGCCGTCGTACGCGGAGAAGGCAGACATGGCCACGACTCTCGCAGTGGTGTTCCGGCCGGGCAACCGGGTTTCGCGGTGGCCGTGGCTGATCGGGGCGCGGCTACAGAAAGTAGCGGTCCGGCCGCGGACGGAGCGTTGCTTGCGAACGTGTTCGACACTACGGTCCCTCTTGATCACCTGATGTCTTGATCATTCGATCGCCGGTCCGCCGCCAGGCAGGGCTGTACGGGCGTGGGCCAGGGGGAGTTGAGCGCTGATGCGGCAGTCGACCGCGCGGGTCATCCGCAATCCGGTACTGACCGGCTCGCACCCCGATCCGTCCATCGTCCGGGTGGGACCCGACTTCTACGTGGCGACCTCGACGTTCGAGTGGTATCCGGGCGTACGCCTGCACCACTCCAGGGACCTCGTGCGGTGGCGGTCCCTCGGAGGAGCGCTCGACAGCACCCGGCTGCTGGAACTGACCGGACGGCCGGACTCCGGCGGGGTGTGGGCGCCGAATCTGAGCCATGTGGACGGCCTGTTCCACCTGGTCTACAGCAACGTGTCGACGTACACGGGCGGCTTCACCGACAGCCCCAACTACCTGACGACCGCCCCGTCCATCAACGGACCGTGGTCCGACCCGGTGTTGCTGCACGCGCGCGGCTTCGACGCGTCCCTGTTCCACGACGGGGCCGAGAGTTGGCTGGTGAACCTCGTTCACGACTGGCGCCCGGGGCACGGCGGTTCGGCGGGCCTGGAGGCGACGGTGTACGACCGCGTCGCGCGCCGCCCGGTCGGCGATCCCGTGAAGATCGTGCTGCCGCCGCAGGTCGGCTGGATCGAGGGTCCCAACATCTACCGGCGGGGCGCCTGGTACTACCTGCTGACCGCCGACGGCGGCACAGGCTACGACCACCAGGTCACCGTGGCCCGTTCGCAGGCCCTGACCGGCCCCTACGAGCGCGACCCGTTCGGCCCGCTGATCACCGCCCGCGACCACCCGGACCTGCCCCTCCAGAAGGCCGGGCACGGCAGCCTGGTGGAGACGCCGGACGGCGAGTGGTACATGGCGTATCTCGTCGCCCGACCGCATGGCCGCCACGGGCCGTGCATCCTGGGCCGCGAGACCGCGCTCACCCCCGTCACCTGGACGGCCGAGGGCTGGCCACGCACCCCGACCGGCCTGCCCTCCGTCGAGATCCCCGCCCCGGCCCTGCCGCCCGCCGACCCCGAGGACGCACCCCACGGTAACGGCGACCCGCGCCCGAGGGAGTACGACGGCTTCGACCGGCCGGCCCTCGGCCCAGACTGGTCCACCCTGCGCCGCCCCGCCGCCCCCGACTGGCTCTCCCTCACCGAGCGCCCCTCCCATCTGCGGCTGCGCGGCGGACGCTCACCGCAGAGCCTGACCGGCGCGAGTCTGGTCGCCCGCCGGGTGACCGCCGCGCGCTGCGCGTTCGAGGCGACGGTGGAGTACCGGCCGTACGGCGTCCAGCAGTTGGCCGGGATCACCGCCTACTACAACTCCGCCAACTGGTACTACCTGCATCTCACCGCCGACGACCGCGGCCGGGCGGTGCTCCGCGTGGCGAGCTGCGACCGGGGCGCGGTGAGCGTCGACGAAGCGGGCGAGGTACACCTCGGCGACACCACCAGGCTCCGGCTCGGCCTCGACCTCGACGGCGCCGCCCTCCGCTTCCGCTACGACACCGGCCCCGGCTGGCGCCCCCTCGGCCCGTCCCTCGATGCCACCGTGCTGTCCGACGAGCACGCCGAGGACATCGTGGACGGACAGATCCGGTCCCTTGGATTCACCGGCGCGTTCGTCGGCCTGTGGGCCTGGGACCTGACCGGCGCGGGACTGCCCGCCGACTTCGACGAGACCATGTACCGCGTCGCCGAGTGAATCGTCCGGGGCTCGGGAGGGGCGCAACGGACTGTTAGGGCCGCCCAGTTGCGACCTTCCCAGGTCAGGCGCACGTGCGACCGTCCGGGGCCGCTCACCGGCGGGTGGGTCGCGTAGGTCCGCCCGGTTTCCCCACTACCGCGCCGAGGTCCTGTACGGCGGACGTGCCGTGGCCCGGCCCTGGGTCGAGGAACCCCTCGTCGGCCCCTTGCCGCGGTCACACTTCGGCCGGCTCCCTCCGGGCGGGGCCTTCGACCCCGCAGCCGGCGGAGAGGCCGCCTACCTGCCCCTGAGCACCTTCACGCGACGACGAGCACGACGCGCTGCTGGACCTGATCAGCCGCGTGCCGCATGGCGTTCTCACCGCCACAGCGGAGGTGACGTCGGACTGACAGCACCACCGGGCGGCCGGTGCGACTCCGACGCGCGATTGTCAGTGCCGGGTGTCAGGCTGAGGTGACAAAGATCTGCGAAAGGGAATCGCCGTGATCACCACTGACCTCGCTCCTGGCTCCCCCTGTTGGCTCGACCTCGGTGCCCCGGACGTCCGGGCGGCCGCCGCCTTCTACGGCGCGGTGCTGGGCTGGGAGTACGAGTCCATGGGCGCGGGGGAGGACATGGACGGCGGGATGTTCCGGAGGGACGGAAAGGTCGTCGCCGGGCTGGGCAGACTCACCGAGGAGGGTGCGCGTTCGGCCTGGATGATCTATTACAGCGTCACCGACGCGGACGCCACGACCCAGGCCGTGGAGCGCGCGGGCGGCACGGTGCGGGTGGCACCGAGAGACCTCGACGACTGGGGTCGGATGGCGCAGTACACCGACCCGACGGGAAGCCAGTTCGCGGTCTGGCAGGCGGGGACGAACTCGGGCTTCGAGCTGGCGGACGAGCCGGGCTCCCTGTCCTGGACCGAGCTGTACACGAGCGACGCCGAGGCCGCCAAGGCGTTCTACGGCGGTGTCTTCGACTGGCGTTTCAGCGACATGGAGATGCCGGGCGGCGCCGGGGGCACGTACACCCTCATCACCCCTGCCGGGCTTCCCGAGGAGCGTATGCAGGGCGGCCTCATGGAGCTCGGCACGGAGGACCTCGCCGTGGCGGGCGGGCGGTCGTACTGGCATCCGGTCTTCGCCGTGGCCGACTGCGACGCCGCGGTCGCCGCGGTCACCGAGAACGGCGGCAGTGTGCAGATGGGACCGGTGGACGCGGAGGGGGTCGGCCGGCTGGCCGTCTGCCTCGACCCGTCGAACGCGGACTTCGTGGTGCTCACCCCGGCCGAGAGCTGAGCCCGCGAACCGACAGGCGCCGTCAAGGACCGTCTCACCAGGGCGTGGCGTCAGTGCTCTGCCGCGCGTCGGGTGACGAGTCCGATGACGGCTGCCGTGGCGGCCAGTGCGGCAACACTCGTGAGGGCGGCGGGAAGTGAGAACCAGTCCGCCATGAAGCCGATGGCGGGCGGCCCCAGAAGCATGCCGCCGTAACCGAGCGTGGAGGCGATCGCGACTCCCTCGGGGCCGGCCAGTGCGCCCGCCCGTTCGACGGCGATGGGGAAGAGGTTGGCGAGACCGAGCCCGGTGACAACGAAGCCGAGGAGCGCCGCCCACAGCGATGGAGCGAGCGCGCCGACGAGCATGCCGACTGCGGCGGTCGCGCCGCCGGAGACCAAGGTGCGGGTCTGGCCCAGTCGTTCGAGCATCCTCGTGCCGGTGAACCGGCCGATGGCCATGGCGAGCGCGAAGCAGGAGAAGCCGGCCGCCGCGACGCCCGGTGAGGCGTGCAGGTCCTGCTCCAGGTGCAGGGCACTCCAGTCGGCCAGGGCTCCTTCGCCGTAAGCCGTGCACAGGGCGATCAGGCCGAAGACGATGACGAGCCGGCGTGTGTGAGTGTCCAGGCGGCGTGGCCGGGACTTCGTCTGTGAGGCGCTCTCCGATGGTGTCGGGGGCTGGACGTCCAGCAGGGTGCGGCCTGCCAGGACGGTGACGAGCAGCCCGATCACCGTGAGGCCGAACAGGTGTTGCGTGGGGGACAGGACCCCGGCGACCAGTCCGCCGAGTCCGGCGCCGACCATGCCGCCGAGGCTGAACGCGGCGTGGAAGCTGGGCATGACGGGCCGCCGCAGGGCCCTCACCAGGTCGACGGCGGCGCTGTTGAAGGCGACGTTGATGCCCCCGTACGCCATGCCGAACACGAACAGGACGACACCGAGTGTCACCGGCGAGTGGGTGAGCGGTGGCAGCGAGACGCTGAGCGAGAGCAGGATGCCGCAGATCACCGTCATCGGGTGGTTGCCGTAGCGGCGGCAGAGGCGGCCGGTGAGCATCATCGTGATCACCGCACCGGCGGAGACGCCGAGGAGGGCGAGTCCCAGCGCGGTGGCGGAGGCGTCGGTCTGTTCCTTGATGGCGGGGATGCGGACGACCCAGCCGGCGAAGACGAAGCCGTCGAGGGCGAAGAAGACGCTGAGGGCGATACGGAGCCGGGTGAGGGGGTTGGCCTGCACGGCGTTGTGCGTTCGGGCTTTGTTTATCAACGGCACAAATTGAGGCTAGGGCGACGACGGAGATCGGGGCAAGGGCGAGGGTCCATGGCAGCGACGGCGGCCCCCATACCCACTCGTCGTTGGCTGCCGGTTCGGAGAAGAAGGGCGGGATGCGTCCCCGCGGCTCCGACCGCGCCCCGATCCCGGGCTTGTCGCCGTGCTCCCTGGTCTGACACGATCGCCGCTCCCTGTCGCCCACGACAACGTGTGGCGGCCGTCAAGGAGGTCCGGTGCGTAGACGGTGGCTGTTCCTGTCCGCGGCAGCGGCGCTCATCGTCGTCTCCCTGGCTCTCGTGCTCCTGCCCGACCGCGATGACGACGACGATCGCACCGCGGCCAAACCCGTCGCCGGTACGGGGGCGAACATCCCGCCCGCGTCGGGGTCCCCGACCGCGTCGCCGACTCCGTCTCCCCGCCCTACCGGCGCATCGCCGAAGCCGTCGCCCAAGGCCACCCCGCCCAAGGCGTCCCCGCGTGCGGGTGCCGCGTCGGCGAAGCCCGCGGCCACGCCGACCCCGCAACCGGCGCCCGCCGCCGGGTCGTTGGCGGGGCGCATACGCCCCGGCGTCACCTACGAGGGCGTCGCCACCTTCTACGACACGGACGGCACCGGCGCCTGTCTGTACGACGCGAGCGGTGACGTCATGACCGCCGCGATGAACTCCACCGACTACGAGACGGCCAAGGCGTGCGGGGCGTACGTGCGCGTCCGCGCCGCCGACGGGACCTCTATCACGGTCCGCATCACCAACGAGTGCCCGGGGGACTGCGCGCCGGGCCAGATCGACCTCAGCGCACAGGCCTTCGCCAAGCTCGCCGACCCCGTGCGCGGCCGGATCCCGATCACCTGGACGCTGGTGAGCCCCGACTCGGCCGGCACGATGTCGATCCGGTACAAGACCGGCTCCTCTCCCTACTGGTGCGGTATCCAGGTGATCGGTCACCGGAATCCGGTGGCCCGGCTGGAGGTCCAGGTCGGCGGCGACTGGCGCCAGTTGGCCCGTACCGAGTACAACTACTTCCTCTCCGAGGACGGCACCGGGTGCGGCGGCGCGATCAGGGTCACCGACATCTTCGGGGAACGGCTCACCGTCGACGGGATCGCGATCCGGCCGGACGCCGTGCAGCCCACCCGGGTCCAGTTCGCCGGACGCTGACTCCGCGGGCCCGGGTTCAGCAGATCGACTGGGAGCTGTTGACCAACGTGTTGGCGCGGAACGTCGTGTTCGTGCCGCAGGGGCTTTCCCGGATCGAGGAGTTGGTCACCGTCAGGTTCTGGACGGTGATGTCCGCGTTGTTCGGGAACTCCGAGCGTGCCGCAAGCCGGATCTCGCCGCCGCCCGTGACCGTGCCGCTCTGTGCGGCGAGGTTCACGTTGTAGCAGTTCTCGATCAGGACCGCGTTGTTGCCGGTGTTGGAGAGGGTCACCCTGTCGATGACCGCGCCGCCGCTCTCCGAGACACAGAAGACGCCGCGTCCGCCGCCGCGCGCGACGACCTCGCCGACGCGGATGTTGGTCGGGTAGCCGCTCCCGACGCGGCCGTTGCGGTTGGCCATGCGGAAGGCCGCGTATCCGGTTCCGGTACCGGCGTTCTCCGCGTCGACCTTCGTGACGGTGGCGTTGATCGTCTGGTTGAGGAGCAGCCCGGACTCGCCCACGTTACGGGCCGTCACCGTGCCGATGGTGATGCCGTCGACGCCGTACGTCTCGACCGCGTGGCTGGAGGCGCCGGAGACGTACGCGTTGTCGATGCGGACGTTCCTCGTCCACTGACTGGTGTCGCCGCGGTTGTCGATGCGTACGCCGAGCCCTGCCGACAGGCGCATGTCGAGCTGGCCGAGGACCACGTTCTGCACGTTGCGCAGGAAAATGCCGTACAGCGGGGCACCGGTGAGGTTCAGATGCTGGACCTCGATGTCGCGGGTGCCGCGGGAGTAGACCGGGGCCTGGTCCCCGGAACCGGTGCCGGTGACGTTGATGGTGCCGCAGACGTCGAGGGTGGTGTAGCTGGGCAGCGAGATGCGTGAGCCCGCCGACATCGAGCCCGAACCGCGGACCACGACCCGCTCCTTGGCGGTGCGGCCCGCGGTGAGGCTGTTGACGGCCGCCTGGACGGCGGCGCGCAGGTCGGTGCCGGTGTAGACGGTGCTGCTGCCCCGGCGGGCTGTCCAGGTGCTGCCGTTGAGTACGGCCTCGGCCTGGTAGGAGCCCTCGCCGCAGGCGGCGGCAACGGCAGTGGTGGCGGTGGCCGGTGCGGTGAGGGCACCGGCGGCGGTCAGGAGGGCGGTGGCAAGGAGAGCGGCTCTGCGTCCCATGGGGGAGTCCGTCCTGTCTCGGAATCGATTCGATGCAATTCGACTGAATCGATTCACGCTGTGGGGGACGGCGAGTTTGGCAAAGGGCGAGCAAAGCGTCAATGGGTCTGACGGTTCTTGTGTGCCGGCGGCGACGATCAGGGTGAGAAGCCGGAAACCCCGTCCGAGGCGGCCGTGCCCCCGGCGCCCGAGAAGATGACCCCGGGGTCGGACGGTGCCTGGTTGAGGACCCACAGGCCGATCAGCGTGGCGAGCGTGAAGACCACGGCGATCAGGACCGCGAGGACGAGCCGGCGGCGTCGCTCGCGGCGCAGCCAGTCACCGCGCGCCGTGCGGTAGGCGTCGGGCGAGGCGCTCACTCCGCCCGCCAGCGTCTCCAGGGCGGCCCGCAACTCCCGTTCCGTGCGGTCCCGTTCGTTGAAGTCCGCCGAGTCCGCCAACTGCTCGGAGTTTTCGAGGTCCTTGTCGGCCCGGTCCGGGCTGGTGTCGTTCATCGCCGGGTCTCCATCGCCTGGGTCAGGGCGGCGATGCCGCGTGCGGTGTGCGTCTTGACGGAGCCGCAGGAGATCCCCATGGCGGCGGCGATCTCGCTCTCCTTGAGGCCGAGCCAGTGGCGCAGGACGAGCGCCTCGCGCTGCCGGGCGGGCAACTGCTGGAGCGCGTTGATCAGTACACGCTGGTCGTCGTGGAGGATCGCGGTGTTCTCGGCGGAGGTGACCACGTCGTCCGGCGGGGGCGGGTTCTCCACGTGTCTGCGGGCGACCTGGAGGTGGCGTATGCGCATCCGGGTCAGATTGCACACGGTGGAGCGCAGATACGCCTCCGCCGCCTCGGTCTCCCGCAGCCGCCGCCACTTCCGGTAGAGCTGGTAGTAGGCCTCGGCCACCACGTTCTCCGGGTCGTCGGCGCCGAGCAGGACGGCCAGCCGCAGCATCGAGGCGTAGTGCAGCTCGAAGAGGCCGGCGAGGGCGGCCTCCCGTTCGGCCTCGGCCGGATCGCCGGGCACAGGGGCGAGGGCCTCGCTCGGGGCGGCGGGCCGTGGCACGGTCGGCGCGGTGACGGCCGGCTCGGCCAGGGCCGCGGCCACCGGTGGCATCACCGGCAAGGGCGTGTGCTGTCTGCGTCTCACGGGTGGTTCGCTCCCGTCTCGGGGCGTCGCCTGACGGTCAGGCGGGACGGCAGGTCGGTCGCATCGGCGCCGCGCGGGACGCCGAGACGTTCGAGGGCCGCCGTGCCGAGGACGGCGACGGCCAGGTTGAGCAGGAGGGCGGCCAGACCGGCGTAGATCTGGAGGGGCTGGTCGGCGGGGCCGAAGGGCACGATGGACGAGAAGCCCTCGCGCACCACCATGAAGGTGCCGGCCGCCATACCGGTGGCCCACCCGGCGAGCAGCGCACGCGGATGCAGCCGGCCGGTGAACAGCCCGACCGCGACGGCCGGGAAGATCTGCAGGATCCAGACACCGCCGAGCAGTTGGAGGTTGACGGCGTCCTGGTCGCGCAGTCCGAACACGAACGCGACCGCGCCCACCTTCGCGGTGAGCGACACCGCCTTGGCGATGCGCACCTGCCGCTTGGGCGTGGCCGTCGGATGCACGTACTCGACATACACATTGCGTACGAAGCTGGTGGCGGCCGCGATCGACATCACGGCGGCAGGGACCAGCGCCCCCACGACGATCGCGCCGAACACCAGACCGGCCAGCGGCCCCGGCATCAACCGGTCGACCAGCATCGGCACCGCTGCCTCCGCGCCGCCCTCCGGCGCTCGTACGCCCGCCGCCAGGGCCGCGATGCCGAGGAAGCCGAACAGCGCGAGCAGCGCCGTCCACGCGGGCAGCGCCACGGTGACCTTGCGGACGGTGCGGGTGCTGTCGGCGGCGAAACCGGCGGTGAGCACGTGCGGATACATCAGCAGGGCCAGGGCCGAGCCCAGGGCGAGCGTGGCGTAGGCCGGCTGCTGGCCGGGGGAGAGGAGCAGAGAGGAGTTCGCGGCGTCTGTGCCGCCGAGCCTGCGCGCCGCCCCGTCGAAGACCGCGCCGGGCCCGCCGAGCCGGTCGAGGACCAGCCAGCAGACGGCGGTGAGCGACACGAAGACGGCCACCGCCTTCAGCGCCGAGATGACGGCGGGCGCGCGCAGCCCGTGCCGGTACGTCGCCACCGCGAGGCCGGCGAAGAGGGCCACCATGACCAGGTCCCCGGCCGCACCCTGCGGATAGAGGCCTCCGGCGGTCAACACCGCCCGTATGCCCAGGAGTTGCAGCGCCAGATACGGCATCGTCGCGAGGATCCCGGTCAGCGCGACCACCAGGGCCAGCGGCGGCGAACCGTACCGCCCGCGCACGAAGTCGGCGACGGTGATGTAACCGTGCCGCCGGGCCACCGCCCACAGCCGGGTCAGCAGCACGAAGGCGAGCGGGCAGACGATCACCGTGTACGGCACCGCGAAGAAGGCGGGCGCGCCGTTGCCGTACGCCAGTCCGGGGACGGCGGTGAAGGTGTACGCGGTGAAGATCGTGCCGCCGAGCAGCATCCAGGTCCACCCGGGGCCGAGGCTCCGGTCGGCCAGTGCCCAGCCTTCCAGGGAGGGCAGCCGGTCGTTCGGGCGCAGGCGGCGGGCGGTGACGGCGAGCAGCGACGCTCCGCCGATCACGGCGAGGAATGTCGCGGTCATCGCGGCATCCGCCATGGGTCACCGTCCTTGGTGTGCCTGTAGCCCTTGCCCGAGAGTTGCGCGGCGGGCCCGTTCGGAGGACAGACAACCGGCGGGAAATCTTCTGGAAATTCGCTGTCAACCACTTCCGGCGGGTGCGCAACTCTTGCACAGACCCACAGCGAGCGGGAGAGGAGCGCAGGTCATGGCACGGACCGGACACCAACGGCTACGGCACGTCACGGCCGCCGTACTGCTCCTCGCGCCCGCGGCGGGGCTGTTGTGGGTCCCCTGGTACGCCGGTGAGGGCCCGCATCTCGCGGGGACACCGTTCTTCTACTGGTACCAGCTCGCCTGGGTGCCGGGGAGCGGACTGTGCCTGCTCGCCGCGTACGCGCTGACCAGGAAGGAAAACCGCGACCCCTGACCGGGTCGGTCAGCCACCCACGTCACCCTCGCTCAACTCTCACTGAGCCGCGCGCACCCGTCGCACCCAGCCATCAACGTCACCGTCCAGGTGAGGAGCCGCCATGCCCAAGTCAGCCATGCCCGAATCCGCTCTGCCCACGCCAGAAGACCCGCTGTCCGCCCCGTCCCCGCAGTCGCCGCCCTCCCGGATGACCCCGCGCTCGATCCTGCTGTGGACCACCGTCGCCCTGGTCGGCGCGGTCGGCTGGGGCGTTCTCGCGCTGGCCAGGGGCGAGGAGATCTCCGCGGTCTGGCTGGTGGTGGCCGCCCTCGGCTCGTACGCCATCGCCTACCGCTTCTACTCCCGCTTCGTCGTCCGGCGCGTGCTGAAGCCGGACGACAGCCGGGCCACCCCCGCCGAACGCCTGGACGACGGCGTCGACTTCCAGCCGACCGACCGCCGGGTGCTCCTCGGCCACCACTTCGCCGCGATCGCGGGCGCCGGACCACTGGTGGGGCCGGTACTCGCGGCCCAGATGGGGTACCTGCCCGGCACCCTGTGGATCGTCGCCGGGGTGATCTTCGCCGGAGCGGTGCAGGACATGATCGTGCTGTTCCTGTCCATGCGGCGGGACGGCAAGTCGCTCGGGCAGATGGCCCGGGACGAGATCGGCAGGGCGGGCGGCGCGGCGGCGCTGATCGCGGTGTTCGCCATCATGATCATCCTGCTCGGGGTGCTGGCCCTGGTCGTGGTCAACGCCCTCGCCCACTCCCCGTGGGGCACCTTCTCCGTCGCCATGACCATCCCCATCGCCCTGTTCATGGGCTTCTGGATGCACATCGTCCGCCCCGGCCGGGTCGTCGAGACCAGCCTCATCGGGGTCGCACTGCTGCTGCTCGCGATCGTCGGCGGCAGCTGGATCCAGAACTCCTCCCTCGCCGACACGTTCACCCTCAGCCCGACGACTCTGGTCTTCTGTCTCGTCGGATACGGCTTCGTCGCCTCCGTCCTCCCGGTGTGGATGCTGCTCGCTCCCCGCGACTACCTCTCCACCTTCATGAAGATCGGCACCATCGCGCTCCTCGCGGTCGGCGTCATCGTGGCCGCGCCGGTCATGCGCGCCGACGCGGTGAGCGACTTCGCCTCCTCGGGCGCCGGACCGGTCTTCGCCGGGTCGCTCTTCCCGTTCCTCTTCATCACCATCGCCTGCGGCGCCCTGTCGGGCTTCCACGCGCTGGTCGCCTCCGGGACCACTCCGAAGCTGATCCAGAAGGAGTCGCAGGTCCGGATGATCGGCTACGGCGCCATGCTGATGGAGTCGTTCGTCGCGATCATGGCGCTGATCGCCGCGGCCACCCTCGAACCCGGCCTGTACTACGCGATGAACGCCCCCGCCGGACTGCTCGGCACCACCGCCGAGTCCGCCTCCCAGGCGGTCGCGGGACTCGGCTTCACCATCACCCCCGACCAGCTGACGCAGGCGGCGAAGGCCGTGGAGGAACAGACTCTGATCGCCCGCTCAGGCGGCGCGCCGACCCTCGCGGTCGGCATGTCGGAGATCTTCTCCGGCATCTTCGGCGGCGCGGCCCTCAAGGCCTTCTGGTACCACTTTGCGATCATGTTCGAGGCACTGTTCATCCTGACGACGGTCGACGCGGGCACCCGGGTCGGACGCTTCATGCTCCAGGACATGCTCGGCAACGTCTGGAAGCCCATCGGCCGGGTCAACTGGAAGCCCGGCATCTGGCTGTGCAGCGGGCTCGTCGTGGCCGCCTGGGGCTACTTCCTCCACTCCGGCGCCACCGACCCGCTCGGCGGAATCAACCAGCTCTTCCCGCTCTTCGGCATCGCCAACCAGCTGCTGGCCGCCATCGCCCTCACCGTCTGCACGACGGTCCTGATCAAGTCCGGACGGCTGCGCTGGGCCTGGGTCACTGGCGTTCCGCTCGCCTGGGTGGTCGCGATCACCTTCACCGCCGGCTGGCAGAAGATCTTCTCCGACGACCCCCGGGTCGGTTTCTTCGCCCAGCGCGCCAAGTACGCCGACGGCATCGACGCCGGCCAGGTCCTGCCGCCTGCCAAGAGCCTCGACGACATGCACACCGTGGTCACCAACTCCACGGTCGACGGCGTCCTGATCGCCCTGTTCCTGCTGCTGGTCACGGTGGTCATCGCCAACGCGGCCGTGGTGTGCGTACGGGCCGTACGCTCGCCCGTCCCGCTCCCGACGACCGAGACGCCGTACGTCGAGTCCCGCATCGACCTGACGAAGGAGGCCGCCGAACCGCTGGTGGGGGCCCGCTCATGACCGTCCGGCGCTGGGCACGAGGCGTGTTCCGGCACGTGCGCTGGTACCTGCGTGAACTGACCGGAGAGGCGGAGTACGACCGCCACTGCGAGCGTCACCGAGGCCACCACCCGCACACCCCCGTGCCGACCCGGCGCGAGTACGAGGTGCTGCGCACCCGGCACCGGGAGACCCACCCGCAGAGCCGCTGCTGCTGACACCCTGCCCGCAGCGTCCGGGGATCGGGTGACGACCGGCCGAGAAGCATCGGGGCAGAACCCGGAAACGGGCTCTGCCCCGTACATTTTTTCCCACTGGCCGTTTCCTGCCGATACGTCAACTCCTCGCACCGGGAGCTCACTTGGACGCCCAAGACACCTCCAGTACCTCGGACGACACCCGGTTCGGCCCGCTCTCCCGCCGCAGATTCCTCCAGGCCACCGCCGGCGCCACGGCTCTCGCCGGCGTCGGTACGCCGATCGCGTCCGCCGAGCCCGGTCAGGCGACCATCCTCACCTTCACCGCCGCCACGGGCGGTTCCGCGACCCTCGCTCCCGCCGGTGACCGGCTGGTCGCCGAGGTGCAGAACGTGCTGTGGTCCGTGCCGCGCGGCGGAGGCACCGCCGTCGCGCTGACCTCGCCCGGCCTCGAACCCGCCCGCCCGCAGTTCTCGCCCGACGGCAGCCGTCTCGTCGTCTGCGCCTACCGGGGCGGGGGCTTCCACCTCTGGACGCTGCGGTCCGACGGCACCGGGCTGCGGCAGCTCACCGACGGGCCGTGGGACGACCGAGGGCCGGCCTGGTCGCCGGACGGCACCCGGATCGCGTTCGCCTCCGAGCGCGGCGGCGACACCGTGACCGGTGCCCCGTACCGCGTCTGGGTCGTGGACGTGCGCACCGGTGCGCTGACGCGGCTCACCGGGCGTCCCGGCCAGCCGGGTCCCGGGCAGGGCGGCGCCTGGGAGGACTTCGACCCGACCTGGTCGCCCGACGGTGAGCGGGTGCTGTTCGTGCGCGCGACCGTCCCCGTGCCGGGCACCCTGCGCGCGACCACCATCGCGTCGGTGGCCGCCGACGGCTCGGGCCAGGTCACCACCGAGCACACCGACGGCTCCGGCGCCCAGGTCATGACGCCCGCCGTGTCGCCCGCCGGGCGCCTGGCCTATCTGCGCACCACGGCAGCGCCGGCCGCCTCCTGCACCCTCGTCGTCGACGGCACCCCGGTCGCCGTCGCGGGTGACGTCCTCCCGGCGCCGCCCCGCTGGGCGGACGGCGAGCGCCTGCTGCTGAACATCGACGGCCACTTCCGGCTGACCGACCCGGACGCGCCGGACGACGGCGAGGAGATCCCGTTCACGGCCACGCTGCCCGTCAGCCGCTCCGACTACCGGGTCAAGGCGTACGACTTCGCGGGCACCGGAGCCCGTCCCGTCCGCGCGTTCCATCTGCCCGCCCTGTCACCGGACGGCCGCTCCGTCGCCTTCGCCGCGCTCAACGCGCTGTGGATCGCCGGCACGTCAGGCGGGCGCCCACCCCGCAAGGTGCTCCAAGTCCCCACGACGCGCTATGTGTCGGCGCCGACCTGGACACCCGACGGTACGGCGCTGGTGTACGCCGACGACCGCGACGGCCTGTTCGCCGTACGGCGCCGCGACCTCGGCTCCGGTGCGGAGACCGTGCTCGCCGAGGGCGGCCGGGTCTTTCCCGCACTCTCCCCGGACGGGACACGGCTGGCCTGCCTGGACATGTCCGGCAACCTCCTGGTGCGTGACCTGCCCGACGGCGCCGAACGTGTCCTCGCCGCACCGCTCGGCGCGGGCGGGCTGCCCGGTCGCCCCAGCTGGTCGCCCGACGGCCGGTACGTGGCCCTGTGCGACCGCAACCGCCTCAACCAGCGCTTCCGTGAGGGCTACAACCTCATCCGGGTCGTCGACACGACGACCGGTACCGCCGCCCTGCACGCCCTCGCTCCGCACACCTCCCTCGCCGACCGCTACGATTCCGGACCCGTCTGGTCCCCGGACGGCCGCTGGATGGCCGTCGTCGCAGAGTCCGCGCTGTGGCTGCTGCCCGTGCGCGCCGACGGCACCCCCGAGGGCGAGCCCCGCCCGCTCACCACCGAACCCGCCGACCACCCGTCCTGGTCCGCCGACGCCCGCACCCTGCTCTACCTCTCCGCGGGCACCTTGCGCCTGATCGACATCGCCGGCGGCAAGGCCCGTACCGTCCGCGTCCCTCTGGACTACCGCAGACCGCGCCCCGCCGACACGGTCGTGCACGCGGGCCGCTTCTGGGACGGCACCGGGCCGGACGTCCGCGAGGACATCGATGTCGTCGTCCGCGGCGGCCGCATCGCCGAGGTCGCCCCGCACCGGGCCGGCCGCCCGGCCGTACGCCGGGTCGACGCGAGCGACCGCACCGTGATCCCGGGCCTGTGGGACGCGCACACCCACCCCTGGCAGTCCACCTACGGAGGACGCCAGACCGCGCTGCAAGTCGCGTACGGCATCACCACGGCCGTCTCGCTCGGCGGTTTCGCCTACGAGCAGGCCCGCATCCGGGAGGCGGTCGCCGCCGGCGCCCTCGTCGGACCGCGGCTGCTGGCCACCGGCGAGATGCTCGACGGCGCGCGCGTCGCCTACAGCATGGGCCGCGCCCACCGCACCCCCGAGGGCCTGCGCCGCTCGCTGGCCCGGGCGAAGGCCCTGGACTGGGACTTCGTGAAGACGTACGTACGGGCCCCCGGCTGGGTGATGAAGGAGGCCGCCGACTTCGCGCACGACCGGCTCGGGGTGCGCAGCGGCAGCCACCTGTGCAGCCCGGGCGTACAGCTCGGCCAGGATCTGACGACCCATCTGCAGGCCACCCAGCGACTGGAGTTCGGGCACGCCACCTCCGCCTCCGGACGGGCCTACCAGGACCTGACGGAGATCTACACCCGTACCGACTTCCACCTGGTCGCCACCCCGTTCACGGCGCTTCCCCTGCTCGGCGCCGACCCCGCGCTCGCCGACGACCCGCGCGTCACCACACTCATGCCGCCGTGGGACACCGCGCTCGTCAGGCAACAGGCCGGACTGCCGCCCACCGGAGCCCAACTGGCGACACTGGACCGGGAGTTGGATGTCTACCGGCGGATCCTCGCCGCCGGTGGACTGGTCGCGCTCGGCACGGACCAGCCGCTCGTCCCGGTCGGACTGCACCTGCACCTGTCTCTGCGCGCGCTGCACCGCGCCGGCCTGTCACCGGCCGAGGCGCTGCGCACCGCCACCCTGATGCCCGCACAGGTCTTCGGTGCGGACGCCGACCTGGGCACGCTGGAGGAGGGCAAGCTCGCCGACCTCACGGTGGTGGACGGCGACCCGTTCACCGACTTCTCCACCCTGATCCGCACGTCGGCGGTCCTGCGCGGCGGTATCCCCTTCGAACAGGCGGACCTGGTCGACGCCTTCGGGTCCCCTTCCGTACGGCGCCGCCCACCGCAGGACTGGCTGGAGGTCAGCCGCCAGATGCGGCGCGAGGGATGCTGCGATCCGGAGAGCGAGGGCTGAGGAGGAGTCATTTGGCGGCCCCGGGCCTACTCTGGGGAGGCATGGCGGGGGATGCGAGCAAAAGCGTGTCCGGTGAAGTGCCGGACTCCGAGTGGTCGTTGGGGCGGCTCGTGGTCGCCGGGGATCCGATGTCGCCGAGGGCCGCGCGCGTCGAACTCCCCGAGGAGAACCCCGACCCGACCGTGCTGCCCACGATCACGCTGCTGGAGCGCGCGGTGTCCCGGGGGATCGACCCCGAGGAACTGCCCCTGCCACCAGGGCAGTTGCTCGCCGGGCAGTACCTGCTGATCCGGCCGCTCGGCTACGGCGGGATGGGTAAGGTCTACCTCGCGCTCGACACGAAGGTCGACGACCGGGAGGTCGCCATCAAGATCCTGCGCCCCGAGCAGGCGGCGGGCGCCGCGGGCGCCCTGGTCCGGGAACGGCGGGCCCTGGTCGACCTCAGCCACGACGACATCATCCGCGTCTTCAACTACGGGCATCACCCCGACGTCGGCGACTTCCTCGTGCTCCAGTACGTGGACGGGCTGACCCTGGAGGAGGTACGGGCGCGGGCGCGGCTGAACCCGCACGAGTTCGGCGGCGCCCGCTTCCACGAGTTCGTGCTCGCGTACGGCGTACGGATCCTGTCCGCGCTCGGGCATCTGCACGCCGACCTGCCCGGCAAGGTCTACGGCGATCTCAAGCCGGACAACGTCATGCACGACGGCACCGCGACGAAGATCATCGACGTCGGGAGCGTTCGTGCCACTGGGCTGCCCGGTCTGACGACGGTGGGCTTCCAGGCGCCGACGGTGGGACCCAACGGCGAGTCCACCGGCCAGGACGACCTGTTCAGCCTGGGGGAGACACTGCGGCGGCTGAGCGGTCTCGGTGCCTCGCCCGAGGACCTGGCCCGGCTCGCCGGACCCGGTGCCGCGGACGGCCCGGCGGCTGCGGCGACCGAGGGGACGACCACTCCCGCTCCCCGCGGACTCGGGCTGGTCTCGCTCGCCCGTGTGCTGCATCGTGCGACCCGGAGCGAGCGCAACGAGAGGTTCGCCGACGCGCGCGAGATGGCGGAGCAATTACGCGGTGTCTTCCGGGAGTTGAGATCCCTGCGGACCGGCATCGAGACCTTCGAACCCTCACCGCTCTTCCTCCGGTCGGCCTACGCCCTCGACGGCGCCCTCGGATCCGCGCCGCCCCTCGCCCACTGGGCCGCGCCGGGCGCCCCCTCGCCGTACGCGCCACCGTCACCCGACGAGGTCGCGTACCGGTTGCCCGTCCCGCGCCCCGATCGCCACGACAGCCACCACGCCGAGCTGAGCAGACTGGCCGACGCCGCCCCCGAGGCGCTCCTCCAGCACACCGGGGACTGGCGGGACTCCACCGAGGTCCATCTGCTGCGCTGCCGCCTGCGCCTCAGGACAGGCGACGGACCCGACGCCGCCGAACGGGAACTGTGGGCCGCCGAGGAGTCCGTCGGGCCCGAACACGCCCCGTACGACTGGCGACTTGACTGGCACCGCGGACTGCTCGCGCTCGCCCGGGACCAAGTGGCCGTCGCCAGGCGGCACTTCGACCGGGTGTACGCCGCGATCCCCGGCGAGTACGCGCCGAAACTGGCCCTCGGGTACTGCGCCGAGCGCCTCGGGCGATGGCACGAGGCACTGACGTTCTACGAGGCGGTGCGGCTGCGCAACCCGTCGTTGGGCAGCGCGGCCTTCGGCGCCGCACGGTCCCGCCTCGCGCTGGGCGGCGAGCGGTCGCGGGAACAGGCCGTGCGAGAACTGGACGCGGTGCCGCAGCACTCCCGGCATCGAACTGCCGCCCGCACGGCGGCCGTTCGCATCGGCATCGAGCAGGTGCGGACCGCCGAGCGGAGCGGAGAACTCCCGGAGCGGCTGCGCGAGGTGCTGCGACGACTGGCCCTGCTCTTCCACGCGCACGGGCTGACCGGTGAGGAGGCCCGGACCCGGTTGACCCTCGAAGTGTGGGAGGCCGTGCAGGGCGCGCTCGCGCGAGGCGCCCTCGACGCGACGGAACTCGCCGCCCTGGCCGCGGACGCCGACTCCCGGCTGGGCCTGCCGCCCGACGAGCCCGGCCTGCGCAGGGACCTCTCCCGGCTCTACCTCACCCTCGCCCACCAGGCCGCCCGCTCCGCCGCCCCCGAGGACGCGGCCGTCGCCGAAATCCTCCTGGACCGCGCCTACGAGGTCCGTCCGCTCGCCTTCCGACACCACAGGGACAGCCCATGGCTCGGGAAGAGACTCGCCGACTGGCTCCGGGCGGCCGCCTCGGCGCCCTCGCACCGGCCGCCGCCCGCCTCGGACGGGCCGCTGCCGCCGTAACCGCCGAACTCGCCCGCCGGATCCGGCGCTACGCCTGGCCGTCGACCGCCGGCCGCCGCAACCGCGCGTATCTGCGGGACCGGCTGGTCGCGGTGCCGCTGCTCGCCGTGGTGGCCTTCGGGGCGTTCGGGTGGGCGTACACGGACGTCCGCGGTGACTCCGCGTACGTACGGGACCGGGTGGCGCCCGCGCTCGTCGACCTCGCGGACGCCAAGGCCTCGCTGCTCATCGCGCAGGGCGAGGCCGAGCAGAGCCTCGACGAAGGGCGGGCGGCGGAGCTCGGCGGGCTCAGCGAGCGGTACCGCACCCGGATCGCGCGGGCGACACAGCGCCTGAACCAGGTCACACGTGGCGGGGCGCTCACCGTCGCCGAGGAGCAGGACCTGCGCGTGGCGTCCGCACTGGTCGTCGACTACACGGGCTGGATCGGCCGGGCGCAGGGCCACGCGACCGACCCGGTCCTGCGGGACGCGGAACTGACGTACGCGCGCAGCATGCTCTGCTCGACGAAAGCCACCACCGGGGAGGGCGAGGACCGCTATCCGGCGTGCCCGCCCGGGACCGGCCCCGGCGCGACCGCGATCGTGGACCGGGTGTCGGGCCTGGAGGACAGGTTGCGCGAGCGGCTCGCGGACCGGGCCGCCTGGGGCACGGGCGTGATCACCGCCGCGGTCGTCTCCGGGCTCGCCTTCCTGCTGCTCGCCGCCGGTCTCTGGCGGACCGTGTCCTTCCTGCGCAGCCGCTTCCGGATCCGGCTCAGCATTCCCCTCGCCGCGGCCTCCCTGCCGCTGCTCACCCTGCCGCTTCTGACGGCCGACGCGCTGCTCTCGCAGCACGCCCAGGAAGGAGCGGTCCCGGTGGCGGACGCGCTCGCCGCACGGACCTCGCCGAAAACGGAGTCGATCGTGGAGGAACGCCCGTTCGACGGCCCCGATCCGGGAGCCGTCGAAGTGCTGGAGTCCCGCATCGACGACGGTCTGGCCGACGGACGGCTCGCCTTCCTGGACGGAGCGGCACCGTTCGTGTTCCCCACGGGACTGGCCTGCGCGGCCCTCGCCGGCGGCGCCCTGCACGGATACCGCCGCGAGTACCTCGTCGTGACCCGCCCGGGAGCCGTCTCATGAGCCGTGTCCTGTGTGCCGCTCTCGCGGCCTGCCTCCTCGCCCTGGTTCCCGGCTGTGCGCCGGACGCCCCCGACCCGCTGGTCGTCCTCGGCCCCTGGACCGGCGAGGAGGCCCTGGCCTTCGAGGCGGCCCTGCGGAAGCTGGACGACGGCACCGGACGGACGTACACCTACGAAGGAACCCGCTCACTGCGCGAGACACTCGTCTCACAACTGGAGGCGGAGGCCCCACCGGACGTGGCGATCCTCAACAGCATCGGCGAACTCACCGAGTACGCCCGCCGCGACGAACTCAGACCGCTCGCCGAGGCGACCGCCGAGCGCGCCTATCCGCCGTGGGCGCCGTCCCTGCTCGTGGACAGCAGACGACGGACGTACTGGGTGCCGTTGAAAGTCGACCTGAAGAGTCTCGTGTGGAGCAAGGAGGGCACCTCCTCCGAGGACCCGGAGTGGTGCGTGGGGCTCGCCTCGCAGCAGACCTCGGGCTGGCCCGGCACGGACTGGATCGAGGACATCCTCCTCCACCAGGCGGGCCCCGACCGCTACAACGAGTGGGCCACGGGCAGGCTGAGCTGGCAGGACCCGGCGGTCGAACGGGCCTGGAAGACCTGGGCGCGACTCCTCGGCGACCGCTCCCGGACGTCGGTCCAGCGCTCCCTGACCACGTCGTACGAAGGCACACCACAACCCGGTGGACTGCCGCGAGGTCTGCTCGACTCCCCGGGCTTCGACTGCACCCACGAACACCAGAGCGCCTTCATCCGGTACGTCTACGCGGGCGACGACATCCGGGTGGAACCGTCCGCCCGCTTCCTGGACGGACAGTCCGAATACCGGGACGCATACGAGGTCGCGGGCGACATGGCCGCCGTCTTCAGCGACGACCCGGCGGCCCAGGAACTCGTGGAGCGGCTGTCCGGCCCGGCCGGGCGGGAACTCTGGCGGAAGGCGGCGGGCCCGGCGGTGCGGCCGCTGTTCCCGGACCCGGCCGGCCTGCCCCCTACGGCGTCCACGGACCCCGTCGAGCAGGAGATCGACTCCCTGCTCACGTCGCGGGCCCGCACCCTGTGCTTCGACGCGTCCGACGTGATGCCGCCCGAGGTGCGTGACGTCTTCTACCGGGCGGTACTGGAGTTCTTCCGGGACCACACGACGGAGCGACTCGACTCGCTGCTCCGCCAACTGGAGTCCGTACGCGTCCAGGCGGACGGAAACTCCGCCGACGACCGCTCCTTCCGCCCTCCCGACGACATCTGCGCGCCCGGCTGAGGAGACGTGCGGCGTAGTCTCGGAGGATGCGGATCTCCGTTTCCTCGGACATGGACGAACCCGTGGCGCGCGCCCTCCTCGGGCAACTGCGCGACCGCGGACACGATGTGGTGACGTACGGGGCGCTGAGCCCCGGCGACGATCCGCAGTGGGCCGCCTGCTCGGAGGCAGCGGCCCGCGAGGTCGCCGCGGGAAGGGCCGACCAGGCCGTCGTGTGCTGCTGGACGGGTACGGGCGCGTCGATCGCCGCGAACAAGGTGCCCGGTGTTCGCGCGGCGCTGTGCACGGACGCCTACACGGCGGACGGCGCACGCCGCTGGAACAACGCCAACGTGCTCGCGCTCAGCCTGCGCCTGACGTCGGAGCCCCTGCTCAAGGAGATCCTCGACGCCTGGTTCGCCGCGGAGGCGAGCGAGGACACCGAGGACCGGGAGAACGTGGCCCGCGTCGGACGGCTCGACAGTAGTAGAAGTCCCTTGTGACATAAGGGAGTTGACGAGGTCAGTACCGGTGGCCGACCGGCCGCTCAGACCGTGACCACCCTGAGCCCCGCCTCCTCGAACCGCCCCACCGTCTCCTCGTCCGCGGCCGTGTCCGTGACCAGCGTGTCCACCGCCTCCACCGCGCAGATCCGGGCGAAGGCCCGCTGCCCCAGTTTGCTGGAGTCGGCGGCGACCACCACGCGCTCCGCGCGCTCGCACAACAGCCGGTTGATCGCGGCCTCCGCCTCGTCGTTCGCCGCCGCCCCGTGGGTGACGTCGAAGGCGACCACACCCAGCACGGCCACGTCGATCGTGATCTGGCCCAGCACACCGTCCGCGAGCGGCCCGATGAGCTCGTACGACTGAGGACGCGCGACCCCGCCCGTCACCACGATCTTGAACTGGGGCCGTACCGCGAGCTCGTTGGCGATGTTCAGCGCGTTCGTGACGATCGTCAGCGCGGGCGAGCCGGTGGCCAGGTCGCCGCGTTCGGCCAACGCGCGCGCCACCTCCGTCGTCGTCGTGCCGCCCGTCAGGCCCACCGCCTCGCCGGGGGTGACCAGGCCCGCGACGGCCCTCGCGATGCGCTGCTTCTCGGAGGCGCGGCGGGCGGTCTTGTAGCGCAGCGGGAGTTCGTACGACACCCCGTGCACGACCGCGCCGCCCCTGGTGCGGACGAGCATCTGCTGCTCGGCGAGCTGGTCGAAGTCGCGGCGGATCGTGGCGGCCGACACCGTCAGCTCGGCCGCCACCTCCTCGACGTCCAGCCGGCCCCGCTCGACGAGCAGCTCCAGCAGGGTCTTCCAGCGGGCGTCCCGGGACATCCGGACCCTCCGTTCCTCGATCTTCGGCGACCCTAGCGCACCGAAAGTTCACAGAGCCTGACGCTCGAATGCTTGATTCTGCTTGAAAGATGGCTATATCTTGCAAGAACGAGCATCCTGGTGGCTCTGGGAAGGGGCACGGCATGACCCATGTCGAGGACGAGCTGAACAGCCAGCCCGAGTGCTGGACCCGCGCCGCCTCGGCCGCGGCCGAGCACGCGGGTGCGCTGCCGACGGCCGGGGAGCGGGTCGCGATCGTGGGGTGCGGTACCTCGTACTTCATGGCGCAGGCCGCCGCGGCCCTGCGGGAGGGCGCGGGCCAGGGCGAGACGGACGCCTTCGCCGCCTCCGAGTTCCCCTACGGCCGCCCGTACGACCGTGTCGTCGCCCTCACCCGGTCCGGCACCACCACCGAGGTGCTCGAACTGCTCGGGCGAGTGCGGGGGCATACGTCCACGGGCCGGCCCACACGTACGACCGCGATCACCGCTGACCCCCGAACTCCCGTGGCGGAAGCCGCCGATGAGCTCGTCGTGCTCGGCTACGCGGACGAACGCTCCGTCGTGCAGACGCGGTTCGCCACCACCGCGCTCACCCTGCTGCGGGCCCATCTCGGACTGCACGGCGAGACTGTTGTCGCCGACTGCCGTACCGCGCTCTCGACTCCGCTGCCCGAAGGGCTCGTCGGGTGCGCGCAGTTCACCTTCCTCGGCCGGGGCTGGACCGTGGGGCTCGCCAACGAGGCCGGGCTGAAGATGCGCGAGGCGTCCCTGTCCTGGACCGAGGCGTATCCGGCGATGGAGTACCGGCACGGTCCCATCAGCGTCACTACCCGGGGCACGGCGACCTGGATGCTCGGCGAGGCCCCGGAAGGGCTGGCCGAACAGGTGCGGGCCACCGGGGCGTTGTGGGTGGCGGGGACTCTCGATCCGCTCGCGGAACTCGTGCGCGCGCAGCGGCTCGCGGTCGCGGTGGCGGCGGCACGGGGTCTCGACCCGGACCTCCCGCGCCACCTCACCCGCTCGGTGATCCTCGCGCCCTGACCCACCGCCAGTTCCCCGTCGCCGCACGCTCGTTGACCCTCGACCGCTGACCCGAAGGGAAGAAGCCGTGCCCCTCGTCACCACCGGCGAGCTGATCGCCCGGGCCGCCGCCGCGCACTCCGCCGTCGCCGCGTTCAACATCATCACCCTGGAACATGTCGAGGCCGTCATCGCCGGCGCGGAGAAGGCGACTTCGCCCGTCGTTCTGCAAGTCAGCGAGAACGCGGTCAAGTTCCGCTACGGACGGCTCCTCCCGCTGGCCCGCGCCGCCGCCGAGGCCGCCGAACGCGCCGCCGTACCCGTCGCGTTGCACCTCGACCACGTCCAGAGCGACGACCTGCTGCGCCAGGCGCCCGGCGCCGGATTCAGCTCCGTGATGTACGACGCGGCCGGGCTGCCGTACGCCGAGAACCTCGCCGCGACCCGGGCCGCCGCCGACTGGGCGCACGCCCAAGGGCTCTGGATCGAGGCCGAGTTGGGACAGCTGGGCGGCAAGGGTGGACGGGCTCCACTGGACGCGCACGCCCCCGGTGCCCGTACCGACCCCGCCGAGGCCCGTGCCTTCGTCGCCGAATCCGGGGTGGACGCCCTGGCCGTGGCCGTCGGCAGCTCGCACGCCATGACCAGCCGTACGGCAGCCCTCGATCACGACCTCCTGAAACGGCTTTCCGCCGCACTGACCGTCCCCCTCGTCCTGCACGGCTCGTCCGGAGTGCCGGACGACGAACTCGTGGCCGCCGTCGCGGGCGGCATCACCAAGGTCAACGTCGGCACGGCACTCAACCTCGCCATGACCGGTGCGATCAGGGAGTTCCTCGCCGCCCACCCCAAGGCGGTCGACTCACGCGAGTACCTCAGTGTGGGCCGGGAGGCGATGGCGCGGACGGTGACACGGATCATCGACGTGCTCCACTGACCCAGGGCGGACAGCGAATGTCGCTGGTAGTTTTTCACCATGCGCGAAACGGAGCTGTACCTCGGTGAACCGCCCCAGGTGGCGAACGCCGGCGTCGGCGTGCACGGCGTCGCGAGCCGCACCGACGTCTTCCGGCTGCCGGAACTGTGGCAGCTGCACCTCTACCAGTACGAGGCCGAGCTGATCGTCGACGGCACCCCGCACGTCGTCCGCCCGGGCCGGGTCAGCCTCGTACCGCCGGACACCACGGTCCGCTTCCGCTACCAGGGTCGCTCCGAACACCTCTACGCACACCTGCGCATCCCCGCCGTCGGACCCTCGCGCACGGTACCCGTCGTCCAGGACGCGGGCCCCGAACTCCCCACCCTCACCGGCCTGTTGCTCGCGGCGATCGCCGCCGTGCCCCGGTCGCCCGAACGCACGAGAGCCGAGATCTGGACCGCGCTGTGGCGCATCGCCCACCTCACCCCGGCCACCGAACGCCCCGGCCCCGGCCCGCATCCGGCGGTGAGCGCCGCCATCGCGTACATCGAGGGCCAGCTGGCCGCCCCGCTCACCGTCCCGGCCGTCGCCCGGGCGGCGGGCGTCTCGCACAACCACCTGACCAGGCTGTTCAGGGCCGCGACCGGCGACACGGTGGTCGGCTACATCCGCCGCCGCAGACTCGACCGCGCCCTCCACCTGCTGCGCGCCTCGACCCTCTCCATCCCCGCGGTGGCCGCCTCTGTCGGCATCCCCGACCTGCAGGCCTTCAACAAGGCATGCCGACGCGAACTGGGCGCATCACCACGCGCCCTGCGAGGAGAGACGGCCACCACCGCCACATGAGCTGGTAGAAATTCACCACCTCATGACCTCATCACTTCACTGCTTCACGGCCTTCAGCACCACGAACTTGGCGTCGCTCGCGACGAGTTGACTGTTGCCGAACAGCTTCCGCAGCTTGAGGTGGTAGCCGAGATGCCGGTTGCCGATCACCCACAGCTCGCCGCCCGGCCGCAGTGCGCGCCGCGCGCCCGTGAACATCCGCCAGGCCGTGGCGTCCGTCGTCGCCTGGTGGGTGTGGAACGGCGGGTTGTTGAGCACGAGGTCGACACTCCCGTCCGCGATCCCGGCCAGCCCGTCCCCGACGCGGAACTCGGCCGGTCCGTCCATCTCGTTGACCCGGTACGTCGCCTGCGCCGAGGCCACTGCCTGGTACGACTCGTCGACGAACAGCAGCTCGGCCTCCGGCGCGGTCAGTGCCACCGCCGTACCGACGACACCGTTCCCGCAGCCCAGGTCCACCACTCGGGCGGCGCCCGACGGCTCCGGCAGATGCTGGAGGAAGAACCGCGTGCCGATGTCGAGGCGCTCGGCGCAGAAGACACCCGCGTGGTTGACGACGGTGCGGCCGGAGGACGGGCCGATGTCGTCGGGCAGCTCGTAGCGGTACGGCCAGGGACTGGCGCCGCGGTCCCCGGGCGTTCCCACGGTGGAGTGGATGAGCCGGGCCTTCTTCTCCGCGAGGGAGGTCCGGGTCGGGCCGATGATCCGCTCGAACAGCTTGAGCGTCGAGGTGTGGATCTCCTTCACCATTCCGGTGCCGACGACGACCGTGCCCTTGTGCAGCGCGGGCGCCAGCCGCAGCAGCTGGTCCTCAAGGAGCGCCAGGCTCTTCGGCACCCGCACGAGCAGCACGTCGACGCGCTCGGGCGCGGGGTCCTGGGTGGTGAGCAGCCGTACGGAATCCTCGTCCGCACTCGCTCGCCGCAGGTTCGCCCGGGTCGCCTCCTGGGTGAGGAACGAGTCGGTGATCTGCGTCGGCCGATGCGCCGCGAGCGCCGTGGTGAGCGCGCCCCAGCGGTCACCGACGACCACGACCGTGCCGGACAGATCGGTCCCCGTCTCCGCGAGTTGCCTGAGAAGGTATTCGTCGGCGGCGTCCCAGGCACGCAGCCGCTCACGCGGGTCGGCGGGGAAACGGGTCAGCGTCAGCTCGGCCCAAGGAGTCCTCATACGGTCGGTCATCGTGGCCCCAGCCTACCGAGCCGCAGCTCACACCCGGTCGGGCAGGATGGGAACCATGGATGCCGAACTGTTCCCCCGGGCCCGTACGGAGATCGCGCCGGGCGCGGTGCACGTGCCGGACTGGCTGGACACGGGGCGTCAGCGCGAGCTGCTGGACGCCTGCCGCGACTGGGCCCGCCCACCGGCAGGCCTGCGCACGGTCCGCACCCCAGGCGGCGGCACGATGACCGCCCGGCAGGTCTGTCTGGGCCGCCACTGGTATCCGTACGGCTACGCGAGCACGGTCGTCGACGGCGACGGCTCGCCCGTGAAACCGTTCCCCGACTGGCTGGGCGAGCTGGCGCGGAACGCGGTGGCGGACGCCCTGGGGCCGGAAACGGCCACGACAGCGGAGTACGACCGCGACCTCCATCTCGGCTACGACATCGCGCTGATCAACTTCTACGACGCCGACGCCCGGATGGGGATGCATCGCGACAGCGACGAGAAGTCGGACGCGCCCGTGGTGTCCCTGAGCCTCGGCGACACCTGTGTGTTCCGGTTCGGGAACACCGCGACACGGACCCGGCCGTACACGGACGTCGAACTGCGCAGCGGTGACCTGTTCGTGTTCGGCGGCGCGTCCCGGCTCGCGTACCACGGGGTGCCACGGGTGTACGAGGACACGGCGCCGCCCGAGTTGGGGCTGACCGGCCGGTTGAACGTCACGCTTCGGGTCAGTGGCTTCCGGGCCGACGGTGCGGTCACCGGCTGAGCGGATCATGGGAGACTCGCCCTCATGAGCGGCAAGGTTGAGGGGACCACCTCAAAGACGCGGTTGGACCGGGGGCGCGGCGCGCTCGGGCCCGCCTTGGAGCTCGTGCACACCGGCCGGGCGCCCACCCGGGCCGTGCTCACCGCCGAGCTGGGGGTCACCCGGGCGACGGCCGGTGCGGTGGCCGCCGAGCTGGAGGCGCTCGGGCTGATCCGCGTCGATGCCCGGCCCGGAGCGGCCGCGGGTTCCCAGGGGCGCCCGTCGCACCGGCTGGACGTCGCCGAGGACGGGCCGGTCGTGCTGGCCGCGCAGGTGCACGCCGACGGGTTCCGGGCCGCGCTGGTCGGGCTCGGCGGACGGATCGTCGCCACCGCGCCCGGCTGCGAGACCGTCGACGCCGACCCGGCGAAGGTGCTCGGCTCGGTCGTCGACGCCGGCGCCGAGCTGCTGCGCGACACCGGGCGGCGGTGTGTGGGCGCCGGGCTCGCCGTGCCGTCCGCCGTCGCCGAACCCGAGGGCCTGGCCCTGAACCCGCTGCACCTCGCCTGGCCGGCCGGCGCGCCGGTACGGGAGATCTTCGCCGAGCGGGTACGGGCGGCGGACATCGCCGGACCCGCCTTCGCGGGCAACGACGTCAACCTCGCCGCGCTCGCCGAACACCGGCACGGCGCCGGACGTGGCGCCCGCGACCTGCTGTGCGTGGCCACCGGGCACCGGGGGGTCGGCGGGGCGCTGGTCCTCGACGGCCGTCTGCACACGGGCAGTTCGGGCCTCGCGCTCGAAGTCGGCCACCTCACCGTCAATCCCGAGGGCCGCCCCTGCCACTGCGGCAGCCGGGGCTGCCTGGACGTCGAGGCCGACCCGCTCGCCTTCCTCACGGCGGCGGGCCGCGACCCCGGCCCCGAGGTGTCGCTGCTCCAGCAGGCCAACGACCTGATCCGCGACCAGTACACCGACCCGGCGGTCCGCACCGCCGCGGAGACCCTGATCGACCGGCTGGGCCTGGGACTGGCAGGCCTCGTGAACATCCTCAACCCGGACCGCATCATCCTCGGCGGCCTCCACCGCACCCTCCTCGACGCCGACCCGGACCGCCTGCGCGCGGTGGTCGCCGACCGCAGCCTCTGGGGCCGCAGCGGCGGCGTCCCCATCCTCGCCTGCACCCTGGACCACAACAGCCTCGTCGGAGCAGCCGAGCTGGCCTGGCAACCGGTCCTGGACGACCCGCTGGCCGCGCTGGCGTAACCAACTTGAACCCCGTGCCCCTTCAGGGGCGCGGGGAACTGCGCGACAAGCCCCCACCGGCCGGCAGCAAACGAACCGCCTGTCCCGCGGAGCGGCCTGACAGCATCGCAGGGAGCAGCCGGAAGGGGTCCCGCGTACTCCACCGGAGGTACTCGCGCTGCCGCTGGCCGTACGACGACCCGGACCCCCTCCCGGCGCCACCGTGGAGTCATCACAGAGAACCCACCCACCTGGGAGATGACTCGACATGGAGACCATGCAGACCCTCGCGAGCTGGGACGGCGGCCCCGGCCCGTGGATTCTCTTCTTCCCGCTGATCTGGGCAGCCGTCGTGATCGTCGGCGTCACCGTCCTGCGCCGCACCGTCGGACGCGGGCGCCGTGGCCCGTGGCGCTCCATGGACGGCCGCCACGACGCCCAGGACCGCCTCTTGGGCGACGCGCCGCTCGCCGTGCTCGGCCGGCGCTTCGCCTCCGGTGAGATCGACGAGGACGAGTACTGGCGCCGGCTCTCCGTCCTGGACGAGCAGTTCGGCGCCGCGGGCAGCCGTGCGGGCAAGGGTGGTGCGGCATGAGCATCGCCGCCACCACCACGACCGGTACGGCAGCCCGTGTCGTCGACGCCGTGAAGGTGTACGGCGGTGGCGACACCGCCGTGCGGGCCCTCGACGGGGTGAGCGTCGGCTTTCCGGCCGGACGCTTCACCGCGATCATGGGGCCCTCGGGTTCCGGCAAGTCCACCCTGATGCACTGCGCGGCAGGCCTCGACACCCTCACCTCCGGAGCCGCGTTCATCGGCGACACCGAACTGGGCGCGCTCGACGACCGTCGCCTCACCCTCCTGCGCCGCGACCGGATCGGCTTCGTGTTCCAGGCGTTCAACCTGGTGCCGACCCTGACCGTCGCCGAGAACATCAGGCTGCCGATCGATCTGGCGGGCGTCGCGGGCGACGCGGAGTGGATCGACGCGCTCGTCGACGTGGTCGGTCTGCGCGACCGGCTCCACCACCGTCCCTCCGAACTCTCCGGCGGCCAGCAGCAACGCGTCGCCGTAGCAAGGGCGTTCGCCGGCCGGCCCGACGTCGTCTTCGCCGACGAACCGACCGGAAACCTCGACTCGCGCTCCGGCGAGGAGGTCCTCGGCCTGCTCGGCCGTGCGGTGCGCCGCATGGACCGCACGGTCGTCATGGTCACCCACGACCCGGTGGCCGCCGCCCACGCGGACGAGGTGCTCTTCCTGGCCGACGGCCGCCTGGTGGACCGGATGGAGTCCCCGACGGCCGACAAGGTCCTGGACCGACTGAAAGCCTTCGAGGTGCCGTCATGAACGCATCCGTCCGCATCAGCCTCTCCTCGCTGCGCGCCCACAAGCGGCGCTTCGCCGGTACCTTCCTGGCGGTCTTCCTCGGCGTCGCCTTCCTGGCCGGCACCCTGGTCATGGGCGACACCCTGCGCGCCAGCTTCGACACCATGTTCGGCAACGCGACGAGCGGCACCGACGCTGTCGTCCGCAGCGCCGACGCCATCACGACCCCCGGCGAGAGCGAGGGCGTACGCCAACCGGTCCCCACCTCGCTGGTGAAGACCGTCGAGCAGGTCCCGGGCGTCGCGGCCGCCGCCCCCGACATCCAGGGCGCCGGCCAGCTCATCGCCGCCGACGGCGACCCCATCGGCGGCCAGGGCCCGCCCACCCTCGCCGGCAACTGGATCAGCGACCCGAAGCTGAACCCGTACCAACTCGCCGAAGGACGCGCCCCGTCGAAGTCCGGCGAGGTCGTCGTCAACCGGGGTACGGCGAAGACGGGCGACCTGAAGATCGGCGACACCACGATTCTGCGTACGCCCGACCCGGTCAAGGTCACGATCGTCGGCCTCGCGACCTTCGGCGGCGAGGACGGCATGGCACAGGTGACGTTCACCGGGATGACGCAGGCCGACGCCGAGAAGTACCTGACCGCGAAGTCCGGAGAGGCGGCGGGCATCCAGGTGCGGGCCGGTCCCGGGGTCGGTCAGCAGGAGCTGGTGGACCGGCTGACTCCCGTACTCCCCAAGGGAGTCGAGGCCATCACCGGCCAGGAGTCGGCCGAGGAGAACACCGAAATGATCTCCAGCCAGTTCCTGACCATCTTCACCCTCTTCCTCCTCGTCTTCTCGGGCGTGGCGATCCTGGTCGCGACCTTCTCCATCCACAACACCTTCGCGATCGTCGTCGCCCAACGCACCCGTGAGAACGCCCTGTTGCGCGCCCTGGGCGCCTCCCGCCGCCAGGTCACCGTGTCCACCCTCGTCGAGGCGACCGGGGTGGCCGTGACGGCGTCGATCGCCGGACTTGCCGGGGGCATCACGATCGCCGCGGGCCTGCAGGCACTGTTCCCGGCCATCGGATTCCCGTTCCCCGAGGGCGACTTGGTGATCAGCTGGCTGTCCATGCTGCTGCCGCTCGCGGTCGGCATCGTGGTCTGCCTGGGCTCCGCCCTGCTGCCCGCCCTCCGCGCCGGCCGCACCGCACCCCTGGCCGCGCTCCGCGAGACGGCCGTCGACCAGTCGGGTGCCTCGCCCGTCCGCGCGGTCACCGGCGCCGGTCTCGGCGCCCTCGCGATCGCCACCACACTGACCGGCGTCCTGGTCTCACCGTCCCTGTGGCTGGCGGGACTTGGCGCTGTACTGGCCCTCGTCGCCTTCGTGGTCCTCGGCCCGGTCGCGTCGACCACGGCCGTACGGATCCTCGGCAGCCCCCTCGACAGGATGCGCGGAGTCACCGGCGGCCTCGCCCGGCGCAACGCCCTGCGCAGCCCCAAGAGGACCGCCGCCACCGCGAGCGCCCTGATGATCGGCGTGGCCGTCGTCTCGCTGTTCACGGTCTTCGGCGCCTCGCTGAAGGCCACCATGGACCAGACCGTGTCACGCTCCTTCGCGGGCGATGTGGCCGTCAGCACCCCGTCGTTCGGGGCGGGCGGCAGCGGACTCAGCCCCGGGCTGGCGCCCGCGATCGGCCGGCAGCCCGAGGTGGCGGAGGCGGTCGGACTCGGTCGCGGAGTCGCCGAAGTCGACGGTGAGGGGCGGGCGTTGACCGTCACCGACCCCGTCGCCCTCGGCAAGGTCTTCGACCTCGGCGAGATCCGCGGCTCGCTCGACACCCTCGGCACGGACGGCATCGCCATCACCGAGGCGGAGGCCGACCGGCAGAACCTGAAGACCGGGGACACCACCCGGCTCACCTTCACCGACGGCAAGAAGGAGACGTTCACGGTCCGTGCGGTCTACGGGCAGTCCGAGCTCGCCGGCGAGTACGTCATCACCCGCGCCGCCTGGGCCCCGCACCGCGCCCAGGACGCCGACACGTTGATCGCCGTCTCCTTCAGGGACGGCGTGAGCCCGGACGCGGGCAAGGCCGCCGTGGAGAAGGTCGCGGCGCGGTACGGCGACCCGGAAGTACAGACCCGCGACGAGTACGCCCAGTCGTCGGCCGGCGGCATCGACATGATGCTGACCCTCGTCTACGCCCTGCTCGCCCTCGCGGTGCTCATCGCCCTACTCGGCATCGCCAACACCCTGACCCTCGCGATCCACGAACGCACCCGCGAACTGGGCCTGTTGAGGGCCGTCGGCCAGACCCGCGCGCAGCTGCGGGCCATGGTCCGCTGGGAGTCGGTCCTCGTCGCCGCCTTCGGCACGGCGGGCGGACTCGCCCTCGGCGGCTTCCTCGGCTGGGTGCTGGTCAAGGCCTCGGACGGCGCGAGCGACAGCGCCTTCGCGTTCGCGCTGCCGCCCACACAGCTCGTGATCGTGGTCCTGGTGGGCCTCGCGGCCGGCGCACTCGCGGGCGTGCGCCCGGCCCGGCGGGCGGCACGCCTGGACGTACTGCGAGCCATCGCCACCGAGTGACACACGGAGCGGAAGGAGGGGTACCGGTCGTCACCGCCCGGTCAGCCGGCAACGGCCGACCGGGCGGGAGCGTGTTCCGGCCTGCGCCGGTGGACCCCCGGCTTGAACCCCTTGTCGTAGGGCGGCTCGTCGTACCCGGGAGCGTCGTACGGCTGACGCGTCGGCGCCGCCGCGACGGGCCGGGTCTCGAGGGCCGTGACCACCGGTGCGACCGTCGGCAGCGTGAACCACACGACCTTCCCGGACTCGCCGTCCGGCCGCACGCCCCAGCTCTCGCTCACCGCGGCGACCATGGCGAGACCGCGTCCACAGGTGGCGGTGGGATCCGCCTCCCGCAGCTCGGGAAAACGAGGGTCGTGGTCGTGCACCGAGACCGTGAGCCGGTCGAGCAGGACCTCGATCTCCACGGTGCACAGCTTGTCGGGCTGGGCGTGCCGGTGGACGTTGGTCAGCAGTTCGGTCACACCGAGCGAGGCCCGGTCTATCAAAGGATCAAGATGCCAGTAGCGCAATTGCGCAGAGACGATTCTGCGGACCTGGCCGATCCGCGACGGCAGGGCTTGGAGCTCTACCGTGCAGTGCCTGCTTGGGTGGCTGATCACGGCTTGCGACTCCCCGAATTGAGGTCCGGAAGAAGACACGAGATCGGATCCAGCAGGATGCCTGCGTGCAACGGCCGCCTGCTGTAGTGGCCGACGAGCTGGTTCGCAGCGTTATCGCCGGTAGACCCAGAGTGATGTGGGACCAGCGTGGCTCAGGGGGTGCGAACCCGCAACTCGCGGCATGGTTCACGACACGTTCGGTGACCGCACGACGCACGGTCCCACAGCGCCCGCCCTGTTCAGCGCCCGCGCCCTGCCGCCTTGTGCACGGCCTCGATGAACCGGCGGGCCGCGGGCGGACCGGACTCGCCCGGAGCGGGGTCGTGATCCCCCAGAGTCAGCAAGTAGCGCTTGCCGTTGAGGTCCGCGAGCGCCATGTCGTCGGCCGCGAACCAGGGTTTCGACGCGCGCACCGCCTGCACGGGCGCACTGTCGATCTCACTGCCGTAACTGGTCAGCAACTCCAGCCTGCCGTCGCTGATCCTGACCCGCCCGGCCCGGGTGAGTGAGCGCAACCTCTTCCCGATCCGCACGCCTGTGGCCGTGAACTCCGGCTCCGCCATGATGCCCCGCCCCCTTGTCGGCTTCCGCCGAGATGCGTGATGACCCCGCGTGGAACGTGATCCCCTGTGCGTCCCCGTCCCGTGCAGTCTGCCTGGCCCCGGCGTCGAGCACCAGTGCGTGCCACGCCCTCCGGCAACCGGCGGAAGCGCGCACCGGGATGCGCCCCGCGCCCTTCCGGCCCCCGCCCGGCTTTCGTACTTCACCTCACCCCAGGGCTGCCTTTGAGCCGCCCAAAGAGGTGTTTATGCAGGTGAGAAGCGTATCGAAGGTGTCTATGATCGATACGTCCGGCCGCCCGAGGGGCCGTCGGCGCGCGCAGCGTAAGGAGCCCGACGTGAGCACCCCCAGCCCCACCCGGACCACCGAAACCCTCGACACACTCGACGTCGACCGCAGCGACGACGACTACCGCGCCTGGCTCAAAGAAGCCGTCCGCAAGGTCCAGGCCGACGCCAACCGCTCGGCCGACACCCACCTGCTGCGCTTCCCGCTGCCCGAGAAGTGGGGCATCGACCTGTATCTGAAGGACGAGTCGACCCACCCCACCGGCAGCCTCAAGCACCGACTCGCCCGCTCGCTCTTCCTCTACGGCCTGTGCAATGGCTGGATCCGCCCCGGCCGCCCGGTGATCGAGGCGTCCAGCGGCTCCACCGCCGTCTCCGAGGCGTACTTCGCGAAACTGATCGGTGTTCCCTTCATCGCGGTCATGCCCCGCACGACGAGCGCCGAGAAGGGCCGCCTCATCGAGTTCCATGGCGGCCGGTGCCACTTCGTGGACGACTCCCGGAAGATGTACGAGGCCTCGGTGGCCCTGGCGGCCGAGACCGGCGGCCACTACATGGACCAGTTCACCTACGCAGAACGGGCCACGGACTGGCGCGGGAACAACAACATCGCCGAATCCATCTTCCGCCAACTGGAGTTGGAGCGTTTCCCGGAGCCCGCGTGGATCGTCGCCACGGCAGGCACCGGCGGCACCTCGGCGACCCTCGCCCGCTACGTCCACTACACGCAGCGCGACACCCGCATCTGTGTCGCCGACCCGGAGAACTCCTGTTTCTTCGAAGGCTGGACCACCGGCGATCCGGACGTCACCTGCGACTGCGGCTCCCGCATCGAGGGCATCGGCCGCCCCCGCATGGAACCCAGCTTCGTCCCCGGCGCCGTGGACCGCATGATGAAGGTCCCGGACGCGGCCAGCATCGCCGCCGTCAGAGCCCTGGAACAGGCCATCGGCCGCAAGGCCGGCGGCTCCACGGGCACCGGCCTGTGGAGCGCCCTCAAAATAATCGCCGAAATGGTCGCGAAGAAGCAGCAGGGAAGCGTCGTAACCCTCCTCTGCGACCCGGGCGACCGCTACCTGGACAAGTACTACTCGGACACCTGGCTGAACGAACTGGGCCTGAACATCGCGCCGTACGGGGAGGCGATCGAGGCTCTACTGAAAACAGGCGTGTGGCCCAACTCGCCCAGGGGTGCGGGGAACTGCGCGACAAGCCACAGCGGCGCCGCACCCGCCAACGCACCTACCGAGCCACCCTCTTAGGCACCCGCTCAACTGCCGCCCTCACCTGCAACAACCAGCCGCCGCAAATGCTCAGCAACCTCGACCCGCGCCTCGGGCACCAACCCCGAGTCCGTCACCAACGTATCCACCTGCTCCAACGCAGCGAACGAACTCAACCCCACCGTCCCCCACTTGGTGTGGTCGGCCACCACCACAACGCGCCGAGCGGACTGCACAAGCCGCCGATTCGTCTCCGCCTCCGCGAGGTTGGGCGTGGACAGCCCGGCCTCGACCGATATCCCGTGCACCCCGAGGAACAGCACGTCGAAGTGCAGGGACGCGATCGCCTGGTCGGCGACCGGCCCCACCAGCGAGTCGGACGGCGTCCGCACCCCACCGGTCAGCACCACCGTCGCCGCCCCCTGCCGCTGCCCCGACACGCGCTGCGCGGCGTGGAAGACATCGGCGACGCGCACCGAGTTGGTCACCACGGTCAGATCGGGCACGTCCAGCAGCTGATGCGCCAGCGCGTACGTCGTCGTACCGCCTGACATCGCGATCGCCGTGCCCGGCGAGACCAGCGCCGCTGCCGCCCGCGCGATGTCCTCCTTGGCGGTCAGCTCCAGACCGGACTTCGCCTCGAAGCCCGGTTCGTGGGTGCTCGCCTCGACCACCGGGACCGCACCGCCGTGCACCTTCTCCAGGACGCCCTGGCGCGCCAGCGCGTCGAGGTCACGGCGGACGGTCATGTCCGACACGCCGAGCTTGCGGGTGAGTTCGTTGACGCGTACGCCCCCGCGGCGCCGTACCTCGTCGAGAATCAGGGCGCGGCGCTGCTCCGCGAGGAGGTTCTGGTTGTCACTCACGACCGCTCCACGTCCTTCCGGGGTTCCTTCGGGCCTGTCGGTCCACTCGCCCCCACCATCTCCGACACGTCCTGCACACCCGCTGCGAACCTGCTGCGAACCCGCTCCGACAAGGACATTCCTCCTGCTTACGGCTGGCGGACGTCCCATACTCGCATGGGCCGGTACCGGTCGCGCCACTGCCCGTCACGACGCGAACATGTCACTCTGGCAACACCGGTTCCTCGCTTGTCACACGGATCGGGGAGATTCCGTGACGAGAGGTGTACGGAACGCACTCGGCGGCGATCCTCTAGTCCCGCACGGCATCGTCCGGGAGAGGGTTCATGCCGTCGGTGCGGCACGGGGGAAGTACAAGCAACGGGGGAAGTGCGAACAGTGGAGCGTGCACAGGAACGTGCCTCGAAGACCGGGGCGAACGCAGCGAACGGCGAGGCCGGGCCACCCACGGGGACCGAGGCGCCCGGCATCGCCCTGGAACTGCTGGTCCACGGCGTGGGCGGGGCCACGCCCGAGAAGATGCTCAACGATCCGCGGACCGTCCGGATCACCGGCGACGACACGGCCGCCGTCTTCCGGCGCGCCGACGACGCCGACGCGGAGGACCGGCCCGCCGACCCGCAGGGCGCACCCGTGCGCGAGGCGTACGTCTGGTGCAACCTCACCTCCGGCAACGGCACCCGCGCCCTGTGGCTGTTGCTGCTGCCGTTCATGGTGGTCAACCTGGCCCACTGGATGCGCCCCACCGCCCGCAACCGGCAGCGCACGGTCCGGCTGTACGGCCTGCTGGTGCGCCTCGCGGGCCTGACCCTCACCGTCCTGCTGGTCGCCGCCGCCTGCGAGGTCGCCCTCGACCTCACGGCCTGGCAGTGCGCGGGCACGCGCGCGTGCGCCGAGGCGCACTCCTGGCTCGGCTTCCTCTCCCCGGCCGGGCCGGACGCCGGCTGGTGGAGCGAGCCCGGCCGCCGCCTCGCCCTGGCCGCCGTGGTGCCCGCCGTGCTCACCGGCCTGCTGTGGTTCCTCTCCCGCCGTACCTGGATCGCGTACGAGGCCCAGCGCCCGCTGGCCCACGACCCCGAACCCGCCGAGGAGAACATCCGTACGGCGCTGGGGCGGCCCGGGTTCTGGTACGGGCGGCGACTGGTCGCCCGGCTGCGCGCCGCGCACACCGCGGCCGGCCTGCTGACGGTCACCGCAGCGCTCGGCTCAGCCGCCGCCCGCCACGACCGCGAGACCGGTGGTCCGGCGGCGCTGGAGATCCTGGCCCGGCTCCTGGACGTGGCGCTGGTCGCCGGGGCGGTCGCCGTGGTGTGGGTGGTCTGCCGCCGGGGGCGCAGCGAGAGGCGCCTCGACCAGGAACTCGACGCCCGGCTCGTCCGCCTCCTCCCGGGCGGCGCGCTCGCCCTGCTGGTCCTGACAGCCGTGTACGCGGGCTGGTCGCGGCCCGGGTGGCGATCGGCGGGGCGGCTGCCGGGCGACACGGCCTTCGGGACGCTGGCCCTCCTCCAGGGTGTCATCGTCATCGCGCTCGCCGCCGTCGCCCACCTGCTGTACCGCGCGCACCCCGACCCGCGCGCCGCCATGCGCGGCTTCGGTGGTCCCGCCGTCGCGATGCTCGCCTGTGCGCTGGGCGGCGTGATGTCCGGCGGCGTGTCCCAGCGCGTCGCCGACTGGCTGGACGGCACCGGCGGCACCATCCAAGGACCGCCCGTCCTGCTGACCTGGCAGGCGTCCGTGATCCCGGCCGTCCTGCTGGTCGTCCTGGGCCTCGTCGGCTGGCTGGCCCGGCGCACCCTGCAACTGCGGCGCACCGAGCTGGACGCGGTCGAGCAGGACTACGCGGACGAGTCCATGGACGTCACGCGAACCCGCCGGATCGCCGTCACGCGCGCGATGGCCGCCCTCACCGACCGGGCGCCCCGCATCGTCGGCATCACCTCCGCCGTCACGCTGGCCCTGGGCGCCGCCGCGCTGGTCGGCGCCCAGGTCACGGACGACACGCCGGGAGAGGCCGCGTACGGCTCGTACGCGGTCGTCCAAGGCGCCGCCGACACCGCGCAGGCTCTCGGGTCCTGGCTGATCGGGGTCGGCTTCCTGCTGTTCGTCACCTGGGGGCGGCGCGCCTACAAGGACCCGGCCGCGCGGCGCACCATCGGCATCCTGTGGGACGTCGGCACCTTCTGGCCGCGCGCCGCCCACCCCTTCGCGCCGCCCTGCTACGCGGAGCGCGCCGTGCCCGACCTGACCTGGCGCATGGCCACCTGGACCGAGGAAACGGGCGGGCGGCTGGTCATCTCCGGGCACTCCCAGGGCAGCGTCCTCGCGGCAGCCGCCGCCTGGCAGCTCAAACCGTCCGTGCGCAAGCGCGTCGCCCTGTTGACCTACGGCTCACCGCTGGAGCGGCTCTACGGGCGCTGGTTCCCGGCCCACTTCGGCCCGGCCGCGCTCACCTCGCTGCACCACGACGTGGCCTGCTGGCGCAACCTGTACCGCCTCACCGACCCCATCGGCGGCCCCGTACACCTGCCCGGCGACTGCGGCCCCGAGGTGGACCGCGCCCCGCTCAAGGACCCGCTCGCGTACGGCCGGACCAAGAAGCACCCGCTGCCCGCGCCGATCCTCGGCCACTCCGACTACCAGGCCGACCCCGCGTTCGCCGAGGAACGGGAGGACCTGCTGGCGCGGCTGCGGCCCAGCGAGGCGCTCCCCGGACCACGGCCCGAGGCCGGGGCTCAGGGCAGCTCGGGCAGGTCCTCCGGGTAGAGCAGGGTCAGGTCGTCCTTGCTCGGCTCGGCGAGCTGGGCGACCCGGCCCGCGTGCCGCTCGACCATCGCCTCGAACGTCTGCCGCGCGGTGCGGCCGTTGCCGAACGTCGCGCCCTTGGGGATCTCCGTGAAGTACTTCAGCAGGGCCTCGGAGGAGCCCGGGCCGAGCCGGTACTCGTGTTCCTCCGCCTGCTGCTCCACGATCCGCAGGAGTTCCTCGGGGCCGTAGTCACCGAAGGTGATGGTCCGGGAGAAACGGGACGCCACACCGGGGTTGACCGACAGGAAGCGGTCCATCTCGGCCGTGTAGCCCGCGACGATCACGACGACGGCCTCCCGGTGGTCCTCCATCAGCTTCACCAGCGTGTCGATGGCCTCCTTGCCGAAGTCCCGGCCGGAGTCCTCCGGGGACAGCGCGTACGCCTCGTCGATGAACAGGACACCGCCGCGTGCCCGGTCGAAGGCCTCCTGGGTGCGGATCGCCGTGGAGCCGATGTGCTCGCCGACCAGGTCGACCCGGGACACCTCGACGAGATGGCCCTTCTCCAGGACACCGAGCGCGGCCAGGATCTCGCCGTAGAGCCGGGCGACCGTCGTCTTGCCGGTACCGGGGGAGCCCGTGAAGACGAGGTGGCGGCGGGCGGAGGCGGCCTTGAGGCCCGCGAGCTGGCGGCGCCGGCCGACCTCGATCATGTCGGTGAGGGCCCGCACCTCGCGCTTGACGCTCTCCAGGCCCACCAGCGCGTCGAGTTCACCGAGCACGTCCTTCGAGGACCGCGCGGGCTTCTCCGACTCAGGGGTGGCGCCTGTCGGCTCCTGGTCGATGGTGCGCTGCCCGGGGATCGCGCCCAGCAGCCCCGGCGACTGACCGACCGTCTGTACGGATGTCTCCGGCGTCGCGGGCGTCCGCAGGGTCGCGCTCTCGTCGCTGGTGCAGTCCTCGACGACCGGACCGCCGCCGGAGGCCGCGCCGGACCCGCCGTCGGCGAACTCGTAACCACCGCGCGCGCACCGCTCCGTACGGCACTTCGTCAGCGTCGTGCGGCAGCCGTCTATCACATGGAAGCCGTAGCCCTCGCTGCCCGTCACCCGGCAGTTCAGGAAGCTGCCCCGGCCGCCCGCCGACACATAGAAGCCCGCCTCGGCGGGGGAGTCGACCGTGCAGCGCTCAAGGGTGGGGTCGGCGCCCTTGGTGACGATCACGCCCGTCTGGGTGCCGACCACCGTGCAGCCGCTGAGTGTGCCGCCGCTGCCGTGGTCGCGGAACCAGGCACCCGTCGCCGCGTCCCGGATCCGGCAGTCGTCGAGCTGCGCGGTCGCACCGTCACTGACCGACACGGCCGTGTTGCGCACCTGCGAGAGGTCACTGTCGACGACGTCCGCGCGGGAGCCCCGGTCGAGCACGAACAGCGCGTCCGGCACGTCGTGCACCCGGCAGGAGTCGAGAACCGCCGTCGCGCCGTCGCTGATCCACACCGCCGGATAGTCACCGGTGCTGTCGAAGATCTCGCACTGGTTGGCGTCCACGCGCGTGCCCGGGTCCCACACCGACAGGCCGTTGCGCCCGAACTGACGCACCGTCGTGCGCGTGAGCGTGAGGACCGAGCGGGACCGCAGATCGACCGCGTTCTCCGGGATGTCGTGGATGCGGCAGTCGGCCAGGGTCAGCACGGCGTCGGTGTCGAGCGTCACGCCGTCCGCGGACGTACGGTGCACATCGCAGTCGGTGAGGAAGGCACTGGCCCGGCCGGTGACCTGGACGCCGCTGCCCTTGACCTCGTAGATCTCGCAACCGACCGCCTCCAGCGCCGAGTTCTCGCCCGACACCGACACGCCGACGCCCGAGGTGTGGTGCACACGGCAGCGCTCCAGGCGTGGATGGCCGGCGTCGCGCACGGTCACGCCGGCCTGGCCGGCGGCGACGACCTCGCACTCCTCGAACACCCCGCCCGCACTGTCCAGTACGGCGATCCCGGCGCCCGCCGGATTGTCGACCGTGCAGCGCCGCACCGTCGGGCGCGCGCCGCCGCGCACCTCGATGCCGGCGGCGGACCGGGTGACGATCCGCAGGTCCAGCAGCTCCGGTGTGCCCTCCTCGACGAGCAGCGCGGGCGAGGTCGAGTCCTGGCCCTCGACATGCAGGTCCTGGACCACCGCGGAGGCACGCACGGTCAGCGGCACCCCGTCCAGGGGCGCGATGCGGACGGATCCGGGGGAGCCCTCGGGGCCGCGCAGCGTCACCGCCCGCTCGATGACGAGGTTCTCCCGGTACGTGCCGGGGGCGACGGTGAGGACGTCGCCGTCCGCCGCGGCCTCCAGGGCGGCGGCGAGCGACGGGTACTCACCCGTGCGGCGCCGCCACCTCGATGTACCGGTGTGCGTCACCTGGACCGTGCCCTGTGCCATGGCGCTGCTGTGCCCCCACCTCGTGGAACGCGGGATGTAGCGGAAGGTGCCGAACGATGTCGGCCGGTCCACCGTAGCGTGCGCGGGCACGGTGGGTTGACCAGAGCAGGAAGGCGGTCAACTGCCGGTCCCGGTGCGGCCCCAGTCGGGTCCGGCCCGGTCCCAGGCCTGGTCCCAACGGGCGTAGCGGCGACGGACCAGCCGCCAGACGATCAGGCGCCGGCCGCCCTCCGCGAACCCGGCGGACAGGGCGGCCGCACCGAATCCGGCGAGGACCGCGTGCGTCGTCGCGGTGGCGCTGTCCAGCGGATGGGCGGTTATTCGCCCCTGTTCGTCCGTCCACAGCGTGAAGTGGTCGCCGGGATGCGGGGTCTTGAGGTTCGCCAGAACCTTGCCGTGCTGCTCCGTGCCGTCCGGCCCCGTCCAGTCGGCCTCGACGCGGCTTCTCACGTCCCGCGCGGTCGACGTCTCGGGGTTGGGCTCCAGCGGGGAGCGGGCCAGCTTCTTGACCACGGTGGCCGTCACGAGATGGCGCGCCTCGCGCTGGTCCCGTACGGCCTGTTGCAGGGCGTCCTGGGCGACGCCGCCGACCAGGACGCCGATCAGGGGGGCCGCCAGCAGGATCAGCAGCAGGGCCGCCAGGGCGACCCAGGCCTCGGCCAGGTCGGTCGCGCGGCGCAGCGGATTGTGCCGCCACCGCCAGAGTCCGCCGATCGCTCGCACAGTCGCACCCCCTTCCCGCTCCGTGATAACCCCGGTCGGAGCAGTTCACGCACGAGGCCGGTCGAAGAGAGAGGGAAATCACCTCTCCCCGGCGCTCTCATGAACTTCTCACAAACCCAACGGCCAGGCCCCGTGCCGGTGTTCCCGCACCCGGGGCCAATCCGAAGATCACACCCCGCGGATCACGTCCGCCTATTCGACGATCCTGACCGGATCGCCGACGCCGATCGTGCCGCGAGATTCGGGAACGAGGTTCTGGCCGAAGACCAGTTGATTGCCGAAGCGGCGATGGCGCCCGAGTGTGCGTAGCGGTTCCCGCCCGCGTTCGGCGGTCTCCTGGTCGGTGGTGGTCACCACGCATCGCCCGCACATCTTGGCGACCCGGAAGGCGACCTCGCCGATGACGACCCGGGACCAGCCGTCCTCGGCCCAGGCGGCGGTCCCCGACACCACCACGTTCGGCCGGAAGCGGTTCATCGGCAGCGGGCCCTCCGCCGCGTGATCGCCTTGCGCGATCAGGGAGTTGAGGGCGTCGAGCGAGGCGAGCGTGGTGAGGAGCAGCGGGTAGCCGTCGGCGAAACTCACCGTCTCGCCGGGCAGCGCGAACTCGGGGTCGACGAAACGGCGCGTAGCGGGGTCGTCCATGTGCAGCAGACGTACGTCCTCACCCAGATAACCGCTGCACCAGGCATGCGCGCCGTCGTCCGCGAGCACCGCCTCCACCTTGGTGCCGAAGACATCCACCGTCGTCGTGCCCGCAGCCTCCGGAACGGGCACGGTCAACGGGGTGCGGCCGGGCGCGGACAGGCGAATTCCGCCGCCGGGCAGCAGCTCGGCGGCGGCCCGCGCAAGGCGCGGTTGCTGGCGTTGTGTGACGACCTTTCCCCCGGCGTCAATCAGAACCCAGCGTCGGTCTCCGGCCAGCCCCCAGGGCTCCACCACGGCTTGCCGGGGCGCCTGGCCCCGGAACGCCTTGACCGGATGGACGTGAATCGAGTGCAGCTCCGCATTCCCCATGCCGTCATCGTGCCAGCAGGCACGGACACCCCGGGCTGGATCAGTACCCGCGGTACTGCTGGTTGTTGTACGGCTCCTGGTACGGCGCCGGGTTGGGGCGGGGAGCCGCGGGGCGCATCGCCTCGTAGCCGGTGCCCGCTGCCGCCGGACGCTGCTGCTGCATCGGCTGACCGGCATTGGCGGGGTAGCCGCGCGGCGGTGCCTGCTGCGGGATGTACGCCCCCGGGGCCTGTTGCAGCGGCGAGGGCTGCTGCGCCTGCGGGTATCCGTAGGAGGACGACTGCTGGGACGGGCCGGCCGGCAGGGCCGGGAGCGCCGACGGCAGCGCGGGCAGGTTGTTGCCCGTGTCGTACGCGGCGGGGACCCGGATCGGGGCGATCTGAGGCCTGCCCCGCTCGGCGACGAGCGAGTCGTAGATCGGAGTGTCCGGGAAGGCGGAGTAGTAGCCGCCGCCGTAGGTGGAGCGGGGGGAGGTCATGGCAATAAGTTAAGCCCACGATGAGCTGGTTGGGGAGACCGATAAGAGGGTTGATTTCCGTGTCGGCAGTGACGTGGGAGCCCCAATGTGAGCGAACTTGGCAAAATAGGGCATCGGGTGATGTCGAGATCGTGTAAAAGCCGAGTTCCGGGTGGGTTACCGGCGGGTCGCCCCGCGTTCTTCCCGTGTTCGCCGGGGACGTTCAACAGGAGTTCACAGGCCCGGGAGAATAGGTTTGGCCGGGACGGGAGCCACGGCCCTCCGTGGCACGGTCGGGACCGGGTGACAGGCGGTGCGAGCAGAGATGGGGGCAGCCATGTCAATGTCCAAGGGATCGAACGCTCCGGTGCCCACGGCGGCGTTGCGTGTCGAACTGGGCTGGCGTTCCGGGCCGGGAGTGCCCGACGCGGACGCGTCGGCGTTGCTGCTGGTGGCCGGAAAGGTCCGTTCCGACGGTGACTTCGTCTTCTACAACCAGCCCGTGCACTCCTCCGGCGCGGTCCGGCACGAGGGCAAGAAGGACGCCGGCGGCCGGGTGACGGACACCCTTCTCGTCGACCTCGCGCGCGTGGAGCCCGCCGTCGAGACCGTCGTCCTCGCCGCCTCCGCCGACGGAGGAACGTTCGGGCAGGTACCCGACCTGTACATCGAGGTCCGGGACGCGGCGCAGGGCACGGTGGTGGCCCGCTTCGACAACGCCGGCGCCGGCGTCGAAACGGCCTTCGTGCTCGGCGAGTTCTACCGCCGCCAGGGCGCCTGGAAGTTCCGCGCGGTCGGACAGGGCTACAGCAGCGGGCTGGCAGGCCTGGCCACGGACTTCGGGATCACCGTGGACGAACCCCGGACCACGGCCGCCCCGCCGCCCGTCGTGGCTCCGGCCGCCGCGGCCTTGCCCGCCGCTCCTCCGGTGACGATGACCAGGCCGCCCGCACGGCCCGTGACCCCGCCCCCGCCCGCACCTTCGGCGACGCCGGTACGCCTGACCAAGGTGACGCTCACCAAGGAGGCCCCGTCCGTCTCGCTCACCAAGCAGGGCGGCACCTCGGGCGCGCTGCGCGTGAACCTCAACTGGCAGGTGCACAAGCAGTTCTCGGGGTGGGGCAGCAAGCTCGGCCGTGCGATCGCCCAGCACAACGACCTCGACCTCGACCTGTGTGCCCTCTTCGAGCTCTCCGACGGCAGCAAGGGCGTCGTACAGTCGCTCGGCAACGCCTTCGGGGCGCTGCACCAGCCGCCGTACATCCACCTCGACGGCGACGACCGCACCGGCGCCGTGTCGAGCGGTGAGAACCTCACCGTCAACCTGGACCGCACGCAGGACTTCCGGCGCATCCTCATCTTCGTGACCATCTACGCGGGGGCGCGGTCCTTCGCCGACCTGCACGCCACGGTCACCCTGACCCCGGCGAACGGCGCCGCGGTCGACTTCTCGCTCGACGAGTGCACGGTGCCCTCCACGGTGTGCGCGCTCGCGCTGATCACCAACAACGGCGGCGATCTGATCGTCCAGCGCGAGGCCCGCTACCTCGTGCCCGACCGAGGGGTCAGCCCGCAGCGGACCGTCGACCACGCCTACGGCTGGGGCATGAACTGGACCCCGGGCCGGAAGTGACGCCCGCGGGTCAGCTCTCGTCCGCGGCGGTTTCGGGACGCGCGTACGTCCGGCCCTTCCAGGCGGCGCCGCGCCCGCGGTAGTGCTGCACCGCCGAGTCGACCGTCATGAGGAGGTACAGGAACGCCGTGAACGGCAGCGCAGGAGCGAGCCACAGCGGCTGCCCGTAGTAGCGCAGCATCGGGACGTACGTCCCCGCCATCACGAGCCAGGCGAGCCCGCCGCACACCGCGGCGGCCGTCGTGCCGGTGGCGAGCCCCGTCAGCAGGGCGAACGGCGGCACCAGGTACACCAGGGCGAGGCCGAGCACGGTACCGAGCAGAAGCGGCGGGCTGTGGCGCAGCTGCGCGTACGCGCTGCGCGAGACCATCCGCCACAGGTCGTGCAGCCGCGGGTACGGCCGCACACTGTCCACCCGCTCGGCGAGCCCCAGCCAGATGTGGCCCCCGCCGCCCTTCACGGCCCGCGCGAGCGCCACGTCGTCGATGACGGCCTGTCGGATGGCGTCCGGGATCCGGGCCCGCTCGGCCGCCTCGCTGCGCAGCAGCACACACCCACCGGCGGCAGCCGCCGTCCGCGCCCCCTTCCTGCCGATCCGGCGGAAGGGATAGAGCTGCGCGAAGAAGTACACGAAGGCGGGAACGACGAGCCGCTCCCAGACGCTCTCCACCCGCAGTCTGGCCATCAGCGACACGGCGTCGAAGCCGCCGCCCCGCGCCGCCGCCACCAACTCCCGCAGACTGTCCGGCGCATGGGCGATGTCCGCGTCCGTCAGCAGCAGAAACTCCGGTCCACGCGCGCGTGCCAGGCCGATGCCATGGCGTACGGCCCACAGCTTGCCCGTCCAGCCGGCCGGCGGTTCACCGGGCGAGTCCACGGTCAGCGGCAGCCCGCCGTGGCGCCGCGCCAGTTCCCGGGCCAGCTCACCGGTGCCGTCCGAACTGCCGTCGTCGACAAGGAAGATCTCGGCCCGCCCCGGATAGTCCTGCGCGAGCAGCGACGGCAGACTCGCGGGCAGCACGGCGGCCTCGTCGCGGGCCGGAACGACGACACAGACGGACGGCCAGTCGTCCGGCTCGCGGTCGTAGGACGGCAGTCTGACGTCCGTGCGCCAGAAGAAGCCCTGGCACAGCAGCAGCCACAGCCAGGCGGCGAGTGATCCGGCAGCGATCCACACAACGGCGCTCACCCGCCGCAGTCTGCCCCACCCCGGAGGGCAGCAGGGGCACGGCGTTTATAGTGACCGGGTGAAGATCGCGCTCATGGACTCCGGAATCGGACTTCTGCCGGCAGCCGTGGCGGTACGCCGGCTGCGGCCCGACGCGGATCTCGTGCTCTCCCTGGACCCCGCGGGCATGCCCTGGGGGCCGCGCACCACGGAGGACCTCACCGAGCGCGCCCTGGCCGTCGCCGAGGCCGCCGCCGCGCAGCGGCCCGACGCCCTGATCGTCGGCTGCAACACCGCGACCGTGCACGCGCTGACCGCCCTGCGCGCCCGTCTCGAACCGGAACTGCCGGTCATCGGCACCGTGCCGGCGATCAAGCCCGCCGCCGCCGGAGGCGGCCCCTTCGCGATCTGGGCGACCCCCGCCACCACCGGCAGCCCCTACCAGCGCGGCCTCATCCGGAACTTCGCCGAGGGCGTCGCGGTCACCGAGGTGCCCTGCTGGGGACTGGCCGAGGCCGTCGAACACGCGGACGAGACAGCCATCGCCGCCGCCATCGCCGCCGCAGCCGCCCTCACCCCCGACGAGGTAACGACCGTCGTCCTGGGCTGCACCCATTACGAACTCGTCGCCGAGCGCATCCGCGCGGCCGTCCAGCAGCCCGACCGCCCGCCGCTCGTCCTGCACGGCTCGGCCGGCGCCGTGGCCGCCCAGACGCTCCGCAGGATCGGCGTGCTCCCGGCTCCCCAGGCATCGGCGGACGGCACTGTCACCGCGCTCCTGAACGGCGACCCGGGCCCGCTTCCGGCGGCTGCGCTGGCCTATGAGGAAGGCCGGCTGCTCCAGGCGGCCGCGCCCGTTCGCTGATCCACGGTCGTCCCCCGGCGGCCCGGCCGGAGCAGTCACACTCCGCAAGCCGGTGCCCGCGCAGCGGAACCTGAGTAGTCTCATAAGCATGAGGGACCAGCCCCCCGACGAACATGACGAAACCGCGCCGACCGAGATCTGGACCGGCCGGGCGACCAACCGGGCCCAGTGGCTGCTGGCACTCGGCGGCTGCGCCTTCATGGCGCTCGGAATCGAACTGGCCGTCGACTCGGCGTGGACGTCCGGCGTCGCGCCGCTCGCCATGTCCGTCGTGGGCTGCATCGCGGCCGGGCTGCTCGTCCTCTTCGGCACGCTCGCCTTCGTGCACGTCGCCGTGAAGGTCGACAAGGACTCCCTCGAAGTGCGCTGCGGCCACATCGGCCTGCCGCGCCGCCGTATTCCGCTCTCCCAGATCGTCGCCGCCGAGTTCGTGGCCAGGGTCACCCCGCGCCAGTGGGGCGGCTGGGGCTACCGCTGGCGGCCCCATCAGGGCACCGCGGTCGTCGTACGCCGTGGCGAGGGGCTGGTGCTGCGCCTCGGGGACGGGCACACGTTCACGATCACGGTGGACAACGCGGAGGCGGCCGTACAGGTCATCAAGGACCGGCTGCGGTCCGGCGCGGCCGGGGCCGCCCACTGACGCTTCCGTCGTTCTCGTGGCTCACCGGCGTTCACGCGCGCGTGTCGTTGCCGTGTCCGGTGTCTCGTAGACGAGCGGGCGGGCCGTGGCCAGGCCCGCGAGGAGGCCCGCGCCCACCGTGACCGTGGTGAAGCTCAGGACGTTGCCGACCGTCGCGGTGACGGCCAAACCCGTCAGGGCCGCGCCCGCGGTGAGCGCGACGGGCGTGGGGAGCGGGGTCCGCCACAGGGTGTACAGCACCCAGCAGAACACCGCCGCCAGCAGGACCACACCGACCAGACCCTGCTCGGCCGCCTGCTGGAGCGGCGCGGAGTGCGGTCTCGCCTCGGCGGGCAGCGACTGCGCGGCTGTCTGACTGAGCTCGCCGAACCGCCCCGGCCCTGCGCCCAGCACCGGATCCCGGTGGGCCAGCAGCAGGGCGTCGCGCCACAGCTGGACCCGGTGCGCGGTCAGCTGTCCCTCCAGCGAGTCGGCCAGCCCGTCCGGCAGCACGTCCTCGGCGACCGCCCAGGCCGCCCCCGTCACCAGGGCCGTCGTCAGCGCCAGCCCCGCGAGCCCCACACCCCGGCGGCGCATATGGCCGGCGGCGAGCGAGCAGAGCAGGACGGCGGCACAGATGAAGAAACCGGCGATCGGGCCGATGACCGCCGCCGCCACCGTGATCCCGGTGGCCAGGGCACGCAGCGCCAGTCGCAGCAGTGGCGGGCGGGCGGCCCAGGCGGCGCAGCAGGCGGAGCCGGTGGCCAGGACCAGCAGCGCGGCAACGGCCCCGAGGTGGCCGGGCGGGGTGGACATCTGCGGTCCTGGCAGGGTGTGCGGGGCGGCCACCGCCAGACCGAGCCCGGCCAGCGCCGCCGCACCGGGCGCGGCGACCGGCAGGAGTGCCCCGCAGATACGCCCCGCCGCGTAACCGGCCGCGACCGCGAGCACCGCCAGGAGCACGCCCTCGGGGCGGCCGTCGTGCGTGGCCGCCGTGATCAGCGACCAGGTGGCACACGCGCCCAGTACGACGACGCCCGCCGCGTCCGAAACGTTTCGTCTCTCACCGTCCGCCGCCGCACCGGCCGCAGACGTCATCCCCGTGGACCGCACCCCGTCGCCCCCCGACCTGTGACGGGCCCCGACCGCCCGGGCCGGCACCGGCGCGCACGTCAGAGGCTTCGGCACACCGTAACGGCTGGTGCGCCATTTGTGGACGAGTTACGCAGGAACGATGCGGCAGGCGGACCGGGGCGGGCCCACCGGGACGGGCCGGACCGTGCTGTCGGCGTCCGGGGCAGGCGCCGTACACTCCCGGAGTGACCGCCACCGCACCTTCCACCACCGAGCCGGACCAGCACGAACCGCAGCTCGCGCCCGCTTCGCGCCGCGCCCGGCTGCTGCGTCTCTGGCCGGCCGCCGCCGCCGCGCTCGCCGGAGTGCTGCTGTACGTCAGCTTCCCGCCGCGCACCCTGTGGTGGCTCGCCCTGCCGGCCTTCGGGATCTTCGGCTGGGTGCTGCGCGGCCGGTCCTGGAAGGCGGGACTTGGTCTCGGCTACCTCTTCGGCCTCGGTTTCCTGCTCCCGCTCCTGGTGTGGACCGGCGTGGAGGTCGGCCCCGGGCCCTGGCTGGCGCTGGTCGTCATCGAGGCGGTCTTCGTCGCGCTGGTCGGCGCGGGCGTCGCAGCTGTGTCGAAGCTGCCCGGTTGGCCGCTGTGGGCGGCGGCCGTGTGGATCGCGGGCGAGGCGGCACGCGCGCGTGTGCCGTTCCGCGGCTTCCCCTGGGGCAAGATCGCCTTCGGCCAGGCGGACGGCGTGTTCCTGCCGCTCGCCGCACTGGGCGGCACCCCGGTGCTCGGCTTCGCGGTCGTCCTGTGCGGATTCGGGCTGTACGAGATCGTCCGCCAGGTGATGGAGCGGCGCCGCACCGGTGCCCTGCCGCGCGCCGCGGCCGTCGTCGCCGCGCTGAGTGTGGCCGTCCCCGTGGTGGGCGCCCTGGCCGCGCGGACGCTGGTGAGCGACAAGGCCGAGGTCGGCACCGCGACCGTCGCCGTCATCCAGGGCAACGTGCCCCGCGCGGGCCTCGACTTCAACTCCCAGCGGCGTGCCGTGCTCGACTACCACGCGCGCGAGACGGAGCGGCTGGCCGCCCAGGTCAAGGCGGGCAAGGTCGCACAGCCCGACTTCGTCCTGTGGCCGGAGAACTCCTCCGACATCGACCCGTTCGCCAACCCCGACGCCAGTGCGGTCATCGAGGAGGCGGCCCGGGCGATCGGCGCGCCCATCTCGGTCGGTGGTGTCGTCGAGCGGGGCGGCAAGCTCTACAACGAGCAGATCCTGTGGGACCCGGAGAAGGGCGCGACCGACACGTACGACAAGCGGCAGGTCCAGCCCTTCGGCGAGTACCTCCCGCTGCGCTCGGTGCTCGACCACATCAACAAGAACTGGACCACCATGGTCCGCCAGGACTTCAGCCGGGGTTCCAAACCGGGTGTGTTCACCATGGACGGCACCAAGGTCGGCCTCGCCACCTGCTACGAGGCCGCGTTCGACTGGGCGGTGCGCGACACCGTCACGCACGGCGCCCAGATGATCTCCGTGCCGAGCAACAACGCCACCTTCGACCGCAGCGAGATGACCTACCAGCAGCTCGCGATGTCCCGTGTCCGCGCCGTCGAGCACAGCAGGACCGTCACGGTCCCGGTGACCAGCGGCGTGAGTGCGATCATCATGCCGGACGGGAGGATCACCCAGAGGACCGGCATGTTCGTGGCCGACTCGCTGGTCCAGAAGGTGCCGCTGCGTTCCTCGGAGACGCCCGCCACCAGGATGGGCATCCTGCCCGAGATGCTTCTCGTGCTGGTCGCCGCCGGTGGTCTCGGCTGGGCGATCGGCGCCGGTGTGCGCGGGAGGCGCGCCGGTGGCGTGTAGCGGTACGCCGGGGGCACGCCCCCTTGATCAACAGGGGTGACCGGGCTGCCCCGTTAGGGTCGGGGCATGGCTACTCCTGACTTCATCAGTGCCCTCCGCGCCTCCGCGGGCCGTCAGTTGCTCTGGCTCCCCGGGGTCACCGCCCTCGTCTTCGACGACGAGGGCAGAGTGCTCCTCGGCCGGCGCACCGACACCCGTAAGTGGTCGGTCATCGGTGGCATCCCGGACCCGGGGGAGCAGCCGGCGGCGTGCGCGGTGCGGGAGGTCTACGAGGAGACGGCGGTCCGGTGCGTGCCCGAACGGGTCGTGCTGGTCCAGGCACTGGACCCGGTGACGTACGAGAACGGCGACGTCTGCCAGTACATGGACATCACCTTCCGCTGCCGGGCCGTGGGCGGGGAGGCACGTGTCAACGACGACGAGTCCCTGGACGTCGCCTGGTTCACGGTGGACGCGCTGCCGGAGCTGAACGAGTTCGCGCTGTTCCGGATCAAGCAGGCGATGTCCGACGCCGAGGCGCCCACCTGGTTCGACACCAGCGGTTTCGCCAGTTTCGAGTGACCCTCTCCGCGACGGCACGGTGAACGGCCCGCCGGCATTCCGGCGGGCCGTTGTGGGCTGGCGTCAGTCGCGGCCCGCGCCCCGGTAGAGGTCCAGCTCACCGTCGAGTTCCACGGCCAGGACGGTCGCGTACTCGTCGACGTCGGCCGGCCTCGGCGCGTCGATCCACGTCACGCCGGGGACCTTGTCGAGGCCGCCGGTGACGTGGTGGCCCAGCTCGGAGCCCGTGCCGACGACCGAGACCCGCCGGACCGCGTTGCGCAGGCCCCGGACGGACACGGCCTCGCGCGGGGTGTCGAAGCACATCAGGTACAGGGTGCGCCGGTCGGCGGAGAGGGTACTGGGCCCGTAGTGGTGCCCGGCGGGCAGGCCCGCGACCGTGCCGTACACGGCGTCGGCGTGCTTGGTGACCCAGGCGCCGAGCCCCTCCAGGCGCTCGACCTGCTCCTCGGGGATCGTGCCGTCCTCCATCGGGCCGGCCCCGAGCAGCAGATTGCCGCCCATGCCGATCGTCTCGGTGAAGTACCGCACGAGCTGGCGAACCGACTTGAAGTCGCGGTCCTCGGCCCGGTAGCTCCACGAGTCGTTGATCGTCAGGCACAGCTCCCACGGGCCGTCCGGGGCGATCAGCGGAACGCCCTGCTCGGGGGTGGCGTAGTCGCCGTGGCTGAGCATGCGGGCGTTCAGGATGGTGTCCGGGTTGCCCGCGAGGATCAGCTCGGCCAGCTCCCGCATCCGCCACTGCTCCTCGGTGCGCTCCCACTCGCCGTCGAACCAGAGGACGTCGGGGCGAAAGCGCTCGACGAGTTCGCCGACCTGGCCGTCGCGGTAGGCGAGATAGCGTGCCCAGGCCTGCGGGTCCTCCTCGCCGGGGCGGGCGTGGGAGTAGTCGTTGCCCGCCACGATGAGCGGGCCGGGGTGGCGCTGGCTCGCGTAGTCCGGGTGGTTCCAGTCGGAGTGCGAGTAGTAGAGGCCGACCTTCAGGTTCTGCTCGCGCAGGGCGTCGACGAAGCCGGTGACCAGGTCGCGGCCGACCGGGGTGTCGCGGACCACGTCGAGATTGCGGTGGTCGGTGTCCCACAGGGCCACGCCGTCATGGTGCTTGGTGGTGAGGACGGCGTACTTGGCGCCGACGCGGGCGAACAACTCGGCCCAGGCCTTGGGGTCGTAGCGCGAGGCGGTGAAACGGTCGAGCTGTTTCATGTACTCCTCGTGCGTGACGTCGCCCGTGTAGAAGGACCAGGACTCGGCCCAGCCGTCCACGGCGTAGATGCCGTAGTGGATGAAGATGCCCAGCTTGGCATCGGAGAACCAGGGTTGCATCGGCATACGTCCACGCTAGGCACGGGCTGTCGGTGCGCGCGTTGGCGCCGGTCACCACTACTGGTCGGTTTTCACCATCCGTACCGGCTGCGAGCGGCTAGGTCACCACGGCCGCATCTGACGTAGTTGGCCTTATCCGGTGGGTACGGGACGGCGGTCGCCGTGTTGAATCGCAGGTAGCGCAGCACCAGCGCATCGCATGCGGACGGCCCCCACCCGTCAGGAGGCACCGTGATCGCCCCTCCCGAACCCGGACTCACCGAACGCGAGATCGTCGAGCGGGCCGTGGCCCTGCGGCCCGCGCTGCTCGAACGCCAGGCGGAGACCGAGCAGTTGACGCACTACTCCAAGGACACCCACGACGACTTCCTGCGCGCCGGCTTCTACCGGATGCTCCAGCCGCGCCGCTACGGCGGATACGAGTTCGGCGTGCCCGCGTTCTACCGCGTGGTCACCGAGATCGCGCGCGGCTGTCCCTCCACCGGCTGGTCCCTGTCCCTCGGCGCCGCCCACGCCCTCCAGGTCGCCTCGGTCTTCGAGGAGCGGGCGCAGGACGAGATCTTCGGCCCCGACGGTGATTTCCGGGCAGCGTCCACCGTCGTCCCGGTCGGCGTGGCGCGCCCCGACGGTGACGGGCATGTCGTCCTCGACGGCACCTGGCCCTACTCCTCGGGCGCCCCGCACTCCACGCACTATCTCGGCCAGACGCTCCGCGCCCCCGAGCAGCCCGGCGGGCCGCCCGGACCCTGGGTGCTGTTCGTCGCCCCGCGCACGGTGTGGACGGTGCTCGACGACTGGCACGGGGTGCTCGGTCTGCGCGGCAGCGGCTCCAACAGCGTCCACATGGAACAGGCCCGCATCCCCGCCCACTTCACCCGGGAGGCCAGCCTGCTCGACCTGCCCGTGGAGGGCGGCTCGACCGGCTCCGAGCTGCACGGCAATCCCCTGTACGCGGGCCGCGCGCCGAGCTTCTTCCAGGGAGAACTCGCCGCGATCATGATCGGCACGGCGTACGCGGCCGTCGACGAGTACGCCCGGATCGTCGCCGCCCGGCCACTCGTCCTGGAACCCGACCGGACCCGCGCCGAACTCCACGACTACCAACGGAACCTGGGCGAGGCGCTGGGCGCGATCGGCACGGCGGAGGCGGCGCTGCGGCACAACGCCGAGGACTGGATGGAGACCTGCCGTCGCAACGTCCGAGGAGAGGCCCCCTTCACCCTGGCCGAGGACAACCGGCTCGCCCTCGTCTTCGTGACCGCCGGACGGATGGCCTGGGACGCGCTGCAGAGCGTCATCTTCCGTACCGCGGGCTCCCGGTACGCCCGCGACGGCGAGCGGATGCAGCGCTACTTCAGGGACGCGGCCACCTGCTGGTCGCACGTCGGCCCGACCATGGCCGAGCCGCTGGCCCGCCGGGTCGGCTGCGACCGCCTGGGGCTGCCCTCGGCCCACATCCCGCTGATTCCCTGAGATCCCCGACCTACCTGTCCTGATCCCAGGCATGGCCGGGACCCGGTCGGGTAGGCGACCCGTACTGTGCCCGGGACCGGCCGTGTCCCGGGCAGTCCGCACGACCGCCGCTACCAGGGGACCCGCCATGGAGACACCCGCGCGCCACCACACCGCCACACCGGCCCGCCAGGCGCTCGACGCCCTGGGCGGGAACAGCGACGACCCGGTGGCGCTGGACGTCCTCGCGAGGAGCGAGGTGCTGGTCCCCGTACCGGACGACGTCAGTGACGCGGACGCCGCCGATCCCTCGACGGTGGCGCTGCCCGTCCTGGAGGAGCCGGACGGGCGGGAGGCCGTGCCCGTATTCACCTCGGAGCCCGAACTGGCCGGGCTGCTGCCGCTCGTCTCCCGCTACCGTCTCGTCCCACTGGGCGCGCTCGCCGACCAGTGGCCCACCGGCGACCTTGCGCTCACCATAGACGCGGGCTCCCCGCACGGCCTGACGATCACCTCCGAGGGCGTACGCACCCTGCTGGCCCGGCCGTACGAGTACTGAACCCCCGGCCGGCTACAGGCACTTACCGGGGTTGAGGATGCCGCGCGGATCGAACGCGTCCTTGATCCGACGCTGCAACGCATGGGCAGCGGGCCCCAGTTCGTCGGCCACCCACTGCCGCTTCAGCACCCCCACCCCGTGCTCGCCGGTCAGCGTGCCGCCGAGCCGCAGCGCCAGGGCGAAGATCTCGCCCGCCGCCTCCCAGGCCGCGTCGGGCAGCCCGTCCAGGGTCGGGTCGACCACGATGATCGGGTGCAGGTTCCCGTCCGCCGCGTGCGCGATGGTGAACACGGGGACGGCGTTGCGCTGCGAAATGGCGCGGATCTCGCGGGCCGCCTCCGCCAGGCGTGAGCGGGGTACCGCGATGTCCTCGATCAGCGGGCGGCCCAGCCGCTCCAGTGCGGGCAGGGCACCCCGGCGGGCGGCGAGCAGGGACTCCGCCTCGGCCGGGTCCTCGGTCGTCTCGACCAGGGTCGCGTGGGTGAGTACGCGGGCGACCGCCGCCGCCTCCGCGCCGGCGCCCGCCCCGTCGCACTGCACCAGCAGCAGCGCCGCGCCCCGCTCCCGCAGCGCGGGATCGACGGCGTGCAGCACCGGACCGTCGACCAGCTCCGCCAGCGCCGGTACGACCCCGGCCCGGCCGATCGCGTACGAGGCCTCGGCCGCCGCCTCGAAGGACGGGAAGTACGCGGCGAGGGTGGCGGTGGCGACGGGCAGTGGGCGCAGCCGCAGCGTCGCCGAGGTGATCACCGCGAGGGTGCCCTCCGAGCCGGTGAGCAGCGCGGTCAGGTCGTAACCGGTGACACCCTTGACGGTACGGCGGCCCGTGCGCACCACCGTGCCGTCCGCGAGGACCGCCTCCAGACCGAGCACGCTGTCCCGCGTCACGCCGTACTTGGCGCAGCGCAGACCGCCCGCGTTGGTGGCGATGTTCCCGCCGATCGTCGACAGCGCCGCACTCGCCGGATCGGGCGCGTACCGCAGGCCGTGCGCACCGGCCGCCCGGTCCAACTCGGCCGTGATCACACCGGGTTCGACGACGGCGAGCTGGTCGTCCGCCGACAGTTCGAGGATGCGGTTCATGCCGGAAAGGTCGAGTACGACGGTGCCCTCGCCGGCCGTCGCCCCGCCCGACAGTCCGGTACCCGCGCCGCGCGGCACCACCGGCACGCGCAGGGCGTGCGCGTGCCGGAGGGTGACGGTCACGTCCTCGGTGCGCCGCGCGTGCACGACGGCGAGCGGACCGCCGTACGGCCGGGTGCCGGAGCGGTCGGTGGTGTGCGCGGCGAGCGTCGCCGGGTCGGTGGCCAGGCGGTCGGGCGGCAGATCACGGGCCAGCAGGCCCAGGAGCTGGGCGGAGGCGGTCGTCGTGGGGGCGGTCACCGGTCCTCCCGGTCCGCTGCGTCCGACGCCTTCGCCGCCAGTGCCTTGGTGCCGATCGCGAGCACGGAGATGTCCTCCTGGGGTGCGTGCACGGGCGCGCACTGGATGTCACGGAAGTGCCGTTCCAGGGGGTTGTCCCGGGCCAGCCCCGGATTTCCGAGCAGCCGTACGGCCAGCCCGACGGCCCGCACCCCGTGCCGGTCCGCCAACACCCGTGCCCCCAGGGCCTGTTCGGGGGTGTACGAAAAGTCGGCGGCGTCGACCCGGGCCGCACCGCCGAACACCAGCTGCTCGGCGCCGTCGAGCAGCACCTCGATCTCCCCGGCCGTCCGCCGGAAGCGTTCCGTACGGGCCACCGGATGCCCGAGGTTGGCGGGCACCCGTGTCTGCGCGAATGTGTGGAAGAACGCCTGTGCGGCCCGGGCCACCCCCAAGTACAGGGCGGCGAGCGGCAGATGGAGAGAGGCGCCCGCCCGGTTGTCCTGCTCGGCGGCCGGACCGTACGGCGCGAGCCCGATGACATCCTCGTACGGCACCTCCACCTCCCGGAACGTCACGTCGTGACTGCCGCTCGCGCGCAGCCCCAACTGGTCCCAGCGGCCGGTGACTTCGATGCCGGGGGAGTCGCCGGGCACCAGGAAGGTGCCCACGCGTGGCTCCGGTTCGTCGGTGGTGGCCCACACCAGGAACCAGTCCAGGCCCTCGGCGCCTGTGACGAACCGTTTCGTACCGCTGATCGCCCAGCCGTCCCCGGTGCGCCGGGCCCGGGTGGCGGGCAGTCCGCCGCGCGCGGGGGAGCCCAACTCGGGTTCCACGCGGGCGTGGTTGACGAGCACGGGACGTACGAGCGACTCCTTGACGAGCCGGGCGTACAACTCCTCCGGCCAGTGTGGCTGTACGGACTGCCGACCATGGGTGGTGAGGGTCATCGCGGCGATCAGGGCGACGGACGGGTCCCCCTGGCCGAGGGTGTGCAGGATGCGCGCGGTCTCCTCGGTGCCCGCGCCCCGGCCGCCGTACCGCTCACCGATGGTGGCGGTGAGCAGGCCGGCCTCGTGGGCGACCTTGAGGGACTCGGCGGGGAACGCGCCCGAGCGGTCGTAGCCGGCGGCCAGCTCGGCGATGCGGGCGGTCACCGGGTCTTCTTCAGGTCGGCGGCGAGTTCGGTGTTGAGCTTGGTCGTCCAGAAGGACTTCACGTCCAAGTGCTCCTTGAGCGCGCCGAGTTCGGTGAAGACGTCCGCCACCTTCTGCTGCGAGGCGATGGTGTCGTCGCCGACCGTGCGGGCCTGTGTCGGACGCTGGGTCTGCTGGTCGACGAGGTCCTTCTTCGCCTGGGCGAGCGGCTGGTGCGTGTTCTTGGACACGACCTCGGCGAACTCGTCCTCGCGGCCGTCCCTGACGTACGCGTACGCCTGGGTGATCCGGGCGATCAGATCGGCGGTCGCCGCCTGCTGGGCGGGGTTCTCCAGCACGCTGTCGCGGGCCGTCCAGAGGAAGTTCCCCGAGAGGATGTCCTTGCCGGAGCCGACGGTCGTGGCGCCCTGCTGGTGGGCGGTGATGATCGACGTGCCGTAGGAGGCGAAGGCGTCGATGCCGCCGCCGTTCAGGGCCGCGAGGCCGTCGTTGGGGAGGAGGGGCTTGGCGTCGATGTCGGACCACTTCAGGCCCGCCTGCTTCAGCAGCTGGTAGAGGAAGTAGTGGGCGGTGGTGTTCTGGACGTAGCCGACTTTCTTGCCCTTCAGCCCGGCGATGTCGGTCACCTTCGAACCCTTGGGGACGACGACCTCCTGGTTGAGGGTGGCGCCGCGCTGCACGGCGACGACCTTGAAGTTCGGGTTGCCGTCGGCGGCGGCGAAGATCGGCGGGATCTCGCTGGAGGAGGCGACGTCGAGGGCGCCGGCGCGGATCGCCTGGAGCTGGAGGTCACCCCCTTGGAACACGCTCCACTTGACGTCGTAGGGGGTGTCGTCGAGGTGGGCGAACTTCAGGATCGCCTCCTCGACCTTCCAGCCGGTGGCGCCGACCTTCAGGGTGACGGCGGACCGGTCGGACGACGACTCGGCCTGGGCCTGGCTCCCGCAGGCCGCCGTGAGGGCGAGCAGCAGGACGGCGGCGGACGTGCGCACTGAGCGGCGGAACACGGAGTCTCCATAAGGGGATTCGCCAACAGGGTTGTGTGGACGGGGAGTTGACGGAATCAGGCGGCCCGGGAGGTCGTCGCCGCGCGGTGCGCCAGCTCCTGCCGGACCAGCGGAAGGACGTAACGGGCGTAGTCGATCGCGTCGTTGAGCGGGTCGTAGCCGCGGATCGACAGCAGGTCGCAACCGATGTCGACGTAGTCGAGCAGCGCCTTCGCGACCGTCTCCGGCGAGCCGACCAGCGCGGTCGAGGCGCCGGCCGCGTTGGTGGCGACCGCCGGGGCGGTCCACAGGCACCGGTCGTGCACCTCGCCCCGGTCGGCGATGTCCAGCAGTCGCTGCGAACCGACGTTCGCGGGGCGGCCGTTGGTCCGGTAGTGGCGCAGCAGTTCGGTGTTCGACGCCTGGTCCTTGAGTACACCGAGTGTGCGGTGCGCCTTCTCCCAGGCCAGTTCGTCGGTGGACGCGATGATCGGGCGGAACGACACCCAGATACGGGGGTTGGGGCGCCCCGCGGCCTCAGCGACCGCGTTCACGGCGGCGATCTGCTCGGCCGTCTCCTTCAGCGGCTCGCCCCACAGCCCGAAGATGTCGCCCTGCTGCCCGCCCACCCGGTAGGCGTCCTCGGACGACCCGCCGACGGAGATCGGCACCAGTCCGTTCACGGGCTTCACGTCGGAGTAGTAGCCCTCGAAGCGGAAGTGCTTGCCCTCGTGCGAGACGGGCCCCTCGGCCTGCCACACCTTGCGCAGGATCTGGATGTATTCGTCCGAACGCTCGTACCGCTCCCGCTTGTCGAGGTAGTCGCCCTCACGGCGCTGCTCCTCGTCGCTGCCCCCGGAGATGATGTGCAGCGTCAGCCGGCCGTCGCTGATCCGGTCCAGGGTGGCCAGCGCGCGGGCCGCGTGCGTCGGGAAGATCACGCCCGGCCGGTGGGCCAGGATCGGACGGATCCGCTCGGTGTGTGTGGCGACGAACTGGGCCACCTGGAAGGCGTCCGGCGAGGCCGAGTGATAGGCGACCAGAGTGTGGTCGAAACCGCCGTCGTCGAGAGCGCGGGCGTACTTGCGCAGGTGGTCGGGGTCGAAGCCGGTGCGGCTCGCGGCGGCAGGACCAGAGGCCCCGGAGTCGGTGTGCACGGCACTGATGAACTCGACAGGCATGGTGAACTCCTTTACGCGCAGTACCGGTTACTTGAGGACGGAGGTGTCGGCGGACTTCGCCACGTCGACGTTCGGGTCGAGGACCCCGATGCCGTTCATGAGGTCGGCCACGTCCTGGACGGTCGAACTGACCTCCGGTGTGATCGGCAGGACCTTGCTGTACGCCGCCGAGGCGAGCGTCTTCGCGATCGCCGGGTCGGCGCCGTTGCGCTCGACGATGGCGTCGGCGTACGCGTCCTGGTGCGTGCTCGTCCACTCCAGCGCCGTACCGAGCCGCTTCAGGAAGTCGCCGAGCGCGGCCTTCTTCGCCGGGTCCGCGAGGGCCTTCTCCGAGGCGCCGATAAAGCCGTAGCCGCTGATGCGGCCGTCGGCGCCGTCGATCAGCAGTCGGCCGCCCTGCTGGAGTCCGACGGCCTGGTAGACACCGAAGGTGGCCCAGACGTCGATCTTCCCGGAGGAGAAGGCGGCCTGTGCGTCCGTCGGCAGCAGGTACTGCACCTTCACGTCGGAGTACTTGAGCCCGTTCTGCTCCAGGACGTTGGCGAGCAGGTACTCGGCGATGCTGCCTTTGGCCGAGGACACCACGACCTTCTTGCCCTTGAGGTCCTTGACGCTTTTCACGTCCGAGTCCTTGCGGACGATGATCCCGGTGTGGTGGCCGTCGTTCTTCAGCGCCGCCACGTTCTTGAACTTCACCCCGCCGCTGAGCGCCTGCAACGCGGGCAGATCGGCGGAGTACGTGGTGTCGGCGGCGCCCGCCTGCACGGCCTGGAACAGCGGTGCCGCGCCCTCGAACTCGGCCCACTTCACCTTGTACTTGGCGCCCTTGAGGGCACCGGACGCGTTGACGATCGTCTGGAGCGTCTTGGCCTGGTCGCCCAGGGTGAGGGTCACCCGGGAGTCGTTGCCGGAGGCGTTCGCCGAGGAGTCCGCGCCGCAGGCGGTCAGCGCCAGCAGGGCGGTGACGCTCAGTGCGGCGGTGGCGAGTCTGCGTATCACGAGGGGGTCCCTTCGAGGGTGTGCGTGGTGACGCCGAGCCAGCCGAGGAGGCGGGCGCGGAGGGTGACGAACTCGGGCGAGGTCAGATCACGGGGGCGGGGCAGGTCGACGGTGAGATCGTGGGCGATGCGGCCCTCGTCCATCACCAGCACGCGGTCGGCGAGCAGCAGCGCCTCCTCCACGTCATGGGTGACCAGGAGGATCGCGCAGCCGTGCCGCTGCCACAGTTCGGCGACCAGCTGCTGCACCTTGCCCCGGGTCAGCGCGTCGAGGGCGCCGAACGGCTCGTCCAGGAGCAGGAGTTCGGGCTCGCGGACCAGGGCGCGGGCCAGCGAGACGCGCTGCGCCTGGCCGCCGGACAGGGTCTTGGGCCAGACGGTGGCACGGTCCGCGATACCGACCTCGGCGAGGGCTTTGTGAGCCAGCGCCCTGTCGGGCCGCCCGGGCAGCCCGAGCACGACGTTGCGCCACACCTTCAGCCAGGGCAGCAGCCGCGGCGACTGGAAGGCCGCACTGCGCCGCGCGGGCACGGTGACCTCGCCGCCGATCTCGTCGTCGAGCCCGGCGAGAATGCGCAGCAGCGTCGACTTGCCGCAACCGCTGTGCCCGAGCAGCGCCACGAACTCGCCCTCCCTGATGTCGAGATCGAGCTCGTGCAGGACGGTGTGGCCGTCGAAGGCCCGCGAAAGCCCCCTGATCTCCACGCTGTTGGTCGTGATGTCGGCCATGGGGATCACGCCTCGCCCTCGAAGTTGGCCCGCCAGGTCAGCAACCGGCGCGAAAGGACCCGTACGGCGAAGTCGCAGGCGAGGCCGAGCAGTGCGTAGACCGCGAGGCAGAGCACGATGATGTCCGTACGGAAGTACTGCTGGGCGTTGCTCATCAGATAGCCGAGGCCCGCGTCCGCGTTGATCTGCTCGGCGAAGACAAGCGCGAGCCAGGCGGTGGAGAGCGCGTACCGGAGCCCCACGAGTGCTCCGGGCAGCGCGCTCGGCAGGATGACGTACCGGATCAGCCCGAGCCGGCCGAGCCCCATCATCCGTGCCGCTTCGACGAGTTGGGCGTCGGTGGACCTGATTCCGCCGTAGATGTTGAAGTACAGCGGGTAGGTGACACCGAGGGCGACCAGCGCGATCTTCGGGGTCTCCTCGATGCCGAACCAGACGATGAACAGCGGGATCAGACCCACCCAGGGGATCGCCCGGAACATGCCCATCGAGGAGTCGATGACGTCCTCACCGAGCCGGAACAGCCCGGCGAGCAGGGAGAGAACGAGTGCGACCGTCGCTCCGATGAGGAAGCCGATGGCGGCCCGGCGGCCCGACGCGGCGATGGCGCTGGGCAGTTCACCGTTCTTCGTCAGGTCGACGGCCTGCTTGAGGACGTCCACCGGAGAGGCGAGCACCGACTCGGGCAGCACCCCGGTGGCCGAGGTCAGGAACCAGAGCAGTACGAGGCCCACGGGGCCGGAGGTCCGGCGTACCGACCGGGGGATCTGGAGGCGGCGGGTGGTGCGGGCGGTGCCGCGGATGGTGATCCGGGGTGCCCGGTCCGGGGGTGTGTCGGGGCGCGGCGGGGCCAGGGGCGCCGCGTCGAGCGGTTTGGTGGTCATGGCGGGGGTTCCTCTCGCGGGGCCCTGGAGCCTCAGGACGGGTGTGGTCCGGTCGCGGCCGGGCGGGTGGGGTCGGTGGACCAGGCGGACCAGGAACCGGCGAAGAGGGTCGCCTCGAAACCGGCCAGGGCGAGGGCGGCGATCTGGTGGGCGGCGGTGACGCCGGAACCGCAGTACACGCCGATGCGCGACACGTCGGCGGCACCTCGCTCCTCGAACCGCTTGCGCAACAGCTCGGGCGGCAGGAAGGTCCCGTCGGCCGCGAGGTTCTCCCCGGTGGGGGCGGACACCGCGCCCGGGATGTGCCCCGCGCGCGGGTCCACCGGCTCCACCTCACCCCGGTACCGCTCGCCCGCCCGGGCGTCCAACAACAGTCCGTCGCGGGCGAGTTCGGCGGCCCCGTCGGCATCGGTGAGCGGTAGTCCGCCGGTGCGCAGGACGACATCACCGGGTTCCGGATCGGCCGGGACGCCGGACTCCTGGGTCAGGTCCGCCGCACGCCAGGCACCCAACGCCCCGTCCAGAAGCGTGACGTCGGTAACTCCGGCGTACCGCAGCAGCCACCACCCCCGGGCTGCGGCGGTATTGCCCAAGTCGTCGTAGAGCACGACCGGTTGACCTTCTTGGAGCCCCCAACCACGAGCCGCCTCCTGCAACTCCGCGAGCTCCGGCAGCGGATGCCGGCCGCCCTCCGGGTTCGGCGACGCGGCCAGCTCGGTGTCCAGGTCGACGTACACCGCGCCCGGGATGTGGGCGTCCGCGTAGTGGTCGCGGCCGTACGGATCGCCGAGCGCCCAGCGGACGTCGAGGACCAGGGGCGGCTGCTCGGAGGCCAGGGCGTCGCGCAGCTCGGCGACGGTCGTCGTCACACGTGAACCGCTCATGCCAGGCCCTCCGCGATCGCGGGCAGCTCGGGGGAGAGGCGCAGGCGTTCCAGGAAGAGGACGACCGTGGCGGCGGCGGTGCGGTGCAGGGCGTCGTTGAGCACGTCGTGCCGGCCGCCGTCGAAAGTCACGGTCCGGATGTTCGGGTGCCCCGCGTAGGCGTCCAGCACCTGGTCGAGCTGGCTGACCGGGTCGTCCTTGCCGTGCAGGGCGAGCACGGGCACCTGGACCTCGCCGAGCCGCAGCTCCGGCAGGTCGACGGCCGCGTCGATCGCGCCGCGCCGGAAGGCGGGGTCGACGGTGAGGCGCCCTTGGTGGGTCGGGCAGGCGGTGCGCGCGGCCAGCTCGTCATCCCAACTCCCGGACTCCCAGGGGCTGGTGGTCAGGCCGACGAGGATCAGCGCGTCGACGCCCGCCGGGTGTTCGGCGGCGAGCTGGACGGCGTACCGGGCACCCGTGTCCGAGCCGACCAGGACCTTCGGGCCGGGCAGCGACTCGTCGGCGAGGAGCTTGGCCGCTTCGTCGAGCACCGACGGATCGGCTGACGGGTCACCCAACGCCCGTACGCGGTAGGCGTCGAAGGCGAGACGGCGGCCGAAACGCTCGTACACACCGCCGTGTTCGCCCCGGCCGGGCAGCACGATCAAGGTGCCACGCGCCGCGAGGCCTTCGGGTTCGTCCCAGGAGGCAGGTGAGGACAGGGAAGGAGGCATGAGGGGGCAACTCCCGTTTCAGGGCAGGCGAAAGGGCATGCGGAAAGGGCGAGCGGAGGGAGAGGGAGAACGGCCTACGGGCACGCGAACAGCGCGGAGCCGATCAGTGGAGGCCGTACGGAAACGCCGGGAGGCGGCGTGGGATCAACGACAGCGCGCGCTGCACGCCACGCCGAAGTCGATGACTCGGCGCTGCGTGAGAAGGGCAGCAAAAGCGGTCGGATACGCCATGCGCCCATCATGACCGGAACAGGCGGAACACGTCCAACGACGATTCCGCATCGAAATCGATCGCGATCGGTGATCGATCAGGGATGGCGATCGATGACCCGGACGGGCTACGGTCACCGTATGCCCCAACCAGTCCTCGACATCGTGGCGCTGCGCAGCCTGACCGCGATCGCCGACCGCGGTGGCTTCCATCGCGCGGCCCAGGCGCTCGCTCTCAGCCAGTCCGCGGTGAGCCAGCACGTCCGCCGGCTGGAGAAGGCGCTGGGGCGGCCCGTCGTGGAACGCGAGGGCCGGGGCACACGGTTCACGCCCGAGGGCCGGCTGCTGCTGGAACAGGCCCGCCGTATCCTCGCCGTCCACGACGAGGCCGTACGCACCCTGCTGGACGTCGACGGCGACACGGTCACCATCGGTTCCACGGAGCATGCTGCCGACCAGTTCCTGCCCCGGCTGACCGCGGCCGTCGAGGCGGTGCGCCCCGGCTGCCGGGTGCGGTTCCGGATCGACCGGTCGGCGCGGCTGGTGGAGGCGGTGGAGCGCGGCAGCGTGGATGTCGCGGTGTACGTCACGGAGGCCGCCGCGACCGAGGGCACACCGGTCGGCGGCCTGCCCCTGACCTGGCATGCTCCGCCCGGCTGGGTGCCCCCGGCGGCCCCGTCGCCGGTGCCGCTGGTGGCGATCGAGGACCCCTGCGCGATCCGCCGCCGGGCCATCGCGACCCTCGCCGAGCAGGGCGTCGCGGCGTCGGTGGTCGGCGACGCGGGCTATCTGGCGGGCGTCCTCGACCTCGCCCGCACCGGCCGGGGCGTCGCCCTGCTGGCAACGGTCGGCCCGGCCCCCGACGGCCTCACCCCGTACGAGGGCCTGCCCCCGGTCCCGCCGATCCCGATGAGCGCCCTGGCCCGCCCGGGCGCGGACCCGGCAACGGTCGAGGCGGCATTCGCGGCGGTGCGGCAACTGCTGAACTGAGTGGGCGGTCGATGAATCCGGGCTGCGGCAAGCGCCCCGATAGGGGCGCGGGGAACTGCGCGACCAGCCCCCACGGGCCCGCGGCCAATGAACTACCTATCGCTCAGGTTCCCAACGACCGTTCCAAAGCCGCACGTTGAAGCGGCAACACCTCACCGTGCACCTCACGACCACGCGCCGTCAGAGCAACCCGCACCCCCCGCCGGTCCTCCACGCACATGCTGCGCTCCACCAGACCGTCCTTCTCCAGGCGCGCGATGAGCCGCGACAGCGCGCTCTGGCTGAGGTGGACCCGCCCGGCGATGTCCTGTACCCGGCACTGCTCAGCGGAGCCGGGGGAACGGGTCGCGTCGGCCGTGTCGGACACGAGGATGTCGAGCACCTCGAAGTCACTGGCGCCCAGACCGTGCGGATGCAGCGCGCGGTCGATCTCGCACATCGTGCGCGCATGCGCCGCCAGGATGTCCCGCCACTGGTCCGCCAGCCCGGTACCGGCCTTGTTCACTGCCATGCACCCCATGTTAATGCGTATGCATCAAAACCGGCGTGAGGCGACCGGCCGACGACCGTCTCAGGCCCCGGCCCGGCCCCACACGCCGAGCGAGCGACTCAGGTGGACCCCCGCTTGACCAGTTCCGTCGGCAGGATCACCGCCGCCGGATCCTCCCCGCCGATCTGCGCGAGCAGCACCCGTACCATCTCGGCGCTGATCCGGTCGTAGCGCTGCCGGATGGTCGTCAGCTGGGGGCGGGCGGCCAGGGCGGCCGAGGAGTCGTCGAAGCCGCCCACCGACACGTCCCCCGGGACGCTGCGTCCCGCCCGCTCCAGTGCCGTGAGCACGCCCTGGGCCATCAGGTCGGACGCGACGAACACGGCGTCCATGTCCGGGGACTGGGCCAGGAGACGCTCCGCGCCCGCCTCGCCGCTGGCCCGGCTGTAGTCGCCGGGGACGACGAGACGGTCGTCGTAGTCGATGCCCGCCTCGGCCAGGACCTCGCGGTAGCCGGCGAGGCGTTCCACGCCGCCCGGGGTGTCGAGCGGGCCCGTGACCATGCCGATGCGGCGGCGGCCCAGGGAAAGGAGGTGGCGGACCATGTCCCGGGCTCCGTCGCGGTCGTCCGCCGCCACGTAGCTCACCTTCGAGCCGAGGCCGACCGGCTTGCCGCAGACGACCAACGGGACGCCCGCCTCCTGCAGTTCCTCCGCGACCGGGTCGCCCGAGTGGCTGGAGACCAGCAGCACCCCGTCGACGTGGCCGGCGGTGATGTAACGCGTCAGGCGCCGTCGTTCGTCCTCCGTGCCGGCCAGCATCAGCAGCAGCGGAATGTCGTGGGCCGCCAGTGCCTGGGTGCAACCCCGCAGCAGGACATTGAAGTTGGGGTCCTCGAAGAACCGCTCCTGAGGTTCCGTCAGCAGAAAGCCGATCGAGTCGGAGCGGCCGGTGATGAGCGAACGGGCGTGGCGGTTCACCACGTAACCCGTTCTGCGGATCGCGGCGTTCACCGCTTCCTGCGCGGTCGGGCTGACGTAGTGGCCGCCGTTGAGCACACGCGAGACGGTGCCTCGTGAGACCCCCGCCTCGCGCGCCACGTCGTGGATCGTCGGCGGTTTGCGCCGGCCCCCGATATTGCTCATGGTCATGACTTTACGGCTCCGGAGAGCAGGTCGAGGCTCCAGAAGCGCTGGATGACCAGGAAGAGCGCGATCAGCGGGATGACCGCCAGGAACGCGCCCGTGATCACCAGCGTGTAGAGCGCCGGGGTGGCCGCTCCCTGTTCGAGGAGCGTGAACAGACCGAGCGTGATCGGGAACTTCTCGTCGTCGCTGAGCATGATGTAGGGGAGCAGGAAGTTGTTCCACACCGCCACGAACTGGAACAGGAAGACGGTCACCAGGCCCGGGATCATCATCGGGAGCGCGACCCGGGTGAAGATCCGCCACTCGCTCGCGCCGTCCATCCGCCCGGCCTCGACCACGTCCGCGGGCACCGCCGCGGCGGCGTAGATCCGCGCGAGGTAGATGCCGTACGGGGAGAGGATCAGCGGCAGCAGCACGGACGCGTAGGAGTCCGTGATGTCGGCCTTCGCCAGCAGCAGGTACTGCGGGATCGCGAGGATCACCGGCGGCATCAGCACGCCCGCCATCAGGACGCTGAACACCGTCTCCCGGCCGCGGAAGCGGTAGATCGCCAGCGCGTAGCCGCTGATCGCCGAGACCGCTGTCGACAGGAGGGCGCCGAGGCCGGCGTACAGGGCGGAGTTGCCCATCCACTTCCAGTAGACGCCGTCGCGGTAGGCGCTCAGCTCCGTCACGTTGTCCGTGAAGCCGCTGCCGGGCAGGAACGTGAACGTGGAGAACAGTTCGCTGCCCGACTTCGTCGCCGCGATCACCACCCATGCGACCGGCAACAGGCAGTACAGAGCGCCCAGCAGGAGCGTGATCGTCGGGACCAGGGCGATCCGGTTGCGCAGGGGCGGGCGCTGCGCGGTGCCGGGCCTGGTGCCCGTCGCCGCTTCCGCCTTGCCCACGGCAAGAGAACTCATCGTGCTGCCTCCTGCTTGTTACGGGAGTTCGCGGCCCGCAGGAAGCCGAACGACAGGACCAGCGTGACGATCGCGATGATCGTGGCCTCGGCCGCGGCCGAGTAGATATCACCCTTGCCGAAGGCGTCCTGGTACACCTTCATCAGCGGACTCCACGTCGTGGACACGGAGTTGGTGAGCGGCTTGAGGGTGGTCGGCTCGCTGAACACCTGGAGCGTCGCGATGATCGAGAAGAAGAAGGTCAGCACCAGCGAGGGCGCCACCATCGGGATCTTGATCCGCAGCGCGATCTGCAGCGGGGTGGCGCCGTCCAGCTTCGCCGCCTCGTACACCTCGGCCGGGATCGACCGCAGCGAGGTGTAGATGACGATCATGTTGAAGCCGGTACCGCCCCACACCGCGATGTTGGAGAGGGCGAGGTACAGCGGACCGCCGTCCAGCAGGTCCGGCTGCGGCATCCCCAGCTTGTCGAGGACGAAGTAGAACGGGCTGACGTCCGGCAGGTACAGGAACCCCCACAGGAGCGCGGCCACGACGCCCGGGATGGCGTACGGCAGGAAGATCGCGAGTCGGGTGAAGGGGGTGAACCGCACCTTGTCCGCGTCGAGCATCAGCGCGAACACGAGGGCGAGTCCCAGCATCACCGGGACCACGATCGCGCCGTACCCGACCACGCGCAGCGCGCCGTCGAGGAGCTCGCTGTCGGTGAACGCGTCGGTGTAGTTGCCGATCCCCGCCCAGACCTCCTTGCGCGCCCCGGCACCGAGGCCCAGGCCCGAGACCTTCACCTTGTGCAGGCTCAGCCAGAGCGCGTAGCCGATGGGCAGCGCGAAGAACAGGGCGAAAAGGATCACCGCGGGAAGGAGGAAGGCGTACGGGGCCCCCTTGACCCCGTACGACCTCCGGCGTGCGCTCGTCACTCCGCGACCCCGAAGCCCTGCTTCTTGAGGTCGGCGACCGTGTCGTCCTGCATCGTCTTCAGGGCGGCACCGAAGTCCGACTTGTTCTTCGCGGCGGCGGCGAACGCGTCCTTGAACGACGTGTACGCGACGTTCACGTTCGGGCCCCACGCGGACGGCGCGGTGGTCTTCGCGATCTGCGCGGCCTGGCTGTAGAAGTCCGCCTGGTTAGAGAAGAACTCGGGCGACTGGACGAACGCGCCGCTGAGCTGGGCGCCCGTGGCGGCCGGGTAGATCCCGCCCTCCTTGGCGAGCGCGGTCAGCGCGTCACCGTCGGTGTTCAGCCAGGCGGCGAACTTCGCGGCGGCCGACTTGTTGCCGGAGTCGGTGGTGACGGCGGTCGAGGAGCCGCCCCAGCTGCCCGTCACGTCCTCGGAGGCCGACCACTGGGGGAGCGGGGCCATGGCCCACTTGCCCTTGGTGTCCGGTGCGGCCGTGGTCAGCGTGCCCGGTGCCCACACCGCGCTGACCCACGCGATCTGCTTGCCGGTGTTGAGCGCCTTGTTCCAGGACGGGGTGTACATCGGCTGGTTGTCGATGGCGTCCTCCTTGACGAGGTCGCCCCAGAACGTGGCGACCTTCTGGGTCGCCGCGTCGTCGATGCCGACCTTCCACTTCTCGCCGGAGGTCGTCCACCACTTGGCGCCGGCCTGCTGGGCGAGCCCGGCGAACAGACCGGAGTCGTTGGCGGAGAAGGTGGTGAGGTCCTTGTCCGGGGCCTTCTTCTTCAGGTCCCGGGCGGTCTGGGCGAACTCGGCCCAGGTGGTCGGGACCTTCAGGCCGTACTGCTTGAAGAGGTCCTCGCGGTAGTAGAACATCATCGGCCCGATGTCCTGCGGCACCGCGTACACCGCGTCCGTGCCCAGCGTCGTCTGTTGCCAGACACCCTCGGCGAACTGCTTCTTCGCGTCGCCGACCTCGCCCGAGATGTCCGCGAGCGCGTCATTGCTGACCAGGGTCGGCAGCGCCTGGTACTCGGCCTGCACCAGGTCCGGCGCCTTCTTGGCCTTGTGCGCGGTGAGGATCTTGGTGACCAGCGTGTCGCCGGACGCCTGCTTCTTCACCGTGACGGTGATCTGCTGCTCCTTGCCCGGCCCCTTGTTCCACAGGTCGACGACCTTGTCCATGCCGGGTGTCCAGGTCCAGTACGTCAGCGACACGGGGCCCGACTTGGCCTCGCTGTCGTCGTCGGACCCGCATGCGGCGAGTGTGGTGGCGCCGAGTGTGACGGCGACTGCGGTTGCCACGAGGCGCCACTGCTTCGTGTTCGGCATGGAACGTTCTCCCCTGACCCGGGGGCCCTCGCCTGCTGCGAAGACCCACCATGCTTCTGTGAGCGTTCACAGTAGAGAAACATCCTGGACACTTGTCAATGGTTGTTGCCATGAGGTTATCTAGGCCCCGCGCCGCCAACCATGTCTGTGCACGTTCCCAAGATGTGTTCCAAAGTGACTGACCGAGTGACTGACCGATCGGGAGACATTCCATGCCGGAGACCACCCCCAGGGGCCTCACCAGGCTCGCCTTCGGCGGGGACTACAACCCCGAGCAGTGGCCGGAAAGCGTCTGGCGGGAAGACGTCCGGCTGATGCGCGAGGCCGGCGTCACGATGGTCAGCGTCGGAATTTTCTCCTGGGCGCTGCTGGAGACCGAACGCGGGGTGTACGACTTCGGCTGGCTCGACCGCCTGCTGGACCTCCTGCACGAGAACGGCATCCGCGCCGACCTCGGCACGCCCACCGTGGCCCCGCCCGCCTGGTTCTACCGCGAGCACCCGGACGCGCTGCCGGTCACCCCCGAGGGCGTGCGCTACGAGTTCGGCTCCCGCGCCGCGATCTGCCACAGCAACGCCGACTACCGCGCCGCCGCCGCCAACATCACCACGAAGCTCGCCGAGCGCTACGGCGACCACCCGGCGCTCGCCATGTGGCACGTCCACAACGAGTACGGCGTCCCCGTCTCGGCCTGCTACTGCGACGCCTGCGCCGCACACTTCCGCCGCTGGCTGGAGACGACGTACGAGACGGTCGACGGCGTCAACGAGGCCTGGGGAACGGCCTTCTGGGGCCAGCGCTATGCCACGTTCGAGCAGATCAACCCGCCGCGCGCCGCGCCCACGGTCGGCAACCCGGGCCAGGCGCTGGACTACAAGCGGTTCGCCGACGCCACCATGCGCGAGAACTTCGTGACGGAGCGGGACATCCTGCACCGCCTCTCACCCGGCATCCCGGTCACCACGAACTTCATGACCGCCCTCAGTCAGTGCGACTCCGTCGACTACTGGGCCTGGGGCCGCGAGGTCGACATCGTCACCAACGACCACTACCTGATCACCGACGGCCGCCGCACCCACGTCAACCTGGCGATGGCCGCCGACCTCACCCGCTCCGTCGGCGACGGCGCCCCCTGGATCCTCCTCGAACACTCCACCTCGGGCGTCAACTGGCAGGCCCGCAACCCCGCGAAGGCGCCGGGTCAGATGGCCCGCAACTCCCTCGCGCACGTGGCCCGGGGCTCCGAGGGCGCGATGTTCTTCCAGTGGCGCCAGTCCCGGCGCGGCGCCGAGAAGTTCCACTCGGCGATGCTCCCGCACGGCGGCACGGAGACCCGCGTCTGGCGCGAGGTCGTCGAACTCGGCGCCTCCCTCGACTCGTTGGCCTCGATCCGCGGCACCCGCACCGTCGCCGACGTCGCCGTCCTGTGGGACTGGCACTCCTGGTGGGCGCAGAACCTCCAGTGGCGCCCCAGCGAGGACCACGACCCGCGCGAGCGCGCCGACGCCTTCTACGAGGCCCTGTACGACCGCCACCTCACCGTCGACTTCGCCCACCCGGAAGCCGACTTGTCGGCCTATCCCCTTGTCGTCGTTCCCGCCCTGTACCTGATGACGGAGGCCGCCGGGAACAACCTCAGGGAGTACGTCGAGAACGGCGGCACCCTCGTCGTCTCCTACTTCTCCGGCATCGTCGACGAACACGACGCCGTGCACGAGGGCCCCTACCCGGGCGCCCTGCGCGACGTACTCGGCCTGACCGTCGAGGAGTTCTCGCCGCTGCTCCAGGGCGACGCGGTGCGCATCACCGGCCCCGACGGCTCCGAGATGACCGGCGACGTGTGGACCGAGTTCGTCGTCCCGCGCGGCGCAGAGACCGTGTGGACGTACGCCGACGGCCTGACGGCCGACCAGCCGGCCGTCACCCGCAACCGCCTCGGCGAGGGCACCGCCTGGTACGTGTCGACCCGCCTCGACGCGCAGGGCCTCGACGCCCTGCTCGGCTGGGCCACAGAGGACGCCGACCTCGCGCCCCGCGCCGACCTCCCGCACGACGTCGAACTCGTGCGCCGCACGGGCGAGTCGGGCACCTACCTGTTCGCCGTCAACCACACCGCGTCGGACGCCAAGGTGCCCCTGGATGCACCCGGCACCGAACTGCTGACCGGCGAACGAGCCGCAGGCCGCCTCGCGCTGCCCGCCGGAGCCGTCCGGGTCGTACGACTCGACGGCTGAGCCGCAAGTTCCCCTCCGCCCGTGCGTGCCACGAGAGCCGCGGGCGGAGGGGTCCCCTCCTTCCCCTCGGGAGGGACACCCCCAACCCATCACGTCGAAGGGACGACGGACGACGATGTTCCATCCCAGACGCACACCCGGGCGCACCACCAGGCGCGCACTCAAGGCCCTGCTGCTCCCGTTGGCCGCAGGCCTCGCCCTCACCGCCCTGCCCGCCACCTCGGCGCAGGCGGCCAGCACCCTCACCAACGGCGGCTTCGAGGCCGACGGTTCGGGCGCTGCCACCCCCAACGGCTGGTCGGAGTACGGCACCACGGCCGCCTCGTACGTGGAGTCCGGTGGCCGCAGCGGCAGTTACCGCCTGTCCCACTACTCCGCCTCCGCCTACAAGGTGGAGACCTACCAGTACCTGTCCGGGCTGACCAACGGCAACTACAAGCTCACCGCATGGGTGCGCTCCGGTGGCGGCCAGAACTCGGCCTACATATCGCTGAAGAACTGCGGCAGTTCAGAGCAGCGCACCGACCTGCCCGTCTCCGCCAGCGGGTGGATCCGGATCGTCGTGCCGATCGCGGTGACGAACAACCAGTGCACGATCAGCATCAACTCCGATGCGAACGCGGGCAACTGGATCAACGTCGACGACCTGACCTTCGCCTCCGGCACCGGCGGGCTGTCGATCAAGGGCGCCGACATCTCCTCCCTCCCCAAGAGCGAGGCCAAGGGCGGTCTCTACAAGACCAGTTCGGGGACCACGAGCGACGCGCTCACCGTCCTGAAGAACTCCGGCATGAACTACGCGCGGGTCAAGGTCTGGGTCAACCCGGTCGACGGCTACAACAACAAAGCGCGCGTGCTCGCCATCGCCAAGCGCATCAAGGCGCAGGGCATGAAGCTGCTGGTCGACTTCCACTACTCGGACATCTGGGCCGACCCGGGCGCCCAGTCCAAGCCGTCGGCGTGGGCCGGACACTCGTACAGCCAGCTGAAGACGGACGTCTACAACCACACGTACGACGTGCTCAACGCCCTCAAGTCCCAGGGCACCACCGCCGACATGGTCCAGGTCGGCAACGAGATCAACGGCGGCATGCTGTGGTCCGAGGGCTCGACCAGCAACTGGTCGCAGCTCGCCGGGCTGCTCAACTCCGGCTACGACGCGGTCAAGGCGGTCAACTCCGGCACGACCGTCGCGCTGCACCTGGCCAAGGGCGGCGACCTGTCGGGCACCCGCTGGTGGTTCGACAGCGCGGTCTCCAACGGCGTGAAGTTCGACGCCATCGGCCTTTCCTACTACGGCTACTGGCACGGTTCGCTCTACGACTTCCAGACGACCCTGGACGACGCGGCCGCCCGCTACAGCAAGCCCGTGTTCGTCGCCGAGACGGCCTACCCCTTCCGTCTCGACAGCGAGGACTCGCACGAGGAGATCATCAACACGACTGGTGAGCTCGTTTCCGGGTACGCGGCGTCCACGGCCGGTCAGTCGGCCTGGTTCCGGGACATCCTGAACGTCGTGGAGGCCGTTCCGAACGGCCGCGGTCTCGGCGTCTTCTACTGGGAGGCGACCTGGACCGCGGTCACCGGCAACGGATGGGACCCCACGGACTCGTCCTCCGGCAACGGCTGGGAGAACCAGGCCCTGTTCGGCTACGACGACAGGGCGCTCCCCGCGATGACGTGGTTCAGCCACCGCTGAGCCAGTTCTGACGGGGGCCCGGCCGCCTGAGGGGGGTGGCCGGGCCCCTGTGCGTTGCCCTGCAACGGCTTGCTCGAACTGGCGTACGCGTCAGAGGGGTTCGACCTCGGCCAAGAGGTGCGAAGCCCCGGACGCGGCGGCCCGATCTGCGGGACATTGGGGAGTACGGCACGCGGTGACCCGGACGAGGAGGCGCGATGCTGAAGAGACCTGCCGGCGGGCAACGCCGGGAGATCCTGGAGTGGCTGAAGGATCCGGCGGTCCACTTCCCGCCGCAACGGCACGGCGACCCGGTCGAGGACGGAGTCACGGCGGCGGCCGTCGCCGCGAAACTCGGCGTCCCCCGCTCCGTCGCCCACACTCACCTGGGCCTGCTTGCGGGCATCGGCATGGTCCGTACGAAGAGAATCCGCTGGCGCACGTTCTATCGCCCTGACGAGTTGCGCATCGCTGAGGTGGCCCGCATGTTCGAGAAGGGGTGGTAGTTGTCTGCCGACGGCTGGGCGGGTTGACCTGAGGCCTTGGGTGCTTGGTGTGTGGAGTGGGCTGCGGGTCGGTGGGGGCTTGTCGCGCCCACGCGGCGGAGCCGCAGATCGATACAGCCCCGCGCCCCTATCGGGGCGCTTGCCGCACCCCGGACAGCACGCGGCGCCGGATGACCGAGTGCAGCTCCCGTATCCCGGCGTTACCCTGTTGACCGGCCGCGATCCCTGCCCGTGGCGCCGCTGCCGCCAACGGTCCCTGCTTGCGCGGACGGACGCGTCCGCACCTCCGGGCGCCGGCGAGTAGGAGACGTACGACCATGACAGCCCCCGACACGCAGGCCGGAACCGTCGCCGTCCCGGCACGCCCTTCTGTTCTGCACGGCCAGGGGCCGGTCGTCGCGGTGGTCGCGGTCGGCGGCGCGATCGGCGCCTGTGCCCGTTACGGGGCCTCCCTGGCCTGGCCCGCGCAGAGCGGGGGCTTCCCCTGGACCACCTTCTGGATCAACGTCGTCGGCTGTGCCGTGATCGGCGTCTTCATGGTCGTCATCACCGACCGCTGGGCGGCCCACCGCCTGGTACGCCCCTTCTTCGGCACCGGTGTGCTCGGCGGCTTCACCACCTTCTCGACGTATGCCGTCGACATCCAGAAGCTGGTCGACGAGGGCCACCCCGGCACCGGGCTCGCCTACCTCGCCGCGACCCTGCTCGCGGCGCTCACCGCCGTGACGCTCGCGGCGACCGCGACCCGCCGGGTCCTGAACCGGAGGCGGCGATGACGAGGCTGACGGGCAGTGCCCTGCGGGTGACCGTGCTCATCGGAGAGCACGACACCTGGCACCACAGGCCGCTCTACTCGGAGATCGTCCACCGCGCCCGTGCGGCCGGTCTCGCCGGTGCGAGCGTCTTCCGAGGCATCGAGGGCTTCGGCGCCTCCTCCCTGGTCCACACCTCGCGCCTGCTCTCCCTGAGCGAGGACCTGCCGGTGGCGATCGTCATCGTGGACACGGAGGAACACGTGCGGTCCTTCCTGCCGCAGCTCGACGAACTCGTCACCGAGGGACTGGTGATCCTCGACGACTGCGAGGTCATCCTCCCCCAGTCTCAACGGCGTTCGACCGGGGGGACCCCCATCGTCGGCCGGACGGAAGAGAAACCGAACAAAAGGGACCAGAAGGGTAAGAGCTCGTTGTGAACTGGCTGCTCGTGATCGCGGGCGGAATGGTCGGCGCACCCCTCCGCTATCTCACCGACCGGCTGGTCCAGTCCCGTCACGACACGGTCTTCCCCTGGGGGACCTTCGCCGTCAACGTCACCGGCTGCCTGATTCTCGGCCTGCTGACCGGCGCCGCCCCGGACCCACACCTCCAGCTGCTCCTGGGCGCCGGCTTCTGCGGCGCGCTGACCACGTACTCGACCTTCTCGTTCGAGACCCTGCGGCTGGCCGAGGGCGGGGCCGGGTTCCTCGCCGCCGCCAACGTCATGGTGAGCGTGCTGGCCGGTCTCGGGGCCGCCTTCGCGGGCGTCTGGCTGGGCGGGGCGCTGTAAACGCAGGGCGGCCGGTCCTTGCCGGCGTGTAGTAGGACTGGGCCCGCCGCGATCCGCCCATCCCAGCAGAACTGGATGCCATGAGTGCCATCTCCGTCGGTCAGGCCGTCGTCCTCGGAGCCGTCGAGGGAGTGACCGAGTTCCTGCCGGTCTCCTCGACCGGCCATCTGAAGATCACCGAGGGGCTCATGGGAATCCCCGTCGACGACAACGCCGTGGTCGGGTTCTCGGCCGTCATCCAGGTCGGCGCGATCGCCGCCGTGTTCGTGTACTTCTTCAAGGACATCGTCCGGATCATCTCCGCCTGGGGGAGGGGCCTCGCCCACCGCGACGAACGCCACCACCACGACTACCGGTTCGCCTGGTGGGTCATCTGCGCCACGGTCCCGATCGTCGCCGTGGGCCTCGCCGCCAAGCCGCTGATCGAGGGCCCGCTGGCCTCGTTGTGGGTCGTCGCGGCCTCGCTGATGGTCGGCAGCGCGGTGATGTGGGCGGCGGACCAGATCGGGCGGCACAAGCGCGGCGAGGACGACACCACGTTCAAGGACGCGATGCTGGTCGGCAGTTCACAGATCCTCGCCCTGCTCTTCCCCGGCTTCTCCCGCTCCGGCGCCACCATGTCCACGGCGCTCGCCCTGGACCTCGACCGGGTCGCCGCCACCCGGCTCTCCTTCTTCCTCGGCATCCCCGCCCTGACCGGCGCCGGCCTGTACGAGCTCAAGGACGCCCTGGGCGCGGGCGTGGGGGTCGCGCCGCTGGTCGTAGGCACAGTGGTCTCCTTCGTGGTCGCCTACGCCTCCATCGCCTGGCTGCTCAAATTCGTCGCCAAGCACTCCTTCAACGCCTTCGTGATCTACCGGATCGTCGTCGGTCTGCTGCTCTTCGGCCTGCTGGGCGCGGGCGTACTGAACTGAGCCCGGGCGGGGCGTGCGGACCGTTGCGAGGAGTGGTGTGGGGACGGGTGTGAGCCGGTCTCCCGCCGCACACCCTTGACAGCCCCCTCCCGTCACCCGCAGGATCACCTCCGTGAACCTGTCAGACAGCCAGACAGGTGGCTCGGTGCCGCGGCGCGTCAGCGCGATGGAAGCGGTCCTCGGTCATCTGCGCAGCGCCATCGAGCGCGGAGATTACGCCGTGGGGGACAAGCTCCCCTCCGAAGCCGAGCTGTGCCGACGCCTGGAAGTGAGCCGGCCCGTGCTGCGGGAGGCCCTGCGGGCCCTCCAGACCATGGGACTGACCGTCTCCCGGACCGGCAAGGGCACCTTCGTCCTGTCCAACACCGTCGAGGACCCCACCTTCGGCGACTACGCGGCCAGCGACCTCCTCGAAGTCCGCCGGCACGTCGAGATCCCGGTCGCCGGGTACGCGGCCGTACGGCGGACGGCCGAGGACCTCGACCATCTGGCCCACCTGCTGGACCGCATGGAGCACGAGACCGACACGACCGCGTGGGTCGCCATGGACACCCTCTTCCACCTGGCCGTGGCGCAGGCCGCCCAGAACCCGGTGTTCCGCCGGGTGATCGAGGAGATCCGGGACGCACTGGCCCGTCAGTCGGCGTTCCTGAACGAGCTGGGCGGCCGGCGCGAGCAGTCCAACCGCGAACACCGGGCGATCGTCGAGGCGTTGATCGACCGCAGCGAGCACGACGCGGTGGAGGCCATGTCCCACCATCTCGACCGGGTCTCCAGGACCCTCACCGACATCGTGCGCCCCGCACACACGGACACCCCCCAAGAGACATCCCCGGAAGGCGGACCCGAGGCGTGAGCGAGCAATCCCTCCAGGACGGTGCGGCCGACGGTACGGCGCTGAAAAAGGCCGTCCACGTCGACGCCGGTGACGCGGGCTACAGCAAGTCGCTGAAGGCCCGGCACGTCAACATGATCGCCATCGGCGGTGCCATCGGCACCGGCCTGTTCCTCGGCGCCGGCGGCCGGCTGGCCGAGGCCGGCCCGTCTCTCTTCATCGCCTACGCCGTCTGCGGCGTCTTCGCCTTCCTCGTCGTGCGGGCACTGGGCGAACTCGTCCTGTACCGGCCCTCGTCCGGCGCGTTCGTGTCGTACGCCCGCGAGTTCCTGGGTGAGAAGGGCGCGTACATCGCGGGCTGGATGTACTTCCTGAACTGGGCCACCACCGGCATCGCCGACATCACCGCGGTGGCCCTCTACACCCACTACTGGGGCATGTTCTCCGACATCCCGCAGTGGGTGCTCGCGCTGATCGCCCTGGCGGTCGTCCTCACCGTGAACCTGATCTCGGTGAAGATGTTCGGCGAAATGGAGTTCTGGTTCGCGATCATCAAGGTCAGCGCCCTCGTCGTCTTCATGCTGATCGGCATCTTCCTGCTGGTCACCCAGCACGAGGTCGACGGCACCACCCCCGGCCCGTCTCTGATCACCGACAACGGCGGCGTCTTCCCCAACGGTCTGCTGCCCATGCTGCTGATCATCCAGGGCGTCGTCTTCGCCTACGCCTCCGTCGAACTCGTCGGTGTCGCGGCGGGCGAGACCGAGAACCCCGAGAAGATCATGCCGAAGGCGATCAACTCGATCATGTGGCGTGTCGGCCTCTTCTACGTCGGCTCGGTCGTCCTCCTCGCGATGCTGCTGCCGTGGAACAAGTACACGTCGGGCGAGAGCCCCTTCGTGACCGTCCTCTCCAACATCGGCATCCCGGCGGCCGGCGGCGTGATGAACCTGGTCGTCCTCACGGCGGCCATGTCGTCCCTCAACTCGGGCCTGTACTCCACCGGCCGCATCCTGCGCTCGATGGCGATGTCCGGCTCCGCGCCGAAGTTCACCGGCAACATGAGCCGCAGCCAGGTCCCGTACGGCGGCATCCTGCTCACCAGCGGCTTCTGCGTACTTGGCGTCGGCCTGAACTTCGTCGTCCCCGCCGACGCGTTCGAGATCGTGCTGAACTTCGCCGCGATCGGCATCCTCGCCACCTGGGGCATGATCATGGTCTGCCACCTGGTGTTCTGGCGGAAGACCGAGAACGGCGAGCTGACCAGGCCGAGTTACCGCCTCCCCGGTTCCCCGTGGACGGAACTCGTGACGCTGGCCTTCCTCGCCTCCGTCCTCGTCCTGATGTACGCCGACGGCGGCGCCGGCCGCACCACCGTGCTGTGTCTCCCGCTGATCGCCGGGGCACTGGTTGCGGGCTGGTACGGCGTCCGCGGCCAGGTGGCCCGCAAGGCCGCCGAAGCCGGCCGGCTCGCAGAGTCCACCGGAACCACCGGGTCGGCCGGAGCCGACGCGTGAACCACGCAGTGATGCAGGATGCATACATGCAGGAAGCAGTGCAGGCAGCCATGTACGGCAGTTCTCTCGCGGACGCCCCCGCGATCCGCGAACCCGTCCACTCGCCCGTCGCGCACCTGGTGCGCGGCGGGGTCATCGAGGGCATCCACTACGGGTCCGTCGTCGTCCTCGGCGCCGACGGTCAGGTGGAGTTCCAGGTCGGCGACATCGAGGCGGCCTTCTATCCGCGCTCGGCCCTGAAGCCGGTCCAGGCGGTGGCCATGCTGAGGGCAGGCCTGCCGCTCGACGGCGAGCTGCTCTCGCTCGCGGCAGCCAGCCACTCCGGCGAGGAACGCCACCTCGCCGGCAGTCGGCGCATCCTGGAGCTGGCCGGCCTCGCCGAGGACGACCTGCTCAACGTGCCGGACCTGCCGTTCGACCCGGTCGTCCGGGACGGCTGGATACGCGAGGGCCGACTGCCCTCCCGCCTCGCCCAGAACTGCTCCGGCAAGCACGCGGCCATGCTCTACACCTGCAAGCTCAACGGCTGGCCCCTCGACAGCTACCTCGACCCCGGCCACCCCCTCCAGCAGGCGATCGCCGAGATCGTCGAGGACCTCACCGGTCAGCGCATCGCCCAGGTCACCGTCGACGGCTGCGGCGCGCCCCTCTTCTCCATCTCCCTGCACGGCCTCGCCCGCGCCGCCGCCCGGATCACCACCGCTGCCCCGGAGACCCCGGAGGCGCTGGTCGCCGACGCGATGCGCGAGTACGCCGAGATGGCCTCCGGGTCCGGCCGGGACGTGGCCGCGCTGATGCGGGCCGTACCCGGGCTGTTCAGCAAGGACGGGTTCGAGGGCGTCCAGGTTGCCGCCCTGCCGGACGGCCGGGCCGTCGCGGTCAAGATCGCCGACGGTGCGAACCGGGCCCGCGTCCCGGTGACGGCGGCGGCGCTCGCCCGGGCCGGCGTCGATCCGGCGGTGCTCACCGAGTTCGCGGGCGAGGCTCTGCTGGGTGGCGGCCGCGAGGTTGGACGGGTCCGACCTGTCCGTGCGCTCGATCCGGTGACGCGTCGGTAAGGGGATCCGCGTGGATTCCTTTCTCGCCCCCGCCGCCCCTACCCGTCCCATCCCTGGGGCTGCCGCCCCAGACCCCGCTCCGGCCCTGAACGGGCCTTGTCCTCAAACGCCGGACGGGCTGGAGTGCCAGCCCCTCACGAAAGCAGGCCCACCCAGTCATGAGCGGCGCAGCCACTCGCAGCGAACACGACCTGCTCGGCGATCGTGATGTTCCCGTTGAGGCGTACTGGGGTGTGCACACCCTGCGTGCCACGGAGAACTTCCCGATCACGGGTATGACGATTTCCGCCTACCCACACCTCATCGACGCCCTCGCGGCCGTCAAGGAGGCGGCTGCTCTCGCCAACGAGGAACTGGGCCTCCTTGAGCCCAAGAAGGCCGCCGCGATCGTCGAGGCGTGCCGGGAGATCCGAAACGGCGGTCTGCACGACCAGTTCGTGGTGGATGTCATCCAGGGCGGGGCCGGTACCTCGACGAACATGAACGCCAACGAGGTGGTCGCCAACCGGGCGTTGGAGCTGCTGGGGTTCGAGAAGGGCCAGTACCAGTATCTGCACCCCAACGAGGACGTCAACCTGGGCCAGTCCACCAACGACGTCTACCCGACGGCCGTGAAGGTGGCGACGGTTTTTGCAGCGCGTGAGCTGCTGAAGGCGATGGCGGTGCTGCAGGATTCCTTCGCCCGCAAGGCGGTCGAGTTCCGTGACGTGCTGAAGATGGGGCGTACGCAGTTGCAGGACGCGGTGCCGATGACGCTGGGGCAGGAGTTCTCGGCGTACGCGGTGATGATCGAGGAGGATCGCAGCCGTCTCGCGGAGGCGGTCGAGCTGATCCATGAGATCAACCTCGGTGCCACGGCGATCGGCACCGGGCTCAACGCTCCCGCCGGATACGCCGAGTCGGCCCGCAGCCACCTCTCCGAGATCACCGGGCTGCCGCTGGTCACGGCCGCCAACCTGGTCGAAGCGACCCAGGACTGCGGGGCGTTCGTGCAGATGTCCGGTGTGCTCAAGCGGGTCGCGGTCAAGCTCTCCAAGAGCTGCAACGACCTGCGGCTGCTGTCGTCGGGGCCGCGTGCCGGGTTCGGTGAGATCAACCTGCCGCCGGTGCAGGCGGGTTCGTCCATCATGCCGGGCAAGGTGAACCCGGTGATCCCCGAGGTCGTCAACCAGGTGGCCTTCGAGGTGATCGGCAACGACGTCACCATCACCATGGCCGCCGAAGCGGGACAGCTCCAGCTCAACGCCTTCGAGCCGGTCATCCTGCACTCCCTCTCGGAGTCCATCACCCACCTGCGCGCCGCCTGCCTCACCCTCGCCGAACGCTGCGTCGACGGCATCACCGCCAACACCGAGGCACTGCGCGCGAGCGTGGAGAACTCCATCGGCCTGGTCACCGCCCTCAACCCGCACATCGGCTACACGGCCGCCACCGACATCGCCAAGGAAGCCCTCGCCACCGGCCGCGGCGTGGCGGAACTCGTCCTGGAGAAGGGCCTGCTGCCGGCCGAGCGGCTGGCGGATCTGCTGCGCCCGGAGGTGCTCGCGGGCAACGGCTGGGCCCGGGCGATCTGACGAACGGCACCCCGCGCGACGCGGTGATCCGGTGCGCCGCGCCGGACTGACACGCGGGGGTGCCGTCACACCCAAGGATGAAGCGTCGCCGGCGTTACGCGGCCGTCGCTGCCAAGTGGCGGCGGGATTCCGCGACGTGGCATTCCCTGGGCAGTACCGGCTGATCGGCGCAGTCCCTCTCGCCGTTCTCCGGGAAGTGCGACTAACGCTCATATGCTGAATTCGAGGCTCCCGAAAACAGGCCGCCTCTTGTCCTGGTGAATGTCTCCCTTACACCCTGCGCCGGGCGGAGTGATGGAATCCTTCGGCGAATCCAGGAGAACTCATGCGTGTGTGCGTGACAGGCGGCGGCGGTTTTCTCGGATCGCATCTGTGCGAAGCACTTCTACGGCGAGGTGACCAGGTCGTGTGCCTAGACGACTTCTCGACCGGCGATCCCGCGAACATCGCCCCCTTTCTCGGAGATCCGGCCTTCGAACTCGTCCGCGGTGACGTCAGCCGGTCGGTCGAAGTGTCGGGCACCGTCGACGCGGTGGCCCACCTGGCCAGCCCCGCCTCGCCTCCCGACTACCTCGGGCGCCCGCTGGAAACGCTCGCCGTGGGCAGCCGTGGCACGGAGAACGCACTGCGACTGGCGGCGCGCCACAATGCCCGCTTCGTTCTCGCCTCCACGAGCGAGGTCTACGGAGACCCCGAAGTCCACCCCCAGGACGAGTCGTACTGGGGCCATGTGAATCCCATCGGGCCGCGCAGCGTGTACGACGAGGCGAAAAGGTTCTCCGAGGCGTTGACCCAGGCCTACCGGACGCACCGCGGAACGAACACGGGAATCGTGCGAATCTTCAACACCTATGGTCCGCGCATGCGCCCGCACGACGGGCGTGTCGTCTCCAGTTTCGTCGTCCAGGCACTTGCAGGAGAGCCGTTGACCGTCTATGGCGACGGAAAGCAGACCCGCAGTTTCTGCTATGTCGACGACCTGGTGCGCGGGATCCTGGCCATGCTCGACCACGACGAACCGGGACCGGTGAATATCGGAAATCCCGTCGAACTGACGGTCCTGCAACTCGCGGAACTTGTCCTTAACCTGACCGGATCCCAGGCCGAGGTCCAGTTCCATCCGTTGCCCGTCGACGACCCCACCCGACGCCGACCGGTCATCGCCCGGGCGTCAGAGCGCCTGGGGTGGCGGCCCGAGGTCGGGATCGAGGACGGTCTGCGCCGAACCGTGCAGTGGTTCGCCGACCGACCGGACGACATCGCCGCCGCACTTTCCGCGATCCGGGGCGGGCAGCAGGACGGCATCGTCACCGCGGCCCCCTGCCCGGCCGGCCCGACCACCGCCGCGTCGTGACCCAGACGGATCACGGCCCCGCCCCAGGCGGTGGCCCACTCCGGCCGGTCACCGACGACGCGATGCTGAGAAGCCACCTGCGGACCCTCTCGGCGGGCAACGTCGTCGATCTGCCCGCCGACGGACCGGTCTTCGGCAGACCGCGCAGATCGCTCACACCCGCGCCCTCGTCCTGGGTTCCCCGGCTGGGGCGCCTCGACCGGATGAAAGTGTCCCTGCTCGCGGTGTGCTGGTGGGCCGCCCTGGTCTGCTTCTGGGAGTGGTGGCTGCGTCCGGAGCACCGGGTCGGACTGGCCGGCTTCGCAGTGAACAGCGCACTCCTGCTGTACCTGTCCGTGCTGCCGCTGTACTTCGTCCTGGTCATGGTGCGGCTGCGTACCTTCGACCCCGCCGTCGCGGTGCCCCGGCTGCGCACCGCGTTCGTCGTGACCCGGGCACCGTCGGAGCCCTGGGGGGTTGCCCGCGCGACCCTGAGCGCCATGCTGCGCCAGGACTTCCCGCACCCCTACGACGTATGGCTGTGCGACGAGGACCCGAGCCAGGAGATCCTGGACTGGTGTGGGGCCAACGCCGTGCGCGTGTCCTGCCGACGGGGTGTCGCGTCGTATCACCGGGACGCCTGGCCTCGTCGCACCCGGTGCAAGGAGGGCAACCTCGCGCACTTCTACGACAACTGGGGCTACAGCGACTACGACGTGGTCGCCCAGCTCGACGTCGACCACGTGCCCCACCCACGCTACCTCCGAGAAGTGGTCCGGCCGTTCGCCGATCCGGCCGTCGGCTATGTCTCCGCCCCCAGCGTGTGCGACGCCAACGCCCGCACGTCGTGGTCGGCACGCGGAAGGCTGCACCGCGAGGCCACCTTCCACGGACCGATGCAGCTGGGTCACTCCGACGGTCTGGCCCCGCTGTGCATCGGCTCCCACTACGCCGTACGCACCCGCGCCCTCCAGGACATCGGCGGGCTCGGACCCGAGCTGGCCGAGGACTTCTCGACGACGTTCCTGCTGAACTCGGCTGGCTGGCACGGGGCGTTCGCCATCGACGCGGAGGCGCACGGCGACGGCCCTCTCACCTTCGCCGCCATGGTGACCCAGGAGTTCCAGTGGTCGCGGAGCCTGGTGTTCATGCTGCTGGGCATGCTCCCGAAGCATCTGCGGCGCATGCCCGGCCGGCTGCGGCTCCGGTTCGCGTTCGCCCTCTCCTACTATCCGCTGCTCGCCCTGACCACCACCGCCGGCCTGCTGCTGCCACCGGTCGCAGCGGTCACGGGCCACCCGTGGATCAACGTCAACTACATCGCCTTCCTGCTGCACTTCTGGGCCATGTCGTTCTTCCTGATCCTGCTCACACTGCTGCTGCGTCGGCGCGGCCTGCTGCGGCCTGTCGACGCGCCGCTGCTGAGCTGGGAGGGCTGGCTGTTCGGGCTGACCCGCTGGCCGTACGTGGCCTGGGGAGCCGCGGCCGCGGTGGTGCAACGCCTGCGGCCGAAGGAGGTCGTCTTCAAGGTGACACCCAAGGTCCGTGACGGCATGGAGCCGTTGCCGCTGCGCCTGATGCTCCCCTACCTCCTGATCACCGTGGTCCTGTCCGGCGCGGCCGTGGTCGGGCAGCTGACCGGTCCCGCGGTCGGCTATGTGTTCCTGTGTCTCCTCGGCTCCCTCTCCTACGCGCTGGTGACCCTCGTCGTCGGCGTCCTGCACGTCCAGGAGAGCGCGAGGTCGGCGGGCGTAGGCGTGCACCGGGCCGTGCGGAGCGCCGCCCTGCCGCTGACCGCGGGCCTCGTCGCCCTGGCACCGCTGGTCTGGGCGCTGCTGCTGTTCCCCGCGTACGCGCGCGGCTTCCTCACCGGCTGACGCAGCCCTCCCGCTCGGCGCACCCAGCGCGTGTGCGGTCCCGCCCCGGACGTCTCACCCTTCCCCACAAGAACATGAGGTCCCCGATGCCCGAAACGGTCCTGGTGACAGGTGGCGCAGGCTTCATCGGCAGCCATACCTGCGTCGAACTGCTCGCCCACGGCTACGAAGTGGTCGTCGCCGACAACCACGCCAACAGCTCTCCCCACGCCCTGGAACGCATCGCCAAGATCGCGGGACGGCCGCTCACCGCCGCCTACCGGGTCGATGTGCGCGACCGATCCGCCCTCGCGCAGGTGTTCGCCTCCCATCAGGTGGACGCGGTCATCCACTTCGCGGCCCGCAAGGCGGTCGGAGAGTCGGTGGCGCTGCCGGTCGAGTATTACGACACGAACGTCGCGGGCACCTGCGCCCTGCTGTCCGTCATGCACGAACACGACGTCCACCGGCTGGTCTTCTCCTCGTCCTGCTCCGTCTACGGCGACGCGCAGACCGTGCCCCTGACCGAGCTGAGCCCGGTCGCGCCCACCAACCCCTACGCCCACACCAAGCTGATGTGCGAGCGGATCCTGGATGACGTCTGCGCCCACCTGACGGACATGAAGGTGCTCGCCCTGCGCTACTTCAACCCGGTCGGTGCCCACCCCAGTGGCCTGCTCGGCGAGGACCCGCTGGGCGTCCCCGACAACGTCCTGCCGTACGTCGCCCAGGTCGCCGTCGGCAGACGCGAGAAGCTCAGCGTCTTCGGCGACGACTACCCCACGCCCGACGGCACCGGAGTGCGGGACTACATCCACGTCATGGACGTCGCCGAGGGACACCGGGTGGCCGTCGAGCGCCTGGACGACCGCACCGGCATGCGGGTCCTCAACCTCGGCACCGGCACCGGCACCTCCGTGCTCCAGCTGGTCGCTGCCTTCGAAGAGGCGAGCGGCCGCTCCGTTCCCTACCAGGTCGTCGACCGCAGGCCCGGCGATGTGGCCGAACTCGTGGCCGACCCGAGCGCGGTGGCGGCGGCCTGGGACTGGACCACCACCCACGACCTCGCCGCCATCTGCAAGGACGCCTGGCGGTTCCAGGAACTCAACCCCCACGGTTACGCCCGCTGATCGTCGAGGTCGGCGGCGCCCACAGACAGGAGAACCTCCATGCGGTTGACCGTCATCGGTACGGGATACCTAGGAGCCGTGCACGCCGCTTGCATGGCGGACATCGGACACGACGTACTTGGTGTCGACACCGACACCAGGAAGATCGACGCGCTCGCGGCAGGCCGGGCGCCCTTCTTCGAACCCGGCCTGCCGGAGATCCTCACCAGGAACACCCGCGCCGGGCGGCTGCGTTTCACCACCTCCCTCCAGGAGGCGGCCGACTTCGCCGACCTGCACTTCGTGTGCGTCGGCACACCGCAGCGCCCCGACTCCCTCGCCGCCGACCTGCGCCACGTCGAGGCGGTCGTCGACGGACTGGCACCGCTCCTGACCCGCGACAGCCTCCTCGTCGGCAAGTCGACCGTTCCGGTGGGCACCACCCGCTCGCTGAGCCGCAGACTGACCGCGCAGCTGCGCCCCGGCGTCGCCGCCGAGGTCGCCTGGAACCCGGAGTTCCTGCGCGAGGGACTCGCCGTCCAGGACACCCTGCGCCCCGACCGGCTCGTCGTGGGCGCCACCTCCGCCCACGCCGACGGGGTGCTGCGGACCGTCTACGACTCGATGCTGCGAGCCGGTGTCTCTTACGTCAGCACCGACCCGGCCACCGCGGAACTGGTGAAGGTCGCCGCCAACTCCTTCCTGGCGACGAAGATCTCGTTCATCAACGCCATGTCGGAGGTCTGTGACGCCTCCGGCGCCGACGTGGTGACCCTTGCCGACGCCCTCGGCCACGACGTGCGCATCGGGCGGCGGTTCCTCTCCGCCGGTCTCGGCTTCGGCGGCGGCTGCCTGCCCAAGGACATCCGTGCCTTCCTCGCCCGGGCCGAGGAACTGGAGGTGGGGGAGGCGGTGTCCTTCCTGCGCCAGGTCGACCAGATCAACCACCGGCAGCGTCGGCGCACGGTCGACCTCGCGCGTCACCTGCTGGGCGGCACGTTCGCAGGCCGACGGGTCGCGGTGCTGGGCGCCACCTTCAAACCCGACAGCGACGATGTGCGCGACTCGCCGGCCCTGGCCGTCGCCGCGGAGATCGTCGCCGAGGGCGCCGACGTCTCCGTGCATGACCCGGAAGGCCTCGACAACGCGCGAGTAGCGCTGCCCGGGCCGGCGTACTGCCCGGATGTCCTGGAGGCGTGCAGGGACGCGGACGTGGTGCTGCACCTGACCGAGTGGCGCCAGTACCGCGCGATCGACCCGGTGAAGCTGTCGGCGGTGGTCCGGGCACCGCGCATGCTCGACGCCCGCAACGCCCTGGACCCGGCGGTCTGGCGGGCGGCGGGCTGGCACGTGCGCGCCCTGGGACGCCCGGTGCCGGTGCCGCCGCCCGGCACCGGCGACGCCCTGCGGGTGACGATCCCTCAGGCCGCCGGACCGAACTGCACAGCCCCGACGCCGGGGGACCCGCTCAGCGGCATTCCGAAGTAGTCCACCGGCCCCGGGTCGAGGCCCAGGGCCCGCAGGTCCACCGCGGCACCGGTCAGCGCGGGGGCGCACTGGGAAGCCAGTGCACCGCGCGTCGGACCGGTGCCGTTCAGGTTTGGGCCGGCCGTGGACAGCGGGACCGGGGCGAGACACGGGTCGCGGTCGGTGCCGAGGGGCTGCGAGCCCAGCGTCTCCTGCCCCGTCACCCGGCGCCAGGCGTCCAGACCGGTGTACCAGAGCTCCCCCCACTGCAGATTCAAGCCCTGCGGACTGTGATAGGCGTTGCCCTGCAACAACACGTCCGACAAGGCGAACGCGCTGGGGGACGCCACCACGGGCGGACCGTCCGTGACGAACACGTTGTTGCGCACGGTGACGGCGCCAAGGTTGGACATGAGCCGCAGGGCAGGTGCGCGGACGGGGCCGTTCGCCCTGGTCAGCACCGTGTTCTGGTAGATCGCGAGGTTGGTCACCCGTGACCCGAACGCGACGATGCCGCCGTATTCCTGGAGCTTGCGGCTGTCGTCGTGGCTGATGTTGTACCGGACTGTGTTGTTTCTGTGAGCGGTGTTCGGGACGGCCGAGTAGATCAGGAAGCCTGCCCCGTCGTTGCCGTAGGCCAGGTTGTACTGCATCACCGAGTGGGACACGTTGTTGTCCAGGCCGAACCCGCCGCCGTCCACCTCGGAACCGGTGTGATTGTCGTAGGAGACGTTCCTCTGGAACATCATGTGCGTCGAGTCGTACGTCCAGATGCCCTCGGGGCCCTCCGCGGCGTCAGGCGAGGAGAGCTTCCCATTGCCGTGGGCGACGGACCGTTCCACCAGGCCGTGCCGGACGCTGCCCAGGACGATGCCGCTACCGGTGTTGCGGCCGGACGCCCGGGGGTCCCCGACGTTCTTGTACGCCGTCACCTTCGACACGGTCACGCCTTCGTGAGCCCAGGCGGGCGCGTCCTCGTCGAAGGCGGGGCCGTCCGCCACGAGCCCCGCGTCCTGGTTGCCGTGCAGCGCGCAGTCGCGGATCACCACGTCCCGGAAGCCGGACGCCTCGGGGCCGCCGTGCAGCCGGATGCCGTTCCGGAAGCCGTTCACCTCGACACCCGAGACCCGGACGTACGGCAGTTTCCGGCTGCCGGGCAGATCGCTGGTGAACGCGATGCCCTCCTGCGACCGGTGGGCCGCTGCGTCGCCGGTGATGATCAGATCGCGGATGTCGATGCCGCTCGTATTGTGCACCTCGATGCCGCGCGTGCCGTGTGCCGTGATCATCGCGCGACCCGTGCCGTAGGACTCGATGACGACGGGCTTGCCGGCGTTCCCGGCGTCTCCCTGACCGATGCTCAGGGTGCCTCGGAACCTGGCACCGCCCTTCAGCCGCAGCCGGTCGCCCGGCTTGAACCGCATCCTGTCGGCATGCCGGAGGGTGCGCCAGGCGGTCTGCGGGGTCCGGCCGGCGCGGCTGTCGTCACCCTGGGGACTGAGATAGAACGTCCGTCCGCCCTGAGCGTTCTCCCGCGGGGGGACATAGGGGGCGGGCATGCTGGTGCAGCCGGCCAACAGCACAGCCGTAGCGCACAGGCCGGCCGCCGCGCGTCGCCGTGGCGGACCGGCGACCGTCTTGACCCTGCTCCTGTCGCCTTGCCGCATCAAGTCGGTGGTTTTGGCGTGTTCGATCCGCTGGCGCAACGTCGCTCCCGTCTGCTCGATGGTCGAACGGGCCCCGACCCATGGAGACCGGGGGTCCTCACCCTGACGTGCGAGCCCGCGATCGGCGGATCAGCACGCGGAGTTCGGCCCAAGACATGCCTGATTGGACGGCACGGCGGACGCGGGGCCGGGTGACCTGGCGAAGCCCGGCAGGACAGGTGCGGCATGATGATGAGCCATGGCCGCGCAGTTCCAACCAATCCTCGACCGCATCGCCTCGGAGATCGACAGTGCCCCGGGTCGCGGACGCCCCGCCGACTACATCCCGGCGCTCGCCGCTCGCGACCCGCGCAGCTTCGGCATGGCCGTCGCCGAACTGGACGGCACGGTCTACGGGGTGGGGGACTGGCGGCAACCGTTCTCCGCGCAGTCCGTCACCAAGGTCTTCACCCTCGCCCTCGACCTGGCCCGCGAGGGCGACGAACTCTGGGAGCACGTCGGCCGCGAGCCCTCCGGAAACCCCTTCAACTCCCTGATCCAGCTGGAGTACGAGAACGGCATCCCGCGCAACCCGTTCATCAACGCGGGCGCGCTCGTCGTCACCGACCGCCTGCACACCCGTACCGGAGACGCGGCCGGCACGCTCCTCGACTTCCTGCGCGCGGAGTCCGGCAACCCCGCCGTCACCTTCGACAAGGAGGTGGCCGCCTCCGAGGCCGGACGCGGCCACCGCAACGCCGCCCTCGCCCACTTCATGGCCTCCTACGGCAACATCGACAACCCGGTCCCGGACCTGCTGGAGCAGTACTTCCGCCAGTGCTCCGTCGAGGCGTCCTGCGCCGACCTGGCCCTCGCCACCGGCTTCCTGGCCCGCCACGGCGTACGGGCCGACGGCACCCGCCTCCTGACCCGCAGCCAGGCCAAACAGATCAACGCCATCATGCTGACCTGCGGCACCTACGACGCGGCGGGCGACTTCGCCTACCGCGTGGGCCTCCCCGGCAAGAGCGGAGTCGGCGGCGGCATCATCGCGGTCGTCCCCGGCCGCTGCACCCTGTGCGTCTGGAGCCCGGGGCTCGACGAGAGGGGCAACTCGGTGGCGGGCGTGGCGGCTCTGGACCGTTTTACGACACTGACGGGAGTTTCGGTCTTCTGACGGGGAGGCGGAGGGCTTTCCAGAGGGGTGATCTGTCGCTTTCCAGAAGCGCGAGCGGCCACTTCCAAGAGACGGCCAGGTGCCGTTTTTAGGGGCGCGGGGCTGTGTCGATCTGCGGCTCCGCCGCGGGGCGCGACAAGCCCCCACCGGGCCCGCACCCGACGAACCACCCACCACGCTCACCCACCAGTAACTCCCAGCCCCCCGCCCGGAGAGCCCCCCGTAGCCCCCCGTCCACCCACCCTTGGCACGCTGCCCAAGTGCAGGCGCCCCCGACAACCCTTCCCCGCTGCCAGGCCGTAGGCCTGATCGGCACCTCATGCCTCGCGCTGGGAGGCGAGAGCGCCGGCGCCCTCCCCGTACGGGAACTCATCGCACCCTCCTCCGGCCGCGCCGCACTCGGCCTGGTCGGCGTCTACTTCGGCGTCGTCCTGCTGATAGCCGCCTGGGCCCTGCTGGGCAAACTGGTCCGGGGCCCGGAGCCACCCTCCGTACGGTCCTTGATGCTCGTCCTCGCCATCTGGGCAACCCCGCTCCTCGTCGCCCCGCCCCTCTTCAGCAGGGACGTCTACAGCTATCTCGCCCAGGGCGCGATGGTCGACGCGCACATGGACGTGTACACGCACGGCCCCGCCCTGCTCGGCGGCCCGCTCGCCGCCGAGGTCGCCCCGGTGTGGCAGCAGACCGGCGCCCCCTACGGTCCGGTGTTCCTCGCCGTGGCGTCCGGGCTGTCCGGGCTGACCCGTGGCGAGATCCCCGCCGGACTGTTCGGCATGCGCCTCGTCGCGCTGCTCGGCGTGGCGCTGATGGCGGCGGCCCTGCCCCGCCTCGCCCGGCACAGCGGCGCCGACCCGGCCGCCGCGCTCTGGCTCGGCGCCCTCAACCCGCTGGTCCTGCTGCACCTGGTGGCCGGCGCCCACAACGACGCGATCATGCTCGGGCTGCTCGGCGTCGGCCTGGTGGCGGCGCTGGGCCGGTGGCCGGTCCTGGGCGCCGTACTCGTCACGCTCGCCGCCCTCGTCAAGGCACCCGCACTCCTCGGCCTCGCCGCCGTGGTGGCCCTCCAGATCCGCGCCGGCCGCAGTCCGGTGCGGGCGGTGCTGACCACGGCGGTCGCAGCAGCCGTCACCACCGTCGGCGTCACCGCGCTGGCCGGCACCGGATACGGCTGGATAGGCGCCCTCAAAACCCCGGTGTCACCCCAGAACTGGGCCCTCACCAGCCTCCTCGGACGCGCGAGCGCCGCCGCGCTCACGGAGGTCGGCAGCGATCTGGCGCCGCTCGCCGTCCCGGCCTGGCATCTGCTCGGCCTCGCGGTCACCGTCCTCGCCATCGCCTTCATCTGGTTGCGCCGCCCACGCCTCAGCCCGGTCTACGCCCTCGGCCTCAGTCTGGCCGTCGTGGTCGTCCTGGGCCCGGCGATCCGGCCCTGGTACGCCCTGTGGGCCCTGTTCCTCATCGCCGCGGCGGCGCCCAGCACCCCGGTACGGCGCCGTCTCGCGGCCGTCACGGGAGTCGTCGCGCTCCTCGCCCTGCCGAGCGGGGCGCCCGCCGGGACCGAAGAACTGATCCTGGCCGTCTCCGGCGGCGCCCTGGCCGTGGTCGTCCTCTGGCAGGCCCACCAGACGGCCCAGGCACCCCTGCGGGAGGACACGGCATGAGACGCATGCGACCGCCCCGCACCGACCCAGGACGACTGCTCCTCGTACTCGCCCTCGCCGCCGCTGTGACCCTCTTCACCGCCACCGTGCCGCTGCTGCGCGACTGGTTCGACCTGCGCGTCTACTACGGAACCGTCGACACCTGGGTCCACCACGGCGGCCGGATCTACGACTACCGGGTGCCCGGCACGACGTACGGCTTCACCTATCCGCCGTTCGCAGCCGTCAGCATGCTGCCGATGGCGCATCTCGGGCTGCGCGCCGCCATCGCCGCCACGCTGCTGCTCAACCTGGCGGCGCTGGTCGCGGTGATGTGGATGACCGCAGGGCCGCTGCTGCGCCGGTACGGCTGGTACGGGTGTGCCCTGGCCGCGTGCGCGCTGGCGCTGTTCGAACCGGTCCGCGACACCATCAGCTTCGGCCAGGTGAACCTCGTACTGCTGGCCCTCGTCCTCACCGACGCCTGGCTGCTGACGACCGGGCGGACGCGCTGGGTGGGCATCGGGATCGGACTCGCCGCCGCCATCAAGCTGACGCCCGCCCTCTTCATCGGGCTGTTGCTGCTCGCCGGGCGGCGGCGGGCCGCCGGGGTCGCGACGGCCGTCGCCGCCGGGGCGACCGCGCTCGCGGCGTGGGTCGCGCCGGACGCCTCGCGCTTCTACTGGAGCGAGGCGCTGTGGGACACCCAGCGCATCGGCAAACTCGCGTACGTCTCGAACCAGTCGCTCCAGGGAGTGCTGGCGCGGCTGGCCGCACCGGGCGAACCGAGCCGCGCCGTGTGGCTGGTCGTGGTCCTGGTCGTCCTCGCCGTCTGGGCGTGGCGGGCTCGCCGGGCCGTCGCGGTGGGGGACTGGCAGGCCGCGTTCGCCCTCACCGGGCTGACCGCCTGCCTGGTCAGCCCGATCACCTGGGTGCACCATCTCGTCTGGCTGCTGCCGTCGTTCGCCGTCCTGCTGCGCACCGGGCACGCGCGCGTGGCGGCCGCTCTGTACGCGGTGCTGTGTACGAGCGTGGTGTGGCTGTGGTTCGACGACGCGTCCGGTGTCGACGGCTTCGTCGGCGGCAGCGCGTATGTCTGGGTCACCCTCGGGCTGCTGCTCCGGCTGCCGGTGACCGGAGCGGATCAGACCCGCCGTACGCTCCTGCCGCGCAGCGCCAGCGCGACCGCCCCGGCGCCCAGTACGGCGGCGCCGACGATCGTCCAGGTCTCCGGCCAGCCGGGCCCGCGGTCGGGCGTCACGGTGGCCGCGACCGGCACCGGAGCTTCCGGACCCGCCGCCTGTGGCACGGGCCGTGAGGCGTCCAGCGAGCCGACGGGATCGACGCGTCCGGCGGCCCCGAATCCCCAGTCGAGCAGTGAGCGCGCCTCCTCGTAGACCGCGAATCCGCCGCCCTCCTGAGGGTTCATCACCGTGACGACCAGGGTGCGCCCGTCCCGCCGCGCGGCGGCGACCAGCGTGTTGCCCGCCTTGCTGGTGTAGCCGTTCTTGACCCCGAGCACACCCCGGTAGCGCTCGACGCCGTTGGCGCCGGTCAGCAGCCGGTTGGTGTTCTGGATGTCGTACGACCAGCCGCCCCCGCCGGGGAACTTCGCCCGGACCGTGCCGCAGTACGCGGCGAACTCGGCGTTGCCCAGCCCCGCCCGCCCGAACACCGCGAGGTCGTACGCCGACGACACCTGCCCTTTCGCGTCGTAGCCGTCGGGCGACCGGACGTGGGTGTCGCGGGCGCCCAGGGAGCGGGCCTTGGCCTGCATCCGGGCGGCGGTGTCGCGCCAGCCCCCGCTCATGGCGGCCAGGACGTGCACGGCGTCGTTGCCGGAGTTGAGGAACACCCCCCGCCACAGGTCGGAGACACGGTACGTCCGCCCCGCCGCGACCCCGACCAGGCTGCTGCCGTCCCCGATGCCCGCCAACTCGGCCTCGGTGACCTTGTGCCGCAGGCCCGCGGGCAGCGAGGGCAGCACCGTCAGGGCGAAGAGTGTCTTGAGCGTGCTGGCCGGAGGCAGCCTGCGGTGCGCGCTGTGCGCGGCGAGGACGTCACCGGTGCGGGCGTCGGCCACCAGCCACGACAGTGCGGACACGTCCCGGGGGACCCGGGGCGCGCCGGGGCGGAGCCTGGCCTGGGTGCCCGAGCGATACAGCAGCTGTGCGTCCGCCGCAGCCGTCGGCGCGGTCGGGTCCGCGTCGGCGCGGGCGGACGCGGGGACGGGCGCGAACGCCAGCATGCCCGTCACGCACAGGACACAGCCGGAGACGGCGATGCGGGAAGAGAATCCGATGGTCATACCGCAAACGTAGGAACGGACACGCCGTCCGCAGCGGTGCCGGGCCGAGGACGGGGATCGAACACCCGGATGCCACACGCGGGAGCCTGTGGGCGCACACAGGCGCGATCAGCCGGTGGGCAGCGTCGGATGGATCCGGCGCAGGAACGTCGCGTTGTCCGGTGTGGCACGCAGCCGCTCCAGGAGGGTCTCCAGGCTCGCCTGGCCGTCCCGTGTCTGCAGGGCCCGCCGCAGCCCGTGTACGGTCGTCAACTCGGCCGGGGGCAGCAGGAGTTCCTCACGGCGGGTGCCGGACGGGTTGATGTCGACGGCCGGGAACACGCGCCGGGAGGCCAGCTCACGGCTCAGCCGCAGCTCCATGTTGCCCGTGCCCTTGAGTTCCTCGAAGAAGAAGTCGTCGGCGCGGGAACCGGTCTCGACCAGGGCCGTGGCGAGGATCGTGAGCGAGCCGCCTTCCTCAGCGAGGCGTGCGGCGCCGAACAGCCGCTTCGGCCCGAGCAGCGCGGCGGCGTCGACGCCACCGCTGAGGGTGCGGCCACCGGAGGCCGCCGCGTTGTTGTGGGCCCGGCACAGCCGGGTGAGGGAGTCCAGCAGGATGACGACGTCCTCGCCCGCCTCGACGAGCCGTTTGGCCCGCTCGACGACGAGTTCGGCGAGCGCGATGTGCTGCTTGGGCGTCTTGTCGAACGTCGAGGCGTACACCTCGCCCCGCACGGAGCGCCGCATGTCGGTCACCTCCTCGGGCCGCTCGTCGAGCAGCACCACCATCAGGTGGCACTCGGGGTGGTTGCCGGCGACCGCTGCCGCGACCTGCTGGAGCAGTACGGTCTTGCCGGTCTTGGGCGGGGCCACGATCAGCCCGCGCTGCCCCTTGCCGACGGGGGCGATCAGGTCGGCGACGCGTCCGGTGAGGCCGGCCGCCGGGTGTTCGAAACGGAGCCGCTCGCGCGGGTGCAGCGGGGTGAGGTCGTGGAAGTGGCGACGGCCGCGCAGCTCTTCGGGCGTACGGCCGTTGACCAGCCCGACCTCGGTCAGGGCGCGTTGGGCACCGCGTGCGCCGGCGACGAGGTCGCCCTTGCGCAGGCCGTATCGGCGGATCAGCGCCGAGGGGACCTGGGGGTCGGTGGGCGTGGGCTGCAAGCTGTCGGCGGCCCGCAGGTACCCCTTCCCGTTGCTGTCGATGTCGAGGACACCGGTCGCGATCCGGGCCGGGGGCTGCTGTTCTGTACGGGGGTGTTCGAGTGTGGTGGTGGTCATGGGACGGGGTCCTTTCACGGACGGAAGTTCATGGGGGTTGCGCAAGGAAGGGGAGAAGCCGCGAGATACCGAGCGCGTCGAGCGCGCTGAGGGCGGCGGGGAACAGCAACACCTCGGGTACGGAGAAACCGCACCGCTGGTGAGGTGGTACCGGAGAGCTGACGTGCCGATCGGAAACCGACGGGCGGATCAGCGAGTTGAGGAGAAACTGGCACCGGCGCCCGGAACAGGGCGTACACAAGTGCTTCTGGCACTGTACCACTCAATGCGAGGGTACGGTTGTGAGATGGGACTCAGCTGTCGGCGACGGAGGCAGAGGCGGCCCCGGCCTGCGGGTTCTGTGCGTACTGCGCCTCCCGTGCGATCCGCTCGAACTGGGCGCCCATGGCCGCCGCCAGTTCCTGCGCGGCCGACAGCGGGCGGACCATGACCGTCAACTCGTCGATCAGGCCGTCCTCGTCGAGGTGCAGGAAGTCGCAGCGAGGGGGTGATCGCGGTTGTCGGGTGCGCCGATCTCGTGCTCGTACCGGAAGTCCTCGAAGACCCGGGACACACCACGCAGGATCGCCGCCGTGATCGCCTTGCCGGGGTACGGCCGGAACACCACCGGACTGGTGAACACGACGTTCTCGGCCAACAGCCCCTCGACGGCGTCGAGATCACCGGACCCAATGGCGGCCCGCGGACTCCCCCTAAGCTGAGCCGATGTTCAGCCCCGAAGGTCCCACCCTCCGTGAACTCGCCGTGCAGGCGCTGTCGTCCGTCGAACGAGGCTACGACCTGCTCGCGCCGAAGTTCGACCACACCCCGTTCCGTACGCCGGACACGATCCTCGATGCGGTGGCGTCGGCGCTCGGCGGTCTCGGGCCCTTCGACGACGGCCTCGACCTGTGCTGCGGTACCGGCGCCGGTCTCGAAGTGCTGGAGCAGGTGTGCCGGGGGAGCGTCACCGGCCTCGACATCAGCGCGGGCATGCTGGAAGTGGCCCAGAAGCGCGCGGAGTCGGCCGAGCGGACCGGCGGACCGCGCGTCACCCTGGTACGCGGCGACGCCCGCGCCCTGCCCTTCGCTCCCACCCCCGCCTTCGATCTCGTCGTGAGCTTCGGGGCCTTCGGGCACTTCCTGCCGGGTGAGTTGGCGGGGCTGTTCGCCCAGGTCCGCAACGTACTGCGACCGGGCGGGCGTTTCGCCTTTCCCGTGGTGGCTCCGGCCCGTCCGGGGTCCCGCGCCTACTGGGCGCTGCTCGGGTTCGACGCGGTGATGAGGGTGCGCAACGCCGTGTGGAAGCCGCCGTTCGTCATGTACTACCGGGCCTTCCGACTGGCCGACGTGCGACGGGAGTTGACGCGCGCGGGCTTCGACGTGGAGACCCGCGCCCTGCCCGAGTTCGGGCGACGGCCGGACGGCAGTCCGCGCTGCAGGCTGGTGGTGGCGACGTGTACGTCCTGAATGGGGCTTGATTCTCAGACCCGCACGGCTAGGTTGAGTCTGGTTTTCACACCGTGCGCAGTGCCCGGCCTGTGCTCCCGACCGTGCGAGGAACCGACATGACGGTTTCACCACCTTCCGAAACCGAGGCCGAAGCTGAGACCGGGGCCGAAGCCGGGACTCGGGCTTGGATCGACCCCTTGTGGTGGTCCTGGGGCGGAGCCCACGGCGGGCATGCCGCCGCGGTGGCGCTCTCCGCCGTGCGCGACCGGTTTCCGGGCGGAGCCCACCCCGTCCGGTCGCTGACCACGTACTTCCTGGGCCCGGTCGGCACCGGCCCGCTGCACCTCTTGGGCGCGGCCCCGTCGAACGGCCGCCGCGCCGCGACCTGTGTCTTCACCGCTGACCAGGACGGGAAACCGGTCCTGGCCGGCTCGGCGCTGTTCGGCCCCGGCCGCCCCGGACCGGCGTACGACGGCACGCGGGCCCCCGCCGTACCCGGCCCCGAAGACTGCCCGGTCCGCGAGTTCGTCGCGGGGCAACCGCCCTTCATCCGGCAGCTGGAGATGCGCCCCGCCACCGAGGCCCGCTCGCTCGGCGGCGGGGAGAAGGCCGAACTCGTCTCCTGGGTACGGTTTCTGGACGGGCGTGCCCTGGACGCCGGCGCGGTGGTGACCCTCACTGACGTCCTGCCGCCCGGCCTGTTCGCCTGCTGGCGCACCCCGCGTCCTGTGCCGAGCGCGGAGCTGACCGTCCACTTCACCGACGCGCTCGACGCCGACGGACCGGACGGCGACGCCCGGGAGGGCTGGGCCCTGGTCCGTATCCGCACCGAACAGGCGGGCGGCGGCTGGGCGGTGGACGACAGTGCGGTCTGGTCGGCCGACGGCCGTCTGCTGGCCGTCGGCCGACAGGCCCGCGTGGTCCAGGAACCGTCCCGGGCATCCGTCGGGTGAGCCGTTTCGGCTCCGTCAGCTCTGGACGAACTCCAGCAGATCGGCGTTGAACGCCTTCTCGAAGTCGCCCACCAGGCCGTGCGGGGCACCCGGATAGACCTTCAGCGTCGCGTCCTTGACCAGCTGCGCCGTCTTCTCCGCCGACGCGGCGATCGGCACGATCTGGTCGTCGGCGCCGTGCGCGATCAGCGTCGGTACGTCGATGCGGCCCAGGTCCTCGGTGAAGTCGGACTCCGAGAACTGCTTGACGCAGTCGTAGGCCGCCTTGAGCCCGACCTGCATGCTCCACAGCCAGAACGCGCGGCGCATACCCTCGGACGGGGTCGCGCCCGGCCGGTTGAAGCCGAAGAAGGCCTCACTCAGGTCCCAGTAGAACTGCGAGCGGTCCGCCTCGACGCCCGCCCGGATGCCGTCGAAGGCCTCGATGGGTGTGCCCTCGGGGTTGGCGTCCGTCTTCAGCATCAGCGGCGGTACCGCGCCCAGCAGGACGACCTTGGCGACCCGGGCGGTCCCGTGCCGGCCGATGTAGCGGGTCACCTCGCCGCCGCCGGTCGAGTGTCCGACCAGGACCACGTCGTTGAGGTCGAGCGACTCGATCAGCTCGGCGAGGTCGTCCGCGTACTGGTCCATGTGGTTGCCCTGCCAGGGCTGCGCGGAGCGGCCGTGCCCTCGCCGGTCGTGCGCGACCGCCCGGAAGCCGTGCTCGGCGACCATCCGCGCCTGCCCGTCCCACGCGTCCGCGTTGAGCGGCCAGCCGTGGCTGAACACCACCGGCTGCCCCGTGCCCCAGTCCTTGAAGAAGATCTCGGTACCGTCGGAGGTGGTGAACGTGCTCATGCACTGGTCCCTTTCAGGAGGTCGGACGAAGTCGTGGTGCGGCCTCGGACGAAGCGGCGGACCGGCCCCGTCCGGCGAAGATCTGTACCGGCAGTCCGCCGAACGGGTGACCGACGATCGCCGGCTCACGCGTCTGCGAGCCGATCAGTCCTTCCGGACGGTCGGTGATCTGCCCGCCCGTCCTGCCGGCGAAGGCGCGATCGGCGGCGTTCTCCCGCTCGATCCGCTGTGTGCCGTTCGAGGTCATGCCACGACGCTATGCGGCCACGGCGTCCGGTGAATCTGTCATCTGACTGCACCTGCCGCTCACCCTGTACGACTCACCAGTCATTCACGGTCCTTACGTGGGTCAGAGTGCGCTGTACAGGGCGTCGATCAGCGCCATCTTCCGAGGGTCGTCGGCGATATGGGGACCCATGCGATTCATGACGTACCCCAGCGACACGCCCGCCTCCGGGTCGGCCAGCCCGCAGGAACCGCCGAAGCCGTCATGGCCGTACGCCCTCGGGTTCGGCCCGTACGAGCCGCTCGGGCCGCTCAGCCACAGCCCGAGCGCGATCTCCGTGTCGTGGCCGAGACCTGCGCCGAGCACCAGGTCGCGGCAGCTGCCCTGCCCCTCGCGAACCCGCTCGGCCGCCTCGGGGGAGAGGACGCGCTGTCCGCCGTACGAGCCCTGTCCGGCGAAGACGCCGTAGAGCGCGGCGACCGCGCGCGCCGTGCCGTGGCCGTTGGCGGCCGGTAGCTCGGCGGCCCGCCAGTCGGGACTGTTCGCCTCGGCTGCGCCCATCGGGGGATTGGCCAGGGCGGCGATCGCGGCGGGCGCCAACTGGGCGAAGATCGCGGCCTGTTCACTGGCCGAGGCAGCCGGTGGCTGTACCAGTTCGGCGGCCCGGTCCGCCTCCTTCTCCGGCAGCCCGATGGTGAAGTCGACGCCCAGCGGTCCGGTCACCTCCCGCTCCAGGAAGGCGCCGGGCAGCAGCCCCGACACCCGCCGGACCACCTCACCGACCAGGAAGCCGTACGTGAACGCGTGATAGCCGGACCGTGTCCCCGGCTCCCACCAGGGCTCCGTCGCCGCCAGCCGGCGGGTCGTCAACTCCCAGTCGCAGAACTCGGCGACCGAGTGCGGCGCGCGGAGGCCGGCCAGGCCCGCGCGGTGCGACAGCAGATGTCGTACGAGCACGCCCTCCTTGCCGGCCGCCGCGAACTCGGGCCAGTACGCGGCCACCGGAGCGTCGAGGTCGAGGAGTCCCCGGTCGGCCAGGATGTGCGCGCACAGCGCCACCGGCCCCTTCGTCGTCGACCACACGTTGACGAGCGTGTCGCGCTCCCACGCGCGCGTGCGCCCCGCGTCGGCCCAGCCGCCCCACAGGTCGACCACCGTCTCGCCGCCGACCGTGACGGTCACCGCGGCGCCCAGCTCCGCGCGGTCGCGGAAGTTCTCCTCGAACGCCGTGCGCACCGCCGAGAAGCGCGCCTCGCAGTCGCCGTGAACAGCAGGAACGTGCTCGGACATGAGGCCTCCGTCGTCCGCCGGAACACCGGGTCACGGCGCTGTGACCCGGCCCCGACGAACATACCGACTGGTCGGATCGCGCGGAAGGCGTCGGAAGCGGCCGGTTCCGCCCACGGAGATCCGTCAGGCGTACGAGCGCAGCCAGCTCACCTTCGTCGCCTCCTGGAACGGGCCGCCGCCCTCGTGGTCGTTGAAGTCGTACACCTCGACCTGCTTGTCGTCGTGCGCCCACGCGTTGAAGGCCGCGAAAACGGTGGACGGCGGGCAGGTCTGGTCCTCCAGGGCCGTCGAGAACAGCGCCGGGGCCCGGCCGCGCGCCGCGAAGTGCACACCGTCGAAGTACGCGAGCGTGTTCAGCGCGTCGGCGGTACGGCCGCGGTGGGTCTTCAGGTAACTGCCGATCTCGCGGTACGGCTGGCGGTCCGTGAGGGTCGCCGCGCGCGGGAAGTCGCACAGGAACGGCACGTCAGGGGCGATCGCGACCAGGTCCGGTACCAGCCCGCCGACCGCGAGCGTGATCCCGCCGCCCTGGCTGGAACCGAGGGCCACCGTGCGCGCGGGGTCGACGAGGGGATGCGAACGGGCCGCCTCCACCGCGCGGACCGCGTCCGTGAACACCCGCCGGTAGTAGTAGTTCTCGGGGGCGTCGATACCGCGGGTCATGAAACCGGGGAACGAGGGCGCGTTGCCCACCGGGTCCGCGGTGCCGCCACCGCCGCCCCAGGCGCTGCCCTGGCCGCGGGTGTCCATGACGAAGTGGGCGCGGCCGGTCGACGCCCACAGCAGATTCTCGTGCGCCAGGCCGCGCCCGCCGCCGTACCCGATGAACTCCACGACCACCGGCAGCGGTTCCGTGGCGCCGGCGGGCAGCCGCAGCCAGCCCTTCACCGGGTGCCCGCCGAATCCGGCGAACGTCACGTCGTACACGTCGACCGTGGACAGCCCCGTGTCCACCGGCTCGAAGCGGGCGTCCAGGTCGTGCTCGCGGGCCTCCTGGAGGGTCTTGGACCAGAAGGCGTCGAAGTCCTCGGGCTCGACGGACGCACTGCGGTACTCCTGGAGTTCGTCCAGGGGGAGGTCGAACTGGGCCATGCCGGACCGCCTTTGTGGGTAACGGGCAAGCGCTTGCTATTGATCACACCGTACGTGGGAGGCCGACGCCCCGCCAGGCCTTATGCCCCGGCCGGGGCCCGCGGACCCCTACGATGACGCCCATGCCGACTGCCGTGGAACTGCTGGTCAGGGACGCCCAACTGCTCGTCGTGGACGGCGGGCGCGAGATTCCCGGCGGGTGGGTGTCCGTCGACGGCGGGCGTGTCACCGCAGTGGGCACCGCCGGGACCGAGCCCGAGGCCCTGCGGACCCTGTCGGCGGCCGGGCGGCTTGTCACCCCGGGCCTGATCAACACGCACCACCACATCTACCAGAACCTCACGCGCTCCTACGCGCCCGCCGTCAACGGCACGTTGTTCGACTGGCTGACCACGCTCTACCCGCTGTGGGCCGCGCTCGACGAGGAGGCCGCGTACGTCTCCGCGTACGTCGGCATGGCCGAACTCCTCATGGGCGGCTGCACCACGTCCTCCGACCACCTGTACGTCCATCCGCGCCCGGGACTCGTCGACGCCGAGATCCGCGCCGCCCGCGACATCGGCTTCCGCTTCCACGCCACCCGCGGCTCCATGACCCGGTCCGTGGAGGACGGCGGTCTGCCGCCCCGGAGCGTCACACAGACCGAGGACGAGGTCCTCGCCGACAGTGAGCGGCTCATCAAGGCCCACCACGACCCGCGGCCGGGCGCGCTGATCCGGGTCGCGCTCGCGCCCTGCTCGCCGTTCTCGGTGACCAAGGAGCTGATGACGGCGACGGCGGAACTCGCCGAGCGGCACGACGTACGCCTGCACACGCACCTCGCGGAGGACCACGACGAGGACACGTACTGCCTGGAGACGTACGGCTGCCGGCCCGTCGAGTACTTCGAGGAGGCCGGGTGGATGAGCGACCGCACCTGGGTCGCGCACTGCATCTATCCCAACGACGACGAACTGCGCCGGCTGGCTGCCGCGGGCGTCGGCGTCGCGCACTGCCCCAGCTCCAACATGCTCATCGGCGGCGGCACCGCCCGTGTGAAGGAGATGCGCGAACTGGGGCTGCCCGTCGGCATCGGCTGCGACGGTTCCGCCTCGACCGACCACGCCTCGCTCTGGATGGAGACCCGGGGCGCCCTGCTCCTGGGCCGCTACCGGGGCGGCCCCGGTGCGATGACCGCGCGCGACGCCCTAGACATCGCCACCCGGGGCTCGGCGCGCTGTCTGGGCCGCGCCGACGAGATCGGGCATCTACGGCCCGGCGCCTGCGCCGACCTGGTCGTCTGGGACCTGCACGAGGTCGCGCTCGCCGGTGCGCTCAGCGACCCGGTGGAGGCGTGGCTGCGCTGTGGCCCGGCCCGCGCGTGGACGACGGTCGTCGCCGGGCGCGTCCTGGTCGACCGGGGCGAACCCGTCCTGCCGGGCCTGCGGGACGCGCTCACCGACCACGCCCGGATCGCCCGCCGGATGCAGGAGAGGGTGTAGCAACAGGCCCCGCGCGTACGGCAGTTCGGGCGAGGCGGCCTCGGTCCGCGGCGATACCGGCACGGGCCTGCCGTATCAGCCGAAGCGTTCGATCCTGATCCGGTCCACAGGCTGGCCCGCCGCCACCAGCAGCCGCGAGGCGTGCTCGGCGAACGCGTTGGAACCGCACACATACGCCTCCCAGCCGCCCGGGGGCCGCTCGGTGTCCGTCAGCAGCGGCGCCACCTGGGAGGCCGTCAGCCGCCCGACCGGCACACCCTCGGGCGCGCGGCGCGTGAAGACGGGCGTGGTCTCGGCCCCGTACTCCCGCGCGTAGATCAGTTCCTCGGGGCCGCGCGCCGACACCAGCAGCCGCAACGGCACGGACAGGTCCCGCGCCCGGTGGTGCCGGACCATCGACATCAGCGGTACGACCCCGGAGCCGGCGCCGATCAGCAGCGCGGGCCGGTCGCCCGGCCAGGCGAAGAAGCCGCTGAGCGGGCCGCGCACCTCGACCTCGTCGCCGGGCTTCGCCACCGTGTGGAACCAGCCGGAGACCTCGCCGCCCTCGACATGGTCCAGGGTCAGTTCGATGTGCCCGGCGTCGTCCGGGGGTGAGGCGATCGAGTAGTGGCGCTGGGCCGCGTAACCGTCGTCGGCTGTGAGCCGCAGCATCAGGTGCTGGCCGGGCAGATGACCCGCCCAGCCCGGCACCGCGAACCGGAACGTGGACGCCTGGGGCGTCTCCCGCCGGATCTCGGTGAGGGTGGCCGTCTGCCAGAGGGCCGCCGCGCGGTTGCTGACGGCGATCCGGCCGGGCACGGCGAACCGGGTCGGCGGGACGAAGCCCTCGGTCACCGGGGCGTCGAAGGTCTCAGTCACCGGAGTACCTCTGCTCCTCCCACGGATTCCCGCGCGCGTGGTAGCCGTTCTGCTCCCAGAACCCCGGCTCGTCGTGGTCGAGGAGACGCAGCCCCGCGATCCACTTGGCGCTTTTCCAGAAGTACAGGTGCGGCACCAGCAGCCGCGCCGGGCCGCCGTGTTCGGCGGACAGCGGCCGGCCCTCGTACTCCCAGGCGATCCATGCCCGTCCGCCGGTGAGGTCGGCGAGCGGGAGGTTGGTGGTGTACCCGGTGTGCGCATAGGCGACGGCGTGCGTCGCGGACGCGTCGGGCCCTGCCGCGTCGAGGAACGCGTCCAGCGACACGCCCCCGAACCGCACCCCGAACTTCGACCAGCTCGTCACACAGTGGATGTCACCCTCGTACGCCGACGCGGGCAGCGCGTGGGCCTCGGCCCAGTCCCAGGTGCGCGGCTCGGCCACCAGCCCGTCGATCCGGAAGGACCAGTCCGCGGGCGTCAGATCGGGGGTGACCTCGGCGGACAGGACGGGCCAGTCGTCGCCCGCGTCGTACTGGCCGGGCGGCAACCCGGCGTTCTGGACACGCGGGCGTCCGGTGAAGCCTCGGGTGACGTTCATGGGGTGGGCGCCTCACGGTCAGGCCTGGTCAGTGCGTACACCTGCACCACCGTACGGGGTCGCCGGGCATGCCCCGGACCGTGGGCCTCCGGTGATCATTGCGGCCGTATGAACTCTCCTGCGAGTCTCCGGCGCCCCGGGAATAGCGTTCCGGCGACTTACCTTGCCTTGAGTACCGGTTGATCCGGTGCGAGCGAAGGAGAGTGGGACCAGATGCCCAAGGCGTACGTCTTCACGCGGTTCGGCGGTCCGGAGACCGAGGCGTTCGTCGACGTGGACCGGCCGCACCCCGGTCCCGGGCAGCTGCTCGTGGCGGTGCGCGCGGCGGGCGTGAACCCGGTCGACTGGAAGCAGCGCACCGGCTACGCCCGCGCGGGCGGTGCGGCGCGCGAGCTGCCCGCGGTCTTCGGCAACGAGGTCGCCGGGGTCGTCGAGGAGACCGGCGAAGGTGTCACCGGCTTCGCCGTCGGGGACGCGGTCCTCGGCAACCCGGTCGCCGGCGGCTACGCCGAGTACGCGCTGCTGCCCGTCACGGTGACCGCGCACAAGCCCGCCGGGCTCTCCTTCACGGACGCGGCGGCCCTGCCCGTCGCGGCGGCGACCGCGTACGACGGCGTCGACCAGCTCGCCCTGCCCGCGGGCGCGACCCTGCTGGTCACCGGCGCGGGCGGCGGAGTCGGCGCCGCGGTCCTCCAGATCGCCCGGACCCGGGGGCTGCGCGTCGTCGGGGTCGCGAGCGACGGCAAGAAGGGCTTCGTCGAGTCACTGGGCGCGGTCCACGTGCCGTCCGGCCCCGACCTGGCCGCACGGGTGCGAACGGCGGCCCCGGACGGCATCGACGGCGTCTACGACCTGGTCGGCGGCGAAGTGATCGCCGAGGCCGCGACCCTGCTGACCGACCGCGCGAAGCTGATCACGGCCGGCACGACGCAGGAGGCCGCGGAACGCCTGGGCGGCGCCCGCGTCGTCCGCGCCCGCAATGCCGCCGTCCTCGAAGCGGTCGCGGACCTCGTCGTACGCGGCGACCTGACCCCCCACGTGACCCGCACCTTCCCGCTCGACCGGGCCGCCGAGGCCCTGCGCACGGTCGAGGAGGGTCACGCGCGCGGCAAGACGGTCATCGTGGTCGGGGCGCCGGCGGATACCGGGGCCGCCGTATGAGCACGCCACACCCGCTCGACCGTCCCGCGCTCGCCGCCCTCACCGGCCCGCACGCCCACTTCGCCGAATGGCGGGGCCGGATCGTGCGTTACCCCGTCGACGTCACGCCCTGGCTGGCGCTGCCCGCCGAGCTGGACGACCGCGACTGGGCGGACCTCGCGGCGCTCGCCGGGCCGGGGGCGGACGTCCCGCTGCTCGGCTTCCAGGGGCACGTCCCGGACGGCTGGGACATCACGTTCCACGCGGAGGGCGTGCAGTTGGTGGACGACGGACTGGCCGCCGCCCCGGACCCGGAGGCCGTGGAGCTGGGTCCGGCCGACGTGCCCGAGATGCTGGACCTGGTCGCCCGTACCAGGCCCGGCCCCTTCCTGCCCCGCACCATCGAGCTCGGTACCTACCTCGGTATCCGCCGGGGCGGCGCGCTCGTCGCGATGGCGGGGGAGCGGCTGCATCCGCCGGGCTGGACGGAGATCAGCGCGGTGTGCACCGCCCCCGAGGCCCGCGGTGAGGGCCTCGGCACCCGGCTGGTCCTCGCCGTCGCCCACGGCATCCGCACCCGCGGCGAGATCCCGTTCCTGCACGCGGCCGCCGGCAACACCAACGCCATCCGGCTGTACGAGTCGCTGGGCTTCCGGCTGCGTCGCAGAACCGCGTTCATGGGCGCCCGGGTGCCCGAACGCCTGGGCGGCGAGCGGGAGTTGGCGGTTCCGTAGCGAGGTGTCGGGGTGCAGGAGAGCGTGGGCCCAACTGTTCGGGTAGTGTTGCCGTCCGGCTGCGGAACGTCCCAGCCACACATCACCTGGGAGGTGGGACCCATTACCGCTGTGTCAGGTCGGGTGCTCTCACCTCAAGGCAGCGAGTCGCTCCGCGGGAGGTGCCGCGAGGGGTTGTCGGTTCGCTGCGGCGGTGTCGTGGCTGGTCGCGCAGTTCCCCGCGCCCTTTTGGGTGCGGACGCTGCCGGGCTCGCTTAGGCGACCGCGAGAGCGCCCTTCGGCTTCCGAAAGGCTCTCGGCTCCCATGCCCTCCAGTTTCCCCAGCTCCTCCGGTTCTTCTTCGCTTTCTTCTTCGCCCAGCTCCTCCCCGGTCTCCGTGGCCGCCGCCCTGCGCGCGGCCGGCTGTGTCTTCGCCGAGGAGGAGGCACGGCTGATACTTTCCGCCGCCCGCACCCCGGACGAGCTGACCGCCATGGTCGGCCGCCGTGCCTCGGGCCTGCCGCTCGAACACGTCCTCGGCTGGGCCGAGTTCAGGGGTCTGCGCATCTCCGTCGAGCCGGGCGTCTTCGTGCCGCGCCGGCGTACCGAGTTCCTCGTCGAACAGGCCCTCGCCCAGGCCCCGGACGCGTCCGTCGTCGTGGACCTGTGCTGCGGCTCGGGCGCGGTGGGCGCCGCGCTGGCCGCCGTACTCACCGGAGCCGAACTGCACGCCGCCGACATCGACCCCGGTGCCGTGCGCTGCGCCCGCCGCAATGTCGCCGCGTACGGCGGCCACGCCCACGAGGGCGACCTGTTCGAGGCCCTGCCCGGCGGTCTGCGCGGCCGTGTCGGCATCCTCGCCGCCAATGTGCCCTACGTTCCCACCGAGGAGGTCGGCCTGCTGCCCCCGGAGGCACGCGACCACGAACCGCTGGTCGCCCTGGACGGCGGCGGCGACGGCCTGGACGTGCTGCGCCGGGTCGCCGCGGGGGCGGCACAGTGGCTGGCCCCCGGCGGCTGCCTCCTGGTCGAGACGAGTGAACGCCAGGCGCCGTCGGCCGTCACGGCCTTCGAGTCCGGCGGCCTGGTCGCCCGACTCGCGATGTCCGACGAGCTGTACGCGCATGTGGTGGTCGGAGTCCGCCCGTAGAACGGCCGGTGGCCGTCCGCGCGAGGATCTCGCAAGGACGGCCACCGGCCGGGTGGGGCACGCGTCAGAGCCGGTGCGGCTTCGCGCGCCGGCGCAGTACCCAGACCGCGGCCACGACGCCGCACGCCACCAGGGCGCCGCCCGCCGCGAAGGTGACGGTGCCGTAGTCCTCGGCGGCGCCGCCGAGACCGCCCATGACACCCAGGGTGGGGGAGGCCGTGGCGGAGATGGCGGGCGTCGAGGCGGCGCTGACGATGACGGCCTGGGAACCGGCGGTGTCACCGTTCGCGCACCGCACGGTGACGGTGTACGTGCCGGTGCTGACGTTCGACCAGACGGCGGACTGGCTGGCGCTCGTACCGGAGAGCGTCACCACGCGCCCGTCGGCGAAGGACCGCTGACTGCTGTTGAGGAGCGAGGCGCTGCCGTAGCCGCTGCCGCTGCTGGTGGGGCACGAGGTGGTGGTCACCGAGACCGTGGACCCGCTGGTGCTCACGGAGATCCCGACCGCCGAAGCGTTCGGGGCGGTGAGTGCGAGGGCAAGCACGGCGGCGGCTGCCACGGTCAGGCCGGATCGGAGGAGGAGCGGAGTGGTTCGCATGTGGACTGCCCTTCGGCTGCACGGTTGGCGGTACGTCCCATGCGCCGCCGAGGGTCGGGGATCGCCCGTGCTGCCTCGGGGCCAGCCAACGTGCCCTGGCCCCGGCCCGCATCCGGACGGCGACCGGGCAGGTGACGGATTCGTTCGTACGGCGGACAGCTGATGGGCTGTCAAGGCGCTCTACGGCTTCGTCACGGCCGTCCGCTCCGCCGAGAACCCGCCCCACGTCCCGTCCGGCAGCCGGGCCCTGATCCGCACCCGGTACGCGACCCCGGCGTCCCGGCCCGCATAGAAGCTGTACGACGCCCGCTCGCGCGGCACGGCCCCGCCCCACTGGAGGGAGGTGGCCGGACGTCCGTCGAGATGGATCTCGTACTCCGTGATCACTCCGTCCGCGCGCAGCGGGATCCAGGACAGGTCGAGGTAGTACGCCCCGTCGGCGCGGCGGGCTTCCGCACGGAAGCCCGTGGGGGCGGTGGCGCGGGCGTCGTCGGTGCCCGGCGCGGTGGTGAGCCGTACGGTGTCGCCGGCGGGGGAGACGTTGTCGGCGGCGTCGCGGGCGCGGACGGAGAAGGAGTAGCGGGTGCCCGGCCGCAGCCCGGTGACCACGGTCGCCGTCCGGTCGCCGCCCACACTGTGGATCTTCGACGAGCCCTGGTGGATGTCGTACGAGACCACACCCCGGTCGTCCGTCGACGCGCCCCAGGACAACCGGACCGACCGGCTGCCGACGGGCTCGCCCCGCGCGGAGCCGGGGCGGGTCGGGGGAGCGGCGTCCGTGGCGGACGCCGCCGGGGTCGTCGCGCGGACGCGCCCGCTGCGCGGCCCGGAGCGGCCCTCGCTGTTCCGCGCCCGCACGGTGAAGACGTACGCGGTGGCCGGCGTGAGCCCGACGACATCCACCATGTGCTCGGACCCGGGCACCTCCCTGACCTTCACCGCGCCGCGATACACCTCGTACACGGCGATCCCGGTACCGTCCGGCGCTCGGTTCCACATCACGTGCACGCTCGTCGCACTCCCTGCGGCGGCGGTGACCCCCGCCGGGGCGCCGGGCAGCCTGCCCTCCGTGCCGCCCCCACCCCCGTCACCGGTCCAGGCGCAGGAGGCGGTGAGCAGCAGTGCGCCGCAGGCGGCCATGACGTACCGGGCGACGCGTCGCACAGAGCTGCCCCCTTTGCCGTCCCTCCCGCACGGTATTGGTCCGGACCAATATGGACCCGGTGGTGCGAGCACATCAAGAGGGGTGCGGTTGCTCCGCGCTCGCGGCGGATTACGTATGCTGGCTTCACCAAGGCTGAACTCGCCCTGCTGGCAGGGCAGTTCATGTCAGTGCGCGGACCGCTGTCGTCGCTGTTCCCGCGCCGGACGGGCGGCCGGGCGGCCGGAGCCGACACGGACTCAGGCGCCCGGCCCCTGTCGGGAGTTCGGGCCATGCACCGTACGGCCCCCTAACGGTGGACGCGTGATCGGACCGGCACCAGATTGGACCGAGTGTCCGTCAGATCCCCCAGGAGAGGGCCCCTATCGTGCGTGTCCAGACGCTGACGCTCGCGGCGGCCGGCGCCGCCCTGCTCGCCCCGACCACACTGCCCGCCGTCCACCCGAACGAGCCGGTGCGGTACGAGGGCAGCGTCCGGGCCGCCGACCTGCTGGCCAAAGTGCGTGACTGCGCGCCCGTGTCCAACGGCCACTACCGCAGCGACAGCGGGACCCGCGCGGACATTCCCGTCTGCGGCACCCAGGACGCCGTCTTCTGGAAAGCCGACATGGACATCGACTGCGACGGCCAACCAGGCCCGCGCTGCAACGCCCGCACCGACCCGTACTTCGCCGACACCACCGCCTACCAGCAGTCCGACGGCCGCTATCTGGACGCCGAACGCCTGCCGTTCATCGTCGTCCCGGCCGCCAGCAGCATCTGGGACTACCGCGACCACGGCATCCGGGGCGGCTCGGTCGCGGCCGTCGTCTACAAGGACCGGGTGCAGTACGCGGTCGTCGGCGACACCGGCCCGCGCGACATCATCGGCGAGGCGTCCTACGCCACCGCCGATGCGCTGGGCATCAACCCCGACCCGCACGGCGGCGGAACGGCCTCCGGGGTCACGTACATCGTCTTCAAGGACTCCAGGGTGTCGCCGATCGAGGACCACGCGGCGGCGGTGGAGACGGGGGAACGACTGGCCAAGGCGTTCGTCGGCCAGGACGTCGAGAGTGTGGAGTACACCGAGGGCGACGAAGTCGTGGACGGCGGCTGAGCCGACCTGGGGGAGGGTGGGACGGAGAGCGTTCCCCGCCGTCCCACCCTCCCACGCTGCTTCCTCCTCACACCTTCCGGTACGTGTACGCCTCCGCGGCCGCCGCCTCCACCGCCGCGAGGTCGGCTCCCGTCGACGCCGTGACGACCGCGGCCACCGCTCCCTCGACGAACGGGGCGTCCACCAGGCGGGTGCCGTCCGGGAGTTCGTCGCCCTCCGCGAGGAGCGCCTTCACCGTGAGGACCGCGCTGCCCAGGTCCATCAGGACGGCGACCCCGGCGCCCCGGTCCACGGAACGGGCCGCCGCGGTGATCAGTTCGGCGCTCGTGCCGAGCCCGCCGGACTCGGTGCCGCCCGCCGTGGCGACAGGAACCGCCGCGCCGCCGCCCACGAGCCCCCGGGCCAGATCCGCCACCGAGGCGGCCACCGCCGCGCTGTGCGAGACCAGCACGACCCCGACCAGCTTTTCGCCGTTCCCTCCGGTCGTGTCATTCACCGGCCGCCTCCGCGAGCGCCGCGATCAGCAGGGCCGCCGAGGTGGCACCCGGGTCCTGGTGACCGATGCTGCGCTCGCCGAGATAGCTTGCCCTGCCCTTGCGGGCCTGGAGGGGCGTGGTCGCGAGGGCGCCCTGTTCGGCGGCCGTGCGCGCGGCGCCGAACGAGTCACCGAGGGCGTCCACCGCGGGCACCAGGGCGTCGATCATCGTCTTGTCGCCGGGCGCCGCACCACCGAGCGCCATCACCGCGTCCACCCCGGCGCGCAGCGCCTCCGTGAACTGCGCCGCGCTCACCTCGGCGTCCTCGCCGAGCGCCTTGCCGGTGCGGCGCAGCAGCGTTCCGTACAGGGGCCCCGAGGCGCCGCCGACCGTCGAGATGAGCTGACGTCCGGCGAGGACGAGGACGGCACCGGGTGTGTCCGGCGCCTCCTTCTCCACGACGGCCGCCACGGCATTGAAGCCGCGCAGCAGATTGCTGCCGTGGTCGGCGTCCCCGATCGGCGAGTCCAGGGCGGTGAGCCGCTCCGCCTCGCGGCCGACGGACACGGCCGTCGCCGTCATCCAGCGGCGGAAGAAGTCGGCGTCGAACACAGGATCTCCTTGCGTGGTAGGTACGTCGGTCGTTCGCCGGCCCGGGTCCACGGGCCGCTGCCCGCGCCCGGACTCACATGCCCCAGCGCAGCCCCGCCGTCCGCACCGGCGCGTCCCACAGCCGCAGCGTCTCCTCGTCGATCTCGCACAGGGTCACCGAGGCGCCGGCCATGTCGAGCGAGGTGACGTAGTTGCCGACGAGCGTGCGGGCCACCGCGACCCCGCGCGCGGCCAGTACCCGCTGCACCTCGGCGTTGAACCCGTACAGCTCCAACAGGGGTGTCGCGCCCATGCCGTTGACCAGGAGCAGCACGGGGTTGCGCGGGTTCAGGTCCGCCAGAACGGCCTCCACCGCGAAGTCGGCGATCTCACCCGAGGTCATCATCGCCCGCCGCTCCCGGCCCGGTTCGCCGTGGATGCCGACGCCCAGTTCCAGCTCGCCGGGCGGCAGGTCGAAGGTGGGGCTGCCCTTGGCCGGGGTGGTACAGGCGCCGAGTGCGACGCCGAAGCTGCGTGAAGCGTCGTTGACCTGCTGGGCAATGGCGCGCACCTGCTCCAGCGGGCGCCCCTCGTCCGCCGCCGCACCGGCGATCTTCTCCACGAACAGTGTGCCGCCCGTGCCGCGGCGCCCGGCCGTGTAGAGGCTGTCGGTCACGGCCACGTCGTCGTTGACGAGGACCTTCGCGACCTGGATGCCCTCGTCCTCGGCGAGTTCGGCCGCCATGTCGAAGTTGAGGACATCGCCGGTGTAGTTCTTCACGACGAACAACACCCCCTCCCCGCTGTCCACGGCCGCCGCCGCTCGCACCATCTGATCGGGCACGGGAGACGTGAACACCTCACCCGGGCAGGCCGCCGACAGCATCCCCGGCCCCACGAAACCGCCGTGCAGCGGCTCGTGCCCCGACCCACCGCCGGACACGAGGGCCACTTTCCCGGCGACGGGAGCGTCCCGCCGTACGATCACCCGGTTCTCCACGTCGACGATCAGCTCGGGATGGGCCGCCGCCATGCCCCGCAGCGCATCGGCGACCACGGTCTCCGGAACGTTGATGAGCATCTTCACGGGTACCTCCAGGTGAGATTAAAAGAGGAGTCTATGACCTATGTTTTTGCAGGTCAGAGCTAGTTTTGTTCAGTTGTCGATCTTGGCGGTTCGCGCCGGTCGAAGACGGTCTCCGGCGGTACTGATGCTGACTTGATGCCGACTTTGGTGACGGATCGTCAGAAATTGCTGATGTGCAGTTAGGTGGCTCTGGAAGCCGTCTCTCGAAAGTATCAACGCTGAGTTGGTGGGGGGTCACCTGTGCGGACGCTGACGGGAGTGTGAGGGTCGCACGCCAGGCCGTCTTGTGACCCGCTGGCGACAAGGTGTGGGCGGTGGCCCGTGGCTGGTGCGGATCTTGGGATTCAGAACCGGTTCCGTGCGGGCCTGGGTGTCCGATGTTGTTCGCGGCTGCTCGCCGGCCTTCGCCGCCAGGATGCTGGTATCAACTGGGCCCTGTACGCCGACGTGCCGGGTACGGGCCCACCGAGGTGTGGACGAGCCAGCCCGCCGTCGCACCGACTGCGTACCAGAACAGGTCAGGTGGATTGAAGGTGGAACCGACCACGAGGCGGGTGACGGCGCTGCGCTGGGAGAGTTCCGCCGTCATCTCGCTGAGCTGCAGGAACTCGACCCCCCAACTGATGGCCAGTGCGCTTCCGGCGGCCGTCAGGGGCATCACTCGTGGCGCCACCAGAACGACAAGGGCGAGAATCAGGACGGTGTGCAGCGCGTCTCCGCCGTACTTCGCCACGCTTCCCGTGGCCACCGCCCGGAGTCCCAGCCCCGCTCCGACGGTGACCACCGCGGCCACGGCCGCCGCCAGACGGATCCGCGCCGGTTCGACGGAGCGGTCATTGGTTCCGGGGATGAGAGGCACAGGGGAATACTGCCGGGCGTTCGGTGCTCGCGGCGAAGTACACCGCAGCCGCAGGCCGGACAGGAACATCAGGACGTCGCCCATTGGTCAGTACGGGTGCAGGCGGTGGCGAGGCTGTTGGCGTTGGCCGCGCGAAGTGGAGGGCCGGTGATCTGTTCTCCCTTACGCAGTACGAGTGAATGAGCTGATGGTTCGGTTCGGGGCAGGTGCCAGGTCTTTTACGGTTCTGAACGGAACCGGGGGTTGTGGGGGGAGGCCCTGCGGGCGGGAACCGGTGGAAAGGCGCACCTGATGTCGGGGTTGGGGAAGTCGCCGGACGTGCTCAGGGTCCGGGCGGGCTGCTGCCTGCGGACCAGGGCGTGGGCGTGGGCCTGGGGAGCGGTGGGTGCGGCCTGTCTTGTGGGAACAGTGCTGACGTTCGGCATGCCGTGGGCGGCTGGGAGCGGGGCGGCGCGGATGGTGGCTTTCGGGCCGTCCATCGGTTGCTGGGGGTTGGCGGGCTCTTTGGTGGTCCGTGCGCGGGGGGCGAGGGGACGGGTGCGGACGCGTCTGCTGCTGTTGGGGGGTTCGGCGGTAGCCGGCGGTGTGTATCGAGGGGCGGTCACCCTGCTGTCGGCGCAGCCTCCGGGTTCGGGGCGGGACGCGCGATCGTTGCTGGGCTCGGTGGTTGTCACCGGAGTGACGCTGGCAGTTGGTCTGGGGATGGCCGGTCTGGTGGTCGCGGCCGATGCCGGCACAGGCCGGCACGTGTTGCTGCGGCGCGTGCTTGACGGGGTCATCACAGCCGGGGCCGTGTTCATGACGGGATGGGTACTGCTGCGGGGGGCCGGTGACGGCTGGCGGCTGGGGGCGGGGATGATCGGTGTCCTCTGGGTCGCGGAGGTCGTGTTCCTGAGTTTTCTGTTCGCTCTGCGCCGTCTCGTGCGAAGCGACCGGAGAGTCACCTTGTGGGTCGGGATCGTCGGGCTGTCCCTCATGGTGATCGGTGACACGCTGCGATTGTGGACGGTCGGCCCGCACGGCCCTGAGGTGATGTCCTGTCAGCTGGTCGATGCCTGCGTTACCGCGGGACTGCTGGTGGTTGCTGCCGGCCCCTGGGTGCCCGGCGGGGCGAGCGTCCTGGACACTGCTCAGCCTGCGCTGCGATGGGGGATGGAGGGTGCGGCGGCGTTCATTCCCCTGACGGTCTGCACGGTCACGGCGCTGGGATACGTGCTGGCGCCACCTGCCCGAGACCCGGTGCCGCTGTTGGTCGGCGGAACGGCATTGCTGAGCCTCTGGGCACGCCAGAGGTTCCTGCCGAGCGAGAAGACCAGAAACGACGACTGAGCTCTTGTGCGGCTGCCCTGCCTGCCGGGCCGTCGCCCTCGGACTTCCAGCGAGTGGCCGGAGTGCGGGTGTGTTGCCACTGAAGGACACCATCGTCAACGAAGTGGCCTTGGCGGCCGTCGAAGGCCGGTGCCGGCGGCCGGCCTGCGGCTTCGTCAGTGCCGCGGATCTTCCCGTCGGCGGCGTTGAGGACCGGAGGAACCATCCCGGCATCGTCGCGAACGCAGTGAACTGGACACGCTCGCTGTGCAGGTGGCCAAGCAGCTGCAGGAGGTCCAGGCCGAGAGGGAGGAGCTCGTGATCGCCGGGTCCTGAACCGGCCGGCCGAGTAGGACCGGGCCGCGGCGGACGCCGCCGCGGCCGTCGCCCCGACGCCCGCCCGGGAGGGGGCTGACCCGGACGAAGCTTGCCCGCGGCTGAAGAAGCCGAGTCCCACCGGCCGAGTTGGCCCACGAGGAGGACTCGGGGCTGTCGTCGCCGTACTGCCGGTGTCGGGTCATCGGGCGGTGAGGACGTGCGCCCACGGCTCATCGATGTCGGCCAGACCCAGCACGGCGACCACGTTGTCGAGCATTCCGGCGCCGAACCAGCGCCGCACGGCCTCGTCGTCGCCCAGCAGCTGCCGAACGGTGTCAACCTGCTTGGCGTAGCACCGGCGCACGGCCTGCTCCACCAGCGGCTCGCCGACGGCACAGTTCGCGTGCATGAGGAAACGCAGGATGTTCCGGTCCGCGAGGCGCGCGGCGTAGGCGCCGCGCGCCGCGTCCGACGCCGCGTCCGACGCCGCCTCGGGCGCCGGCCCGGCCCCACCCGACGCCGGCGAGTGAGCGACCAGAGTGTCGGTCATGACGACGGACACGTGGTCGACCACCGCCGCGAACAGTGCTTCCTTGTTCGGGTACAGGCGATAGAGATACGGCTGAGAGACGCCGACCCAGTCTGCGATCTCGTGCGTCGTCGTACCGTAGAAACCCTTGTGAGCGAAGCAGTCGACCGCGGCGGCCACGATGGCCCGACGTCGTTCGTCGCTCTTCGTGCTGGTACCGGCGGCAGGCATGGGCGTCAGTCAAACACGGCTCCCCTCAGCCTCCAAAGCCACGCTGCGGTCGGAGTCGGACGGCACGTCGTGGGGCGTGAGCGCCTCGATCGCCACCAGCGGGTTCCAGTAGTCCAGGTAGTGGGTGATGCGCGCGTCGTCATCGGTCCGGACGACGGAGATGCACGTCTGCTCGTACGGCTTGCCGGTCGGCAGTGCCGTGCCCTTCGAGCGGAACTCGGCGATCACCAGACTCGGATCGACCGTCTCGTGGAACACCAGGCCGACGAACTCCACGTCAAAGGTCTCGGGAAAGTTGCTCATGTGCGCGCGCAGTGCGTCTCGCCCCGTCACCCGCTGGGGCACGCCGGCCGGCGCGTACGGGAACTCGAGCACCGCGTCCGGGGCGAACAGCTTCACCCACTCCTCGGTGTGTCCGGCAGCGGTGAGGCGCAGGTGCTCGGCCACGGCGTGCTGGGCAGCGGCGCGGCGGGCGGCGTCGTCTTCCTGGACTGTCATTTTCACTCCCATGTTAGTGGTCGACCTATAACCTACCGCACCGTGACTGCGGGAGTGGGGCTGCTGTCGCTCGGCCTGGCGGGCCGATTAGGCTGCGCGGGCCGTCCGATACTGATCGGTACGGTGACACCGGGACGACGAGAGGGGCCACGCGGCCGTGGGCGAGGAAGCGGAGATCGGTACGGCGAAGGAGGCCGCCGACCATGAGCTCATCCTGGCGTTCGGGCGGCTGCAGGGCGCGGCGAACCGGCTGGAGTACATCCTCGGCCGGGCGCTCGAGGTGGAGTGCGGTATCAGCCATCTGGTCTTCGAGGTGCTGCTGATCCTCGGGCGGGCGGGTGAGCCGGGGTTCTCCATGCGGGGCATCGCGCAGGAGCAGGTCCTGACCACCGGCGGCGCCACCCGGCTGGTGGACCGGATGGAGGCGGCCGGCCTCGTGACGCGTGCGGAGTCCCCCGAGGACCGGCGCGGGAAGCTGGTGCGGTTGACCCCGCTGGGCGAGGAGACGGTCGTACGCGCCGCCCGGGTGCACCTGGCGAACATCAAGCGGTACTTCGTGGAGCCCCTTCCCGCGGCGGACCGTGAGCGGTTCGCGGAGGATCTCCGGATCCTCAGTCACACGGCCCGGGACGTGCTGCCCCGACTTCCCTGATCTGCGGACCGGCGGCAGCGCGGGTCTAATGGCGTTGACTACATTCGCATGTGTCCCAGTTCACACAGGTCGAGAAATATCTGATTAGTCAGCTACTGTTTGATCAGGTGAATCGCTCGCAATCGGCGGGCGTTCTTCTCTGTCGAGGTTTTCGATGAAGCTCGTCTACGTCTTCGACGCCTACTGCGGCTGGTCGCACGGGTTCTCCGGCACCCTGCGCGAGGTTGTCTCCCGCCACCCCGGACTGGCAACCGAGGTGGTCTCCGGCGGCCTGTTCACCGGGCAGCGCCGGGTGCCCATCCGGGAGTTCGGCTACGTCCAGGGCGCGAACGCCCAGATCGCCGAACTGACCGGCGCCGAGTTCGGCGACGCGTACGAGCGGCTGATCGCCGACGGCTCGTTCGTGATGGACTCCGATGCCGCCGCACTCGGCGTCGCGGCCCTGCGCCAGATGGCCCCCGACCGCGCGGCGGAGCTGGCCACAGCCGTGCAGGACGCCTTCTACGTCGACGGACGGAGCCTGTCCGACGCCGCCACCTACCGGACGGTCGCCCAGACGGCCGGGCTCGACGCGGACGCCGTCGTCGCCGCCTTCGAGGCCCCCGGGACGCAGGCCGCGGCCCATGCCGACTTCCGCCGCGCGGCCGAGCTCGGCGTCACCGGATTCCCCACCCTGCTGGCCGTCGACGGTGACTCCGTCACCCCGCTGGCCTACGGACGCGCCACCGCCGACGAGGTCGACGAACGCCTCGCCGCTCACTGATCTTCCCCCGTCCCCACCCCATCCCTCGCGCAAGGAGTCATCGATGAGCACGCTTTCCTTCGAGGTCCTCGACCTGGACTTCCCGGCCGGCAGCAAGAACAAGACCGCCACCCTCGTCACCGGTGAGAACGAGGCGCTGCTGGTCGACGCCGCCTTCACCCGCGCCGACGGCCACCGCCTGGCCGCCGAGATCCTCGACTCGGGCAAGAAGCTGACCACCGTCTTCGTCTCCCACGCGGACCCCGACTTCTACTTCGGTGCCGAAGTGATCGCCGACGCCTTCCCGGACGCCGTCTTCGTCGCCACCCCGATCGTCATCGAGCACATCCAGCACTCCTACGAGGGCAAGCTCAAGGCGTGGGCGGCCCTCGGCCCGAACCTCCCCACCCGCTTGGTCGACCTCCAGCCGCTCACCGGCGACCTCACCCTCGAAGGCCACCGCTTCGAGCTCAAGGGCGGGACGGCAGCCCTTCCCGACCGCCACTACCTGTGGCAGGCCGAGAGCCGTTCCCTCCTCGGCGGTGTCCTGCTCTTCCAGCAGGAGCACGTCTGGGTCGCCGACACCGCCACACCCGAGGACCGCGCCGCCTGGATCGACCTGCTCGACGAAATGGCCGCGCTGCAGCCGGAGCTGGTCGTCCCCGGCCACCGCCTGCCCGGCACGGCGGCCGACGCGTCCGCCATCTCCGCCACCCGCGAGTACCTCCTCACCTTCGAGGAGGAGCTCGGCAAGGCCGCCGACGGCCCCGCGCTGACCGAGGCGCTCGTCAAGCGCTACCCGGACAACGGCATGCTGATCGCCGCCCAGATCGGCGCGAAGGTCGCCAAGGGCGAAATGAAGTGGGGCTGACCGTCATGACCGACACCGACTTCGCCACGTCCTCCGCACCCGCCGACGTCGTACGCCGTCAGTACCTGGCCTCCGCGGCCGCCGATCTGGAGGCCCTGCGCGCCACCCTCGCCCCCGACGTGGAGTGGACCGAGATGGCGGGCTTCCCGCTCGCCGGCACCTACCGCACCCCCGACGGCGTCACGTCCAACGTGATGGAACAGCTCGGCAAGGAGTGGGAGGGCTGGACCGCTCACGACGACACCTACGTCGTCGACGGCGAGAACGTCGTCGTCCTGGCCCGCTACACCGCCGCCAACAAGGCCACCGGTAAACGGATCGACGTCCGCGTCGCCCACCACTTCGTCGTACGCGGTGGACTCATCGTCCGCTTCGAACAGTTCGTCGACACCGCTCTCGTCCGCGACGCCATGAACGGCTGATGCCTCTCCGCACCACGGCAAGGCAGGAGATCCAGCGTGTCCGCTGACGAGAACAAGGCGCTCGTGATCGCCTTCTACGAGCAGGCGTTCAACGACTACCAGCCGGAGCAGGCCGCCGGCGCTCATCTCGGCGAGAGCTACATCCAGCACAACCCGGAGGCGCAGGACAGTCCGCAGGCGTTCATCGGCTATGTCCACTGGCTGCGAGGGAAGTTCCCCGAGCTGCGCCTGGACATCAAGCGCGCGATCGCCGACGGGGACCTGGTGGTCACCCACAGCAACCTGCACCTCGAGCCAGGCGATCGGGGCATGGCCGTCGCGGACTTCTGGCGCGTCGCCGACGGGAAGATCGTCGAGCACTGGGACGTGATCCAGGAGGTCCCGGAGAAAAGCGCCAACGACAACACCATGTTCTGAGGGTTCCGAGGGTTCCGAGGGTTCCGAGGGTTCCGAGGGTTCTGAGGGTCCCGAGGGTTCTGAGGTTCGCCTCAGCCGATGTGCACCACTTGCCGTGCACCGGGGCACATGTCGCGGTGCACGGCCCCCACTTGAGGACGCTCCGAACGAACGCCACCGTCTCCTGCGGTGGCGTTCCCGCGACCTGCGCGCCCGTCGAATTTCAGCGGTGACGATCCCCGCCGACCGACGGAGCCGTCGAACGCCTCAACTGGCAGGGGCGTGCATCCCCTCCGGGCACTCACCGCATCTATCCAGCCTGAGCATCGCTGCAACCGGTGCTCTGCTTCCCCCCAGCCAGATCAGAAAGGTCTTTCCCCACATGACCAACCTCCCCAGTCGACGCCGCCTGCTCGCCACCGGAGCGGGTGCCGCTCTCGGCCTCGGCGCGTTAGTCGTCACCTCGCCCGCCGCGGCGTCCCCCGGCCCCGGTTCCGCAGGAGGAGCCGAGGAGACCAGGACCCTCGACGAGCTCTACCAGGCGGCTCTCGCCGAAGGCGGCAAGCTCGTGATCTACGCCGGCGGCGACATCTCGACGCAGGCGGACGGCCTCCGCAACGGCTTCAAGAGCCGTTTCCCGGACATCGACCTGACGGTCGTCGTCGACTACAGCAAGTACCACGACGTCCGCGTGGACAACCAGTTCGCCACCGACACGCTCGTGCCCGACGTCGTACAACTGCAGACTGTGCAGGACTTCGTGCGCTGGAACGAGCAGGGGCGTCTGCTCGCCTACAAGCCGGCCGGTTTCTCGAAGGTGTACGCCCCCTTCAAGGATCCGCACGGTGCCTGGGTCGCCGTCATGGTGAGCTCCTTCAGCTACATGTACGGTCCGGCGGCGGTCGGTTCGGACGCACCGCGCAGCCCGCTGAATCTCGTCGACGCCGAGTGGAAGGGGCGGATAGCCTCGTCCTACCCGCACGACGACGACGCCTCCCTCTACCTCTACGCGCTCTACGTGCAGAAGTACGGCTGGGACTGGCTGGCCCGACTGGCCGCCCAGGACGTGCAGTTCGCCCGCGGCAGCTACACCCCCCGAGACGCCGTCACCAGTGGGCAGAAGGCGATCGGCGTCGGCGCCTCCGGCGCCCCCCTGGCCACCGGGCCCGTCAAGTGGGTGATCCCCGACGCGGCGACTCCGTTCATGGCCTGGGGGCAGCGGGCCACGATCCTGAAGCAGGCCAAGCACCCGACCGCGGCCAAGCTCTACCTCAACTGGCAGCTGTCGACCGGGCAGCAGCAAGCCACCTTCAACGGCTGGTCGGTCCGCACCGACGTGACCCCGCCGACGGGTCTGAAGCCCATCTGGCAGTACCCCAACGCCAACCTCGACGGCTTCCCCCGCTTCATGGCCGACCGCGCCGCCGTCGAGCGCTGGAAGCAGACCTTCGCCCTGTACCTGGGTGAGGTCAAGGGCGACCCGTCGCCGGGCTCGCTCGGGCTGCACCCGGGAGTCTGACCCGGATCCCGGCAGCGGATTCGCCGTCGGAAGCTCCGTCTTGCTGAGACCTGGTGCAACTGGTCGTTGCCGGCTGAACGCGTCCTCCGCCGATCAGGCGCTGGACGCGTTTGCCGGGGAGCCGGGGCAGTGGCTGCTGGTTTCCGGCGCCGGCGGCGGAGTGGGGCTTTTCGCGGTGGAACCTGCGCGGCTGCGAGTGGTCGCCCAGGTCGGAGCGGCCGACGGGAAACTCGTGACGCGGACTGTGGGGTCGACGCGGCCCACCTGGCCGCCGGGGCGACGGATGTTGCGCGGCATGGCGGTGCGTTCGTGTCGTTGCTCAACTCCGCGCCCATGATGCGCCGCCAGGTGCTGATGACCGATCCGGCGTGGCACGGCGACGCCGAGCGCCCGGCCGAGTTGGCGGCCTACGCGGGCGAGGGTCTGATCAGCCTGCGCGTGGCCAGGACGTATCCGCTGGAGCAGGTCGCGGATGCTCACCATGCCCTCGCCGCAGGCGGGCTCCGCGGCCGGATCGTATGGGTCCCGGACCAATACTGAAGGAAGTTTTGTCGCTGAGGGCGCCATCGTCTGCTTTGCCGGCCGTCGACAGTCCGAGCTGACGTCGTGGTCGCCCGGCCGGGGCCTGGGCGAGGACCCCGCCGGTCCGTGCCCGGGCCGACACCCTCCTCGCCGTCATACCGAGGCCCCCTAGGCGGTGCCTGGGCCGGTTCGTGAGAGCTGGACCATGGCGCGATAGAGGGCGGTGGGCCTGGGGGCTTGGGACAGCTCGGGGATCGGTGCGCCGGGGGCGGCGTAGGAGCGGAGCATGTGGCCGACGAGGCGGCGCCAGGCGGTCGGTGCTGCGTCGCCGGTGGCGGCGACGACGCCGGCGTTGGCCATGAGCAGGATGACGAGGTCCTCGGAGACGAAGTCCTCGCGGAGGTGACCGCTGCTCTTGGCGCGGGCGATGAGTTCGAGGAACGCGTTGTAGGCCTCGGTGCGGCGGGCTTCCAGTGCTTTGGCGGCGGGGAAGGTCATGGTCAGTACGTCGGCGAAGCCGCGGTCGGCGGCCTGCATGGCGCAGACGGCGTGGATGTAGCCGGTGAAGCCGTGCCAGGGGTCGGGGTCGGCGAGTGCCTCGGCGACGGCCTCGGCATAGGCGTCCATGCGGTCGGCGAAGACCGCGTTGACGAGTTCCTCGCGAGTGGCGAAGCGGCGGCCGAGTGTCGCTTTGCCGACGCCTGCCTCACGGGCGACGGAGGCCATGGACACGCCGAGCCCTTCGACGGCGTAGAGACGGCGGGCGGCGGCCAGGATGCGGCAGCGGTTGCGCTCGGCGTCGGCGCGCAGTCCCGGGCCGGGCTGCTGGCACGGTGTCTGGTCGGAAGGCGGGGAGGTCATGCGCCCACTCTATCCAAGTGGAACGAGGGGGCCGCTTCTGTTGTACGGTGGGCGGCGGTGAAAGTGGGCCACCCGGTCCACTTATTGGAGGATGCTGTCATGCGCGCTGTCACGCTCGAATCCGTGCCCTCGGCCCCGGCTGTGACCGAGGTGGACACTCCTCGCCCCGAGTCCGGGGAATTGCTGGTCAAGGTGGCCGCCGCCTCGTTGAACGGCATCGACATCGCCACCGCCGCCGGCTACACGCAGACGTTCATGGAGCACCGGTTCCCGCTGGTCCTCGGCCAGGACTTCGCGGGCACCGTCGAGGCGCTCGGTGAGGGCGTGGAGGGCTTCGCGGCCGGCGACGCGGTCTTCGGTGTCGTGCTGAAGCCGTTCCTGGGCGCCGGGGCGCTGGCCCAGTACGTCACCGTCGCCGCCGGACACGGCGTCGCCCGCATCCCCGCGGGCCTGACGGCAGGGGACGCGGGCGCGCTGGGCGTGGCCGGGGCCACTGCCGTGGCGAGCCTGGACGTGGTGGCGCTGGGCGAGGGCGAGACGCTGCTGATCTCGGGGGCCTCCGGCGGGGTGGGCGCGCTGGCGGTGCAACTCGCCGCCGCCCGTGGCGCGAAGGTGATCGCGACCGCCCGTCCCGGCACGCAGACCGACTTCGTCACCGGCCTGACCGGCGCGGAGGTCCACGTGGTCGACTTCACCGGTGACCTGGAGGGACAGGTCCGCGCGATCGCCCCGGAGGGTGTGGACACTGTGCTGCACCTGGCGGGTGACGGCGCCGCGCTGGCCGGTCTGCTGCGGCCGGGCGGTCAGCTTGCCTCGGCCACTGGCTTGACCCAGGACGCCGTCAAGGGGCACGACGTCACCGTCCACACGATCATGGCCGACCCCGACGCCAAGATCCTGGCCTCTCTGGCCGAGCAGGTCGTCTCCGGTGCGCTGCGTGTGCCGGTCACCGCCACCTACCCGCTGGAGAAGGCCCCGGAAGCGTTCGCCGCCTTCGGCGCGAGCACCCCGGGCAAGATCGCCGTCTCCTGCTCCTGACCCACGTCCGTCCAACGAAAGAGGAACGACCGTGCCCACCATTGCCATCATCGGAGCCGGCCCCGGCATGGGCCTGGCCATCGCCCGTACCTTCGGCAGCCGCGGCTTCGACGTCGCGCTGATCTCCCGTACCAAGGAGAAGCTTCAGACGCTGGTCGACCAGCTCGGCGAGGAAGGCGTCACCGCCGAGGCGTTCCCCGCCGATGTGCTGGACCGCGACTCACTGACGGATGCCCTGGACGCGGTCAAGGCCCGCTTCGGCGGCATCGATGTACTGGAGTACTCGCCGGCCCCGCACTCCCCAGTGCTCGGCGTCACCCTGGCCGCTCCCTCGGAGGCCACGGTGGACAATCTGCAGCCGCAGATCGAGTACATCTTCTACGGCGCCGTCGTCGCCGCCCGCGCGGTGCTGCCCGCGATGCGCGAGGCGGGCGCAGGCACCCTGCTGTTCACCAGCGGCGGAGGTTCGGTGGATCCCGTCCCCATGCTCGGCAACGTCAACGCCGCCGGGGCCGCTCTGCGTAACTGGGTCATCAACCTGGGCAAGGAGCTGGCCGGCAGCGGTGTGCATGCCGCGCACGTGGCGATCAACGTGTGGATCGGCGGGGGCGGCCCGGAGGGCTTCCCGACGGCCACGTCCGAGGAGATCGCTCCTCTGTACTGGGATCTGCACGAAAACCGCGACCGCTCCGAGGCCGTCTTCAACGCCTGACCGGCCGGTCAACCCTGCTCCAGGGAGGGGGCATCCGGTCCCTCCCGTCCCATCACCCTCCGGCAAGGAATCCAAACGTGAACGTCTCCTTGTGGATCGTGCAGGCCCTGCTGGCCGCCTTTTTCGGCATGATCGGCATCAAGAAATCCACCCAGTCCGAGGACAAGGTGGACGAGACGGCCGGCTACTCGCCGGCCACCCTCCGCTTCATAGGCATCGTGGAGTTCGCCGCCGCCCTCGGTCTGATCCTGCCCGCGGCCATCGACATAGCCCCGGTACTGACCCCGCTGGCCGCGACCGGCCTGGTCGTCTTGATGGTGCTGGCCGCGATCTTCCACGCTCGCCGTAAGGAACCAGGCCCGATCGCCGTCAACGCCGTCCTGTTGGTCCTGGCCGCCCTGGTGGCCTGGGGGCGCTTCGGCCCGTACAGCTTCTGACCCCTCCTTGTGATCCCCTCCTGCTGACCGTCACTGCGAGGAAACCCCTGATGCGTGTCACCGTCTTCGGCGCGACCGGCGGCATCGGCCGCCTTGTCGTCCAGCAACTGCTGGACGACGGCCACCAGGTCACCGCCCTGGTCCGTACCCCTGCCAAGCTCACCCTCACCCACTCCCATCTCACGGTCGTCACCGGGAAGTTGTCCGACCGCGACGCCGTCGAGCAGGCCGTCACTGGCGCCGATGTGGTGATCAGTGCGCTCGGACCGTCCCTGAAACGGTCCACGACCGGCACCCAGGTGACCGACGGAACCCGCACCGTCGTGCAGGCCATGCAGGCGCGGAAGGTGACCCGCTTCATCGGCCTGGCCACGCCGTCGCTGGCCGACCCGAAGGACAAGCCGCACTGGAAGCACAAGGTCCTGCCCGTCGCGGCCGGGCTGATGTTCCCCAACGCGCTGGCCGAACTGAAGGGCATGACCGAGGCCGTCACCGGCTCAAGCCTCGACTACACCATCGCCCGGATCACCAACCCCACCGACAAGCCCGCCACCGGCCGCATCCGCGCGGGTTTCCTCGGCCACGACAAGGTCGGCTCCGCCATGAGCCGCGCCGACATCGCCGCGTTCCTCGTCTCGCAGCTCACCGACGACCGCTACCGGCGTGCCATGCCCGCCATCAGTAACTGACTCAGGACCGGTCCGCCATGACCTTCGAACTCGGCGTCTACTCCTTCGGTAACACCCCGCGCCTGCCCGACGGCCGCCGCGGACCCACCGCCCAGGCCCTCCGCGACGTACTGGAGGCCATCAAGCTCGCCGACGAGGTCGGTCTGGACTTCTTCGGGGTCGGCGAGCACCACATGCGGGCGATGCCGCTGTCCTCGCCTACCTCCGTGGTCAACGCCGCCGCGGCCACCACCCACAGGATCAAGCTCAGCACCGCGGTCACCGTCCTGTCGACCGACGACCCGATCCGGGTGTTCCAGCAGCTCGCGACCGCCGCGTCCCTCGCTCCCGGACGCATCGAACTGGTCGCCGGACGCGGCTCGTCGACGATCACGTTCCCGCTGTTCGACCATGACGAGCACGACTACGACATGCTGTACGCCTCCAAACTCGCCCTGCTGATGGCCGTCAACGCCGACGAGAACGTCACCTGGCGCGGCCCGCACCGCAGACGGCCGCTGGAGGACGCCACCGTCTTCCCCCGCCCCGAGGAACCGCTGACGATCTGGCTGGGCACCGGCGGCAGCCCGGACTCGGTGGCCCGCGCCGTCGAGTTGGGCCTGCCGATGTTCCTCGGCATCCTCGGCGGCACCCCCGAACACTGGGCACGCTACGGGCACACCTACCGCGCCGCCTGGGCCCAGGCAGACCACCCCGCCGAGCGGGCCGACATCGCGGTCGCCGTACACGGATTCGTCGCCGAGTCCGGCACCCAGGCCCGGTCGACGTACCTGGAGTACGAGTACCGCATGATGGCCGAGGGCATGGCCGAACTGGGCCGACCCGCCCCCTCACGCGCCGACCGTGCCGCCGACTACGGCCCCGGCGGCATGGTCTTCGTCGGCAGTCCCGACGAGATCGCCGACCGCGTCCTCCACCTGCACGGGCTCCTCGGTCACACCCGCCAGATCCTTCAGATGGACGTCGGCGGCATGCCGCAGCGCGACTTCCTGCGCGGCATCGAACTCCTCGGCACGAAGGTGCTCCCTCAGATCCGCGCCGAGCTGGCGAAACCATGAGCCGGCGCCGTCCCGCCACGGCGGCCACCTGCTCCTCGCGATCTCCGCCATACGGCTGGCTCGGCGCGCCTCCGACCAGTGTGTGAGGCGTCTGCGGGCACGGTGTGCTCCATGGCCGACAGCCGACGAATCCGTCGAACGCCTCGCCACCGAAGCCCGCCGCCGCCCGAAGTGACCGCGGCGTGAAGACCGTCGCCACTGGCTTCCACACCCGGACCCTCCGACTGCCCTCACATCCCGGGCGGCTGATGCCTGCCCTCAGTGATCTCCCCCCCCATGAAGGAGCAGACCGGAATGACCACGACCACCGATCCGTCCTACGTCGACCCGACGCAGATCAACCCCCGCGCGTTACGTCTCGTCGAGGCGTTCAAGAGCGCTCTGGCCCGCCTCCGCGACGAGGAAGGACTGACCTTCGACGACCTCAACGCCGTCACCGACGTGCTGCAGCAGCTCCAGGGAGCCACCGGCGCCCCCCTCGCGCTGGTCGCCATGCCCCTGTACAGCGAGCTCTTCCAAGGCGGCCGGGACGGCTACACCCCCTCCGAGGATGTCAACAGCCCCACCGTCATCCCCGGCTCCCCGCGTATCGACAACCCCGGCGCCCTGCCGATGCGGCCGGACGAGCCCGGCATCCCGCTGGTCGTGTCCGGCCGCGTTCTGGACGGCCACGGTCAGCCGCTCGCGGGCGCCAAGCTGGAGATCTACCACGCGGCCAACAACGGCAACTACTCCGGTCTGTACGACGACGGAGTGCCCAAGTACAACCTGCGCGGGCACCTGTTCACCGACACCGACGGCCGCTACACCTTCACCACCATCACGCCCGTCGCCTACGCCGATGCCTACGCCATGGAGATCGACGGGGTCGTCGAGGCCGCCGCGGCCCTCGGCCGCAGCCTCTACCGTCCGGCCCACATCCACTACGAGGTCCACCACCCTGAGTTGATCACCCCTTGGTTCGGCGAGATCTACTTCAAGGGAGACCCCGTCATCCCCGTCGACTTCGTCGGCTCGAAGCTGGCCCACCCAGCCCTGCAGGCGGACACCACCCTGCACGAGGACCCCGAGGACATAGCCGGACACGGATTCCAGGGCCCCTACCGGACCATGGAGTTCGACTTCGTCCTCAAGACCCGTACCAGCCCGGACGCCCTCACCCCGACGGAGGCGCAGGCGTGACTCCCCAGGACGCCACGGCCTGGTCGCTGTCCCGGCTGAACACGGCCTTCTTCCACCACTACGACCGCCGCGAGTACGACGAACTGCTCGAGCTGTTCGCCCTCGACGCCCTGTACGAGGTCCATGGACGCACGCTGCGCGGTCATGCGGAGATCCGGGACGTGCTCAACGCCCGTTCCGGTCCCGAGGTGACGGTCCGCCATCTCGTCACCAGCCAGCACTTCCACAGCATCGGGGACGGGACGGCCCAGGGCACCGTCTCCCTGCTCGCCTACGCCGGGCCCACCCCCGTCGACGAGGACCCCGCCCGCTATCCGGCCGCGAACGCCGGACATGTCGTCGAACTGAACGACCACTACCGGCTCGACAACGGGAACTGGAAGATCGCCCACCGCGTGGCCCACCCGGTCCTCGCCCCGGCCCTCGCCTGATCACCTTCACGGTGTCGTTGTTGTCTCGCCAAGCCGCGAGGTCAGAAACCGTGGCGCGCTTGCTGCTCCACGGCGGCGTGGCCCCCCCCCCGGGGGGCCCCCCCCCCCCCCACCCGCCGCCCCCCCCCCCCCGCCCCCCGGGGGGGGGGGGGGGGGCGGGGCGAGGGGGGGTGGGGGGGGCCGGGTGGGGGGCCGGG
>NZ_JBIRRV010000003.1:300502-542728 GCF_044333925.1 Streptomyces sp. NPDC020898
TTAACCCTTAGCGTTTTTTTTTTTGTCCTCCCATTCGGCGGTGTTAAAACCCGGGCGCGCTATGGCCCCCCCCCGGGGGGGCCCCCCCCGGGGGGGGGCACCCCCGCCCGACAGACCGTTACCGTACGGCTCCGGCCAGCCGTTCGATCTCGTCGAGGTCGTCACTGGTCGGGTAGGCGTGCCCGTAGTGGACCGCGGTCTTCGCCGCGCCGCAGACGCTGTGGCCCGGCACGACGTTGTTGTTGAAGAGCTTGTCGATGTGTTCGTCAGCGATGTCTTCGAGCCCGGCCGCTTCGGAGGCCCCTGGCGTTCGCGACCAGTGCGTCGTTCCGGCGGCCGTTGTCGTGCACGGTGCCGTACGACCGGTCGAGGTCCGTGGGGCTCGACGCGTCGTTCTGGTGGGCGCAGCGGCAGCCGCTCGGTGTCCACGGTCCGCGCGGCCTCGAAGCCACGTGACCGGCTCAGCCGACGGGCTGGCCGACAGCCTTGGGGGAGGGGCCGTACTGGTTGGTGCCCGGGGTGCTGTCCACTGTCATGCCGACGAGGTAGAGGATGGGGCCGACGGCCGGGATCAGGGCGATGAGCATTCTCCAGCCGGACTTGCCCGTGTCGTGCAACCGGCGGACGGAGACGCTCAGCATCGGCACGATGAACGGCATCAGCAAGACGCTGAGCAACGGAACCTCGATCGCGAAACTGACTCGGGTGATCACGGCGGCGGCGCCCATGTACAGCGCCGAGAACCACCAGTACTCCGCGCGCCGTGCACGGCCGGAGAGCGTGGCGAACTTGAAGGTGAGGCACGTGCGTGCAGCATCGGTGAACGACATTCTGATCACAGCGGTCCTTTCGCGGAAGCGATCCGGATAGGGCGATCCGTTTAGTCGTGGTAGCGTAACACGGAAAGTGGATAAGGTGTTCCGATTACTGGGGATGGAGTTACCACTTGACCGAGGTCCTGGAGCTCCGCCGCAACTGATCCACGCGCCGACGCCGGCTTCGCCCTCGATGCCTGGTGCCGCAGCCGACGTTGCTACGACCAGGCGACGAGCACACCTTGCTCCCGAGGCCGCCGGCGCAAGCCTGTCGCCGGCCACGCCGGTGCGGACTGGCGCGATGGCGGCCGGCGCCGGACCGCCAGGTGCTCGATCTCCGGCAACGTGAAGTCCTGCCTGTTTCTCTACCGGTCGGCCATGCTGCGAGAGCTGTTCACGACGCGCCCTTCTCGCACCCGTCCGAGCGTCGGCGACGGGGATTTCTCGTGGCGCTGGTACTCCGTCACCGGCGGGCGACCGGCGGGGGTCCGCCGACGGGTGACTCCGCGACGTCCTTCGCCAGGCACGACGAGTCTGTGGACGCCGCGGAAACCCGGCGGGCCGGTTACACCCTGTCCGTTACCGCACTTTCAGGACGGTCTTGCCCAGGGCGTGGCCGGCTTCGACAGCGGCGAGAGCCGTCGCTGCCTCGGCGAGGGGCACGACCTTGGTGACGTGGGGGTCGAGGGCGCCGGATGCGACCAGTTCGGCGAGAGCGGAGAGCGCCTCCCCGTTCTGCTCCACCTGGAAGTAGCCGCCGCCGAGTTCGGACGCTGCTGTCGGATCCACAGCGGTGATGATCCCGGACTTGTCCGCGGCGAGATGGGCGACGGCGTACAGGGCTTCGCCGCCGACCAGGTCGAGGATGGCGTCCACGCCGAGCGGGGCGATTGCGGCAACCCGGTCGGCTACTCCTTCGCCGTAGGTGACGTGGGTGGCTCCGAGGGAGGAGACGAGCTCCGCCTTACCCGGACTGGCGGTGCCGATCACGGTGGCGCCCAGGTTGCGGGCGATCTGTACGGCGGCAACGCCGACACCGCCACCCGCCCCGTTCACCAGGACGGTGGCATCGGGCTTGAGGTTCAGCAGGCCTATGCCCTGGTGGGCGGTGGCCGCCGAGACCGACAGGGTCGCGGCGTCGGTGAACGACACGGAGGCCGGCTTGTGTGCTGCGGCCTGGACCGGCAGCAGCGCGTATTCGGCGTAGCCGCCGGCAAACGGCAGGGCCCCGAAGACCTCGTCTCCGATGGCGAACCCCTCGACCCCGTCGCCGATCTCTTCGACGACACCGGAGACCTCCGTGCCAAGGGTCGCCGGCAGCGTCAGAGGAAGGACCTCCCGCACGTAGCCGGCGCGCAGCTTCCAGTCGACCGGGTTCACCCCGGCCGCATGCACCGCGACCAGAAGCTGACCCGGCCCTGGAACGGGCCTGGGCAGGTCGACGAAGGTCTGTGTCTCTGGACCGCCGTATTCGGTGAAGATGTATGCCTTGGGCATGATGGCTCCTTGTTCTGTTCGATGTCGGGGCAATGCTTGGGAGAAGGGGCGGCCGCTTGGGCGTGGCCGTCGGGAGGCCCTCCGGGCCGAGGGCATCGCGGCCCACGGCGGCGTCACGGCGATGATCATCGTGGTCCGCCTCGACCTGGTCCGGCTGCTGCCGGTAGGGCGGCGGTGGAGGAATTCCCGGCGGCCGAGCCGCCGTTCGGAACTCGTCTCGGGTTTCTCGAACGCTCGCCGGGCGCGCCGGAGGCCCTCCGGACTGAGGAGCCTTCGGTGTGGTGGCGTGCGGTTGGCCGGGGCCCGTCTCCGTGTTGTCGGGCCTGGGGCGTTCGGATGACGCTAGAGCGTCCGGATCGGTTCGCCGTCGAGGAAGATCGTGTGCGTGTTGTAGAACGCGTCGAGGCCTTCGGGGCCGAGTTCGCGCCCGTATCCCGACTGCTTGACGCCGCCGAACGGCACCGCGAGATCGAGGGTGAGGCCGTTGTTGATCGAGACCGTGCCGCTGCGGATCTTGCGGGCGACCTCGAGCGCGTGCTGCTCGTCGCTGCCGTAGACGGCGGCGTTGAGTCCGAACTCGGTGTGGTTGGCCAGCCGGATCGCTTCGGCCTCGTCGCGGTAGGTGAGCACCGTGGTCACCGGGCCGAAGATCTCCTCCTGTGCGACCCGGGAGTTGGGCGACACGTCGGTGATGATGGTCGGTGAGACGTAGTAGCCCTTGTCGAACCCGGGCGCGCGGCCACCGCCGACGGCGATTGTCCCGCCTTCCTGTCGGGCCGTCTCGAAGAAGCCGAGGACCTTGTCGTAGTGCGCCTTGTTGATCATCGGGCCGACCATCGTGTCCGGGTCGTGCGGATCGCCGACCGTGACCCCTGCGAACGCTTCGGCCAGCGCCCCGACGATCTGGTCCTTGCGGCTTTCCGGAACGATCAGCCGGCTCGGGACCATGCAGGCCGCGCCGTTGTTGTTGCAGACATTGACCGGCAGCGTGGCGACGACCCGGTCGAGGTCCGCGTCCGGCAGGATCAACGCCGGTGACTTGCCGCCGAGTTCGAGCGTGACCTGCTTGAGCGTGGGCGCCGCGGCAGCGGCGATCTTGCGCCCGACGCCCGTCGATCCGGTGAACGTCACCTTGTCCACGCCCGGGTGGCTGACGAGCTCCTGGCTCTGCTCGGGACCGGCGGTCAGGACGTTGATCACGCCGGCCGGCAGTCCGACCTTGAGTGCCGCGTCCGCGATGTAGCCGGCGCTCAGGGGGGAGAAGTCGGACGGCTTCATGATGATCGTGCAGCCGGCCAGGAGGGCCGCGGGAATCTTGAAGGCGGCAAGGCCGAGCGGCGCGTTCCACGGCACGATCGCGGCCACGACACCGACGGGCCGCTTCTCTATGCGCGCGGTGACGCCGGACAGGCCGGTGCGGACCTCCTGGAGTTCGGTGGAGTCGGAAAGGCTCGCGTAGTAGCGCAGCAGGCCGGCGAAGGCCTGCGGGTTTCCGCGTGCGGCGCCGATGGCCAGCCCGGTCTCGGCCATCACCAACTCGGCGATGGCGTCCGTGTGCTGCTCGATCTCGTCGGCGAGCGCGAGCATGTAGTCGGCTCGCTCCTTCAAGGACAGCTGGGGCCACGGCCCCTCGTCGAACGCCGTCCGTGCGGCCTGCACGGCGGCATCCACGTCGGCACTGGCAGCCAGTGCGACCCTGCCGAAGGGCTCTTCCGTCGCCGGGTTGATCAGCGACTCCGAGCGGCCGTCCGAGCTCGGGCGCCACTCGTTGTCGATGAACAGGTCCCGCTCGACCACGGGGGCCGGATGACTCTGCAGTGCCATGGAGAACTCCTGTAGGTAGCAGCAGTTTGGACTTTTTCATCCAGTAAATTGTACGTCTGCATCCAAAATAACAGATGATTCCGTCCAGAACGGTAGGCTGGGTGCATGAGCACTCCAGAGGGCCTCACGCGCAAGGGACTGGCCACCCGCGCCCGCATCGTGGAAGCCGCCGCGGAGCTCGTCCTGGAACGGGGCGTCAACGCGACGACACTCGAGGACATCCGGGCCGCGACAAGGACGAGCAGGAGCCAGCTCTTCCACTACTTCCCCGAAGGGAAGCCCGACCTCGTCAGCGCGCTGTCGCAGTGGCAGGGGGCGCGGGTGTTCGACGCGCAACGGCCCTACCTGGACGAACTCGACTCCTGGGAGTCGTGGCAGAAATGGAGCCAGGCGATCGCGGCCTTCTATAGTGAGCAGCCCTGCTGGGGCTGCCCCATCGGTTCGATGGTCAATGAGCTCGTCGGCAGCCACGACCAGGTCGCCGCGTCGGTCGAGAACGTGTGGGCCGAATGGCAGCGCCTGTTCCAGGCCGGGGCCGAGCGCATGATCGCCGCGGGCCTGCTCCGGGCCGGCACCGACCCTCAGCGGCTCGGCCGCTCGATCCTCGCAATCCTGCAGGGCGGCCTGCTGATGACCAAGACGACCCGTACCGAAGAGCCGCTCCTCGACGCACTCGACGCGATCTTCCTCACTCTGCGAGCACACGCCGTCGATCCCCCACGCTGAGGACGACGAACCCCAAGCGGCGATCGGGCTCCGGCCGGCCCCGCCTGCCGCGCACGCCCGTTGTGCGTCGTGAACCGGAAACGCCCTCGAGTGCTCGGAGCGGATCAGTCGGTACCGAGCCGAGGCCGGGTTCTCGCGTCAGCCCAGGTCCATGCGGTCGAGAACGAATCGGTAGCGGGCATCACCACGCTCCGGGCGCGTGAGCGCCTCCTGGGCACGGGGCGATTGGCGTGTAGCTCATGGAAGTCGGCGAATACGCCGCTCACCCACGGCGGGAGCTGAGCTGCTTGCGGGACTCGGTGGCCTGGATGACGTCGGGAGCCGCGAGCTCGGCGGGAACCCTCGTCCGGATCGCGCCGCCGCAATGGGAAGCGCGGTGGCGCGATCCGGCTCTGATGGACGAGGGCAAGGCCCTGGCGCGGTCTCAGAGACTGAAGACGAGTTCGGCCTGGTCGCGCTTGGTGGTGTGCAACTCCCAGTAGACGGGGGAGATCTCCTCGGGCTGGGCGGTCGGGAAACCGGGGACGGCCGGTGTGCCGATCGACACGTCGATGCCGATGTGGGCGGCCTGGACGCCGGTGCCGTCCAGCTCCTTGTGCAGGTTGATCGCCCAGTTGCGCAGCGCGGCGGCTGCCGCGTTGACGTTGCCGACCTGCGGCACGGGATCGATGGAGCCCGCGCCGGTGGTGAAGAGGAGCGTGCCCGCGCCGGCCTCCCGCATCGCGGGCAGCACCGCCTTGGTGGCGGCGATGGCACCGTACAACTGGAACTCGATCTCGTGCTGTACGTCAGCCGGTTCGGCCGCGACCGGGGTGGCCAGCGCGGTGGCGAAGCCCGCGACCGGGGAGTACTCCAGGACGTCGACGCTGCCGAACTTCGCGGCGGCGTCCTTGAGGGACTGGGTGAGGGCGCCGCGGTCGAGGACGTCCGCGGGGAAGGCGGCGGCGGTGATGCCCTCGGCGGTGAGCTTGCCGACGAGATCGTCGAGCTTGTCGCGGTTGCGGGAGATCAGGGCGACGTCCAAGCCCTGGGAGCCGAAGGTGCGGGCGATGGCCAGACCCAGCTGGGGGCCGGCTCCGATGATGGCGATGCTGGTCACAGCGATCCCTTTCCTGCCTGAAGGCTGGTCGAAAATGCTGGTCAAAAGAAGCAGACATTCGGATAGGCCTATCCATATCAAGATCCGGATAGGTCCTTCCGGTCCGCTGTCGCCACCGTACCACCAAAAGTGGATAAGGTAATCCGGTTGCTAGACTCCCCGGTATGACCTCTGGCGCCCAGCATCCCGACGGCCCCGCCGCCCAGCCCCTGCGCAGCGACGCCGAGCGCAACCGTGAGCGGATCATCGCTGCCGCGCGCAAGGTTTTCGCACGTGATGGCCTGGGTGCCTCGATGGCCTCCGTGGCCCGCGAGGCGGGGGTGGGAATCGCCACCATGTTCCGTCGCTTCCCCGCCAAGGAGGAGCTGGTCGACGCCGTCTTCTTCGACCGTATGGACGCCTACGCCGATGCGGTCGCCGTTGCCCTGGACGACCCCGATCCCTGGCACGGTTTCGTCGGCTACATCGAGACCGCCTGCGCGATGCAGGCCGCCGACAGCGGCTTCGCCGATGTCCTGACCACGACCTTCCCCGCTGCGAAGGCCCTGGAGCGGCGCCGTAACGAGGCCTACGAGGGCATGGTCGAACTCATCGGCCGGGCCAAGGCGGCCGGCCGGCTGCGCGAGGACTTCGACTCCTCGGACCTGGTGCTGCTGCACATGGCCAACGCCGGTGTCGTCAACGCCACCGGCGACGCCGCCCCCGACGCCTGGCGGCGCGTCGTCGCCCTGCTGGTCCAGTCGTTCGAGACGCCTGCCCGTGGCCCGCTGCCCGCCTCGCCCGAGCATGACGCCCTCTACAGGGCCATGCTCCGCGCCGGTCCGGCGGTTGTTGCGGCGCCGGAGTCGGAGTCAGAGGCGGATGCGGTTGAGGGGAGCAACTGACTTGGGGTGCGCAGGGTTGAGGCGTTCCGATTGAAGTAGTATCAAGTGGAACGAGCATCCCACTTGGGCTCGGGCAACTGATGGGTGGCTTGCAGCAATGGAACGGCCGGAAACACGCGAGCTCGAGTACTTCGTCGCGGTCGCCGAGGAACTGCACTTCGGGCGGGCCGCGGAACGGCTCGGGATCGCGCAGCCGCCGTTGTCCAGGGCGATCGGCAGACTGGAACGCCGGATGGGCGTTCAATTGCTCACGCGTACCAGTCGTCGGGTTCTTCTCACGGAGGCAGGCGCGGAGTTCCTGGCCGAAAGCCGGAAAGCGTTGACCGCGGTGGACGTCGCGGTGTCCCGCGCCCAACGCGGCGGCCGCTCGCACCGGCTGGTGGTGGCCGCGCGACAGGGCACCGGGTCCGGGCTGCTGGCCAGGGTGGTGTGCGCTTATCGTCGCCTGCCCGGTGCGGCCGAGGTCGAGGTCGTGTTCAGCCGGGACCAGGTCGATCTGGTGCGAAACGGCGCGGCGGACATCGCGTTGATGTGCGGCCACGTCCCTCTTGACGGACTGGAATTCTCCGAGCTCGCCGAGGCGCCGACGGTCGCGCTGCTGCCGCTGGACCATTCCCTCGCGGCGAAACGGGCTGTTTCGGTTGCCGATGCCATGCAGGACGAGCTTTTCCGGCCGCTGTGGCCAAAGGACGCGCGGGAGATCGCGCTCGACGAGATCATCGAGCAGGTCGCGATGGGCGAACTGATCGTGACGTTGGGGGCGAGCGCGACCGACCGGATCGGATCCGCCGTCGTGGCCGTTCCCGTTGCCGACTCGCCACCGACACGGGTGATCCTTACCTGGCGGCAGGACGTCCCGGCCGCGACGCGCGACGCGTTCGTGCGTACCGCCCAGAGCGTGGCGGCCGGGATGTGGCCCTCTCAGCCGAAGACGCCCAGCTGGGTGGCGCCACCGTCGACGACCAACTCGAAGCCAGTGATGTAGGTGCTCTCGTCCGACGCCAGGAACAGGATCGCGTCGGCCTGCTCCTCCGGCCGCCCCCACCGGCTCAACGGGACCTGAGACGCGAAGTTCGCCATGAACTCGCGCCTGGTGTCGTCATCGGCCCCCTTCCCGATGCCGGGAGTGTCCGTGGTGCCCGGTGCCAGCGTGTTGACCCGGATCTTCCGCCCCTTGAGCTCGGCTGCCCATCCCCGGGCGAACGAGCGGACCGCGGCCTTCGACGCGCCGTAGACGCTGAACCCCGGCGCCGAGGTGCTTCCCGACACCGAGCCGACCAGCACGATCGACGCCCCGTCGTTGAGCAGCGGAAGGGCCTTCTGGACGGTCTTCAGCGTGCCTTTGACGTTGATGTCGAAGGTCTTGTCGAAGTGCTCGTCGGTGACGTCTTCGAGCTTCGCGACTTCGGCGGTCCCGACGTTCGCGACCAGCACGTCGATCCGGTGGCCGTCGCCACGCACGGTGTCGTACAGCCGGTCGAGGTCCGCGGGGTTCGACGCGTCGCCCTGGACGGCGATCGCGCCCACCTTCGCCGCAGCGGCTTCCAGCTCCTGCTGCTTGCGGCCGGTCATGTAGACCACCGCGCCCTCTTCGATGAATCGCTGCGCCGTGGCGAGTCCGATACCTGAGCTGCCGCCGGTGATGACAGCGACCTTGTTACTGAGCCTGTTCATGCCCTGAGTCCAACACCACTGACCTGCGGGAACAATGACGGTTTCGGTATCGCAGCGGTACCCGGCCGGTATCGGTTGTGCGTGGTCGTGGTGTTCAGCTCCGGTGTTCGTCCTGTCCTTCGCCCAGGACGACGGCGCTGGTGCGGTGGGTGTTGGCGTCCTGGAGGCAGCCGCGCAGCCGCAGCACGTCGTGCGATGTCAGGGCGGGGCGGATGACGCCGGTGTAGATGCCGTCGTCCATGCGGTTCAGGGTGGCGTTGTCGTTTCGGGCGGCGGTGGAGCGGCGGCAGGTCTCCCACAGGTCGGTCGCGGCGAGCTGGACAGCCGGGGCGCTCTGGTCGCCATGGGTCTGGACGCGGAAGACCATGGTCGTGCTCGCCGCGTCCGGCGCCTTTTCGGCCCGGGTCTGGGTCGCGTCCGCCAGGGCGGACCACAGCAGGGGTACCAGGAGCAGGCCGCCGACGGCCACCGCGACGGCGAGTGCCTTGCGGCCGGTGCGGGCCGGCGGTACGGCCGGGAGGCTCTCCAGGGGAGCGGTCGCGGTGAGCGGCGGGGCGGTCAGGGCCGCCAGGCGTCCGGCCAGGCGGCGTTCCGCGCCGGGTCGTGCGGTGGCTCCGGCCACTTTCTGGATGACCAGGGCGATCCCGGACAGGGCCGCGCCGGCCACCATGAGGACGGGGACGAAGACGAACGTGCGCTGTGTGCCGTTCAGTTCCGTCCGGTCGACGGCGGCCAGCCAGTTGAAGTGGTTCGGTACCGGGTCACGGGTCTGTTCGAGACGCTTGCGCACCTCCTCGACGCGGGCGTCGGAACGCTCCAGCCGGTCCTCCAGCCGGCTCAGGCGGGTGAGCAGCACGACGGTGGCGAGGAAGACCTCGATGACGATGAGCAGGGCGGCGGAGATCAGGGCCCGCTGCCATTCCCAGCGGGTCAGGTAGAGCACGGTGTAGTAGCCGGCGTAGACGGCCGACAGGCCGCCGAAGGTGTAGCCGATCAGTCTGATGGTCTTCATGCCGCCGACTCCTCACGGATCGATGTGGACTGCGGTGCCGCGCCGGTGCTGTCGTCGGCGCTCACCTCTCCTGTTCCGCCGTCCACGGTCAGCGGCGTGCCGGCGGGGAAGCGGTCGACCGCCCCTGGTACGCCCACCGCGGTGGGCACCCGGTATTCGCGGGCCAGCACGGCGAGGTGGGACAGGGCGCTGCCGGTTTCCGCGACGAGCCCGGCCAAGCCCGGCAGCAGCGGTGCCAGGGCCGGGTCCAGGGAACGGACCACGAGGACGGGGTGGTCGGGACGGTCGCCGTGGCCGTCCCACGCCGTACCCGCGCCGAAGCCGCCGCCGGCACCCTGGCCCTCGCCCGAGGCCCGGTGTCCGGGCGGGAGTTGGGCCACGGGACGGCCGTCCGCCAGGCGGAACGCGGTGGGCAGCACACCGGTGTCCTCCCGGGGCAGGCGCTCGTCGAGATCGGCCGGCAACCCCTTGCCGTCCGCCGCGTCGACCAGTTCCCCCCAGCGCAGCAGCACCAGTCGGGAGGACCCGAACCCGCACTCACCGGCGTCGACGCGTTGCGCGAGTTCCCGCACCATCTGCGCCTGCATCTCCTGCACCCAGCGGATGCGCAGCCGTAGTCCTTCCCGTACGGGCAAGGCGCCCACGCCCCGCGGCGCTGTCGTCCACCCGGTCTGTGCGGGCAGCGGAGGGCGGTCGCCGAGGGTGGGCGGCAGCAGGGCCAGCAGAACAGGGTGACGTTCCAGGAGCTGATCGTCGCTCAGGCCCCGCCTGCGGCCCTCCGTCAGTTCCGCGAGCGCTTCGCCCGCCGCGGTGGCGCCGCTGCCCGTGCCGAGCAGCGCGCCGGCCAGGGACTCCTGGGCGTGCAGGGACGACAGGACGTGCCGGCCCCACGCGACGGCGTCCAGCAGCTGACCGCTGAGCATCTCCCCGGGCGCAGGGAAGTCGGCCAGCTGCCGGTCCACGTCCGCCATCAGGTCGACGGCCAGCAGCGGCAGCGCCGAACGCAGCCGCCCGATCCGCCAGGCCGCGCCCGCCCGGCGGGCCCCCGGTGCCGGGTTGACGAAGTCCAGGACCGGGTGCGTAGACGGGATGGCGCCCAGCAGCCGCAGATCGGCGGCAGCCCGTCCGCCCACGGTGGTCACCACAGGCAGCTTGCGCAGCTGACGCCGGGACGCGGCGCCGGCGATGTCGAGGGCGAGGGTGAGGCCGTGGGACATCGGAGCCACCCACAGGTCCTCCTCCAGCGGCTGGAGCACCCCGGGCAGGGTCTCGGCGACCGGACCAGGGCCCAACAGGCGTGCACCATGCGGCGGTCGAGTCGCCATCGCGGTGATGGGCCGGGCCTGGAACAGCCACAGCTTTCCGTCGGCGTCGAAGCCGAACTCCATGTCCTGGGGTCTGTCGAACGCCCGCTCGGTCTTCTTGGCCAGGTCCACCAGCCTCACCCGCCGCCGGTGGGACAGGAGCCGGTGGCCGCGTGCTTCGGCCGGCTCGGTGCGCACCAGGCGGGCGAGGCGGGTCAGTTGATAGCGCACGCCCTGGGTGCTGCCGTCGACGAGTTGGTGCGGTCCGCCGGGCACCGCGCTGACGAGGATCCGGTCGGTGCGGCCCTCGACCGGGTCGGCGCCGAACATCACGCCCCCGACGGCGGATTGGAGCATCGGCTGCACCAGCACCGCCATTCCGTCACCGTCCGGGATGTCCTCCGGTGGGCGCAGCGGTCGTACCCTCCCGGCGGAGTCGAGGACGATCTGCACGGCGATGGTGAACTCCTCCCAGCCCCGCACATCCAGCACCGACTCGAACCGCCCCGCCATCGAGGAGTCCTCGGTGTCCTCGTGCGCGGAGGAGGAACGTACGACCAACGCCCGCTCCTCCGGGCCGGCCAGCGCCCGCCAGGCGGAACGCACCGCGTCCTCCCCGGTGGCCGCCCAGGGCGCCCGGCCGGCGGGCACCAGGACGAACCCCGGCAGCACGGGCAGCCCCGCCACGGCAGCACGGGCCAGATTGGCGGCCTTCGCGCCGGTGGCGGCCGCGTCCTCGGCTTGTTCGGCGTCCAGCGGTACGACCGCCAGTTCCGCACCCTCGAATCCCATGGGTCACTGCTCCTTCGAAGAGGTGATGAGGTGGATCGGCTCCTGTTCACGGAGCCGAAGGGCGGCGGCGGAGGCTACTGCGGCCGACGGCGCCCGCGCACCGGCGCGGCGACGCCTGAGCAGCCACACGAGACCGAGCAGTGCCACAGCCACGGCGGCGAGCACCGTCGCGCCGATCAGTCCGGCCTCGTGCAGGAAGTCGGTGGCGGCGGCGCCGGCGAAGTAGCCCAGAAGCACGTTGCCGATGCCCCAGATCAGCGAGGCCACCGTGCTGAAGAGGAAGAACCGGCGGTACGGCATGCCGGACGCCCCGGCGGCGAAGGGCAGGAAGGTCCGTACGAATCCGATGAACCGGCCCGCCACGACCGACGCCCCGCCGTGACGCGTCAGGAAGTCCTGGGCCTGCCCGATCCGGCTGCCGGGCCGTATTCGCTGGGTCAGCCGGGAGTTCGGGCGTCGCCCGTACCAGCGCCCCAGGGCGTAGCCGAGGCTGTCGCCGGTCATGCCACCGGTCACGACGAGGGCTGCGAGGAGCACAGGGTCGAGATCGCCTCGGCCCGCGATCGCGGACGCGAGGAGGATGACGGTCTCGCCGGGCAGCAGCACACCGATGAAGGCGCCGGTCTCGCCGGCCGTCACGGCGAACACGACGATGTACGTCCACCATCCGGCCGCCTCGATCAGGGCACCGATGTCCATGGCCGTCAGCCCGCTCGTCGCAGCGGGGCGGGTTCCGGGGTGTTCGTCGGCTCCGGCGTCCGGGTGCGTGTCCGCAACGGCAGCACCCGTTCCCGCGAATCCCCGGCGGCCAAGGCGTTCGCGCTCCCGTGGGCCTGCTTCTCCTTCTCGTGCGGGAGGTGTCCTGCGGTACACCACGCCAGAAGAGGTACGACCACGGCCGGCAGCGCAGCGAGCCAGGCGCTGCCCCCGGTCGACGCCGCCGCGACCGCCGCGAGCAGCGCGGTCAGCAGTACAGCTACCCGCGGCCAGATCTTCGAGGTGGCGGCGCTCACCGCCGGCACCATCAGCACGTACCAACCCGCCCGTACACCGGGCAGCGCCAGGTAGTCACCGAGCAGGGACGTCTCGTGCACCGGCCATCCCCGCGCGACGGCGAAGATGCCCAGACCGGCCGTGCCTGACAACCACAACGCGATGGCGAGACGCATGTAGACCCGCTGTTCCCGTCGGGCCAGCCAGAGCAGACTCAGCACCGCCAGGGGCAACGGGGCGAGGGCGAGGATCCAGGTCAGTGGCTGTGCCACAGCGTGGACGAACGCCGCTCCTTGTTCCGCTGCTTCGGTCCCGTAGGGGCGGAGACGGTCGGCGGCGGACGACGTCCAGCCGACCTCGGCGAAGGACCCCTCCTCGCGGACGGACACGGCGAGGAGGCCGGAATACACGAGCAGCGTCGCCGCCAGGCCCGCCGACGCGCGCCGCATGTTCCGCCGGACGTGCGCCGCCTTCGGCGTGGTCGGGCCGAGAACCGGCGCGCGCCGGGAGCCGCGGCTGCGGAGACCGCAGGCGGCGACGCAACTCACCGGGCCCCTCCGGCGTCGTGCGCCAAGCTCCTCGGGCGCTGCGTCCTGGCCGCTTCCCACAGCGGCATGACGCGTCGTTCGGTCTTCTTCCTCGCCGCGCTCGGCTGTGGGGAAGCGTCATCCCGAAGCGATACGGACTGGATCACGGCAGCCTCCTGACCAGTCGGGGGCGCGTCATCCGGGAGCGCGTCGACTGTTCCTTCTCGTTGATCAGGAGAAGTGGGAAGGTCGGTCCATTTATTTCTCGCACCGAGTGTGACGTGTGTCACGCGGCTGGGAGGGGCGGCGAACGTGCGCCTCGCCGAGGCCCTCGGCGCCTGGACGCAACCCCGTCCCGTCCAGGCGCCGGCGTGGACGTCCGCGTCCCCGCGGGGGCGTGTTCAGCCCCCGGTGACACGGGCGTTGACCCGTCGCATCCAGTCCCGGTCGGTGTGCCACATGGGGTGGTGCGGGGCTGCGTTGGAGGTCAGGACGACGCCCTGGAATCCCGCCGCGAGGCAGCGGTCGACGACGAACTCGGCGAGGTCCTTGCCGACGGCGTCCTCCTCGAAGCGTGTCAGGAGCGGGGTGTATCCCACGACGCCTTCACCGAGGACGGCGGGGACACCGCGGCGCCGGGCGAACTCGGCGACGGAGTCGACCCACCCGGCCAGCGTCTCCCGCATGGCGTCCCGGTGCGTCGCGTAGTTCTCGTAGAGCCACAGGTCCCAGCGGTCGGGGTCCACCCAGTCGTGTGCGTAGAACAGTTCGCGCGGGATCCCCGTGGCGGCCAGCCGCCAGGGCTCGTCCGGCTGGTAGTCGGCGAAGGCGGGCGCGTCGGGGCGCAGCATGGAGGCCAGTTCGGGGGTGGGCCAGGCGGCCGTCTCGGGCGCCGCCTCGGTGCCGTGGCCGAGTCCCACCGCCTCGTACAGCGCGCCGAGCACGCCGTAGACGTAGAAGTGGAAGTGCGCGATCTGGGCCTGCTCCGGCAGGTCGTCGAGCTCGTCGGGCCAGGGCTCACCCAGCGAGTAGGTGACGGGGATGTCGGGGTGGCGCGCCTGCAGCAGCTTCACCGCGCGTTCGAGAGGGCCACGCAGCCGGGCGTAGTGGCCGGGGGTGCCGTCGGCCGGCACCAGGTCGCAGTTGTCGACCTCGTTGTGCACCTCGACGTAGGCGACGCTGTCGGTCAGACCCCGCTCGGCGAGGAAGTCCAGCAGTCCCGCCAGCCCCTCGGCCACCGCCTCGGCGCGGTCCGGGCCGGGGACCGCGGCCAGGGCGCGGTGCCAGGCGTCGGTGTCGGCGAAGCTGGGGGACTGCTGGTACTCCCAGGACGACACGATCACCTTGCAGTCGTGGCGGGCGGCCGCCTCGAACAGCTCGACGAGGCGTCGGCGGCCGTCCAGCGGATAGCCGCCGCGCACGTTGTACCAGCGGGTGCGCTGCCCGAACTGCTCACCCAGGCCTCGGACTTGGAGCGAGTCCGGCTCGTCGACGCGCCCGGAGAACAGGAGGAAAGGCATCGCGCAGATGCGCACGGTGTTGAAGCCCCGCTCGACCGTCTCGGCGAACGCGCGGTCCAGGTCGGCGAACGCCTCGCCGGGGCCTGCCTGTGTGTACCAGCTGAAGTCCCACAGGGTGATGGCCATTGTCTGCTGCTGTGTGGTCATGGGAGCACGCTAGCTCAATTCATTATTTATGAATAATGCTTGACAGGGGTGGCGGGACTGCTCAGGCTCATGTGCCATGACCGAATCCATCCGTCCGTCCCGGCGTACCGTCGTGACGGCACTCAGCGCCGCCGCCGTCGTCGTCGCTCTGCCCGCCTGGCCCGAGACCGCGCACGCGGCGACCGCCACGGCAGGCCCGGTGCTCGACACCCATCCGGCCACCGAGCCCTCCGGCACCCATGTGCGTGACGTCGGCGGCACCAACGTCGTCTTCCAGTACGGCGCGGTCCTCCCCGCCTTCGACGGCTGGCGCACCCATGAGCCCACCCGCGACTACCTGTCCCTCGACAGGAAGTGGCGCTTCCGCTTCGACCCGGCCGGTCAGGGCCTCGGCGAGGGCTGGCAGTCCGCGCACCACGACGACCGGACGTGGGGCCGCATCGACGTCCCGTCCGCCTGGGACCTGCTGGACACCCCCGGATTCGGCTCGGAGGACGGCCCCTTCGCCCAGGGCACCGCGTTCAACGACGGCTATGCCTGGTACCGCACCACCGTCGACGTACCCGCGTCCTGGCGTGCCCGGCACGTACGCATCGCGTTCCTCGCCGCCGGGTACAGCGCCGAGGTCTGGCTCGACGGCAGGCATCTCGGCAAGCACGAGGGCGCCAACTCCCCCTTCGCACTTCCGGTTGCGGGGGCGCTGAGGCCGGGAACGCGTCAGACGATCGCCGTCCGCGTCTTCCGCAAGGCCAGCTACACCGACTACACGGCCTCGCCGCCCCAGCCGGTCACGGACGACCACGAACTGCCGTACAAACCCGTCGACTACTGGCCCTACGCGGGCCTGACCCGGTCGGCCTGGATCGAGGCGGTCCCGCAAGTCACCGTGGCCAAACTGCTCGCCGTCGGCGCGGATGGGCGCCTTGAGGCACGCGCGGTCGTCGAGAACCACGGCGCCACCGACTTCGACGGCCGCCTCACCCTGGATCCCGGCCGGGGGAGCGGTGGCCGGCCCGTCGTGGTCGCCGCCCGGATCGCGGCCCGGTCGGTAGGCGTCGTACGCGTCTCGGTCCCGATACCCAAGGCCCCGCGCTGGAGTCCCGCCTCGCCGCACACGCTTACCGCCCGCGCCACCCTGGCCGCCGGGAGGCACGCGGGCCCACGGGTGGACACGCTGTCCACCCGCTACGGCGTGCGCGAACTGACCATCGCCGACGCCCAGTTGAAGCTGAACAACAAGCCGCTGTTCCTCAAGGGGCTCAACTGGCACGAGGAGACCGCCGCGCACGGCAGGGCGATGACGCCGGCCGAGTACGACCGGGAACTGGGTCATGTGAAGGCGGTGGGCGCCAACCTCATCCGCAACTGCGTCTACAACCGCCACCCGTACGTCTACGACTGGGCGGACGAGCACGGCGTACTGGTGATGGACGACATCGACACGATGTGGCTCAACACCGCCCAGGAGAAGCTCCAGACCGAGCGCTACGGCCTCGCCCGCGCCCTTGCCCTGACCATGGCGTGGAACCAGCACAACCACCCCTCGGTGATCCTCTGGTGCCTCCAGAACGAGTCGGAGATCGACGCCGCCGGCGCCCCGGTCTACCGCGCCTGGCTCGCCGACCTCAAGGCGGCCGTGAAGGCGGTCGACCTCACCGCCCGCCCCGTCACCTGGGCCTCCAACACCAGCAACGACCCCGCCTTCGACCTCGCCGACGTCATCGGATTCAACGAGTACTTCGGCTACTTCTACGGCAAGGACGCCGACCTCGGCCCCACGCTGGACACGGTCCACGCGAGGTACCCCGACAAGCCGATCCTGATCACCGAGAACGGCACCTGGTCCGAGGCAGGCACCCACGGCCCCGACACCACGCAGGGCACGGAGGAATGGCAGGCGGCGAGCTTCACCGCCCACTGGGACCAGGTGACCGCGCGCAGCGACTTCGTCGCCGGGTTCACCTACTGGGTCCTCAAGGACTACAAGCAGCGGGCCGGGTACAACCAGGCCTACAACGGCATTTCCGTCATGGGTCTGCTCACCTTCGAGGAGGAACGGCCCAAGCTCGTCTACGACGTGTTCCGGAAGGCGGTCATGCCCGCGGGCAGGTGATGCCAGGCAGGTGATACCGAAGGGGAGGGGCGATCTGCCCCTCCCCCTTGTGTTGGCGGCGAGTACCTCGCCCTGGGTCAGGGCGTCGGTCATCGGCTCGGAGAGCCTGGTTTCCTCCTCAGCACGAGGGCGACCTCGGCAGCGGAACGGGTGCCGGCGATCTGCGGCACGGAGGCCAACTCGCGGCCCAGTTCGCGTACTTCGCGGACGGTGCGGGGATGTCGGTGCCGCCGTGCGGGAGCATCGCCGAGTGGTACTTCTCGGCGCCGCCCCGGGACTGGCGGCAGTCGCCCGACCACCTGGAAGCCCCTGGCGGCTCAGCCCTTGACGCTGCCCTCGGTCAGACCGCTGCGCCAGAAGCGCTGCAGGGCGACCATGGCGATCATCAGCGGGACGACGGAGACGAAGGCGCCCCCAACGGTCAGCTGATAGAGCTGCGGTTGGCGGTCGGCGAAGGACTGCCACGACGTCAGGCCGAGGGTGATGGGGTACAGCTTGGAGTCGGAGAGCATGACCAGCGGCAGGAAGTAGTTGTTCCAGATGCCGACGAACTGGAAGAGGAAGATCGTCACCAGGGCGGGGGTCATGATGCGCAGAGCAACCACCCTGAAGATGCGGATCTCTCCCGCGCCGTCGATGCGGGCCGCCTCCAACAGCTCGTCCGGTATGGATGCCGCGGCGTAGATCCGGCACAGGTACACACCGAAGGGGCTGACGAAGCTCGGCAGCAGTACGGCCCAGTAGGTGTTGGCCAGGCCTGCCTCGCTGAACAGCAGGTACATGGGCAGCGCCAGCGCCGTGGCAGGGATCAGGACGCCACCCAGCACGATGTTGAAGATCGTGTCGCGGCCGGTGAAGGAGAACTTGGCCAGCGCGTAGCCGGACATCGCGGCCAGAAGCGTCGCCACGCCCGCGCCGACGCCTGCGTACAGCACGCTGTTGGCGGCCCAGCGCAGATAGATCGCATCGTCGTAGGTGACCACCTGGTGCAGGTTGCTCAGGAACTGGGGATGGGAGAACCACAACCCGAAGCTGCCGAACAGGTCGCCGGTGGACTTGGTGGACGCCACGACCAGCCAGTACACCGGGAGCAGGAAGTACCCGGCGGCCGCCACCAGCAGGCCGGTGACCAGGATGCGACTGCGAGTGGTGATCCCGGTGATGCCGCCGCGCGGCCTCGTACCGCCGTCGTCGGAGGCCGGCTTCTCCCCCCTCGGCGGGACTGTGCGGGCCGGTGTCTGGAGACTCACGCGTCCCCACCTCTCTTGTTGATCAGCCGCAGAAAACCGAAGGAGAGCACGAACGCGGCGAGGGCGAGCAGCACTGCCTCGGCAGCGGCGAGGTGGTAGTTGTTGTTGGTGAACGCCTCGTTGTAGGCGCTGAGATTGGGGGTGTAGGCGCTGTCGATACTCGATGAGACGGGCTTGAGCACCAGCGGTTCTGCGAACAGCTGCAGCGTGCCGATGATGGTGAAGACCGTGGTGAGGATCAGCGCCGGGCGCAGCAGCGGCAGTTTGACGTGCCGGACCGTCATCCACGCACTGGCGCCGTCGATGCGGGCGGCCTCGTACAGCTCCGCGGGGATGGTGCGCAACTGGGCGACGAGAACCAGCACGTTGTAGCCGGCGAACTGCCACGTGACGATGTTCGCGATGGACCACAGGACCGTGTTTCCGCCCAGCAGGTCGACCGACACCCCCAGATGGCGCATGCCGTCCACAAGAGGGCTGACTCCCGGTACGTACAGGAAGCCCCACAGGATGGACGCGATGACGCCCGGCACGCCGTAGGGCAGGAAGAAGGCGGCGCGGAAGAACCGCACGCCTCTGGCCGAGGCGCTGTCCAGCAGCAGCGCGAGCCCGGCGGACAACGCGACCATCACCGGCACCTGGACGGCCGCGAACACCAGCACGCGACCGATGCTGCGCACAAAGGCCTGATCGGACAGCGCGTCGGAGTAGTTGCGCAGCGCTACGAAGACGGTACGGCTGCCGCCGAGCCCCAGGGCTCCGGTGTGCTCGACGTCCATGACGCTCTGGTAGACGGCGTAGCCGATGGGGAGGGCGAAGGTCAGCAGGAACAGCAGGAGGAACGGCGCGACGAAGACGACGGGCGCCAGATTTCTGCGGCGGCGGGGCGCTCGGGTGGGCATCAGGGTTCTTTCTGGAGTCCGGAGGGGAGAACGGCAGCGGCCGTGTCGCGCCCTCCGGAGGTGGTCACTGGCCGGTGGAAACCTTCAGACCCTTCCCCTTCAGGTCCTCGACGGTCTGCTTCTGCGCCTGCTTGACCGCGGAGACGAACGTGCCCTTGCCGGCCAGGGCGGCCTGGAAGCCGTCGTTGAGGTGCTGGTAGGTGGCGTCGATCGTCGGTATCCACTTCCATGAGTTGTCGATGCTCTTGTCCGCCTCTGCGAAGACCTCGTTGTACTTCTGGCCTCCGTAGAACGGTGACGGCTTGTCCAGGGAGGAGCCCTTGTACCCGTCGGCCGCCGCGGGCCAGCCGTATCCGCCCTGCAGCAGCAGGTCGACGCTCGCGGGGTCGGTGTTGAGCCATTCGGCGAACTTCAGGGCCTCGGGGATGTGCTTGGCGCCCTTGAGGACAGCCGTGGAGGATCCTCCCCAGTTCGCGGACACGTTCGCGCCCTTTGTCCACTGCGGCATGGGCGCGACCGCCCATTTGCCGGTGGTCCGAGGAGCGTTTCCGCTGATGATGGCGTCGCCCCACTGGGCGCTGACCCACGAGGTGATGCCGCCGGTCTGCAGGTCCTTGTACCAGCCGTTGGCGAAGTCGGGTTCGGTCTTGATCACTTTCTTGCTGCGCAGGTCGTCCCAGAAGGCGGCGACCTTGAGGGTCTGCGGGGAGTCGATGTTCACCGTCCAGGTGTCGCCGTTCACGCCGAACCACTTGGCGCCGGCCTGCCATGCGAGCGCGGTGAACCAGGCGGAGTTGCCGGCGGGGAAAGTGCTGATGTACGCCTTCGGGTCGGCATCGTGGATCTTCTGCGCGGCCTGGGCGAACTCGTCCCAGGTGGCGGGCGGTGTGATGCCCCACTTCTTGAACAGGTCGGCGCGGTAGAACAGGCCCATCGGACCGGACGCCTGGGGGATCGCGTAGACAGCCTTGTCGAAGACTCCCTGCTGCCACTGCCAGTCCACGAACTTCGGCCGGGCCTTGTCCGCGCCGTACTGGGACAGGTTCACCAGGCCGTTGTCCAGCAGGAACGAGGGGATCTCCTGGTATTCCACCTGTGCCAGGTCGGGCGCGTTGCCGCTCTTGAGTGCGGCGCGCATCTTGGCGTAGCCGCCGCTGCTGCCCGCCGGGATCTTCTCCAGTTTGACCTGGATGTCCGGGTGGGTGGCGTTCCACTTGTCGACAGCCTTGTCGACACCGGGAACCCATGACCAGAAGCGCAGGTCGACCTTCTGGCCGGGCTTGACAGGTGCCTGGACCGCGGGGTCCTTCGAACCTGTCGAACCCCCGCAGGCGGAGATGAGCAGGGAGGCGGCGGCAAGGGTCACTGCGAGTGCGCCCCGGCTTCTGCGGAGGTGTGTGGTGCGGCGGCTCATGGGAGGAGGTCCTTCCTGGCTTCGTACTGGGGGTGCCTGGTGCATGCCGGTCAGTCTTGGAGCGGTGTCGCCACCCCGTCAAGATATATTCATAATTAATTGAAACAGCTATGGTGGGTGCGTAGACAGCCACGAGGGGAGACACACGCGATGACGGAATGCCGCAGGATGAGCGGGCGCGTGGCGGTGATCACCGGCGCCGCCCACGGGATCGGCGCGGCCACCGCTCACCGACTCGCGGCCGAGGGGGCCCTGGTGGTCGTCACGGACGTGGACGACACCGCGGGCAAGGAGGTCGCGGCCGCCATCACCGGCCAGGGGGGCCGCGCGGAGTACGTACGCTGCGATGTCACCTCGGCTGCCGACTGGGAGCACCTGGCCCGCCACGTCGAGCAGCACCACGGACGGCTGGACGTGCTGCACAGCAACGCCTTCGCCCAGGTCAACAAGCCCGCCCACGAGTTGAGCGAGGCCGAGTGGGACGGTCAGATGGCTGTGCTGCTCAAGCCGGCCTGGCGCGGGATGAAGACCTTCGCGGCCATGCTGCGCGAGGCGTCGGGCTCCGTCGTCCTCACCTCCTCGGTGCACGCGGTCATGGGCCTGCCCGGCCACGCCGCCTACGCCGCCGCGAAGGGCGCGCTGTGCTCACTGGGCCGGCAACTGGCCGTCGAGTACGGGCCGGACATCCGGGTCAACACCGTGCTGCCCGGGCCCATCCTCACCGCCGCCTGGGACGGCATCCCGGAGGCCGACCGGGCACGCAGTGTGGCCGCCACGGCCGCGAGGCGCTTCGGGCAGCCGGAGGAGGTGGCCGCGGCTGTCGCCTTCCTGGCATCGGCGGACGCCTCCTATGTGACCGGGGCGAGCCTGGTCGTTGATGGAGGATGGAGTGTCATGAAGGAGTCCTCGTGAGAGGCACGCACCCCGCGACGGGCCGTGCGCGGTCTCGGCGAACAGGACCGGAACGGAAACGGAGAACACGGTGATCCATCCCGGTAGGGGGCTGCACGGCCAGGCAGTTGAGGAACTGGGCCGACGCATCATCCGCGGCGACTACCCCCCGGGCTCCGTGGTGGACCCGACCAACTTCGAAACAGAACTGGGCGTCAGCAAGACCGTGGTCCGCGAGGCCATGCGCGTCCTCGCGTCCAAGGGGCTGCTGGAGTCACGGCAGAAACGCGGTACGACCATCCGGCCCCGCGCCGACTGGAACCTGCTCGACAGCGACCTGTTGCGCTGGCAGGGCAGCAGCGCGCCGACCGACGGCTTCCTGGAGGACCTCGCCGAGGTCCGCGCCATCGTCGAACCCGCCGGCGCCCGGCTCGCCGCGGCCCGCCGTACCCCGGCCGACCTGGACGCCATGCGGCAGGCACTGGCCGCGATGGCGGAGGCGGGTACCGACGCGGCGGCGATGGTCGAGGCGGACCTGGCCTTCCACCGCGCGCTGCTGGACGCCGCCCACAACGAACTGCTCAGCCGTATGGAGGTCGTCATCGAGGCCGGCCTGCGCGTCCGCGACCGGATCGTGCACGGCGCCCAGCACTTCTCCGACTCCATCCCCGTGCACCAGGAACTGGTCGACGCTGTCGAAGCGGGCGACCCGGACGCGGCCGTGGCGGCCGTCGAGTCCCTCCTGGCACAGGCCACCGACGATCTGGCGGCCGTAAGGGCGCGGACCGAGCAGGACGTCGCGACCGACACGCTGCCGAAGGAACTTCCTTGAAGATAACCGGACTTGAGACGTTCCTCGTGGCTCCGCGCTGGCTGTTCCTGCGCGTCGCCACCGACGAGGGCGTCACCGGCTGGGGCGAACCCGTCGTCGAGGGCCGCGCCGACACCGTACGCGCCGCCGTCCACGAACTCGCGGACTACCTCGTCGGCCGGGACCCGCTGCGCATCGAGGACCACTGGCAGGTGCTCACCAAGGGTGGTTTCTACCGTGGCGGGCCCATCCTCTCCAGCGCCGTCGCCGGCATCGACCAGGCCCTCTGGGACATCGCCGGCAAGACCTACGGCGTCCCGGTGCACCGCCTCCTCGGCGGCCCGGTTCGCGACCGCGTCCGGATGTACGCCTGGATCGGCGGGGACCGCCCCAGCGAGGTCGCGGAGCTGGCCGAGGAGCAGATGAAGGCGGGTTTCACCGCCGTGAAGATGAACGGCTCGGCCGAACTCGCCCCGATCGACACCCCGGCCCGCACCGCCGAGGTCGTCGCACGCGTCGCCGCCGTCCGCGAGGTGCTGGGCGACGAACGGGACATCGCCGTCGACTTCCACGGCCGCGCCTCCACCGCCATGTCACGCCGCCTCCTGCCCCAACTGGAGCCGCTGCACCCGCTGTTCGTCGAGGAACCTGTCGCGCCGGAACACTCCGCCAACCTGCGCAGCCTGGTGGAGTCCACGAGCGTTCCCCTCGCCACCGGCGAACGCCTCTACTCCCGCTGGGACTTCCGCGACGTCCTCGCCAGCGGCATCGCCGTCGCCCAGCCCGACCTGTCGCACGCCGGCGGCATCTCCGAGGTCCGCCGTATCGCGGCCATGGCCGAGACGTACGACGTCACCATGGCCCCCCACTGCCCCCTCGGCCCGATCGCCCTGGCCGCGAGCCTCCAGATCGCCTTCTCCGTACCGAACTTCCTCATCCAGGAACAGAGCATGGGCATCCACTACAACCAGGGGTCCGACCTGCTGGAGTACGTGATGGATCCCGAGCCCTTCCGGTTCCAGAACGGCTACGCCGTCGCAAGCCCCCGCCCTGGCCTTGGCGTCGAGATCGACGAGAAGGCGGTACGCCACGCCGCCGAGACCGGACACCGCTGGCGCAACCCCGTATGGCGGGGAGCCGACGGGGCGTTCACCGAGTGGTGACCGACCGTCAGGCCGCCCCGCACCCCACGCACAAGGAGAGCCCGCTCCCATGAACCTGGCGGAATCGAACCTGGTGGAATCGCTCCGAGCCCACCGCCTGTTGGCGATCGTCCGAGGCAAGGACCCCGCCGCGGCACTGCGCACCGTACGCACCCTCGCCGAGGAGGGCATCGCCGCCATCGAGGTGTCGCTCACCACCGCCGACGCCCTGACCGTCATACGTCAGGCCCGCAGCGAACTGGGCCCCGACGCCCTCCTCGGCGCCGGTACCGTGCGCTCGGCCGCGGACGCCGCCCGTGCTGTCGACGCCGGTGCGTCGTACCTCGTCACCCCGGCCCTGGTCGACGGACTGGAACAGTACGGCGTACCCGTGCTGATGGGCGCCCTGACGCCGAGCGAGATCGAAGCCGCCCTCGCCCGGGGCGCCGCCGGAATCAAACTCTTCCCCGGCTCCTTCGGCGGCCCCGGCTATCTGAAGGCCCTGCGCGACCCGTTCCCCGAGGTGCCCTTCGTGCCCGTCGGCGGAGTCGACGCGCAGGCCGCCCGCGACTACCTGGACCGGGGCGCCATCGCCGTCGGCGTCGGCTCACCCCTCGTCGGGGACGCGGCCGACGGCGGCGACCTGGACCAACTCCGCACCCGCGCGGCCGAGTTCCGCAAGGTAGTGGCGGGGGAGACGCCGTGACGGCCCTGGATCCACCCGAGGTCGTGACCTTCGGCGAGACCATGGCGGCGCTGCGGGCCCAGGGCGCGCTGCGGCTCGGCGGCAACCTCGGGCTGTCGGTGGCGGGAGCCGAGTCCAACGTCGCCATCGGTCTCGCCCGGCTCGGGCACCGGGTGCGCTGGGCGGGCCGGGTCGGTGCGGACGAACTCGGCGCGCTGGTACTGCGCACACTGCGCGCCGAGGGCGTCGACACCACGTACGCGGTCACCGACGACTCCGGCCGCCCGACAGGGCTGCTGCTGACCGAACCCCGCCTGGGCACGCTCACCCGCGTCAGCTACTACCGCGCCGGTTCCGCCGGTTCGGCCGTCTCACCGGCCGACGTCCTGCCCGCGCTGGCCTCCGGATCCCGCATCCTGCACCTGACCGGCATCACACCGGCGCTGAGTCCGTCGGCGGCCGAGGCCACCCTCGCCGCCGCCAGGGCAGCCCGCGAGGCCGGCATCACCGTGTGCCTCGACGTCAACTACCGCACCCGGCTGTGGTCCACCGACCGCGCCCGCACAGCTCTCCGGCCACTGCTGGCCCACACCGACCTGCTCATAGCCTCCGAGGACGAGCTGCCGCTGGTGCTGGAACGATCCGGCGCGGACGAATCCGAGGCCGTGAAGAGCATCCTGGCCGCAGGTGTCGCCGAGGTGGTCGTCAAGCGCGGCGCACGCGGCGCGACCAGCTTCACCGCCGACGGGGCGACCGACCGCGCGGCGCGACAGGTGGACGCCGTCGATCTGGTCGGCGCGGGCGACGCCTTCGTGGCCGGCTACCTGTCCGGCGTCCTCGACGGCGCGGACATCCCGGCCCGGCTGCACCGGGCCGTCACCACCGCGGCCTTCGCCGTCGCGACCCGGGGCGACTGGGAGGGCCTGCCGACGCGGGGCGAACTCGGCCTGCTCGACGAGCCCGACGGTACGACCATTCGCTGACCAGGAGACCGAACATGACATCAACGGCAGTGCCTGCGGCGGTCCTTGTCGACGGAGGCTACGAACTCGCCGAGGGCGGCCGCTGGTTCGACGACAGGTATGTGTACGTCGACATACTCAGCGGCCGGCTCTTCGAACTTCGCGACGGCACCGGACCCACGACCCCGCGCCAACTGGCCGCACTCGACGTGCCGTTGGGTGCCGTCGCACCGGTCGCAGACACTCCGGGCGCCTGGATCGCCGCCGCGGGCACCGGCATCGCACTGCTCACCGCGGACGGCGCCCTGGAATGGCTGGACCGGCCCGAGGACCGTACGCCGGTCCCCAGCCGGATGAACGACGGTGTCGCCGACCCCGCCGGCCGTTTCTGGGCGGGCAGCATGGCTTACGACGGCACTCCCGGCGCCGGCTCGCTCTACCGGACGGACGCCGACGGCACGGTCGTACGCGTCCTCGACGGCCTGACCATCGTCAACGGTCCGGCGTTCACCGCCGACGGCACGACCATGTACGTCGCCGACACGGCCGTCGGCACCATCTTCCGCTTCCAAGTCGACCCCGCCTCCGGCGACCTCGTCGGCGCCCCGGAGATCTTCGCCCGACTGCGCGACGGCGAAGGCAGCCCCGACGGGATGACCGTCGACCAGGAGGGCTGCCTGTGGGTCGCGATGTGGGGCGCCGGCGCGGTCCGCCGCTACCACCCCGACGGTCATCTGCTCCACACCCTGACCGTGCCCGCGCCGCATCCCACGTCGGTGTGTCTGCACCCTGGCGACAACCGTCTTTACGTCACCACGGCCCGCTACGGGGTGACGAACCCGACCGCGGCTTCGGGCGCGGTGCTGAGCGTTCCCGTACCGGTCGTAGGAACAGCGGCTTGCTCCTGGCGTGTTGGGCACTGACGTACTCTCCCCACCGGCAGGTGGATCAGCGGGGCTCGCGGACGACGGCGACGCCTCCCGGTGGGACGGTGACGGTTCCGGTGACCGGTGTGCCGGTGAGGAGTTCGACGCCTTCGGCAGGTGCTTCGGCGCCCTTTCCGGTGTGGTCGATGAGGAACAGGAAGTCGGCCTCCGTGCCCCGGCGCCGGACGACCTCGATCCCGGCGGGTGCGTCCCGCTCCGGTGTGACGCCGGCCTCCTGGCGGATACGGTCGAGCAGGGCTGCGAGTGTGTCCTGGTCGGGGTGGGTGCCCAGATACCAGGCGGTGCCGTCGCCGTGCCGGTGGCGGGTGACGGCGGGGTGGCCGGCCAGGGGGCCGTCGGCGTGGGAGACGACGGCCTGTGCGCCGGTCAGCCGTATGCGCTCCGACCACAGGTCGGCCGTGGCGCCCGAGGCCACGTCGCCGGTCAGGCCGGTCGTCTCGCCCGGAAGCAGCGGGAAGAGCTCGTCGGTGACCACGCCGAGGACGTCGCGGAACGCGCCGGGGTAACCGCCCAGATACACGTGGGTGTTCTCGTCGACCATGCCGCTGTGGAAGCCGACGGCCAGCGTGCCCCCGCGTTCGGCGAACCGGGCGAGGTTCGCCGCGGCTGCCTCCGTGATCAGGTACAGCGAGGGTGCCAGGACGAGTTCGTAGCGGTCGAGTTCGGGGTCGTCGGGGCGTACGAAGTCGACGGCGACGCCGGCCCGCCACAGGGGGGTGTACCAGTCCCGGACCAGGTCCTGGTAGCGCAGCTCGCCGCTGGGCTGGGAGGGCAGTTCCAGTGCCCAGCGGGCGTCCCAGTCCCACACGATCGCCACCTGTGCCGTGCTGCTGGAGTCCCGCACTTCGGCCAACGCCCTCAGGTCCGCGCCGAGTTGTACGACGTCCCGCCAGATCTGGCTGTCGGTGCCGGCGTGCGGCAGCATCGCCGAGTGCCACTGCTCGGCGCCCGCCTTCGCCGCCCGCCACTGGAAGAACGCGATGCCGTCGGCGCCGTGAGCCACGTGCGCGAGCGCGTTGCGGCGCATCTCCCCGGGCTGCTTGGCGCGGTTGACGGGCTGCCAGTTGACGGCACCGGTCGAGTGCTCCATGAGGAACCACGGGCCGCCCGCGAGCGAGCGCATCAGGTCGCCGTGGAGGGCGATGTCGACCTCGGCCTCCGGGTCGTCGGACAGCAGGTAGTGGTCGTTGGAGAGGATGTCCAACTCCGGTGCCCAGCGCCAGTAGTCGAGGGCGTCGATGGTGCGCAGGACCAGGAAGTTGGTGGTCGCGGGGATCTCCGGAGCGGCCCGGCGCAGCACCTCGCGTTCGGCGGTGCACAGGGAGAGCAGTTCGTCGGAGCAGAAGCGGCGCCAGTCCAGCTGGTGGGTGGGGTTCGGGGGAGCCGCGGTGGCGCGGGGCGGCAGGATCTGGTCCCAGTCGTAGTACCACTGGCTCCAGAACGTGGTGCCCCAGGCGTGGTTGAGGGCGTCCAGGTCGTCCTCATAACGGGCGCGCAGCCAGGTGCGGAACGCGGCGGCGCTGGTGTCGCAGTAGCAGGCGTCGTTGTGGCAGCCGTATTCGTTGTGGATGTGCCACATGGCGATGGCCGGGTGGGTGGCGTAGCGCTCGGCGAGGGCTCCGGCGATCCGGAGTGCTGCTCGGCGGTAGGCGGGGCTGGACGGGCAGAAGGTCTGGCGGCTGCCGTACGACAGTGTGCGGCCGTCCCGGTCGACGGGCAGTGCCTCCGGGTGCGCCTTGAAGAACCATGCCGGCGGGCAGGCGGTCGGGGTCGCCAGGTCGGCGGCGATGCCGTTCTCGTGGAGCAGGTCGAGGATCTTGTCCATGCGGGCGAAGTCGTAGACGCCCTCGGCCGGTTCGAGCAGCGCCCAGGAGAAGATGCCGACGCTGACCATGGTCACCCCGGCCTCGCCCATCAGGCGCATGTCCTCGGCCCAGACCTCCTCCGGCCACTGCTCGGGGTTGTAGTCACCTCCGTAGGCGATGCCGGGAATGCGAAGACGGCGTGCGGTACTCACTGGTGATGCTCCGGAAGGGGTGTTGTAGGGGAGGGGCAAGTGGGGGTGTGTCAGCCCTTGTTGGCGCCCAGCGTGAGGCCGCTGACGAACTGGCGCTGGAGCACGAAGTAGACGATCAGGGTGGGGATCGCGGTGAGCAGGGCACCGGCGGCGACCAGGTTGGGGTCGGTGAAGTACGCCCCGGTCAGGTTGTTCAGTGCCGAGGTGATCGGCATGTTCTCGCCGGTGGAGATGAGGACCAGGGCCCAGAAGAAGTCGTTGTAGATCCAGATGGACAGCAGCGTGCCCAAGGCGGCCATCGCCGGCCGGCACAGCGGCAGCACGATCTGCCAGTACATGCGCCACACCGAGGCGCCGTCGACCAGGGCGGCCTCGGTCAGTTCGTGCGGGAGCGAGCGCATGTAGTTGGCGAGCACGAACGCGCAGAAGCCGGACTGGAACGCGACGTGGATGAGGACCAGACCGAGCGCGGAGTCGTACAGCTTGCCGGACATGGTGATGCCGGGCAGGTCGATGAGCAGGTACAGGCGGTACAGCGGGGTGATGATGACCTGCTGCGGCAGCAGGTTGCCCGCGGTGAAGACCAGCAGCAGGGCGAGGTTGAGGCGGAAGTCGAAGCGGCTGACGTAGAAGGCGACCATCGACGACAGGAACAGGGTCACCAGCACCGCCGGCACGGCGATGATCATCGTGTTGACGAAGTAGTGCCCCATGTCCGACTGCGTGAACGCGTCCGTGAAGTTGTCGAAGCTCAGCTTGTCGGGCCAGGAGACATACCCCTTCTCGCTGGTCTCCGCGTACGGTCGCATCGCCGAGTACATCGCCCACAGCAGCGGTGCGAGCCAGGCCAGCGCCGCGCCCCCGAGGAAGAGGTGCAGCAGAACCCGGGCCGGGCGCAGGGGCGTACGGACCTTGGTCATGACGGTGGTGCTCATGCGCGCCGCTCCTTCCGGAAGGTGGACACCAGGTACGGGATGATCACGACGAGGGAGATCAGCAGCAGTACGACGGCGATGGCGGAGCCGTATCCGATGCGGCTGGACTCGCCGATGATGTTGTTGGTGACCAGGATCGAGAGCAACTCGGTGCCCTCGGCGCCCTTGTTGAAGACGAAGACCAGGTCGAAGGCGCGCAGGGCCTCGATGATGGTGACGACCAGGACGATGGTGTTGGTGGGGCGCAGGGTCGGGAAGATGACGTTCTTGAACGTCTGCCACTCGTTGGCGCCGTCGAGCGAGGACGCCTCGCGCAGGGACGGGTCCACGCCCTTGAGGCCGGCCAGATACAGGATCATCATGTAGCCGGTGTGGCGCCAGGACGCGGCGACGAGGATGGCCCAGAGGTTGAGGTCCGGGTCGCCGATCCAGTCGATGTACTTGCCCGGCTCGTTGGCCCCGATGATGCTGTTGATCAGGCCGGTGTCGGGGTTGTAGACGAGCTGCCAGACGAAGCCGATGACCGCCATGGACAGCACGACGGGCAGGAAGAACGCCGTCTGGTAGACGCGGCTGAACCGGATCTTCTTGTCCAGTTGCACGGCCAGGAACAGGCCGAGTGGCGTGGGGATCGCGATCAGGACGAGGAACCAGATCACGTTGTGCTGAACGGCCGGCCAGAACTGCGGGTTCTGCTCGAAGAGTTCCTTGAAGTTCTGGAGCCCGACCCACTGGATCGAGTCGAAGCCGATGCCGTCCCAGGTGGTGAAGGCGAGGGCGATGGAGGCGAGGGCGGTGACCCAGACGAGGGCCACGTGCAGGATTGTCGGCACGCCGGCCATCAGGCCGAGCGCGATCCGGTCGCGGCGGGTCAACAGGCGCTGGTGGCCCTGCGGAACCCGCCTCTTCGGTGTCGGGGCGCCCGGAGGCGGCACCGCGGCCGCCTCCGGGATCTTCGTGGTCGTTTCGGAGCTCATGGTGTCGGTGTTCATCCGCTTCAGAAGGGGGACGGGCTCAGCCGGACGCGAAGATCGTCTTCTTCTGGCGCTCGATCGAGGACAGCAGGCTGTCGATGCCCTTGGGGTCGCGGATGAACTTCTGCAGCGCGGGCTGCATCACCGTGGCGGTGAAGTCCGGCCGGCTGTCACGGTCCATGAACTGGGTGAGGTGCTTCGCCTGGCTGATCATCTCGTAGCCCTTCTTCTGCAGGGCGCTGTAGCCGGAGGTGTCGGCCTTCGTGGAGGCGGCGATGAGGCTCGGGTCGGCCCTCAGGTAGATCTCCTCGGCCTGGGCCGTACCCAGGAATTCGAGCAGCTTGGCGGACCCGGCACGGTTCTTGGGCTTCTTGCTGAGCATGATGCCGTCGGTCGGCGCCTCCACGGTGTCCTGCCCGTGCGCCGGGTCGATCTCGGGGAAGGCGAAGAAGTCGAGGTCGTCCAGGTCCGCCTTGTCGCTGAACTGCTGGGCCACGAACATGCCGAGCATGTACATACCCGCCTTCTTCGAGGCGAGCGTCTGGGCCGCGTCCTGCCAGGTGCGGCCCGTCGAGCCCTCCTGGTGGTAGGGGAGGGTCTCGGCCCAGGTGTCGAAGACCTTGCGGACCTTCGCGTCGGTCCACGATGCCCTGCCCGCCATCAGCTCGACGTGGAAGTCGTAGCCGTTGAGGCGGAAGTTGATCTGGTCGAAGGAGCCCATCGCCGGCCAGGCGTCCTTGTCGCCGTACGCGATCGGGACGAGGCCGTCCTTCTTCATCTGCTTGCACAGGGCGACGTACGCGTCCCACGTGGTGGGGACCTCGTAGCCGTACTGCTGGAAGACGCTCTTGCGGTAGAAGACCGCCCACGGGGACGTGGTGAGGGGCACCAGGTAGTACTTGCCGTCCTGACCCTTGCTCAGGTCATGCATGGCGCTGGGGAAGTTGGCCCCGATCGTCTTCCACACGTCGTCGATCGGGGAGGCGAGCCCCTTGGCCGCGAAGAACTGCATCCGGTAGCCGGCGAACCACTGGAACACGTCGTCAGGCGTGCCCTGGAGGTAGGTGTTTATCTGCTCCTGGAACGTGTTGTGGTCCTTGGTGTTGATGTCGACCGCGATCCCGGACTGCTTCGTGAAGGCCGCGTAGATGTCGCCGTACCCCTGCTTCGGGACGGCGTCGGACGCGTTGGAGCCCACCGTGACGGTCTTGGGGTCCGACGAGGCGGAACTGCCGGCGCAGGCACTCAGCAGAGGGATGCCGGCACCCAGTACGGCGGCTCCGCCGAGTCCGCGGAGTACGGTGCGGCGGCTGTTTCCAGGCATGGACAGGCCGGGGGAGGAACGGTGCATTTCGGCTCCTACTGGGCTGGCGGTGCCCGGGTATGGCACGTCAGCCGGACGGGGGTATGACGGAGAGTGGGTCGTCGAGGGACCGCTTGAGGGTCGGTCGAGAACCGGAATCCAACACAATCGAACAAACGCGATCGTCGGACGCCAGGAAGCGTGAACGCTCCGTGGACTCGCTGTCAAGACTTTCCGTCCGGAAATCGATGATGGCCAGGGTCTGGCCGCGAGCCCCACGCTCCGGTAACCGGACCGGACGGGCGGGGCCGGCATGGCCGGCCATCGAACCGTCCAGGTCCCCTTAATGGCCGCTTGAGCTGCAGGAATGCATGCCGGGCATGCCTTCCTCGGAAGCCTCCGGCATCTCGCTCCGCGAGGTCGCTGCCCTCGACGGCGGTCGCACCGGAGGCAAGTGGTGCTGCGAGAACTCTTGACGTGCGCTCGCCGGATGCGTAGACATTGACCGCGCGGTCAGACCGCGCGGTCATGTAAGTGACCTCGTTCGATGGAGAACACACGGCCATGGGGAGACCTTCATGACAACAGGGCTGGAGCGCGGTGCCGGCTCCTCCGCGCCGCGAAGTGAGGACGTGGCCAGGCTGGCCGGCGTCTCACGCAAGACGGTCTCCCGGGTCCTCAACAACGAGCCGTACGTCTCCGAGGAGTCCCGACGACGCGTCCTGGCGGCCGCCGAGGAACTCGGCTACCGGCTGAACCACGCTGCCAGGGCGCTCGCCTCCGGCCGTACCCGCTCCATCGGTGTGGTCGCTCTGGGGACGGCCGGGTACGGAACCGCCTCGCTGCTCGTGGGCATCGAACAAGCCGTACGGGACGCCGGTTACGCGCTTCGCGTGCTCAACACACCGGACGGCGACCCGCGAAGCATCGCCGCCGCGCTGGAATCCCTCCTGGAGCAGGGCGTGGACGGCATCGTCGTCTCCGAACCCATTGTCGAAGGTGAGGTCCCGCTCGGGGTCGACGTGCCGGTCCTGTTCCTCGGAGCACCACCCGCCTTCAGCGCCGCCCGGACCCTGACCGCCGGCGTGGGAGCCCATCAGCTGGCACGCGCGGCCACCGATCACCTCCTGGACCTGGGACATCCGACGGTCCATCACCTCGCCGGGCCACGGCGGTGGTACGCCACCACCGACCGCATCGCGGGATGGCGGGCGGCGCTCGCGGCCCGGGGCGCGCATGAACCACCCGTACTGAACGGCGACTGGTCGGCGGCCTCCGGGTACGCCGCAGGTCGCGCGCTGGCCGCGGACGGCTCGGTGACCGCGGTGTTCGCCGGGGGCGACGAGATGGCCATCGGCGTGATCCACGCCCTGCAGGAAGCCGGCTGCCGGGTCCCGCAGGACATCAGCGTCGTCGGTTTCGACGGAAACCCCGTCTTCGCCTACGTCTCCCCGCCGCTGACCACCGTCCGTCAGCCCTTCGAGGCCGCGTCACGGGAAGGAATCCGGCTCCTCCTGCACGCCATCGAGAAGCCCGACACCGCCTTGCCGCCGGCGAACGACCCACCCGTCGAACTGATCGTCCGCGGCTCGACGGCGCCTCCGCCCTCCCCCTGACCAACCCACCCCGCACCACTGCTCCGGCGCACCCACACGCCGGGGCGCCCCACCCCTTCTGTTCCGCCTCTTCTGTTCCGCGCCTGTCGCGCTGCGCCCCCGCGCTCGCGAGCCGCGCCCGGCGGCGTCGTCCGGTGATTCCTCCCGGACGACGCGCCCAACGAACTCCGCCGCGTCACTCCGGGCCGTTCCGAGCCGGCGGACACCGAAACACACCTTCCCCTTTCCCCTGGGAGCCGCAATGTCCCCGACGCAGACAGGCGCCAGATCCGGCGCCGCTCCGCGTTCCCGTCCCCTCTCCCTCGTGTCCCTGGCCTTCGTCCTGCTCGTCGCGGCGATGACCATGGTCCTTCCCACCGGCCGGGCGGACGCCCTGTCCCGCCCCTCGCAGACCATGTACACGCCGCCGTCGGACGCGCCCTCACCCGGGTCGTTCTATCCGCGGGCGATGCGTCTGCAGTACAACGGCGCGGCCAACGGCACGATGCTCGCCACCTTCGAGCAGTACACCACCGGCACACCGGTGCTCCCGATCTACCGCAGCACCGACAACGGCAACTCCTGGACGAAGATCTCCGAGGTCGCCGACACCCAGAACGGCTGGGGCATGCGCTGGCAGCCCGAGCTGTTCGAACTGCCCACGGCGATGGGCGGCTTCCCGGCAGGAACCATCCTCGCCGCCGGAGCTTCCGTCCCCGCCGACCGCTCGGCCATCAAGATCGATGTCTATGCCAGCACCGACCGCGGACAGAACTGGAGCTTCGTCAGCAACATCGCCACCGGCGGCCCGGCCTTCGACCAGAACGGCAATGGCAACACTCCCGTGTGGGAGCCGTTCTTCCTCGTCTCCGGCGGCAAGCTGATCGTCTACTACTCCGACCAGCGCGACCCCGACCACGGGCAGAAGATCGTCCACCAGGTCTCCACGGACATCCGCACCTGGGGCCCGGTCGTGGACGACGTGGCGATGCCCACCTTCAGCCAGCGCCCGGGTATGGCCACCGTCGCGAAGCTGCCCAACGGCAACTACATCATGACGTACGAGTACGGCGGCTCCCCTGCCGGCAACTTCGCCGTCTACTACAAGATCTCCGCCGACCCGGAGGCGTTCGGCTCCGTCACGGGCGTTTCACTGAGATCGACGGACGGCCTGGTCCCCACCAGCACTCCCTACGTCACCTGGCTGCCCACCGGCGGACCGAACGGCACCCTCGTCGTCGGCGCCTACAGCACGGCCGACCTGTTCCTCAACACCCAGAACGGCGCCGCGAACGCCTGGACACGCATCAGCTCCAACGTCGTCGGCGGATACAGCCGGGGCATGCTCCCACTGACCGACGGCCACAGCCTGCTGGTGCTCAGCGGGGGAAGCGGCGGCAGCAACGTCCGTAACCCTGTCACGTACAGCACCATCGACCTGGGCGGCGGCATCTCCGACGGCGCCACCTACACCCTGTCCAACGCGGGCAGCGACCTGAACCTCACCATCGTCGGCGGCTCCACCACCAACGGCGCCGCAGCGACCCAGCAGACCACGACCAACGCCACCGACCAGCGGTGGCGCTTCGTCCAGCAGGCGTCCGGCTACTTCAAGATCTTCAACGTGGCCAGTGGCAAGGTCCTCGGGGTGGAGAACCAGTCCACCGCCAACGGCGCCAGGATCCTGCAGTGGGACGACAACGGCACCCTCGACCACGAATGGGCCGTCGCCCCCCACCCTGCCGGTGGCTACACCGTCACCAACCGCGTCACCGGCAAGCTGCTGGAGATCCCCAGCGCCTCCACCGCCCCCGGCACCACCGCCGTCCAGTGGAGCGGCACCAGCTGCGGCTGCCAGCGCTGGGACTTCACCCAGACCGCTCTGCCTCCCCTGGGCACCGGCCAGTACATCCTCGTCAACAAGAACAGCGGCAAGTACCTCGACATCCCCCAGGGCTCCACCGCCACCAACACCGCGGTCAACCAGTGGCGCAACTCCGCCTGTGTGTGCCAGCTGTTCACCTTCCAGTCCGCGGGCAGTGGCGCCTGGAACATCAAGAACGTCAACAGCAGTCTCAACCTCGACATCCGCAACTCCGCCGGCACGGCAGGGGCGGCCGTCGTCCAGAACACCGCCTCCAGCGCCGACTCCCAGAAGTGGACCCTCACCGACGCCGGTGACGGCTACTACCGGCTCCGGAACGTGAACAGCACCCTTGTCGCCGGTGTCGCCGAGTCCTCCACCGCCGACGGTGCCGGCGTCGTCCAGTGGAACAGCGTCGCGGTCGACGACCAGCTCTGGAAGATCGTCCGCATCAACTGACCAGGACAACTGACCAGGAAAGGCAGAGCAAACCACCATCCCGCCTGCCGGGTTCGCGGGCCAAGCCGACGAGCCCGGCAGGCAGTGTCCTGCACAGTTGAGGAAGTGAGTTCTGACATGGCAGGTTTCCCCACTCGCCGGCAGCTGCTGAGCGGGACGACTGGAGGAGTGCTGGTCTCGTTGGCAGGGATTCCGCAGACCAATGCCGCCTTCGCGGCCACGACGTACACGGCACCGGATCCGCGTGTGTGGATCCACCTCAACAACGGGTGGCGATTCATCAGAGCGGACGCCACAGGGGCGGAGGCAATCGGATTCAACGACTCCGAATGGACGTCGGTGAACACGCCCCACACCTGGAACGCCGTCGACGGTGCCGACGGCGGCAACAACTACTACCGCGGAGTGGGCTGGTACCGCCGCCACTACGCCGTGCCGTCCGAACTGGCCGGGAAGCGGCTGTACCTGCAGTTCGCCGGGGTCAACCAGGTCGCCGACGTCTGGGTCAACGGCACGTACCTCGGGCAGCACGAGGGCGGGTACTCCCGCTTCAGGTTCGACGCCACCGCCGCGCTGGTCCCGGGAGGGGACAACGTGATCGCGGTGAAGGTGACCAACGCCCGCGACACCGACATCGCCCCGGTGGGCGCGGACTACACTTTCCAGGGCGGCATCTACCGCAACGTGAGCCTGTGGGCCGTCGACGACCTTCATGTGCGGATGACGGACTACGCGGGCCCCGGAATCTACCTGCGGCAGAGCAACGTGACCGCGGCGTCGGCCACGGTGACCGTGACGACGAAGCTGTGGAACGACAGCAGCACCACCAGATCAGTGGTCGTCCGCAGCGTCGTCGCCGACAAGAGCGGGGCCGTCGTCGCGGAGACCAGCAGCACCGCGCAGACCGTCCCCGCAGCCACCGGCGCGGAGATCCGGCAGACCGTCCGCATCGACAACCCACGCCTGTGGAACGGCCTGGCGGATCCCTACCTCCACAACGCGAGCGTCGAGATCCATGACGTCACCGCGGGCGCGGACAGGATCGCGGACGTGGTGACCGAGCGCCTGGGCCTTCGCTCCATCGCCGTCGACGCCGACACCGGCTTCCACCTCAACGGCAGCCATCTCGGCCTGCACGGCGTCAACCTGCACCAGGAGCGGACCGGTAAGGGCTGGGCGATATCCGACGCCGATCACACACAGGACTTCGACCTCATCCAGGAGATCGGCGCCAACGCCATCAGGATGGCGCATTACCAGCACGACCAGAAGGACTACAACCTCGCCGACGAACGCGGGCTGCTCCTGTGGGCGGAGATCCCGCTCGTCGACATCGTCACCGACTCGGCCGCCTTCACCACCGGCACCCAGACCCAGCTGCGGGAGCTGATCCGGCAGAACTACAACCACCCGTCGATCGTCTTCTGGGGCATCGGCAACGAGCAGCTCGACTACGACGGCACCGCCACGAACAAGCTGCTCGCGTCACTGGCCGGCATCGTCGAATCCGAGGACCCGGACCGTCTCTCCACCTACGCGGTGCGCGGCGAAGACCCCGACAACGCGCAGGCGGGGCTGCACACGCAGACAACAGGCTTCAACAAGTACTACGGCTGGTACTACGGTTCGAAGGACGGCGAACTCGGTGCCTGGGCCGACAACCTGCACGCGAACTCCCCGTCCCGCAGGATCTGCATGTCCGAGTACGGTGTCGGCGCCAACCCCGCCCAGCACGCCCTGAACCCGCCCAAGCCCGCACCCGGTGGTTCCTGGCATCCGGAGGAGTACCAGGCGCTGTTCCACGAGGCGGCCTGGAAGCAGCTCGCCGCCCGTCCGTACATCTGGGGCTCGTTCGTCTGGGCCATGTTCGACTTCGCCTCCGACGGCCGCAACGAAGGAGGCCGTCCGGGAATCAACGACAAGGGCCTGGTCACCCGTGACCGGCAGATCCGCAAGGACGCCTTCCACTGGTACAAGGCCAACTGGGCGAGTACTCCGACCCTTTACCTCACCAGCCGTCGCTGGACGCAGCGAACCGATGCCACCACCGAGCTGAAGGTCTACTCCAACGCGGACGAGGTCACCGCGACCCTCAACGGCACCTCCCTGTCCACTGTGAGCAGCGGCGACCGCATTTTCAGGTGGGCCGGCGTCACTCTGAAGCCGGGCCGGAACACGGTGGTGGTGACCGCGACCATCAACGGCTCCACGTACACCGACAGCGTCGACTGGACCCTCGCCTGAGAACCTCGTCCCGCGCCGTCCGTCATGCCCTCTGGGGAACGTCAGACGCCCCGAGGCTTGCGGCTGTTGCCCGGATGGTGGGGTGGCGGTAGAGCTGGCGGAGGGCGAGGGTGGTGAGGTCGTCGGCGGGGGCTGTGTCCGCGTTCGGCGGGCGGTGGGTGCGGGGAGGCGTGCCGCGTCGAGTCTGCCGTTGGGAGGGAGCGGGAGGGTTTCGAGTGCGGTGACGGTGGCCCGTTGACGGACGGTGGCCTGTTCTCCTCCGGAGGAGAGGACGACGTACGCGTCGATTTCGACGGCATCACCGCACCCTGACCACACCCCGCACGGCCTCAGCCCAGGCGCGGGTCGACATGGATCTTCGGCCCAGGACCCGCGCCCACCGGGCGCTCACCCGCGAGGACGGCCCCGACCTCGTGCAGGCCCACCGTCGCGGCGACGAGCGGCCTGGGGTCGACCGAACCCTCGGCGTACGCCCGGATGGTGGCGTCGAGACCGGGGGAGGCGGACAGCACGCCGACCGCGGTGACGTCCTTGAGGACGAGGGTGCGCGTGTCGACACGGCTCGGGACACCGGACAGGCCTATGTAGACGACACGGCCAGCCGGTTCCACCAACTCAAGGGCCAGTTCGGGAAGATGGGCCGCGTTGGAGGCGTCGACGACAGCGTCGTACGGGAGATCCGGGACGGAGTCCTCCCGCCAGGCGTGCTCGAAGCCCAGCTCCCGGGCGAAGGCGAGTGAGGCGTCCGTCGCCCCCATCAGGTGGACCTCCGCGCCGGCGGCGCGGGCGAACAGGGCAACCAGGAGCCCGATCGTCCCGGGGCCGAGGACCAACGCCCGGTCTCCGGGGCGCAGTTCGGCGGCCCGGGCGGCGCGCAGGGCGTTGCCGCCCGGCTCCACCAGGGCCCCGAGCACCGCGTCGACGGTGTCGGGCAGCTCGTGCAACGACGAGACAGGGACGGCGAGTTGCTCGGCCAGCGCGCCGGCCCGGCCGCCCCGGATGCCGACCTCCTGCCGCTGCTCGCACACGTGCTGGTGGCCCCGCAGACAGCGGCGGCAGGCGCCGCAGCCCAGCATGGTGTCGCCCATGACCCGGCGGCCGACCCAGGCGGGGTCGACGCCCTCGCCGACCGCCGCCACACGCCCCGCCCACTCGTGGCCGAGGCGCATCGGATAGGAGGAGTGGCCCTGGTGCAGATAGGCCATCGCACCGGTGCAGAACTCCATGTCGGTGCCGCACACCCCGACCCGCTCGACGTCGACGACGGCCTCGCCGGGGGCCGCCACCGGAACAGGGACCTCCTGGACCTCGTACTTCCCCGGGGCCGTCAGGACGAACGCGCGCATGAGGCGACGGGTGCTCACCGGGGGCCGAGGACGTGCTGGCGCTGCGTGCCGAGGTGATGGATGCCGAGCTCCATCACGTCCCCCGGCCGCAGCCACACGGGCGGGTCGAAGCCCATGCCGACGCCGGGCGGGGTACCGGTGTTGATCAGGTCGCCGGGTTCCAGGACGAGGAACTGGCTGAGGTAGTGCACGATGACGTACGGGTCGAAGATCATCGTCTTGGTGTTGCCGTTCTGGCGGCGCACCCCGTTGACGTCGAGCCACATGTCCAGCGCGCGGACGTCGTCGATCTCGTCGGTCGTGGCCAGCCAGGGACCCGCCGGGTTGAAGGTCTCGGCGGACTTGCCCTTCGCCCACTGCCCGCCCCGCTCCAGTTGGAAGGCGCGTTCGCTGACGTCGTTGACGACGACGTATCCGGCGATGGCGTCGCGTGCCTCCTCGACCGAGTCCAGGTAGCTGGTGCGGCGGCCGATCACGATGCCGAGCTCCACCTCCCAGTCGGTCTTGGCGGACCCGCGCGGGATGCGCACATCGTCGTTCGGGCCGACAAGGGTGTTGGGCGACTTGGTGAACAGGATCGGCTCGTCCGGTACGGCCATCCCGGCCTCGGCCGCGTGGTCACGATAGTTGAGGCCGATGCACAGGATCTGGTGCGGGCGGGCGATCGGGGCACCGATCCGCTCCCCGGCGAAGCGGGACACCTGGCCGGCGGCCGTCCGTTCGTCCACGACGGGACGGACACGGTCGAGGCCGCCCGACCCGAAGAACGCCTCGTCGAAGTCCGTGACGACGTCGGAGAGGTCGACGTACGTCTCGTCGTCGATGCGGGCGACGGGCTTCTCGGCGCCTGCGGCACCGATACGCATGAGGTACACGGGGTCAGTCTCCAGTTCGGCCGGCGGGTCGGTCAGTCAGTCGGTCGGTCAGTAAGTCAGTCAGCCAGTAGAGGTTCATGGCCTGCTCGCGCTCATCGGTGCGGCTCCGCCAACGGGCCGAGCAGCGCCCGGATCTCGTCGACCGCGTCGACAAGGGTGCGCAGGGGCGTCCGGTATGTCAGCGCGCTGACACTCACGGCACCCGAGGGCGTCGTCGGCGAGGTCGCGTACACGGGCAGGGAGAGGCAGTTGACGCCTGGCTCGTTCTCCTGGTCGTCGATCGCGTAGCCCCGGTCGCGGGTGGTCCGCAGGTCGCCGTGCAGGGCGGCGGGCGTGCACAGGGTTGCCGGTGTCCGGCGTTCGAGCGGTGTGTCGCCGATCCACGCCTCGACGTCCGCCAGGGAGGTCAGCCGGGGGGCCAGCAGGACCTTTCCGACGCCGGTGGCGTGGGCGGGGTTTCGGCCGCCCACCTCCGACGTCAGCCGGACGGCGCCGGTGGGCGGGTCGACCTTGGCGCGGTAGACGACCTCGCGGCCGTCGAGGACCGCGTAGTGCGCCGTCTCGCCGAACCGGTGGGCCAGCGCTTCGAGTACAGGACGTATACGGACCTGCTCGGGACGCGCCTCGTGGTGGGCGAAAGCCATCCGCAGGAACTCGTCGCCGAGGACATAGCGGCCGCGGGTGCCCTGATCGGCCAGCCCGGCCCGGCGCAGGGCGCCCAGCGCCCGGTGCACGGTGGGTTTGGGGCTGCCGATCACCCGGGTCAGTTCCTCAAGACCCACGCCGTCGGGATACCGGGCGAGCTCCTTGAGCACGGCGAGCACCCGGTCCGAGCCCACGAGACGCGCGGCGTCACCATCGCCTCCGGCGACTTCCCCGGTCACGGGGGCTGACGAGCCGTCGTGGATCTGCATATGCTTCATGGCGTTCCGAAGAGTAGACCGTTGTGCCGATTATTGGAAAGGGTCGACGGTGGAGCTTCGCAGTGCACAGTGGTACGAGGGGCAGGGGCGCAACGCCTACATCCACCGGGCCTGGATGCGCCGGGGCGCACCGGACGACGCGTTCACGGGCCGGCCGCAGATCGCCATCGCCAACACCGCCTCGGACCTGACCCCCTGCAACGCACACCTCAACGAGGTGGCGGCCTCGGTCCGCAACGGCGTCTACGAAGCGGGCGGCATCCCGCTCGACCTGCCCGTGGTGTCGCTCGGCGAGACCCAGGTGCGGCCCACGGCCATGCTCTGGCGCAACATGGCGGCGATGGCCACGGAGGAGATGCTGCGGGCCAACCCGATCGACGGCGTCGTCCTGCTGGGCGGCTGCGACAAGACCATCCCGTCGCTGCTCATGGCCGCCGCCTCGGTGGACCTGCCCGCCGTCGTCGTGCCCGGCGGGCCGATGCTGACGGGGACTTTCCGCGGTACACCGCTGGGCTGCGGCACCGACGTGTGGCGGCTGTCGGAGGAGGTACGGGCCGGCACGCTCTCCCAGGACCAGTTCACCCGCTCCGAGTCGGCGATGATCCGCAGCCGCGGACACTGCAACACCATGGGCACCGCCTCGACGATGGCTCTGGTCGCCGAGGCGCTGGGCACGGTCGTCCCCGGTGTGGCCGGCACCCCTGCTCCGGACAGCCGGCTGCTCGAAGCCGCCCACGGCACCGGCAAGTTGGTGGTCGACATGGTCGCCGCGGACCGCAGGCCGGGCACCTTCCTGACCAAGGCGTCCTTCCACAACGCGATCGTCGCTCTGGCCGCCATCGGCGGTTCCACCAACGCGGTTGTGCACCTGCTGGCGATCGCGGGCCGACTCGGGATCGACCTGTCGCTCGACGACTTCGACCGCATCGGCTCCCGCGTCCCGGTCCTGGTCGACCTCCAGCCGGCCGGCCGCTTCCTCATGGAGGACTTCCACCGCGCCGGCGGCCTGTCCGCCGTCCTGCGCGAGGTACGCGACCTGCTCGACCCCGACGCCCTGACCGTCACCGGCGAACCGCTGGTCGGCCACCTCGACGACGCGCCGATCTGGGACGCCGAGGTGATCCGCACGCGCGCGAAGCCGCTGGTCGCCGAGGGTGGCATCGCCGTCCTGCGCGGCAACCTGGCCCCCCGCGGCGCGCTCATCAAGCCCGCGGCGGCTTCCCCGCACCTGCTGCGCCACCGTGGCCGGGCGGTCGTCTTCGACTCGATCGAGGACTTCCACGCCCGCATCGACGACCCCGACCTCGACGTGGACGCCGACTCCGTGCTCGTCCTGCGCGGCTGCGGCCCCAAGGGCTACCCGGGGATGCCCGAGGTGTCCAACATGCCGCTGCCGAAGAAACTCCTCGAACAGGGCGTCCGTGACATGGTCCGCGTCTGCGACGGCCGGATGAGCGGCACCGCCTACGGCACCGTCGTCCTCCACGTGACCCCGGAGGCCGCGGCCGGCGGCCCCCTCGCCCTCGTACGCACCGGAGACGTCATCGACCTCGACGTCGAGGCCCGGCGCCTCGACGTCGACGTACCCGACGGTGAACTCGCCCGCAGGACGGCCAACGAGGCCACCGTGACCGGCTTCGCCAACCCTCGGCGCGGCTGGGAACGCCTGTACGTCGACCATGTCCAGCAGGCCGACACGGGCGCCGACCTGGACTTCCTGGTCGGCTCCAGCGGCTCGGAGGTGAGCCGGGAATCGCACTGACGCGAGCCCCGCGCGAGACGTGACGTCTACGGCATCAGCGGCGGACGGGACCCCCTACTGACCGTCGTCCGCCGTCAGGGTCCGTTGCAGCAGGAGGGTGTCGATCCAGCGGTCGTGCTTGTAGCCGACGTGGGTGAGCCGCCCGGCGTCCGTGAAGCCGAAGCGGCGGTGCAGGGCCGCCGAGGCATCGCTGCCGGTGTCGGCGATCACGGCGATCATCTGTCGCATGCCGGCCCGGGCCGACTCCGTCACCAGCGCGCCGAGCAGGGCGGCGCCCAGGCCCCGGCCGGTGGCCTCGGGCGCGAGATAGATCGTGTCCTCCACCGTGTACCGGTAGGCGGGCTTGGGGCGCCAGGGCCCCGCGTACGCGAAACCGGCCACGGTGCCGGAGATCTCGGCGACGAGGAAGGGCAGCCCGCGCCCGGCGAGATCGTCCAGCCGCAGCTGCCAGTGGGCAACGCTGGGCGGGGTCTCCTCGAAGGTGGCCACGGTGTGGAGTACGTAGTGCGTGTAGATGTCGGCCGCGGCCTTCAGGTCCTCGGGTGTCGCGGGCCGGATGGCCGCCTCGGGCGCTGTCACGTTCGGCTCGTTTCTCGAATTCCTCTATAGCGAAATGAATGACTATTATAGTGTAATGCTAGATCTCGTGGAGCTGGGCAGACGCGTTCAGGGGCTGCGGCACGACCGGGACCTGACCCTTCAGCGACTGGCCGACGCGGCCGAGGTGAGCGTGAGCATGCTGTCCTCGGTCGAGCGCGGACAGAAGGCGCCCACCGTCGTCGTCCTCGCCCGCATCGCCGACGGACTCGGTGTTCCGCTCGCCCACCTGGTGGACCCGCCCGGCGACAGCCGGGTCGTCGTGCGCCGCGCCGCCGACCAGGACGTTGTCGACGAGCCGGGCGGATGGCGGCGGACGATCCTGTCGCCGGTCGTGCCCGGAGTGAACTTCGAGTGGATCCGCACCACCCTGCCTCCCGGGTGCGACGCCGGCGCGTTCCCCGCGTACGCGCCCGGATCCCACGAGTTCGTCGCGATCGAGTCGGGGACCCTGCGGCTGACGCTCGCGGAGCGGACCGTGGACCTCCATGCGGGAGACTCCGTGTACTTCGCCTCCGACGTCACGCACGCCTACGCCAACCCGGACCCGACGGCGCCCTGCACCTACCACGTCGCCGCGCTCGTCATGCGGGCCCGGACGCGCCGGGCGCCCTGATCCGAACTCCGCCCGACGCCTTGTGCGGGCGGAGAAAAGTCGTCACACTGATACCGAACGAATGGTCGGTTGGGGAGCGGGTATCGATGACGACGACACACTCCGCCGCCGAGGGGCTGCTCCAGGAGCACTTCGAGGCGACGATCGCGCGGGACCGGCGGATCGAGCCGCGCGACTGGATGCCCGAGGGCTACCGGAAGACGCTGATCCGCCAGATCGCCCAGCACGCGCACTCGGAGATCATCGGCATGCAGCCGGAGGGCGAGTGGATCACGCGCGCGCCCTCACTGCGCCGCAAGGCCATCCTCTTCGCGAAGGTCCAGGACGAGGCCGGGCACGGGCTGTACCTGTACTCGGCCGCCGAGACGCTCGGCGCCGACCGCGCGGACCTCACCGAGCGGCTCATCGAGGGCCGCCAGAAGTACTCGTCGATCTTCAACTACCCGACGCCGAGCTTCGCCGACGTCGGCGTGATCGGCTGGTTCGTGGACGGCGCCGCGATCTGCAACCAGGTACCCCTGTGCCGGAGTTCGTACGGCCCGTACGCACGCGCGATGGTGCGGATCTGCAAGGAGGAGTCGTTCCACCAGCGGCAGGGTTACGAACTGCTGATGACGATGATGCGCGGTACGGAGGAACAGCAGGCGATGGTCCAGGACGCCGTCGACCGCTGGTGGTGGCCCTCCCTGATGATGTTCGGCCCGCCCGACGACGCCTCGCCCAACTCCGCGCAGTCCATGGCCTGGAAGATCAAGCGGCACACCAACGACGAACTGCGTCAGCGCTTCGTCGACATGACCGTCCCGCAGGCCGAGAAGATCGGCGTGACCCTGCCCGACCCGGAACTGCGCTGGAACGAGGAGCGCGGACACCACGACTTCGGCACCCCCGACTGGGACGAGCTGATGCGCGTCATCAAGGGCGGCGGCCCCTGCAACACCGAACGGGTAGCACGGCGTCGGACCGCCCACGAGGACGGCGCCTGGGTGCGCGAGGCGGCCACCGCACACGCCGCCAAACAGCGCGCCCGGGCCGCGAAGGAGACAGTGGCATGAGCAACGACCTGTCCAACGAGTGGCCGCTGTACGAGGTGTTCGTCCGGGGCAAGCGCGGCCTGAACCACGTACACGTGGGCTCGCTGCACGCGGCCGACGACCGGATGGCGCTCACCCACGCGCGCGACCTGTACACGCGGCGCAACGAAGGCGTGAGCATCTGGGTGGTGCGCTCCGAGCACATCGCCGCCTCCTCGCGCGACGAGAAGGACCCGTTCTTCGAGCCCAGCGCCGACAAGGTCTACCGCCACCCGACCTTCTACGACATCCCCGACGACGTCCCGCACATCTAGCCCGAGGAGAGGAGCAGCAGACATGAGCGCCGACACCGGCAACCACACCGGCAGCAACCTCGACGACGACCACGTCTATCTCTCCCTCGCCGAGGGACACGACGACGGCAGTGACGCCCGCTGGGCCTTCGGTACCGGGTTCGAGGACCCGCTGTACGGCGTCGACACCACCGTGCCCGAGGGCGTCGACGCCGGTGAACTGGCCGCGACCTGCGTCGCGTTGGCCGACGACGCGCTGGTGTCGGCCCAGCGGCTGGCCGAGTGGTGCACCCGCGCCCCCGAGCTGGAGGAGGAGGTCGCGCTCGCCAACATCGGCCTCGACCTGCTCGGCCAGGCCCGTCTGCTGTACGCCCGCGCGGGCCAGGTCGACGGCACCGGGCGCGGCGAGGACGCGTACGCCTACGTCCGGGACGCCGGCGACTTCCGCAACGTACAGCTGGCCGAACTGCCCATCGGGGACTTCGCGTTCTCGATCGCACGGCTGCTGGCGCTGTCCGGCTGGCGGCTCGCGCACCTCCAACGGCTCATCTCCCACCCCGACCCGGTCCTGTCCGCGATCGCCGCGAAGGGCGTCAAGGAGCTGACCTACCACCGGCAGTACGCGGCCGAGTGGGCCGTCCGACTCGGCGACGGCACCGAGGAGTCGCACCGCCGGATGAGCACAGCCATGAACCAAGTCGCCCCGTATCTCGGCGAGTTGTTCACGGCGTACGACGTACAGGGCGAGGTGCGGAGCGAGGTCGTCGAGGTGTTGCGGCAGGTCACCGAAGCCGCCGGGCTGCCCCTGCCCCGCGTCGGACCGTCGAACGGCGGCGGGCGCGACGGGCAGCACACCGAGCATCTCGCGCCGCTGCTCGCCGAGTTGCAGAGCGTGGCCCGCGCCCACCCGGAGGCGACATGGTGACCGGGACCGGGACCGACGACGTCCGGCGCGCCCGGAGCATCGCCGAGCGCGTGCCGGACCCCGAGTTGCCCATGCTGACCCTGGCCGACCTCGGCGTCCTGCGAGGCGTGGAGATGACCGGGGACGGGACGGTGGTGGCGAGTCTGACGCCGACCTACTCGGGCTGCCCGGCGATGGCCGAGATGCGCGCCGGTGTCGCCACCCGGCTGCGGGCGGCGGGGTACGCGCGCGTGGAGATCCGCACCGTCCTGAACCCGCCGTGGACCAGCGACTGGATCACCGAGTCCGGGCGCCGCAAGCTCGCCGAGCACGGCATCGCCCCGCCCGGCGCCGCACCCCGTGGCCCGGTCGCCCTGACGCTGTCGCCCGTCCGGCGCACGGTCGCGTGCCCGCGCTGCGGCTCGGCGGACACCGAGGAGACCTCCCGCTTCGCCGCCACTTCTTGCAAGGCCCTGTGGCGGTGCCGCGCCTGCCGCGAGCCGTTCGAGTACGTCAAGGAGATCTGATGGCCGCGCCCGTCTCCCCGCCCACCACCACGCCCGTCGCCCGCCGGCGCCCGGTCTTCCACGCCCTGAAGGTCGCCGACGTACGACGACTGTGCGCGGACGCCGTCGCCGTCGCCTTCGAGGTGCCGGCCGACCTGGCCGACGCGTACGCCTTCGCGCCGGGTCAGTCGCTCACCCTGCGCCGGGAGTTCGGGGGACACGAGGAGCGCCGGTCGTACTCGATCTGCGCCCCAGCCGGCGAGCGGCCCCGCATCGGCGTACGGCTGGTGCCCGGGGGCCTGTTCTCGTCGTGGCTCGTCGACGAGGTGCGCCCCGGCGACCTGGTCGACGTGATGACCCCGACCGGCGCCTTCACCCCCGACCTGACCGCACCCGGCCACCATGTGCTGATCGCGGCGGGCTCCGGCATCACCCCGATGATGTCGATCGCCGAGTCGGTCCTGGCCGCCGACGACCGCTCACAGGTCACCCTCCTGTACGGCAACAGGCGTACGGACACCGTGATGTTCGCCGACGAGCTGGCGGACCTGAAGGACCTGTACCGTACGCGCTTCCAACTGGGGCACGTACTGTCGCGCGAGCCGCGCGAGGCGGAACTGCTGTCCGGCCGACTGGACGCCGAACGGCTCGCCGCGCTGCTCGCCGGCCTCGTCGACGTCCCGGGCACCGACCACTGGTGGCTGTGCGGCCCGCACGGCATGGTCCGCGACGCGCAGAAGCTGCTGGCCGAGCTGGGCGTGCCCGCCGACCGCGTCCACCAGGAACTCTTCTACGCCGACGACCAGCCGGTCCGCACGGTCCAGCACCCGGACACGGTGGCGAAGGGCCCGGTCAGCCGGGTCACGATCACCCTCGACGGCCGCTCGACCACCACCGCGCTGTCCCAGGAGGTGACCATCCTGGACGGAGCCGCCCGCACCCGCCCGGACCTGCCGTTCGCCTGCAAGGGCGGCGTCTGCGGCACCTGCCGTGCACTGGTCACCTCGGGCGAGGCGGACATGCGCCGCAACTACGCCCTCGAACCCGCCGAGGTCGACGCGGGCTATGTGCTGACCTGCCAGTCGTTCCCGGTTTCGGAGACGCTGACGGTCGACTACGACAGCTGACCCGGGTTTGACGGGCCCTGCTGCGGCAACCCGATCGACGTGACTCCCAGGACTTCTACGACCTCATCCACGATGTCCCAGCAGGAGCTCTTCCGGTTCTTGGAGGACCGCTTCGCCTGCGCGCAGTCCTGCACCGAGTGTGCGCGGGCGTGCGCCCTGTGTGCGAGCCTCGTGGACCCGGACGGGCCCGCCGACCAGGCCCTCGCGCGCCGCAAGGGCATCCTGTGCGCGGAGGTGTGCGATGCGACGTGCCGGATGCTCTGCGAGCAGGGCGACCAGAACGAGACGGCCCTCCGCGTCCAACTGGAGTGGTGCAGCACGGTCTGCCTGGAGTGCGCCGACATCCTCGACGACCAGCCGGGTGGCGAGACCGCGGCGAAGGCGTGCCGGGAAAGCGCACAGGCGTGCGCGGACTTCAGCCGGGCGCTGGGGACCCCGGAGGCGACGGCGGGTGGCACAGGGCCGCGATGATCGGGCCTGTCCTCCTCCCGCACGCTAACGACCCCTCACCCCTCACCCCTCACTCCTCCTGCGCCGGCCCCAGTTGCCACCCCACCCGCACATTCCAGCGCCCCGCCCGACCGCTCAACTCCGTTGCCGTCAACGGCGGTACGTCGATCCGCCAGAACGCCGACTCCGGAGCCCCGAGGGCCCGTACCGTCGCCGCTCGGACGACCTCCGGCTCGGCCACCACGACGGACCGGCCCGTGACCTGTGCAGCCGTGTCGTCCAGCCAGCGCGCGACCCGGTCGCACAGTGCGCGCACCGACTCGCCGCCGTGCGGGGCGGATTCGGGGTCGGCCAGCCACTGGGCCAGCGCCTCCGGTTCCTTCTCCGCCACCTCGGTGAGCGTCGAACCGCGCCAGCGGCCCGCGTCCAGTCCGGCCGGACCGGAGGCTGAGCCGGCGTCGAGACCCAGCGCCTGAGCCGTCTCACGGCAGCGCGCGGTGGGGGAGACCCAGACCCGGGATACGGAGGGGAGCACGTGAGCCGCCGCCCGGGCCAGTCGCAGACCCGACGCGTCCAGGGGACAGTTGTCGTCGAAGCGGGCCTCCCGCAGGGCCGCGCTGATCGCCGGTGAGATCAACATCACTCGGCTCGTCATCCGGTCACTCCCGTGCTCGCCCTCGGCTCGATTTCCTTGTCATGTACGGAACTTGAGGCAGCGTACGGCGCACCGGCGCTCCGTACGCCGTCCCGTGCGCCCTTGGCCGCACCGCTGCTTCGCGGTACCTTCTCGTCGATATTGACGACAGTTCGACGGAAGCCGGTGGGAATCCGGCACGGTCGCGCCACTGTAAGCCCCGTACACACCTTCCTGGTGAGGTCCGGGGGCAAGTCAGACCCGTGACTGTCGTCCTCTGCACCACCGATACGGGACGCGAGTTCCCCAGGAGGTCCTGTCATGGCACAGTCCGCTGTTCAGCCGACCGCTGCTCCCACCGCCGAACCCATGAAGCTGCCGATCGGCGCGATCGCCCCCTGGGCGGTCTTCGTCGGCGTGCTGATGCTGGTGCTGCTCTACTTCGTGGGCGCCGAACAGGGCGCCACCTCCCTGGTGTCCGGCGAGGGCGTGCACGAATGGGTGCACGACGCCCGCCACCTGCTCGGCTTCCCCTGCCACTGACGACGACAGGGGAACGTACGAACTCATGAACTCCACCACTGTCAGAAACCTCCTGGTCCGCGGCATGCTCGCGGGCCTGGTCGCGGGTGTGCTCGCCTGGGGTGTCGCGTACTTCCTGGCCGAGCCGCTCGTCGACGACGCGATCGCGTTCGAGGAGGCGCACGCCGCGCACGAGCACGGCGGCGAGGAACTCGTCACCCGAGCCCTGCAGTCCACCGCGGGTCTGGGCACCGGTGTCCTCGTCTACGGCGTCGCGTTCGGCGGTATCGCGGCCCTCGCGTACTGCTTCGCGCTCGGCCGGATCGGCCGCTTCGGGCCGCGCGCGAGCGCGCTGCTCCTCGCGGGGGCCGGGCTGCTCGCCGTCTACGTCGTCCCGTTCCTGAAGTACCCCGCCAATCCGCCCGCCGTCGGGGACGCGGACACCCTCAACCAGCGCACCGCGCTGTTCTTCCTGATGGTCGCGCTGAGCGTGCTGCTGGCCGTCGGCGCGGTGATCCTGGGCAAACGCCTCGCGCCGCGCCTGGGCAACTGGAACGCCACCCTCGCCGCGAGTGCCTTCTTCGTCCTCGTCGTCGGACTCGCGTACGCGTTCCTGCCGTCGTTCACCAACGAGGTCCCGGAGGGCTTCTCCGCGAGCCTGTTGTGGCAGTACCGGGTGGCCACGCTCGCCATCCAGGCGACGATGTGGACGGCGTTCGGCCTGGTCTTCGGGCTGCTGGCGGAACGGCTGCTGGTCCCGAGGGCGGCAGCGGCCGTCGGCGGCAGCGGCGCCGAGCCACAGGCAACTCCCGTGGCGCACTGAGCGGTTCGCCGCACTGCCCTGAGGGGGTCCCGGATGTCCGGGACCCCCTCAGGTATGTACGCACCCACCCACTCACGTACCCGTGCACGCACCGCCATTCACAATTTCTGGAACACGTTCTACCGTGTGCGCCGACAGGTCCGGCCTTGGGGAGCCAGCAGGAGGCGCCGTGCATCTCGAATACACGCCCGAGCAGCAACGGCTGCGCACCGAACTGCGCACCTACTTCGCCGAGTTGGTGCCGGACCGCGCCTACGCGCGCTTCGGCGAACCGGCGTTCCAGAAGCGCTTCTACCGTGAGACCATCCGCCGCCTCGGCGCCGACCGCTGGCTCGGCGTCGGCTGGCCCCAGGAGTACGGCGGACGTGGGCTGACCCCGATGGAACAGTTCATCTTCTTCGACGAGGCCGCCCAGGCGGGCGTACCGCTGCCGCTCATGGCGCTCAACACCGTCGGCCCGACGATCATGCGGTACGGCAGCGACGAGCAGAAGACGTACTTCCTGCCGAAGATCCTGGCCGGCGAGATCGACTTCGCGATCGGCTACAGCGAGCCGGACGCGGGCACGGACCTGGCCGCCCTGAAGACACGTGCGGTGCGGGACGGCGACGAGTATGTGGTCAACGGCCAGAAGATCTGGACGACGAACGGCGACACGGCGGACTGGGTGTGGCTGGCCGTGCGCACGGACCCCGGAGCCCCGCCGCACAAGGGCATCACCATGCTCCTCGTGCCGACCACCGACCCCGGCTACTCCTGCACCCTCATCCGCACCATCGCCTCGCACGACACGACCGCCAGCTACTACGAGAACGTCCGCGTCCCCGTCGCCCACCGCGTCGGCGAGGAGAACCAGGGCTGGCGGCTGATCACCAACCAGCTCAACCACGAGCGCGTCACCCTCGCCGCGCACGGCACGATGGCCATCCGCTCCCTGCACGACGTACAGCGCTGGGCGATGGAGACCAAGCTCGCCGACGGCCGCCGCGTCGTCGACCTGCCGTGGGTCCGCCGCCGCCTGGCCCAGACGCACACCAAGCTCGACGCGATGAAACTCCTCAACTGGCAGATGGTGAACGCCGTCCAGGAAGGCACCCTCACCCCGCAGGACGCCTCCGCGGTCAAGGTGTACGGCTCCGAGGCCCGCCGCGAGGCCTACGCCTGGCTCATGGAGATCGTCGCCGCCCCGGGCACCCTGAAGGAGGGCTCCGCCGGTGCGGTACTGCACGGCGAGTTGGAGCGCGGCTACCGCTCGGCGGTGATCTTCACCTTCGGCGGCGGCAACAACGAGATCCAGCGGGAGATCATCTCGTGGATCGGGCTGGGGATGCCGCGGGTGCGGCGTTAGCGTCCGTGCCCGGCGAGCTCGAACTCCACGTCCACCACGCCCTCGACGGCGCGCACCAGGCGCGCGGCCACGGGGACCAGGGACGTGTCCCGAACGTAACCGCCGAGCTTCACGACTCCGTCCCGGACCTCTGTCCGGACACCCGACGCGGGCGTGGGGAAGAGGTACGACACGATCTCCCTGCGGACCTCCTGCGCGATCTCCTCGTCGTCCCGGAGGAACACCTTCAGCAGGTCGGCGCGGCTGATGATGCCCTCCAGCATGCCCAGGTCGTTGACGACGGGAAGTCGTTTGACCTTGGCCCGGGCCATGGTCCGTGCTGCCCGGGCGAGTGTCGCGTTCGGGTGGGTGGTGAGAGCGGGAGCGGTCATCAACTCACCGGCGGTCACCGCACCGGCCTTGGCGAGGTCGGACAGGCGCCGCAGCTGGGTGTACCGGTCCGGGTCGCTGTCGCGGAACTCCTCCTTGGGCAGGAGGTCGGCCTCGGAGACGACCCCGACGACGCGGCCCTCGCCCTCCAGCACGGGCAGGGCGCTGACTTTCCAGTCCTGCATCGTCCGCACGATCTCCTTGAAGCCTGCCTCGCGGCCGACGGCGGTGACCGTGTGGGTCATGACATCGCTCACGATGTGCGGCGTGCCGTGCATGGTGGCTCCTTGGTCGCATCGGGTCGGCCGTGCCGGGTTCTCAGATGCGGTCACAGGGTGCTGCCGCTGCCGTATGGGGCGTACAGGTCCAGCAGGCGGGTGCGGGCCGAGCGCAGCCGGTGGGCGAGGATGTCGCCCACCCACTGGGTGACCGCGTGGCCGAGGGCGGGGTCGTCCTGGCACATCGCCCGTACGGCTACGGCGTCGAACTCGTACGCACGTACAGGTGTCGTGGTCTCGGCTCCGAGGTGCCAGGCGTGTGGTGCGAACAGCCAGGACCAGCCGACGAGTTCGTTGTGGCCGAGGTTCTCGATGACAGCGGCCCGGCGGCCGGGGACCCGCATGTCGAGGTCGATCGTGCCCGTACGGATGATCCAGAACCGGTCGGCGTGTCCGCCTTCCTCGAAGAGGCGGATTCCCTGCGGGAACGACACCTCGCGGGCGATACGCATCAGCCGGTGCCGGTGCTCGGCGGGCAGTGCCCGCAGCATGCTGTGAGTGGGTGCATCGCTCATGACGGGCCTCCAGGAAGGGCGTACTCACCTGCCATGTCCAGCGTGCGCCCGCACTCCGGTGTGAACCATGGGCCGTCCGGCCCCACGGTCGGGCCACCCGGCACCGCACGGGAGCCCTTCGGCACCCTGTGCCGCTGCTTGTCCCGGTGTTCGATGAGGACAGGTGTTTCCTGACAAGGCTCGGTAGAGATCGGGCAGAACCGGACACAGGAGGTGCCCAACCATGCTTCGGCACATCACCACGGGAATCGACGGATCCACCGAGAGTCTGGCCGCCGCGCACTGGGCGGCGCGTGAGGCGCTGCGTCGCGGCGTCGCGCTGAACCTCGTGCACGCCTGGACGCTGCACCCGCGCCCCGCTCCCTCCGTCCCCGCGGACCGGAGCGAGCGTGGCTGGGCCGAGGAGACCCTGGATACGGCGGTGGGCAGTATCCGTGCCGCGCACCCCGGGCTGCGGATCGTCGAGCTGCTGGTGCGCGACTCCCCGGTGGACGCCCTTCTCGCTGCGGGCGAGGAGGCGGAGCTGCTGGTGCTCGGGTCCCGCGGTCTCGGCGGCGTCGCGGGATTCATGACCGGCTCGGTGTCCCAGAGGATCGTGGCCAGGTCGGCCTGCCCCGTTGTGCTTGTCCGGGCGGGCGCATCCTCCTCCGCCGAACACCTTCCGGCTCCGGGCGGAGTTTCGCCGGACGAGATTCCTGAAACCCCGTACCGCGATGTCGTCCTGGGGCTGGACACCGGGCATCCCTGCGACGAACTGATCGACTTCGCCTTCACGTCCGCCCGGCGCCGCAACGCCGCGCTGCACGTGATCCATGCCTTCAGCGCCCCGCCCTTCCACATCGCCGACGGCGGGCCCGTCCCGCCCACCGGCCCCGAACTGCTCGCCTTCCAGGAGCACTCCGTGGTCGCGGCGCTGCGCCCGTGGGGCGAGAAGTATCCCGAGGTCCGTGTGACCGAGACCGTCTCCGAGGGACGGGCCGCCACCGCGCTGGTGCGGGCGTCGGCCGGAGCGTCCCTCGTCGTCGTGGGGCGCCGGACACGGGACAGCCGCTTCGGCGCGCACGTCGGCGCCGTCACCCACGCGGTACTGCACCACGTCGGCCGCCCCGTGGCCGTCGTCCCGCACGACTGAACAGGCGCCGGGACGGTGCTCCGGGCACCGGCGGCTCAAGGGAGGGAAGAGTCATGATCGCGCGTCACGTCGTCGTCGGTGTGGACGGCTCCGTCACCGCCGTGCGAGCACTGGACCTGGCCGCCGACGAGGCGGCCCTGCGCGCCACCACTCTGGAGATCGTGTACGCCGTGCCCGACCTCGACGAGGCCGGCCCGGTGCTGGCGTCCGCCGCCTCACGGGTGGCCTACCGCCACCCGGGCCTGCCGGTCGCCACCGTCCCCGCCCAGGGACACTCGGTGGCCGTCCTGGCGGATCGCGGACGTGAGGCCGCGCTGACCGTCGTCGGCCGCCGGACCCCCGGCGTGCTCGCGGGCGCGGTGCTCGGCTCGGTGAGCCGGCGCCTGGCCGCGCACGCTCACGGTCCGCTGCTGGTCGTACGCGGCGACTCTCCGCCGCACCTGTACAACGAAGTACTGGCCGTCCTCGATGCCGAGGACGACGCGGACACGGCCGCGTACGCCATCCACGAAGCGGGACTCCGCAGCGCGGGGCTGCGAATCTTCCGGTCCCCGGCGCGTCGGAGCCCTGCCTCGGTGCCGGTGCCGGTGCCGCACCGCCGAAGCGAAGCCGCCGCGGCACACGTCCCGGCCGGCGATGTGCTCAGGAAGACCCAGGACGCCGGCGCCGCTTCGACGCAGGCCCTGCTGGAGGCCACCCGTACGGCCGACCTCGTCGTCATCGGCTGCCGTCCGGGTCCGGGCGGCCACGGACGTCACCTCGGTTCCGTGGCCCGTACGGTGCTGAACAGAGCCCACTGCCCGGTGCTGGTGGTCACCACCGGTCAGGAGAGCACCACGCCCTCCCTCTCGTGAAGGAACGCGCGCCGACATGGGCCGAACGGCCCCACCGGGCCGGGACGGACGGCGAGGTCCGGGTGCCTGCCCGGCCCTCCCGGCGGCCGTCGCGCGTGACAAGTATCGGAAGCGAGGCATTCCCGTGCGAAGCGAGGGAGAGAACCGGCGATGACGGTAACAACGACGGCCGGAACCCGGGCACCCGGGGCATGGCGTGGCTTCGCCGGGACGAACTGGCGCGAGCGAATCGACGTACGCGACTTCATCCAGGCCAACTACACGCCGTACGAGAGTGGTTCGGCCTTCCTGGCCGGTCCCACGGACCGCACCCGAGCTGTTTGGGAAGCGGTCAGCGCCCTGTTCCCGGAGGAACGGCGCCGGGGCATCCTCGATGTCGACGCCGCGACTCCGTCGACGATCACCTCGCACGCGCCCGGATACATCGACCGTGAGCGGGAGCTGATCGTCGGCCTGCAGACCGACGCCCCACTGAAGCGCGCGATCATGCCCAACGGTGGTCTGCGGATGGTGGAGAACGGGCTGAAGGCGTACGGGTACGAGCCCGACCCGTTCGTGACGCGGGTGTTCGGGACCTACCGCAAGACCCACAACGACGGCGTCTTCGACGCGTACACCGCCGAGATGAAGGCCGCCCGCAGGGCCGGGATCATCACCGGTCTGCCGGACGCCTACGGCCGGGGCCGGATCATCGGCGACTACCGGCGCGTCGCGCTGTACGGCACCGACCGGCTGATCGAGGCCAAGCGGGCCGAGAAGGACCTCCTGGACGCCCGCCCGTCGACCGAGCACGTCATCCGTGACCGCGAGGAACTCGCCGAGCAGATCCGGGCGTTGGACGAGCTGACGCGGATGGCCGCCACCTACGGCTGTGACGTGACCCGGCCCGCGACCACCGCCCACGAGGCCGTGCAGTGGCTCTACCTCGGCTATCTCGCCGCGGTGAAGGAGCAGAACGGCGCGGCGATGTCGCTGGGCCGCACCTCCACCTTCCTGGACGTCTACCTCCAACGGGACCTCGACGAGGGGATCCTCGACGAGTCCCGCGCCCAGGAGCTGATCGACGACTTCGTGATCAAGCTGCGGATCGTACGGTTCCTGCGCACCCCCGAGTACGACGCGCTGTTCTCCGGCGACCCGACCTGGGTGACGGAGTCCATCGGCGGCATCGGAAGCGACGGGCGCCCGCTTGTCACCCGTACCTCCTTCCGTTTCCTGCAGACCCTCTACAACCTCGGCCCCGCCCCGGAACCGAACCTCACCGTCCTGTGGTCGCCCCGACTGCCCGCCGGGTTCAAGGAGTTCTGCGCCCAGGTGTCCATCGACACCAGCGCGGTCCAGTACGAGTCCGACGAGCTGATGCGCCCGAGCACCGGTGACGACACCGCGATCGCCTGCTGTGTCTCCGCCATGGCGGTGGGGAAGCAGATGCAGTTCTTCGGCGCCCGGGTCAACCTCGCCAAGGCGCTGCTGTACGCGGTCAACGGCGGCCGGGACGAGATGACCGGCGAGCAGATCGCCCCCGAGGCGCCCGCACTGACGGGCGAGTACCTGGACTACGAGGAGTTGTCGGCGGCGTACGACCAGGTCCTCGACTGGCTCGCCCGCACCTACGTCAACACGCTCAACGTCATCCACTGCATGCATGACAAGTACGCCTACGAGCGCATCGAGATGGCCCTGCACGACCACCCGGTGCACCGCTTCATGGCCTGCGGCATCGCCGGACTCTCCGTCGCCGCCGACAGCCTGTCCGCCGTCAAGTACGCGCGGGTGAAGGTGTTCCGCGACGCCGACGGCCTCGCCGTCGACTTCCGCACCGAGGGCGACTTCCCGGCGTACGGCAACAACGACGACCGTGCCGACAGCATCGCAGTAGGCCTGGTCGAGGCCTTCATGGCGAAGGTGCGCGAGCACCCCGCCTACCGGGACGCCGAGCACACCCAGTCGGTGCTGACGATCACCTCGAACGTCGTCTACGGCAAGCACACCGGCAACACCCCCGACGGCCGCCGAGCCGGACAGCCCTTCGCGCCCGGCGCCAACCCGATGAACGGCCGTGACCGGCACGGGGTCGCCGCCTCCGCGCTCTCGGTCGCGAAGCTGCCGTACGAGCAGGCCCGCGACGGAATCTCGCTGACCACGACGATCACACCGGAGGGCTTGGGACACGTGCCCGCCGAGCGCGCCGGCCACCTCGTCGGCATACTCGACGCCTACACGGCCTCGGGCGGCTTCCACATGAACGTCAACGTGCTCGACCGCGCCACGCTTGAGGACGCGATGGAACACCCGGAGAAATACCCGGAGTTGACCATCCGGGTCTCCGGCTACGCAGTCAACTTCGTCCGCCTCACCCGTGAGCAGCAGCTCGACGTGATCAGCCGCACCTTCCACGGAGCGTTGTGAACACCGCGACCGAGCCGGTGGCGGGCCGGATCCACTCCTGGGACCTTTCCACCGGCGTGGACGGTCCCGGGACCCGGTTCGTGCTCTTCGTCAGCGGCTGCCCCCTGCGCTGCCTGTACTGCGCCAACCCCGACACCTGGCACATGCGCGACGGCCGGGAGGCCACGGTCGGCGAGGTGATGACGGAGATCGAGAAGTACCGCGCCTTCATCACCACGGCCGGCGGCGGGGTGACGCTCACCGGCGGAGAGCCGCTGCTCCAGTCCGCCTTCACCGGCGAGATCCTGCGCCGCTGCAAGGAGGCGGGACTGCACACCGCCCTGGACACCTCCGGCTTCCTCGGCACCCGCGCCACCGACGAACTCCTCGCCGACACCGACCTGGTCCTCCTCGACATCAAGTCCTTCGACGTCAACACCTACCGGAAACTGACCGGCGGCCGGCTCGCCCCCACGCTCTCCTTCGCCACCCGCCTCGACCGGCTCGGCATCCCGATGTGGATCCGATACGTCCTGGTCCCCGGCTGGACCGACGACCCGGAAGCCGTCGACGGCCTCTCCCGGTTCGTCGCCGGTCTGGGGCACGCCGACCGGGTGGACGTCCTGCCGTTCCACAAGCTGGGCGCCGCGAAGTACGAGGCCCTCGGCATCCCCTTCCCGCTGCGCGACACCCCCGTCCCCGATCCCGTGCTGACCGAACGGGTGCGGGAGCAGTTCAGGGAACAGGGTGTCGCGGCCTACTGAGCGCGGCCCCACTCCCGGTACGCGGCCACGGCCGTCGGCAGGGTGGGGAAGATCAGGTCGGCTCCGACGGACTCCGTCAGGCCGTACGCGTCCAGCTCGTCCCGTAGATCCTGCTTCACGCGGGCGAGGGCGAAGACGATGCCGCGGCCGGTCAGTTCGAGACGCAGCGCGTCGACGGCGTCCAGGGCGGTGATGTCGACCTCCACGTTCGCCTCCGCGTTGAGGACGAACCAGCGGACCGGGCCCTCCTGTTCGTCGACTCCATCGACGGCGGCCAGGGCGCGGCGGCGGAAGTTCTCCGCGTTGGCGAAGAAGAGCGGCGAGTCGTAGCGGTAGACCAGCAGCCCGGGGATCGTACGGGCCTTCGGATAGTCGTCCACGTCGTGCATGCCGGCCACCCCGGGGACCACGCCCTCGACCGCGTCGTGCGGGCGCGCGACCCGGGTCAGCAACTCGGCCACCGACAGAGCGACGGCGACCAGCACCCCGTACAGGATGTCCAGGGCCAGCACCCCGGCCAGGCAGCCGAGCGCCAGCAGCAGTTCCCGGCGACGGAAGGACGCCAGCCGGCGGAAGCCCGCCAGGTCGATCATGCGGACGGCGGCGTAGACGACGAGCGCGCCCAGCACGACCGACGGGGTGCGGGTCAGCAGAGGGCTGAGGAAGAGCAGGACGGCGAGGACGGCAGCGGCGGCGACCAGGGAGTACACCTGGGAACGGGCGCCCGCCGAGGAGGCGAGCGCGGTCCGGCTGGCGCTGCTGCTGACCGGGAAACCGTGGACCGCGCCGGCGCCGAGGTTTGCCGCGCCCAGGGCCAGCAGCTCCTGGTTGGCGTCGAGCCCGGGGCCGTCGTCGGCGCGGTCGGTGAAGGCCCGCGCGGTGAGGATGAAGTCGGTGTAGCCGACGAGGAGGACACCGAGGGCGGGCAGCACCAGGTGCGGCAGCTCGGTCAGCTCCGGGACGGCGAAGCCGGGCAGGCCCGCCGGGACGTCGCCGATCACCTTGATGCCGTGGCGTTCGTCGAGGTCGAACACGGCCACGGCCGCCGTGGCGAGGACCACGGCCAGGAGGGGGCCGGGGACGGCGGGGAAGAATCGGGCCACGGTGAAGACGAAGGCGAGCACAGCCGCGGCGAACAGCAGCGTGGCCAGGTGAATCTGCGACAAGTGCCGTACGAAGGACCAGAGTTGGGGGAAGAAGGCCGAGCCCGTCGTCCGTACCCCGGTGAGCTTGGGCAGCTGGTCCGCCATCATGATCAGCGCCACGCCCGCCAGGTAGCCGACCAGGACCGGCCGGGAGAGCAGGTCCGCGACGAAGCCGAGCCGTACCGCCCAGGCCACGACGCACAGCAGCCCGACCGTGATCGCGAGCGTGGCGGCCAGGGTGGCGTAACGGCTGGGGTCTCCGACCGCGAGCGGGCCGACCACGGTCGCCGTCATCAGCGCCGTCGTGGACTCGGGCCCGACCGACAGCAGTCGCGAGGACCCGAGCACCGCGTACAGGACGAGCGCGGGCAGGATCGCCCAGAGCCCGGCGACCGGAGGCAGCCCGGCCACACCCGCGTACGCCATCACCTGCGGGACGAGATACGCGGCCACCGTCACTCCGGCCAGCAGGTCGCCGCGCAGCCAGGCACGCCGGTAGCCGAGGAGCGGGCCGAGCCCGGGCAGCAGGCGGCGCCACACCGGAACGGTTCTGCCCGAGCTCTGGGACATAGGCCTCCTTCTTCTGCCGAGTGACCTCATGATCCACGGACGGGAGGGCCAGTGACACCCGGGCTCGCCTCCCGCACCCCAACCGGCCTTCAGGATGGGGCCGTTCAGCCCTCCGGTCGCGGACCTTCGGCATCCGGCGGTACGCCGCCCGCGCCACGAGAGTAAGTGGTGTCAGGCACCGCCCCGACCGTCCCCGAAGGGATCACCACCATGGCCGTGCACGAGCACCCTCACCGGAGCCCGGGCTTCCACCTGCCGTCGCTGCGCAGGAACCGGACCGCCTCCGCGCCCGAGTCCGCCGTGTCGGCACGCACCGACACGCACACCGGGCAGGCCTACGCCCTCGCCTCCCTGCGCCTGCTCACCGGGTTCGTCTTCCTGTGGGCCTTCCTGGACAAGACCTTCGGCCTCGGTTATGCGACATCGTCGGGCAAGGGCTGGATCGACGGCGGTTCGCCCACCATGGGCTTTCTGGGCAACGTGGCCGTCGGGCCGATGGAGTCCACGTTCCACTCCTGGGCCGGGGACACCTGGGCGAACTGGCTGTTCATGCTCGGCCTGCTCGGTATCGGCCTCGCCCTGGTCAGCGGCATCGCGCTGCGGCTCGCCGCCGTCGCCGGCACCGTGATGATGGCGCTGATGTGGATCGCCGAATGGCCGCCCGCCAAGCACCTGTCCGACGGGTCGATGAGCATGTCGACCAACCCGTTCACCGACTACCACCTCGTCTACGCCGTCGTCCTCATCGCCCTCGCCGCCGTGGGCGCCGGCGCCACCTGGGGCCTCGGCAGGCAGTGGGCCAAGCTCCCGTTCGTCAGCCGCAACCGCTGGCTGCGCTGACCGCGGGAGGGGCGGCGGGGTCCGGAGGGCCCCGCCGCCCCATGGGGCCGGTCGGCCCCGGCCGGGGACCTGCGGCCCCTGCCCCTCGCACCCCCTCGAAAACGACGCTGGAATCAGGCCCCCGATTCGGGCGGCCCCCTCAATCCGGGAGTTGGACACCATGCCCCGCACCGTCACCGTCGGCCTCGACGGCTCGCCCGAAAGCCGTGCCGCCGCCGAATGGGCGGCCCGTGAAGCCGCGCTCCGCGGCCTGCCGCTGAAGATCGTCCACGTCTGGGAGCCGGTCCCGGCCCCCATGGCGCAGGCCCCGCTCCTCGGCCCCGAGACACAGCAGCACTGGAGTGAACGCATTCCGCGCGAGTCCGCCGAGGGCCTGCGCCTGCGCCACCCCGGCGTCGAGATCATCGCGGAACAGATCCCCGGCGGGGCCGGCGAGGTCCTCTCGCGGCTGCCGGAGGACACCGAACTGCTCGTCCTGGGCTCCCGCGGCCTGAGCGGGATCGGCGGATTCATGGTCGGTTCCGTCGCCATGAGCGTCGTGGCCCACGCCACCCAGCCCGTGGTCCTGGTCCGGGCCGGCGAACAGGCCGCCGACGAGCACGAGTTGGACCCGGCGGGCATCCCGTCCGCCGCGGCTCCCTTCCGGCCCGTCGTCCTCGGCCTGGACACCGGCAGCCCCGACGACTCCGTCATCGAGTTCGCCTTCGCCGAGGCCGCCCGCCGACACACCTCCCTGCGGGTCGTCCACGGCTGGAACCCGCCGCCGTACTACGCGTACGGCCTCGCCGCCGACCTCGAACTCCACAACGAGCTGAGCCGGCAGCAGGCCGCCGCCCTGGCCGAGGCCCTGCGCCCGTGGCGGCAGAAGTTCCCCGCCGTCGAGGTCACCGAGGAGTCCCGCTTCGGACAGGCGGCCAACCATCTGGTCGACGCCTCCCACGAGGCATCCCTCGTGGTCGTGGGCCGCCGCATCCGACGCAACCCCTTCGGCGTCCACATCGGCCCCGTCACCCACTCCGTTCTGCACCACGCCACGGCCCCCGTCGCCGTCGTCGCGCACGGCTGACCCACCCTGAGGAGCAGACATCATGAAGGCAGCGGTCGTACGGGCCTTCGGTGAACCCCTGGTCATCGAGGAACGCCCCGACCCCGAGCCCGGCCCCGGCCAGGTCCGGGTCCGAGTGGAGGCCTCCGGGCTGTGCCACACCGACATCCACGCCGCCCACGGCGACTGGCCGGTCAAGCCGAACCCGCCGTTCGTGCCCGGCCACGAGGGCGTCGGCCTCGTCGAGAAGCTCGGTGACGGCGTCACCCATCTCTCCGTCGGGCAGCGGGTCGCCGTGCCCTGGCTGGGCAAGGCGTGCAGGCGGTGCGAGCACTGCTTGTCCGGCTGGGAGACGCTGTGCGAGCAGCAGATCAACACCGGGTACGGGTGCGACGGCGGGTACGCCGAGAAGATGCTCGCCTGGGCCGACTACGCCCAGCCGGTGCCCGACGGGATCAGCGCCCTCGAAGCCGCCCCGCTGACCTGCGCCGGCGTCACCACGTACAAGGCGCTGAAGGTCGCCGAGGTCAAGCCCGCGCAGCTGGTCGCCGTCTCCGGTGTCGGCGGGCTCGGGCATCTGGCCGTGCAGTACGCGAAGATCGCCGGGGCGACCGTGGCGGCCATCGACGTCAGCGACGAGAAACTGCGGCTCGCGACGGAACTCGGCGCCGACCTCGTCATCGACGCCCGCAAGGAGGACGTCGGCGAGGTGCTCCAGCGGCACGGCGGGGCCCACGCGGCCATCGCGCTCGCGGTGAACGAGGCGGCGTTCGCGTCCGTCAACTCCGGGCTGCGGCGCGGCGGAAAGCTCGTCATGGTGGCGCTTCCGGCGCACGGCACGATCCAGGTCCCGATCTTCGACACCGTCCTGCGCGGCACCTCGGTCATCGGCTCCATCGTCGGCACCCGTCAGGACCTCGCGGAGGTCTTCCAGCTGCACGCGGCCGGCCGCACCAGGGTCATCTACGAGACGCGTCCCCTCGCGTCCGTCAACGAGTCCATGGAGGAGGTCCTGCGCGGCTCGGTCAAGGCCCGCATCGTCTTCGACCTGGGCGCGGGGGAGTGAAAAGGATGAACAAGTCCATGACGGACCTGCCCCTGGTGGTGGGCGTCGACGGCTCCGAGCAGAGCTACGGGGCCGTGGACTGGGCGGCGGACGAGGCCGCCCTGCGCGCAGTGCCGCTGCGGCTGGTGTACGCCTCGCTGTGGGAGCGGTACGAGGGTGGCGCCCTGGCCCACGGCCTCGGCAGGACCACCGAACAGATACTGGCCGACACGATCGTCGAGGCCGCGGCCGAGCGCGCCCACCGCCGCCAGGCGGACCTGAAGGTCACCACTGAGGTACTGGCCGAGGGACCCGTACCCGTACTCCTGCGCGAGGGACGCGACGCCTCGGCGCTCGTCCTGGGGACGCGCGGTCGCAGCGGTGTCACCGAGCTGCTGCTCGGCTCGGTGAGCCTCGCGGTCGCCGGTCGCGCCGAGTGCCCGGTGATCGTGGTGCGCGGCGGCCCCGGGCGCCGGATCAGGACCCGGACCGAGCAGCGCGTCGTGCTCGGCGTCGGCGCCGAGCCGAACCCGGCCGCCGTGGACTTCGCCTTCCAGGAGGCGGCGGACCGGTACGCGACGCTGCGGGCCGTACGCGCCTGGCGGTGCCCGGCACACGAGAGCACCGACCACCCCCTGCTCGCCGGTGAGCCCGCCCGACTGCACGAGCAGCAGGCCGCGGAGATCCTGGAGGAAGCGCTGCGCACCGCCGCCGTGGAACATCCGTCGGTGCGGGTACGCCGGCAGACCGTCGAAGGACCGGCGCGCAAGGTGCTGGTGGAGGCCTCGGCCACCGCCGACCTCCTGGTCGTCGGCGCCCGCCGACGCCACGGACACCACGGACTCCAGCTCGGCCCGGTCGCCCATGCGGCCCTGCACCACTCCGCCTGCCCCGTCGCCGTCGTGCCCCAGCGGGCGTGAGGACCGTGGCCGGCTCAGAGACCCGCCGCGTGATCGGGGACGTACGTCTGCAGATCACGCGGCGGGCGCACGTACCCCGTCGACGGCGGCCGGTGCGGCAGTTCCAGCACCGGCGGCGGGACCTCGTGATAGGGGACCGTGCTCAGCAGATGGGCGATCATGTTGAGGCGCGCCCGGCGCTTGTCGTCGCTCTCCACGACGTACCAGGGCGCCTCCGAGATGTCCGTGTGGACCAGCATCTCGTCCTTGGCCCGGGAGTACGCCTCCCAGCGGGTGATCGACTCCAAATCCATCGGCGAGAGCTTCCAGCGCCGGGTCGGGTCGTCGAGGCGCTGACGGAACCGCTCCTGCTGCACCGCGTCACTCACCGAGAACCAGTACTTGCGCAGCAGGATGCCCGCCTCGATCAGCATCCGCTCGAAGATCGGGCACTGCCGGAGGAAGAGCTGGTGCTCCTCCTTTGTGCAGAAGCCCATGACGTGCTCGACGCCGGCCCTGTTGTACCAGGAGCGGTCGAACAGCACGATCTCCCCGGCCGCCGGCAGCTGCTCGACGTACCGCTGGAAGTACCACTGGGTGCGCTGGCGCTCGGTCGGCTTCGGCAGAGCCGCGATCCGGGCCACTCGCGGATTGAGGTGTTCCGCGACACGCTTGATGGTGCCGCCCTTGCCCGCCGCGTCCCGTCCCTCGAACACGATCACCACCCGGGCGCCTTCCGCCCGCACCCACTCCTGAAGCTTCACCAGCTCCGTCTGCAGGCGCAGCAGCTCCGGCTCGTACACCTTGCGCGGCAGGGTCGCCGCCGCCTTCTTGCCGGCCATGCCGCCTCCACCGTCCGAGACCCACGTCGATGACTCAGGGAGTCATGATGCCCCAGGGCGAACACCAGGACAGCAGCACCGTAGTGACCGACGACGAACTGCGTACCCTGCACGCCCACTGGCGGGCCGCCAACTACCTGGCCGCCGGACAGATCTACCTCATGGCCAACCCCCTGCTGACCGAGCCGCTGAGGCCCGAGCACATCAAGCCGCGCCTGCTCGGCCATTGGGGGACCTCGCCCGGCCTCAACCTCGTGTACACCCACCTCAACCGGGTGATCAGGGCGCGCGGGCTGGATGCGTTGTGCATTTGGGGGCCGGGGCACGGCGGGCCGTCCGTGGTCGCCAACTCCTGGCTGGAGGGCAGCTACAGCGAGACCTATCCGGACGTCAGCCGGGATGCGGCGGGGATGGACCGGCTCTTCCGGCAGTTCTCGTTCCCTGGTGGGATACCGAGCCATGTGGCTCCGGAGACGCCCGGCTCGATCCACGAGGGCGGTGAGCTGGGCTATGCGCTGTCGCACGCGTACGGGGCCGCTTTCGACAACCCGGGCCTGCTGGTCGCCTGCGTGATCGGCGACGGCGAGGCGGAGACCGGACCGCTGGCCGCCGCCTGGCACTCGAACAAGTTCCTCGACCCGGTGCACGACGGCGCGGTCCTGCCGATCCTGCACCTCAACGGCTACAAGATCGCCAACCCGAGCGTGCTGTCCCGCCTCCCGGAGTCCGAACTCGACCAGTTGCTGCGCGGGTACGGTCACATCCCCATCCATGTCACTGGCGACGACCCCATGCAGGTCCACCGCGCCATGGCCGCCGCCTTCGACCAGGCACTGGAGCACATCGCGCTGCTGCAGGCCTCGGCCCGCGAGGACGGCGTGGCCGAACGCGTCCACTGGCCCGTCATCGTGCTGCGCACCCCGAAGGGCTGGACCGGTCCGGCGGAGGTCGACGGCGTTCCGGTGGAAGGCACCTGGCGGGCGCACCAGGTGCCGCTGTCCGGGGTGCGCGAAAACCCGGAGCACCTGCGGCAGCTGGAGACCTGGCTGCGCTCGTACCGCCCCGAGGAGCTCTTCGACGCCGACGGGCGGCCCAGCGCCGACGTCCTCGCGTGTGTCCCGGAGGGCGCCAAGCGCCTGGGCTCCACCCCGCACGCCAACGGCGGGCTGCTCGTCCGCGACCTGCCGATCCCGTCCCTCGACCGTTTCGCGGTCCCCGTCGACAAGCCGGGCACGACGCTGCACGAGCCCACCCGGATCCTCGGCGACCTCCTTGAACAGGTCATGCACGACACGGCGGCGCGTCGCGACTTCCGTGTCGTGGGCCCCGACGAGACGGCCTCCAACCGGCTGCAGGCCGTCTTCAACGCGAGCGGCAAGGCATGGCAGGCCGAACATCTGCCGGTCGACGAGCACCTGGACCGGCACGGCCGGGTGATGGAGATCCTCTCCGAACACACCTGCCAGGGCTGGCTGGAGGGCTATCTGCTCACCGGCCGGCACGGACTGTTCTCCTGCTATGAGGCCTTCGTCCACATCGTCGACTCGATGGTCAACCAGCACATCAAGTGGCTGCGCACGTCGCGGGAGTTGGCGTGGCGGGCTCCGATCGCCTCCCTCAACTACCTGCTGACGTCGCACGTGTGGCGCCAGGACCACAACGGCTTCTCCCACCAGGACCCCGGCTTCGTCGACCACGTCCTCAACAAGAGCCCCGAGGTCGTACGGGTCTATCTGCCGCCGGACGCCAACACCCTGCTGTCGGTGGCCGACCACGCCCTGCGCAGCCGCGACTACGTCAACGTGATCGTCGCGGGCAAGCAGCCCTCCTTCGACTGGCTGTCCATGGACCAGGCCCGCGCCCACTGCGCGCGCGGCGCCGGGATCTGGGACTGGGCCGGTACCGAGAACGGCGGCGAACCGGACGTCGTGCTGGCCTGCGCGGGTGACGTACCGACGCAGGAAGTCCTCGCCGCCGCACAGCTGTTGCGCCATCACCTGCCGGAGCTCTCCGTCCGGGTCGTGAACGTCGTCGACCTGGCCCGGCTGCTGCCCCGTGAGGAACACCCGCACGGGATGAGCGACTTCGAGTACGACGGCCTGTTCACCACGGACAAGCCGGTGATCTTCGCCTACCACGGCTACCCCTGGCTGATCCACCGGCTCGCCTACCGCCGCACCGGCCACCACAACCTGCATGTCCGCGGCTACAAGGAGTCCGGCACCACGACCACACCCTTCGACATGGTCGTCCGCAACGACCTCGACCGCTACCGCCTCGTCATGGACGTCATCGACCGCGTCCCCGGCCTCGCCGTACGCGCGGCCGCCGTACGCCAGTCGATGGCCGACGCCCGCACCCGCCATCACGCCTGGATCCGCGAACACGGCACCGACCTGCCCGAGGTCGCCGACTGGACCTGGAACGCCTGAGACACACAGACAGCGGTACGGCTGTGCCCCGCGGCTCGTGGGGACAGCCGTACCGCTCTTTGCGCTCCGAACCGACGATCGCTGTGCCCGGGGACGACCAGCAGGATTTAGGGCCGACCGGCCCTCGGCCGAACCCCGGACAGCCCATGGGATCACCCGCCGATCCGCTGGATGCTCAAGGTATCGAGAGGCATGGAGGAGACCCGCGATGACGCCCGACGTACTCAGCCGCCCCCCTGTCCACGCCCTGCTGTCGGACGGCACCACCGTGTGCATACGTCCCGTGACACCGGGGGACCACCATCAGCTGCAGGGGCTCTACGAGGAGATGTCTCCCGAGAACCTGCGTCTGCGGTTCTTCGCGGCGAGCCGGCGGTCGGCCGCCATGGCCGCCGACCGGGCCTGCGCGCCGGCACGAACCGGATACCGGGCCCTGCTTGCCGAAGTGACGGGCCAGGTGGTCGGTCTCGCCGAGTACGACACCGCCGGCACCGACGACTCGGCCGAGATCTCCATCGCCGTCGCCGACGGACTGCACCACCGCGGGGTCGGCACACTGCTGGTCGAGCACCTCGTCTCGGCGGCCCGGGCGGAGGGTATCCGGACCTTCACGGCCGACGCGCTGAGCGAGAACCACGAGGTGCTCCGCCTCTTCACCGACCTCGGCCTGCACATCGACCGGCGCTTCGACGGTCCGGAGACGAGCTGTACGGTCGCGCTCGACGAGGACGACACCTATCTCTCGGCCGTGGAAGCCCGCGGCCGGACTGCCGACGTCGCCAGCCTGGAGCCGTTGTTGCGCCCGCACACCGTCGCCGTCGTCGGAGCGGGACGCAGGCCGGGGTCGGTGGGCCGGGCCGTTCTGCACCACCTGCACGCGGGCGGATACACCGGGCGCCTGTTCGCGGTGAATCCCCGTGTCACCTCGATCCTCGGTGTGCCGTCCCATCCGTCCATCGGCGCGCTGCCCAAAACCCCCGATCTCGTGATCGTGGCGGTGCCCGCCGCAGCGGTCCCGGCCACCGCCGAGGAGTGCGGCAAGGCCGGCGTACGGGCGCTGCTCGTCGTCTCCGCCGGATTGGACAGCGCGCAGGCCGGGGCGTTGCTGGCGGCCTGCCGGATGTACGGCATGCGTCTCGTCGGCCCCAACTGCCTGGGCATCTCCAACACCGACCCCGAACTGAGGCTCGACGCAACCTTCGCGGCGGACCATCCGCGCCCCGGCACGGCGGGCGTCGCCGTGCAGTCCGGCGGCGTCGGCATCGCCCTCCTCGACGGGCTGTCCCGGCTCGGCATCGGCGTCTCGTCCTTCGCCTCCCTCGGTGACAAGTACGACGTCAGCGGCAACGACATGCTCCAGTGGTGGGAGAGCGACGGCCGCACCGAACTCGCCCTGCTGCACCTGGAGTCCTTCGGTAATCCGAGGGCCTTCTCCCGTACCGCCCGCCGGGCGACCCGCCGGTTCCCCGTGCTGACCGTCGACGCGGGCCGCACCGACGCGGGCCGCCGCGCCGCCGCCTCGCACACCGCGGCCGCCGCCACCCGCACCATGACCCGGCAGGCCCTGTTCACCCAGGCCGGTATCACCGCGACCCGTTCGGTCGGTGAACTCCTCGAAATCGCCGCCCTGTTGCACTCCCAGCCGCTCCCGACGGGCACCCGGGTGGCCATCGTCACCAACGCGGGCGGCGCCGGCGTCCTCGCGGCCGACGCCTGCGCGGAGGCCGGGCTCGCCCTGCCCCCGTTCACCCCGGAGGCCGTCGACGACCTGCTTGCCGTACTGCCCGACGGTGCCGCAGTCGGCAACCCCGTAGACGCGACCGCGGCGGTTACGGAAGAGCAGCTCACCGAGTGCGTGGACCGGATCCTGCGATACCCGGGCATCGACGCCGTCCTGCTGGCCCTCGTTCCCACCGCGGTCGCCGCGGCGACCGGCGACGACCTGGTCCGGGCCCTGACCTGCGGCCCGGCACGCCGGGCGCGACCGATCGTCGCGATACGCCTGGAACAGGGCGAGCCGGTCAGGCTGCTGCCCGCCGCCGACGGCGGCACGATCCCCTCGTACGCCGAACCCCAGGCGGCGGCACGGGCGTTGGCCCACGGCGCCCACCGTGCGGCCTGGCTGAGCCGGCCCGCCGGAACGATCCCGGACCTCGAAGACCTCGACCCCTCACGCGCCCACGATGTCGCCGAAGCCTTCCTGGCCGCGCACCCGGACGGAGGCTGGCTCGACCCGCGCACCTGCGCCGACCTCCTCTCCTGCTGCGGCATCCCCCAGCTTCCCTGGGCCTGGGCCGAGACAGAGGACGAGGCCGTCGCTGCCGCCGACCGGCTGCGCGGCGCCGACGGACGGGTCGTCATGAAGGCCCACTGGCCAGGTCTGGTGCACAAGAGCGAGCAGCGCGCCGTCCACCTCGACCTTCAGGGTGACTCCCAAGTACGCGCCGCCTTCCGGGACTTCGAGACCCGCTTCGACGGGCTGCTCACCGGCGTACTCGTACAACCGCTCGCCGCACGCGGCACCGAACTGTTCGCGGGCGTCGTCCAGGACGAGGTGTTCGGTCCGCTCGTCCTGTTCGGGCTCGGTGGGACGGCGACGGAGGTGCTGGCCGACCACGCCGCCCGGCTCGCCCCCCTCACGGACCATGACGTACGCGACCTGATCACAGCCCCGCGCTGCGCGCCGCTGCTGTTCGGCGTGCGCGGCAGCGGGCCGGTCGATCTCGACGGCCTCGAACAGCTGCTGCTACGGCTGTCCCGCATGGCGAGCGACCTGCCACAGCTGGCCGAGGCCGACTTCAACCCCGTGCTCGCGACACCGGGCGGAGTCAGTGTGCTCGACGCGCGTGTACGTCTGCTGCCCCGCAGGCCCCAGGACCCCTATCTGCGCCGACTTCGGTGAGGAAGGAAAAGTCATGAAGCACAACAGGGTCGGCTCCGTGATGACGACGGAAGTCGTCCGGGCCGAGTACGGCACTCCGTTCAAGGAGGTGGCGCGGCTCCTCGCCGACCACCGGATCAGCGGACTGCCCGTGGTCGACGAGGACGATCACGTCATCGGTGTCATCTCCGAAACGGACCTGATGGTGCGGCAGGCGGCGACCTCGGACCCGTACGAACCGTCGAGGCACCGCTTCGGGCTCGCCCAGCTGACGCGCGGTGCCAGGCGGCGGGCGGCGAAGGTGAAGGCCCGCACCGCAGGACACCTGATGACCGAGCCGCCGGTCGTCGCACACGCCGACGACACCATCGTCCAGGCCGCCCGGACCATGGCGCAGCGCCGCGTGGAACGACTGCCGGTGCTGGACGAGGCGGGCCGGCTCGTCGGCATCGTCACCCGGCGCGACCTGCTTCAGGTCTTCCTGCGGCCCGACGCGGAGATCCGCACCGAGGTGATCGACGAAGTGCTGGTCCGCACGCTGTGGCTGGCGCCGAGCGGCGTCGACGTCTCTGTGACGGAAGGCGTCGTCACGCTGGCCGGCCACATGGAGCGCAGGACCGAGACCGAGATCGCCGTTTCCATGACCAGGCAGATCGACGCCGTGGTCGGCGTGGTCGACCAGCTCACCTACCGGCTGGACGACGCGCACCTTCGACTCGACGAGCCGACCGTGCACGGCGTGGCCGACGACTGGCTGCGCAAGCTCTGATGTGAAAGGAGGCGGATCGCCATGCCCAGCAGCGTGTTGGTCGCCTACGGAACGACGAACGGATCGACCGCGGAGATCGCCGCGGCCGTGGCCAGGGTTCTGCGCGAGGACGGGCTGACGGTCGACGTACTGCCCGCCCAGTCCGTGGCGAGCGTGGCGTCGTACGAGGCCGTGGTGGTCGGAGGCGGCGTGTACGCCGGGCGCTGGCAGAAGGATGCCCGCCGCTTCCTCCGCCACCACCGTCGGGCACTGGCCGGACGCCCGCTGTGGATGTTCAGCAGCGGCCCGCTCGACGCCTCGGCCTCGGAACGGGACATCCCGCCCGTGCCTGGCGTGAAGCGGGCCATGGTCCGGCTCGACGCCAGGGGGCACGTCACCTTCGGAGGGTGCCTCGAAAGGGGAGCAAAAGGATTCATCGCCCGGAAGATCGTCTCCTCGGGCAAGGGGGGAGACTTCCGGGACTTCGCCGAGATCGAGGCGTGGGCGAAGCGCGTCGCGGGTGAGTTGGCGCTGGTATAGAAGGGACGGTTCTGCCGGGTCCGTGCCGGCCGATCGGCACGGACCCGGCAGAGTTCGTTGAGGGTGCGGATTCACCAAGGAACCACGGCGACAGGGCACGAGGAATCCCGCAGAAGGGCCCGTGCCACGCTGCCGGCCCGTTGTCCGATCACCACGAGAGCGGCACTCGCGGACCTGCGTATCAGGGCATGCTCCGGGGCGAACAGCACGACGTCTTCGAGTACCCGTACCTCGGGGTACCTCGCGCGCCACGGCCGCAGGGTGTCGGCGAGCAACTGCACCTCGTGGTTCTCCCAGGCGCCCCGGTCCTCCTCCGGTATGCCGAACGGCAGTTCGGCGGCGCAGGTGGGGAGTCGCCAGGCGTGCACGGCGTGCAACCGGACATCCTTCAGCAGAGCGGTCCCGAAGGCGAAGCCGATGGCCGCGTCCGCCGGGTCACGCGCGTCCACGCCGAGGGCGACCTGGTCGTGGCGGTGCGACGGAAGGCCGCCGGTGGGTGCACCACGCCCTGGGACCGGCGTGAGATATGGGCGTGCCATGGACGGCGCTCGGTCCGCGGGACGCCCGCGAACACCTCCCCGTGCGTGATTTCACCGCACAGCGCCATCCCGAGCGGCTCGTCGCCCGGCCCTTCGAGAGGACCCGGTCATCGCCGTGCCGGCCACCGAGCACGACCGCCGTACCGACTGGCTGCGCGCCGGGCAGGCGCTCCAGCACGTCTGGCTCCTCACGACGGCCCACGGCCTGTGTCTGGGACATGAGTCCGGAAGGCGCCGCCACCCCTCGGCGCACCCCGGACCTCGTGTTCGGTGACGGGACGCCGAACGGGTAGGCCGGGTCAGCCCGTCGTCGGTGTACGCGCCGGCCCCTCGGGAAGGTGAGGGTGCACCTCGAAGACGCCGGACAAGCCGGCATGGCGGAGAACCCGCAGGAAACGGCTGCTGTCGGTGATCAGCTGCAGCCGGCCCTGCCGTGCCAGGGCCCGGCTCCGCGCCCGACACAGAATGCCCAGGCCCGTGCAGTCGATGAAGGACACGCGGCGGAGATCCAGTACCAGATCCGGTCGGGAGTGTGCGGTCAGAGCGTCGAGGCGTGCCGAAAGGGACGGCGCCGTGACGAGGTCGATCTCGCCACGTAGTTCCAGGACGGTCGCTTGGCGGGCGGGTTGTTCCGTGAGGTGCGGTACGGACCTGTTGTGGGTCTTCGACATGGTGAGAGAAAAGCGTGTTCGGCCACGCGAACGGAAGGGCCGGTCGGCCCCTGTCGCACCGGTCCGAACGGCGTTTCGAGGCACGCTCGCGCCCCGGGCGACGACGCCGAACGGCCTGGCGATGGGTACCGACCGGCCCAAGCGGGGCCCACGGGCGCGGGACAAGCTGGACCTGCGGGGCAGATCCCGGCGCCGATCGCGCGACGCTCGGCCCAACTGGCTGTCGCCGAACCGCCGGGGCCCGAGACCCGCAGGCGAACACGAGAGAGAGGTGCGCCATGAAGGGCTTCGTCTTCCACGGCCCCGGACAGTCCGCCTGGGAGGAGGTCCCGGATCCCGCCGTCAAGGAGCCCACCGACGCGATCGTGCGGGTGGACACCGTCACCATCTGCGGGACGGACCTGCACATCCTCAAGGGCGATGTACCCGAGGTGAGCCCGGGCACGGTGCTCGGGCACGAGGCGGTCGGCGAGATCGTCGAGGTAGGCAGCGACGTGCGCACCGTGCGGCCGGGGGACCGGGTACTGGTCTCCTGCATCAGCGCCTGCGGGCGGTGCCGCTACTGCCGGGAGAGCATGTACGGGCAGTGCCAGGCCGGCGGAGGCTGGATCCTCGGCCATCTGATCGACGGAACCCAGGCCGAGTACGTCCGGGTCCCGTATGCCGACCTGTCCGTGCACGCTCTGCCCAGCGCGGTGGACAGCAAGGACGCCGTACTGCTGGCCGACATCTTCCCCACCTCCTACGAGGTGGGCGTGCTCAACGGGCGGGTGCGGCCCGGGGACACCGTCGCCGTCGTCGGCGCCGGCCCCATCGGGCTGGCGGCGATCGCCACGGCCCGGCTGTTCTCGCCTGAGCGGATCGTCGCCGTCGACCTGGCCGCTGCCCGGCTGGAGGCGGCCAGGCGGCTCGGAGCCGATGCCGTGGCCGACGCCCGTGAACATCCGGAGCAGCTGGTCGCCGACCTCACGGACGGACTCGGCGCGGACGTCGTCATCGAAGCGGTGGGCGTGCCGGAGAGCTTCGAACTGTGCACACGCATGGTGCGCCCCGGCGGACACGTGGCCAACGTCGGCGTGCACGGCAAGCCCGCGACCCTGCACCTCGAAGACCTGTGGATCAAGAACGTGACCATCACGACCGGGCTCGTCGACACCTACTCGACGCCCACGCTGTTGCGGATGGCGGCGGCCGGCCGGCTTCCCACCGCGGAGATGGTCACCCACACCTTCCCGCTCGACCGCATGGAGGAGGCATACGACGTCTTCTCCCGGGCCGCCGACACCGGCGCGCTCAAGGTGGTCCTCGGCGGGCCGCAGCACGAGGTCGCCGTCCGTGCGACGTGACGAGAGGAAGTGGCGGGCCATGGGTGAACAGGTGAAGCCGGACGGGGCGGAAAGATCCCCGATGAGTGATCTCGGACGTCGTCTCACCTGGCGTCGCGAGGAACTCGGCCTGTCCCGAAGGGAAACGGCCGAACGAGCGGGCATGGCACCCGGCTACCTCCAGTACCTGGAGGAACAGCCCGCCCCGGTACCGGGCGTGAGCGCCCTCCTCAGGCTGGCCGGTGCCCTGCACACCACCGTGGGGGATCTCACCGGCGGCGCCGTGGATCTGCCGCCCGGCACTGGACGGGCGAGCCCCCACCCCGAGTTCACCGAGCTGAGCGAACAGGAGTGCCGGGCCCTGCTCGCCACGCACGGCGTGGGCAGGGTCGCGGTGCCCACCGAGTCGGGGCCCGTGGTCGTCCCCGTCAACTACAGCGTGGTCGAGGGCGCGGTCGTCTTCCGTACCGCGGACGGCACCACGCCCGCGCAGGCGGCTGGCTGCCACGTCGCTTTCGAGGTCGACCGCATCGACGAGGCGTTCAGCCAGGGCTGGAGCGTGCTGGTGCGCGGCCACGCGCGGACCGTGACGGACCCGGACGACGTACGGCTCCTCACAGAGCGCGCGTACAGCCTGCCGTGGGTCGGTGGCGAGCGCGACGTGTGGGTGCGCATCGACCCGCTCGCCCTCACCGGGCGCCGGATCACGGTGTGACGGCGGATGTGCCCGATGTACGCCAACGACGGATTTCGGGAACTCGAACGGCAGGAGTGCCTGCGGCTGTTGGCGAAGGTGCCGGTCGGCCGCATCGTCCACACACGTGGTGCCCTGCCCGCGGTTCTGCCGGTCAACTTCTCTCTGGACCACGACGGTTCGGTGCTCCTGCGCACCTCGGCGGCCTCGGAGCTGGTGCGGGCGATCGACGGGGCGGTGGTCGCCTTCGAGGCCGATGAGGTCGACTCGGCCACCCACTCCGGCTGGAGCGTTGTCGTCACCGGAGGGGCGACCGTGGTGACCGACCTCGCCGAGCAGGAACGGCTGACCCGGACCGGCCCGCGCTCCTGGGTGCCCTCGCCCCAGGAGGTCTTCGTCCGCATCGCGCCCGAGCTGGTGACCGGACGGGAACTGGTCGGTGGGCGCACCCTGTACGGCGTGACTCCGGAATTTTGACGGACCGACACCGGCGTGAAGCCGAACGGCCCTGCGACCAGGGGCCGTTCGGCGTGGCGACGGGTCCAGGCGGGCCCTGCCCCCAGCGTCCGTGGACGGCGAGCGTGGACTGCGAAGCCGCCGCGACACCCGAAGGGAAGCAGGAGCCATGACTCTCCAACACGTGGTCGTAGGAATGGACGGTTCGCTGGTCGCTGTACGGGCGTTGGACTGGGCCGCGCGCGAGGCGGTGCGCCGTGGAGCCGGCCTGCGCGTCGTGTACGCCGTACCGGACCGGGACGAGGCCGGCCCCGTGCTGAGCGCCGCGGTGGCACGGGTGAGTGAACGGCACCCCGGTCTGCCGGTCGTGACAGCGGCCGCGGAGGACGGCACCGTACAGGCGCTGGTACGTGAGAGCGAGCATGCGGCTTTGACCGTCGTGGGCACGCGCGGCTTCGGCGGCCTCAGGGGCCTGCTGTTCGGCTCGGTGAGCCTGCGACTGGCCGCGCAGGCGCGGGGCCCGCTGCTGGTCGTACGCGGGGACCATCCGTGCGACAACGGCCGGGACGTGCTGCTCGGTCTGGAAAGCGGCGCGGACGCGGATGCGGCCGCCTACGCCTTCCAGGAAGCCGAACGGCGCGGTGCCCAACTGAGTGTCCTGCACTTCCGGACCCACCCGCAGGTGACCCCCGAACTGCCGTCGCTGGTGCCCGCGACGAGCCCGGGACAGGAGCGGCTCGCCCGGCACGACGGGGCCGAGGAGGCCGTTCCGCGCTTCGCCCTGACCCGGTTGCGGGACCAGCACCCTGGCGTGGCCGTCGAGACCCGCACGGTCCGCACCGGCGCGGCGCATTCGCTGCTGGAGGCCACGCGGGAGGCCGCGGTCGTCGTCATCGGTGTGCACCGGCACAGCGGGCCGGGAACGCGGTTGGGACCGGTCGCGCACGCCCTGTTGCACTGGTCCCACTGCCCCGTGGTCGTCGTGCCCGCCGGCGTATGACCGGACGGCAACCACCTGGCCGGATGCGAAGTGGGCAGTTGTGACGCGCGCGTCCTGGAACGGCGGCGCCTGGCCGAGTGGGAGGCGGAGTGGGCGCGGGTCGGTCCCGGGTGGAGGAAGCGGATGCTCGGCTGACAGTGGCCGACCGGATCCGGGTACAGGGCCGGTCGGCCCACGCATGTCCGGCCGCCGCGCGGCACGCTGGAAGTGAGAAACGTCCCCGACAGGGACCGAACCTCCCCTCGTGCCGCCCGGCAGCCGGTGGGACGGTGAGAGTGGACCTCCGTTCCGCACCACTGGGCACTCCGACGAAAGGCGGGTGGGAGAGATGGAGCTTCCTCTGGTCGTAGGTGTCGACGGATCGGATGTGAGCCTTGCGGCGGTCGACTGGGCGGTGGACGAGGCGGCCCGACGTGGTGTTCCGCTGCGGCTGGTGCACGCCTCGCTCTGGGAGCGCTATGAAGGCGCCCCGCCCTGGCACGGTGTTGAACAGCCGTCTGAAAGGGTGCTGGCGGAACACGTCGTCGCCTCGGCGGCGGAGCGTGCCGCACGGCGCAACCCGGAGGTGAAGGTCTCCACGGGGATCGTCATGGAGGAACCCGCCGACGCCCTTCTGCGTGAAGGCAACAACGCCTCCGCCCTGGTCACCGGATCGCGTGGCCGCGGTGAGCTGAAGGGGATGCTCCTGGGATCGGTCGGCCTGGCCGTGGCGGCCCGTGCCCACTGCCCCGTGATCGTGGTCCGCGGTGACAAGGCCGCCCTGGCCGGGACCCACGAGCGGATCCTGCTCGGCCCCGGGGATCCGGCTACGAGCGGCGAGGCCGTACGGTTCGCCTTCCGCGAGGCCGAAGCACGCGCGTGCACCCTTGACGTCGTACGCGCCTGGCGCTGCCCCTCGTACGAGATCTCCGAGAGTCCTCAGACCGTGGTCGAGGAACTGGCGCACCACCACGAGGAGCGGGCCTCCGCCCTGCTCGATGCGGTGCTCCACGACGCGATGGCAGACCGTCCGGGTGTCCGGGTGCGCCGCGCGACGGTCGAGGGACAGGCCCGCAAGGTGCTCCTGAGCCGCTCGGCCGCCGCCGACCTCGTGATCATCGGGGCGCGGCGCAGGCAGGGCCACTTCGGCCTCCAGCTCGGCCTGGTGAGCCATGCGCTGCTGCACCACGCCGACTGCCCGGTGGCGGTCGTGCCGCAGCAGGCGTGAGGGCGACTCGCGCTACTCGCCTACCTGGGAATGGAGTGCTCGTGACCATGCAGTCCCGCATCGAACTCGTCCCCGCGTTGCGGGACGTCCGGGCCGTCGTCCTCGACACCGACGGGGTGATCACCGACTCGGCCCGGGTGCACGCCGCCGCGTGGCAGACCGCCTTCGACGCCTTCCTGCGCACGCACCCGCCCGAAGATCCCGGCGCGCGGCGCCCGTTCGACGTTCGCGAGGATTATCTGCGGTACGTGGACGGGAAGTCCCGCCTCGACGGCGCCGCCGCCTTCCTCGTTTCGCGCGGCCTCGACCCCTCGGACGCGACGGTGCGCGCTGTCGCCGCCGACAAGGAGCTGCTGTTCACCGAGCGGCTGCGACAGCACGGCGTGGACGCGTATCCAGGGACGGTACGGCTGGTGCGTGCCCTGCGCCGGGCGGGGGTTCCCGTGGCCGCGGCTTCGGCGTCCCGGCACGCAGGTGAACTCCTCACCAGGGCCGGGGTGTTGGGCCTCTTCGACGCTCTGGTCGACGGCGCCGAGGCGGCCCGGCTGGGGCTGGCGGGCAAGCCGGAGCCCGACCTCTTCCTGGAGGCGGTGTGCCGGCTCGGCGTCCCCGCCGGGCATGCCGCCGTCGTGGAGGACGCGCTGGCCGGTGTCGAGGCGGCCCGTCGCGGTGCGTTCGCCGTCGTCGTCGGCGTGGACCGGGCCGCCGGTGCGAACACCGCGGCGAGACTGCTGCGGCACGGCGCCGACATCGTCGTACGAGACCTGGGAGAGCTACTCGTGGGAGGGGCACCGCAGTGACGGAAGAGGCGGCAGGGACGGGCTGGAGCTGGGAGTACGACGGTTACGCACCCGGGGACGAGCGCCTCAGGGAGTCCCTGTGCACGCTCGGCAACGGCTACTTCGCGACCCGGGGGGCGCTGCCCGAATGCGTCGCCGACGACGTGCACTACCCGGGCACCTACGCGGCCGGTTGCTACAACCGGCTCACCTCGGACGTCGCGGGACGGCGGGTCGAGAACGAGGACATGGTCAACCTGCCGAACTGGCTGCCGCTGCGCTTCCGGCCGGCCGGCGGTGAGTGGCTCACGCCGGACACCGCGCAGGTGCTCGACCACCGACAGGTGCTGCACCTGTCCTCGGGGCTGCTGGAGCGCCGGACGCGGTACGCGCTGGGCGAGGGGCGGGCGCTGTTCGTGCGGCAGCAGCGGCTCGTGCACATGGGGGACCCGCATCTGGCGGCCCTGCGCACCGAGTTCACCGCCGAGGGCTTCGCCGGCGAACTGGAGGTCGAGGCCGCGCTCGACGGCGGCGTCACCAACTCCGGGGTCGCACGCTACCGCGACCTGGACGGCCGCCATCTGACCCACGTGCACACCGGCAGCGCCGGGCCCGACACGGTGTGGCTGCGCTGCCGGACCCGCACCTCGGACATCCGGATCGGCATGGCGGCCCGACTGACCACCGGCACGCCGGTCTCGGACCCGCCCGACGCGACACGTGCCGTCCAGCGGGTGCTCGTGCACCTGACCCCGGGCCGCACGGTCGCCGTCGACAAGACCGTCGCCCTGCACACCTCCCGCGACCCCGCGATCAGCGACCCGCTGGCGGCCGCCGTCGACCGGGTGGGCGCGGCCCCCGGCTTCGAAGAGCTCCTGGAGGGCCATCTCACGGCCTGGGACCAGCTGTGGCGCCGGGCCGACCTCGACGTCCCCGGGGAGGCGGGCCGCATCCTGCGGCTGCACCTCTTCCACGTCCTGCAGACCCTCTCCCCGCACACCGGCGACCTGGACGTGGGCGTGCCGGCCCGGGGACTGCACGGTGAGGCGTACCGGGGGCACGTCTTCTGGGACGAGCTGTTCGTGCTGCCGTACCTCAACCTGCACTTCCCTGAGGTGTCCCGCGCGCTGCTCACCTACCGTCACCGGCGCCTGGACGGGGCCCTTGCCGCGGCGCGGGCGGCCGGTCTGCGCGGTGCCATGTATCCGTGGCAGAGCGGCAGCGACGGCCGGGAGGAGACACAGGAGCTGCATCTCAACCCGCGCTCGGGGCGCTGGCTGCCGGACCTCTCCCGGCTTCAGCACCACGTCGGTTCGGCGATCGCCTACAACGTGTGGCAGTACTGCGAGGCGAGCGGTGACACCGAGTTCCTGCACACCAAGGGCGCCGAGATGCTGCTGCAGATCGCCCGCTTCTGGGCGGACGCGGCCACCTACGACGAGGACCTCGGACGCCACCGCATCCGCGGCGTGGTCGGCCCCGACGAATACCACGACGCCTACCCCGACGCGTCCGAACCCGGCCTCGACGACAACGCGTACACCAACGTCACCGCCGCCTGGGTGCTCACCCGCGCACTGGAGGTGCTGCGGGGCCTGCCCGAACCCCGCCGCCGCGAACTCCTGGAGCGCACCGGCCTGGACGGCGGCGAACTCGAACAGTGGGAAGACGTCTCGCGCACCCTCCACGTGCCCTTCCACGCCGGTGTGATCAGTCAGTTCGAGGGCTACGGCGACCTCGCCGAACTCGACTGGGAGGGGTACCGGAAGCGGTACGACGACATCCGGCGCCTCGACCGGATCCTGGAGGCGGAGGGCGACACCGTCAACCGTTACCAGGCGTCCAAGCAGGCCGACGTGCTGATGCTCGGTTACCTCTTCGGGCCGGCCGAACTCCGGGCGCTCTTCGGCCGCTTGGGGTACCGGCTCGACGAGGACACCTGGCGGCGCACCGTTGACCACTACCTGGACCGGACCAGCCACGGCTCGACGTTGAGCGGTCTGGTCCACGGCTGGGTCCTGGCCCGGGCCCGGCGCGCCGAGGCGTGGACGTTCTGCCAGGAGGCACTGCGGGGCGACATCGCAGACCTGCAAGGCGGCACCACGGGTGAGGGCATCCATCTGGGTGCCATGGCGGGCACCCTCGACCTGGTGCAACGCGGACTGACCGGACTGGAGACCCGCGGCGGGGCCCTGTGGGTCGACCCCGTGCCGCTGCCGGAACTGTCCTCGTACGGGTTCGCCATCCGCTACCACGGCCACTGGGGAGTGCGGCTGCGGCTGGAACGGGAGCGGCTGGAGATCGCGGTGCCGTCGTCCGGCCGTGACCCGATCGACGTCCGGCTGCCGGACCGCGCGGTGTCCGTCCAGCCGGGGGAGACGCGCCGACTGGTGCTTCCGGACTGACCTGCGTCCTCACGCCGGGACGACGGCGAGCGGGCACCTGGTGTGCCGCGCGACGGTGTACGCGACGCGACCGAGTCCGCTTCCGCCCCCCTCACCCCGCCACCAACAGCTCGGCGTTGCCCGAGGTCCGGACGAGCGCCTGCGCGGGATCGAAGAGGACGACGTCCTCCAGTACCCGCACGTGCGGGTACTGGTCACGCCAGGGCCGCGACGCGTCGGCCACCGCCGAGGGTGAACGCGGCGTGGGTCCGGTCTCTCCGGCGGGATGCGGTCCGGCGTGCAGTACGTGCAATCGCCGTCCGCGCAGGCTGCCGTGTCGACGGCGAGCGTCACCTTGTCGGGCCGGCGTCCCAGGCTCGTACAGGCGAGTCTGCTCGGCACCAGGACGATCAGGTAGACCGCATCCCCGGCGAAGGCCGGTGCCGTCGACCCCAGCGACAGGCCTGCGCAGCCCCATTCGCCGCGCGCACCCAGGACGATCATCTCCGCGTCCCGGCTCTGGAACAGCAGCGCGGGCGCCGCCGCCCCCGCGAGCCGCACGCTCTCGACGCGCAACGCCGGGTGGCGGGCCGCGAGTTCGGCCGCCACGCGCGGGGCCACGGCATCCGGGCGGTACGGCCACGCCCTGCCCCGGCGCCCGGTGACGGGAGCGCTCAAGCCGAGCACGACGCCCTCCCGGGCCGCCGTATCGCCACGCTGGAAGGCCTGGATGGGGGAGCGAGCGGGCCGTCCAGCACTCCCGGTGACGACCACGAACGACAACCAGGCGAACCGCAGGACACACTCAACCGAGGCACAGAACTCCTCCGCCACAGGGACCGGCCGGTCAGCACTCCGGGACCTACGGTCCCTCGTGTCGCAGGCGCGCAGACACAAGAGTGGGAGCACATTCTCGAAGGAGGCCCACTCATGTCGCGTACCGTCACCGTTGGTCTGGACGGCTCGAACGAAAGCCTTGCCGCGGCCGAATGGGCCGCGCTGGAGGCCGCGATGTGCGGGATTCCCCTCCGCGTCGTGCACGCGGGCGAGCAACAGCCCCACGAGTACGTGCCGTTCGCCGGCGAGCGGGTTCCCCCGCCGGGAGCGGACCGGTCCGCCCGCCTGCTGGTCGAGGCGAAGGCCCGGCTGGCCCACCGCCACTCCGGTGTACAGGTGACCGCCGAGCAGATCGCCGGCCATCCGGTGAACGCGCTGATCGCCGCCGCGGGGAAGGCCGAAGTCCTCGTCCTCGGATCACGGGGCCTCGGCAGGATGGCGGGTGTCATGCTCGGCTCCGTGGCGTTGGCCGTGGTCGCCCGAGCCGAGCGGCCGGTCGTCCTGGTCCGCCCCGCCGAGGACACCGGGCAGGAACGCCGACCGGACGTGTTCGAGGAGTCCGACAGGGCCACCCCGTACCGTGATGTGGTGCTGGGACTGGACCTGCGCGCCCCCGACGACCACGTCCTGGAATTCGCGTTCGACGCCGCGGCCAGGCGCGTCACCAGGCTGCGGGTGATCCACGGCTGGGGCGGCGTGATCTCGTCCTCCGCTTTCGCAGGTGACGGTGGTCCGGCCCGGGACGGGCAGACAGTGGCGGCCGGAGTGCTCCGCCCCTGGCGGGACAAGTTCCCTGGCGTCGAGGTGGCGGAAGAGGCCGTGATCGGAGACGCCGGTGCGCACCTGGTGGACGCCTCGCACGACGCCTCGCTGATCGTCGTCGGGCGCCGCAACCGCACGGGCTCGCTCGGCTCGCACATCGGTCCGGTGGCCTGCACGGTCCTCCAGCACGCGGTCGCACCGGTCGCGGTGGTGCCGCACGACTGACGGCGTTCACGCCAACGGGGACGGGGCGTGGGCCGTGAGCCGGAGCCCGGTGATCAGATCGGGGTGGATGCGGATGGCGTGATCCATCCGCTGCATCACCCAGGGGCGCAACAAGGCCCGGTAGCGGGCCAGTTCACGCGGATCGGTGACCAGCCACGCATACCCGGTGACGACCACGCTCCACCCGGTGTGCGTATCGGGGTCGATGACGTCGGCCTCGTAGGCGACGACGGCCCCCGCACCCCCGGCCTGCCGGGTGTACCGGGCCAGCGCGGCGTCACCGTGGGTACGAATGACGATGTCGCCGTCGACCAGGACGTGATTGACCGGGCGGACGGTCGGCAGCGCGTGCCGGGTGAAGACGATCCGTCCCAAGGACACGCTGCCCAGCAGCCGCAGCGCCTCGACGCCGTCGAGCTCGACACTCGTGTGCGCTCCTGAGGAGTTCGACGGGTCGTCGTCGCCGGCCATGGCAGGTTTCCGTATCGTTCGGTCACTCACAGTTCATGTCTCCCGGAGTCAGGCGTGGGCCTGATCGGGCCATTCGAACCGCGCGGGACCATCTCGCACCAGGGCCGTTCGGCCTCGGTCGGAGTCCGGTGGTCCCTGTCCCGCGCGGCTGGGGGTGTATCAACCTGTCCGGGTGGGTCACCGGCGGTGCATGGTCTCCAGAGCGGAGGCCAGTACGCGGGGGTCGTGGTGGCCCTTGTAGACCTCCGGCGGGTGCCTGTCCAGCTTCAGGAGCCGCGCCACCGCCGTCCAGGCGGTGCGCACGGAGTACTCGACGGTGAAGACGACATCGTCGGGCACCTCCGCGAACTGGCCGATGAAGGCGAGGTTCACCGATCCCTCGGGCACCACCCGGGGCCGGTCGTCGCGGCGACGGGCCAGGAACTGGCTGGTGATGTACGGCATCACACAGGGCACGACCGTAGAGGTCTCCAGGATTCGCGCCGCTGTCCGCTCGTCGAACGGGAAGTGGTGCAGGACCTCTTCGAGGACCTCGCGGCCGGAGCACATCGTCATCGGCTTGGGTGTCTGGTTGCCGGCCCGGCCGGGAAACAGGCCGTAGCCCCACCGGACGGACACGTCCTCCGGCTGGTCGCGGTAGACGGGCTGCCGGTGGGCGACGACGGTGACGAAGACACCGCGCCCGGTCTCCTCCACCGCGAGCCGCGCGAGCGCGGTGTGCTGGTCCAGGGCGGCGACCGACGCCTTCTTGACGATGTGGTCGACCTGTTCCTGGGTCAGTGACTCGTAGTCGGCGAGCGACTTCAGGCCGGCCGTCACCAGCCGGTCCACCGCGACGGCGATGTCGGACGGCGCGCCGGCGCCGGCCGCGGCCTCGGTTCCGACGTCGTGACGGGTCATGAGTGGGCCTCCGTTGTCGAGGGCCGCCGAGGCTGACCGGCGGCTTCCGGTCGGAGCGGCACCGCGGGACCGCAGCCGCTCCGGTTCCCACTCTTGTCCGCGCGGCTTGCCGGCTTCTTGTGCTGAAGGTCCTTCGTCGGGGCCTGACCGGCCCTGGTCCGGGCGGGCCGAGCGGACCGTCAGGACGAGAGCGTCGGACGGTGAATCGGCGCTCGTCACTGTCCGGGCAGTCGGCGCCGAGTGATCCCCCGGGAGGAGCTCTGCTCGGTCTGGCGCTCATCGTCGAGACGGAAGGTCAGGCTGCTGAACACTCCGACGACCCCGTCCACCTGCCAGGTCGACCGGACGACGCGGGCGATGTCGGTACGGCTTTCCAGGCGTCCTTCGAGCGTGACCAGGCCGTCGCGGACCGAGACGACGACGGCGTCGGGCGGCAGGCCGGGAGCAGCGGCCAGGATCTCGTCGGTCACCTGCCGGTGGATGTCCTCGTCCGTGCGCAGGAAGACCCGCAGCAGGTCCCGGCGGGTGGCGATACCGATGAGCCGGTCCTCCTCGTCCACCACGGGAAGCCGCTCGATTCCGTGACGCTCCATCACCCGCGCGGCATCCGGAACAGGTTGCTCCGGATGCACTGTGATCGCGGGTGTGGACATCAGATCCCCGGCGGTGGCGGCACGCGCCCCGGCAGCCGCTCGGTGCCCCGGACGCTGCAGGCGCGGCAGCCGGTACCGGCGATCCCGGCGCTCACCGGCCCGGGCCGCCTGACCGCGCACCAGGTTGGTCCCGGAGACGACCCCGACCACCTTGCCGTCGTGGTCGACGACCGGCACCCCGCTGATCCGATGGGCATCCAACAGTCGGACCACTTCCTTGAACGGGGTCTCCCGGTGCGCCTGGACGACCTCGTCGGTCATCACGTCGCCCACGGTGTGGATCTTCACGGTGTGTTCCTCCTTCACCGGCGGGAGAAGGGACGGAGTCCTTCCAGGACCCGCCGGGTGACGGGGCTCCGCCCACAGTCACCCGGCGCATCCGGGTCCATTGCGCCCCGGCCTCTTCAGCCGTCCGTCGCTTCGGTCTGTGTCGGCCCGACGGGCGGCCCGCCCCGCCACGGCGGGGGTGTGGCCGACCTGCGGGCCGCGTCCGCGCGGTGCGCGACCTGGTCGGCCTGGCCGCGCAGCCGCTCCTGCAGCCGGTCGGCGAGCTCGTGCGCGGTCGCTTCCCGGGCGTGCACCACCACGAGGGTGCTCCCCACGGTGATCTCGGCCCCGGCGGACCACGGCTGCTCGGCGTGGTGCGCCGGGGCCCTGGTGATCCGCACCTCGCCGCTGACGGCCGGCAGTCCCGGCCGGCCCAGAGCCGCGTCGACCTTGGCGCGGACGTATGCGAGGGCTTCCTCGTCCACGTCGCCCTCGGCCCGTACACGCACCGCGTCGGTGGTGACGTGGGTTCCGGTGTCCCTGGCAGTCATGTGCTCAACTCCTTCTGAACTTCTCATCGTTCGGACCGCGGCTCCAGACTGCTGTGCGCGCCGGCCCCCGGCCCAGGGCCATCCGGCACCCGGAGCGGGGCCGGGTGGGCCGGCCTCACCTGCTGTCGCTCGTCCCCAGCTCGGTGAGCGCGGCCCGTCCCGCTTCCAGGCGGGCGACCGGGACGCGGAACGGCGAGCAGGAGACGTAGTCGAGTCCCGCGCTGTGGAAGAAGTGGACGGAGTCCGGATCCCCGCCGTGTTCGCCGCAGACGCCGATCTTCAGGTCGGGGCGGGTGGCGCGGCCTTCGGCGACCGCGATGTCGACCAGGCGGCCGACGCCCGCGCGGTCGATCGTCTCGAAGGGCGAGGCGGCGAAGATGCCCTTGTCGAGGTAGGCGGAGAAGAACGCCGCCTCGACGTCGTCGCGGGAGAAGCCCCAGGTGGTCTGGGTGAGGTCGTTGGTGCCGAAGGAGAAGAACTCCGCCTCCTCGGCGATCCGGCCGGCGGTGAGCGCGGCCCGGGGCAGCTCGATCATCGTGCCGACCGGGCAGTGGACAGGGATGCCGGTCTCCTCGGCCACCCGGGCCAGGACGCGTTCCACCACCTCGCGTTCGATGCGCAGTTCCTCGACGGCGCCGACCAACGGCACCATGATCTCCGCCTCGGGGGAGCCACCGGCCCGGATGCGTTCGACGACCGCCTCCGCGATCGCCCGTACCTGCATGGCCACCAGGCCGGGGATCACGAGGCCGAGGCGCACGCCGCGCAGGCCGAGCATCGGGTTCTCCTCGTGCATACGGCTGACGGCTGCGAGGAGTTCGGTGTCGTGCGGGTCGGGCGCGGCACCCTGGGCCTCGGCGGTGGCGACGCGGACAGCGAGGTCGGTGCGGTCGGGCAGGAACTCGTGCAGCGGCGGGTCGAGGAGGCGGATGGTGACGGGCAGGCCGTCCATCGCCTCCAGGATCCCGGTGAAGTCCTGGCGCTGGAGCGGGAGCAGGGCGTCGAGTGCACGCTCTCGGGCGGCGTCCGTGTCGGCCAGGATCATCTCCTCGACCAGCTTGCGGCGCTCGCCGAGGAACATGTGCTCGGTGCGGCACAGGCCGATGCCCTGGGCACCGAACCGGCGGGCCCGCGCGGCGTCCTCGGGGGTGTCCGCATTGGCGCGCACCTCCAACCGCCGTACACCGTCGGCCTGTTGGAGAGTGCGGGCCACCGACTCGACCAGCCCTGGCGACCCTTCGCCCGTCTCGAAGTATCGCATCAGCGCGGAGTCGACCAGCGCGGCCGCACCGGCGTACACGGCACCGGCGGAGCCGTCCACCGAGATGACCGTGCCCTCCTCGACGACGGTGCCGTCACCGGTGGTGAAGCGGCGGGCGTCGGTGTCCACGGTGAGTTCCTCGGCACCGCAGACGCAGACCTTGCCCATGCCCCGGGCGACGACGGCCGCGTGACTGGTCTTGCCGCCCCGGCTGGTCAGCACGGCCTGGGCGGCGACCATGCCGGGCAGATCGTCGGGGGTGGTCTCCTGGCGGACCAGGACGACCTTCTCGCCGGCCGCGGCGCGCCGTACGGCCTCGGCGGAGTCGAAAACGGCCGAGCCGACCGCGGCACCGGGCGAGGCCGGCAGGCCGTGGGCGAGCGCGTCGCCGGTCGCGGAGGCGTCGAAGCGGGGGAACATCAGCCGGGCCAGCTGCTCCCCGGTCACGCGTGCCAGGGCTTCGTCCGGGGTGACGATCCCCTCGTCGGTCAGCTGGGCGGCGATGGAGAAGGCGGCCTCGGCGGTGCGTTTGCCGACGCGGGTCTGCAGCATCCACAGGGTGCCGCGCTCGATGGTGAACTCGATGTCGCACAGGTCCCGGTAGTGCCGCTCCAGGGTCTCCATATGGTCGCGCAGCCGTCCGTACGACGTCGGGTCCAGCCGTTCCAGCTCGGCCAGGGGCACGGTGTTGCGGATGCCGGCGACGACGTCCTCGCCCTGCGCGTCGGCCAGGTAGTCGCCGTACAGGCCGGGGCGGCCGGTGGCCGGGTCCCGGGTGAAGGCGACGCCGCTGCCGGAGTCGGGGCCCAGGTTGCCGAAGACCATGCGCTGCACGGTGACCGCGGTGCCCAGATCGTCGGGGATGTGCTCGCGGCGTCGGTAGAGGCGGGCGCGTTCACCGTTCCAGGACCGGAAGACGGCGAGGACGGCGCGGCGCAACTGTTCGGCGGGGGCCTGCGGGAAGGTCTCACCCGTCTCGTCGGCGATGAGGTTCTTGTACATCTCGACGAGTTCGGCGAGGTCGCCCGCGTCCAGGTGCAGATCGTCCGTGACGCCACGGATCTCCTTCAGCAGTCCCATGGCCCGCTCGAACAGTGCGGAGTCGACACCCATCACCGTACTTCCGAACATCTGTACTAGTCGGCGATAGGAATCCCAGGCGAAGCGTTCGTTCCCGGAGGACTTGGCCAGGCCCAGGACGGATTCGTCGTTCAGTCCGATGTCGAGGATCGTCTCCATCATGCCGGGCATGGAGAAGCGCGCGCCGGAGCGGACGGAGAGCAGCAGCGGGTTGTCGGGCTGCCCCAGCAACCGCCCGGCGGCGGACTCCAGGCCGGTGAGATGCCGGGAGATCTCCTGGGACAGGCCGTCCGGCTCCGCGCCGGTGGCCAGGAAGGCCCGGCAGGCCTCGGTGGAGATGACGAAACCCGGCGGGACAGGGAGCCCCAGCCGGGTCATCTCGGCCAGGTTCGCGCCCTTGCCGCCGAGCAGGCCGGCCAGATCACGGCTGCCCTCGTGGAAGTCGTACACGTAACGGACCATGACGCCGTGCTCCTCAGCTTCGTACGATGGCTGCGCGGGCTTCCTGCCCGTTCCAGCGTCGGTCGGGCGCCGATCGGACGGCAGGTGCCGGCAGTCCCGACCCGGGCGGGAATCAGGGCCGACCGGCCCTGGTCCTTCGGCCCCGGGACGAGAAGGATCTCGGTGTGGAGGCCGATTCCGCGCACGGGCGGGCATCGGCGCGGACGCGCGACGAGGAGCAACTGATGGCGGACAGCGAGCGGCCTGGCACCGACGACGGCGCGATCCGGGTCTTCCTGCTGGACGACCACGAGGTGGTACGGCGCGGAGTGCGCGACCTGCTGAACGACGAACCGGACATCACCGTGGTCGGCGAGGCCGGCACCGTCGAGCAGGCCCTGGTGCGGGTCCCCGCGCTGCGCCCTCAGGTGGCCGTCCTGGACGTCCGCCTGCCCGACGGCGACGGAGTGACCGTGTGCCGGGAACTGCGCTCGCGCATGCCGGACCTGGCCTGTCTGATGCTGACCTCGTTCGACGACGAGGAGGCACTCCTCGACTCGATCATGGCCGGGGCGTCCGGGTACGTACTGAAGCAGATCCAGGGCTCGGACCTGGTCTCGGCCGTGCGCACGGTGGCCCGGGGACAGTCCCTGCTCGACGCGAGCGCCACCACCAAGCTGATGGCCCGTCTCCGCGAGGGGCAGCAGCCGGCGGAGGCGCCGGAGGCACTGCCGGGCCTGACCGACCGCGAGCGGGAGATCCTGGCCCTGATCGGCGAGGGGCTGACCAACCGTCAGATCGGTCAGCGGCTGTTCCTCGCCGAGAAGACGGTGAAGAACCACATTTCCCGGCTGCTGGCGAAGCTCGGCGTGGAGCGGCGCGTCCAGGCCGCCGTCATCGCCACTCAGGCCGAGGACCGGCTCAAGCACGAAGGCCGCTGAATCCGCCGGACGAGTTGTGGGGCCGAACGGCCTCCGGCTCGCCCCCGTAGGGCCCAAGTGCCGTCCGGTGCGCCACCCGCAGGCTGGGCAGCGCACCCGGACTTCACCGGGCACCGATCGGGAGGACGACGGACATGACCGTGCGTGTGGGAATCAACGGCTTCGGGCGCATCGGGCGCAACTACCTGCGCTGTGTGCTGGAGCGCGCGGAGACAGCGGCCGGTACGCCGGTCGAGGTGGTGGCGGTCAACGACCTCACCTCCGCGGCCGCGCTCGCCCATCTCCTGGAGTACGACTCGACCTACGGCAGGCTGCACCGCACGATCGAGCACGACGACACCTCGATCACGGTCGACGGCCACCGCATCGCCGTGACCGCCGAACGCGACCCCGCCGCCCTGGACTGGGCCGGCCTCGGCGTGGACGTCGTCATCGAGTCCACCGGACGCTTCCGCGGCCGCGAGGACGCCGGGCTGCACCTGAAGGGCGGGGCCCGCAAGGTGCTGCTGTCCGTACCGGGCAAGGGAGTTGACGCCACCGTCGTGATGGGCGTCAACGAGGGCACGTACGACCCGGAGACCGACCACGTCGTCTCGAACGCCTCGTGCACCACCAACTGCGTGGCGCCGATGGTGAAGGTCCTCGACGACGCCTTCGGCATCGACAAGGGTCTGATGACCACCATCCACGGCTACACCAACGACCAGGTCGTCCTGGACGGCCCGCACAAGGACCTGAGGCGTGGCCGGAGCGCCGCCGTGAACATCATCCCGACCAGCACCGGAGCCGCCCGCGCCGTGGGCCTGGTCCTGCCGGAGCTGGCCGGCACCCTCGACGGCCTCGCGGTCCGCGTCCCCGTCGAGGACGGCTCGCTGACCGACTTGACCCTCGTACTGGACCGGGAGGTGACCACCGACGAGATCAACGCCGCGTTCCGGACGGCCGCCGACGGGCCGCTGAAGGGCATTCTGCGGGTGTCCGACGCCCCGATCGTCTCCCGCGACGTCGTCGGCGACCCCGCCTCCTGTGTCTTCGACGCCCCGCTCACCATGGCCCACGGAAACCTCGTGAAGGTGTTCGGCTGGTACGACAACGAGTGGGGGTACACCAACCGGCTCCTCGACCTCACCGAGTACGTGGTGGCCCGGCTTCCCCAGCGGTGACTGCCCGCGACAGCCTTGGCCTTGACAGCCGTACGTGATCCAGTACCGCCCCCTCCGACGGACCGATACCGTGGCACCCAGAGCGCTACGGCTGGTTGCCCGTGCGTCGTAGGGGACCTGGAGGAACGTCGGTGGGAAGCCCTAAGCAGCCCAGGGAAGCCCGCGTCAAGCTCCCGCAGTTGAGGCTGGACGAACTGCTGGAGGAACTCCAGGCCCGTCTGGACGCGGCCCGTGGCACCCGTGACCGGGTGCACAGCCTGCTGGAGGCGGTGCTCTCGGTCGGCCGCGAACTGGACCTCGAACAGGCGCTGCGCAGCATCGTGGAGGCCGCGGCAGTGCTGGTCGAGGCCCAGTACGCGGCCTTGGGCGTGATCGGGCCCGACGGCAGGCGGCTGTCGGAGTTCCTGACTGTCGGCATCGACGAGCAGCAGATCGCGGCGATCGGTCCCTACCCGGAGGGCCACGGCATCCTGGGCGAAGTGATCCGTCACCCCGAGCCGCTGCGCCTGACGAAGATCTCCGAACACCCCAACTCCTACGGTTTCCCGCCCCACCATCCGCCGATGAACTCCTTCGTGGGCGTGCCGATCCGGGTGCGGGACCAGGTCTTCGGCAACCTCTACCTGACCGAGAAACGGGACGGCGCGCAGTTCGACGAGGAGGACGAGTCGGTCCTGTCGACGCTGGCCGTCGCGGCCGGCGTGGCGATCGACAACGCACGCCTGTACGAGGAGTCGAGGCTGCGCGAGCGCTGGCTGCGGGCGAGCGCCGAGATCACCCACACCCTGATGTCGGGCAGTGACCGTGGTGAGGTCCTCGCGCTGATCGCCGAACGGGCCCGCGAGGTCACCGGCGCCGCGCTCGCGGTGGTGGCGGTGCCGATGGAGGGCACCGACTCCCTCACGGTGGAGCTGGCCATCGGGGAGGCGGCGGAGGCACATCGCGGGCTGGTCCTGCCCGTGGACGACAGCCTGATCGGCAAGGCCTTCGCCTGCGCCGCCCCCGTCACCAGCCCGGACGTCTCCCGTGAGGAGCCAGGGGCTTCTCCGGGCGAATGCACCGAAGGCATCGGGGGTGCAGAAGACCAGGGAAGCGTCCCGGCCGGGGGTCCCGCGCGGTTCACCGGGCTCGGCCCGGCCGTCGCCGTGCCCATCGGTACCACCGGCGGGGTACGGGGCATCGTCCTGCTCGTCCGCGAGGCGGGCCGTACGGTCTTCACCGAGAAGGAGACCGAACCGCTCCAGGGCTTCGCCGCACAGGCCGCCGTCGCGATGGAACTGGCGGAACGCCGCGCCGACGCCGCGCAGATCGCCGTGCTCCAGGACCGCGACCGGATCGCCCGCGACCTCCACGACCTGGCGATCCAGCGGCTGTTCGCCACGGGTATGACCCTGCAGAGCGCGGGCCGCTTCATCGACCACGCGGAGGCTTCGGAGCGGGTGCTGAGGGCGGTGGACGACCTGGACGAGACCATCAAGATCATCAGGTCGACGATCTTCGGGCTGCGGGCGCGTGACGGAGTCTCCGGACCGGGCCTGCGCGCCCGGGTGGTACGCGCGGTCGGCGAGGCCGCGCCCGTCCTGGGCTTCGCGCCCGGCCTGCGCATGGACGGCCTCCTGGACACCCATGTGCCCAAGGAGACCGCCGAGCACGTGGTGGCGGTGCTCTCCGAGGCCCTGACCAACGTCGCCCGCCATGCCCGCGCCGGCCGGGTCGGAGTCGCCCTCGAGACCGACGGCCGTGAGGTACGGCTGACGGTGACCGACAACGGCGTGGGCACCCCGCCCGACGGCCGCCGCAGCGGCCTGAGCAACATGGCCGAGCGGGCCCAGCAGCTGGGCGGAGAGCTGGAGTTGAGCAGTCCGGCGACCGGGGGCACCACCCTGGTGTGGCGGGTACCGGTGACGGAGGGGTAAGGGCGCGTCGCTGCCGGATCAGTGCGACGGCCGCGCGGCCACGGCACGGTGGGCGACGGCGCCGCGGATGCCGGTGCCCGTGAAGACGAGGGCGCCGGCCGCCACCGCGGCCAGCAGCATCAGGCCGAGGCCGTACGAGCCGTGGGCGCCGTACAGGGAGCCCATCACCAGCGGCGGTACGAAGCCGCCCAGGCCGCCCGCAGCCCCGACGACGCCGGTGACCGCGCCGGTCTTGTCGGGTGGGGCCAGCAGGGCCACGAAGGCGAACGTCGCTCCGCTGCCGGCGCCCAGTGCGGCGGCCATGGCGAGGCAGGCGAGTGTGCCCAGCGGCGCGAGGGACGGCGTGAAGGACTGCACGAGCGCGCCCGCGACCACCACCGTCAGGGCCCAGGCCAGGACCCGCACCGGGCCGACGCGGTCCGACAGCCAGCCACCGAGCGGTCGCATGGCCACCGCGAGGAGCACGAACCCGGCCATGCGGTTGGCGGCGTCGGCCTGGGTGAGGCCGTAGCCGGTCTTCAGACAGGTCGGCAGGTGGACGGAGAAGGCGACATAGCCGCCGAAGGCCACCGCGTGCAGGGCGGACGCCTGCCAGGTGATGCCGAGGCGGAGCGTGGCGACCAGGCGGCGGGCCGGCGGCTCCGAGGGCGCCGTACGCCCGGGGGCGTCCCGCAGGAACACCACGGCTGTGACCGCGTACAGAGCCAGCGCTCCGGCGGTGAGGAGGAACGGGTTCGCCATGCCGTGGGCGTCCACCAGCCTGACGGTGGACAGGGCGCTGACCGCGGTACCGCCCATGCCCATGCCGAAGACGCCGATGGCCAGCCCGCGCCGCTCGGGAGGGAACCACGCCCCGACAAAGGGCACGCCGACGGCGAACGCGGTACCGCCGACGCCGAGGAAGAAGCCCCCGGCGAGCAGGGCGCCGAGCGAGGGGTGGCCCGCCAGGCCCAGGTACAGCACCGGCACGATGGTGGCGGCCGACACGATCGGGAACATCACCCGTCCGCCGAACCGGTCGGTCAGCGCGCCGACCGGGATACGGCCCAGGGAGCCGACCACCACCGGTACCGCGACCAGCAGGGACTGCTGGAAGGAGGTCAGGCCGAGGGAGTCCTTGAAGCGGGGGCCGAGCGGGCTGAGCAGCGCCCACGCCCAGAAGTTGACGGCGAAGCCGGTGGTGGCCAGGGCCAGCATCAGCCAGGCCCGGCCCGGAACGAGGGCCGGCGCCTTCCCAGGGGCTGGAGCATGGTTCTCGTTCCCTTCTACGGGTTCTACGGGGCGTGCCTACGGGCCGTCAGGACGCGTCGGGCAGCCACAGGTCGGGGCCGAACACCTCGTAGCGGATGCGGCGCGCGGGCACTCCGCGGTCCAGCAGCTGGGTGCGGACGGCGCGCATGAAGGGCAGTGGGCCGCACAGGTACACGGTGGCGTCGGCGGGGACGTCCACCCTGGTGAGGTCCATCAGGCCGGTGCGGGCGTCGGGTTCGGCGGTGCCAGGCCGCTCGTACCAGCAGACCTCGCTCGCCTGCGGCAGCCGGTCCGTCAGCTCGTGCGTCTCGGCGCGCAGGGCGTGTTCGGCGGGGGAGGCGTCGGCGTGCAGGACCAGTACCGGGCGGGTGGAGCCGGTCGCGGCGAGGTGGGCGAGCATGCCGACCATGGGCGTGGAGCCGATACCGGCGGAGGCGAGGACCAGCGGGGTGCCCGCCTCGTCGAGGACGACGTCCCCGAAAGGCGCGGACAGCGTCAGCTCGTCGCCGGCGCGCACCGTCCGGTGCAGGAGCGTGGACACCTCGCCGTCCGGTGCGCCGTCGTCGCCCGCGACCCGCTTGACGGTGATGCGGCGCAGGTCGCCGCCGGGGTCGGAGGACAAGCTGTACTGCCGCAGTTGGTGCACACCGTCGGGCATGCGCAGCCGGACACTGACGTACTGGCCGGCCTTCGCCGCGGGGGCGGGCCCGCCGTCGGCGGGACGCAGCAGGAACGAGACGACGTCGGCGGTCTCCTCGCGGCGTTCGACGACGGTCCACGGCCGCCAGATCTCGCCCGGCGTGACGCCCGCCTCCTGGTAGATACGGGCCTCCTGGGCGATGAGGGCGCCGGCCATCAGCCAGTACACCTCGTCCCAGGCCGCGGCCACCTCCGGGGTGACCGCATCGCCCAGCACCTCGGCGATCGCACCGAACAGGTACTTGTGGACGATCGTGTACTGGTCCTCGGTGACCCCGACCGCCGTGTGCTTGTGGGCGATCCGCGCCAGCAGGGCGTCAGGACGGACCTCGGGGTCGGCGAGCAGCGCGCTCGCGAAGCCGGCTACCGACCCGGCCAGGGCCCGGCGCTGGGCGCCGCTGGCCTGGTTGCCGCGGTTGAACATCCCGTCCAGCAGCTCGGGGCGGTCGCGGAACATCGCGCCGTAGAAACGCGTGGTGATCTCGTCGAGCGCTCCGGCCACGGCGGGAAGGGTGGCCCGTACGACGGCGGCGGACTCTTCGGACAGCATGAAGCCTCCCGGGAAAGGGACCAGATACGGAGGGGAGAGAAGGGCCGCGCTCCCATGGGGCGGCGAACCCTGTATAGCAAGGCGAGCCGGTGATTTCGGGGGTCGCAGAGCCCTGTGGGACAGAACGGGACCAGCGGCCCACCGAATCGGGACCTCCGGTACGCCCCGACCGCTCGTCGCAGGGTCGGACGGGCGTGGGTACAGGGCCGTTCGGCCCAGGGCGCGGGTGTCGGCGCCCCGCCTAGCGTTCGCGCCCATGGAGAACGACGAGACCACGCGGCACGACCGGCGGGGCGACGGGGAGGGCCGGCCGCTGGCCGCCCGCAGGCTGGTGACACGCAACGAGGTGTCCCCCGACGGACGCGCCGTGATCGGCGAGGGCGATCCGAAGTGGGAGCGTTTCTACCGGGACTGCTGGGCGCACGACAAGGTGGTGCGCTCCACCCACGGCGTGAACTGCACCGGTTCCTGCTCGTGGATGGTGTACGTCAAGGACGGCATCATCACCTGGGAACACCAGGCCTCCGACTCCCCCCCCTGGTGCGTGACGAGGGCCACGGGCAACGATTGTCGGAGGGCAAGGCACTGAGCCATGGAGTGACTGAGCACCTCGCTGCTTGTACCGGTGGCAGACCTATCTTGCGAGAAAGACTCGGACGCTGTGCGGAGCGGCTCGTGCAGTGGTGCGACGCGCAGCGCGTGGCGTCGAGCGTGAGCTGACTGCCGTCCCTGCGGCTCCCCACTCGTGGACGTCGCCTGCCGTGCGGGGTGCCCACCGTCGGACGTCCCGCAGCAAGCAGCCCCGCCGCCGGAGATCGCTCGGTAATAAGGTCACCCCGGCTTGCTCGCCCACGCGCAGCCGGATGGAGCGTGACCCGTGCTACCGCGTCTCGTGCGAGCTTGTCCTCACCGACCAGGTGGCCAACAGTCCATCGAGTAGGCGCCGCCCCTCGTCGCTGTCGACCTCGACTTGTCGACGCTCTCCATACGAAGAGAGCTTCCCGTACGGAGCGCAGCTGGCTCCTTTGCTCCCGTTTACTCCGGGCGAAACACCCCGTGAGCTGCGGTGTACCAAAGTGCCAACTATCTCTCCGATTCCGTACCTCCAGTTGTTGAACCTAGTTGGCATCAGCGCAGGTCGTGAACGTTGCCTGATGCCAACTAAGAATCCTGGTCACAGTCGTGTGACCACAGACGTTAGTTGTCACATACTGAACTTGTTCCGCTTTGACGGACACCATCGGTGTGGCGGTCAGACACCCCATGTCATTTGAGGTCAAGTGGCAGGGGTGTGGGCGTGGTGTGACCAGGCGGTCGCTTCGTCGTAGAGGGTGCGGGTCTTGAGGCATCCGTGGAGGATGCCGACGAGGCGGTTGCCGAGCTGGCGGAGGGCGTAGAAGGCGGTTCGGGAGACCTTCAGCAGTTCACACGCGCGCTGGACGCTGTGGCCGCTCTGCTTCTCCGCCTCGATGAACGGGTGCACCGTCACCGGGTCTTTGCGAAGAAGGCCGTCGCACGCTTGAGGACCTCGACCCGTGATGGACATCCTCCCTACGACAGCTGAGGCGACGATGACCCTCGTTTCGAAGACGCCCAGTCATGGGCACACTGCGCCGGGACCGACAGCACATGAACACGCTGGACACCGCCGCACAGGACCGGCGAAGGAGCTCGTCGAGCATGAACTGCGTCTTCTACGTAGGTATTGAAGGCGGTCGCCGCAACGTTTGTGCAAGGCGGCGGGGGTGTCGAAGCGTTCCCTGTATCAGCTGTTCGAGAGCAAGGATGAACTGCTGGCGGCGAGCCTGGGGGAACGCGCCTCTGTCTTCGCGGCCGGGCTCCTGCCGGCGGCGGACGACGGCCGTGCACGCCGCGAGCGGATCCTGCACGTCTTCGACCAGCTGGAGGAGCAGGCGGGTGCGCCCGACCTCCAAGGCTGTCGGTGCCTGGCTGCTCAGATCGAGCTCAAAGACCGTAGGCACCCTGCAAGCCAGGTGGCCCACCGCGTCAAGGAGAACCTCACAGCCTTCTTCCGTTCCGAGGCCGAACAGGGCGGGGCAAGCCATCCCGACCTGCTGGCCCGGCAGCTCGGCATGGTCTTCGACGGCGCCAGTGTCCGCGCGGGGATCGGAGCCGACGAGCTGACCGGGCTCGTCACACTCACGATGACCACCCTGCTCGACGCGGCATGCGTGCGCTGACGCATCCCCTTTCGAGCAGGCGCTGTGACCGTGTGGTCCCCGGGCTGATGGCTCCCCGCCCCTCGGGCGTGCCGCGCGCCAGGAAGACCGTCGTCTCGTCGACATCAGCATCCAATAGCAGGTGCGCGGTTCCCCAGAGCCTCATTCAGCCGGCCCGGACCACTTCGCCGCATCACCCTGGCCGCGGCGGCTGGCCACGGCGGCGTGCCCTACACCTGCAGCTGGAGCGCTTAGAGGTGCCGTAGTAGCCCTTGAGTGCGGAATCGGCGACCGCTGTGCGGATGGCAACCTCAGCCTTGCGCTCGGAAACCGATCGGTTTACGATGATGGAAACCGGTCGGTTTCTCGATGAATCCAAGGCTGGTCCGTGGTCACGACCCCTTCGGGCGGGCCCTGTCCGAATCACCCGTCCGCAGCAGTTCACACAAAGGGAAGCCAGCGAGATGCCCAGCCCAGAGTCACGTCCCACGATTCACATCCCGGGGACCACCAGCCACACCATCGCCCCGCGCACAGGACGCCACAGCCGTGAGGGAACACTGCGCTACCTCAAGGCGGGCACCGGTGCTCCCGTGGTCCTGCTGCACACCGTGCGCACGCAGGCCGAGCACTTCCGCTCCCTCATCCCCCTGATCGCGGACCAGTACACCGTGTACGCCCTCGACCTGCCGGGGATGGGCTACTCCGAGATCGTGCCCGGTGCGTCGTACGACGAGCCAGCCATGCGCGCGGGCGTCAAGCGGCTCCTCACCGAACTCGACCTCCACGACGTGACCCTGGTCGGGGAGTCCATGGGGGCGGTGCTCGCCCTGACCACCGCGGCCGATCTCCCGGAGCGGGTACGGCGCGTCGTCGCGGTGAACACGTACGACTTCCCCGGCGGGATCGCCCGTTCCAGTCTCCTCGCTCGTGTGGTGGTCACCGGTGTCCTCGCTCCGGGGGTGGGCCCGGTGGTCGCCGGGGTGGAGCCCAAGGCCGCCCTTCGCAGGATCCTTCAGGGCGGGCTGGTCGACAAGGCCGCTTTGCGGGCGGACTACGTCGACGAACTCCTCCAGGTGGGCAGCCGCCCCGGCTACTCGACCGTCGCCCGGGCCGTGTACCAGAGCTTGCCCAGTCTCATCGCCGCCCGCTCGCGCTACTCCGAGGTCAAGGCACCCGTCCACCTCGTCTACGGGGAGAAGGACTGGTCCCGTCCCTCGGACCGGCAAGCCGACAAGGAGCTGCTGCCGGATGCCGATTTCACGCAGGTGCCGGGAGCAGGCCACTTCATCGCCTTGGAACGGCCCGACCTGCTGGCCGACTTGCTGAACGCGGTGGCGTGACGGCCCCGAGAGCGCCGTAGTCACCCCCGTTCGGGTGTAGTGCGGGACGGGGGCCAGGTTCGACCATGTGCCTGACAGCGTCGTCGCATGCAAAGGAGCAGCGCGTGGCGGAGATTCAGATCGAGTTCGATGTTCCGGCTCAGATGCGTGACGGCACGGTGCTGCGCGCCGATGTCTACCGGCCCGGGGGTACGGGGCCGTGGCCGGTGCTGCTGAGCCGGCTGCCGTACGGCAAGCAGACGCCCATGATGAGTGTCGTGCTCGATCCGCTGGCGGCGGCCCGGCGCGGCTTCATGGTGGTCGTCCAGGACACGCGGGGCCGGTTCGCTTCCGAGGGGGAGTGGGAGCCGTGGACGTATGAGGAGAGCGACGGGTACGACACCGTGCGGTGGGCCGCTGCTCTGCCCGGCGCGAGCGGCTCGGTCGGCATGCTGGGCGCCAGCTATTTCGGCAACACGCAGTGGATGGCGGCGTTGTCGAAGCCGCCGGAGCTGAAGGCGATCGCGCCGATGGTCACGTGGTCCGATCCGGACGACGGGCTGTGGACGCGCGGCGGTGCGATCGAACTCGGGATCACCGCCCCCTGGACACTCATCATGGGTGCCGACGCGCTGATGCGCCGGCACAGCACCGACCCCGGCGCGCTCGTGGGCAGTCTCGGCACGCTCGTGCAGGATCTCGACGGCCTGGCAGACGGCGGCTACGGGGAACTGCCCGCTGGGCGGTTCCCCGCGTTCGCCCGGCACGACTTGCCCGAGCTGGGCTACGAGCGGTCCCGGCGGGAGCCCCGCTGGGCGACGTCCTGCCGGGTCGCAGGCCGACACGACGAGGTGGACCTGCCCACCTTCCAGGTCGGCGGCTGGTACGACATCTTCAGCCAGGGCACGCTCGACAACTTCACCGCCATGCGCAGCGCCGGCCGGTCCGCCACGCTGATCATGGGCCCGTGGAGCCACGCCAACCAGCAGCACGTGGTCGGCGACGTCAACTTCGGGTTCACCGCGAACTCCGCCTTCATGGGCATGCGCGGACGCCTGCACGACCTGCAACTCGACTGGTACCAGCGCACGATCGGCGACGGCGAGGCCCTGGAGCCGGACACCGGCAAGGTGCTGCTGTTCGTCATGGGCATCAACCAGTGGCGCGAGGAGACGGAATGGCCCCTGCCGCGGGCCGTGGACACCCACTTCCACCTGCGCGCGGACGGACGCCTGACCCCTGAGCCGCCGTCCACCGCCGAGCAGCCCGACGAGTTCACCTACGACCCGATGAACCCGGTGCCCACCACCGGCGGAGCGCTCCTGCTGTCTGACGAGTTCCGTCCCGGGCCGCTCGACCAGACGGCCGTGGAGGCGCGCGAGGACGTCCTGGTCTTCACCACCGAACCGCTCACCGAGGACGTCGAGGTGACCGGCCGCGTGCGGGCGGTGCTCTTCACCGCCACGGACGGACCGTCGACCGACTGGGTGGCACGCCTGTGCGACGTCGACGAGACGGGTGTCTCCCGCAACGTGGCCGACGGCATCGTGCGGGTACGCGCGGCGACACCGGGCGAGCCAGCCGAGCACGTCGTGGACCTGTGGTCGACCAGCATCGTCTTCCGGGCAGGGCACCGCATACGGGTCCAGGTCACCTCCAGCAACTTCCCCCGCTGGGACCGCAACCTCAACACCGGCGAACCCGAGGAGACCGCGACCACGGCCCGAGTAGCCCGCCAGCAGGTCTTCCACGCCCCCGCCCGGCCCTCCCGCATCATCCTGCCCGTGGTGCCTGCGGCCTGATCACAAGCGACGGGAAGGCCGACCGATCGGGTCGTGGCGCTGCCGGATCTCCAGATGGGTGGGTAGTCCCAGGTCGGGTGCTTCCGCAGCTGCCGGCGGTTGCAGCAGGTCTCGAGGACTCCGTTGCCCAATTCGAGGGATTTTAGATTGATCACCCTCCCGATGGTCATCCAGAGGGGCGATCCTGCTGGTCAGGGGCGGTCCGGATGGATCGAAGCGGCCCCTTTTCGAGCTGGGGGTGACGGCGATGTCGATGGGGGCGACTCGTGGCTGTCCCGTCGGGTGAACGCCCTACGGCATCGTGTGGTCGATCGGCGCCATCCGCTCGATCGACAGCCGGGTGTGCCGCATGGCCTCGATGAGTTCCTCGGTCCTCGCGGGGTTGAGCCGGTCGATGGGGATCGAGCAGCTGATCGCGTCGATCGGGGGTGTGGTGAACCGGAGTGAGAATCCGTAACAGACGACGCCGGCGAAGTTCTCCTCGTTGTCGATGGCGTATCCGCGCTCGGTGGTGGCCCGCAGGTCCTTGATCAGAGCGTCGTGGTCGGCGTGGGTGTTCGGTGTGAGGGGCTTCAGCGTGTCGGGGACATGGTCGGCCAGGTCGGTGTCCAGCCGCTCGGCGAGCAGCGCCTTGCCCAGTGCCGTGCTGAAGGCCGGGAGCCGGCGGCCGACCCGGCTGAAGGGGCGGAGGTACTGGCTGGACTCGTGAGTCGCCAGATAGACGATGTCCGTGCGGTCCAGTCGCCCGTAGTGGATGGTCTCGTCGAGCCTGGCGCTCAGACCGTTGATCAGTGGCTGGACGATGCGCAGATAAGGGTCCGCGTCCAGGTAGGTCGTCCCCGCGAGGAGGGCGCGGATGCCGACGCTGTAGAGCGTGCCGGAGGGATCGGTGCGGACCCAGCCGTGTTCCGTCAGGGTCCGCAGCAGAGCGTAGACGCTGCTGCGCGGGGCGCCGAGGGCCTCGCTGAGTTCGCGCAGCCGGGCGGGCCGGTTCTGCCGCGCGGCCAGGAGCTCGAGCAACTCGACCGTACGGGCTGCCGACTTCACGCCCCGTACGCCACCGACCGCTTCAGGCTCACTCATCGCCACCCCTTCCGAACGCACTCGAAGAATTCTTGCACCGATGCTTGACGGTTATCAGCCATGTAGCCATGCTCTCCACCACAAGACGACTGTCTACATACGGAGACAGGTGGCGCACATGGAGACGACTCGGGATATCGAGCGCGACCGCGAGACGGCGGATCGGCTGCGCAAGGGGACGGCGCAGGGTGTCCTGTCCTTCCCGCTGACATCGTTCGACGCCGAAGGCGGCCTCGACCTCGACGGCTTCCGCACCCACCTGGCTGCGCAGCTCGCCGCCGGCCCGGGTGCCGTGTTCGTCGCCTGCGGAACCGGTGAGTTCTTCTCGTTGTCCGCCGAGGAGTACCAGGCCGTCGTACGCACCGCCGTCGAGGTCGTGGCGGGACAGGTCCCGGTGGTGGCGGGCGTCGGGTACGGCTGGTCGCTGGGGCTGCAGTTCGCCCGGCTCGCGGAGGGGGCCGGCGCGGACGCCGGGCTGCTCATGCCGCACTACCTGATCTCCGCCCCGCAGCGCGGGTACGTGGATCATGTCCGCGCGGTGGCGGGCGGCTCGCCCCTTCCCCTGATCGTCTACCAGCGCGGGCAGGTCAAGCTGAGCACCGCCGCGGCCAGGGAACTGGCCACGGTCGACGGCGTCGTCGGCCTCAAGGACGGGCACGGCGACCTCGACCAGATGCAGCGGCTGCGGCTGGTGGCGCCCGGCGACTGGCTGTTCTTCAACGGCGTGGCCACCGCCGAGATGCAGGTACGGGCGTACGCGAGCATCGGCATCCCCGCCTACTCCTCGGCGGTCCACGCCTTCGCACCCGAGATCGCGGGCGCCTTCTACGCGGCGCACCGGGCCGGAGACCACCCAAGAATGGAACACCTGCTGAGGGAGTTCTACCTGCCCCTCGTCGAACTGCGCGACCAGGGCACGGGCTATGCGGTGTCCCTGGTCAAGGCGGCGGCCCGGCTCCGCGGAGCCCCGGTCGGCCCGGTCCGCGCGCCCCTGATGGAACCGGCCTCTGACCACCTGGCGCAACTCGAGGCCCTCCTGCACACCGGCCTGGCGCTCGCAACGTGCACGTGAGGAAGTGAGGGAACGTCGTGCTCAGCAGCGCGCCTCGCATCGTCGAGGTGACCGTCACCCCCGTCCTCATCAGTGACCCGCCGCTGCTCAACATCCTTGGTGCGCGTCAGCCGTACACACCCGGCAGCATCGTCGAGACAGAGACCTCCGACGGCGTCGTCGGCATCGGTGAGACCTACGGCAGCCGCGACCACCCCGCCGAGGAGATCACGGCCGTCCACGCCCTGGTGCCGGCCCGCCTGCACGAACGGTTCAACCGGACGCCGCAGTGCCACAACCGCGACGACGTCGCGGCCATCCGGCGCAAGCACCCCGACTGGACGCAGCCACCGCTCCCGCGGTGGTGACCCCGGCCGGCCAGAACCCCACCCATGAAGGAGAACAATGATGTTCCAGGCCCGACTGCGTCAGGGCCGGCACCTCGCCGGCGCGGCTGTCTGCGCCGCCGCTCTTCTCACCCTCACCTCGTGCGGAGGGGTCCAGGGCGGCGGGGGCAGCGGCGAAGACGCCGAGAACTATCCCACCAAGACCGTGGAGTGGACCGCGCCTTCCGACCCGGGCGGCAGTACCGACCTGATATCGCGCGCCGCCGCCAAGGCGTTGGAGGACCCCCTGGGGCAGTCCGTTGTGGTGGAGAACAAACCCGGCGCCAACGGCGCCGTGGGCGGCAAGGAGATCCTGGGCCGCGAGCCCGACGGCTACAGCCTGGTCATGCTCTTCCAGTCGCTCATGTCGATCGGCCCGCACACCGTCGTCGACGATGACCCGATCAAGATGTCCGACATGGACGTCATCTCCGGGCTGACCGTGGAGGACTACGTCCTCGTCGTTCCGGCGCAGTCGGACATCGAGACCCTCGACGACCTGCTCGCGAAGAAGTCGGTCAAGTACGGCACCACAGGCGCCGGCACCGGCAGTGAGCTGGCCCAGGCCCTCCTCTTCGGCGACGCCGGCGTCAAAGCCGGCGGCATCCCGTTCGACGGCGGCGCGCCCACAGTGACCGCGCTGCTGGGCAGCCAGGTGGACGTCGGCGCCGTCCATGTGGCCGAGGCCGCTCCCCATCTCACGTCCGAAAAGCTGCGTCCACTGGCGGTTTTCGCCAAGGAGCGCATCGACCTCCTGCCCGACGTGCCCACCGTTGTCGAGTCCGGCCACGACGTCGTCGTGGACCAGCGCCGCTGGGTCGCCGGCCCGGCCGGACTGCCGGCCAACGTCGTCTCCGAGCTGCGAGCGGCGCTGAAGAAGGCCTTCAAGGACCCGGAGTACGGCAAGTTCCTGGAGAACAACTACATCGGCCGCTGGGAGGCCTCGCCGGACGCCGTCGTCAAGCAGGTCGAGACCGCCAAGAAGCGCTACGGCGAGCTCATCGACACGTTCGATCTGGACCTGAAGAGCGAGGGCTGAGGCATGAGGACCCAGGCACGGCTGGGGGCGCTGGTGCCGCTCGGCATCGGCGCCCTCGCCGCCCTGGCGGCCGTATCGATGGGACTGGGATCGCCCGCCGACCCCGGCCCCGGGCTGTGGCCCCTGATCGTGAGCCTCGCCATGGTGACGCTGTCCGCCTCGCTGCTCCTCAATCCCGGCGCGGACACCGAGCAGGAGCCGTTCAGCAGGCAATCCGCCGTGGTGGCCCTGGGAGCTCTGTCGCTGGTCGCGTACACCCTGCTCATCGAGCAGGTGGGGTTCGAGGTCATGACGGTGCTCCTGCTGGTGCTGTGGATGCGCGGCTTCGGCCGGGACAGCTGGCGGCTCAGCCTGGCCGTGGCGCTGGCCGCGTGTGCAGCGTCCTATCTGCTCTTCATCGTCGCGCTGGGCGTCTCGCTGCCTCATCTCGTCGCGTTCTGATCCCTCGACACCTGTGAGAACTCGATGGACTTCCTCACTCCCGCACTGGACGGCTTCGGCGTCGTCTTCGAGCCGCAGAACCTGCTGTACTGCCTGATCGGGGTGACCCTCGGCATGCTGGTCGGCGTGCTGCCCGGCCTCGGCCCGGCCGCCACCATCGCCATCCTGCTGCCGGTCACGTACACCCTCGAACCGGCCTCGGCGATCATCCTGCTCGCCGGCATCTTCTACGGCGCCCAGTACGGCGGCACGGTCACCTCGGTGCTGCTCCGCCTGCCCGGAGAGGCCTCGACGGTGGTGACCGCCATCGACGGCTACGAGATGGCCCGCACGGGCCGGGCCGGATCCGCGCTCGGCATCGCCGCGATCGCCTCCTTCATCGGCGGCACCGTAGGCATCGTCGCACTGACCGTCGCGGCCCCGTTGGTGGCGGGCTGGGCTCTGGCCTTCGGCCCGCCGGAGTACGCCGCGCTCGCGCTGCTCGGCATCCTGATGATCTCCACCCTGAGCACCGGATCCCTGCGCCGCAGCCTCCTTGCCGGCAGCATCGGGCTGCTGCTCGCCACCGTGGGCCGCGACCCGCTCCTGGGCAGCGCTCGCTACACCTTCGGCAGCGACCACCTCGCCGACGGGCTCGACTTCGTCATCCTCGCCATGGGCCTGTTCGGCATCGGCGAGATCCTGCACAGCCTCGAACGCCTCCGCCAGGGCGCCCCGCCGAAGCCCCGCGTCGGCCGGGCCCGGCCCAGCCGGGCGGAGTTCCTGCAGTCCAGGTGGGCGATCGCCCGGGGGACAGTGGTGGGCTTCTTCCTCGGCATCCTTCCCGGCGGCGGCGCCACGATGGCCTCGATGGTCGCGTACACGGTCGAGAAACGCTCCTCCAGGACGCCCGAGCAGTTCGGCAAGGGCGCGATCGAGGGGGTCGCGGGCCCGGAAGCGGCCAACAACACCGCCGCCACCTCCTCGTTCATCCCGCTGCTCACCCTCGGTATCCCGGCCAACGCGACCATGGCCGTCATGTTCGGCGCCCTGCTGCTGGCGGGCGTGACCCCGGGCCCGCAGATGATCGACGAACATCCCGAGGTGTTCTGGGGCGTCATCGACTCCATGTACATCGGGAACCTGTTCCTGATCATCCTCAGCATGCCGCTGATCGGGCTGTTCGTCCGCGTGCTGCGCGTGAGGGCCAGCATCCTGGCGCCGCTGACCGTACTCATCACCATGATCGGCGTCTACACGATCCGCTCCAGCATGTTCGACATGCTCGCCGTGGTCGTGCTCGGCGTCGTCGGCTACCTGATGAAGAAGGTCGGACTGCCACCCGGCCCGCTCGTCCTCGCCTTCGTGCTCGGCAACCTGCTGGAGACAGACTTCCGGCGCTCGATGCGGATGTTCGACGGCGACGTGACCGGCTTCCTGGGCCGCCCCGTCTCCGCCACGCTGCTCGCCTTCGTCGTCGTCTTCACGGTCGCCGTACCCCTCCTCAGCCTCCGCAAGAAGCTCCGGCAACCCGGACCTCCCGACACCCCCGCGACCGTCCCCCACCCCGACACCACGACCACCCCGGAGCGAACCCCGGACCATCCCCGCACGGCGGCCGAACCCGGCGGCCACAGCGAGGAGCCACAGCATCCGGGCTGAGCCCTGGACCGGCCAGGCTGCTGTAGGGCACCGGGTGGCCGTGGGCATCAAGCCGCTGGCACGCGACTACGAACACCAGCCCTGCACCTCCGAGTCCCGGGCGCCGGACGGCCGCGGACCGGGCCGCCCGGCAGGCGGCCGACGCCCGCCTCGCCGTCCGGAGTAGGCGGCCGGGGTCTCGGAGAAGCGGATCGGGTGCCGTGGGGTGGGCACGGCCCGGTCGCCTTCGCCGACTTCCACGACCGGGTCGAGCCCGAAGCGTTCCGCCAGCACGACCCCGCCGTCGACGGTGTTGATTGCCCCCTCCACGCGTCAACAAGCCGCGTCCGGACTCCAAACCTCTCGTGGGACACGGCAGAATTACTTGAAACTTCACATTGACATGGGTGTGGTAATCCCACAAGCTGATGATCTATCGCATCCCCCACTACGCGAAGGAATCAGCGCAGCCATGCAACGACTCATCACCAAGGTCCTGGCCACAGCCGTGGCCACCGCCGCCCTGATCGTCACAGCCGCCGGCATCGCCTCCGCCACGGAAGGCTGGGGCGGCTGGTAGAGACCACGGACTCCGTCGGCGGCACGGTCGGCTCCTCCGGCCGCCCCCGCTGACGCGACGGCGAGGGGGCGGCCGGTGCACGGCCGCCCCCTCGCCACGGGGCTCAGTGGTTGTGCGGGAAGCCCAGGTCCACGCCCCCGCTTCTACACCCGCGGCAAGGTCGTCACCACCCGGCGGACGACCCGGCGGTTCCGTCGTTGCCGTAGATGTGGTGGTCGCCGAAGGGGACCTCTTTGTCTCCAGCCCCGACGAGGTCGCGCACAAGCTACGGGTCCTGCGCGACCACTGCGACGACGTCGGCCGCGACTACGCTGCCATCCGCAAGACCGTGCTCTACATGGACCCCAGCGGTACGCTCGACGGCTTTGCCGAGGCCATGGCCGAGTACGCCGAGCTGGGCATCGGCGAGGCCATCGTCGCGACGCCGGGCGGGGCTCCCGACCAGTGGATCGAGCGCCATGTCGCCCCCGCGGCACGGGCGTTGGCCGGGCTCGAACAGCACCATCCCGCCGCCGTGTCGGACGCCGGTACGTCGTAAACCTCGTGCACACGGCGGATCCGGGGTCCCAGCGCGCCGCGCATGATCAGCCACATGATCACCTCGATGCCCTCGGAACCGGCCTCGCGGATGTACTCCTCGCAGGTCAGCGCGGCCAGTTCTTCCGGGTCGTGCTCGATCGCGTTCAGGAACATCCGGTCGAAGTCCTAGTTGATCAGTCCCGCGCGGGCGCCGGCGAGTTGGTGGGACATGCCGCCGGTACCGAAGACGGCCACCCTGAGGTTCTCGGGGGTTGCCGAGGCGGCCGGCGCCGGAGCCGTGCCCTGGCCCCCGGTGCGGCCACCTCCAAGGGCCACTTCCTGCGCCCCACGCTCGTCCTCGACCCGGCCCCCGGCCTGAGGATCGTCACCGAGGAACAGTTCGGCCCCGCCCTGTCGATCCTCCCCTTCGACGACGTCGACTCCGTACTGCACCAGGTCAACAATGACTGGTCGGGGCTGTGCTCCTCGGTGTGGAGCGGCGATCCCGCCCGCGCGGCCGCTTTCGCGGAACGCCTGCGTACCGGTACCACCTGGATCAACCACGCCAACGCCGTCGCGTGCGACGACCGGGTTCCTTTCGGCGGCTTTTGCCAGAGCGGCATCGGGCGAGATGGGCCCCGAGGGCCTGCTCTCCTTCACCGAAGCGCACACCATCGACGCACGGATAGAAACGGCACGTACGGCTGGACCCCGCCTGCTTCAAGCGGGCGGGGTCCAGCCCTTTTCCGGCCGTACGTCACACCAGCGGCACGGACACCGCGTTGTAAGGGGTGTTCTGATCCCGGTCCGGGGTGGTGAAGCGGGAGTTGGGAAGGTACAGCCGACCCTTGTACGCGGCGGCCGTGGTGGGCAGGTCGAAGCGGTCGTCCCTGATCACCCCGATCGCGGTGCCCCTTGTGCCCGACCGGTTGAGCCGGATCACGTCCACCTGGTTGGGGTTGGGCTGGACCACGTAGAGAGTGCGGCCGATGAGCATCAGCCCGTCGCCGCTGGGCAGCGCCGTGTCACCCAGGTCCACCTTGCGGGCCACGCCGGTGCGGGGGTTGACGCGCATCAGCGAGCCCCCGCCCGCGGCCGCGTTGGTGACAAGCAGGGCGCTGCCGTCGGGGGTGAGCGAGATGCCGTTGGACGTGAAACCGGACTGCACCCAGTCACCGCTCAGCGCGAGGCTCTCCGGGGCGCCGATGTGGCCCTTCGTGCCCAGCGGCAGCCTGAAGAGCTGTGCGCTGAACGACTCGGTGAACCAGGCGGCGTCGCGGGTGAGCAGGACGTCGTTGACGAAACTGTTCTCTCCGGCGACGACGTGGTTGGCGAGCAGCGCACCACTGTGGGCGTCGACGACCCGCAGTTCACCGCTACTGCCGCCCGCCAGGAACAGCCGCGCCCAGGAGTCAGCCTTCAGCCCGACCGTCATGCGTCCCAGGCCGCGGTGGACGACTTTGCCCTTGCCATTCGTGAGGTTCACCCGGTAGACGCCGCCGGTGGCGATCGATCCGAAGTAGGCGTACGGCCCGGAGCCGATCGCGACGCCCTCCGGCCCCCAACCGTTGGGCAGCGAGAACTCCTTGGGCCAGGATCTGGTGGTGCCCGGGGCGGCCTGTGCCGTACCGCCGACCAGGGCGGTCGCTCCCAGGGCGATGCCCGCGCCGAGAATCTGCCTACGTGCGGGAGAGCTTGTCATCGATCGTCCTTCCTCGGAAACCAAGACGGGCCGCCGGTTCGGCTGGGCGCCTGGGTTAATTATTGATAGTTCAAGTATTCGGGTACAGCGACGAATGTCCTGACTGTCTTCGGTCCATCGGACGGAGCCGCCGGGGCGGTGCGAGCGCGGACCGTTGAGGCGGGCCATTCGACAGCAGGCCGACCTGGCAAGGCCGAACGTCGTGCGGGGGATACGTCATTCGTCCTTACTTCCGGCCCCCGCCTCCCGGCTCTCTGTCCAGGCGGTCACCGCTGGGCCATCATCCGAAAACCTGCCGGTCGCAGTGGCGCGACCGGCGTGTGCACGGTGACGGCCGCGCGCCGCACCGAGAAGGCGAGCGGGCCATGAGCGTGCAGCGACCGCACATCGAACCCGGCAGTCTCTTCATCGGTGGAACCTGGCGGGACGCGGAGTCCAAGGAGCGGCGCGACGTCGTCGACCCGTCCACCGGCAGAGTCGTCACCACGGTCGCGGAGGCCGACGGGGCGGATGTCGCCGCCGCGGTGGCCGCCGCCCGCGAGGCCTTCGATACGGGGCCCTGGTCCCGGACACCGGCCCGCGAGCGCGCCCGCGTGCTGCATCGGGTGGCCGATCTGGTGCGCGAACGGGCGGACGAGATCGCCGCTGTCGAGAGCCTCGACGTCGGCAAGCCCGTCTCGTTCAGCCGGGGGGTGGACGTGGAGACCGTGGCCGAGACGTACGAGTACTACTCGGCGCAGGCGCAGAGCCTCGACGGGGCCACGCGGCAGCTCCCCATACCCGCCCACGCCTACACCCGCAGGGAGCCCGTCGGCGTGGTGGGAGCGATCACTCCGTTCAACTTCCCGTTGATCCTGAGCACGTCGAAGTTCGCCCCCGCCCTGGCGGCCGGCAACACCATCGTCCACAAACCGGCCGACGAGACCCCCCTCAGCGCGCTGCTGATGGCGGAGATCCTCGCCGACGCCGGCGTTCCCGCGGGAGTGGTGAACGTCGTCACCGGCAGCGGCCCCGTCCTGGGAGAGGCACTGGTGCGTCACCCAGGCATCGACAAGATCGCCTTCACCGGGTCGACGAGGGTCGGCCGCCTGGCGGCGAGCGCGGCCGGCGAACAACTCAAGCCCGTCACCATGGAGTTGGGCGGCAACGCGCCGCACATCGTCTTCGAGGACGCCGACATCGGGAAAGCGATCGGCGCGATCATCAAGGCCTTCGTCTTCAACACCGGACAGTTCTGCATGGGCGGGCCCCGGCTCCTGGTCCACCGGTCCCTGCACGACACCACGTTGGGCATCCTCGCCGACGCGGTTCCAGCGGTCCCCGTCGGCGACCCCTTCGACCCGGCCACCGTCGTCGGGCCGATGGCCGGCGAGCGGCACCTGGAGAACGTCGAGCGCTTCGTGAAAGCGGCCGTTGAGGACGGCGGCCGCATCGTCGTCGGCGGTGAGCGCATGGAACTCAACGGCGGTTACTACTACAAGCCCACCGTCATCGCCGGCCTGGACAACGACGCCCGCACCGTCCAGGAGGAGATCTTCGGCCCGGTGCTGACGGTTCAGCCCTTCGACACCGAGGAAGAGGCAATCGCGCTGGCGAACAGCACACCGTACGGACTCGCCGCAGGTCTGCAGACCTCCGACCTGGCGCGCGCCCATCGGGTCGCCGCGCGACTGGACGCCGGCATCGTCTGGGTCAACGACTGGGCCATGCTCGATCCCGCCGTGCCCTTCGGCGGCGTCAAGCAGTCCGGCTACGGACGCGAATCCGGGCCGGAGGCGCTGCAGGCGTACACGAGGACCAAGTCGGTCGTCATCTCCCTTGCCTGCCCCCCCGACATTGCTCGCTCCGAGCCGGAGGTGGGCCGGGGGAATGGCGGCCTGGTGGTAGGCGTTGTCGCCCGGGCCGTGGACGCCACCGTTGAAGGTGACCCCGGTACGGGCGGTTCGGCGCGAAACGGCGGGCGGTGGTGAAGCCGACCGCGTCCTCGTTGTGCATGCCGTTGACGACCCGGGCGCTCAGGTGCCGGCGCAGACCGTGGTCGGTGCTCTGGTCTGAAGAGGGAATGGGCGGTGAGGTCGGCGCGGGACCAAGGCGGTGGACCGAAGTGGTGGACCGCCCTCGAAGGCCTCAGCCTGCCTGAGCGGCGTCACTTTGCAGGAAGGTGAGCCCGCAGCTATCCTCACACTCAAAAATGCGACTAGGTGCCTAGTTGTTTAACGATGGCCGTGGGCCACTTCCATCAGCAGCGTTGACGAGAGGCGGTCGGCCCCGTGTCGAGCAGTGGGTATCTGCGCTATGTCGCCCTGGGTGACAGTCATACCGAGGGGCTCGGGGACGGCGACGACGTCCGTGGTCTTCGTGGCTGGGCGGACCGGCTCGCCGAGCAGGTCGCCCGCCACAGCCCCGGCCTGCTCTACGCCAACCTCGCGGTGCGCGGCCGTAAGGCCGGACAGGTGCGCGCCGAGCAGCTGGCTCCGGCTCTCGCGATGCGGCCCGACCTCGCCACCGTGGTGGCTGGGGTCAACGACGTGATGCGCCCGGGCTGCGACCTCGACGAGGTGGCCGGCCATGTCGAGGCGATGTTCGCCGCCCTCACCGCGCAGGGCGCCACCGTCGCGACCCTCATGGTTCCCGATGTCGGGCGCATCACGCCGTTGGCCCGCCCGATCGGTCACCGTGTTCTCGCACTCAACGCGCGCATTCGGGAGGCCGCCGACCGCCACGGCGTAGTAGTGGCGGAGACGGCCGCGCACGCGGCGGCGACCGATCCGCGGTTGTGGAGTGCTGACCGGCTGCACGCCGGCCCGCTGGGACACGAGCGCATCGCGGCTGCCGTGGCCCAGGCGCTCGGTCTGCCGGGCAGCGACGACAAGTGGACCCTTCCCCTTCCGGCCGAGGGGACAGACATCTCTGTCTGGAGGACCGTGGGTGCCGAAGCACGTTGGGCCGGCACCTTCCTCGGCCCTTGGGTCGGCCGCCGCCTGCGTGGCCGCTCCTCCGGCGACGGCCGCCAGGCCAAGCGGCCGGCGCTGCTTCCGGTGGCCGCGTCCGCTGGGGACACCTCCCCAGCGGTGTGATGCTCTGGATTGCGACGGCGCCGGCGGCTCCTCGTGCTCCCTTCGCGTACTGCGCGCGAAGCGTCTGCGGATCGTCAACGACGTGGTCGTAGGCGTCGGGGGCGAAGGCCGGTGGCAGTAGACCGACCTCGGAGTGCGGATCGTCCGGTCGATCAAAAGTCCTCCCAGGGTGGAGACAGGATTGACTGGAAGGTGGTGGACGAGAAGGAGACGACGAAGGAGCTCGGCAGCGCAAGCTGTTCGGCGCGCTCGTCGCCCCGCGATTTCACCTCCACCGTCGCCGCACTCACCAGCCCCGAGGCGGCGCGCAACGCCTCCGCCCGACACTCACCGTGCTGGCCAGTCGGCCTACGCGCAGGTAGGCAGGGAGCTGACCGCTCAGGCAGAGCTGGCCGTTGCCGTGCTCCTGCTGCTGACCGACCCGACCGTGGCACAGGTCGGGGACGCACATCCGCTCGACTCCCACAGCGGCCTGGGCCTGAGTGCCTTGTCCTACTCGCTTGTCCTCGTCGTCTGCGGCACGCTCGCCGCCAATGTCATCAGCGGCCAGGTGGACCACGCCCTCGGCTGCACCCACAGCGACATGGGCACGCTGCGGATCCACAGCCCGCTACTGCGGGCGACCCGGGTACGGACCCTGGCCCTCAGCAGCACGCTCATGCCGGGGATGACTGTTCATCACGATCTTCTACAACGCCATGGCGGTACCGACGTCCGGCGCCACGGTCAGGGTGATTTCTGGGCTTGGGACTCGCGGTCGCGTGCTTCTTCGGCTTCGGCGTGACCCGGTTCTACGACCGCAAGGGACCGCATCGCAATCCCGCCGACAAGGAACCGCAGCCGGTCCTCGCTCGGACACAGGCCGACGATCCCTGAGAGGTCGGGCTGCTCAACACCGTACAGCTACTAACTTTGCTGACTAACTGTGTGGGTGGGACCGCCGCAGTCAGCCGTCGGCTCGGAGCGCGGCCGTGCGCTGTTCGAGCCTGCGCAGCGCCATGTCCCCCCACTGGAGGTTCTCCCGCTCGAACGACATCCCGCGCAGCAGGGTGAGATACGGGCCGATGCGCTCGGCCTCGGCGAAGTACGCCTCCTCAGAGCGCCCGTCGAGCAGGCGCTGCCGGAGTCGCTCGTAGCGGGCCAGCTTGGTGGTGGCCCATTCCATGCGCTCGGTGATGGCGGTCCGGACCGCTTCCAAGTCGCCCGAGTCCAGGCACTGCACCTTGACAAGCAACTCGTCCCGGATCACCGCCGGTTTACCCAAGGGCTCGGCGGTGTAGGCGTGGACGGCCTTCCGCCCGGCCTCCGTCAAGGAGAACAGTCGCTTGTTGGGGCGGCGCTTCTGCTCGACGACACGGGCCGTGACGAGTCCTTCGGCCTCCATGCGATCCAGCTCCCGGTAGAGCTGCTGAGGCGTCGACATCCAGAAGTTGGCGACCGTCGCGTCGAACGCCTTCGCGAGGTCGTACCCGGACGCCTCGCCCTCCAACAGTGCGGCCATCACCGCGTTCCGCAAAGCCATGGATTGCACGCTAGCAGATTAATCAACAACATGACTAACAGTCCCTCTTCCCTGTAGACAAGCCCCAACGTGCCCTCTAATCTCCACCACACCTATTAACTTTTCTGAGTATCAGAGGGTGGGCTCATGCATCCCTTCCGCAAGGCCGTCGAGAGCGGCGACCTGGACGCCGTGGCCGCTCTGCTGGCCGACGACGTCGTCTTCACCAGCCCCGTCACCTTCAAGCCGTACCCGGGCAAGGCCATCACTGCCGCGATCCTGCGCGGCGTGCTCCGGGTCTTCGAGGACTTCACCTACATCCGTGAGATCGCCAATGCCGACGGCCGCGATCACGCCTTCGTCTTCACCGCCACTGTCGCCGGCAAGCAGATCCAGGGATGCGACTTCCTGCACTTCGACGACGACGGGAAGATCGACGAGTTCACGGTGATGGTGCGCCCGCTCTCCGCCGCCCAGGCGCTCGGCGAGGCCATGGGCGCCCAGTTCGAGCAGATCGCCCGAGAGGCCGCCGAACAGTAACCACGACGACGGACTTCGACGGACTGCGCACCCTCCTGGAGGAGCGCCACAATGTCCCCGGCGGCTGCGCCACCTCCTTTCGACGAGGCCGCTTCGAGTTCGAGACGGTGCTGCACCGGCTGTCCGGAGTCGGCCTGGAGGTCCAGCCGTACACGCTGCGCGGGCTGTTCGAGAAGCTGGGCGTCGCTGACTCGCTGTAGTTCGTCCAGGAGCACGACCTGTATCGCGCCGTGGTACCCGGTCGGCACGATGTGACCCTGCCCGCCGACCGGGCCCGCGCCGTGGACGCCCTGGAGGACGCCTTCCCCGGCAACCGCGCCCGCGTCGAGCGTTTCTTCGCGCTCGCCAGGGACGTGACGGAGCCGACACGGCACACGACCTCGACGCCCGGATGCTCGCGCAGCCAAGCTTCCAGCGTGTCGGCGGTGCGGTCGGGCGGCACGTCGATCCGCTCATAGGTCTCGGCGTCGATCACCACGGTGGCACAGCGGTGCCGCCGGCGCAGAGCGAAGTCGTCGACGCCGATCACGCGGGGCGCCCGCCCGGTGGGCAACGGGATGCGCAGCAGGGCGCGCAGGGCCGTGTGGTGAGCAGGCCCGCCGCGAGTATCGCCGGCACATGAGATCCCGCCCGGCCCGCTAACTCCTTCACCACAGCCTTGACTGCCCGTCTACGATCAGGTCGTTCGATACGTCCTCGGCCGGCCCAAGTCTTTCTGGCTCGACCTGCATGCCGCGCTGCGCGTCGACAACTGGGCGCTGCATCACGAGTTGATGGCCCTACGGCAGGCCGCAGACCTCCCAGAGACCGCCAGTGCGCTACGGGTCTGTGACGTGGTGCTCTGGATGCATCACCGTACGGATCATCAGCAGGGGAGTTGTACCGGGATCTGAAGTCCGTCGGCCGCGCACAAGGGAGCCTTACGCCCGGAGGGCTGGATTTCCTGCTCCGGTGACACGCCTTGTGACCTGCGCTGTACCAAAGTGCCCACCATCTCTCTGATTTCGTACCGACGGTCTCTGAACATAGTTGGCATCAGCGCAGGTCACGAACGTGCTCTGGCGCCAACTAGCGATCCTGGTCACACGTCGTCGTCGGATCAAGAGGCCTGGCAGCGATTGCCGGCCGGAAGGTCGCCATGGCGGCACCACCACGCTGAGGGCTGGGCCAGTGACAGCTGAACAGTCCGGGGGCGGTGGCTCGGCGTTCGGTCGCCGTCTTCCTCGGCCTGCCGGCGTCTCAGCTTGAGCGGGGGAAGAGACTTTGGACGGCCGTCACGACGGCGGCGCGGCGGGCGGCGGTGGTGGGGTCAGCGGCGTGTTCGGCCGCGGATGCGGTGAGTTCGGGCTGACCTGCCCAGGTCATGGCGATCTGGTTGACGAGGGCGAGGATGTCGACCGGGTCCCAGGCGGCGGTGAGCCGGCCGGCCTGTTGTGCCTGGCGGAGCTGGTCCACTTTGCGAGCGATGATCGCCTGGGTGGGGTCGTCGTCGGTGGCCCCGGAGCCTGACAGTTCGAGGCGGCCCCAGGCGATCAGGCGCTGGTGGTCGGGGCGCGCGGTGAAGTAGTCGAACAGGCGGCCCGCGTAACCGGGAAGGTCGGCCGGGGTCATCCGGGTGGCCTCGGCGATGACGGCCAGTTCGCGCTCGGCGAGGTGTGCGTAGAGCGCCTCCTTGCCGCGGAAGTGGGCGTAGACGCGCTCCTTGCTGGTCCTGGCGAGCTTGGCGATGCGGTCCACACGGGCGCCGGCGATGCCGTGGCGCGCGAACTCCTCCATGGCGGCCGTGAGGATCCGCTCGCGCGTGGTGTCGCCACCGTCGGGCGCGGGTTCGGGTGCCGCAGTGGGGCCGGAGTCGAGGGGGCGGGACATAACCACAGGATAAGCCACCGAACTGTTCGGTTTGGTGCCGTGGGTCCGCATGGCCTAGACTCCAAACCAAACAGTTTGGTTCGGTCTTTGGCCGCACCGGCGAGCACTGAGGAAGTGAACTCATGCAGCACCGCAATCTGGGCTCTCAGGGCCTGAGCGTCTCGGCACTGGGCCTCGGCGTGATGGGGATGTCCATGGCCTACGGGGCCTCGAACGACCAGGAGGGCATCGCGACCATCCGTCGCGCCCGCGAACTGGGGATCGACTTCTTCGACACGGCCGAGCTGTACGGCGCCGGCACGGGCAGCAACGAGATCCTGCTCGGCAAGGCGGTCAAGGACTTCCGCGACGAGGTGGTCCTCGCCACCAAGTTCGGCTTCGACCTGGCCGCCGACCCGATCGGCTCCGGCGTCGACAGCCGTCCGGAGAACATCCGCGAGGTCGCCGAGAACAGCCTCCGCTACCTCGGAACCGACCGCATCGACCTCTTCTACCAGCACATCTCCGACCCGGATGTGCCCGCCGAGGAGGTCGCGGGCGTCGTCGGCGACCTGATCACCGAGGGCAAGGTGAAGTACTTCGGCCTGAGCAACGTCGGCCCGCAGTACATCCGCCGCGCCCACGCCGTCACCCCGGTCTCCGTGCTCCAGTACGAGTACTCGCTCTTCGAGCGGGAGGTGGAGGAGAAGACGCTGCCCGTCCTGCGGGAACTCGGCATCGGCCTGGTGCCCTACTCGCCGCTCGGCCGCGGCTTCCTGACCGGCGTCGTCAAGCCCGCGAGCGAATACCCCGCGGACGACATGCGCAGCTGGGACGAGCGCTGGCAGGGCGAGAACTACACCTACAACCTGGGCGCCACCGACCAGCTGAAGGAACTGGCCGAGGCCAAGGACATCACCTCCGCCCAACTCGCGCTGGCCTGGCTGCTCGCCCAGGGCGACGACGTCGTCCCCATCCCCGGCACACGCAGCGCCAGGCGCCTCGCCGAGAACGCAGGAGCCGCCGACGTCCAGCTCGACGACGCCGACCTGGTCCGTATCACGGAGATCCTTCCCCACGGCTCGGCCGGCAGCCGCTACCCCGCCGCGATGCTGGCCGGGTTCTCCACCGACTGAGCTTGACGTTCAAGGTCCGGCGTCGAACGCGGCTCGAAAGCCGTGGTCGTGGGTCTGGGGTGTCAGGGCGTCCTGCGGGATGCGTTCGCGGAAGTGCCGTGCCTGCGGACGGAGTTGTACTCGTGCCCGACCGCTCGGGCCGATGCACTGTTCGAGTTGTGCGACGCGTTGTTGTGCACGGACGGGCCGGTGTGGACGCCGGTGGACCTGGCGCTCGCGCCGGAACACCGCCGAGACCACGGGGCTCTCTGTGGCGGCCTCAACCAGGGACGGATCGACTTCGCCCGGCTGCGTCGTGCGCTGGCCTCGGTCCCGTTACCCAGGGCTGCAGACGGTCGAATCGTGCTGGCTGTGGACGTCTCCCCATGGCTCCGGCCGGGCGCCAACACCTGCCCTGACCGGTCCTTCTGCCACCCCTTTGACCGGGGTGAGGGCAAGCACCAGATGGTGCCGGGCCGGCCGTACTCGATCGTGGCCGCGCTGGAGACAGGCCCACACCCCTGACGGCAGCGCTGGACGCGGTCCGCTGGAGCCCGGCGCTGATGTCGCCGCGGTAACCACGGTCCAGCTCCGCGAGCTGGTCGCGCCGCTCGTCGCCGTCGGCCAGTGGAAGCCGGGCGATCCGGAGGTCCTGGTCGTGCTGGACCCCGGATACGACGCACCCCGCGTCGCCTACTTGTTCAGCGCTCTGCCCGTCGAGATCCTCGGCCGGCTCCGCTCAGACCGTGTCATGCGACGGCCGAGACCGCCGCGGGTCTACGACCCGAAGGGCGGCACCCCCAAGCACGGCGGAGAGTTCATCTTTGGCGACCGAGCCACCTTGGGCACCGAGCAGGCCGTGACGTGCGGCCTGGCTCAACCATCGAAGGCACCGTCATCCGGCTGGTCGTGGAGAAGCTGCCCAGCGGTGGGCTGAACAAGCCAGTCTGGCTGTGGTGGTCGGGCACCGGCGCCACCACGAACGACGTGGACCGCCGCTGGCAGTCCTTTCTCCGCCGCTTCGACCTGGGGCACACGTCCCGTCTGTTCAAGCAGACACCCGGTGGACGAAACCACAGCTTCGCAGTCCGGAGGCGGCCGACCGGTAGACATGGCTGGTGATCGCCGCCGATGCCCAGCTCCGGCTCGCCCGTCCACCTCCGTACGAAGACCGGCTCCCCAGCCGGTGCACCCAAACCGACGCGTCTCGGTCTCGTCCGTCCCGCCACATGAGGGGGACGAAGCCTCGGCGAACGGCATAGAGCAGCAGCGCATGGCTTCTCCTCGCAGAATGAGCCACATGGCCGTAGACAAGGACACAGCGTTCACACTGCCGCGAGGCGCCACGGGCTTCTTCCAGCCCGAGGGCGGGCTGCTACCGGAAACCGACCAGCGGACGTTCCGGGCAGCGCTGTATGCAGCCGCCCGGGCGGCCAAAGGCCAGGTGGGCGAGATAGAGGAACAGGGGTATCCCCGTACGTTTCACACCGCGACGGTCATCGAGGGCACAGGTGAGTGCGTCATCCTGTGTCACGCCTACCATCCCTGGGTCGCATTCGCTCAGGAACGCCGGGACTGGTACACCGAGGAGTTCCTCGCACCGCCGCCGTGGGCCCATGCCTTTGCCGATCTGGGGTTTGTCGTGCTTGAACTAGCGCAGCTCACTCTGCCGCTCTCGGACATCGACACCTCGGTCCTCACCCGGGGCGAGTGGAGCGAAGTTCGCTTCTACGGCATCACCACATTGGGCGGAGTGCTCTTCAACGCATGGGACTGACGTCCAAGCAAGACCGACGCTGGACGATGGATGTCAAGCTCAGCGGGCTGTCGACATGTCAGTTCCCGTCAGTATCCTGGGAGTTACTCCCGGTGATGTGCCCGGTGCACGTCGGCCGGACAGGGGCTGGACTCGGAGGCTGAGCGGACGTGCGTGTTCCTTCCCCGCAGTGGCCGGGCGACGAGCTGGTGCCGCAGTACCAGGGCCCGGAGGCCGCATCGGCCTACCGGCTGGTGTACGCCTTCACCGACCACGGCGTCGTCCGGGTCTGTGCTACCCCGACGCTTCGCCGGGCCGAACTTTGAACGACCAGCAGCGCCCGGGTACCGAGGCACGCGTCGATCTGGCGCTGCTGGCCCTGCGCCGGGCTCGTGAGGACGCCCGGCGGGGGCGCTTCACCGAGCGGGCCCCCGCCGCCCGCCGCCGGCGTGCGCGGGGACGGACCCCGCCTGTCCTCCTCGCGCGAGTCCTGTTTGACCTGTTCGCCGTGTCCGAGGCCTCGCCGCTGCCGGCCTGGCATTCGGTCGCCGGCCCTCTGGCCGAGCATGTGGTCCCCACCGCCTTCGACTCCGAGACCGGGACGCTCACGCTGGCGGGGACCTCGGTGGCCTGGCTGACCAACGCCCGGCTCCTGGCTGGGCGCCTGATGCAGGGGCTCAATGACGCGCTCGGTGCGGGCACGGTGCGCCATATCCGTCTGGTGAGGAGGGCCCCGTCCACGATTCTTCCGCTGCCCACGATGCCGGACGGCCCACGCGCATCACAGCCGGAGCCGACAACTGGGCCGTCCGACCCCGCCATCGAGGCGGCCCTGAACCGTCAGGCACGGCAACTCCCGCGCGAAGCAGTTCAGTTCACCCTTCCGGAGTGAGCGAGCCGAAACCGTGATCATGCGGGCCGGGCCGCGGCTACGCTGACCTGATGCCGCGAACTGCGGCCAGCGGGACCTGGGGAAAGGACATGGGGGAGGGGGAACCGGGGTGACCAGCGACGACAACGACGCGGCACTGCACCATCCGCACGATCTTGAAGCGGAGAAGGGGGTGCTGAGGGCGATGCTGCTGTCCAACGACGCGATCGCCGACATCGTCGACACCCTCCACGGGCACGACTTCTACCGGCCCGCCCACGAACTGATCTATACGACGATCCTTGACCTGTACGGGCGAGGCGAGACCACCGACCCGCTCGCCGTAGCCGCCCAGCTCACCCAGCAGGGCAATCTGGACAACGTCGGCGGCTCCGTCTACATCACTGCCCTCGTCAACGGGCCTTCCTCTGCCCGAAGCTGGCAGATCAACGCCGACCGCGTACAGAACACGGCCATGCTGCGCCGCACCAAGATCGCCGCGATCCACATCGAAAACCTGGCCTCCGACGCCGACCCGGACGCCGTTGCCCGCATTGCCGACCAGGCACAGGCGGAGATCTTCGCCGCCACCACCCGGCGCCCCCTGCTCCCGCCGGCCAGCCCGCTCAGCGACGTCATGGAGAACACCCTCGACTGGATCGAGGCGACCGGCGGCCGCAACGCCACTCTGCCTGGTGTGCCCACCGGCTTCACCGACCTGGACTCCCTCACCGGCGGACTCCACCCTGGCCAACTCATCGTCATCGCCGCCCGCCCCGCCATGGGCAAGTCCACCCTCGCCCTCGACATCGTCCGCTGCGCCAGCATCAAACACGCCCTGCCCAGCGCCGTGTTCTCCCTCGAAGCCGACCGCAACGAGATCGGCATGCGCCTGCTGTCCGCCGAAGCCCGCGTCGCACTGCACCACATGCGTTCCGGCACCATGACCGACGAGGACTGGACCCGCCTCGCCCGACGGATGCCCGACGTCAGCGCCGCTCCGATCTACATCCAGGACGGTGCCTACTCCAACGTCCACGACCTGCGCGCCCACTGCCGCTACCTGCAGGCCCGGGCAGGCGTACAGCTCATCGTCGTCGACCCCGTTCACCTGCTCACCTACGGCACCAGACCGCTCGGCTCCCGCTACGAGGAGATCTCCGAGATCGCCCGCTGCCTGAAACTCCTGGCCAAGGAGCTCCGCTTGCCGATCGTCGCGATCTCCACCCTCAACCGCAGTCCCGAGCAGCGCACCGACAAGAAGCCGATGATCAATGACCTTCGGGACTCCGGCGCCATCGAGGACAACGCCGACGTGGTGATCCTCCTGCACCGTGAGGACGCCTACGAGAAGGACTCGCCCCGAGCCGGCGAGGCCGACTTCATCGTCGCCAAGCATCGCCACGGGCCCACCGCCACCATCACGGTCGCCTTCCAGGGCCACTACTCCCGCTTCGTCGACATGGCTCAGACATAGCCCTGACCTCTATAGGTTCGCATTTCAGGCGTCCTCTTCTCCCTGAGGCGGGCCGAGTACGCGGTGCAGGCCCGGCTCGATGTCCGGGGCGCTGATCGAGCCGTAACCGAAGACGAGGCCCGGGCGCGCGGAGCGGTTCGCGGCGACCTCCGCCAGGGTGTAGACCGCCACGCCGGATGCCCGGGCCCGGACAGCCCGGTTCGCGAGGGCGTCGGGCTCGGCGAGATGGCCTCGGGTGAATGTGGTCACGTGCAGGCCCGCGGCGGACGGCACCAGCTCGGCCAGGTCCGCGAACTGGTCGGTGAGCGCGTGGGTGATGGCTTGATGCCGGGCCGCGTACATGTGCTGCATCCGGCGGATGTGCCGGGCGAGCAACCCGTCGTCGACGAAGCGGGCGAGCGCCGCCTGCGTGGGGACCGCTGTGTGCCAGTCGACGGTGTACTTGGCGGTGCGCAGCGCTGTGCGCAGCGGGGCGGGCGCCACCAGGAAGCCGACGCGCAGGGAGGGCAGCATCACCTTGGAGAACGACCCCACGTAGATGACGTGTCCGTCCCGGTCCAGACTCTGCAGCGTCTCGACCGGCCGCCCGCCGAACCGGAATTCGCTGTCGTAGTCGTCCTCGATCACGGCCGCACCGTGCTGCCGCGCCCATCGCAGCAGTGCCGTTCTGCGCCGCAGGGACATCGGCATGCCGAGCGGGAACTGGTGGGCGGCGGTGACGTACACGGCGCGGGTGTCCGGCGGGATGGCGTCCACCAGCAGGCCCTCGGCGTCCACCGGGATGCCCGTGACCTCGGCGCCCTGCGCCAGGAACGCCAGCCGGGCCGGTGGGTAGCCCGGCTCTTCGACGGCCACCCGGTCGCCCGGTTCGAGCAGCACCCGCCCGATGAGGTCCAGGGCCTGCTGCGTGCCGGTGGTCACCAGCACGTCGTCCGGGCCGGTCCGCACACCGCGGGAGAGTCCGATGTGCCGGGCGAGTGCGGCCCGCAGCCCGGCGTGGCCGGCCGGATCGCCGTATCCGACCGCCCCGGCCGCCGAGAGGCGTAGTTCCCGGGCGATCAGGGGACGCCAGGCGTCGTACGGGAAGAGCCGGGCGTCCGGCAGACCGACCCGGAAGTCGTGGGCCGCCGTGGTCGGTCCCGTGGTCTCCGGAGATGCCCAGGGGGACAGGTCCGCCCACAGGGCGCGCGGGCGCAGTCCCGGGCCGGTGGTGTCGGTGGCGGGCGCGGCCTCGCGCGTGGGCAGGCCCGTCGTACCCACATAGGTTCCGGAGCCGACCCTGCTGTCCGCGTAGCCCTCGGCGACGAGCCGTTCGTAGGCGACGCCGACGGTGTTGCGGGCCACCGCCAGGCGGCGGGCCAACTCCCGGGTCGGGGGCAGCGGATCGCCGGGCCGTAGCAGCCCGTTGTGGATCGAGGCGCGCAGCTGGCGGTAGATCTGGCCGGACAGGTCGCGCTGCCCGTCGAGCCTGACGTGCACGTCCATCCCGGCCTTCCGCTTTCGGCTCGGCTGTTGTCGGCTTTCAGCCCGGCAATTGGCTCAATCACTTGGCAGCTTATTGGCTCTGGAGCTGAACCACTGGGGACTTTACGCTCCGGCCATGGACCTACGACGACTGGATCGCCAGGCGCTGTTGCTGACCGGGGAGGTGGTCTCCCGGGTGAAGACCGACCACTTGAGGATGGCGACGCCGTGCGCGGACTGGACCCTGTACGGTCTGCTTCGCCATCTGGTCAGCCAGAACGAGGGGTTCGCCGCCTCCGCCCGCGGCGCGGGTGAGCCGTGGGCCGTATGGCGCGACGGCGACCTCGGAGACGACCCGGTAAGAGCGTATGAGGCGTCAGTCGGCAAGGTCACCGCGGCGTTCGCGGAAGACGACGTGCTGGAGCGGCGGTTCGCGCTACCGGAGGTGGGCGAGGGCTTCGCTGTCCCCGGACGGACAGCGATCGGCTTTCACCTGCTCGACTACGTGGCGCACGCCTGGGACGTCGCGGTGACGATCGGCGCCCCGTGGGAGCCCGCCGCAGAACTCACCACCGCCGCGCTGCGCGTCGCCGCCCTGGTCCCGGACGAGGGCCGCGGGGCCGGTGCCGCGTTCCGCCGGCAGATCGCCGTTCCCGACGAAGCCCCGCAGGGCGACCGGTTGCTCGCCCTGCTCGGCCGCGACCCGTCCTGGACGCCGGGGCCATGCTGAGGAGCCGCTGGTGCCAGGGCCCGGCCGGGGACTTCCTTGGCGACCGCGCCGCGGCGAACGGCGTCGACAGCGGCATGCACGGTCGCCGCAGCGGCCCGCTGATCGTCAGCGTCACCGACTTCACCAGCGACGCATACCTAGACTTGCCCGGCATCGCGCGTCGCGGCTTCGCGCTGCGGCGCCACTGGCCGCATCTCGACGGCGCGGTCGGAATGTGGCTGTGGGCCGCGCCGGTGGCCCGGCGCTGCGGATCGGTCTCGGTGTGGACCGGACGGCGAGCCCTGGCGGAGTTCGTACGCCTGCCGGAGCATGTCGCGATCATGGACGAATACCGTGAGCGAGGCACGATCAGGTCGGTGATCCGGGAGTACGAGAGCTTCGACGCGCCGCGGATCCGGCGCGACGCGGAGGCATGGCTGATGCCGGACGATCGCCGCCGTGCCGCGCGGGGGGCGCCACGGCAGGGCGGCTGACACCGGCCCACGAGTGGGACAGAACCAAGGCCCAAGGTCAGGGCACCGATAGAGGCCAGAAGAAACGAGAACCTACCTCCTCCGCTGGGCGGTTGGAGCCCGATGTCCGACACTCCCGTGTACCGATCGCCGTCGGCGGAACTCGCCCAGAAGCTCTCCGCCCGCACCGAGTACTGCGCCCTGGCACACGGGTTCGTCCGCTACTTGTCGACCAGTGACATGTGATGTTCGTTGTAGCGGTCTCCCTGTACCCCCACTCGACCGGCAAGTTGGTTGAGGTCCGACAGTTCGTCTGCGGAAAGGGGCAGTTGGGTGGCACCGACGTTCTCCTCGATGCGCGCGATGCGCCGCGTTCCGGGAATCGGCACGATCCACGGATGCTGGGCGAGCAGCCAGGCGATCGCGACCTGTCCCGGTGTGGCGTCCTTGGTCTGCGCGAGCGTGGCGATGTGGTCGACGAGGGCCTGGTTGGCCGCTCGGTTCTCGGCCGTGAACCGTGGAATGGTTGTCCGGACGTCGCCGGTGGCGAACGACGTCGAAGCGTCCACAGCTCCGGTCAGGAAGCCCTTGCCGAGTGGGCTGAAGGGCACGAATCCGATGCCGAGTGCCGCGCACGTCGGCAGGACCTGTGACTCGGGATCCCGGGTCCACAGCGAGTACTCGCTCTGCACTGCCGTGACCGGGTGGACCGAGTGAGCGCGGCGGATGGTCTCCGCACCGGCCTCCGACAGTCCGAAGCAGCGGACCTTGCCCTCCTGTACGAGTTCGGCGACCGTGCCGGCGACGTCTTCGATCGGTACCTGTGGATCAACTCGGTGCTGGTAGAACAGGTCGATCGTCTCCACCCCGAGCCGTTCGAGGGAGGCCGTGGCGACGGCACGGATCTGCTCGGGCCGGCTGTCGAGTCCGACTGACGCACCGTTTTCGATGCGGAATCCGAACTTGGTGGCGATCACCACTTGGTCACGTACCGGAGTGAGGGCCTCTCCGACGAGTTCCTCGTTGACGTAGGGGCCGTACACCTCTGCGGTGTCGAAGAACGTGACCCCGCGGTCAACGGCCCCACGGAGCACGGCGATCATGTCGCTTCGATCGCCGGGATTGGGGCCGTAGCTCTGGGACATACCCATGGCGCCGAGGCCGATGGCGGAGACCGACAGGTCTTGCCCGAGCGTTCGGGTGTGCATCTTTTCTCCATCCGGTGTCGTTCGTGATGCTCGAAATCGGATCGAGCGTGCCGTCGACCCTCGGCCCTTGGTCGGCCGGAACCCTGACCGGACAAGCCCGAGGATCGGTGGAGTACTCGGTCCCGTGTGGACTGCCGAAGCCGGCAGCCAGACCTACAGGGCGTTTCTCTGACTGCTGGGATCGAGGTGGCACCGGGAGGGCTGGACGGCGCCGACTGACCCGTTCACCGCGCTGTTCCCGGGAACAGGCGTTTGGCGTTGGCCGTTGTGAGGGAACGCCACGTGGTCCCCTCTACCGGTGACTCGGCCGCGTCGATCGCCGCGATGTGGGCGTCGGCCAGCGGGGGAGGTGTCCAGCAGTAGTCGCTGCCGAACAGCACGCGCTCCGGATCGACGAGCTGCAGCAGCGCGGGGACCTGGCGTGGGAAGGCTGTGCCCGCCATGTCGTAGTACAGGCCCTGTAGTTGCTGCACGGCGTCTAGGGAGGGTGACTTCTCCGAAGGCAGGAACAGCCTCATGAACTCGTTGATGCGGTCGGCCAGGACGGGAACCGCGCCACCGCAGTGCGGAACGATCACCTGCATGTTCGGATGATGCGTCAGGACGCCCGCCATCACCAGGTCCGTGACGGCACGGGCCGTGTCGAGGATGAACTCGACCATCGGCCGCGGTCTGCCGAGTGCTGACCGTTCCCAGCACACCGGGGAGGTGGGGTGCAGGAAGACCACGGCCCGGCGGCGGTCGAGTTCCGCGAAGACCCGGTCGAGGCGCTGGTCGCCCAGGTACACACCGTGCGTGTGCGTCAGCAAGGCCACGCCGTCGGCGTCGAGTTCGTCGAAGGCGAAGGCGATCTCCTCCAACGAGCCGTCCACGTCCGGCAGGGGAAGCGACACGAAATTGCCGAAGCGGCCGGGATGGTCACGGGTCAGCTCGGCGGTGTACTCGTTGACGCGCCGGGCGAGGAGACGCGCCGCCTTGTCGTCGCCGAAGTGCACGCCGGGGGAGGACAGGGAGAGCATCGCGGTCTCGATGCCGTTGCGGTCCATCAGGTCCAGGTGGGTTTGCACGGACCACGTGGGCCAGCCGCCCATGCCGTCGGGGTGGGCATGGCCCGCCGGTGTCGCCTCCTGGACGTAGAAGTCGGGCAGGAGGTGGGCATGGACGTCGATGAGGCCGGAGGACATGGCAGGGGGATCCCTTCTGTCGGGTCTTGTGCGGAGGCAGGGTGCCGGGGCCCGGCTCACTCCACCGGCTCGCGTCCGGCCAGCCGCACCTCTTCGCTGTCCAGGGCGGCTTGAAGCCGACGCAGCACGGTGTCGTCGATCTCTCGCTCGTCGCGCAGGCGGACGACGGTTGCGCGCTTGTGCGCGATCAGGGCGAGGCGGAGGTCGGTGTAGTGGCGGTTGTGGAGCAGAGCGGGATCGTCGTCGGTGCCCGCGCCTCTGGCCCGTACGGTCGCCAGGTGGGCCTCGTACTCCTGGCGCAGCCACTCCATGACCTTCGGGGTGGTGCCCAGTTCGGAGGCGAGTCGCGGCAGCGCTGTGAGGGCGTCCTCGGTCGCCGTGGTCTCGGCGAGGACGTGCTCCTCGTCGACGGAGGTGTCGCGCGGCAGCCGGGCCCAGCGCACCACGCCCGGCAGCAGCAGTCCCTGCACCACGAGGGTCACCACGATGACGCCGGAGGTGACGAAGACGATGAAGTCGCGGTCGGGGAAGGGCTCACCCGAGTCGAGGGCCTCCGGTACGGAGAGCGCCACGGCGAGCGACACCGCTCCACGGAAGCCTGCGAAACCGCTCACGACGCGGGCCCGGTGACTGATTCTTCGCATCCGCTGCTCGGGACGCCGGTCGATCACGCGGATCAGGTAGGCGGAGGAGAACAGGAACGCGCACCGGACCGCGACCAGCACCACGCTGACCACCCCGATCGCGATCAGGGCATCGCTGAGGTCGGATCGGCTCAAGTGGCGGAACGCGTACTGGAGTTCCACTCCGACCAGGACGAACAGCGCGCCGTTGATGATGAACGTGACCAGGGGCCAGAAGGCCAATGCCTGGCGGCGGTGCTCGGCACGGATGAGGCTCGGTGCCACCTGGGCCATGATCAACCCGCTCACGACGACCGCGAGGACCCCGGAGGCGTGGATCAGTTCGGCGAGCAGATACGCCGTGAACGGGGCCAGGATCATGACGAGATTGCCGAGCAGGGGATCGTCCAGGCGGCGTCGCAGGTTCATGTTGATCCAGGCGACCAGCACGCCCACAGCGGCCCCGCCGCCGTACGCCAGGAGGAACAGCGCTCCGACGTGCGGCAGGGTGAGGTGTTCCTCGCCGACGGTGATACCGACCGCCAGGCCGAAGATGACCAGGGCGGTGCCGTCGTTGACGAGGCTTTCCGCGCGTAGCACGGTGATCTGACGGCGCGGCAGGGAGCCGGCCAGAGCGCCGACCGCTGTGGCATCGGTGGGAGCCACGGCCGCGCCCAGCGCCCACGCCGGTCCCCAGGCCAGTCCGAGCGCGTGCCCTGCGACGGCCACGATCCCTGCGGTGAGGATCACCAGAACCGTGCTGAGCAGGACGATGCCGCGCAGGTTCGTACGGATCTCCCGCATGGACGTGGTCAGGCTCTCCCAGTACAACAGCACCGGAAGGAAGAGCAACAACACCACTTCGGGAGGGAGTTGGGTCTGGCGGACGGCCGGGACGAGGCCGAGAAGCACGCCCACGACGAGCAGTACGACGGGCGGTGCGACGCGGAAGCGCTGCCCGAGGACGTTGCCCAGCAGCACCGCCGCACCCAGGGCGACGACGAGTTCGAGACCGAGCATGGCGCTTACTCCTGTGCGGGACCGGATGTCGGTGGGGGCGCAGCGGCTTCCCAGGGATCGTCACGTTCATCGGGGGACCAGCCGCAGTGTTGCCGACGCCGCTGGTTGGTGCCGGCGCCCACCGCCGCCAGGAATTCAGGTCACGGACGTAGCAGCGTCTTGATGGCGCGGCGCTCGTCCATGGCCTTGTAGCCTTCGGCGGCCTCGTCCAGTGGCAGGGTGAGGTCGAAGACCTTGCCCGGGTTGATACGGCCGTTGAAGACGCGGTCGATCAGGTCGGGAAGGTAGGCGCGCACGGGGGCGGGGCCGCCGCGCAGGCCGACGTGGGAGAAGAAGAGCTGCAGGCCGTCGATCTGCACGTCGTGCGGCATACCGACGAAGCCGACGTTGCCACCCGGGCGGGTGGACTGCAGGGCCTGCTGCATCGACTCGGCGGTTCCGACGCACTCCAGGACGGAGTCCGCGCCGACGCCGTTCGTCAGTTCCTTGACACGGGCGATGCCTTCCTCGCCGCGCTCGGTGACGATGTCGGTGGCGCCGAACTCGAGGGCCAGCTTCTGCCGGGACTCGTGGCGGCTCATGGCGATGATGCGCTCGGCGCCCAGCTCCTTCGCGGCGATGACGCCGGACAGGCCGACCGCGCCGTCTCCGACGACCACGGCTGTCGAACCGGGCCTGACCTCGGCCGCCTTGGCGGCGTACCAGCCGGTGCCCATGACGTCGGACAGGGCCAGCAGGTCCGGGATCAGTTCCTCGGCCGGCTGCTCCGGGGTGGCGACCAGGGTGCCGTCGGCGAGGGGGACACGGACGTACTCGGCCTGGCAGCCGGTGACCCACTGCGCGTGCCGGCAGGAGGTGTGGTAGCCGGCCTGGCAGATCGGGCAGGTGTTGTCGGAGGCGACGAAGGAGCCGATGACGAACTGGCCCGGCTTGACGCTCGATACGTCGCTGCCGACCTCCTCGACGATGCCGACGTACTCGTGGCCGATCGGCTGCGGCTCGGTGACCGGCAGGACACCTCGGTAGCTCCACAGATCGGAGCCGCACACGCAGGCGGCGACGGTGCGGATGACCGCGTCCGTCGGTGCCGTGATCTTCGGTTCCGGGGCGTTCTCCACCCGGATGTCCCCGGGGCCGTGAATGATGGTTGCTCGCATGATGCTTCCCAGGTCTTGTCGGGTGCGTGGTGTGTCGGGGGCGGATACGGCTCGGCGGTGCTCAGCCGGACTGTTCGGCCTTGTCCACGATCTCCTTGAGCTGGGTCATCGCGGTCATGGCGTTGGGCCATCCGGCGTAGAAGGCCAGATGCGTGAGGGCCTCGATCAGCTCGTCCTTGGTCACACCGTTCTCCAGCGCCTTGCCGAGGTGGAAGCTGAGCTGGTCGCCCCGGTACAGGGCGGCGAGAGCGGTGACGGTGACCAGACTGCGGTCGCGCGGGGACAGACCCGGCCGCTCCCAGATGTCGCCGAACAGGACCGTGTCGGTCACCTCCGCGAGTTTGGGGGCGAATTCCTGGATCGCGGGCGGCGCGAACTTCTTCCGTTCGGACATGGGGGGTGCTCCTAGCGTGCGTTCAAGGTTCGGGCCCTGGCTTCGGTCGGGGGCCGCCCGAGGGCCGCACTTCCTTCTCGTCTCCTCCGCCTGACGCATGAAATACCGAATATCGCTGACGTTGGGAAACAATGACGGACCCGAGGCCGGCCGCGGCATCGACCCTGTCACCGTCGTGCGAACCCGCAAAGGGGAGAATTTCGTCCTGGGAATTGCTTGTCCAGGGTAGGAATCCTTACCCCCCCTCGTGAACACCGAGCAGTGCGAGACTGACCGTCATGACCAGCGACGCGCATCTGAACAAGCTGGGAGAATTCCTCAAAGCGCGGAGGGCTGAACTGAGCCCGCGCACCGTCGGCCTGCCCGACACCGGTGGCCCCCGGCGGGTGCCCGGCCTGCGCCGGGAGGAGGTCGCCCTGCTCGCCGCCATCAGCACCGACCACTACACACGGCTGGAGCAGGGCCGCATCCAGCCGACCGCCCCGGTGCTGGCGGCTCTCGCGCAGATCCTGCATCTGGGCAACGACCAGCGCGACCACCTGTTCGAGCTGGTGGGCCGACAGACGGCGCGACCCCGCCGCCAGGCCGCGCAGAGGGTGCAGCCACAGTTGCGCCGCCTGCTCGACGACCTCGTCGGGACACCCGGCGTGGTGATGGGCCGCCGTATGGACATCCTGGCGTGGAATCCGCTGGCCGCCGCCCTGCTCACCGATTTCGCGACGGTGCCGGAGAAGAGGCGGAACCACGTCCGTATCCTCTTCACCGACCCCTCCATGAGGACGTTGTACGCGGACTGGCGGACCGTCGCCCGTGCGTGCGTGTCCCATCTGCGCATGCTGGCCGCCAGGTACCCGGACGACCCGCGCCTGACCAGTCTGGTAGGCGAACTCTCCGTGCGGGACAAGGACTTCGGGCAGTGGTGGGGAAGCCATCACGTGCCGTCCCGCACCATCGGCGCGAAGAGGTTCCACCACCCCGTCGCCGGCGAACTCACCCTCGACTGCTCCACCCTGACCTGCGGCACGGATCCGGATCAGGAACTCGTCGTCTGGACGGCGGAGCCCGGCACGCCGTCGTACGACGGACTGCGCACCCTCGCCTCAGGGGCCGCCCGTCGGCTCGGCGGGTCCGCAGCCGGCCGGGTCGCCTGACCGACTGGCATTCATGGCCTCGCCCAGGGAAAAGCAGCTCAGGAAAAAGCAAGGATATTGTCCCGAGCCTGGGAGGAAACTCTCCCCCTTACTTTTCGGTTCAGCGCTGCGACACTAGCTGCTATGTACAGCAAAGCGCGATCGCCTGAACTGGGAGAATTCCTCAAGGCGTGCCGGGCGCAACTCGGTCCGCGCACCGTGGGTCTGCCCGAGTCCGCGGCGCCCCGGCGGGTGCCGGGGTTGCGCCGGGAGGAGGTCGCCCAGCTCGCGGGTATCAGCACCGCCTGCTACACGCGGTGGGAGCAGGGGCGTGCGTCCGTGCCGACGTCGGTGCTCGCCACGCTTGTCCGTGTCCTGCGTCTCGACGATGACCAGCGTGACCACCTGTTCGAGCTGGCGGCGAGAGACGAGTACGCGCCGCGCCGCCGACCGGCGCAGAAGGTCCAGCCGCACCTCAGACGTCTCCTGGACGAACTGACCACGACCCCCGCACTCGTGCTGGGTCGTCACATGGACATCCTGGCCTGGAACGCTCTGGCAGCCGCTCTGCTCACCGACTTCGAGCGGGTACCGGAAAAGAAACTCAACTACATCCGGCTGATCTTCACCGACCCCGGCTTCCGGGAGCTCTACCTCGACTGGAGGACGATCGCCCGGAGCTGCGTCGCCCAACTATGGGCAGAGGCCGCCAAGTGCCCTGGAGACCCCGAGTTGACCGCACTCGTCGGCGAGCTGTCGGTGGCCGACGCCGACTTCCGGCAGTGGTGGGCAGGCCGCCAGGGGCCCGGCCTGAGGGTCGGCACGAAGAGGCTGCGCCACCCGGTCGCCGGCGACCTCGTTCTCGACTGGGACAGCCTGACCTCAACAGCCGACCCTGCTCAGCAATTGGTGGTCATGACTCCTGAGCCCGGGACCCCGTCCCATGACGGACTGCGCTTCCTCGCGTCGTGGACTGCCGCCCCGTACCAGCGGGTGCGGGATGCGACAGCTTGACCGGAACGAGGCAGGCGGTTCGCGTCATCGTGCACCCGGTGGGAGGGCGTGCAGGTACCGCACCAGGCTCGTTGGTTCACGAGGTGGGTGCCTCCTCGGCGTCGTAGCCGTAGATCCAGCCGTTGCCCACCAGCGGATCCGATCCGGCGAGTGCGGCGTCGCGAGCCTGCTGCTCGGGCCCGTCGGGCAGATGGTTGATCTCCCTGCGGGCGTGACTGATCTCCTGCAGGCGCGCGGTGCGTTCGATCCGCGCCGCCTCGTACTGCTTCAGCGCCTGCTCGGGGTCGTTCGCATACGCGGCCAGGCAGCGAGCCAGAACCGCGGCGTCCTCGATGGACTGGGCCGCGCCCTGGGCGAAGAAGGGGAACATGGGATGCGCGGCGTCACCGAGCAGGGTGATCCTGCCCCGGCTCCAGCGACGTAGGGGCGCCCGGTCCAGCATCGCCCAGCGCCCGGGTACACCGCCGGCGGTGATCAGGTCCGTCACCCGCGGGTCCCAGTGGGCGAACTCGGCATGGAACTCCTCGATCGTGGCCGTCGTACTCCAGGACTCGTCGGTGTGATCCCCGGCCGGGGCGAGGGCGACGACATTGACGGCCTGTCCACCGGCGACCGGATAGTGCACGAAGTGCCGTCCGGGCCCGAGCCAGAGGGTCTGGGCATGGCGCAGCGCGAAGTCGGGTGCGGCTTGGGCCGGCACGATCGTGCGGAAGGCGCAGATACCGGAATACGTCGGCGGGGAGGGCTCGGTCACCGCGCTGCGGACGACGGAGTGCACTCCGTCGGCGCCGATGACGATGTCCGCCTCGGACTGGTTGCCATCGGCGAAGCGGAGCAGCACGACGTCCTTGCGTGCGTCGACCGCCGTGCAGCGCGCGCCGAGGCGGACCCACTCATCGGGCACAGCCGCCCTGAGCGAGTCCAGCAGGTCGGCCCGGTGCACGGCATAGGTGCGCTCGCCGTAGAGCCGCTCGCAGACATCGGTCAGCTTCTCGACCGAGAGCACCCTCCCGTCCGTCCAGCGGCGGAATTCCCAACCCCAGTCCAGCGGTACGGCCCGGTGGAGGAACCGGTCCATGACGTCGAGGCGCCGCAGCAGCCGTACGGCGTTGGGAGCCATCACGAGCCCGGCGCCGACCTCGGTGAGTGCGGGCGCCTGTTCGTAGACGGTGACCGTGAACCCGGCGCGGCGCAGGAAGGCACCGGCGGCCAGACCACCGATGCCACCCCCGATGACGGCAATGCGCGGACCCGGCATGGTGGCAGGCACTGATGGACTCCTCTGGCTCATCGAGGGCAGTCGAGGGCCGACGAACCGGCCACCGCAGATCCTGACCGGCACCCTGCGCCGCCGGAACGGCTGTGTTCATTGAATGGACAGCCCTTTCGAAGTCGCGGCTAAGCTGCGGCGGCACGACGAGCGGTGCCGCACAGCGAGGAGCTGGTATGTATGCCCCGGACCAGCGAGCCCGGCAGGACGGTGGGCTCCCGCCTGCTGGAAGTACTGTTCGCGTTCCAGCCGGGGCACAGTGCGCTCAGCCTCGCCGACCTGGTGCGTAAGACGGGCATGCCGCATGCCACCGTGCGGAGACTGGCCGTGGAACTCACCGGCTTCGGCGCGCTGGATCGTCGGCCGGACGGCAGATTCACGGTGGGACTGCGTCTGTGGCAACTCGGGACCCTGGCCCCGCTCACCGAATCACTGCGCACGCTGGCCCAGCCGTTCCTCGAGGATCTCTTCACAGCACTCCACCAGCACGTTCAACTGGCGGTCCTGGAAGGCCAGGAAGCAGTGATCATCGAGAGACTCTCAGCGCCGGAGGCACCCGAACTCGTCTCCCAGGTCGGTGGGCGGCTTCCACTGCACTGCACGGGGGTGGGCAAGGTGCTGCTCAGCCACGGCGGTCCGGAACTGATCGAGACCGTGCTGTCGGGCGAGCTCCGGACATACTCGTCGCGAAGCATTGTGGCACCGGAGGTGCTGCGCAAGGAGATCGGCGACTGCCGTCGCACGGGGACCGCCACGGTGCGAGGAGAACTGACCCCCGGTGCCGATTCGGTGGCGACGCGCATCGTGAACGCCGAAGGCCGGGTCGTAGCGGCGCTGTCCGTGGTCGTGCGCACTGACTCGGTGAAGCACCAGGCGGTGCTTCCGTCGGTGATCGCGAGCGGTCTCGGCATCTCCCGCCTCCTCGGCTGGCGCCCTGGCGTCAAGGTCCGCAACAGCTGATCACCTGCTCGTTGTTCCATGGATGGACAGCGGCGTTGTGCGGGCCGGACGGCCTTCGGATACGCGCCTGCCGCCGCGAGCCAGTCACGGGAGGTCCGGTGACGCCGGAGCCGTAGCGCCACCCGTCGCCTGCCCCTGCGTCGCCGTGCTCAGAACGTGAGGATCAGTCGGCCACGGAGTCCGCCTGCGGCGAGGAGCCGGTGAGCTTCGGCGGCCTGTTCCGCTGGAAGTGCCTTCGCTACCCGCAGCGTGATGCGGCCCTCCTCCACCTGCTGCCGGAGCCGGTCGAGCTTGGCGCGCTCTCCGGCGTAGCGGAACACGACGATCGGCTCGAAGACGACGTCTCGCTCGCCGGGGCCGTCGAAGCCGCGCAACGTCACCACTCGGCCGCCGTCGCGGACCGCCCGAGCGGTGAGTTCGCCGAGCGACGCGGCGTCGACGAGTCCGTCGACGCCGTCAGGGATCTCGGCGCGTACCCGGTTCGGGTACGCGGCGCCGCGGCGGAGTACGACGTCGGCACCCAGTTCCTTGATCAGCGCCTCGTCCTGCTCCGAGGCGTCGGCCACCACCCGTAGACCGTCCGCCTTCGCCAGTTGGACGGCATAGCCGCCGACCGCGCCGGCCGCGCCGGTGATCGCGACGGTCTGCCCGGTCTCCAGGCCGAGCGTGTCCAGGGCCAGGCGCGCGGTCAGGCCGTTCATCGGGAGGGACGCGGCCTGCGCGTCGGTCGCGTCGTGAGGAGCGCGGACGACCGAGTCCACCGGCACCACGACTTGCTCGGCGTAGGCGCCGTGCCGGCCGTTGGGGAGCACGAGGGCCATCACGCGGTCGCCGACTCTCAGATCCGTGTCCGCACCCGGGCCTATCTGGTCCACGACCCCTGCGGCTTCCATGCCGGGCACGTACGGTGGCCGCGCGTCCGGCGGTCCGGAGGGTCCGGTCCGCTGCAGGGTGTCGACCGCGTTGACGGTCGCGGCATGCACCCGGATCCGCACTGTGCCCGGACCGGCCTCAGGGGCGGGCAGCTCCAGGACCTGAAGCACCTCCGGACCGCCGAATTCCGTGAAACCTACAGCCTTCATCGAATTACCCCATTGCTCGGCCTGCGGTCGTTGAGGTTTCCGACATTCGCGCCTCGGGCACGTCGGCAAAAGAGGAAGGCTCTTGGCTGGGATATGCGTATGGGGGGGGAAAGATCCTCCCCCCCCATACCACCGGCGGGAGTCGGAGTGGGCCTCGTGACGAAGGCCGTGTCGAGCCTGCCGCGCGTCGTGCGGTCGGCCGGCCCGTCGGGCCGCGAGGGCACGGAGATCTACGCGACGGTGTCGGACGCCGTCCGCTTCTGGTCCGCGGCCCAGGAGGCCAGGAGACGCAGCCCGTCGTGGGACGGGGAGCCGGGTTCGGCGTTCCACACGATGATGTGCTGGTCGGGGTCCGTGCCACACGTGAGCGTGTTCCAGTCGAGTGTCAGCTCGCCCACCACAGGGTGACGGAGCTTCTTGACACCCTTGCCCCGCATCGCGACGTCGTGCGCCGTCCACCACTCCCGGAACTGTGCGTCACGGGCGGAGAGCTCCTCGACCAGCGCGACAAGGCGGTGATCGCCGGGGTAGCGCGCGCTCTCCATACGCAGCTGGGCGATGGCCAGCCGGGTGACCTCCTCCCAGTCGGCGTACAGCTCGCGCATCCAGGGTTCGGTGAACAACAGCCGGACGAACACGCGCTCCTGCTCCGGGTAGCGCCCGAAATCGGCCCACAGGGCGGCGGCGAGCTGGTTCCAGCCCAGGATGTCGGTGCGTCGGCCGATGACGAAGGCAGGGGAGGCGGTGAGATCGTCCAGCATGCGCTGCAACTGCGTGTCCACCTGCTGGCGGTCACCTGACGCAGGCGGGCGCACTCGCTCTTTCGCCGCGAGGTCGAAGAGGTAGGTGCGCTGGTCCTCGTTCAGGCGGAGCGACTGGGCGATTTCGTCCAGCAGGGGAGCCGACGCCTGGAGTCGGCCCTGCTCGATCCGCGTGTAGTACTCCGTGCTGATCGACGCGAGAAGGGCCACTTCCTCACGGCGCAGTCCGCTCACACGTCGCCGTTGCCCGCCGCGGAGTCCGACCTCGGAAGGACTGACCTCGGCACGGCGGGCCTTGAGGAACTCACCCAGCTCGTTCAGATGAGGGTTGCGATTCATGATTTGCAGCCTCGCACAAAAGTGCGGCGGTTGTGAGGGGGAGGAATTCTGCCCATGCCGACTTGGCTCGTGTACGAAAATTGCATCGTTATCAACCCGCATGTCAGCAGGCGGAAACCGAAGAGGACTCGGCGGCCCGGAGTGCGTACCGGGCCGCCGAGAGATCACACAGCTGTGGCGGCCCAGTGCCTCGTCAGCCCAGTGCCTTGACCAGCTCATGGGCCAGCGGGACCGCCGAGCCCGGGTTCTGGCCGGTGTACAGATTGCGGTCGGTCTCGACGTGCGGCGCGAACGGCTCGGTCTCGCGGTAGTCCGCGCCGAGTTCGCCCACGAGACGGTCCTGCAGCAGCCACTTCGCGCGGTCCGCGAGGCCGTTCAGCTTCTCCTCGGCGTTGGAGAGGCCGGTCAGGCGGTAGCCGGCGAAGGGGGACGTCCCGTCGGGGCGGATGGTGGCCAGCAGCGCCGCGGGGCCGTGGCACACCAGCGACACCGGCTTGCCCGAAGCGAGCCACTGGGTGAGCAGCCTGCCGGACTCGGCGTTGTCGGGCAGGTCTTCCATCGGGCCCCAGCCGCCGGGGTAGAAGACGGCCACGTAGTCGTCGATGTCCACGTCCTCGATGCGCATCGGGTGCGCCAGCTCGGTCGCCTCGCGCAGGGCGGTACGCATGCGCTGCGCGCCTTCCTCGCCGCCGTTGAACTCCGCGGTGAGGCTGAGCGCGTCCGCTGTGGGCGGGACGCCGCCGGGTGTCGCCGCCGCGATCTCGTATCCGGCCTCCTTGAAGACCTGGTACGGGCCGATGGCTTCCTCGGCCCAGAAGCCGGCCGGCTGCCGGGTTCCGTCTGCCAGCGTCCAGTGGTCGGACGCGGTGATCACGAAAAGGATCTTCGCCATGGGGGGTCTCCTGGTCGGGGGTCTTCAGCCCTTGAGGGCTTCTTGGAGGACGTGGCTGTCGGCGGCCTGCCGCATGCTGACGGCCTTGCCGTCACGGACGGTCCACAGGTGGATGAACCGGACGTCGGCCTTGTTTCCGGTCTTGGTCTCGGCGTGGTAGTGCCCGAACACGAAGACATGGCCTTCGTCGTCCGCGTAGAACTCCTCGGGCCCCGCGCCGAAGGACACGATGTTCGGCATCGGTGTGCCGAAGAAGTCCTTCGCCACGCTGTCCCAGCCGTGGTAGACGCCGCTGTTCGGAAAGCCCGGGGTGATGTCCCAGACGAAGTCCGGGGCCATGACCTCCGTGGTCACCTCGGGCGCCATTCGGGACTCGTAGACCCGGCGGATGAGGGCGAGGTCGGGGGAGTCGGACATGGTGTGCTCCTTGCAGAGATGAGGGAGTCGGATGCGGGAAAGGAGGGCCTGGTGATCAGGCGGGGAGGGCGGCCCGCCCGGCCCGGAAGATCGCGGCCTGGCGCGCGACGCGCGCACCCAGGTGCTCCGCGGTGGCGATGTCCGACTTGTGGACCGCTTCCGGACCGGCATCGGTCGGGCTCTGGGCGCCGGCACCCATGAAGAAGCCCAGCCGGTTGATGTCGTCCTCGCTGCCCGTGGTGGAATCCCAGCCCGGCAGCAGGCCCAGGCTGATCCAGTGCATGCCGTGCTGGGCGGCCAGGGTGGCGAAATAGCCCAGGGTGGATGACTTGTCGCCGCTCTTGGCACCGGAGTTGGTGAAGCCCGCGGCGAGCTTGTCCGCCCAGACAAGCGAGAACCAGCGCCTGCTGCTGGCCTCGGCGAACGTGTGGAAGGCCGCGGAGGCGGTGCCCATGTACGTGGCGGCACCGAAGATGATCGCGTCGGCGGTGTCCAGCTGCGCCCACTGCTCGTCGGTGATGGTGTCGACGGAGATCGAGACCACCTCGGCGCCGGCTCCCGCTGCGCCACGCGCCACGGCGTCGGCGACGACGGCTGTGTGGCCGTAGCCCGAATGGAAGGCAACGGCGATTGTGGGGCGGCCGGAATGAGGCATGGTGATCGGGCTCCTCGAATGTATTCGCTCAGTTCGTGACCAAGCTTTGCACCGGAAGAGCGCGCTGTGAGGGGGAAGAAAATTTCCCCTGCCTACCGTTCTCCGGGTAAGCGGTTCTCCCACTCGGCCGAGGTCGGCTCGGACGGGTGGGAGCGGTGCCCGGGTCAGTGGTCGTGGTCCCGGGTCTCGGCGGTACTAAAGGACAGCGAAGAACTCCACCATCTTGGTGATCGCTTGATCCACGTACTCGGGCACGTCGTACATCGCGATATGAGTCGCGCCTTCGACGACGAACAACTCCTTCGGCCCTTTGGAAAGCTCGTATGCCTGGTCGCTGAACACCTTTGTGTCCGCCTTGCTCCCCGCGATGAGGAGCATCGGTTGGGTCAGCAACTCTGGAATTTGGTCGAACGTCGAGAACGCGAACATTTTGTCCATGCTGGTCAGCAGGAAGCGGCCCTTGGAATGGGGATGTTGGCCTCGGGGCGTCCTGTAGTAGTCGTATCCTTCTCGCAGGAGATCCGGTGTGTTCTCGTCGATCTCCTCCAGCGTTTCTGGGACGAACGGGGCGTAGAGGGGTGCGTCTCCTCTTGCTTCCGCCGTGCGCTGCTTGGCAACCATCTCCAGCGTTCCGATCTGCTCGGCCACCGGGGACATGTGCCCCAGGAAGCCTCGGGAACCTTCGCCCATGGGAGCTGCGCTGACGGTGGCTACTGCGTTGAAGCGGCGTTCGGTCTGTGCCGCGCTGATTGCATAGCCGCCTCCGGCGCAAATGCCGAAAACTCCCATTCGTTCGGAGTCGACGAACGGAAGGGTGGTAAGAAAGTCGGCTGCGCAGCGTGCGTCTTCCACCCTGATCGTAGGGTCCTCCAGGAGGCGAGGTTCGCCGCCGCTCTCCCCCTGGTAGGAGGAGTCGTATACCACGGTGACGAATCCCTGCGCTGCGAGCCTCTTGGCATAGGTGCCGATGGTCTGTTCCTTTACCCCTCCAGCCGGATGAACACCGACGAGGGCCGGATATTTCTCGTCGTCCCTGAAATCGTCCGGCAGGTGAAGGTGTCCCGCAATTTCTACTTCCTTGTTCCTGAAGGAAACAGTTCTGACCATGATTTCTGCCTCTTTCTCGGCCTTGGTCCGCCGCCGGGCGGTCCTTCCGCCATGGTTCGCGGAAGCCGAGAAGATGTCTACTCATGGTGAGGGGGAAGAAACTTTCCCCTGGATATCAGTTTCGGGGTGGGCGATGTGTCCCTGAAGGGAGGCGAGCCTCCCGCAGAGAATGCCCGGCGAGGATCAGGTCGAGGTACCGCACGTGGAGTTCGCTCACCGCGCCGGACACGCACTCCGTCGGCCAGAGGTGATCACTCCACCCGCGGTGCGTCGGCGCACTGCAGGTTGGTGAGCCACTGAGCGACGACCGCGTCGATGAAGGCGTCGGTGACCTCGCCGCGATCCAGGAACAGTCGGGCGAGGACAGGCCCGTACAGCAGGGCGAACTCGTCGTCGCTGGGACGGATGCCGGAAGGCTCCAGCAGCTTGTTCAGGTCCGCGTGGCGGTCCTCGCTGATACGGACGAGTGCCTGGGCGCTGTCGGGGTCGTGGTCGGCCTGGGCGGCGATGGCCAGTACCGCGCTGCGCACGGCCGGGACGCTGACACCGGCACGCATGCTCTTCAGCCAGGCCGTGGCAACGGCGCGCACGTCGCTGCCGGGCTGGGGGTAGGTGCCGGGGTCGGGACCTTGGAGGACGAGGTCGAAGAGCAGTGCGGCTCGGGTGGGCCAGTGCCGGTAGAGGGTCTGGCGGGTGACGTCCGCCCGCTCGGCCAACAGGGCATAGGTCAGCTCGGCGGGTCCGACCTGCAGCAGCAGTTCGCGCGCGGTGGCCAGCACGTGGTTGCGGGTGCGCTGCACGCGCGGATTGCTCAGGGTCGGCTGACGGCGGTGGGCGGGCTGCTTCATGCCACCACCCTACCGGCAAATCATACGGTTCGTGTGATTGAGGTCACAACCCGATCTGAATCATCCGCCATGCATGATAAAACAAGAAGGCAATCACACGCAGCGGATGATTGTTCGGTTCGCGTTGCCGGACCGGCCGTTCGGCGAGCGGAAGCGCTACCGAGCGGCTCGACGGTCGTCCACCTTGATCACTGCGCATCTGAAGAAGAGGAATGGCCATGTCATCTCACACCATGCCCGAGCCGTCGTTCGCTCGTACGCGTCTGGGTTCCGGCCCGGGTCTGCTCCTCGCCCACGGGGCCGGCAGCAGCCTGGCCGGCACCTACGGCCCCGTCCTGGAAGCCCTCGCCGCCCGCTACACCGTCGTCGGCATCGACTACCCCGGCAGCGGCGACACCCCCCGCTCCACCACCGCGCTGTCCGTCGACGACCTCGCCGACCAGCTCATCGCCGCCGCCGACGCGGAAGGCCTCGACCGCTTCGCCGTCTCCGGCTTCTCCCTCGGCGGCCCCGTCGCCATCCGCGCCGCCACCCGCCACCCCCAACGCGTCACCGCACTCGTCCTGACCGCCGCCTTCCCCCACCGCGACAACCGCCTCGCCCTCGCCTCCTCCGTCTGGAGCAAGATCGCCGCATCCGGCGACCGCGAACTCCTCGCCGAATTCCAGCTCATGATGGCCCTCGGCACCCAGGCACTCGAATCCATGCCCACCGACCAACTGCGCCAGACCCTCGCCTACGCCGCCGCCGGCGCAGCCGACGGCAGCCCCGAACAGACCGACCTCGTCGGCCACCTCGACGTCCGCGACGACCTCCCCACCATCACCGCCCCCACCCTGATCATCTCCACCACCGACGACCGCCTCACCTCCACCACCCTGCACCGCCAACTCGCCGACACCATCCCCGGCGCCCACCTCACCGAAATCGCCACCGGCCACCTCCCCATGCTCGAACGCACCGACGAATGGCTGCAGCTCACCACCGACTTCCTCGCCAAGCACCACGCCTGAACGCACACCACCGGCATGGCCACACGGTGAACAGCGGTGTGGCCACTCGGCCATGGCCCGATCGCCCGCCGCAGCCCGTCCGCCGCTCCGGTTCGCCGTTTCGGACACGGGAAGAGTAAATTACCTTGCGTGACATCAAACGCTTGATAGTTGGCAATCTGCTGAATTATCATGTCGTCATGACTAGGCCCCTTGCTCTGATAACAGGTGCTTCCTCAGGTATCGGCACCGCCTACGCCCGTCTCCTCGCAGCGGACTCGGACTTCGTCCTGGTGGCCCGCCGTGCCGACCGGCTGCGGGATCTGGCGGAGGAGCTGCGTAAGGACGGTGCCGAGGTGGAGGTTCTTCCCGCCGATCTCGCCACCCGGGAGGGCATCGCCGCGGTGGCGGAGCGCCTGGGTACCGGGGATGTCCGTGTCCTGATCAGCAATGCCGGTGTCGGCGGCTACGCCCCGCTCGTCGACGTCGATCCGGCCAGGATCGATGATCTGCTCACCCTCAACGCTGAGGCGCACGTCCAGCTCGTCCGCGCCGCGTTGCCCGGCATGCTCGCCGCCGACGAGGGGACGATCGTCACCGTCGCCTCGCTGCTCGCCTTCAGCGCCGGTCAGACCGGCCCACGCCCGCCCCGCCGCACCCTGTACGCCGCGGCCAAGGCCGCCCTCGTGGCGTTCACCCGGACCCTGGGCCACGAACTCGCCGGCACCGGGATCCGTACGCAGGTGGTCTGTCCCGGCCCGGTGGCCACCGAGTTCCATCAGGGCATCGGGCAGACCGTCCCGGTCGCCATGACCGCCGAGGACGTCGCGCGGGCCAGTCTCGCAGGGCTCCGTCTGGGCGAGGCGATCTGCGTCCCGGGCCTGGAGGACCAGTCCGCGGTACTCGACGCATTGCTGGCTGCCGAGAGCGCCGTACTGTCCGGCGGCCGCCGTTCGGACCTCGCCTCCCGCTACCGGCAGCCGCTGCCGCAGTGAGTCGACGTTCCGTGGACGTCGGAGCCAATCAACGAAACGGAGATCGACATGGGTAGGTTCAACACGCAGGAAGTCGCTTACCTGAACGAACACATCCTTGGGCGGCTCGCCACGACGGGTACGTCCGGCAAACCGCACGTGGTGCCCATCAGGTACCACTTCGATCCCGAGCGCGAGGTCATCAAGATCGGGGGCCACGTCCTGGAAGGGCGCGGACAGGACCGGCTCTACATCCGTCACCTCAAGGTCAACCCGCAGGCGGCATTGGTGGTCGACGACGTGGCGGACGGGCAGACCTGGCAGCCGCGCGGGATCCTCATCAAGGGAACAGTGGTCCTGCACACGGAGGGCGGCGAAGTGTTCGGGCCGGGCTTCGGTCCCAATTGGGTCGAGGTGGTACCCGACTTCGTCACGTCCTGGAGCATCGATATCCCTGCATGACAGTCCACCGCCTGCAGCTGTGCGTGAATCCCTCCGGAACTGAGATCGGTGACATGAGTGAAGCAGTGGTAGCGAGCGCGTACGGAAACCCCGAGGTGCTGTCGGTGATCGATGTCGCCGTCCCGGAACCCGGGCCGGGCCAGGTGCGTATCGCGGTGCGTGCCGCCGGGGTGAACCCCTTCGACCACAAGATGTACAGCGGTGTCTTCGGGACCGATCCGGGGAAACTGCCGATGCGGCTCGGCGCCGAGGCGGCGGGTGTGGTGACCGCGGTGGGCGCCCACGCGACCGGTCCAGCAGGTCCGGTCGAGGTCGGTGACGAGGTGATCGCCTATCGTGCGCCAGGCGCGTACGCCGCCGAACTCGTCGTCCCGGCCTCGTCGGTGGTGCCGAAGCCCGCCGCGCTGTCCTGGGAGCAGGCCGGAGGCCTGATGGTCGTCGGCGTCACCGCAGCACACGTCCTTGAGGTGATCGGCCTGCGCAAGAGCGAGTCGGTGCTGATCCACGGCGCCGCTGGGGGAGTCGGCCTGATGGCCGTGCAGCTGGCGGTGGCGCGCGGCGCCACTGTCCTGGGAACGGCAAGCCCCGGCAAGCACGACCTGCTGCGCGAGCTGGGCGCGGTGCCGATCGCGTACGGGCCCGGTCTGGCCGACCGGGTACGCGCGGCAGCGCCGGAGGGCGTCCACGCGGCGGCCGACCTGGTGGGCACCGACGAGGCGGTGGACGTCTCCGTGGAACTCGTGGCGGACCGTTCCCGCATCGCCACCATCGCGGGGTTCGCGCGCGGGGCCCAGGCCGGCATCAAGCTCCTCGGCGGCGGGCCCGGCGCAGACCCGGGCACGGACATCCGCGCCGCCGCCCGCCTGCGGCTCACCGAGGCCGCGGAGGCAGGGCGACTGCGGGTCCTGATCGCCGGCAGCTACCCGCTTCACGAAGTCGCTGCCGCCCATCGCCAGGTCATGACCGGTCGCACCAGCGGGAAAATCGTCCTGGTGCCCTGACTCGACCAGACCCGTGTTGTCGACCGAGGGCCTCACTGACGCCGAAGCTCCGGGTCAGCAGACCGAGGCGGCTGTGTCCCCCTGCCGCAGGCAGGGGGACACAGCCATGTCCACGCTAGCGGTGCCCGGCGCGCCGCTCTCTCGGCAAGAACCCTTCGTTGCCGTCAGGCGGGTTCAGCTCGCTGTCTACACTCAGTTGGGACGAGCTGAACACATCAGAGGAGCCCGGGATGCCGCGGAACCGCCAACAGATCCCCCGTGAAGAGCGGACAGGTGATCTGCTGGCCGCGGCCACCGAGCTGTTTCTCGCCAAGGGGTACGACAAGACCACGATGGCGGACATCAGCGCCGCCGCCGGGGTGGCCAGGGGCAACGTGTACTGGTACTTCGACTCGAAGGACGACATCTTCGCCGCGGTGATGGACCGGATGCTCAGCCGCGAGATCCGTACCCTCAGCGCGGAGCAGGCGGGCGCCGACCCGCTGAGCCGGCTGGTGCGGGGGCTGTCCGACATGCGCTATTCCCGGCCGCTGCACCAGGCCATGCACGACCGGCTTCCGCATTCCGAGGCGGTTCGGGCCGCCCACAACACCTTCCTGGCCTGGATCGTCGGACTGGTCGACGAGGTCATGGCCGAGCACGGCCTCGACGGCGACCCCGACATCGATGCCACGCTCCTCCGCGATACCGTGGTCACCGTGTTCGAAGGCGCGCACGTGCCCAACGACCGGAACAGACCGGCACACGAGATGCTCCGCTTCCTGATGGAGTCCGTCCTGGCCGGGCGTTCACCGGTCAAGAGGGCGTGACCGCCGGTCGCGACGGGTCCGTGTGGTGGCGGTGAGGCTTACGGCGGTCAGAGCGGGCGAGTGGCGACTCCCGCCGGCGCCGCCCGCGTCACCATGACCGAACCCGCGGCCGAATCCCCTGCCTCCGCCCCGCGCAGCCGGTCGAGCACCGCGACGCAGTCGGCCGGAGCCTGCTCGCCCCGCCACCCGACATGCCCGTCGGGGCGGACCAGCACCAGCGGCCTCTCGTACAGCCTCGCCGCGGCCGGATCGACGAGGCGCAGTACCGTCAACGGCACCCCACGGCGGTGCGCGGCCTTCACCAGCGTGGACGGATCCGCCGACCCCGAGACCACGAGCACGAACCCGCGGCCGAAGTGGTCGATCACCGAGCTGCCGTCGGGCAGCCATACGTGCGGTGCGCGGCAACCGGGCCAGGTCGACGGGACGTAGTCGTCCGGTTCGTCGGGCGGCTCCGGGGTGCCGTCCGGCACGCAGATCGGGGAGCCGCTGTAGCGGTAGCCGAGCTGGACGCCCGTACAGCGGAACTCCTTTCCCCTCGACCGGCGGATCGTCTCGCCCGCCGCACCGCGGGCCCGGTCGCCCTCCGCGTCCGCGCGGCCGAGTGCGGCGTCGGGCAGGAGCTGGGAGTCGGACCGCCAGTTGTTCGACGCCTCCGTGACGTTGCGGACGGCGATCGGCCGCCGCTCCAACTCGTAGCTGTCGAGCAGCGCGGGGCCTGCCCAGCCCTGAAGGACCGCGGCGAGCTTCCAGCCGAGGTCGACGGCGTCGCCGATCCCGGTGTTCGCACCGAAGCCTCCCTTGGGCCACAGCAGATGCGCCGAGTCACCTGCGAGGAACACCCGCCCCGCGCGGTAGCTGCGGGCCACGACGCAGTGCCCGCTCCAGGGCTGGGCGGCGAGTATCTCCACGTCGACGGGCGCACCGACGGCTTCATGCACCCATGCGACCGCCTCCCCGGGCTCCGGCTCCTGCTCCAGGTAGACCGAGAGCCGCCACTCGTCCATGCCGTTGACCACCGTGATGTACGGCCTGCGCGCAGACGACAGCGTGTGGATCTGCACCGCCGGGCCGCCCAGCCGCTCCCGGAGCAGGGCCTGCAGGAGCGGCGCGCGGAAATGCACCGCGAAGTTCTGGCCCTGCGCGAACCTGCCCTCGAACTCGACGCCCAGCGCCCGCCGGACGCTGCTGCGGCCACCGTCGCAGGCCACGAGGTAATCGCCGGCCAGTGTCTCGGAGGCGCCGCTCTCCAGGTCACGCACCACGGCGAGGACACCGTCGGAGTCCTGCTCGAACGTCTCCAGGCGCGTGGCGAACCTGATCTCGACCGAGGGCAGGCCTCGCGCCGTCCGTTCGAGCAGCGGCAGGAACGAGAACTTGGACAGGAACGCGGGGCCCTCCGGCGTCAGCGGGCCGTACGCGCCGGGAGACCGGTTCGTGACCCCGTAGTCGAATTCGGCGAGTACGTGTCCCGTCACCGACGTGGCGAAGACCGTGCGGTGCGGATAGTCCGTGGGTGGTGCCGCCTCCTCGCGTGCCTCTTCCGCACAGCCCCAGCGCCGCAGGTGTTCCATGGTGCGGGAGAAGATCGCCTCGCCCGCCGGGAAGGGCACGCGGCCGTCGCCTTGGTCGATCACCGTCACCGGCACACCGCGCCACCCCAGTTCGATCGCGAGCGAGAGGCCCACGGGGCCCGCCCCCACGACCAGGACACGCTGAGATCCGGCTCTTTCGTTGCGGTCGGACACAGGGGACCTGCCTTCCTGAACACGGGTTGGGTCAGTCGCGACCCCATCTCTTGAACCCGAGTCAGGTTCGCATGTCCAAGCTTCTCAATGGAAGAGCAAGTCAGATCAGGTACCTGTCGACAAGGTGGGTGCGGTGATACTCTGACCCCAGTTCAAGAGATAGCGGGAACGTTTGGTGTCTCCGGCCGATCGAAGCGACGCTGTGGGCCACTGCCGTGCCCTGGTCGTGAGCTACCACCGCGACATCGACAGCGGCCGGGACGACGAGCTGCACGTCCGGCAACCTGGCGGCGCCTGTCTCTTGGACCGCGTCCTCAACACCGTTCACCGGTTCCGCCACTCCGGCGGGGAGCGGCGGATCACACACCGCACCCAGAGGCCGCTGTACCCCACCGTCCGACGGGCAAGGAGGCCCTCACGATGACGACGACCCCCCAGAGCACGGCCGCCCCCGCGGCCACCGAGACACAAGCCGTCGCGCTGCAGATAGCCGAACTCGTGCTCAAGACCGGCCGCTACGACGACATGGCCGCCTTCTACACACACGTACTGGGACACGGCCCGTTCTACGAGCGGACCCCGGACCCCGACGCCCCGCCGCGTCCCGCGGGGATGCCCGAGCGGGCGGTCGATGTCCGACTGGGTTTCTTCCGTGTGCATGACGCCCCGCACGGCAGCCAGGTCCTCGCGCTGTTCGGCATCGACAGCCTGATCGGGATCGACGCCTCCGGGCCGGGCCTGCATCACTTCCAGTTCGATGTGGGCTCGCTGGGTGAACTGGTCACCCAGCACGAGCACATGGCGTCCACGGGTGCGCGCCCGCACCGTGCCGCCAACCACGGCCAGGCCACCAGCTTCTACTACCGCGACCCGGACGGGAACATCGTCGAGTTCTCCTGCGCCAACTTCGCCACCACCGAGGAGGAGGTCGCCTTCATGTCCGGCCCCGTCTTCGCGGCGAACCCCTCCGGCCTGGAGCTCAACCCCGAGCGCTTCGTCGCCCGCTACCGCGCCGGTGACCCCAAGGACGAGCTGCTGCGCCTCGACAACCAGGCGGTGGCCCTGTGACCAGGCTCGTCAGCACGGCCAAGGGGATCGGCAGACTGGAGGACGACGGTGAGACCGTCGCCCTCCTCGACCTCGACGCGACCGACCTCGGTGCCGCCCTGCAGTCCGGCCTCGACATCGCGTCCATCGCCACGGCCGCGGTCCGCGACCGGGTCCCCATGGCCCAGGCCCAGCTCGTCGCGCCCGTCCCCAGACCCTCCAAGATCTGGGCGGTGGGTTACGCCTACGCCGGTCACCGCACGGAGGTGGGGTACGCCGGAACGTCGGAGGATCCGGTCATCTTCCTGGAGGCCCCGTCCTCGGTGATCGGCACGGGAGAGCGGATCCGCTTCCCGAAGGCGGCCCCGGACGAGGTCGACTACGAAGGCGAACTCGCGGTCGTCATCGGCAGGCGCGCCACCGACGTGTCGGAGGCGGACGCGTACTCGTTCGTCGCCGGCTTCACGATCTGCAACGACGTCAGCGCGCGCGATGTCCAGAAGGGGCGCGTGCCCGGCAGAGCCGCCAACGTCACCGCGGCCAAGAGCTTCGACACCTTCACCCCCATGGGTCCCGCCCTGGCCACGCTCGACGAGTTCACCGACCCCGATGACCTGCACCTGCGGACCTGGGTCGCAGGCGAGCTCCGCCAGGACGCGCGTACCTCCCAGCTCATCCACCCGGTTCCCGCTCTGGTCTCCTACCTGTCGCGGCAGACGACCCTCGAACCCGGCGACGTGATCGCCACCGGAACCCCGGCCGGGGTGGGGCACAAACGAGGCCTGTTCCTGCGGTCCGGTGACGAGGTCCGGATCGAGATCGAGGGCATCGGCACCCTCGCGAACACCTGCGCCTGACGCGCGGAGGCCATCCTGAGGATGCCGGAGCCGTGGCGTCCCAGGAGTCGGGAAAAGTCAATTCTGTCGGCCGTCGCATGTGCGAGGGCCCATTCGCAGGAGGCAACCAGATGAGCAGCGACCCCGAGAGCGGTTTCGGCGGCGGAAACCCGTGGGACCACGTCCAGCCGTGGGACGAGGAGATGTTCGGGAAGGAAGTCCACGACAGCACCCTGCAGCACAAGTGGGGGACCGCGGTGTCGATCGCCGGCGGGCTGCCCTACATCTGGAGGGAGCTGGCCCGGCCGATCTCCGAAATCGTCTATGGCCTTCTCGAACTCCGAGCCGGAGACAAGGTCCTGCTCATCGGCGAGGGCATCGCCCCCGCGGGGTGGCTGGAAGACATGCGAAAGCTCGTGGGACCGGACGGTGCCGTGGACGAGGTGGAGATCATCCACGACGGGCGGAAGGCGGTCCTGGGCCGGCTCCCCGGACGGAACGGCCAGACCGGCTGCTGGCGCTGGGACTACGCCGACTCGAAGGCCGACGAGCAGTACGACTGCGTCGCGGTGCTCCAGGCGACCCAGCACTGCGACGACTGGGAAGAGACGGCCAGGGACCTGCTGCGCGTGATGAAGCCGGGCCGCCGCATCGTGCTGGCCGAGTCGGTCCTGAAGGGGCCGACGTTCACCGCGCGCATCAACTCCGACGTCCATCTCCGGCAATGGTTCGACAAGCTGTTTCAGCAGGTCCCGGTGGAGGACATTCCCTACTGGTCCGGCGAAGAGGTCCGCGAGGCATTCGGGGACACCGTCGACAGCCCGCAGTTGATGGAGTGGCGCGGGATCGAGATGTTCTGGGGACGAAAGAAGTAACAGCGCCCGCAGCGCCGAAATCGTTCCGAAAAGACCCCGATCCCGCATTACGCGACGCACCCCGAACGAGGAGGTTGCCGTGAGTGTCAACGAGGACCTCATGGTCATGGCATCGGACCAGCCCCTGCAGAGCGTCGTCCGCGACGAGCACCTGCTGCTGTCGCCGCCGCATCCGTCCAAGGTGCCCATGAAGCTGTGGGGCGAGCAGCCGCCACTGACCGTGGTGCACTACCCGCAGGAGTACCAGGCAGAGGCGTTCGCCCCGCCGCGCGGTGTGTACGAGAACGACGAGCTCCGCGTCGAGTGGCAGAAGCTGGACGGTCGGCAGCCCTTCTATCACCGCAACTGCGACGTGGACGAGCTCTCCTACCAGATCGCCGGCGAGCGCACCCTGATGACCGAACTCGGCGTGGTCGAGCACCGGCCCGGCGAGTTCTCCCGCATCCCGCGGGGCGTGGCCCACGACAACTACGGCCGCGCCGGAAGCCATCTGCTGTTCTACATCCCCGCGCCGGTCGCCGAGCTGGTGCCGGCCCAGCGCGAGTCCCAGGCGGTGTTCCCGCCGTTTCCCGGCTGGCAGCCCGCCCCGGCCAACGAAGCCGTCAGCTGGAACCTGGGCGCACCCGGCCGCGACATCACCCTCTTCGGGGTCGATGAACAGCAGCTGCTCGAACATGTTCACAGCGACGACCGCCGGATACGGGTACTGCGCCCCGACCGTTCCCAGGACACCACCTGGCTGTACGGCACGGACCGCGTCCGTATCGGCCTCGTCACCACCGTGCCCGGCGGTGAACGCCGCTATCGCCGCACCCTCGATGCCGACGAGATCCAGTACCAGGCCAACGGCCACCGCACCCTGATCACCCAGCACGGCCTCGTCGACCTCGAGCCCGGCGATTTCGTGCGCATTCCGCTCGGGATCTCGCACGCCGACGTGGCGACCGAGGCAGGCGACTATGTCAGCCTGCTCTCGCGCAGCGAGGTTCCGCAGGTCGCCAGCACCTCTCGTACCGCCGCCCCTTACTCAGCCGAACGGCTCGCGGCCCTCGACGTGGAGGTCCACGCATGACCACGATGCTCGCCCTGCGCGCCCATCGCGACGCCGACAGCCTTGTCCTGGAGGACATCCCCGTCCCCGAGCCCGGTCCGATGGATGTCGTCGTGCGGGTCGCCTCCGCAGGCCTGGCCCCGGGGATCATGCGCCTGCTCAAGATGGGCGCCTTCAAGCATCTGCCCACCACCCTCGGCTTCGAGGCCGCCGGCACCATCGCCGCCGTCGGCAACGACGCCACCGGCGTCCGCATCGGTGACCGGGTCAGGGTGCACACGCTCCTGAACTGCCGCACCTGCGTCTACTGCCGTACCGACCGCGACATGATGTGCCCGCAGCAGTCCATGATGGGCTACGCCGCCTTCAACGACGTTGCGATGCCCCTCTACGACGAGTACCACAACGGCGTGCTCGCGGAATACGTACGTCTCCCGTACTGGCTGGTCGACCCGCTGCCGGAATCGGTCAGCTTCGACGTCGCCGCCAAGGTTCTCACCATGGCCAACGCGGTACGCGCGCTCAAGCGGGCCGAGCTGCCGATGGGATCCACGGTCGTGGTCACTGCCGCGACCGGTGCCATGGGCAGCGCGACGGTCAAGCTGGCGAAGCACTTCGGTATCGCCGACCTCATCCTCGTCGGCCGCCACAGAGACCGGCTCAAGGCTGTCGCCGGGTTGTCCGGTGGCATCCCGACCAGCGTCGTCGCCCTGGACGAACTCCCCGACGACTGGGCGACCACCGGCGCGCTCACCGGCCGGCTGCGCGGACTGGCACCCGGCGGAGCACACGCGGTCCTCGACTACGTCCCCGACGGGCCGGTCACCGGTCAGGCCATGGCCGGGCTCGCGGCCGGCGGCGCACTGGTGCACCTGGGAGGCAATACGACGCCGCTGCCGCAGTCGCCGATGGCACTCATGCTGAACATGTGGCGGTTCGTCGGGACCCGCGCCTGTACCCGCAACGACGCACTGGAAGTCCTGCGCCTGCTGGAGACCGGCGCCCTCACCGCCGACGAGCTCATCACCCATCGGTTCCCGCTCAGCGACGCGATGGGGGCCGTCAATGCCGTCCAACGCCGCGACGAACCCATGTGGATGCCCGTGATCAACCCCTGATCCCGGGCACGAGTCCGTCGTCGTGTTCCGCGGCGCCATCGAGGATCCATCGAGAGGAATCCGGAGAGTGTCCGAAAGGGAAGCCGTACGCAGCGAAGAGCCGCCCTTGCTCGCGGTGATCGGGGCGGCCGGGCTCTGTGGCAGGTACCTGTTGGAGGCGGCGCGGCGGGCTCCGTTCAGGGTCCGTGCGGTGGTGCACGGGCCGGAGGGCCGTGAACGGGTGGCCGCCCTGGGCGCCGACGAGATCGTCGAGGCCGATCTCGCGGAACCCGACTCCGTCCGCCGAGCGGTGAAGAACGCAGACTCCGTGTTCATGATTCCGCCGGCGTTCCACCCGGAGGAGCACGTCTTCGCGATCAGGGCGCTGGAGGCGGCCGAGCACGCGGGCGCGCGCCGGTTCGTGTACCTGTCCGTCCTCCACCCGCACACCCCCGGTCTCCGCCATCACCTGCGCAAGGCGAACGCCGAGGCCGCCGTACGGAGTTCGGGCCTGGACTGGACGATCCTCCAGCCCTCGATGTTCGCCCAGATCGTCCTGTCGACGTGGGGGAGGGCTCCCGCCGGGCCGGTCGACGTACCGTTCGACGTCAATCACCGGTTCTCCTTCATCGACTTGCGCGAGCTCGCGCAAGTCGGCGTCAAGGTGCTGTCCGAGCAGGGCCACGACTCGGCGACCTACGAGCTGGCGGGCCCCGCCACCACGCCGGCCGAGGCCCTGCGCATCGCGGGACGTGCACGAGGCGTGGAGCTCGAGGCGAGGACGGTCGACTGGGCAGAGGCGCCGCTCCCGCCAGGAGTGGCCGACGATCCGTCCCGGGGCCCCGACATGCGTGCCATGTGGCAGGACTACGACCGGCACGGCCTGCGCGGCAACAGCAACGTCCTGCGGATGCTGCTCGGCCGCGAACCCGCGTCCTTCGAGGAAGCGGCCGCCGGCGGACCGCCAGAAAATCCACTTGATTAATGTAAAGATGCTTGATGCAACAACGCTTGCTTGATGTGTGACAGGGGTTAATGCTTGGCAGGTGTTCCGAACCGCGGAAGCCGGAAAGCCGTCGGACGCCCTTGACAACCACCCGTGCCACCTGAGGGAGAGTGGACATGTCCACCGAACGTCCCTTTCAAGCTGCGACTTCTCCCGTCGAGTCCCCAACACCACCCAGCCGCCGCACTTTCATCGCCACGACCACCGCTGTCGGAGGAGCCGCCGCGGTCGGCGGCCTGGCCGTGGGGCCGCCCGCGCTCGGCGCCGAGGAAGCGGTGGCCGCCGAGGCGTCGCCCGGCAGCAAGGTCTCCTTGACGGTCAACGGGGTCCGGTGCACCGTCACGGTCGACAACCGCACCTCGCTGCTTGACCTGTTACGCGAGCACCTGGGGCTGACCGGTTCGAAGAAGGGCTGCAACGCCGGTGCCTGCGGGGCCTGCACGGTCCTGGTCGACGGGCGCCGGGTCAACTCCTGCCTGACGCTGGCGGTTCGCCTGGAGGACTCCGAGGTCACCACGGTCGAGGGACTGGCCGACGGCGACCGACTCCACCCTCTGCAGCAGGCGTTCATCGACCAGGACGCGTTCCAGTGCGGCTTCTGCACCCCGGGCCAGATCGTGTCCGGCGTCGGCTGCATCCAGGAGGGCCGCACCAACTCGCCGGAGGAGATCCGGGAGTGGATGAGCGGCAACCTCTGCCGCTGCGGCTGCTACGTCAAGATCGAGCGTGCGGTCGAGCAGGCCGCCGGCCGGAAGGGCTGATCCCCGTGTATCCCTTCACCTACACCAAGGCCGCGGACACGCGTGAGGCCCTCAACGCAGGCCGCAGCGGCGGGCGTTACATCGCCGGGGGCACCACGCTCGTCGACCTGATGCGGGAGACCGTCGAACGCCCTGAGGCGCTGGTCGACATCAGCGCGCTGCCGCTGCGCGAGGTCACCGTCACCGAACGCGGTGGCCTGCGCATCGGCGCCCTGGTGCGGATGGCCGAGGCCGCCGCCCACCCCAAGGTGCGCTCCTTGTATCCCGTCATCTCCCAGGCGCTGGAACTGAGCGCCTCCGCCCAGTTGCGGAACATGGCCTCCATCGGCGGCAACATCATGCAGCGCACCCGCTGCACCTACTTCCGCGACGTGAGCGCCGACTGCAACAAACGCGAGCCCGGCTCCGGTTGTGCCGCACTGCACGGCTACAACCGCACTCACGCGATCCTCGGCACCTCCGACGACTGCGTGGCCACGCACCCCTCCGACGTCGCCGTCGCCTTCGCGGCCCTGGAGGCGACCGTGCACCTGCTGGGCCCGGAAGGGGAGCGCCGTGTCGCCTTCGCCGACTTCCTGCTGCGGCCGGGCGACACCCCGCAGCGTGAACAGGCCGTCAGACAGGGCGAGTTGATCACGGCGGTCGAGATCCCGGCGCTTCCGCGCCCGCTGAAGTCCGGCTATCTGAAGGTCCGCGACCGGCAGTCGTACGAGTTCGCCCTCACGTCGGCCGCCGTCGCACTGCACGTGCGCGGGGGCGTGATCCAGGAGGCGAAGGTCGCCGCCGGGGGAGTGGGCACGGTGCCGTGGAAGCTCCCCGCTGTCGAGCTGTATCTCGTGGGTGAACGTCCCTCGAAGTCGTTGTGGGCGGCCGCCGCGCAGCAAGCCGCAGTAGGGGCCCGCCCCCTTGCGCACAACGGCTTCAAGGTCGAGTTGCTCCAACGGACCGTCGAACGCCAGCTGAGCACCGTAGGAGGCATGAAATGAGCCAGCCGCAGGCAGCGGTCGGTGCGGCGGCGCCCCGGGTGGACGCACGGTTGAGGGTCACCGGGAAAGCGAAGTACGCCGCCGACAACAGCCCCGACGGGGTCGTGCACGCAGTCATCGTCGACGGCAGCGCCGGCTGTGGCCGGATCACCGGCGTGGACACCCGTGCCGCCGAGGCCCAGTCCGGCGTCCTGAAGGTGATCAGTCATCTCAACGCACCCAAGCTGCCGCCCGTCCAAGGGGGATTCCCGCCGGGCCGGCGACTGCGTGCCTTCCAGGACGACCGCATCCGGTTCTTCGGTCAGCCCGTCGCGGTCGTGGTGGCGACCACCCTGGAGATCGCCCAGCACGCCGCGAGCCTGGTGGCGGTCTCCTACGATGCCGAGTCCGTCTCGACCGACATCAGCGTCGCCGAACCCGACGACGACCCGGAGACCTATGCGCGCGGCGACGCCGACGGTGCCCTGGAGTCCGCCCCTGTCCGGCTGGACCTGACGTACCGGATGGCCCGCAACCACCACAACCCGATGGAGCCGCACGCCACCGTCGCCCGCTGGGACGGTGACCGGCTGACCGTCTGGGAGAAGACCCAGAATGTGGTGGGCACCGTGCGCACCCTGGCCGGTGAGTTCGGCATTGCGCCCGGCAACGTCCGCGTCATCTCGCCGTTCGTCGGCGGCGCCTTCGGCAGCGCCGCCCGTACCCACGTGCACGCCGTCATCGCGGCCCTGGCCGCCCGCGAAGTGAAACGCCCCGTGAAACTCGTACTCACGCGCAGGCAGTTGTACTTCGGAGTGGGATTCCGGCCCGCATACGAGTACGAACTGAGCCTCGGCAGCAACCGGCAGGGCCGCCTGACCGCGTCGGCGCACGACATCCGCACCGAGAGCTCCCGCTACGAACGGCACAGCGAACACGTCCTGGAACCCGGCCGGATGCTCTACAGCACGCCCAACGTGCGCCAGGCGTACCGCCATGTCCCGCTGGACGTGAGCACGCCGTGGTTCATGCGCGGCCCCGGCTACGCCAGCGGCGTCTTCCCCGTCGAGTCGGCGATGGACGAACTCGCCCACGAACTGGGCCTGGACCCGATCGAGTTGCGGCTGCGCAACGAACCCGCCGCCGACGAGTCCACCAATCTGCCGTTCTCCACCCGCCGCCTGCGCGACTGCTACCGCGCGGGCGCCCGCGAGTTCGGCTGGCACCGGCGCAACCCCGAGCCCCGCTCGACGCGTGACGGTGACTGGCTCATCGGTATGGGGATGGCCGCCGGTGTCTACGACACCCAGCGCAGCGCGGCCCAGGCCTCGGTCCGGCTCGACGCCGACGGCACCGCCCTGGTGCAGTCCGCGACCAGCGACATGGGCCCCGGCACAGCCACGTCCATGTCCCAGGTCGCCGCCGACGCACTCGGCCTGACCATGCGCCAGGTGACCTTCCGCCTCGGCGACTCCCTCATGCCCCCGGCTCCCGTCCACGCCGGCTCGCAGACCATGGCCAGCGTCGGATCCGCCGTCCAGGACGGCTGCGACCAGCTGCGCAAGCAGGCGATCACGCTCGCGGTCGAGGACGAGGGATCACCGCTGCACGGCGTCGACCCCGCCGACATCGTCGTACGAGGCGGCAGGCTGTACGCGAAGGACCGGCCCACCCGCGGGGAGACGTACCAACGGCTCCTCGCCCGCAACGACCGCACCCACCTCGAAACGCTCGGCACGTACGCCGGTGCGCCCGAATCGGAGAAGTTCTCCTTCTACGCCTACGCGGCGACCTTCGCCGAAGTGGCCGTCGACGCCCGTCTCGGCCTGGTACGGGTCCGTCGCATGGTCGGCGTGTACGACGCCGCCCGGATCATCAACCCGAGGCTCGCCGACAGCCAGGCCATCGGGGCCATGGTCGGCGGTATCGGTCATGCCCTCCTGGAGCACACGGTCACCGACCATCGCGACGGCCGGATCGTCAACGCCAACCTCGCCGACTACCTCGTGCCGACCCACGCCGACATGCCCGACATGAAGGCGATCTTCATCGAGGGTGAGGACTACGAAGCCGACCCGATCGGCGTCAAGGGGCTCGGCGAGATCGTCATCGTCGGAGTGGCGCCCGCCATCGCCAACGCGGTCTTCAACGCCACCGGCCGCCGGATCCGCGAACTGCCCATCACGGCCGAATCACTGCTCTGAGCCGCCGGGCGGCCCCCAGCGCCCGGCGGCTTGCGATGCCGCGCCGCCGGGCATCGGGTCCGCCGTCGCGTCCTCTCCCCCAGGACGCGGCGGCGGACCCCTCAAGTCACCCACCTCATGGAAAGCCCACCATGCTGAACATCGCGGACACGTTGCAGCAGTGGTGCAGTGAGGGCCGCCCCTTCGCCCTCGCCACCGTCGTCCATGTCAGCGGCAGTGCGCCCCTGCCCGTCGGCACCGCCGTCGCCGTCGACACGGACGGCACCGCGGTCGGCAGCATCTCCGGCGGCTGTGTCGAAGCGGCGGTCTACGAACTGTGCCAACACGTCCTCGCACACGGTGGGTCAGCCGCCCGCGCCAGCTTCGGCTACTCCGACGACGACGCCTTCGCCGTCGGCCTGACCTGCGGCGGCGAGATCGAGGTCCTGGTACAGCGCGTGGAGCCCGCCGCCGAACCCCACCTCGGCACCGCCCTCGAAGCCGTGCTCGCGGGACGCCCCACAGCCGTTGCCCACATCGTCGACGGCCCCGGCGAACTCGTCGGCCGTACGCTCCACGTCCCCGGCGAGGGTCCCCACGACGGCACCCTCGGTTCCGGGAGTGAGGACCGGCAGGTCGTGGCGCACACCCGTGCGCTCCTGCGGGCGGGCCGGACAGCCCGCGTCGAAGTGGGTGGCGACAGCGGCACCTGTCCCCGGAAGCTGACCGTCCTCGTCCACGTCCACGCGTCCCGCCCCCGCATGCTGATCTTCGGTGCCGTCGACTTCGCCGCCGCCCTCAGTCAGACAGGCCGCTTCCTCGGCTACCGGGTCACCGTCTGCGACGCCCGCCCGGTCTTCACCACCGCCGCCCGCTTCCCGTACGCCGACGAGGTGGTCACCGACTGGCCCCACCGCTATCTCGCGGCCACCGAGACCGACGCCCGCACCGCCGTCTGTGTCCTCACCCACGACGCCAGGTTCGACATCCCCCTGCTACGCCTGGCCCTGAGCCTCCCCGTGGGCTACGTCGGCGCGATGGGCTCGCGACGCACCCACGAGCACCGACTCGGCCTCCTCCGGGAAGCCGGCGTCTCCCAGGACCGCCTGGCCCGTCTGCACTCACCGATCGGCCTGGACATCGGCGCCCGTACTCCCGAGGAGACAGCGATCTCCATCACGGCGGAGATCATCGCCCATGCCGGCCGTGGCACGGGCCTGCCCCTGTCGCACGGCAGCGGCCCCATCCACCGTCCCGCGCAGCCTCTGCCCGGCCTGGCGGTGGTGCCGTAACACCCGCACGCCGACGGGCATCCGGCGCACCGAGTGGTGTGCGGTCGGTCATGCGCCGGGGTGGGCGTAGCCGTTCTGGTAGGCGATCACGACGAGTTGGGCGCGGTCGCGGACGCCGAGCTTGGTCATGATGCGGTTCACATGGGTCTTGGCGGTCGAGGGCGAGATGTGGAGCTGTTCGGCGATGGCGTCGTTGGAGAGCCCGGCGGCCACGAAATGGAGCACCTGGCGCTCGCGGTCGGTCAGGGCCGTCAGCTCCGGGGTCGGAGTGCCCGTCCTGTCGGGTGAGGCGAGGTAGTGGGCGATGAGTGTCCTGGTCGCCCTGGGTGACAGCAGCGCCTCTCCGCGGGCGACCAGCCGGATGGCGTCGAGGAGGTAGGAGAGCTCCACGCTCTTTCCGAGGAACCCGCTGGCCCCGGCACGCAGCGCGTGGAAGACGTGCTCGTCGGCTTCGAAGGTCGTCAGGATCAGCACCCGTACGCCCGCGAGGTCCTCGTCCGCCGAGATGGTGCGCGTGGCGGCGAGGCCGTCCATGTCCGGCATCCGGATGTCCATCAGCACGACGTCGGCCCGGGTGCTGCGGGCCAGCGCGACCGCCTCCTCGCCCGTCGCCGCCTCTCCGACGACCTCCAGGTCCGGCTCCGACTCGATGAGCATGCGGAAGCTGGTGCGGACGAGGGCCTGGTCGTCGGCGAGCAGAACGCGGATGCTCATCCGTGCCTCCCTTCGGCGGCGGTCGCGGGCAGGGCCGTGCCCGGCCGGTCCAACGTGCGAGTGTCGGTCGGTGGTCCGGACGCGGGCAGCGGTAGGTGTACAGCGAGACGAAAACGACCGTCGGCGTCCGCACCGGCGTGGAGGCTGCCGCCGACCGCGTGAGCGCGCTCGCGCATGCCGGTCAGCCCGTGTCCGGTGCCCGTCGCGGCCGGCGCCGGATACGGGCCGGAGTCCAGTGGGTTGGTGATCCGGATGTGCAGTTCGTCGGGCCCGTAGTCGACGAGCAGGTCCGCCTCGGCGGTCGCACCGTGCTTGTGTGCGTTGGTCAGACCCTCCTGGACGACGCGGTAGGCGGCCAGGTCGATGGCGGTCGGCAGGGGACGCGGGTGGCCGGCCTGCCGGTGGCGGACGCTCAGCCCGGCGGCGGTCAGCGATTCGAGGAGCCCGCCGAGGCGGGACAGGCCGGGCACGGGTTCGGTCGGCTGCGTCTCGTCCGTCGTCTCGTCACCGGACTGGCGCAGTACGTGCAGCAGCGGGCCCAGTTCGTCCAGGACCGTTCGGCCGGCGGCACGGATGTGACCGAGCGCCACCTCCGCCTGATCCGGCCGGCTTGGCAGGAAGTGACCGGCGACCCCGGCCTGAATGGTGATCAGGGCGATGTGGTGGGCGATCACGTCGTGGAGTTCCCGCGCGATGCGCAGCCGCTCTTCGGCGACCCGGCGGCGTGCCTCTTCCTCCTTGGTCGCCTCCGCCCGCAGCGCTCGCTCCTCCATCGCGGCGGCGTAGGCGTGCCAGGTGCGGACGGTGGCCCCGACGGCGGCGAACATCCCGGTCCAGGCGAACACGGCGCCCGCCTCCGGGCCGGCGGCCGAATCCGTCGCATAGGTGATGACCGCGTACAGAGAGAGGGCCGTGACCGAGACGGCGATCAAGGCGGTCCGCCGGCGGACCGTTCGGGCCACGGTGTAGACCGCGATCAACGCGGCGATCTTCAGCACCCGTGACGGGTACGAGGCGAGGACGGTGAAGGCCACCTCCCCGAGCACTGTCAGCGCCAGGACGGGCAGCGGCGCGCGGCGGCGGGCCAGCAGAAGCAGGAACGCGGCCGCCGCGGCGACGGCGTCGGCGCCCGACGGCCGTACGCCGTCGGGCCACCGTCCGAAGAGCAGGGGCAGCAGGCCGATACCGCCCACGAGGGTGGCGAGGGCGGCATCCAGCAGGCGCGGGTGAGCGCCGGTGACCCGTTGCAGCGACGCCGGTCCGATCACGGCTTCACCGTTCCTTAGTGCAAGGCGTACGAGCGGGTCGACGGAGTGACTGCGGCAACCGGGGTCACGCGTCGCGTCGCTTGAACAGTATGGCCGCGCCGGCCAGAAGCACGACGATGTAGACGGCGAACACGGCGAGCCCGGCCCCGGGTGACAGCGAGTCGCCGGCTGTCCGCACTGTCATGACCGCGTTCGCGGCGTTCGACGGCAGGTACGGTCCGATGGCGTCGTTCCAACTGCTCGGCAGCAGCTGGATCAGGCCGGGCACCACGAACAGCGCGCCCACCACGAGGGTGATCGCTCCGGCGGTGTTGCGCAGCAGGACGCCGACTGCCAGTCCGATCAGCCCGGCTCCGGTGAGGTAGACCGCCGCGCCGACAAGTGCCCGGAACACCCCTGGATCGGACAGTCCTGTGGTGTCCAGACCGCGGGAGGACATGACCGACTGACCGGCCAGGTAGGCCCCCAGGACCGCGACGAACATGAGGACGAAGCTCACCGCGGCGAAGACGGTCACCTTGCCCCACAGCACCGGCAGGCGTGAGGGGACCGCGGCCAGCGTGGCGCGGATGGATCCGGTGGCGTATTCGCCGGCGCTCATCAGCACCCCGAGCACCGCGACGGCCAGCGCGGCGAGCATCACCCCGCCCAGGCTGATCGAGGTCGGGTCACCGAAGTCATCCTCTCCGGGGCCCTCTCCCGAACCGACCACACTGCTGAACAGCAGCCCGAAGCCGATGACCAGGGCCACGGTGATCGCCAGCGTGTAGAGGGTCGAGCGCAGCGACCGCAGCTTGATCCATTCCATGTGGACGACCCGCGGAAAGGTGACCCGCTGACCGTCCGCATGCCGACCGGCGGTCCCGGTCTTCTTCGGTGCGTCCTGTGTGTCGAGGGCGGTGGCGGTCATCGGTTCGTCCTTCCGGCGGTGGCGAACTCGGCGGAGGTGGCGTGGTATTCGACGGAGTCGCGGGTCAGCTCCATGAACGCCTCCTCCAGTGACGCCTCCTGAACGAACAACTCGTGCAGCACCAGCCCGGCGGCCGCGGCGCGTTCGCCGATCTCGGCGGCCTCCAGCCCCTCGACATCCAGCACGCCGGGCCGGCTGCTGCTGACCGAGACGCCGTCCCCCACCAGCAGGTCACGCAGGGACGCGGCCTGCGGCGACTGCACCCGTACGCTCCGGCCGGCGGACTGGGCGATGAAGTCGGCGAGCGGCCCCGCGGACAGCAGCCGGCCGCGCCCGATCACGATGAGGTCCTCGGCGATCAACGCCATCTCGGTCATCAGGTGGGAGGAGACGAAGACGGTCCGCCCCTGGTCCGCGAGGTCCTTCAGGAGGTTGCGGATCCACAGCACGCCTTCGGGGTCGAGGCCGTTGACCGGCTCGTCCAGCATGACGATGTGCGGGTCGCCGAGCAGTGCCGAGGCGATGCCCAGCCGCTGCCCCATGCCCAGCGAGAAGCCGCCCGCCCGCTTGCGGGCCACCTCCGTCAGGCCGACCATGTCGATCACTTCCAGCACCCGCTGCCTGCCGATGCCGTTGCTCGCCGCCAGCGCGAGCAGGTGGTTGTACGCCGAGCGTCCAGGGTGGATCGCCTTCGCCTCCAGCAGCGCCCCGATCTCCTGCAGCGGGGCCTTGTGCTGCTCGTAAGGGCGGCCGTTGACGCGGACGGTTCCGGACGAGGGCCGGTCCAGCCCCATCACCATCCGCATCGTCGTCGACTTGCCCGCCCCGTTGGGCCCGAGAAATCCGGTCACCACTCCAGGGCGCACGGTGAAGCTCAACGAGTCGACCGCGAGCTTGTCCCCGTACCTCTTACTGAGGTTGTTCACCTCGATCACCAGCCACCTCCGGGTTGCTTCAGGCCTCAAGGTTCGTGCAAGAGGGGCTGCTTTTGCGTCGCCCTGCGGCGGTCACTGCCTGTACCACGACCGCGGTACGCCGCTGCCGGCGACAGCAACCCTGGGGTGACGTTCGTCCTGGCCCGCTGTGATCGAAATTCCTGGGCGGGCCCGGAATCAGGCCGACGGCTTGCGCGCCGCGCTGCCGAGCCGTCGGCCTGTAGGCCCGTCAGCCCGTCGGAAAACCCCTGCGAGACCGCTCCGGATGTCGGTTTTCCGGGTTCTGGAGACCGTGGCTGGCCGAGGAGGCAGAAGTGGCCGGAAAGTGTCGACGTTGTCAGCCCAGTGCGGCCCCGCCGCGCCACAAGGGAGAGTTCCGTGAACGTCGCACCATCGGTGAACGAGCCTCGAGAACGGCAGGTGGCCACACTGGTCATGGCCTGTCTCGGGATGTTCGCCGCCTACCTGCCGGTGACCACCGTCTCGGTGAGCCTGCCGGCCATCCAGAGCGCGTTGCACGCGTCGACCTCCCAACTGACCTGGGTGTCGTCGGCGTTCCAGCTCCCCATGGCCGCTTTCATCCTGACCGCCGGGGTCTTCGGTGACGTACACGGCCGAAAGAAGGTGTACCTGACAGGCCTCGCGTTGGCAGGCGCGGGAGCCGCGATCGCACTGTCGGCGCAGTCGATCGAGGTTCTGTGGGTCGGTCAGGCGTGCGCCGGGCTGGGCGCCGCCGCGTTGCTGCCGTCGACACTGGCGCTGATCAGTCATGCCGTACCCGATCCGCGCAAACGCGGCATGTTCGTCGGGCTCTGGGCGGCGTCCCTGATGGCCGCGCTGGCCGTCGGCCCGTTGATCGCCGGTGTGATCCTCGACCACACCAGCTGGCGCTGGATCTTCCTGCCGGCCATACCGGTGGCGGTCGTCACCCTGGCGGTCGCGGCACCCCTGGTGACCGACTCCCGAGCTCCCGGTGAGCGTCGGCTGGACTGGCCCGGTCAGATCACCGCGGCGGTGACGATCACCGCGCTGGTCTACGGCGTCATCGAGGGCGGTGCCGCGTCGTTCACGGAGGGCCGGGTGATCGCGGCTCTGTCACTGGCCGTGGTCGGCGCCCTCACCTTCGTCCTGGTCGAGCGGCGCAGCACCGACCCGATGCTCGACCTGTCGCTCTTCCGTAGCGCGGCCTTCAGCGCTACGGCTCTGATCGCCATGATCACGTTCCTGGGGCTGATCGGTTTCTTCTTCGTGCTCAGTCTCTACCTCGGCCTGGTGCAGCGCCTCGACACCCTGCACGCGGGTTACCGGTTGCTGGTCGTCAGCGTGATGTCCCTGGTCGTGGGCGCGCTGGCAGGCCGTCTCATGCACCGGATCCCGCCCCGAGCCATGATCACGACCGGCCTGCTGGTCACCGCGGGGTCGCTGTTGTCCTTGACCGCGATCGACGCCGGGACCGGATTCGGTCCGCTGGCCTGGCGGCTGGCCCTGCTCGGCCTCGGCCTCGGCCTGGTGATCACCCCGATGACCGCCACGGCGGTCGCGGCGGTGCCGCACCACTTGGCCGGTATGGCGGCGGCGGGCAACAACGCCTTCCGGCAGGTCGGCGCTGTCCTCGGCCCGGCCGTGCTGGGCACCCTGCTGACGACGAAGAGCGCCGACACCCTGCCCGGCCACCTGCGCGACGCCGGCCTCACCGGGCCGGTGGCCCAACGGATCACCGACGCCGTGGACGCGGGCGGCCTGGGAGCGGCGGCACGGGTGAACCTCGGCCAGGACACCGGCCGGGCCATGGGCGCGTTGGGTGAGGCCTTCCTCGACGGCCTCTATCTGTGCCTGATCGTGGCCGCGTGCCTGGCCCTGGTCGCCGCACTCGTCGGCGCGGTACTGCTGCGGACTCCGCAGCGCACCATGACGCCTGTGGCCGGCTCCGCGGATCAGGTGGCACGCGAGGACGCCGGGCCTTTCGTCGAGTCCGGGTCCGAGTTCGAGCCGGTGCTGGTCGGTGCTCATGCCCAGGGCCGGTCGGGCGGGCCTGATCAGCGGTTCGGCGCGGCCGGCTCCGCAACCGGTGATGACACGTTCGTCCCTGACGATGGGCGGGGTCCCGCCCTGTACGGCCGGATACTCGAGACGGGCGGGGAGGCCGTCGAGGGAGCCACGCTGACGCTGATCTCACTGGGCGGGCGACAACTGGGCCGGGCCGTGGCGCCTCCCGGAGGCCACTACCGTCTGGACGCACCGAGCGCGGGATCGTACGTGTTGATCGCGGCGGCCCAGGGCCACCAACCACACGCGTCCACCCTGGTGGTGGGGGAGGAGCCGCTGTCGCACGATGTCCTGCTGTCCGCGAACAGCGGGTTGGCCGGCACGGTCGTCACCGCCGGAGACGGGGTGCCCGTGCAGGGTGCGACGGTGGCGGTGACGGACGTGCGGGGAGAGGCGCTGGCCGCCGAAACGACCGACGCGGCAGGTGCGTTCGCGTTCGGAGAGCTGCCGCAAGGTGATGTCACGGTGATCGTGACCGCGGCGGGATTCCGGCCCGCTGCTCTGCCGGTGCGGGTGTTCGGCCCTCGACTCGCCCGTCTGGACGTGGCGTTGTGGCCGGGGGCGGTTCTTCGGGGCATCGTGCGGGCGGGCGCCGATCGCCGGCCGCTGACCGACGCGCGGGTCACGCTCGTGGACAAGGCGGGCAACGTGATCGGCACGGCGACCACCGGGTCCGACGGTGGCTATGCCTTCGCCGACCTGGACGCGGGCGACTACTCGGTGATCGCCGGCGGCTATCCGCCGGTTGCCATGCCGATTGCCGTGGACGGGCCGGGACGTGAGCTCGACCTGGAACTGGCCCATCCGGAGAGCTGAGCCGGCCACCTGACCAGCGGGCCCTTCCGAGAGGCAGGGCAGCCGAACGTACCGGACCGGGTCGCGGCGAGGGCATGGAGCGGCCGGTACCGGTATGGGGCGCGTCCGTGGGGACGGGAAGGCGCCCGCTCGTGGTGCCGGGCCCCCCCACCCCCCGGGGCCCCCCACCCCCCCCCCCCCCCCCCGCGCGGGGGGGGGGGGGCGGCGGGGGGGGGGGGGGGCCGCCCCCGGGGGGGCCCCCCCCCCCCCCCGGGGGCCCCCCCCCCCACGACACCCGACCTCGGCGCGAGCGAGGGCCGGGGTCAGCGGTTCGGTTCGTAACTGAGTTGCTTGACCTGGCGCAGGATGAGCGCCGACTCCACCGCTTGGATGCCGTCGAGGGCACCGATCCGCTCGCTCAGGTAGGTGTACAGCTCGCCGGGGCTTCGGAAGTGGACGGAGGCGACGATGTTGGCCTGGCCCGTGGTGGCGGACGCGAAATGCACCTCAGGGTGTGCGGCGAGGCTGCGGCCGACGTCGGCGAGCGCGCGGGGTGCCACGGTGAGCCAGAGCATCGCGCCGACACCCTGCCCGAGAGGCCCGTGGTCGTACTGCACGTCGAAATAGAGCACGCCGGTGGAGCGCAGGGTCTCGAGCCGCCGGGTGACCGCCGACTCCGACTGGCCTGTGGCCTTCTGCAGGTCGGTGAGAGTGGCCCGACCGTCGATGCGGAGCATCGCGAGCAGCGCCTTGTCGGCCGTGTCCAGAGTGACGGGGGCATCGAGCGACACCGGAGCCGGCAGTCGCAGAGCGGTCTCCTGGCCGGGGGTGAGCGCGTTGGACTTGTTCAGCCGGCCGAGTGGGCCGCCGTAGAAGGAGTGCAGCAGGCAGTGGGCGGTCACCGTGACGATCTGCGGGGTGCGCTGGAGCCGGTCGAAGAGCAGTTCGTCCCGCTCCTTTCGGCTGCGTGGTTTCATGCCGCACACGACCTCGGTGCCACCGGAGATGAGATTCACGTAGAGCGTGTCCGGGCGCTTGGCGAGTGCGTCCGCGAGCTGTTCCGCCACATCCGGGGTGCAGTGCATGCGTACGAGCCAGCTCTGGAGGCCGAGGCGGTTCTCGTCCGTCGCGCCGAGCACCCGCACGTTGACGGTGCCACGCAGCCGTCGGTACCGCCGGGCGACGGTCTGGTCGGAGACCCCGAGGACGGCGGCGATACGGCTGAACGGGGCGCGCCCGTCGAGCTGCAGCGCCTGCATGATCTGGAGGTCGAGAGGATCGAGTGTGGGGACGCCCACCGGTTCTCCTTCGGTCAGGGGCGGAACGCGCCGCGGGAAGCGCGGAACAGCACGAGCGGTGAGCAGCGCGTGCGGCGCACCCGGGCCCGCCTCCCCTCCGGAACGGGACCGGTCAAGGCTCCCGGACCGCGTCAGTCACCTCATCGAGGAGTGCCCTCAGCTGCGAGGTCTTCTCGCGACCGAGCTTCTCGGCGATCTGCTGTTCGATCTCCACGATCACGGCATCGGCATCGCGCAGGATCTCGCGGCCGGCGTCGGTGAGGTGCAGCTCCTGCACGTGGCGGTGGCGCGGGTGCTGTCGGCGTTCCAGGTGGCCACGCTCCTCCAGGCGGGCCACCTGGGAGGCCACTGCCTGCGGGGTGACGTTCAGGCGGCGGGCCAGTTCCGCGCCGGTCAGACCGGGATCGGAATGGACGTTGATCAACAGGGTGTACTGCGCGGCCGCGAGACCCAGTGGACGCAGCCGCTGGTGCTTCCAGGCCTGGGCAGCCCACTCCGCCCGCCGCATCGCCCAGGTCACCCGGTCCAGTGCGTCGGCAGCGATCGGCAGTTCGTCGTCGTGTCTCACGCCGCGAGAATACGACACCTGGGCAGACACCAAATGCCTGATCAAAGCCAACTACCTTACCGCTGGCTCTCCTTGAGGGACCTGCCGCGGCTCAGTCCTCGCGGACCGTCTCGCCCACCCGGTCGAGCAGTGCCCGCAGCTGCGCTGTCTCCTCCGGGCCGAGACCACCGACGATCTGGAGTTCGATGTCGGCGATCACTTTGTCGGCCGCGCGCAGTACCTCGCGCCCGGCATCGGTGAGATGCAGCTCCTGCACATGCCGATGGCGCGGGTGCTCGCGTCTCTCCAGCTGCCCGCGGCTCTCGAGCCGCGCCACCAGAGAGGCGACGGCCTGTGGGGTCACGTTGAGGCGGCGGGCCAGCTCGGCGCCGGTCAGCCCCGGGTCGGAGTGCACCGACATCAGGAGTGTGTAGTGCGAGGCCACCAGGCCCAGCGGGCGCAGCCGCTGCTCCTTGAGTGCTTGTACCGCCAGTTCCGTGCGGCGCAACGCCCAGGTCACCCGGTCAAGAGCGTTGGGCCCGATGAGCTCTTCATTGTTTCGTGTCACGGGAGGAGGATACGACACTTCATGACTATCAAGCGTTTGACATAACCCCAGTAGCTGAATAACACTGAACCCATGACTCGTACCATCGCTTTGATCACTGGCGCCTCCTCCGGCATCGGCGCCGCCTACGCCCGGCTCATGGCCGACGACCACGACCTCGTCCTGGTGGCGCGACGCGCCGACCGGCTCGCCGACCTCGCCGAGGAACTCCGCGCCCGCGGCGCAGCCGTCGAGGTGCTGCCCGCCGACCTCATGACCCACGACGGCATCACCGCTGTCACCGACCGCCTGGCCGCCGGGGACGTACACACGCTGATCAGCAACGCCGGCGCCGGCGGCTACGCCCCGCTCATCGACGTCGAGTCGGCCGACATCGACCGCCTGCTCACCCTCAACGCCGTCGCTCCCGTCAAGCTGGTGCACGCCGCACTTCCCGGAATGCTCGCGGCAGGCGAAGGTGCCATTGTCACCGTCGCCTCGCTCCTCGCCTTCAGCGCGGGTCTCAAGGACCCGCGAGCACCCCGGCGCACGTTGTACGTCGCCGCGAAGGCCGCCACCGTGGGCTTCACCCGCACCCTCGCCAACGAACTCGCCGACACTGCGCTTCGCGTCCAGGTGTTGTGCCCCGGCGTTGTGGCGACCGAGTGGAACAGCGGTGCCGGTCACAACATCCCCTGGGCGATGACGCCCGAGGACGTGGCGTCGGCCAGCCTGGCCGGCCTGCGCCTGGGCGAGACCGTCTGCGCCCCCGGTCTGGAGGGTGGGGACTCCACCCTGGACGCCTTGCTCGCCGCGGAGACCGCTTTCGTCGCGGGCGGCAACCAGTCGGCACGCGCGGCTCGCTACGCGGATGTGCGCGCTTAGGGCAGTCGTGAACGGCGGGCAGGTGATCGCTTCCTGCCCGCCTGCCCCGAGTTCGGCGGCCTGCAGAGCTTTCCGAGCCGGATCCAGGACAGGTCACCGAGACCGCCGTTGGGCATCGGACCACTCCGGAGGAGTCGACGCGCACCTTCGCGGAGCGCGACAGAGATCGGCACGTCCCGACAATCACCGCGCCACCAACAAGGGAGAGCGGACATGTCCGACGAACGTCCCGTCCAAGCTGTGACTCCACCCACTGAGCCCCCGGCCGCAGCCACCCGGCGAAGGTTCATCGCCGCGACCGCCGCTGCCTCAGGAGCCGCCGTGGCCGGCGGCCTGGTCGCGGGACAACCCGCGTCCGCCGCCGAGGCAGCGCCCGGCAGCAGCGCCTCCATGACGGTCGACCGCTCGAAGGACCACCGGAACCCCACGAAGGAGAAGAAGATGCGCATCGTGGCCGTGGAAGAAGCGTTCGCCGTTCCTGGAGCCATCCGGCAGGAGGCGGCGATCCGTGAGCGCACGGACGTGCCGGAGGCGATCAAGCGGGAGTGGTACCGGCGCCTGGACGACATGACCGAGCTGCGGCTGGCGGACATGGACGCCAACGGCGTCGACATGCAGGTTCTCTCGTATGCCACGCCGGGTCTGGAAGTGATCGAGGACCCGGCGGAGGCCGTGGCCGTCGCGCGGCAGATCAACGACTTCCTGGCCCAGGCGGTCGCCCGTCGTCCGAACCGGTTCGCGGGCTTCGCGGTCCTTCCGCTGCAGGACCCGAAGGCCGCGGTCGTGGAGCTGCGCCGGGCGGTGAGGGAACTCGGGCTCAAGGGCGTGCTGTTCAACGACCATGTACGGGGGCACTATCTGGACGAGCCGCAGTTCAGGCCGGTATGGGCCGAGCTGGAGCGCCTGGGCGTGCCGCTGTATCTGCATCCGGCTGCGATTCCGGCCGACAACTGGCGTGTGTTCAACGGGTATCCCGTGCTGGTGGGGCCCTCCTGGGGCTGGACCGCGATGGTGGGCGCCCACGCGCTCCGGCTGATCTACGGCGGCGTGTTCGACCAGTTCCCGGGCGCGTCGCTGATGTTGGGACACATGGGCGAGCTGCTGCCGTTCCAGATGGCCCGGCTCGACAGCCGCTACTCCCAGGTGCCGGCCGAGCAGAGGGTGCGGCACCTGCCCTCGTACTACCTGCGGAACAACGTGTACATCACCACCAGCGGAGTCATGTCCCATGCCGCGCTGCTGGGAGCGGTCCATGCCGTCGGTGTCGACCGGGTCCTGTTCGCCATCGACTACCCGTTCGAGTCCAGTGCCGAGGCGGTGGCGTTCCTGCGCTCCGCACCGCACGCACCGGCCGACCTCGCCCGCATCGCGCACGGCAACGCCGAGCGCATCCTGGGGTTGTGAACCGGTAGCGACGACATAGCCCTGCGGTCCTACCCCCGCGGGCCGACGAGAGGGGGCACGATGCCCAAAGCAGTACGGTTCGCGGAGTACGGCGGCGTCGACGTACTGAACCTGGTCGAGGTCGAACGGCCCACGCCCGGTGCACGCGAGGTGCTCGTCAGGGTGGTGGCCGCCGGGATCAACCCCGGCGAGGCCATGATCCGGCGGGGGGTTCTGCACGAGAGGTTTCCCGCGACCTTCCCGTCGGGCCAGGGCAGCGACCTCGCCGGGATCGTCGAGGAACTCGGCGCAGGAGTCACCGGATTCGCCCTCGGTGACGAGGTCATCGGCTTCACCGACAACCGGGCCAGCCACGCCGAGTACGTGATCGTGGAGGAGAACCACCTCAGCCCTCGACCGGCGGACGTTCCGTGGGAGCAGGCCGGCGCGCTCTTCGTCGCCGGTACCACGGCGTACGCGGCGGTACACGCCGTCAAGGTCGGGCGTGGCGAGACCGTCGTCGTCTCCGGGGCCGCCGGCGGGGTGGGCTCCCTCGTCGTGCAACTCGCGCGGCAGGCCGGGGCCACCGTCATCGGTCTGGCAAGTGAGTCCCACCATGCATGGCTGGCCCGGCAGGGAGTGATCCCGGTGACCTATGGAGAGGACGTCGGCGAGCGCGTCCGCGCCGCGGCCGACGGCACGATCGACGCATTCATCGACACCTTCGGCGCTCCCTACATCGAACTGGCCCTGGAACTCGGCGTACCCGGTGAACGGATCAACACGACCATCGACTTCCCGGGCGCGGCGAAGCACGGCACCAAGGCGGAGGGCAGCGCGGCTGCGGCAAGGGCCGACGTCCTCGGGGAACTCGCCGCGCTGATCGCCGGCGGTGAGCTGGAAATCCCGATCGCCCGCGTCTACCCGCTCGACGAAGTCCGCGACGCCTTCGGGGAGTTGGAACGTCGCCACACGAGGGGAAAGATCGTTCTCAAGCCCTGACGGTGCCTCACCCCCCCGGTTACCGAATCTCTTCGCATACGGAGCATCCGACCGAGGCGCAGAAGCACCCAGGGGCGACTCCGGGAAGCAGCGACCACGGAAAACCCTGGTTCCAGGCGCGCTACTTCGGCGTGGAGGCGGCGATCGGGATCGTCGAGATGTTCGCGAGCCCGTGCGAGGCGATGCCGGACCAGCTTCACGACTCGGGGAACCTGCGGGATCTCTCGCTGCTTGAGCCCTACGGCGTCGTCGCCGCGATCAGGCCGTGGCAGGTGTTCTAGTGCGAGGCGGCCGCCCATGCCGGCGACAAGGTCTTCGAGATCGACAAGGGCGACCTGTGTCGGCGCGTGCCGCGGACGCCGTCGGCGAAGCGTACGAAGGCGCCCTGGATTACGCCCCCGTGGCCGTCGCGCCGGAGAAGGTGGTGTGCGGCCGCACCCACATTCTGGAGATGGATCGCGAACTGCCCTCACACCCCACGCTGTTCAACACGTACGTGCGGGCGCTGGTCGCCGCCTACGACGACGTGACCCTGTCCGCATCCGCCACACAGATGGACTGGGAGGCCGAACTCGGTGTCGTCATCGGGGCCGAGGTCCGGCACGCCGATACGGAGCAGGCGCACGTCGTGTGCGTGGCGAACGGCAGCCCGGAACAGGGGAGCGGTCGTCATTCCCCTTCGCAGACGCCCTCGACAGCGACCTTCTGGTACAGGTGCGGGTAGGCGACGGTCCCGGCAGGGTAGCCCTCCACGTAGGAGGCGAACTCCGGTGTGCCGAGCGCTGCACGGAGATGGTCGGTGGATTTCCAGACCGCGACGTTGGTGAACAGCCGGCTGCCGCCGATGCCCCGGTACAGCTGCACCGAGAGGAGGCTCCCCGACTCCTTCAGGTACTCCGCGTCCGCCGTCCAGGCGGCCACCACCTCGTCCTCCTTGCCTTCCGGGGCGACAATCGTGTTGATGACGGTGACCGGGCCGACCTTCTCCTTCTGCTGGTCGTGGACATGGGTGGACTCGTCGAGCTGTCCGAACTTGAGCATGATTCCTCCATGCAATCGAGGGGGAAGTGGGTCTACCGACCCACAGGGGATTCAAGTGATCCGGGACCGGACGGCGGCCCATCCGCGTGTTGGTGAGTCGTGATCAATGGGCGGTCCGCGTGAGGGCCGGTGGTGTGTTGTCAGGCGTGGTGCTTGGTGAGGAAGTCGGTGATGAGCTGCTGCCACTCCTCGGTCCGTTCCAGCATCGGCAGGTGGCCGGTGGCGATTTCGGTGAGGTGGGCGCCGGGGATGGTGTCGGCGAGTTGGCGGTGGAGGGTGGTGGAGGTGAGGCGGTCGTCGGTGGTGGAGATGACGAGGGTGGGGGCGGTGATGGTGGGGAGGTCGTCGCGGACGTCGAGGTGGCCGACGAGGTCGGTCTGTTCGGGGCTGCCGTCGGCTGCGCCGGCGGCGGCGTAGGCGAGGGTCTGGCGCAGTTGGTCGGTGGGCATGGATTCGAGGGCCTGGGTGCCGAGGGCCATCATGAGCTGGAATTCGGCGAGGAGTTCGCGGTCGCCGGATGCGGCGATCTTGCTCCAGACGGAGGAGGCGAGGGCGAGGCGGTTGTCGCGGTGGGGGAAGGCGGCGGTCAGGACGAGTGCGGTGACGCGTTGGGGGTGGCGGGTGGCGGCGCGGATGGCGACGGGGCCGCCGAGGGAGAAGCCGGAGACGGCGAAGCGGTCGAGGCCTTCCGCGTCGGCGGCGGCGATGAGCTGGTCGGCGAGGTCGTCGACGGACAGCGCGGTGGTGGAGCGGGGGGTGTCGCCGCTGCCGGGGTAGTCGATGCCGACGACGGTGTAGCGGGCGGCGAGGGCTTCCAGGACGGGGCCGTAGGTGCCGGCCAGGCTGCTGCCGGCCCCGTGGGCGAGGAGCAGACCCGGGCCGGAACCCAGACGCGTACGAGCGAACGACGGCTCGATCAGATTCCGAGATGACATGACGATTCACCTTTCACAGGTATAGCGGCCTGCACTAATCATCCAGTGCGTGTGATTACCCTTCATTTTTATCACACGCACCGTATGATTCGAACTGTGACGTCAATCACCCTCACTGTGTGATTCACCTCCGACCGAACCGCCCCATGCCCTGCTGGCCGAGTGGGCGTCGGTCTGGCGATCGGCTTCATGGAAGCTTCATGGGCTGAGTGCTACGTGCTTTATGAGGCGGCTGTTGCCTGGAGGGCATGCACGCACTCCTCGTCCGGCCGGTGGACACCGTTGCTCGCGGGTCCGCTCCGCAGCCGACCGCCGGCCGACGCGGCGACCTTGGCGCCAGGGGGTTCCCACACGTGAGCGCCGGATCGACCTGCCGGCGGCGACCGGCCGGGTCGAGGAACGACTTGGCCGCTTGCGCTCCTCGCTCGGCCTGGATCGCGCGCACGCCCGCCTGAGGGCAGAGCGGTCTCCATTACGGCGGGGACCATCGCCGTCCTGCGCAGGCCCTGCCCGGCCTGGCGGCGGCGCCATGACGCGCATACGTACGACCTGATTCGCACACAGAATGAAGAGGGGAACCAGAATGAACCTGCGACGGAACATCTCGCGTCGAAGGATGATCGAAGGGGCATCGGCCGCGGCGCTTGTCACGGCGGCGGCGGCCACGGTGCCGGCTGCCATGGCCAGTCCGGTGCCGGCATCGTCCGGTCCGGGGCTGCCGAAGGGCAACTGGCGTATCGATACCCACGCGCACTACTCCCCTGACGTGTACAACGACTACCTGCAGCGCTACGGCCTCCTCGGCGCCATCACCGGGGCGTACGGTCCGTGGTCGGTCGATCGGCACGTGGCCTTCATGGACCAGTACCGGATCCAGGCCAGCGTTCTGTCGTTCGGCGACCTCCAGGTCACCGTCGGCCCGGTCGACGACCGGCGCGCCACCGCCCGTGCGGTCAACGACTACGCCCGCGACCTCGTGCAGACCCGTGGTGACCGGTTCGGGATCTTCGCGGTCACCCCGATGCCCGACATCGACGGCTCGGTGGCCGAGGTGGACCGGGCGCTCGGTGAACTGGACCTCGACGGCATCTGCCTGCTCACCAACTACAAGGGCGTCTACCTGGGGGATCCTTCGTTCGCGCCTCTGTACGAGATCCTCAATGACCGCCATGCCTACGTCTACGTCCACCCGACGGGTCCGGAGAACAACCCGGCTCCCAAGCTCTGCTTTGGCCCCGACATCCCGGCCGGCAACAACGTCTTCGAGTACAACTTCGACGCGACCCGTGCGATGACGAGCCTGATCTACAACGGTGTCCTGCGGGACTACCCGAACATCCGCTGGCACTTCACGCACAGCGGCGGCGCACTGCCGTTCCTGGCCTTCCGGCTCGGGACACGGCACTCGGCGTTCCCGCCGTTCAACGAGGTGCTGCCGGAAGGCCCCTTCACGTACATGAAGCGGATGTTCTTCGACAACGCACAGGCGTTCACCGCCGCGCAGTTGCAGCCGCTGTCGTCCCTGGTGCCCGCCGACCACATCATGTTCGGCAGCGACTGGCCGGCGACCCGCCACCTCTACGCGGCGGACAACGTCGAGACGATGCCCTTCCTGAAGGGCAGTCTGCCGAATCTCAAGGCAGGCGACCCCGAACCGACCGTCGATGAGGTCTTCAGCCGGCGCGAGCGGATCGACCTCGAGCGGAACAACGCCCTCGCCCAGTTCCCGAAGCTGCGGGCGCGGATACGCCGCGCCGGCTCGCGCTGAGCCGCCGACCGCACACCAAGCCCGCCGCCCACCGCTCCGCCGCCCCACCGGCGGGCCGCGGGCGGCGCGCTGTGCAAAGGTCGCCGTCGGCCGACGGGAATGCCTCGCCCCGAGGACGACGTCGGCTGCCGGACGAACGCGGCCCGTAGGACGGGAGCCGGTTCGCGCGGGTGCGCTTCGCACGTGGCGGGTCGTCGCTCCTCTTTCCGCCCGGTGACGTGCGGGCCCTCGCCGACTCCCTCATGGAACTGCTCGACGACCCGGCGGCCCGGCGCCGGATGGGCGAGGCCGGCCGGGAGATCGTCTCCGGCCACGACATCCGCCGTACGCTGGCCGCATTCGAGGCCCTCCACCTCCGCGCCGCCTGTCACCCGCGGCCATGACGACCCTCCGCCTCCCTCTTCCCGCCCGGCGATGGAAAGCGAGCACGATGAGTACGCAGCGCGTTCTGGTCGTCGATGACGAACCCAAGATCCGTATGACCGTGCGCGGCTACCTGGAGGCGGACGGGTTCCATGTCGTCGAAGCCGCGGACGGACCGTCCGCCCTGCAGGCGGTCACCCGTGACCGGCCGGACCTCGTGGTGCTCGATGTGATGCTCCCCGGGCTGGACGGATTCCAGGTCCTGCGCCGCATCCGGGAGGCGAGCCAGATCCCGGTGATCATGCTCACCGCCCGGGACGAGGAGGTCGACCGGCTGATCGGTTTCACGACCGGCAGCGACGACTACGTCACCAAGCCGTTCAGCCCCCGCGAACTGGCACTACGGGTACGCGCCATCCTGCGGCGCACCGACAACCGCCCCGAGGCGGCCCACGAGGACGGCGTGCTGCGTTTCGACGGACTGACCGTCGATCCCGAGACACGGACCGTCCTCGTCGATGCCGACCGGACGGTGGAGCTGTCCGCTCTCGACTTCGATCTGCTGTTCGTGATGGCCCGGGTCCCCGGGCGGGTCTTCACCCGGCGCGGGCTGCTGACCCAGGTGTGGGGCGAGGACTTCTTCGGCGACGAGCGCGTCGTGGACGTGCACATCCGCACCCTGCGGCGCGCGCTCGGCGACGACGCGAACGCACCCCGGCTCGTCGGCACCGTCCGCACCATCGGCTACCGGTTCATCGGGCGCCCCGCCTAGCGGCCAGGAAGGACACACGCCCATGCCGCACTCCCGCTTCCCGGCCTACCGCAGGGGCCGTGCGCGGCTGCGCCGAATCCAGGAGCGGCTGTCGCTGCGCAACCGGCTGGTGCTCTCGCACGTCATGGTGCTCCTCCTGGCACTGCTGGCCATGGCGGCGATCAGCGCGCTGATCGAGGTGTGGCTCGGGCTCGACGACGTCGAAGGCGACGTGGTCCTGCAGGTCGGCCTCTTGTTCGGCTTGGCCGCGGCCTTCCCGGCGTCCGTCGCCCTGTCCCGGTTTCTGCTGCGTCCGCTCGACCGGGTGCGCGCCGCGACGCACCGGCTCGCCGAGGGCCACTACGACGACATCCTCGAACTCCCCAGCGAGCCGGGCCTGGCAGCGCTGGTCGAAGACGTCAACACGCTGGCGGCAGCCCTCGCGGACACCGAACGCCGCCGCGCCCGGCTGATCTCCGAGGTCGCCCACGAGATGCGGACCCCCATCACGCTTCTACGCGCCCAGATCGAGGGCATGGCCGACGGCATCCTCCTCCCCGACGAGGCAATGTTCGCCTCCCTCGCCGACGACCTTCACCGGCTGCAGCGCCTGGCGGGCGACCTCTCCAGCCTGTCCCGGTCGGAGGAGGGCGCCTTCGATCTCCACCACAAGCCCACCGACGTGGCCACACTGGCACGGACGACAGCCGAGCGGCTGCGCCCCCAGTACGACGACCAGACGGTGACCCTCACCGTGGACGCAGGCACCCCCGTCGGGGCCTTCTGTGACCCGGACCGGATCACCCAGGTCCTGGTGAACCTGCTCGGCAACGCACTGTCCGCATCCGATCCGCACGGGCATGTGGCGCTGTCCGTGCACACCGAACCGGCTCCCGTGCACCACATGATCGTCCGCGTCATGGACGACGGCATCGGCATCGCCGAACACGACATCGAGCGCATCTTCCACCGCTTCGAACGCATCGAGCATCCCGGCCGCCCCGCCGCCGCAGGCGGCAGCGGCATCGGCCTGGCCATCGCCCGGGGCATCGCCCGAGCCCACGGCGGAGACATCACCGCGGAATCCGCCGGCCTGGGCAAGGGGGCAACGTTCACCTTGCGCCTACCACAGGAACCCGCCCCAGGAGGCAGCATGCCCCCGGCCTCCCCCTGACTCCATCCCCCCCATCGACAACCAGCCGGCCCTCCAACAGGGAACCGGCCATGAACAGCCAGGCCTTCGGCCCGGGTTCGGGCGCAGCTGCAGGAGTGGGCGCCCGCGCGGAGAGCCTGGCTTCATGGAAGCTTCATACGCCCAGTGGTACGTGCCTTATGAGGCGGCTGTTGCCTGGAGGGCATGCACGCACTCCTCGTCCGGCCGGTGGACACCGTTGACCACCCCGCCGTGCGGCACCTGACTACGGCCGTTCACACCGCGCTGCATGAAGGAACGCAGGCCTGTTCACAGCCCGTGCGGGGCCGGGACCGAGTGGCCGACCGTCGGACCGTTCAGTTCCCGACCCAACCCTGGTAAGCCGCCCGGCCGAGGTCCGCTCGCCCACGATCTCACCGGGGCGGGCGGGACGCAGGCGGCTCCACAGAGCCCCCCGATGAACCGCGTAACGATCTTAAGGAACGTGAGAGTGGAACAGACCATGATGGCGGTCCGCCTGTTCGAACATGGCGGGCCCGAGGTGCTCAAGTACGTAGAAGCGCCGATTCCCGAAGTCGGCCCCGACGACATCCTGATGCGCGTGCACGCCACGGCCGTCAACAGCTGGGATCTGCGGTACCGCGCGGGCAACTTACCGCAGCCTCTCCCGGGACGGCCGCCATGGCCTCTGCCGTTCCAGCTCGGCCGGGACGCGGCCGGTGAAATCGTCGCCACCGGCGAGAACGTCACCAGATGGCGCTCCGGCGACAGGGTGGTGCAGCTTCCGCACCCGCCGTGCCGCAACTGCGCCCTGTGCGTACGCGGGCTCGAAAACCTCTGCATCGCCACCGCCTACCCCGGACACCAGGTCTTCGGCGGATACGCCCAGTACGTCGTGCGTCGCCACGACGCGATCCTGCCCATCCCCGACGGCGTCGACTTCGAGACAGCCGCAGCGACCATGTGGACCTACACCACCCCGCTCAACTGTGCGCGGCAAGCACCCGTCGGTCCCGGCGACACCGTGGTCATCACCGGCGCCAGCGGCGGGATGGCGATCGCCTGCGCACAACTGGCGAAGCTGAGCGGAGCCACCGTCATCGGCACCACCACCAAGCCCGACCGGGACGAAGCGCTCAGAAGGCTCGGCTACGACCACATCCTGCACTCCACCGACCCCCGACTCCCGGCACAGGTCAGGGAGCTGACGCACGGTCTGGGCGCCGACGCCGTCTGGGACTGTGTCGGCGGCAACGACTTCTTCCAGCTCTCCCTTTCCTGCATACGGCTCGGCGGCACGGTCATCGTCCTGGGCACACCGACCGACCAGGGCTCCCGGCTCGAGTTGGACGCACTCGCCCTCATCGGCGGGCAGGTGCGGATCGCCAGTGTGCGCGGCGCGACCCTGCGGGACCAGCAGCTGTGCCTGGAACTGCTGGCAGCCGCAAAGATCACCCCGATCATCGACCGGGCCTATCCGCTGGCCCAGGCGGCCGAGGCCCACACCTACCTGGAAAGCCACCGGCAGACCGGCAAAGTGCTCCTCCTGCCATGACACCCGGGTGAGTGTGCCCGGAGGGGGCTGCGGTCACAGGCGCGGCAGAACGGCCGAGGCTGAGCCTGTGGTCCGCTGTCCCCGTGGCTTCCGCTCATGACGCGGTACATGCCGAGGGACGGCGCGCGCATCCGCAGGCCGATCAGATGGTGGTCAGACCCTGGAGTTTCTACCGCAGTGATTCCTGGGAGTGGTGATCCATGATCTCGTAGGCCTGCTCGATGTCGAGGCGTCTCATGGCTGCCACAAGGTCCCGATGGTCCTTGATCTCGGCTTCCTCCGTGAGCCTGTTGCGGAGGCTGGGCACGAGGTAGTGCATGCGGCGGACCTCGTCGCCCAGGTTGGCCATCATGCGTTCGGCGCGCCGGTTCCCGGAGAGTGCGGCGATGTCGACGTGGAAGGCGGTCGCCGCGTTCAAGGCGGCCTCCGTGTCGGTCGCCGCCTCCTGGTCGTCGATGTGACGCTCCAGGGCGTCGAGTTGCTCGGGAGTGCTGCGCTTGGCGGCCTCGACCACCAGCGTCGGCTCACGGTGGCCTACGGCTCGTGCACCGTGACCGTCCACCCCGAGCGCGTCCTGCCCACGTACGGTGACCTGCCCGAAAGCACCTTCCACCCTGACGCCAAGCTGGTCGGCGGGAACCTGCTGCGGCTGGAGCGGAGCATGGTCTCCGCCGCCTGCCGAGGGCGTTCGAGTACGCCCGGCTCGACCGTATCGTCACCCGGTCGTTCAGGGACCGTATCGGCGGGCGTGCCACTTCGGCTGTTCTTAGGCCGCAGGGCGGGTGTTTCCGGAGACGGGTGTAACCATCACGCGCCTCGTCGCCGAAGGTGACCTGGTTTCCGTTCACGCGCGCTTCCGGGCCCCACCGGCAGACCCTGGCACCGTCATCGTCGACGTATACCGTGTGCAGAACAAGAAGATCGTCGAACACTGGGACGTCGTCCAGGCCGTCCCGGCCAACTCCGCCAACGACAACACCATGTTCTGACCGCCCCACTGGGTCTCGATGCCCGGCCGTCGTGGCACCGTACGCCTGATGCGCGCAGGCACGACAAGCGAGCGCGGCGGCTCGAACTGAACGCCTTTGACCTCACTTTCGGTGGTCGTCTCCCAGCCACCTGTCAGTAACCATCAACCACTTGAATTACACCGTTCGTTCACCCCCTTTAAGGAGCTTTCATGTCTTCGCCCACCGTGGTGGCCGACGGGTTGGATTTCCCGACCAGTCTGGCCTTCGATGACGACCACGGGGTGTATGTGGCCGAGTCGGGCCTGCCGTTCGGCGGTGCCGCACCAGGCGGGCGGATCTGGTATCTCGGCAGGGACGGCGCCGAACACCGTCTCATCGCCGACCCTTGGCCCCGCCGGTGACCGGACTTCTGTGGCACGAGGGCTTCTTGTACGTGTCCGAGGGCGGCGCCGGCCAGATCACCCGCATCGGTCCCGACGGGCAGCGCACCGTCATCGTCGACGGCCTGCCCGGGCCCGGCAACTATCACGTCGACATGGCGGTGGCGGGCCCCGACAACAAGCTGTACTTCGCGCAGGGAGCGATGTCCAACCTGGGGATCATCGGACTGGACGCGTACGAACTCGGCTGGCTGGGCCGGCTCCCGCATTCGTACGACCTTCCCGGTCTCGACATAGAACTGACCGGCGTCAACGTCACCACCCGCGACCCGCTGACCGACACTCCCGGCGCGCAGGCCGTCACTGGCGCGTTCGCCCCCTTCGGCACCGCCACCCGACCCGGTCAGAAGATCGAAGCCGCACTGCCCTGCTCCGCGGCCGTCATGCGCTGCGACCTCGACGGCGGGAACCTGGAACTGGTGGCCTGGGGCCTGCGTAACGCCTTCGGCATAGGGTTCCTGCCCGACGGCCGACTCCTCGCGGTGGACCAGGGAGCGGACGACCGCGGCAGCCGCCCCATCGGCGACGCGCCCGACCTGCTGTTCGAAGTACGCGAGGGAGCCTGGTACGGCTGGCCGGACTTCATCGGCGGTATCCCGGTGACCGACCCCAAGTTCAAGCCTCAACGCGGCCCCCAGCCGACGTTCCTGCTCGCCAACCACGACCAGCTTCCGCCCCCGGAGCAAGCCGTGCTGGACTTCGAGGCACACGTCGCGGCGACCAAGTTCGCCGTCACCCCGCCGGGTTCCCCGTCCGCCGGACAGGTGGTGATCACGCTGTTCGGGGACGAGGCCCCGATGACACTGCCACCGGGCGGACCGAAACTCGGCCGGCGCCTGGTGATGGTCGACCCGGACGACTGGTCCACCCGTGGTCTGCCGTTCGAGCCCGACCTGCACCGGCCCATCGATGTAGGGTTCACGCCCGGTGATCCGGCCCTGTACGTCCTGGACTTCGGCGAATTCGAGATGACCGACCACGGTGTCGAGGCCAAGGCCGGCACCGGCCGCCTCCTGCGCTGGGAGAACTGGGACCAGCCCACCGCCACCACCACTGACTGAGCCGGCCTGCAACCAACAAGGCTCCTGTGCCGGTGAGTTGAGACGTCGACACCTCCCTCAACGGCGTAGGAGCCTTGTCCGTTGCGGGCGGCGACATCGTCGCCCGATCAGTGGCCACTCCGAAAGAGCTCACTCCCAAGAAGAGATCATTGGGCGAGCTGGGTCTGACTGATCCGCGATCTCAACCCAGGAGCGGGTACCGGGCGACCATCCGGTACCGCGGAACCGAATCAGCCGGAGCTCTTTAGTACCGCGGTACCAAGCCCGCTCGGGACGGCGAAGCGCAGAACCTGGCTGATCCGTTCCAGGGCTCCGGCGCCGGTCCAGGTGCGCAGGCGGCGGTTCTCCGTGTGCCCGGGGGACGGCCACCGGCCGGAGCTCAGCGCAGGCCGGCGAAGAGGTCGTTCTCGGGCAGAGGCGCGTCGGTGGTGTCCTGGACCCGGACGAACGTCTCCACGCCCATGAATTCCGTGAACCTCTCCTTGCCCATCCGAAGGAAGAAGATGTTCTCACCCTGGCTGGCATGCGCGGCCAGTGCGTCGAACTTCTGGCCGCCGAACTCGGTGGCGTCCACCCACGTGGTGATCTCCTCGTCGGGCAGACCGATTTCGGGTTCCGCCCCGGCCTCGGACGGGTCCGGCTCCTCCCAGTCCCCGCCGAACTCGCGCACGAGCTTCCCGAACTCCTTCATCATCGAGTGCGGCATTGTCGTCCAGTACACCTTCGGCGCCATCCCGGTCAGCGACAGCGCTGCCGTCGTGATCCGGTTCGCCTGGATGTGATCGGGGTGGCCGTAGAACCCGTTCTCGTCGTAGGTCACGACGACATCAGGCTGGTAACGCAGCATCAGTTCGGCCAGCCGCGCGGCTGCCTCATCGACGGGCGTACTCCAGAACGATCCGGGCGCGGTGTTGGCCGGCCAGCCCATCATCCCGGAGTCGGCGTACCCGAGCAGCTCAAGGTGACCGACCCCCAGGACGTCACAGCTCGCTTCGAGTTCGCCTCGGCGCAGCACGGCAACGGCAGCCGGATCATGCCCGGGGTCGCCCGGCTTGGCACCCCCCGGACCGTCACCGCAGCCACCGTCGGTGCACGTGACGAGCACCGTGCGGATGCCCTCCGCGGCATAACGCGCCAGGACACCGCCTGTTCCCGTGGCCTCGTCGTCCGGGTGGGCGTGCACTGCCATCAGCGTCAAAGGCCGGTCAGTCATGAGATCCATCCCCTGGTCGGTCAAGCGATCGGTGCCAGTCTGCGGCACAGCGGTAGGTGACCGCCCGCAGCCCCCGAGTCCGTCCGGTGTCCGCGCCCGGGTTCCTGGCGGAGGGCGTCAGGTGCGAGATGCGGTCGCCGTATCTGCCGGCGAGCGTCGTCGCCACGCCGCGAGCCGGGACATCCGCGTCCGGTGACCGCGATGTGCAGTCGGGCTCGGTGGGTGGCCGAGAGTTCCGAAGGGCCTGGACGCGGCCCGTGCGCCCTTGGCGGCCAGGAACCATGGCCTGGCCGCCGTATCCGGCGCGAGGTACACGCGTCGGTCAGCTCTGGCGGACGACTTCCGCGGGGACGAGTCTGCGGCTTCGAACGGCCGCTCCCAGAGGATCAGATGTCGACGTTGTTCAGCGGCTCCTCAATACTGGCCACCTGGCCCTACCTGGTCGAAGAGCGGCGCGTGACGTCCAGAGGCCGTCCCGCGTCGCCGAGGATGACACCGGCACCGCGGCCGAGGACCGCGGGTTCGGTGTTGCCGGCAGGCACGTGTTCGTCGACGACGCGTCAGGTGTTCTGCGCTGTGGCGTGCTGTCGGGGAGCGGCAGGACGGGGAAGCGGGATCCTCTGCGCGAGTTTCTCGCCCTCGACATCCAGATCGGGCAGGAGACGGTCCAGCCACCCGGGAATCCACCAGGCCTTCTCCCGTGCGAGTGCCATGGTCGCCGGGATGAACGTCATGCGGATCACGAACGCGTCGATGAGGATGCCCACCGCCAAGGCGAATCCCGCCTGTTTGATCATGGGCTGGGCGTTGAAGATGAACCCGGCGAAGACCGAGACCATGATCGTGGCCGCGGCGATCACGACGGCGCTCGCCCGGGCGAAGCCGGAGACGGTCGCGTCGAGCGGATCGGCGCCGTGCATGCGGGCCTCGCGCATCGAGGTGACCAGGAACACCTGGTAGTCCATGGCCAGTCCGTAGAGCACACCGGTGACGATGATGGGCAGCAGGCTCACCACGGGTGCGCTCGAGTCGAGTCCGAACAGCGTCTGCAGCCAGCCCCATTGGAAGACGGCCGTGGTGATGCCGAACGTGGCGGCGATGCTGAGCAGGAAGCCGAGAGTGGCCATCACCGGGACGACGACCGAGCGGAAGACCAGGAGCAGGACGATCAGTGAGAGCCCGAGAACAGTGGCCACGTAGAGGGGCAGCACGTCCGCGAGGCGGTCGGACACGTCGATCGCGAGGGCGGTGAAGCCGGTGATGCCGAGGGTGACGCCATGGGTTTCGCGAATCTCCCGGCTCGTGTCCCGCACGGAGGTGACGAGGTCCTTCGTACCGTCGTCGTTCGGTCCGTCGCCGGGAACGAGGCTGAGGACGGCCACGGTGCCGTCGGTGTTCATACCCGCCAGAGAGATCGACGTGGCACCCTCGGTGTCCTTCAGCTCGGAGACGACCGCGGCGAGGGCCGCGGGAGTGAGCGGCCGCCCGCTGTCGGAGTCGCGGGCGACGAGCATGAGAGGGCCGTTGTAGCCGGGGCCGAAGGTGTCGCTGACCTCCTCGTAGCTCTGGCGCTGTGCGGTGTCGGGGTTGTAGCTGGCGCCGGACGGCAGACCCATCCTCATGTCGAGGGCGGGCAGCGCCAGAACCAGGGGAATCAGGAACGCCGCCGCGAGAGCGGGGTACTTGTGGCGGACCAGATGTGATCCCCAGCGGGTGGTCCGTGTCCGTGCGGCGGCGGAGGCTTGCTGTTGCGCCTTGCCTCGGGTCCCGGCCGAGCAGATGCGCTCCTTGACCAGGCCCAGGAGCGCCGGCAGCAGGGTCAGGGCGAGCAGGACGGTGATGGCGATCGTGGCCGCGGCGGCGAGGGCCATGGTGCTGAGCAGCGTGATGCCGACGACCAGCAGTCCTGCCAGCGCGATGATGACGGTGCTGCCGGCGAAGAAGACCGCGCTGCCGGCGGTGCCGATGGCCCGGCCGGTCGCCTCGTGCGCGTCCAGACCGGTGTCCAGGATGAGGCGTCGTTGCCGGTTGACGATGAACAGGGCGTAGTCGATGCCGACGGCGAGCCCCAGCATCAGGGCCAGTACGGCGGTGAGCGAGTGGATCTCGAAGACGGTGGAGAGGGTGAAGGCGCCGCCGACGCCCACCGTGACGCCGAACAGAGCGATGGCCAGGGGCAGGCCCGCCGCCACGACCGATCCCAGGGTGACGAGCAGGACGATGGCCGCCACGACGACGCCGACGATCTCACCGACGCCCACGATCTCGGGTATCTCCAGCATCGCCGCCGACGGCAGGACGTCGAGGTGGGCTCGTCCGGCCTGCTCCTCGGCGGCCTCGACGGTGCTGTCGATCGTGCCGGAGGGCAGCTCGTAGGTCTGCTCGTCGAACTGGAACTGCATCAGGGCGGTGGAGCCGTCGGCGGAGACGATGACCCCGGGCACCGGTCGGCCGTCCTGCAGGAGCGGGGCCGGCGTCTTGCCTCCCGTCGGCTGCCCGGCGGCTTCGGCCACCGCCGCCTGGGCCCGCAGCAGCGGACTCTTCTCCCCCTTGGACAGCTCGACGGCGAGGACCCTGCGGGCGTCGATGACGTGGTCGTGGCGGTAGACCGTGTCCACCGCGGCGACGAGGGCGGCGCGGTTGTCCTCGCCGTCGATCCGCGTCCCGTTCTGCGCGCGGAACACCAGCATGCCCTGGCCGCCGGACGCCTCCGGAAGGGACTTCGCCAGATCGTCGATGACCTCCTGGGCGGGGGTGCCGTCGATGCGCACCTCGTTGCTCAGCTTGACGGGGTTGACCACGAGCAGCGCCACCACGGCGGACACCACCGCCAGCCAGCCGGCGATCACATACCAGGGCCTGGCGTAGGCGAAATGCCCCAGCCGGTACAGCAGAACAGACACAGCCTTCTCCCGTCTCCGGCGCACCCTGCGGGTACGCGCATCCGAACGAAGTGAGAGGGTACTACCAAAATGATAGGTGACTATCAAAGCGATAGTGAACTATCATTGCGTAGGTGGCTGAGCGGATTGAGTAGTCTGCGGTGCAGAAACGGGAGGGTCAGAGATGCCGAACGCCGCACCGCGCACACCCCGGCTCCGCAGGGTTGACGCCCGCTCCAGCGTGGAGCGCATCACTGCGGCCGGACGCAATGTCCTCGGCGCCGGTGAGGGTTCCTTGGAGCAGATCGCCGCCGAGGCGGGCGTGGGCATCGCCACGCTCTACCGGCACTTCCCCAACCGGGAAGCCATCGTCCGGGCCGTTCTCGACGACATCCTCGAGACCGACCTCCTCCCGCTGATCAACGACGCCGCGGCCTCCCGCCACCCGCGCCAGACCCTTCTGGACATCGCCACCCGGCTGCTCGACCTGATCACCGAGGAGCGGGGCCTGGTCGCCTTCGCCGCCAACTTCGCCGATGTCGCCGTGGACGCACTCCAGCGCTTCAGTGAGTCCCTCCGCCCCCTCCTTGAGCACGCACAGGAGCAGGGCGAGATCCGTACCGACCTCACTGCGGACGACATTCCGCACTTCCTCGTCATGGGCATCGCAGGCCTCGCGCTACCCGGCACCGCACCGTCCATGCGCGCACGCTTCATGGCCCTGCTCTTCGACTCGCTCAACCCCGCCGGCGCGTCCCCTCTCCCGTCGGTACGCGCGGAAACGGAAGATGGCGACCTCCGCGCCGCGATCAGCGGCGTCGTCCGGGACTGACGCCCCCGCTGTAAGGCCGTCCATGCCGGACAACTGCCGCCGCCGCAGGGCGACGCGTAACCCGCCCGGGTCGTTCGGGGTGGCCTCGATCGCCTGAGGCGTCGAGCGCCATGGTCCGCGCGGTCCGTCGCACGGGCCGGTGGGTCGGGCTGTCGGAGGTTGGTGTGCTCGGCCGGCGGTGGGATGTGGGATGGGGGTCCGGCCAGGCAGTTGCCCGGCGTGCCCCGGCAAGGCCTGTCCCGCTCGGCACCTGGCGGTGGAATCCGCAGGTGACGGCCCGCCCTGCGAGCCGATGGTGGTCAGTCGGGTAAAGATGGCCGTCTCGCCGAGGTTCGCCGACACCGCCTGCTGAATTCGTCGGTCCAGTCGCGATCGCCGGAGGCGGGCGCACGACTTCGATTGCCGCCGACGTCGGCTGAAGTGACGCCGCTCCACTCGCGGTTCCCGGTTCGAAGCGCCCCGGCGATCGGGCGGCGCCGGTATGCGGCTTCCAGGCGCTGCTGGGGCATGGGCCGGTGTCTCGACTTGGAATTTGAAAACCGGTCGGTTTACGATGAGCTGAAACCGACCGGTTTCGCAGTCGGAACCCGACAGGGATCTGAATCCACCCCCACGGTGCCGCGTCGGCGGCCGTGCGTGCCGAGGTTGAACGTTCCGAGGGTCGCCGGCCCGCAATGAAGCTGTCCGGCCTCCTCCTGATGCGCTGTGTTGTCGAGACCGGAGTAAGTCATGAGTGGCATTCATCCCTTCCGCGTACTGCGCGCCAAACCTCTGTGGATCGCCAACGGCGTCATCACGGGCGTCCTCGCGCTGCTGTTCACCGTGTTCTATGTCGGTGCCAACATCGATCCCGTCGATCACATGACCAAGCTGCCCGTCGGTCTCGTCAACGCTGACAAGGGCGCCACCGCCGGTGGCCAACAGGTCAACCTGGGGGTGCAGATCACCGAGTCGATCAAGAAGTCCACCGCGAGCGGCGGCAAGATCGACTGGAGGGTGATGGACGAGAAGGGGATGAAAGAGGAGTTGGGTGAGGGCAAGTTGTACGGCGCGCTCGTCGTCCCCGCCGACTTCACCGCCTCCGCCACCGCGCTGACCGGCTCCGCGACCTCCGGGGCCCCGGCCCGTCCGACGCTGACGGTGGTGACCAACCAGTCCGCCGGCAGTATGGGATCCAGTCTGGCCCGGACGGCGACGACGCAGGCGGCCCAGAATGCCTCGCTCCAGGTGGGCAAGCAGCTGACCGCCCTGAGCGGGGCCGGGCAGGCGGAACTGCCTGTCGCGGCACGCGTCCTGCTGGCCGATCCGGCCGCCGTCATGGTCGAGGACGGTCATCCGCTCGACTCGCACAGCGGCCTGGGCCTGACGGCGTTCTACTACGCGCTCGTCCTCGTCGTCTGCGGCATGCTCTCCGCCAACGTCATCAGCGGCCAGGTCGACCACGCCCTCGGCTACACCCACAACGACATGGGCCCGCTGCGCCTGCACCGCCCGCTGATCCGGGCGACCCGCGTGCAGACCCTCGCCATCAGCAGCACCCTCATGGCCGGTCTGTCCCTGCTGATGGGAACCCTGGTCATGGTGGGCGCCGTCGGCCTCATGGGCATGGACGCCGCCCACCTGCCGCTGCTGTGGCTGTACTCGGTGTGCGCCATCGCGGTCGCCGGGATCGGCGCCCTCACTCTCCTCGCCGTCTTCGGCACACCCGGCATGCTGGTGGTCACGCTGGTCTTCATCGCGATGGCGGTGCCGACAGCCGGCGCCACCACCCCTATCGAGGCGCTGCCGGGCTTCTACCGCTTCCTCTCGGAGTTCGAGCCCCTGCGGCAGATCACCGGCGGTCTCCGCTCGATCCTCTACTACGACGCCCAGGGCGACGCGGGTCTGACCCGGGGCTGGGTGATGATGGCCGTCGGCCTCGTGGCGGCCGTACTCTTCGGCTTCGGCGTGACGGGGTGGTACGACCACAAGGGGCTGCATCGCATCCCCGCCGAGACGAAGCCCGAGAAGACCGCCGTCCCGGCGTAGCCGAACGCGACCCATCCTGGAAACCGATCGGTTTTTATTCTGTCCGATTCGAGTTAACCTCGTGCTATGACCACTGAAGTGAAGCCAAGTACGAGAGAGCGACTGCTGGAGGCGGCGGCCACGCTCACCTACCGAGACGGGGTCGGCATCGGCGTCGAGGCGCTGTGCAAGGCGGCGGGGGTGTCGAAGCGCTCCCTGTACCAGCTGTTCGAGAGCAAGGACGAACTGCTGGCCGTGAGCTTGAAAGAACGCGCCGCCGCCTTCGCGGCCGGGCTCCTGCCGGCGGCGGACGACGGCCGCTCGCCCCGCGAGCGGATCCTGCACGTCTTCGAGCGGGTGGAATCGCAGGCGGGCATGCCCGAGTTCCAAGGCTGCCGGTACCTGGCTGTGCAGATCGAGCTCAAGGACCAGACCCACCCCGCGAGCCGGGTGGCCCATCAGATCAAAGCGAACCTGACGGCCTTTTTCCGTGCCGAGGCCGAACAGGGTGGGGCGAGCGATCCCGACCTGCTGGCCCGGCAGCTCATCCTGGTCTTCGACGGCGCCAGCGCCCGCGCGGGCATCCGGGCCGACAACCTGACCGGGCTCGTCGCGCCCACGGTGACCACCCTGCTCGACGCGGCAGACATGCGCTGACGCACCCCGTTGTTGAACGGGCCCGTGGATCGTTGCGCTCCTCCGGTTTGGCACCGGTCTCCGGCGGCCGGAGCGGCGCCCACGGCTTCAGGCTTCTGGCCGTAAGCGTGTTGCCGAGTGTGTCGTAGGTAAAGGGGCTCGCGGTTTCGTGGGGATCTGCCCCCGGCGACAGGTGCACGGCTTCCCGCAGTCTCATCCGGTCGGTCCGGGCGGGCTCGCCGATCAGGTCGTCGCGCCGCGCCTCGGGGCCGCCGCGACGGCGTATCCCTGCATCAGGAGCGTCTCGTGGTGCGCCGCGATTCAGTCACGCGTACTCCTCCGTCATGGAGCGTAGGGGGCCTGTTCGCCGCCCGCCCCCCGTCGGCCGCCCGCTCAGAAGTCGCAGTGGCCAGCGGGGCCCTTGTGCATGGAAACCGATCACACCGCGAAGGAAACCCGCGCTTGCGCCGGTCATGGCGGGTTTCGAAGACCGCGACCACGCCACGAGTGGCCCGCCAGCAGGTCTTCCACGACCCCGTCCGCCCCTTCCGTATCGTCCTGCCGGTGGTTCCGGCCTGACAAGAAGCGCCGGAGATCCACGCGGCGGGAGTCCGCGCCCCCTTCGAGCGAATGATCGAGCGCCGCTCTGGGAAAGATGCGAGATGCTCGGTTGCGGGCAGCCGGGGGAAGGAGAGGTGTCATGTTCCGGAGACATCCAGCGGCTGGGGCCGCAGCTGACCACGTGGAAGGCCAACACGCAGGTGACCCGGGGCTTTTTGGTCCTGATTCCGTGACGTGGCAGCTGCACAGTGACCCCATGATGTGGGTCGCCGGAGTCCGCGCGCTGTACTTCCAGGCGCTGCATCCGCGCGCGGTGCGCGGAGTCACGCAGAACTCGGACTTCGGGAAGGAAGCCTGGGGTCGGCTGATACGCACCGCGAGTTTCGTCGGCACGACGACCTACGGGACCACGGACGCGGCCGAGAAGGCGGGCGCCCGGGTGCGGAAGATCCACCGCATGCTGTCCGCCGTGGACCCGGACACGGGGGAGCGGTACGGCGTCGACGACCCCGAACTGCTGCTGTGGGTGCACTGCGCCGAGATCGACTCCTATCTGCACATCATGCGCTGCTCCGGATACCCGATCACCGACGCCCACACCGACCGGTACATCCGCGAGCACCTGGTCAGCGCCCGGCTGGTGGGCCTCGACCCCGCCGACGTACCCGCGAACCAGGCCGAGATGACCGCCTACTTCGAGAAGGTCCGGCCCGAACTGGCCGTCGGAGCCGAGGCACACGAAGTGGACGACTTCCTGCTCCGTCCCCCGACGCATCCTCTGCTGGTCCCGGCGCGTGAGGTGCTGTGGCGGCGCGTGTCGCAGCTGGCGTACGCCTCTCTGCCGCCGTACGCCCATGAGTTGTACGGCAGAGCCGCACCTGAACCTGCCACCGTCACCCGGCAGTTGCGTGTCACCGGCACCCTGCTGCGCTCCGTTCCCGCACGTCTTCGCTGGCAACTGCCGCCCAAACACATCCTGCGGGCCATGTCACGGCTCGGGCCGGGCTCGCGCCCCGCGCCGTACAAACTCGGACGATAGCTCGCCATACTGGACGAGCCAGGGGAGGGCGGACAGGACCGGGGGCGGCAGCAGGAGATGGTGGACACCAGACTGATCCAGGGCCGGTACCGGCTGCTCGATCTGATCGGGCGCGGGGGCATGGGGGAAGTGTGGCGTGCGCGCGACGAGTCGCTGGGGCGGCAGGTCGCCGTGAAGTGCCTGAAGCCGCTCGGGGCACACCACGACCACTCGTTCACGCGCGTCCTGCGGGAGCGGTTCCGCCGCGAGGCACGGGTGGCCGCCGCGTTGCAGCACCGCGGGGTCACCGTCGTGCACGACTTCGGCGAGTCCGACGGGGTGCTCTATCTCGTCATGGAGCTGCTGGAGGGGCGCAACCTCAGTCAGCTCCTGGAGGACAACAAGCATCATCCGCTACCCGTCCCGGACGTCGTCGACATCGCCGACCAGGTCGCCGCCGCTCTTGCCTACACGCACCAACAGGCCATCGTCCACCGTGACTTGAAGCCCGCGAACATCATGCGGTTGACCGACGGTACGGTGAAGATCTGCGACTTCGGCATAGCCCGCCTCGGTCACGACATCGGCTTCACCTCCCGGCTCACCGGCACCGGCATCGCGATGGGGACTCCGCACTACATGTCGCCGGAGCAGATCAGCGGCGGCGAGGTCGACCACCGGAGCGACCTGTACTCGTTCGGGTGCGTGCTGTACGAACTGGCCACCGGAGTACCGCCGTTCGACCTCGACGATGCCTGGGCGGTGCTCGTCGGACACCGTGACACCCCGCCCGAGCCGCCGCGCAGCCACCGCTCCGAGGTGCCCGAGTTCCTGGAGCGGGTCATCCTGGCCCTCCTCGCCAAACTCCCGGAGGAACGCCCGCACGACGCACGGGAGTTGGCCCGCAGGATCAGCGCGGGCCGGGCCACCCCGCTGTACGTGCCGACCCTCGTCACCCCGCAGCCCCAGCTCCGGCCGCCGGAGCCCGCCGCACGTGAACCCCGGCTGCCGTCCTGGACCCGGGGCATGACCACCGGCCACAAGGCGACCGGCGCCGGGCTCGACACCACGCCTCCGGACCCGGCGGCGGGCCTCACCGGCGACTGGATCGCCCGCCCGGTCACCGGCCGGCCCGAGCCCGTACCGCAGCTGCCGCCCGCCCCCTCGCCGCAGACGCTCACCGCGCTGGCCGGGCGGCACAACGCGGGCCTGAGCCTGGGGCGCCTCGGACGCTGGGCCGAGGCGGGCGAGGTGCACCGCGCGGTCGCCGCCGAACGCGAGCACGTCCTCGGCCCCGCCCACCCCGAGACCCTCGCCAGCCGCTACGAGGTCGGCTTCACCCTCAGTCGCACCGGCCGCGCCGCCGACGCCCTGGGCGAGTACACCCATGTGGCCCGGGAGCGGGAGCGGATCCTCGGCGCCGAGGATCCGGACACCCTGGCCGCCCGTCAGGAAATGGCGTACGTCCTGGGGCAGTTGGGCCGTCACTTCGAGGCGCACCAGGCGTACACGACCGTCCTGGCCGCCCGGGAGCGCACGATGGGCCCCGACCATCCGGACACCCTGCGCTGCCGCCACAACCTCGCCTTCAACCTGAGCCGGCTGGGGCGCCTGGAGGACTCGTACCGCATGGCCTGCGAGGTGGCGGCGGCGCGCGCCCGGGTGCTCGGCGCCGCGCACCCCGACACGCTGGTCACGCAGTACGAAGTCGCCTACGCACTCGGCCAGTTGGGGCGCTGGCCCGAGGCCCTGCGGACGTACCAGGGGGTGGCGGAGGCGCGTGCCCAGGCGCTCGGCCCCGACCACGCGGACACCCTCGCCGCCCGTTACGAGGTCGGTATCAGCCTCGGACGGCTGGGCCGCAGCGCGGAGGCGCTCAAGCTGTACCGCGACCTGATCGACGACCGCACCCGCGTCAACGGCCCCGCGCACCCCGAGACCCTGCGCGCCCGGCACGGTCTCGGCGTCAACCTGGGCCGACTCGACCGCTGGGAGGAGGCGCTCGCCGAGTCGCGCGACGTGTGCGCGATCCGCGAGCGGGTCCTGGGCGCCGACCACCCGGACACGCTGGTCAGCCGCCGTGAGGTGGCCGTCGGACTGGGCTGGCTCGGCCGCTGGCCCGACGCCCTGACCGAGTACCGGCGGGTGGCCGCCGCCCGCGAGCAGGTGCTCGGCGCCGACCATCCCGACACCCTCGCCAGCCGCAACGACGAGGCCCACTGCCTGGAACAGCTCGGCCGGGGCGCCGAGGCCGTCGAGCTCTACCGGAGGGTGGCGGTACTGCGGCAGCAGAGGGCCTCCGGTCACTGAGAAGTGCCGCCAGGTGTTGTCGGTTCGCTGCGGCGCCGTCGTGGCTGGTCGCGCAGTTCCCCGCGCCCCTTTGGGGCGCGGCGGAGCCGCACATCGATACAGCCCTGCGCCCCCTTGGGCCTGCGGCTCTTCGGCCGTACAGCTCTGGCCCGGGTCGATCATCACGTGTTACGAAGGACCATGCCCGCACCCGAGCGCCCCGAGCGCACTGACCGACACGACCGGCAGGACCGCCACGTCCTTCGGGCCCGATACGACGCGGTGATCGTCGGCGGCGGCCACAACGGCCTCGTCGCCGCCGCCTACCTGGCCCGTGCCGGGAAGTCGGTGCTGGTCCTGGAACGGCTGGCCGGCACCGGCGGCGCCGCCGTCTCGACGCGCCCGTTCGCCGGGGTCGACGCCCGTCTGTCGCGCTACTCCTACCTGGTCAGCCTGCTGCCCCGGAAGATCGTGCGGGACCTCGACCTCGACTTCCGCGTGCGCGGGCGCACCGTCTCCTCGTACACCCCCGTGGAACGGGACGGACGGCCCACCGGCCTGCTCGTCGGCGGCGGCGCGCGCCGCACCCGGGAGGCCTTCGCACGCCTCACCGGAGGGGAACGCGAGTACGAGTCCTGGCAGTGCTTCTACGCCATGACCGGCCGCGCCGCCGAAAAAGTGTTCCCCACGCTCACGGAGCCCCTGCCCGCCCGCGACGAACTCCGGCGCCGCATCGACGACGAGGACGCCTGGCGCACCCTCTTCGAGGAGCCGATCGGCGCGGCCGTCGAAGCGAACTTCGCCGACGACCTCGTACGCGGTGTGGTCCTGACGGACGCGCTGATCGGGACCTTCGCCGACGCCCACGACCCCTCCCTGCGCCAGAACCGCTGCTTCCTCTACCACGTCATCGGCGGCGGCACCGGCGCCTGGGACGTTCCCGTGGGTGGCATGGGCGCACTCACCGACGCGCTGGCAGGCGCCGCCCGGAACGCGGGCGCCGTGCTCGCCACCGGCCACGAGGTCGTACGGGTGGACACGGACGGCCGGGCCGCCGAGGTGACGTACCGGACAGCCGACGGGGAGGGCACGGTCGGCGCCCGGCACGTCCTGGTGAACGCCTCGCCGCAGGAGCTGGCCGCGCTGACGGGGGACGCGCCGCCAAGTCCCGCCGAGGGCGCCCAGCTCAAGGTGAACATGCTGCTCACCCGGCTGCCCAGGCTCAAGGACACATCCGTCGACCCGCGCGAGGCGTTCGCCGGGACCTTCCACATCGCCGAGGGGTACGAGCAACTGGCCGCCGCCCACGCTCAGGCGACGGCCGGTGAACTGCCCGCCGCGCCGCCGTCGGAGATCTACTGCCACTCGCTCACGGACCCGACGATCCTCGGCCCGGAGCTGGTGGAGGCGGGGTACCAGACGCTGACCCTGTTCGGCCTGCACACGCCCGCACGGCTGTTCGCACGCGACAACGACGCCGTACGGGACGAGCTGCTGAAGTCGACCCTCGCTCAGCTCGACGCCCACCTCGCCGAACCCCTCGCGGACTGCCTCGCCACCGACGCCGACGGGCGCCCCTGCATCGAGGCGAAGACCCCCCTCGACCTGGAACGCGACCTGCGCCTGCCGGGCGGCAACATCTTCCACCGCGACCTGACCTGGCCGTACGCCCAGGAGGGCACCGGACGGTGGGGCGTGGAGACCGGGCACGCCAACCTCCTGCTGTGCGGGGCGGGCGCGGTGCGCGGGGGCGGGGTGAGCGGGGTGCCGGGGCACAACGCCGCCATGGCGGTGCTGGAGTCGGACGAAGGCTGAACAGGCCGCCGGGCGTGGGCGGTTCGCCGGTCAGTTCGCGGTTGCCGCCCAGCCCGCCGCCTCGATGCGTGCCGCGTCCGCCGGGCGCGTCTCGTCGAAGACGGCGCCGTCATCGCCGCGTACGGCCAGGCCGTCGACGTATGCTCCACGGCCCACGTACTGCCGGTCGGTCGTGTAGCGCCAGCGCAGGACGAGGGTCGACGCTGCGGGAAGGTCTGCCGAAAGGCGGTGCCAGACGCGCCCCGACCAGCCGGTGACCGAACCCGCCGGATGCTCCTGCTGGGTGCCGTCGGCGACTGCGGTCGTGAACGGGACCGGTTGCCAGGTCGCGCCCCCGTCGGCCGAGGCCTCCAGGAACAGGGCGTCCGACTGCGGCTCGGTGTCCCACCACAGGGCGCAGCGCAGCCGGGAGCCGGCGGTGGTGGCGAGGGGCGGGAGAGTGAGCGTCGCCGTCGTCGCGCCGGCCATGCCGGAGAACCAGGCCGTACGTCCATGGCGTGGGCGGACCGGTACCGCACGGGCCAGGTTGTTCGCGGCGGCGACCCGGGGCGCCGAGCCGGAGCGCCAACTGCGCACAGGATGCACGGAGTTGCCGAGGACGACAAGGAAGGAATCGGTCGTCGGGTCGAGGACGAGGGAGGTGCCGGTAAAACCGGTGTGCCCGGCGGTGCGGGGCGTGGCCATCGCGCCCATGTACCAGTGCTGGTAGAGCTCGAAGCCGAGACCGTGCTCGTCCCCGGGGAAGGCGGTGTTGAAGTCGGTGAACATCAACTCGACCGAGGCGGGCGACAGGATGCGCGCCCTGCCGTACGCACCGCCGTTGAGCAGCGTACGGCCGAGAACGGCCAGGTCCCAGGCCGACGAGAAGACACCGGCATGGCCGGCCACCCCGCCGAGGCTGTACGCGTTCTCGTCGTGCACCTCGCCCCACACCAGGCCCCGGTCGAGTCCGGACCAGGGCGCGCGGGCGTCCTCGGTGGCGGCGATCCGCGGTTTCCAGGAGGCGGGCGGGTTGTAGCGCGTGCGGTGCATGCCGAGCGGAGCGGTGATCTCGTCGTGGAGCTGGGTGTCCAGCGGAAGACCGGTGACCTTCTCCAGGACCAGCTGGAGCGAGATCAGGTTGAGGTCGGAGTAGAGGTACTTGGTGCCCGGCGGGTTCAGCGGCGCCTCGTTCCAGATGAGTTCGAGCTTCTGCTCGTACGTCGGCGCGTTGTAGAGCGGGATCCAGGCCCGGAACCCCGAGGTGTGCGTGAGGAGTTGACGGATCGTCATGTTCTGCTTGCCCGCCCGCGCGAACTCCGGCAGATATGCGGCGACCTTTCCCTCCAGCGTCAGCGCGCCCCGCTCCAGTTGCTGCACGGCCAGGATCGAGGTGAACAGCTTGGAGACCGAGGCGAGGTCGAACACCGTGTCCTCGGCCATCGGGATCTGCTCCGCGGCCGGGAACTCGACCCCGGTGTCCGTCTTCTCGTCGTACGCCGCGTAGCGCACCGCCATGCCGATCGGCTGATGAAGTGCCACGGTGGAGCCACGCCCGGCGAGCAGCACCGCCCCCGCGTACCAAGGGTGCTTGGGGGAGGGGCCGAGGAACGCCTTGGCGTCCGCGACCAGTTGGCGCAGGTACTGGGGGAGGAGACCTGCGCGTTCGGGTGAGCCGGGGCGCAGGGTCGGGTGATGCCCGGTTGCCCTGGGCGTGGCTGCTGCGACCGAACCCGCCGGGAGGGAGGCGAAGGTCAGGGCGCCACCCAGAGCCAGTGTGCGTCTGCCAAGCTGACGACGCGTCAGTTCCGGTCCGTCCGTTGCGTCTTCTGTCATGGGGCGAGCCTCCCACAGTCAAGAATCTGACGGTGTATCAGAAAAGGTCTTCCCTCGTCCGGAGGACTGCGGCATCCTGCGGCCATGCAGACGGAGCTGAGCAAGAAACTGGGAATCGAGCACGCCGTCTTCGGCTTCACGCCGTTCCCCGCCGTCGCCGCGGCCATCAGCCGGGCCGGCGGTTTCGGGGTGCTCGGAGCGGTCCGCTACACGGCGCCGGACGACCTCAAACGCGACCTGGACTGGATCGAGGCACATGTCGAGGGCCGGCCGTACGGGCTGGACGTCGTCATGCCCGCGCGGAAGGTCGAGGGGGTGACCGAGGCCGAGGTCGAGGCGATGATCCCCGAGGGGCACCGCCAGTTCGTCCGGGACACCCTGGCCAAGTACGGCGTGCCCGAACTGGCCGAGGGCGAGGCATCCGGGTGGCGCATCACCGGGTGGATGGAACAGGTCGCCCGCAACCAGCTCGACGTGGCCTTCGACTACCCGATCAAGCTGCTGGCCAACGCCCTGGGCTCGCCGCCCGCCGATGTCGTCGCCCGCGCGCACGATCAGGGCGTGCTCGTCGCGGCCCTCGCGGGCAGCGCCCGGCACGCGCGCAAGCACGCCGAGGGCGGTATCGACATCGTCGTCGCGCAGGGCTACGAGGCCGGCGGCCACACCGGCGAGATCGCCTCCATGGTGCTGACCCCCGAGGTCGTCGACGCCGTCGATCCGCTGCCGGTGCTCGCCGCCGGCGGTATCGGCAGCGGACGGCAGGTGGCCGCCGCGCTCGCCCTCGGCGCCCAGGGGGTCTGGCTGGGCTCCCTGTGGCTGACCGTCACCGAGGCCGACATGCACTCGCGGGCGCTCACCGAGAAACTCCTCGCGGCCGGCTCCGGCGACACCGTCCGCTCCCGCGCCCTGACCGGCAAACCCGCACGTCAGCTCCGCACCGACTGGACCGACGCCTGGGACGCCACCGAAGGGCCCGGCACCCTCCCCATGCCCCTGCAAGGACTCCTCGTCGCCGAGGCGGTCTCCCGCATCCAGAAGTACGAGGTCGAGCCGCTGCTCGGCACCCCGGTCGGCCAGATCGTCGGCCGGATGAACAGCGAGCGCAGCGTCCAGGCCGTCTTCGACGACCTCACCAGCGGCTTCGAGCGCGCGGTGGACCACATCAACCGCGTCGCGGGAAGGGGCGACCAGTCGTGAGCGAGACAGTGAGCGGGACAGGGAGCGAGACCCCCAACGGATTCTGGGCGCAGGCCGCCACCGACCCGGAGCGTACGGTCCTCATCGCGCCCGACGGTGAGCAGTGGACCGCCGGACGACTGCACGTCGCCACCAACCAGCTGGTGCACGGGCTGCGCGCGGCCGGACTCGGACGCGGTGACGCCTTCGCCGCGGTCCTGCCCAACGGTGTCGAGTTCCTCGTGGCGTATCTGGCCGCCTCCCAGGCCGGGTTCTACCTCGTTCCCGTCAACCACCACCTCGTCGGACCCGAGATCGCCTGGATCGTCGCCGACTCCGGCGCCAAGGTGCTCATCGCACACGAGCGGTTCGCCGACGCGGCCCGCGCCGCCGCCGACGAGGCGGAACTCCCGGCGGAGCGGCGGTACGCGGTCGGTGAGGGCGGCGAGGGCGGCGATGTCGACGGGTTCCGCCCGTACGCCCAACTCCTGGACGGACAGCCCGAGTCGCCGCCCGACGACCGCACCCTCGGCTGGGTCATGAACTACACCTCGGGCACCACGGGCCGCCCGCGCGGCATCCGGCGCCCGCTGCCCGGCAAGCCGCCCGAGGAGGCGTACCTCGGCGGGTTCCTCGGCATCTTCGGCATCAAGCCCTTCGGCGGCAACGTGCACCTCGTCTGCTCGCCGCTCTACCACACGGCCGTACTCCAGTTCGCGGCCGCGTCCCTGCACATCGGGCACCGGATCGTGCTGATGGACAAGTGGACGCCGGAGGAGATGCTCCGCGTCATCGACGCCCATGGATGCACGCACACCCACATGGTCCCGACCCAGTTCCACCGCCTCCTCGCCCTGCCGGAGCGGGTGCGACGGGCGTACGACGTGACGTCCATGCGGCACGCCATCCACGGCGCCGCGCCCTGCCCCGACCATGTGAAACGCGCCATGATCGACTGGTGGGGCGACTGCGTGGAGGAGTATTACGCAGCCAGCGAGGGCGGCGGGGCCTTCGCGACGGCCGAGGACTGGCTGAAGAAGCCCGGCACGGTCGGCAAGGCCTGGCCGATCAGCGAACTCGCCATCTTCGACGACGACGGCAACCGACTGCCGCCCGGCCAACTCGGCACCGTGTACATGAAGATGAGCACCGGTGCCTTCGCCTACCACAAGGACGAGACCAAGACCCGGAGCAACCGCATCGGCGACTTCTTCACCGTCGGCGACCTGGGCCTCCTGGACGAGGACGGCTACCTCTTCCTCCGGGACCGCAAGATCGACATGATCATCTCGGGCGGGGTCAACATCTACCCCGCCGAGATCGAGGCCGCCCTGCTCGCCCACCCCGCGGTCGCCGACGCCGCCGCCTTCGGCATCCCGCACGACGACTGGGGCGAGGAGGTCAAGGCGGTCGTGGAGGCGGCGCCCGGACATGTGCCGGGTCCCGGCCTGGCGAACGAGATCCTCGGCCACTGCGCCCGCCAACTCGCCGGGTACAAGCGGCCGAAGAGCGTCGACTTCATCGAGGCGATGCCCCGCGACCCCAACGGCAAGCTGTACAAGAGGCGGTTGCGCGACCCGTACTGGGAGGGCCGCACCCGGCCTGTGTGAGGTGTGCTGTGGTCCCCGCCCCGGAGACGGGGCGGGACCACACCGGACCGACCGCACGTGCGTAGTCAACCCGTCAGTTGTGCACCCGGATCACCCGCAGCGCGGGCGACGACAGGATGTCCTTCTCGCAGAACCGCGTGCTGACCCACTTCCTGGCCGAGAACAGCCGCGTCTGGTCCGCGAAATGCGGCGAGTTCGGATTCGACGACTGGGAGTACGTCAGCAGCGTGCGGGCCACCGGGCAGCGGCTGCCGTCCCAGCCCACGGCCTGGACGTGGCTGGACCCGAACGAGGTGTCCCGGTAGCCGCCGTTCGCCGTGTCCCACACGGGCTCGATCTTGTTCCACACGCCCAGGGACTCGGTGCCGCCGCCGACGGGAAGGCGCTGCCCCTTCCGTACGACGTACTGGTGGTCCCCGAGCCGGGCGTTCAGCGGGATGCCGGCCGCGCGCAGCTCCGTCACCGCATCGGCGAGGGCCCTGGTGAACCCCGGCGCGTCGGTGTTGAGCGTGTTCGGGGTGCCGACCGGGTCCGCCGCCGAGAACGGCACCTTCCAGCGCTGCGGGGGCGGTACGGCGCCGAGCAGCTTCCGCCAGAACCGGTCGAAGAGCAGTGCGCCCCGGCTGTCGCTGTTCATGGTGCGATCCCAGGACGCCAGCACGCCGCACGCCTGACCGACGTCAACTGGCGTTCCGCCACTGCCGGTTGCCTTGCCGTCCGGCAGTGCCTCGCACGCCCGCGCCGCGTCGGCGGCGGCCAGCGCGCCCGACGTCGAGCGGTTCGCGAACTGCTGCCGCTGGAGATCCCCGACGGTCAGCCCGCCCTTCGCGGCGAGCGCCGCCACATCCGCGACGGCCCCGCGGGTCCGCGGCGAGACGGCCGTGCGGACCGGGCCGAAGATCCGCTCGTAGCCGGTGATCGGCTGGTCCAGGTTGGTCAGCCACGCACTGTCGTTGGAGTTATCCGTCAAGTACGTGTACCGGTACCCGTCGAGCCTTAGCTGCACCGGAGGTCCTGCCTTCATGCGCCCACCCGGCCGAAATCACCCGACCAGGCAACCCGTTCGACACCTTCACTGACTCCGGACCAATTGGCTCCTTCGCCGATGTGGTGGACCCGACGTTGCCCTTGCCGAATACCTCATCCACGCAGGTGGGATCGGGTTTGGGCGTTGGTCGAGGCCGATCGAGTCGCCGGTATCGCGCGGCGCCGGTTGGCGCGGCATGATGATCGGTCGTGCTGCTGAGACTGGCGTACCTGGGTGTGACGAACGCGTTCGCGATGCTGCGACTGCTGCCGATGAGCGACCGGGAGAAAGATGTCGAGATCCTCTCTCTGCGCCACCAGATCGGCGTTCTGGAACGGCAGTTGAACGGGCAGCAGGTCTGGTTCCACGCGGGCGAGCGGGCGTTTTTGGCGTAGCTCCTCCATGGCCTGCCACGGGAAGTGCTCCGCCGGATGCGGCTGCTGGTGCGGCCGGACACGGTACTGCGCTGGCACCGCGACGTCATCGCCCGCCGACACGCTTCCCGGTCCCGGCCGAAGCGCGGAGGCCGGCCCCGCACCGTGCACTCGATCCGGGCGCTGGTGCTGCTGGCCAGGGAAAATCCGAGTTGGGGCTATCGGCGCCTGCACGGTGAGCTGCTCGTACTGGGGGTGTAGGTGGCAGCATCCACGGTCTGGGAAATCTTGGAGGAGGCCGACGTCGACCCGGTGCCCGAGCGGGCCTTGAGCACTTGGGCGGAGTTCCTGCGCTCCCGGGCCGACGCGCTCTGGGCGTGCGATTTCCTCGAGGCCGTCACTCTGTCCGGGGCCCGCTTGTACGTGTTCGCCGTGATCGAGCACGCGAGCCGCTGGATCCGGATCCTGGGCGCGACCGCGCACCCGACCGCGTCCTGGGTGGAGCCCGCTTCAGGAATCCGGCAGCCCTCAAGTAGCGCACACCGCCCGGCGCGGGACTGCCCACGCTGGACGGGAACCCGCTGAACAACGGGCACTTGCGAATGTCAAAGCCTAGCGACGCCAGCACCACGACCGGGGGCACGACAGTGTCCTGGCGTCGATGGCATCGGACACGAAGGAGCGACCACGGGGGCAGGTCCAGGCGTCGCGGACGCGACAGGTAGTCGGACGGTTCGGGCGGCTTATCGGCGGGCCGACGGTCGACTGATCGAGGCCGAACTCGACAGGGTCCCGATAAACGAGGTAGCCAGCGGACAGCCGGTACGCGAGTTTCGTTGGTGCCGGGGCCGCAAGCACTCCCGATCTGTTCCTCGGGTCTGATGCAGGTTCGGGTGAGGTTGACCTGCCCCACCTCTCAGGTTCCAAGATCCTGCTGGACGTGGCCCTGGCGGTCGCGCTGGGCGGGGACTGCCTCGCGGATGTCGCCATGCTGCGGGCCGAGCCGGCCGTGTTCGGGCCGGTGGCCTCCGACCCGACGGTCTCCCGCCTCGTCGAGGCCCTGGCCGCCTCCGGGGAGAGGGCCCTGCGGGCTATCCGTGCCGCGCGGGCTGAAGTCCGCCGACATGTCTGGCGGTTGGCCGGCCAGCGCCTGACGCGGGCGGGACGGTGGCCGTGGACCTCGACGGGGTGCTGGTGATTGCGCACTCGGACAAGGAGGACGCCACACCCACGTGGAAGCGAACCTACGGCCATCACCCGCTGATGGGGTTCGTCGACCACGGAAGCGGCGGCACGGGTGAACCGGTCGCGGCCCTGCTCAGAGCAGGCAACGCGGGATCGAACACGGCCACGGACCACATCACCGCCGCCCAACTGGCCCTGGCCCAGGTGCCGAAGAGGTACCGGAGAGGACGGCAGACCCTGATCCGCTGCGACTCTGCGGGCGGCACCCACGAGTTCGTGGCCTGGCTCGCCCAGCGCGGACGCTGGCTGTCCTACTCCGTCGGCATGGTGATCACCGAGGCCATCCACCAGGACGTTCTCAAGATCCCGGCATCGGGCTGGACCCCGGCTGTCGAATCGGACGGCGAGGTCCGTGACGGAGCGTGGGTCGCCGAACTCACCGGCCCCGTCCTTGAGCGCTGGCCGAAGGGCATGCGGCTGATCGTCCGCAAGGAACGGCCTCAATCTGGACGATCTCGAGCCAGATCTTGTTCTGCGCGGTGTCATGCAGGGGGCGCGATGGCTTTCGGGCCGACTGAGGCCACACCGGGACGCCATTCCATCCATGGCAGTCGCTGATGAAGAACGTGCACGGCCGCCCGCCTCGGCTTCCTCCTGTTGGTGTGGCGGTGCGCCTCCTGATGGTGCTCCGCGAACTCCATGCGGAGGTGAGCGTCGTGCGGTGGTGTCACATGTATGCCTGGATGTCGAGCTGCACGTTTTCGAAGTTTCTCCCGGCCAGGTCCCGAGGGTGGATCAACCAGGACGCGGCGCAGCTGAAAGAAGGGGTGTCCACGAAGTGGTAGTCGGCGTGTGCCAGCAGGATGAGTGCATCGTCGCCGGTGGCGGGCCAGGGGGCCGGGTCATGTTGTATCGCGCTGGCGTATCCGCCCAGGGTGAGTTCGCCGTTCATGGTCTCGTCCATGTAATCCAGCACGTACGGGTCGATGAGACGCAGGGTGTCCTGGTCCGCGACGGCGTTGTTGGTGTCCGGCATGAACCGGTCCAGCCGGCCTCGGAGCGGGTATTGCTCGAAGGTGTAGGACGCGTTCTCGTCGGAGGGGGCCCGTTCCGTCGTTGCCGTTCCGGCCGGGACGTAGAGCACCCGGCCATCCTCGGTGGGCTCGGGATCGTAGCTCGGTTCGCTGTTGTCGGCGAAGAACAGCAGATGCCCGTCCTGCGGCAGTTGGATATCCAGGTCGCCGACCGGGACCGCGGCGCAGTCGACCGATGCGATGAAGGCCGGGAAGCCGGACCATTCAACGTCCGGGGGAAGCTGGGGACGGCCTCCGTACTGGCCGACGACGGGAGCGTCGGCGTCGTCCATCGACCGCAGTTCCAAGCGCGGGCGGGCGAGGCGCAGCGCCTGGTCGAGAAGGTGCTCGGGCACGTCTCGCTTGCGGGCCGCCGCGCGGTACTCGTCAAGTGCGTTCATGGGCCACAGTCTGCCTCAACGGTCTGACACACCTCGGCGGTCCCTGCGGAGCAACGGGCGGACCAACCGTGCGAGGGTGTGCGTGAGTTGGCGGCCGGGTCAAGGTTTTGGTGTCACCATGCGGGCGAGGTGCTGGGACGGATGCGCTCCGACCGCGTCATGTGACGGCCGATGCCCTCGCTCAAGGAGTATGCCCTGTCCTATCCTCAGGGCGGGCGACCGCCGAAGCACGGCAAGGAGTTCCGCTTCGCCAAGCCGGACACCTGGGGCGAGCCTGACGCGGCCACGACACAGGTCACCAACCGGTACGGCACCGCCCACGCGATGGCCTGGAACCGCATTCACCCCCGCCTGACCACCCGCTACGCGTGGATCGACCACACGGGCGAACTCCCCATCATCGAAGGCACCCTGATCCGCCTCCAGGTGGACCATCTGCCCGGCGGTCATGACCCGCTGCCGGTCTGGCTGTGGTCCTCCAAGACCGGCATGACCAGCGAGGGCGTCGACGTGCGCTGGCAGGCGTTCCTGAGGCGCTTCGATCTTTAACATACTTTCCGTTTTGTGAAGCAGGCGCTCGGCTGGACCAGTCCCGGGCTGCGTACTCCCGAGGCCGCAGACCGCTGGACGTGGCTCGTGATCGCGGCACCCACCCAGCTCCGGCTTACCCGCGAGGCCGCAGCCGATCTCCGCCGCCCCTGGGAGAAGCGGGCCGAGCCTGCCCGGCTCACCCCGGCCCGCGTCCGCCGCGGGTTCAGGAACCTCCGCCCTCACCTGCACAGTCCGGCCCGTGCACCCAAACCCTCAACGCCCGCCTCAGGACGCCTACTTGGATCGAAGAACCGGCAACCCGCCACCCGTTACGACGTGGGCAAATCGACTAGACGGGCCTGAAAGCATCGCTGAACGTAATCAACTCAAAGCTCACAAACCATAAAAAACAAGCCGAGGGTCTGGGCGAACAGCTGGGGCCTGTAGCAGGAGCCATTGTCTGTGAGGACGCATTCGACAGTGATGCCGTGGGCGGTGAAGAAGGCGTTCGCACGCTTCCAGAAGGAGGCGGCGGTCTCCTTGCGCTCGTCGGTCAGCACCTCGCTGTAAGCGAGCCGGGAGTGGTCGTCGACGGCTGTGTGGACGAAGCTGTAGCCGATTATGGGACTGCCGCCCTTGCGGGCGCTGGTTGTGGCCTGCCGATTCCCGGCGGCCTGCTGGCGGGGCATGATTCGATGTCCGCCACCGTCAGGGATGTTGCCGAGTTTCTTGATGTCGACATGGATCAGTTCGCCGGGGCGCTCTCGCTCGTAGCGGCGGATGACCTGGCCGGTAGGCCGGTCCATCCAGCGCAGCCGGTTCAGCTGGGAGCGGGTCAGGACGCGCCTGTGTGCTGGCCGAACTGGTCCGCAGCCCCGATGTTGTCGAGGGCCGGCTCACCCCGGAACAGATGCACGCCCTGCTGCCTGTGGCTGTCCGTGGCGACTTCTCCCTTCTCGATTTGAAGGACTTCCTTGGTGTCTGCCAACGCGCCGGTGTCGCCGACGTCTCCGAGGACGGCACCGCAGCCGTCCGACCCGAGGCTCAGGCACGCTTCCGGGTCACTTTCCTGTGAGACAGGGGGCGTTCACCGTCGGAGCCAGCCGACCACAACGCGGGAACCGCCCTATGCGGAAGGCCGCTCGACGTCCAGGGTGGCGAACCGGCTGACTGCTCCCGCGCCGCTGTTCCGCGTCGGGGACTGGGCGTACTCGTGTCGGGCCGTCAAGGGCTTTGGTGGAGGCCGATGCGTGTCCCGGCTGGTGCATTGACGTATCTCATCGGTGTCTTGCTCGGGGCTTCGGCGATCAGCGGCGTTGGCGCGTCCGGCTGGTGGCAGTAAAACGTCTCCTCAGGGACACCATCGGAACTCGAAGATGTCCATGGCGAGACGCCGACGTATCAATCGGGTAGGAGGGCCGGGTGGCCGGCCCTCCTACCCGATTGATGCTCCGTCAGAAGAGCAGCTCAGGCTCAATTTCCGAGAAGAATCCCCGGCAGTCATGTACAGCGAGGACCCGGGGACGACCGTCGTTCACTCCCAGTCGGCGAAGAGCACGACGACACCGACTGCCTGCGCTGACCTGAGCGCACACATGAAAACGCCCCGGCGAGACGGGGCGTTTTTCGTTGCATCAGAGGTCGTGTCGGGTCAGGGGTCGGTCAAGAGGCGACCGAGCTCGACCCTGCGCTCCTTGGGGAGTTCCGGCCAGCTCGCGACGAGTTTCGCGGCCAATGCATTGAGGTCGTCTCTGGCCTGTTCCCCTGCCTGTTCATCGGAGCGGAAGACGATGACCGGCATGGCTGGCGGCTGCGGGTCCGGCCCGCGTGTCTTCCGCTTGCCGCCGACCCGGACAGCAGGGATCTCGCCGTCGGTCATCCGCTTACGGATCGCGATCGAGTGACCGTCGTTCGCGTCCTGCAGCTCGCGCATGTCGCACAGGCGCTCGAGAGTCGATGGGGTCGGCATCAGAGACCTCTCGTTCATCGATGAGTTGTCTCGTGTGTCCGCGCTCTGCGCGGCGAGCTCCGATCGAGTCCGTCCCTCGTCCCGCCACCCTTCCGGGTCTTCAGCGGTCTGGCATCTGCCTTACCCCCAGGCTACGAGGTCTTCCTGCGACTGCCAGGTGGCGGTATGGGTGCTGCGCGTTCGGCACCGCATCTGACTCGCCGCGAACTGTGCGATCAACTTCGAAGATCGCCTTGCAGCATTGATGGCGTTGTGAGCGACCGTGTACACCGCGAATCGTGCAGGGTCCGCCAGGCCTCAGCGCAGAACGATGTTCTCGTCGTCCAGCCATATCCCGCTGTGCCGGTCCTCGGGCCACCACGAGGTGTGGCCCCGGCCCACGGCGTCGTGCGCGGTAGCGCGGGGCGGTGCAGATCTCATGGGCCGAACGGCGGGCGAGGAGCGTCCGTGAACCGGTCTGGTGGAGGGGCCTTGAGGGGATGGGCGGCGTGCGGCGGAGCCGGTGCGCGTGCTCAGGATCAGTCAGGAGCTGGGCGAGGTCGCGGAGGCCCTTCTCGGCGCGCTCGGTGCCAACCCGCGGAAGGGCGCCTCGACCGGGGGGCGTGTCGAAGGAGCTCGCACTAAACTGGCGGAGCTGGGTCTCCCGACAGGTCAGCGACGCACGTTAGTCACGCCTTGATCATGGTCTTGGAGTTCTCGACGTACGGCGTGTCCTTCAGCGTCGGCATCCGCGCGGGCCCGAAGATACCGGGCGCCACGGCGTCCGGGTCGTCGCCGATGGCGCAGTCGGTGCGCGAACCGTCGAGGACCGCGATCCCCGACGCCGGATAGGTGACCCTGCCGAGCGCCGTCGAGCAGGCCGCGGCCAACTCGTCGGCGATCCGGGGAAGTACCTGTGACTGGGCGAACAGGGAGTGGCCCGAGGAGTCGGCGGCGACCGTGTTCACCCAGGGGATGCCCTGGTGCCGGTCGAGGGAGTCGAGGACGTCGGCAGTGCCGCGCGCCTTGCTGAAGCCCAGCGAGGTGTCGTAGAAACGCAGGTTCGTCGCGTTCGGGTCGTTGAGGGCGTACGCCGTCGTCGTGGTCCAGGGCAACGGGAGGCCGCCGCCGGGGGACAGGACGACCGGGCCGTAGCGCGTCCACCACTGGGTGCGGGTGACCGGCGCGCCGTCCTGCACCGGGACGGTCACCGTCCGGCGCGTCATCGGCTCCGGCTTGCCGTCCACCAGATAGGACGTCGGGTCGGCCGGGTCCAGTTTCAGCTGGTGCAGGCTGAGCGGCACACCGGTGGACACGGTGTGGCTCCACGCCACGTTCGCGTTGTACCCGATGGAGATCGTCGGCGCGCCGAGCAACGACCCGCCCGCGACGTTCAGTTCGCCGGGGATCGTCTGCTGGGACTGCCAGAACCGGCGCCCGCCCTGCCACGGGTAGTGCGGGTTGCCGAGCAGCAGGCCACGGCCGTTGGCCGTCGTACTGCCGTTGAACGCCACGGCGTTGGAACCCATGTCGGTGATGCCGAACAGCTCACGCGCGCCCTTGGCGGCGGAAGAGGCATCCGGCAGGGCGGAGCCGGTGGCGGCAGCGGCGCCGGACGCGGCCGGCGGCTGCGCGGCGGCGATCGCGTCCACGAGGCCGCCCTGACCGCCGAGCACCGCGAGGGCGTACGCGCGGGTGGCCACGTCGAGACCGGTCACGGGCCGCACCCAGGCGGCGCCCGCGCAGGCCGGGTCGCTCACCCGGTTCTTCTTCAGCCAGGCGTTGTAGCCGGCCGCCCAGCCGTTCATCAGGTCCTTGACCGCGCGGCTCGGGCCCTGCGGCGTGGGTCGGGCGAGCAGTCGCTCGACCGTGCCGGTGTCCCGCACCCCGCGGAAGTACAGGTCGCTGGTGAGGTTGTCCGAGGCGTCGGAGAGCGAGAAGTCGGGTGCGGCATCGGGCCCGAAGTGGCGCGAGCGGTCGCCGCGCAGGGTCACGAAACCGTCGGCGAGCACACACACCTGGTCGGCGGCCTGCGCCCAGCCGCTGCCGAAGCCGAGGTTCGCGTAGTCCTTCGCGACGATGTGCGGAATGCCGTACTCGGTGTAGCGGATCACGGCGGACAGACCACCGTGGGAGGGATGTTGCTGTGATGTTTCTGCCGGCTGTCCGGCCCGGCTCTGCGCGGTGGCGGCGGGCAGAGCTGTCGTGGCGGTGAGTTGCGGCGGCCATGACGACGAACTGTCTCAAACGGGTGCGCATCGTGCCTCCCAACGTCATTGAGGGAAGGAGCGGTTGAGCGTACCAACGGGTATGTGCGCTGACCTCCTCCAGTGCTTGACCTCCTCCGGTGGCGGAACCAGGATCATGGGTTATGACGCAGCAACACGGGAGCACGGTTGACGGGGCGGTACGGCGCAGCGCCCAGCGCGTTCCGGCACGCGTCGCGGTCGAGTACCGCGAACGGGCCTGGACGTACGAGGAACTCGACGAGGCCGTCTCCCGGGCGGCGGGCGTGTTGCGCGGCGAGGGGCTGGCCTTCGGCGACCGGGTCGGCGCCTACGGCCACAACTCGGACGCCTATCTGATCGCCTTCCTCGCCTGCGCCCGCGCCGGACTCGTGCACGTCCCGGTCAACCAGCACCTGACCGGCGACGACCTCGCGTACATCGTGGAGCAGTCCGGCAGCACCCTGGTCCTGGCCGACCCCGACCTCGCGGACCGGCTCCCCGACGGCGTACGGACCCTCCCGCTCCGCGACGCCGACGACTCCCTCCTCGCCCGGCTGCCAGACACCCCGCCGTACGACGGTCCCGAGTCGCGCACCGAGGACCTGGTGCAGCTGCTCTACACGTCCGGGACCACCGCCCTGCCCAAGGGCGCGATGATGACCCACCGCTCCCTGGTGCACGAGTACCTGAGCGCGATCGCCGCCCTCGACCTGAGCGCCGGCGACCGGCCCGTGCACGCGCTGCCCCTCTACCACTCCGCGCAGATGCACGTGTTCCTGCTGCCGTATCTCGCGGCCGGCGCGACGAACATCATCCTTGACGCACCGGACGGCGACGCGATCCTCGACCTCGTCGAGGCCGGCCGGGCCGACAGCCTGTTCGCGCCGCCGACCGTATGGATCGGCCTGGCCAACCGCCCCGACTTCGCGACCCGGGACCTGACCGGACTGCGCAAGGCGTACTACGGGGCGTCGATCATGCCGGTCCCGGTCCTGGAACGGCTGCGCGAGCGCCTCCCCAAACTCGCCTTCTACAACTGCTTCGGCCAGAGCGAGATCGGCCCCCTCTCCATGGTTCTCGGCCCCTACGAGCACAAGGGGCGCCTGGACTCGTGCGGGCGCCCGGTGCTGTTCGTGGACGCGCGGGTGGTCGACGAGGACGGCGAGGAGGTGCCCGACGGCACGCCCGGCGAAGTCGTCTACCGGTCCCCGCAGTTGTGCGAGGGCTACTGGGACAAGCCCGAGGAGACGACCGCCGCCTTCCGGGACGGCTGGTTCCACTCCGGCGACCTCGTCGTCCGGGACGCCGACGGCTACTACACCGTCGTCGACCGGGTGAAGGACGTCATCAACTCCGGTGGCGTGCTGATCGCCTCACGCCAGGTCGAGGACGCCCTCTACACCCATGACTCGGTCGCCGAGGCGGCCGTCATCGGCCTCCCCGACGAGCACTGGATCGAGGCGGTCACCGCGGTCGTCGTCCCCCGCGGCGAGGTGACCGAGGCCGAACTCATCGCTCACGCCCGCGAGAAGCTCGCCCACTTCAAAGCGCCGAAGCGGGTCGTGTTCGTGGACGAGCTGCCGCGCAACGCGAGCGGGAAGATCCTGAAGCGGGAGCTGAGGGACCGGTTCGCGGGTTCCTAGCAGCCGACCGACGACGGCATTCGTAGCCGCCCGGAGGGCGCGCGCTCAGGCCTCGCTGGTGGCAGCGGTATCGGCCGTGAAGGTCGCCTCCGCCGTGCTGACGGTCCCGGCACGGCGTCCGGGGGCGGTCTGGAACTGCCAGTAGAGGTTGGTGTGCGCGATCACCTCGGCCGGGGCCGGAGCGCCGTACTGCGTGAGGTCCTGCGTGGTGTGGGCGTCTCCGACGAGCGTCACGTCGTACCCCCGCACGAAGCCGCCGTGCAGGGTGGCGCGGACGCACGCGTCGCTCTGGGCACCCGTGACGACCAGCCGGCCCACCCCGTGCTCGGCGAGGAGTTTCTCCAGGTCGGTGTCCTCGAAGGAGTCGCCGTACTTCTTGTGGACGACGGGCTCGGTGTCGCGGCGGACCAGTTCCGGCACGTACTCCCAGCCTTCGCTGCCGGGTTTCACCTCGTCGCTGGAGTGCTGCACCCAGACCACGGGAGTGTCCTGTGCGCGCGCCTTGTCCACGAGGATGTTGATGTTCGCGATCACGCCGTCGCGGTTGTGGGCGCCGTCCACCACGGCGTTCTGGACGTCGATGACGAGCAGCGCACTGTTCGGGCGGTCGGGCAGAGTCGTCATGGGAACCTCTTCGTCTCCTCGGCGGATCCTTCTCTCACCGTCCACACTAGGACGGACCACTGACAACAGCCCCTGACCTGTCAGCCTCGCCGCAGACCGGACTTCGCGCTACTTCGTGTCCGGGCCGTACGCCGTCATGAAGCGGTCGCGGAACTGGTCCATGCCCCACGCCGGGACGTCGGCCGAGGGCTTGAGCCCCTCCGTCCAGCCCCAGTCGGAGACGCGGTCCAGCACCTTCGGGTCGCGGGCGACGATCGTCACCGGCACGTCTTTGTTGGTGCTGCCCCCTGTGACCGTGGGGACGGGCTGGTGGTCGCCGAGGAGGACGAGGACGGTGTTGTCGTCGCCGTAGCGCTGGACCCACTGGATCAGGCTGTCCAGGGAGTACTGGATGGCCTTGCGGTACTCGGTCCGCACCCGCTTGCCGCTTTTCCAGACCTCCGTGGGGTTCGTGCCCTCCTTCTTGATCTTGTGGAAGACCGAACCGTCCCCGAGGTCGTCCCAGTCGACCATGCGGGCGATCGGGGACCAGGGGTTGTGGCTGGAGGCCAGAATGATCTCCGCCATGATCGGGTCGCGGTCCTTCTTCCCGTGTTCCAGCTTCTGGAAGGCCTCCAGGCTGAACTGGTCCGGCACCGGTGTCCAGCTGAAGTACGGACCCTGGTAGCCGAGGTGCGTCGAGTCGTAGATGTGGTCGAGGCCGAAGTACTTGCCCTCGGGCCAGGCCTTCCGTACGCCCGGGACGATGCCGACCGTGCGCCAGGCGCCGGTCTTCTGGAAGTAGCTGGTGAGGGTGGCGCGGTCGCTGGTGGTCACGGTCCGGTACCGCTGCTGGTTCTTGATCCACAGACCGGACAGGAACGTCGAGTGGGCGAGCCAGCTGCCGGCGCCCGTCACGGGCGACCTGAGCCAGCCGCTGCGCGCCGCGAAGCCGGCGGACGTGAGCCTGGCGTCGCCCTCCTTGAGCGTCGCGTCGATCTCCGGAGCCATCGTCGGATCGTCGATCGCCACCCGGCCGTAGCTCTCGACGAAGGTGAACAGCACGTCCTTGCCACGCAGTCCGGCCAGGAGCTGGTCGGAGGGGGTGTTGGCGAAGGCGTCGACGGTGAGCTGCTTGTCGAAGACCTCGGCGTCCCCGAGGCCGTCGCGGACGTACTGCACACGGTTGGAGAGGTACTGGCTGTAGCCCTTGGTGGCGATCGCCACACCGCCTGCCTGCACGCCCATGGTGGAGCAGACGATCCACGCGGTGCCGACGACCAGCGTGCCGCGTACGGCCACGGGACGCTGCCGGGCCATCACGTCGGCCAGCCGCACCATCGCGAGCGCGCTCACCACGAGCACGGCGATCAGCAGGACGATCACGCCGATCACCGCGAGTACCTGACCCGAGCGACCGAGCGAGTCCTTCAGGAAGTCCACCGCGTTGCTCAGCAGGATCCAGTCGAAGACCAGGTCGAACGGCCGGGCCAGCGTCTGGTAGAAGCCCATGTCGAGAGATTTCAGGACCGTGGACAGTCCGAGGAGCACTCCCAGGCCGGCGGCCGTGATCCGCCGCGCCTTCGCCGGCAGTACGAGCAGGACAGCCGCGAGGAAGACCGCCTCGACAGGCAGGCGGAGGAACGACTCGAAGGTGATCCGATCGAGGCGGTTGGGCACGAGGAGCACACCGAGCACCAGCACACCGGCCAGGACACTCGCGCCCACCCGCACGGCACGTGCGGCGCGGGGGAAACGACGGCGCCAGCCGAACCAGCCGGGACGGGCGGCGGAAGAGGCGGCGGCGCTGCTCGGGGCGGGTTCCTCGGGGGACGCGGGATCGGAGGCCGCAGCATCGGCGGATTCGTCGCCGGCGGAAGCCGGGCGGGGGACGAGGGCCTCGGCGGGTGCCTTTTGGTCCTCTGCTCGGTCCTCAGCGTCCTCGGCCGCGTCGGCGGCCGTCTCCTCCGGCGCGGGGCGTGCGCCTCCGGGCCCGTCCGCCTTCGCTTTCGCCTCCGCGTTCGTCGTCGGCCCGGTGGCTTCGTCCGTCGCGCCGGCCGTCGCCTCGTCCGTCGGCTCCATGTCCGCCGGGGCGCCGGGCTCGGTGTCGTCCACCGCGGAAGCGGTCGAGGCTTCCTCCGGTGTGGTCCTGTCCGGCGCGTCCACGTCCGTCTGAGGCAGTTGACGAGGGGGCGTGAGGTGCGACACCCGTGGGTCCTTCCGTGCGAAGCCGCTGATGACACGGCGCACCGGGCCCGCAGGGCAGGGCCGCCAACCTCGCGTACGGGCCTGCGTCACCCTCCGTTCAAACACCCGGTTCGACCGCGCTCAGAGTACGCTGTCGCCCCCGTCCGACCCACCGGCGAGTCGCGGCCTCCGCCTACCGGTCCGCACCGACCGCCACCTCCTGGGCCCACCGGTAGTCCGCCTTGCCGCTGGGCGACCGCTGTATCGCCTCGGTGATCACCAGCTGCCGAGGGATCTTGTAACCGGCCAGATGCGTACGGCAGTAGGACTGGACGTCCTCCAGCGAGGGCTGTGGCGCCCCCTCGCGCAGCTGCACCACCGCCGCCACATGGTTGCCCCACCTCGCGTCGGGAACGCCGGCCACCAGAGCGTCGTACACGTCCGGATGGGACTTGAGCGCCTGCTCGACCTCCTCCGGATACACCTTCTCGCCGCCGGTGTTGATGCACTGCGAGCCCCGGCCGAGGACGGTGACGACACCCTCCTCGTCGACCGTCGCCATGTCACCGAGCAGCACCCACCGCTCGCCGTCCTTCTCGAAGAAGGTCTCCGCCGTCTTTCGCGGGTCGTTGTAATAGCCGAGCGGTACGTGGCCGCACTGGGCGATCCGGCCCACCTCGCCCACGGGCACCGGCTCGTGGGTGGCCGGATCCACCACCTGGGTACGGGAGTTGACCTGGATACGGAAGCCGCGCTCGGGACCCGAGTCCGCCGTCGCCGTACCGTTGAAGCCGGACTCCGACGACCCGAAGTTGTTGAGCAGCATGACGTTCGGGACGAGAGCCTGGAACTGGGCGCGCACCGTCTCCGACATGATCGCGCCGGACGACGAGACGCTGAACATGGACGAGCAGTCCGTGCCCTTCATGGGCCCGTTGAGTGCGTCGATCAGCGGACGCAGCATCGCGTCGCCCACCAGGGACATGCTCGTGACCTTCTCCTTCTCGATCGTGCGCAGCACGTCCTCGGGCGCGAACCTGCGGTGGATCACCACCCGTTGGCCGAAGTTGAAGGCGATGAGCGCGGTCAGGGTCGAGGTGCCGTGCATCAGCGGGGGAGTCGGGAAGAAGGTGATCCCCGCGCCGCCGGCCGCGACCCGCTCGGCCAGCTCCTGGGGGGACTTGACCGGCTCGCCGGTCGGGGCGCCACCGCCCAGACCCGAGAAGAACAGGTCCTCCTGGCGCCACATCACGCCCTTCGGCATCCCGGTGGTACCGCCGGTGTAGATGATGAACTGGTCGTCGCCCGAACGGGCCGGGAAACCCCGCTCCGGTGACCCGGAGGCCTCGGCGCCGGTGAACGGCACCGCGTTCAACTCGGCCGACTCCGGGGCCGGTTGCCCCACCCGGATCAGGTGCCGCAGCGCCGTCGCCCGTGGCCGTGCCGCCGCCACCCGTTCCGTGAACTCCGCGTCGAAGACCAGGGCGACGAGGTCGGCGTCCCGGTAGAGGTAGATCAACTCCTCTTCCACGTAACGGTAGTTGACGTTGACCGGCACGATCCGCGCTTTCAGGCACCCCAGCAGCGTCTGGAGGTACTCGATCCCGTTGTAGAGATGGAGGCCCAGATGCTCGCCGGGCCGTATCCCGCTGTCGATCAGATGGTGGGCGACACGGTTGGCGGCGGCATCCAACTCCGCGTAGGACAGGCGCCGTTCGGCGCCTGTGCCGGGGTGGTCGAGGTAGGCGAGGGCCTCACGGCCGGGCACCACGTCGACGATCGACTCGAACAGGTCGGCAAGGTTGTACTCCACCGCTCCTCCTGACCCCGGGTATCCCTGGCGGTTGTCGGCTCGCGGTCATCAGAGCAAAGGGGGCGCCAACTGTGAAGGGGCCGCGCCGAAGAAATCTGACTACCTGTCAGAAAACCCTTGAAGTGCTTCCTCCGCTCCTGCAACCTGTTCTCGTTCTTTCACCTGTTCTCGTTCTTTCAGAGGGGAGACGGTCGATGGGTGGCACGGAACACCTCACCGTGCGGCGCGAGAACGCCACACTGGTACTCACGCTCAACAGGCCGGAAGCCAAGAACGCGCTCTCGCTGCCGATGCTGGTCGGTCTGTACGACGGCTGGGTCGAGGCCGACGAGGACGACGCCGTGCGCTCCATCGTGCTGACCGGTGCGGGCGGCGCGTTCTGCGCGGGGATGGACCTGAAAGCCCTGGCCGGGAGCGGTATGGAGGGTGAGCAGTACCGCCACCGGCTCAAGGCCGACCCGGACCTGCACTGGAAGGCGATGCTGCGTCACCACCGCCCCCGCAAACCGGTGATCTCCGCGATCGAGGGCTACTGCGTCGCCGGCGGCACCGAGATCATCCAGGGCACCGACATCCGGGTCGCGGGCGAGTCGGCGACCTTCGGGCTCTTCGAGGTCAAACGCGGCCTCTTCCCGATCGGCGGCTCCACGGTCCGCCTCCAACGCCAGATCCCACGCACCCACGCCCTGGAAATGCTGCTGACCGGCCGCCCCTACAGCGCCCAGGAGGCCGCAGCGATCGGCCTGATCGGACACGTCGTCCCCGACGGAACGGCACTCGACAAGGCGTTGGAGATCGCCGAGCAGATCAACGCCTGCGGCCCGCTCGCCGTCGAGGCGGTCAAGGCGTCCGTCTACGAAACCGCCGAACTGACCGAGACCGACGGTCTCGCCGCCGAACTCAAACGCGGCTGGCCCGTCTTCGACACCGACGACGCCAAGGAAGGCACCCGCGCCTTCGCCGAGAAACGCCCGCCCGTCTACCGGCGTGCTTAGGGCCTGCCCGGCGGGTCATGCCGCAGACACGGGGTTTGGCACGCCCGTCTGCGGCGTTGTCGTCGGTTGCCGACTCCCCCACGCTCGGCTGCGTTCGCGCGGGGGGACCCCCATCGCGTTGACGCCCTCCTCCGCCTTGCAGCCAGACGCACCAAACCCCGCTCACCTGCGTCGATTACGCGCCGCCGATTCCCTGCGACCTGATCCGCCGGACAGGCCCTGACCCCGCGAAGGAGCACCCCGGATGACCGCCGAAGCCGAAGTCCTCAAAGCACCCCTGGTCGTCGAATTCCCCTTCACCCGCTCCCTCGGCCCCGTCCAGAGCGCCTTCCTGACCGGTCTGCGCGAACAGGTCGTCCTCGGTGTCCGCACCGGCGACGGGCGTGTGCTCGTGCCGCCCGTCGAGTACGACCCGGTGACCGCCGAGGAGATACGCGACCTGGTCGAGGTGGCCCCGACCGGCACCGTCACCACCTGGGCCTGGAACCACGCCCCGCGTCGCGGCCAGCCCCTCGGCACCCCCTTCGCCTGGGTCCTCGTCAGGCTCGACGGCGCCGACACGGCCCTGCTGCACGCCCTCGACGCCCCCGGCCCCGACGCCGTGCACACCGGAATGCGCGTCCGCGTCCGCTGGGCGCCGGAGCGCTCCGGCGCCATCACGGACATCGCCTGCTTCGAGCCGTACGACAGTCACGACAGTGCGGAGGGCAGCCAACCCTCCGCGCACGACGGGCAGTTCGAGGACATGGTGACCGGCATCGTCGCCCCCGCCCGCCTCGACTACACCTACTCACCCGGCCGCGCCGCGACCGCCTACATCAACGCCCTCGCCGACCGGCGGATCGTCGGCGAGCGCTGCCCGTCCTGCCGGAAGGTGTACGTCCCGCCGCGGGGCGCCTGTCCCACCTGCGGCGTCGCCACCTCCGAGCAGGTCGAGGTGGGCCCGGGCGGCACGGTCACCACGTACTGCATCGTCAACATCAAGGCGCGCAACCTCGACATCGAAGTGCCGTACGTCTACGGGCACATCGCCCTCGACGGCGCCGACCTCGCCTTGCACGGCCGGATCGGCGGCATCCCCTACGACCAGGTGCGCATGGGGCTGCGGGTCGAGCCGGTGTGGACGGAAGGGGGCCGCTACCCCGACCACTACCGGCCCGCCGGCGAGCCCGACGCGGACTACGAGATGTACAAGGAGCTGCTGTGACACGCGAGATCGCCGTCGTCGCCTTCGCACAGACCGATCACCGGCGCACCAGCGAGGAGCTCTCCGAAGTCGAGATGCTCATGCCGGTACTGCACCAGGTTCTCGACCAGACCGGGCTGAAGACCAGCGACATCGGCTTCACCTGCTCCGGCTCCTCCGACTACCTCGCCGGCCGCGCCTTCTCCTTCACCATGGCCCTCGACGGCGTGGGCGCCTGGCCGCCGATCTCCGAGTCGCACGTGGAGATGGACGGGGCCTGGGCGCTCTACGAGGCGTGGACCAAACTGCTGACCGGCGACGCCGACACGGCACTCGTGTACGCGTACGGCAAGTCCTCGCCCGGCTCGGTGCGTGACGTCCTGACCCGGCAGCTCGACCCGTACTACGTGGCCCCCTTGTGGCCGGATTCCGTGGCCCTCGCCGCGCTCCAGGCGCAGGCGCTCATCGACTCGGGTGAGGCCGACGAACCCGCCCTCGCCGGCGTCGCCGCCCGGAGCAGGGCGGACGCGCGCTCCAACTCCCATGCCCAGCTGCGGGGTTCGGTGCCGCACGGGGACTATGCGGTACGTCCGCTGCGCACCGGGGACTGTCCGCCGGTCGGCGACGGGGCCGCCGCCGTGATCCTCGCGGCCGGTGAACGCGCCCGGCACCTGTGCGAACGGCCCGCCTGGATCCGGGGCATCGACCACCGCATCGAGGCACACTCGCTCGGCGTCCGCGATCTGACCGACTCACCGTCGACGCGGCTCGCCGCCGAGAAGGCCGGCGCCTTCGAACGCCCCGTCGACACCGCCGAGTTGCACGCGCCGTTCACCTCGCAGGAGGTGGTCCTGCGGAAAGCGCTCCGGCTCGGTGACGGGGTGCGTGTGAACCCCTCGGGGGGAGCCCTCGCCGCCAACCCGGTCATGGCCGCCGGGCTCGTCCGCATCGGCGAGGCCGCCGCCCGTATCCACCGGGGCGAGTCCGACCGGGCCCTCGCCCACGCCACCTCCGGGCCCTGTCTCCAGCAGAACCTGGTCGCCGTACTCGAAGGGGAGCCCCCGCATGTCCAGTGAACCTGTGGCGGTCGTCGGGATCGGCCAGACCAAGCATGTCGCCGCCCGCCGGGACGTCTCCATGGCCGGGTTGGTGCGTGAGGCGGCTCAACGGGCGCTCGGGGACGCCGAGTTGACGTGGGCCGACATCGACGCCGTCGTGATCGGTAAGGCGCCCGACTTCTTCGAGGGCGTCATGATGCCGGAGTTGTACCTCGCCGACGCGCTCGGCGCGGTGGGCAAGCCGATGCTGCGCGTACACACGGCCGGCTCGGTCGGCGGGTCCACGGCCCTCGTCGCCACGAACCTCGTCAGGTCCCGCGTCCACGCCACCGTCCTCACCCTGGCCTACGAGAAACAGTCCGAGTCGAACGCCATGTGGGGGCTCTCCCTGCCGATCCCCTTCCAGCAGCCGCTGCTGGCCGGGGCCGGCGGCTTCTTCGCCCCGCACGTCCGCGCGTACATGCGGCGCAGCGGTGCCCCCGACACGGTCGGCTCGCTGGTCGCGTACAAGGACCGGCGCAACGCGCTCAAGAACCCGTACGCGCATCTGCACGAGCACGACATCACCCTGGAGAAGGTCCAGGCCTCGCCGATGCTGTGGGACCCGATCCGCTACTCCGAGACCTGCCCCTCGTCCGACGGCGCCGTCGCGATGGTCCTCACCGACCGCGCCGGAGCCGCCCGCGCACCGCGCCCGCCCGCCTGGCTGCACGGCGGCGCGATGCGCAGCGAACCCACCCTGTTCGCGGGCAAGGACGCCGTGTCACCGAGGGCGGGCCGGGACTGCGCGGCAGACGTGTACCGGCAGGCCGGGATCGCCGACCCGCGCCGGGACATCGACGCCGTCGAGATGTACGTACCGTTCTCCTGGTACGAACCCATGTGGCTGGAGAACCTCGGCTTCGCCGCAGAGGGCGAGGGCTGGAAACTCACCGAGTCCGGGGTCACCGAGCTGGACGGGGACCTGCCCGTCAACATGTCGGGGGGCGTCCTGTCGACCAATCCGATCGGCGCCTCGGGCATGATCCGCTTCGCGGAAGCAGCCCTTCAGGTCCGGGGGCAGGCCGGAGAACACCAGGTGGACGGGGCCCGCAGGGTCCTCGGGCATGCCTACGGAGGTGGCTCCCAGTTCTTTTCCATGTGGCTCGTCGGCAGCGAACCGCCGACCTCCTGAAGCATCCCCCTCACGTGGCCTGTCGGCGGCAGGAAGTGATGGCTAGGCTGACCGCGGACGACGAAGACCGGGAGGAGCACGGACGTGGCCGAGAGCACGATCCAGGAGCACCCGCTCGCGGGCTGGGACAAGCCGGAACTGGACCTCAGCAACGCCGACTGGCAGTCCAGCAGCCAAGGGCGGGGGGATGTCCAGATCGCCTTTGTCGAGGGTTTCATCGCAATGCGCAACAGTGGCAGCCCGCAAAGCCCTTCCCTGATTTTCACGCCCGCGGAATGGGGCGCGTTCGTGTCGGGGGCGCGAGAAGGGGAGTTCGACCTGACCTGAGACCGGCTACACCGTGACGTAAAGCCTCGGCAGGGGCTGCCCCGGGGAACCACAGGGCCGCCCCTGCGGTGCTCATGGATGCTGCCGGGCTAGGCGTCAGCGAGTCGGGAGACACCCCTCCGGGGTGAGAGCGGCGCCCGCGGGACATGAAGGTCCGGCGGGACCCGTACCATTGCCGTATGTCGTTCCTCCGCCGCCGCAGCGCCACTCCCGCCGGGCCCGACTTCGATGTTCTGGCCATGGATCCGGGCGACTGGCCCGGCAATCTGGGCGCGGGCCTGCTGCCCGCCCCCGATGGCAGCTGCCAGGGCGTCTTCCTGCGCTACGACCTGTTCGGCGGCCGTGGTCCCGCGATGGTCATCGGCAACCTGCCGGAGGGCTCCCCGGCCCGCGACCTCGCCGAGGGCGAGGTCCCGTTCGAGGTGGCCCAGCTGCTGCTGGCCCTGGAGAACGAGGAGGAGGTCACCGTCGTCGGCACCGAGGACATGCCGGTGATGCAGGGCGACAACCTCCTGATCGTGCGCCGCCTCAAGCTCTCCGAGAGCCGGATCGCCTGCGTGCAGTTCGACCGCAGCGACAACGTCCTGGTGACCATCGCGGCCTGGGACCGTCCGATCACGGACGATCTGTACGCCCTGCTGAAGCCGCTGCCGGCGGAGCTTTTCCAGACCAGCTGAGCGCTCCGCGTACGTGGGTGCACATCAGCACAGCCCCGCGCCCCTTTTGTGAGGCGCGGGGTCCTCGGCTAAACCGTCAGCCGCACGTCCGCGGCCCGCACGAACGCCACCCGGTGGCCGAACTGGATCTCGTAGTACAGATCCTTGCCGACCACGACCCGGTGCGCGGCCGTGTCGAAGGTGACGGCGTAGTAGTACTCGCCGGGCACCTTCTCCCCGGCCACGTACTTCTGGCCCGCGAGCAGCTTGTACGGCAGCGGCGAGACCGCCTGCGCCGGGATGCCCGCCGGATAGGCCGAGGCCTCCGGGTACGCCCTCCCGTACACCGGGATCTCCGTCAGACCGTCCTTCGGTGTCACGACCGCACCGGTCGCGCGCACTGCCGTCGGATTCGCGGCCGGGTTCCGGAACCAGGCCTTCTGGCCCAGGTACCAGATCGCCGTCCAGTCGCCCCGGCGCTCGGCGACGGCGTACTGCTGGCCGGTGGAGACCCGCGACCCGATGTCGTTGACGCCGATCGTCGAGACGCCCTCCGGGGGGTGCGTCCCGATGTCCTTCACGAGCGCGGACGCGGTGTCCGGCCGCGAGTACAGCCGCACCTCGCTCGACCCGTGGGCCGCGCAGGCCTGGCCCGCCGTGACGCAGCCCGTGTACGTCGGCCGGTTCGACGCGTAGTCCGGCCTGATCGTCACCACGCCGCTGTCGCCGCTCGCGCCCGGAGTGGGCTGGAAGGGGCGCCCCATCAGCGTGAAGTAGTGCTGCCAGTCCCAGTACGGGCCCGGGTCGGTGTGCATACCGGAGATCGTCGAGGTGGTCGGCCCCGGCACGTTGTCGTGGCCGAGGATGTGCTGCCGGTCCAGCGGGATGCCGTACTTGGCCGCCAGGTACGTCACCAGCCGGGCCGACGCCCGGTACATCGCCTCCGTGTACCAGGCGTCCGGGTTCGCCAGGAACCCCTCGTGCTCCAGCCCGATCGACTTGGCGTTGACGTACCAGTTGCCCGCGTGCCAGGCGACGTCCTTCGCCTTCACATGCTGGGCGATGTGCCCGTCCGTGGAGCGCAGCGTGTAGTTCCAGGACACGTACGTCGGGTCCTGCACCATGTTGAGTACGCCGTCCCAGGCGCCCTCGGTGTCATGGACGACGATGTACCGGATGCTCTGGCCGGTCGGCCGGTCGCCCAGGTCGTGATTGCCGTAGTCGCCCTCGCCGAACTGCTCGTAGGGCGCCGGAATCCACTCGCAGGACACCGTCGCCGGGCACTCGGTGCCCTCGGCGGACAGTGTGCGCAGCCCGGCCCGCCCCAACTGGGCGGTGTCCGGGGCCAGTTCGGGCTGCGCCGCGAGGGCGACCAGCTGTCCCCCGTCGGTCGTGCGCTTCTCGCCGCCGCGGATCACGTCGTACACGTCAGTGGCGTACGCCGCCGCTGTCGCGCTGTCGTCGGCGCCGGAGAAACGGGCCACCGCGCCGTACCAGTCCGCCGGGTCTGCGCTCAGCGGCTCGGCGAGGTCCCGCTGGGCGGCGGCGAGCAGTGCGGCACCGCCGGCCACATTGGCGGCCGGGTCGGTGCGGAGCTGCTCCGGCGGCAGACCGGTCAGTTCGGCAGCCTTCGTCAACGTACGTAGCCGGGGCGGGAGTTCGGCCGCCGTCGGCACCTCCGTGGTGGGGTGCAGAGCCGGGCGGGCACTGTCACCGCGCGCGTCCTCCGTGCCCTCGCTGTGGTGCGGGGCGTCGGCGAGAGCCGTACGGGCGTCGGTGAGGTGCATCGGGCCGTAGCCGCCGGTGACGCTGGGCGCCCCGGCGTGTGCGTCCCAGCGGGACTGGAGGTAGGAGACGCCGAGCAGCACGCTCTGCGGCACGTGGTACTCGGCCGCCGCCGATGCGAACGCGCGCTGCAGTCGGGCGGCCGAGGCGCCGCTGTCGGACGGGGCTGCGCCGAGCAGCGGCAGCAGCAGGGCCACCGAGGCGAGCGTTCCGGCGGCTCTGCGCACGCGGCTGCGTCTGTGTCCGGGGTCGGTGGGGTGGGTGGGGTCGGCGGATCCTCGCAAGGCGGCCTCCTGGGTCGGACGGGCATGTGGGGGGCGTGCGGGGCCGAACCGTGTGTCAGAGGTACCGGCTGCCCGACGATCCGTCAATCATGCCCAGAGACCGGAGACTTCCCATGTCAATGAGGGTGCGGGGCGCTGCGTGGCCACCCGCGTGCAGGCATGACGAAGGCCCGCGATGCGCCGCTGGTTGCGCGCATCGCGGGCCTTCGTCCCCGTCAGCGAGTGCCGACTGCCGCGCGCACGGCCCGTCGGGCCAGCTGGCAGTCGTCGTGCAGCCGCCTCAGCAGCAGCCGTTGTTCCTCGCCGGACGGCGCAGCACCCGGGTGGGCCGGTCCCGGTGCCGCCGGGGTCGTGTCGTGCATCGAACGCTGCACGGCCAGTTCGTACGTACGGATCTCGCGCGTCAGTACCAGCATCAGGTTCACCAGGAAGGCGTCCCGTGCCGCCGGTCCCGGCGCCTGCGCGAGTTGGCTGATCTGCCGTCGGGCCACCGGCGCGTCACCCAGAACCGCCCACAGCGTCGCCAGGTCGTACCCCGGCAGATACCAGCCCGCATGCTCCCAGTCCACCAGCACTGGACCGGCCGGTGAGAGGAGGATGTTGGACAGGAGAGCGTCGCCGTGGCAGAACTGGCCCATGCCCTGACGGCCTGCCGAGTGCGCGATGCCGTGCATCAGTTTCTGCAGGTCGCCCATGTCCCGGTCGGTGAGCAGCCCCAGCTCGTGATACCGGGAGATGCGCGCCGCGTAGTCCAGCGGGGCGCCGAACGTGCCGGTCGGCGGACGCCAGGCGTTGAGCCCGCGGATCGCGCTGAGCGCCGCCCTGATGTCCGCACGGGGCGGTGCCTCGGCCGGGTGCCGGTGCAGGGCCGCGACCCGGCCCGGCATCCGCTCGATGACCAGCGTGCAGTTGTCCGGGTCCGCCGCGATCAGCCGGGGCACCCGCACCGGTGGGCGGTGCCGCACGAACGAGCGGTATGCGGCTATCTCGTGCCGGATCCGCTCGGCCCAGGCAGGGGACTGATCCAGTAAACACTTGGCGACTGCCGTGCTGCGTCCGGTCGTCCCGACCAGCAGCACCGAGCGTCCGCTGCGGCGCAGTACCTGTACCGGGGCGAACTCCGGGCAGATCCGGTGCACCGACGCGATCGCCGTACGCAACTGGGCGCCCTGGGGGCCGGACAGGTCGAGTCTGCCGCTGAGCGGCTGGGTTCCGATCCCCGGCAGCCGTCGCGATCGGCCGGCACCGGCACCGAGTGCGGGGGCCGCCGGACGCGCGGGGTCGAGGTAGGGGCCGCTGCCACCCGGGCGGGGGTGCAGCGACCGGGGAGGGGCGGACACGGAGGACGATGCTGCGTACATGGGAGAAACAGATCCCTTCGTGTGCCTGCGGCGGTCATGCGCTACCCGGCCCGGCCTCCCTGGTGCACCCTGGGGAGTGTCCCTCGGAGACCGGGTCGGGGTGGCGCTTTCCTACCTGACACCCGTTGCCCAGTGGCACACCATCTGGCGCACCCTGGCGAACCCTGGCGAATAGTCGCTCAGCATCTGACAGACGGTTACTGTCAACTCAGCCGAGAACCTGGGGGCTTGACGTGAGCGGACAACCCAACACTCGTCTGTCGGACCTGTTCGGCCTGGCCGGCTGGTCCAAAGGCGAACTCGCGCGACTGGTGAACCGGCAGGCGGCGGCCATGGGCCACCCCCAGCTGGCGACCGACACCTCGCGGGTGCGGCGGTGGATCGACACGGGAGAGATCCCGCGCGATCCGGTGCCACGCGTACTGGCTGCCCTGTTCACCGAGCGTCTCGGCCGTGTCGTGACCATTGAGGACTTAGGTCTGGTCCGGCACGGGCGTGTGGGGAAACGGCCGGGCGCCGGGAGTGCGGAAGCTCCCGACGGTGTGCCGTGGACGCCCGGACGGACTGCCGCGGTCCTCACCGAATTCACGGGAATGGACCTCATGCTCAACCGACGCGGCTTGGTGGGTGCGGGCGTCGCGCTCACCGCAGGCTCCGCACTCAGTAGTGCCATGCACGACTGGCTGCACACCGACCCGACTCTCTCCGCCGACGCTCCCGACCTCGACAACCCCCTGCACGCCGATCCCGCCGGTTTCGACCGGTACGAGGCCGCCCCCATCGGGTGGCAGGAGATCGAGGAACTGGAAACCGCGGTCGAGGTGTTCCGGAAGTGGGACGCGGCCCGTGGCGGCGGGCTCCAGCGCAAAGCGGTGGTGGGACAGCTCAACGAGGTGGGTGGCATGCTCGCCTACCGCCATCCCGAACCCATCCAGCAGCGCCTGTGGGGCGTCGCCGCCAACCTTGCCGTTCTCGCGGGCTGGATGTCGCACGACGTCGGCCTGGAACCCACGGCCCAGAAGTACTTCGTCATCGCCGCCCACGCGGCCCGGGAGGGCGGCGACCGGCCGCGCGCCGGGGAGGCGCTCTCCCGGGCGGCCCGCCAGATGGTGCACCTGGGCCGGCCCGACGACGCGCTCGACCTCATGAAGCTCGCCAACTCCGGCTCGGGCGAGGAGACGCTGCCACGCACCCAGGCCATGCTGTACACCGTCGAGGCCTGGGCACAGGCGGCGATGGGGCACGGTCAGGCGATGCGCCGCACCCTGGGCCAGGCGGAGGACCTCTTCGTCTCCGACAAGGGCGATGTGCCGCCGCCGAGCTGGATGCAGATGTTCAAGGCGGAGGACCTGTACGGCATGCAGGCCCTGGCCTACCGCACCCTGGCCGAGCACGAACCGGCCGCCGCCGTGCACGCCCAGTACTACGCGGAGAAGGCCCTGGAACTGCGGGTCGACGGCCGGGAGCGGTCGAAGATCTTCGACTTCCTGTCCATGGCCTCGGCCTGCTTCATCGCGGACGACCCCGAACAGGCGGCCGGGTACGCGCGGTTGGCCCTGGTGTCGATGGGCTCGAACTCGTCCCGCCGTACCTGGGACCGGCTGCGCCAGATGTACCGGCTCACCGCCGAGTACTCCAGCTATCCGAAGATCAACGAACTCCGCGAGGAGATCAAACTGTCCCTACCGAAGCAGGCGAAGGGGAGGGGCGGCAACAACACGTGGGTATAGGCCGCCTGTAGCTGTTTTATTTACGGGCTGCAGCTGTCTTACGGGGCCACCCTGGCGATCAGTACACAGGCGTCGTCCTCGCGCTCGGTCTCGCCGAACTCCTCCACGACCGCCCGTACACAGTCCTGCGCGGTCCGCGCCGCACCGAAGCGTGGGGCCAGTTCGAGCAGACGGTGCGCGACGGCGGTACCTTCCCGTCGACCGGGCACCAGTCCGTCGGTGTGCAGGAGGAGCAGGTCGCCCGGTTCGAGGGTCTCCTCGGCCTGTCCGTAGACGGCGCCCGAGGTCGCGCCGAGCAGGACGCCCTCCGGTGGGGTCAGCACGCGCCCCGTCCCGTCGCGGAACAGCAGCGGGGCGGGGTGTCCTGCCTGCGCCCAGTTGAGGGTGCGGGTCTCGGGCCGGTAGCGGCAGCAGACCGCGCTGCCCAGGGCCGGCTGGGCGGTGGCGTCGAGCAACTGGTTGAGCCAGGACATGAGTTGGCCCGGCTGGGTGCCCGCCACGGCCATGCCGCGCAGCGCGCCGAGCAGCATCGCCATGTCCGACGTCACCGTCACCCCGTGCCCGGTGAGGTCGCCGACGCTCAACAAGGTGTCACCGTCGGACAGTTCGAGCGCGTCGTACCAGTCGCCGCCGATCAGCGCGCTCGTCGAGGAGGGAAGGTAGTGGGCGGCCAGGTCCAGGGTCTCGGGACCCTGGTGCGGGAGCCGCAGGGAGCCGCGCCACGGCGGCAGCACAGCTTCCTGCAGCTCGACCGCGAGCCGGCGCTCGGACTGCGCGTGGTGCCGGTGACGCTGCAACGAGTCACGGGTCTCGCTGACCGTCCTTTGGCTGCGGCGCAGTTCGCTGACGTCCCGCAGCACGGCCCACATGGAGGCGGTGCTGCCGTCGGCGTCGAGCACGGGCTCGCCCATCATGTGCACGGTCCGTACGCCGCCGTCGGGCCGCAGGATGCGGAACTCGCCGTCGATGGGCTTGGCGTCGATCAGACAGTCCGTGACCATCGCGGTGAGCCTCGGCCGGTCCTCGTCGAGGACCAGGGAGGGCAGCTCGTCGAGGGTGAGCGGGTCCGCGGCGGGGTCCCGGCCGAGGATCTGGTACAGCTCACCGGACCAACTGGCCTCGTCCGTAAGGAGGTTCCACTCCGCGCTGCCGACCCGGCTGAGGAGCGAGCCGCGCCGGGGAGCGGTCGGCACGACTCGGGCAGCGGGCACCGGCCCGGCGGCCCCGGGAGCCTCGGGCAGGGGCTGCGGGCCGTCCCGTAACTGGGCCAAGTGCTCGTCGAGGTCGTTGAGTTGATGCACCGCCAGGTCATAGAGGGCGCGCTGCCAGCGTCCCTGCGGGTCCGATCCGTCGCCCGGCGTGTCCCGTCGTACGGCGTCCACGTCGCCCTTGAGCTGTCGCGCCTGCGTGATGAGGGCGTCGACCGGGCCGCGCGCGGGCGGCTGGGCGGCTGGATGGTCCGCGGAGAGATGGGGCGGCATGACGCACTCCGATGAGGGGACGGTACGACCAGAGCTGGGCGGAAGGACCGGTTACGACTGTTGCACAGCCCGCGACGCGCTGTAAGGGATTTGGCAACACACGATACGGTGGTGCTTCTGGCATATGCCACAGTCTTCTCGGACGGTTTTCCTGGCACGAAAACCGTACGCGTCCGGTGTGTCAAGTCGTAGTCGGGGTACGCGACTTGGCGGATCGATGGAGATGAGTGGCAACTCATTCAGGCGCGTGTTCGACGGTCATTTGTGCGATGCGTGGCGATGTGTTGCCGGGGCACACCGTCAGGTTGCCCCCGATTCGCCCGACGGTCCGCGATCCCGGCGGAAACTTGCGCGCGTTAGTGATGCAGCTCACATTAAAAGCTGCGGATTCCGCGTAATCGGAGAGGCCATTTCGGGGTCGTAACACCACGTCGGCACAACGCGTCGGCATCACGATCGTCGGCCCGAACCGGAGCGGAGACTGCCATGGATGTCACCCTCGAACAGCCCGCGCGTGCACGTCTGATCACCTCGGAGGAGCAGGAGCTTCCCGTCCCCGCCACGCTCCGCTACGCCTCCACGGACCCGCTCGCTGTGCACATCGACTTCCCGGCCGAGGTCGCACTCGACGGGGAGGGGGTGAGCTGGACCTTCGCCCGGAGCCTGCTTGAGGAGGGCGTACGACGGCCCGCCGGGGGCGGTGACGTGCACATCTGGCCATGCGGCCCGGCGCGCACGGTCATGGAACTCCACTCGCCGCACGGCCTGGCCCTGCTCCAGTTCGACACACCGGCCCTGCGCCGGTTCCTGATCCGTACGTTCGCCGTCGTGGCGGCCGGGAGAGAGGATCTCGGCGACGCGGTCGACCGCGGGCTGTCCGACCTCCTCGGCGCCCCTTCGGCGGGGAGCGAGGGCAGAGAGCAGTGAGCGGTGCGCCGGGGTCAGTAGCGCAGCACCCCGGCGATCCCCGTCGCCTCGGTCAGCGTCCCGTCCGGTACGAAGCGGACCTCCGCCCCGGTGTCCAGGCACCGTTCCACGATCTCGTCCACGATGTCCTCGCGGGCGTCGAGGTCGCCGCCCGAGGCGGGCACCAGATGGTCGCCGCCGACGTCCCGTACCGTCACACGGAAGTTCTCCTCGACGGCAAGCAGCCGGATGCGGCCCTCCGCCGCGCTCTGCCACACCTCGTCCACGCCGGCGGCGAACTCCCGTCGGCCACGGGCCGTTTCGAGGTCCCGCCGGACCGCGTCGGCCTCCGCCCGCTGCCGGTCCGCGACGAGGGGGCGGACGGCCTGCCACACCGTGTCGGCGCGGGCGTGCCCGACGCCGCCGTGCGGGACGTGCGTCGCGTCCTTGGCGGCGCCGCCGACGTCCGCGAGGGCGGACAGGGCGGCCGGTTCGCCGGTCACGTACAGCGGACGCGGGTGTGCGCGCAGGACACGGCCCAGCGCGAGGTCCGCGTCGCGCAGGAACCTGCGGGTGTGCTCGTCCTGGAAGGTGCTCGGCAGATCGCCGACCCGCTCCTGACGCTCGGCGTCCGGGTCCTCCAGGCTCCGGCTCAGCGGAAAGCCCCCGGCGTTCTCTCCGGCTTCCTGGATCTCCTCGACGACACGGTCCGTACCGCCGCTCCACAGCGAGACACGGTCGGCGGAGACCGCCAGCACCCAGAACGGCCGCTCGGCGGCCTGTGCGGAGACCAGGTTGCGGGTCAGGAAGGTGTCCGAGAGGACCACCCGCTCGGGCACCGGCCGGGCCAGCGACCACACCTGGTGCTCGCCGGGCGCCGCGAAGATCACCAGACCGTCCTCGGCGTGCGCGAGATCCACGTCGGCGAGCGCCCGGTCGAGCTGGCCGAAGACATCGACGCGCCGTCGGCGGGTGACGGCCGGATCTGCCTCCAGCCGCTTCTTGGCCTCGGCCACGGCGTTGCGCAGCCGGACCGGATCCTGTGCGTTGTCGGGTTCACGACGGTGGGTCGGCGTCAGTACGGAGACCGCGGGATAGGGACGCGGGCGCCGCAGTTCGATGAGCGTTGCGGGACTGAGAGCGTGCTCCATATGTGCACCATAGGGCCGATTCGGGTGTAGGGCATTCGGAGTACACGCGGCCGCTTTCAGCCGTCGTCGTCGGCGCCGCAGGAGCTGCCGTCGGCGGGGAGGGAGCCGTACAGCAGGAAGGCGTCGACTTTCCGGTGCACGCACTTCGAGGACCCGTATCCGGTGTGGCCCTCGCCCTTGTTGTCGAGGACGACAGCCGGTGAGCCCAGCCGTTCGGCTGTCTCCGTGGTCCAGCGGTACGGCGTGGCGGGGTCGCCGCGCGTGCCCACCAGGAGCATCTTCGGGGTGTCCAGGTCCCGAACCTCGGTGCGGATGAAGTCCGTGCCCTTGGGGCGGCCGTAGCACATCAGGACCTCGGTGAGGCGGTAGCGGCCGAACACCGGGGAGGCCCTCTCGTACTTGGCGCGCAGGGCGGCGAGACCCTTGGTGATCCGGGCCGCGGTGGGGCGGTCGGGGTCGTCCGCGCAGTTGATCGCCATCAGCGCGGCGGGGAGGTTGTCGAGGGGCACCTCCGCCTCGTCGACGAGTCCGCCGCCCGAGTCCGGCGAGGGGCTCGGCCTCAGGGGGACGGCGGTTCGTCCGCCGCCGAACCCCATGACTCCTCTGGCGTCCCCGTCCTCGACCAGCGCGGCGAGGGCCCGCTCAAGGGACGGCCACATGCGCTCGCTGTAGAGCCCCTGGCCGATGGCGCCCGCGAGGTCCTGGCCGGAGAGACTGTCGCCGAAGCCCGTCGGCAGCGGGTCCTCGTCGAGCGCGCCGACCAGCTCGACGACCTGCTCGCGGGCGGTGCGCGCGTCCTGGCCGAACGGGCAGGCGATGTCCGTCACGCACCAGTTGAGGAATCCTTCCAGCGCGGTCTGCTGCCCGGCGGCGCCCGCGAGCCCCTGCTCGGCCAGCGACTCGGTGAGGGTGTCGACGCCGTCGAGGACGAACCGGCCGACCTTGTCGGGGAATTGGGCCGCGTACACCGCGCCGAGGCGTGTCCCGTACGAGAAGCCGAGGTAGTTGAGCTTCTTGTCGCCGAGGGCCTGGCGCATCACGTCGAGGTCGCGGGAGGCGTTCACGGTGCCGATGTGCCGCAGGACGGGCCCGGAGTGCCTGACACAGGCCTGGGCCGCCTTGCGCAGCTGTTCGAGGGCTGCGCGCGGATTGTCCCCGGCACCCTCTTCGGCCATGTCGGCGTCCGTGTCCGTACCTTCGCCGCAACTGACGGGGGAGGACCTCCCGACGCCTCGCGGATCGAAGGTGACGACGTCGTAGCCGTTGGTCAGGCCCATGAAGTCCTTGCCACCGTAAGCGAGTTGGCTGACGCCCGCGCCGCCGGGGCCGCCGAAGTTCAGCAGCACGGAACCCCGGGACTTCCCGGTCGCCCGGTAGCGGGCCATCGCCAGGTCGAGCGTGGCGCCGCGGGGCTCGGCGTAGTCGAGGGGGACGGTGACCTTGCCGCACTGGAGGTCGTCCGTCGGCAGGTCGTCCATCGTCGCCTCGTCGGCGCAGTCCGACCACGTGATCTTCTGGTGGGAGAAGCGGGACAGGTCGGGGCCGGTCTCGTCGTCCGCCGCGGCCACCGTCGGCGAACCCGTTCCCAGCAGGGCGAGTGCCGCGGCCGAGGCGAGCGCCCGGCGTCGGTACGCGGACCGCATGAGTGCCTCCAGGGGCAGGCCCCGGCTGTGGACCGGGGCGGTGCCCTCGATCACGATAAGCGGGCGGACAGGGCCTCGCCTCCCGGCGGGCGTGCGGCGGCGCGGGCTAGGTTGGGTGGTCGTGCCCCCTGCGAGATCCATGGTCGGGTGGGGTCTCAACCCCCTCCACGGACAGAACATGGACAGGGCTTGGGGGCAGAACTGGGGAACAGACAAGGAGCATGCCCATGACCTCCTCCGCCGGCCCGGCCTCTCCGGGGCCCGACGACCTCGTCGTCACCCGGGCAACGCTCGAAGACTGGCCGGTGGTCACCGGGTGGGCGGCCGACGAGGGCTGGAACCCGGGGCTGTCGGACAGCGCCGGTTTCTTCGCCCAGGACCCCGAGGGTTTCTTCGTCGGCAGGGTCGGCGAGGAGCCGGTGTCGGCGATCTCGGTCGTCAACTACGGGGATGCGTACGCCTTTCTGGGTTTCTATCTTGTCCGCCCCGACCTGCGCGGCCGCGGCTACGGCCTGACCACCTGGAAGACCGCGCTGGCCCACGCCGGAAGCCGTACCGTCGGCCTCGACGGAGTCGTGGCCCAGCAGGACAACTACCGCCGCTCCGGCTTCGAACCCGCCTACCGCACCGTCCGGTTCACCGGCACCGCCCCCGCTGCCGACACCCCGGCGGACGTCCGTCCCGTACGCCAGGAGGATCTGGCGGCGATCACGGCGTACGACGCTGTCTGTCACCCCGCCGACCGGCCCCGTTTCCTGGCGTACTGGCTGACGGGCCCCGGCCACCGGGCCTTCGTGCGCGAAGCCGATGACGGAACCGGCGGGAACCGTGTCGTCACCGGGTACGGAGTGATCCGCCCCGGCCGGGACGCGCTCCGTATCGGCCCGCTGTTCGCCGACACCGCCGAGGACGCGCGGGCGCTGTTCGCCGCGCTGACCGCCGACGCGGCCGGGGCGGAGGTCGCGATCGACGTGCCGGAGCCGAACACGGCCGCCGTCGCTCTGGTGGAGGAGGCGGGCTTCACGCCGTCCTTCGAGACGGCACGTATGTACACGGGCCCGGTACGGCCGTTCGCGCGGGACCGGGTCTTCGGGGTGACCACCCTCGAACTCGGGTAGCGGCGAACTCCCGCTCCCGGTCAGCCCTGTTGGGGTTGCCCGGCGTGGAACCGGCGGTGCAGGTCCCGTACTTGTGCTGCCAGGTCCGGGACCGGGCCCTCCACCGTCACACCGGGCGCGATCTCGTTGACCGGCAGCGTCCGGACCGGGGGCGCGGGTACGCCCAACTCGCCGAGCCAGACGGCCAGTTGCTCGGACGAGGCGACGTACACGATCCGGCCGAGGCCCACCCAGGCATGCGCGGCGGCGCACATCGGGCAGTGCTCGCCGGAGGTGTAGACGGTGGCCGCCGCCCGTTCCTCCGGCGTCAGATGGGCGGCGGACCAGCGGGCCAGCTCGAACTCCGGGTGGCGCGTGCGGTCACCGGAGGCCACCCGGTTGTGGTCCTCGGCGAGGACCACGCCGTCCGCGCCCACCAGGACCGAACCGAACGGCTCGTCGCCGACCGCCAGCGCCTCGGTGGCCAGCTCCACGCAGCGGCGCAGGTAGGGCAGTTCGTCGCTCTTCACCATGACTGTCCGGGCCTCCTCGCGGTGCGGCTCCCCGGGTGCAGGATACGTCCGTACGACAGGTGGGGCGCGGCACCTGGGCACCCCCTTCGCACATGAAAATCCCGGCATCCAGCACGGCATCCGCCCGCCACCGGAGCGGCGAGTCCCGGTCAGAACCCGAAGGGCCGCGTGGAACGGGTGTGAATACCGTTGCGCTTGCCGCATCGGGATGCTGGAGTTACGGCATGGATCATGCAGCGGTGCTCGCCCTTTACGACCGGGACATGCGCGAAGGGGCACAGCCCGACGGGCCGGGTGCCCGGATCGAACGCGTGGGCGGGGTGGTGCGCCAGGTCGCCGACGCCCAGGGCTGGAACGGGGTCGTCTGGTCCGACCTCGACGCGGCGCGGGCCGACGGGGCGATCGCCGAGCAGATCCGCTACTACGGCGCCCTCGGGCGCACGTTCGAGTGGAAGCTCTACGGGCACGACTTCCCGATCGACCTGGGACAGCGGCTGCGGACGGCCGGGTTCACGGCCGAACCCGAGGAGACGCTGATGATCGGCGAGGTGTCCGGCCTGACCTTCGAGACCGAGCCGCCCGAGGGCATCCGCCTCGTCCCGGTGACCGACCGGGCCGGCGTCGACCTCGTGGCGGACGTCCACGAGAAGGCCTTCGGCACCGACAGCTCCCGTCTGCGGCGCCAGCTGCTCGCCCGGCTCACCAAGGACCCGGACACGATCACCGCCGTCGTGGCGCTGGCCGGCGAGGAGCCGGTGAGCGCGGCCCGCATGGAGCTCGTGCCCGGTACCCGGTTCGCCGGGCTGTGGGGCGGCGGCACCGTCGAGGCCTGGCGTGGCAAGGGCATCTACCGCGCCCTGGTCGCCCACCGCGCCCGCGACGCCGTGGAGCGCGGCTACCGCTACCTCCAGGTCGACGCCTCCAGCCAGAGCCGCCCCGTCCTGGAGCGCCTCGGCTTCGAACCCCTCACCACGACGACCCCGTACGTGTACGAGCCCGAGACGAGCGGCGGCACCGAGTAGCGTCCAGCGCTCCGCGTGACGTGCGGTGTCGCAGCCGCGGGTCCGCCCGCCCACTCGTCCGGCGGCCCGAGCGTCACAGACCGAGCTGGTACTCGACCGCCCTGTGCGTCGGTACGTACCCCAGCGCGTCGTTGACGGCGAGCATCGGCGCGTTGCTGCTCGCGGTGTCCGTGACCAGCCCCGTGAGTCCGGGGTGGTGGGCGCGGGCCCGGCGGATCGACTCGGCCTTCATCCAGCGGCCGAGGCCGTGTCCGCGGTGCTCGGGGAGTACCGCCGTTCCGTAGTGCTGTCCGTCGCCGCGGCCGTCACCCGGCACGACCAGCTCGGAGAAGCCGACGACGGAGCCGTCCGACGTGTCCAACGCGGCGACGGTGTGCAGCAGTTCGCCTCGCCCGGCGACCGTCTCGGCGGCCGCCACGACGCGTTCGACGTCCCACACGACCGTGCCGTAGTCGGTGTCCTCCATCGGCATGTCGTCCATGGCGCGGCGCGAGTCGGCGTAATTGGCGGCCAGTTCGGATGGAACGGTGCCCTCCCATGCCGTCAACCGGTAGCCGGGGTGCGGGAGTTCGGCGAGCCGTGTGATCTCCGCGAGGTCCGCGTCGGCCAGTGCCAGTCGGGCGTACGTCAGTCCCAGCACCCGGCGGAAACCCCGGTCCGCCAGGAAGCGGTCACCGGGGGAGCCCTCCTCGGCCTGCGCGACGAGCGAGCGGCGGTCCTCGCTCCGGGCCGCGGCGACGGCGGCGTCCAGGAGCAGGGTGCCGACGCCCTGCCTGCGCTCGGCAGGATGGACCGCGATCTCCAGCTCGGCGAGATGCTCCTGGCCCTCTCTGGTGAACAGGCGCAGGGAGGCGGAGCCGAGCGGTACTCCGTCGGCGTCCGAGGCCAGCTGGACGAGCCGTCGGCTCGACGCGCCGGGTTCGGGATCGGTCAGTGCGGTGATGCGCGGGGGCAAGGATGTCTCCGACGGTGAAGCGGGACGGCTGCGTCATGTCGAGTTCGGGTCATCGACACGGGCTGGGGCCCGCCAAAGCGTAGCGCCGGGTTATGCGGTTTGTTTGCCGCGGGCCTGTTGGGGCTGGTCGCGCAGTTCCCCGCGCCCCTTTCGGGGCGCGGGTGTGCACCTGACTTCACCAGGTCCGCTCAGCCCTTGTGGCCCGCCGCCCGCAACGGAATTCGGTGCCTCGGTCGCCTACCCTCACCGGCGCCCGCTTCGGCTGCGTCGGGGTGCCTTTGCTCGGTCCAGTGCGGCCACGCCGAATGCCGCCAGGCCGATCTGGATCAGCCACTCGACCCAGTCGACGCCGTTGGTGTCGGCCACGTCGAAGGCCGCCGCGATCGCCGACCCGATGAGCGCGGCCACGATGCCGACGGCGATCGTCCACAGGATTCCGATGCGCTGGCGCCCCGGGACGACCAGTCGGCCCAGGATGCCAATGATGATGCCGATGATGATGGCGCCGATGATGCTCGAGATCTCCATCTCCGCCCCTCTTTGCCGGTTTGTGCCGATGCCCTGTCTAGTGCCCGCTGAGGGGCGGGACAGTCCGATGGGCCTTCCAGGGTCTGCCTCTCGCATTGACATGCAGGTAATTGCCTGCATAACGTTGAGTGTGCGATCAGGTGACGATTACGACGACTCCGGGACTGGCGGGACGGACAAGGTCTTCAAGGCGCTGGCCGACGAGACCCGCAGGCGGCTGCTGGACCGGCTGCACGAGCGGAACGGGCAGACGCTCGGGGAACTGTGCGGGCAGGTCGAGATGACCCGCCAGTCGGTGACCCAGCATCTGGCCGTCCTGGAGGCCGCCAACCTGGTCAGCACGGTGCGGCGGGGGCGGGAGAAGCTGCACTACCTCAACCCGGTGCCGCTCCACGAGATCCAGGAGCGGTGGATCGACAAGTTCGAGCGTCCGCGGCTGCGCGCGCTCGGCGAACTGAAGCGACGAGCCGAGGAAGCCACCATGACCGACAAGCCGACCTTCGTGTACGTCATCTACATCCACAGCACGCCGGAGACCGTCTGGGACACGCTCACCGACGCCGACCTGACCGCCGTCTACTGGGGCCACAGCAACGTCTCCGACTGGCGGCCCGGCTCCCGCTGGGAACACCGCCGCACCGATGGCTCCGGCATCGCCGACGTGGTCGGCACCGTCGTGGAGAGCGAGCGCCCGACGCGCCTGGTCGCCACCTGGGCCGACCCCCAGAAGGAGGCGGATCCCGAGGCGCACTCCCGGGTCACCTTCGACATCCGGCCGCACGGCGACATCGTCCGGCTCACGGTCACCCACGAGGACCTCGCCGACGAGGGCGAGTACGCCGACGTGTCGGGCGGCTGGCCGGCCGTGCTGTCCAACCTGAAGTCCCTGATCGAGACCGGCAGTCCGCTCCCGCAGGAGCCGTGGCTGGTGCCTTGAGGTCGGGCGGGACCGCGTGGGACCGCGTGGGGAGGCCGGTCTGCGGTGTGCGGACCGGCCTCCCGATGTCTTCCTTGCGTCTTTCCTGTCGTCCTTTCCCGGTGTGTACCTACGTCCTTGGGGTGCTTCTCGCCGTCGCGCCCGCACTCAGCAGCCCCAGGAACAGGGCCAGGGCGCCGATGATGACGTTGTTCAGCACGACACCCGCGTCCGGACTGTCGCCGACGATCCACGCCGACACGATCATCCAGATGCCCATCGCGCACAGGGCCCCGCTGAGGCCGTACATGCGTTCCGGAGTGTTGGTGAACCCGAGGGCCAGCAGCCCGATCGCGATACCCATGATCAGGTTGTGGGTCACGAGCGGGGGCTGGCTTGTCGTGTAGTGGAGGATCCAGGGGGATGTCGCGCAGTACAGACCGACGAGGAACACCGGTCCGTCCACGAGCGCCACATCGCGACCGCCGAGCATGCGGGCGTACCGTGCCCGCATTTCGGATACATCAGGGTGGCTTGAGATGTCACCTCTGGTGGGCGAGACGTTGGCCATGACTCGTCTCCTTCGACTGTGCTGGCCTGACCGCGTCTGATGCGGTATGCGGTGAAACGCCGCTTGCATCCATTCTGCTCTTATTTATCTCTTATGCGAAGTGCGGCGGCATTGGGTGACCCCTCCTGCACGGACGGTGAGTGTCCCGCCGAGGTCGCGAGCCCGGCGCACGAACACCTCGTGCAGGTCGCGCGCCGCCAGCGGTACGGACTCGGCGCGGCGTCGCTGGAGGGTCAGCAGCACCTGGGTGGTGTCGTCGTCCGCGATCGGCCGGTACGTGAGAACACCGCGCCGCTCCAGCGGGTCGCCGATCACACTGAAGTCGGGCAACACTGTCGCCCCCAGCCCCTCCGCGACCATCAGCTTGCCCATCTCGGCGCCGTCCGTGGAGTACGCGAAGGACGCGCCGCGCCCGTCGAGGAGCCGGTGGAGGTAGCGGTGCATGACGTAGCCGGAGCGCATCGCGATCAGCGGCTCGGTGAGCAGGTCCACCACCGACACGGCAGCCCGGGCCGCCAGGGGACTGTCCGGGCGTACGCACACCACGGGCCGGCCGCGCAGCAGTTCGGTGCTCTCGAAGTCGGCGGGTACGTCGTCGCCCTCCAAGTGGTTGACCAGGCCCAGGTCGAAACCGCCCTCGGTGAGGCCCCGGTGGATCTCCGACTGCTGGACGTCCACCACCTCGACCTGCGTCAGCTCGTGCGTCGCGCGGAACTCCCGGACGGTGGGGATGAGCAGCGGCACGGTCGCCGCGTTCACCGTGCCGACGCGCACCATGCGGCTGATGCGGTGCTGCTCACCCGCCGCCGACCTGAGCCGGTCCACCGCGTCCAGCACATTGACGATGTGCGGCAGCAGCTCCCGGCCCTCCGCGCTCATCGTCGCCCCGGACCGCTTGCGCTCCAGCAGGTCGACGCCGAGTTCCCGCTCCAGATTGCGTACGGTCTCGCTCAACGCGGGCTGGGAGAGCCGGAGTTCCTCGGCCGCGCGGCGCAGCGAACCGAGCCGGGTGACGGCCGCGATGTATTCCAGCTGTTCTATGCGCACCGCAGCAGAATGCGGGCGTCCGGGCGTCCTGTTCAAGGGTTTCCCTGTCACGCCTTCGTGAAATCAGGTGGTCCGCGATACGAGACCGGTCGGGTTTTCCTTGACTGCCCTCTTCGGTCACTGTCACGATCGACGGCATGAAGAAGCGACTGGACCTCACGCGGCGACGCCACGTCGACCTCGCGCGCGTCTCCAGCGCCTCCTGTTGCTCTGCGGCCTGATCCCCGTCCCGATCCGCCGCGCCTTTTCCGTACCCGCCTGAAATTCGCCGGATTTCGCTCCGGCCGGGATTCGGCGTGCTCGAAAAACGCATTCCGCAACAGGAGTTCCGCATGCCCGCAGAGCCCGTGAAATTCGCCTACTGGGTCCCCAATGTCAGTGGCGGACTCGTCACCAGCCGGATCGAGCAGCGCACCGACTGGGGTTGCGACTACAACCGCGAACTCGCCGTCCTCGCCGAGAACAACGGCTTCGAGTACGCGCTCAGCCAGGTCCGCTACATGGCCAGCTACGGCGCCGAGTTCCAGCACGAGTCGACCAGCTTCAGCCTCGCCCTGCTTCTCGCCACCCAGCGGCTGAAGGTCATCGCCGCCGTCCACCCCGGCCTCTGGCACCCGGGTGTCCTCGCCAAACTCGGCGCCACCGCCGACCACTTGTCCAACGGTCGCTTCGCCGTGAACGTCGTCAGCGGCTGGTTCAAGGGCGAGTTCACCGCCCTCGGCGAGCCCTGGCTGGAGCACGACGAACGCTATCGCCGCTCCGAGGAGTTCATTCAGGCCCTGCGCCAGATCTGGACCGAGGACCACACCGAACTCGCCGGTGACTTCTACCGGTTGCGCGACTTCTCCCTCAAGCCCAAGCCCCTCAACACCCCCGAGCGCCCGCATCCCGAGATCTTCCAGGGCGGCAACTCCACCGCCGCCCGCGCCATGGCCGGCCGGGTCTCCGACTGGTACTTCTCCAACGGCAAGGACTTCGACGGGGTCGTCGAGCAACTCGCCGACGTACGGGCATCGGCTGCCCAAGTCGGCCGCCGGGCACCGAAGTTCGGCCTCAACGGCTTCCTGATCGCCCGTGACACCGAGGCCGAGGCCCGCGAAACACTCCGGGAGATCGTCGCGAACGCCGACCGGGAGGCCGTCGAGGGGTTCGGTGCCGCCGTCAAACAGGCCGGACAGTCCGCCGCTGACGGCAAGGGCATGTGGCAGGACTCCAGCTTCGAGGACCTCGTCCAGTACAACGACGGCTTCCGTACGGGGCTCATCGGCACCCCGGAACAGATCGCCGAGCGGATCGTCGCCTACAAGCGCCTCGGCGTCGACCTGCTCCTCCTCGGCTTCCTGCACTACCACGAGGAGGTCGAGTACTTCGGCCGCCGGGTGCTGCCCCTCGTACGCGAACTCGAAGCCGAACTCCCCCAGGGCGAGCCCGAGTCCGTAGCGGTCCATGCCTGACGTCCGTCCACGACCCGTTCGCACCGCACTGCGAGAGAGGTTCATCATGAGCACCGCCACGCCCACCGACTGGCAGACCCGCTCCGCCCCGCACACCGCCCAGGACTGGATCGCCCGCGCGACCGAGGTCGCCGCAGTCCTCGCCGTCGACGCCGCCGAACGCGACCGGGCCGGCGCGGCCCCGCACGCCGAGGTCCGGCTCCTCAAGGACTCCGGCCTCGTCACCCTGCTCGGCCCCACGGAGCAGGGCGGCGCGGGCCAGGACTGGACGACGGCCTACCTGGTCGTCCGCGAGGTCGCCAAGGCCGACGGCTCCATCGGGCAGCTCCTCGGCTACCACTACCTCTGGAACTGGGCCGCCCGGTTGGTCGGCACCCGTGAGCAGTGGGAGCACGTGGAGGCCGAGGCCGCCCGCAACCGCTGGTTCTTCGGCGGGGCCGTCAACCCGCGCGACAAGGACGTCGTGGTCACCGAGGACGGCGACGACCTCCTCTTCACCGGCCGCAAGTCGTTCTCCACCGGCAGCAGGGTCTCCGACGTCACCGTCCTCGAAGGCGTCCTTGAGGGCACCGACCAGCACGTCTTCGCGATCGTGCCGTCCGACTCCGAGGGGCTGACCTTCCACGACGACTGGGACAACATCGGCCAGCGCCTCACCGAGAGCGGCGGCGTCACCCTCGACCGGGTCCGCACGCAGTGGTCGTCGGCCGCCGGATACGTCGACAAGGAGTTCCGGCCGCGCACCTACAACACCCTCAACGTCCCCACCATCCAACTGGTGTTCGCCAACTTCTACCTCGGCATCGCGGGCGGCGCGCTCGACACGGCGGCCGACTACACCCGTACCAAGGCCCGGTCCTGGCTGCACGGCGGGCACGAGAGGGCGGTCGACGAGCCGTACGTCATCGACATCTACGGCGATCTCACCGCCAAGCTGTGGGCGGTCGAGGCGCTCGCCGACGCCGTCGCCGCCGAGGGACAGCGGCTGCACGACGACCCCGACGCCGTCACTCCCAAGGCGCGCGGTGACTTCGAGGTCAGGGTCGCCGCCGTCAAGGCCCGCGCCACCGATGTCTCCCTGGAGATCGCGAACCGGATCTTCGAGGTGACCGGCGCCCGCTCCACGGCGAGTACCGAGGGCCTCGACCGGTTCTGGCGCAACGTCCGCACGCACACCCTCCACGACCCGGTCGCCTACAAGCGACGCGAGGTCGGCCGCTGGGTCCTCGAAGGCGAACTGCCCGAACCCACCTGGTACTCCTGACCACTTCACCCGGGGTGCCCGCCGTGCGCGCGGGCACCCCGTCCCCGGATCGCCTCCGGGAAGCCTCCAGAAAGAGGACTCAATGGCCACCGTCCTGTCCGTCTCGGGCAGCCCCTCCGTCTCCTCCCGCACCGGCAAGCTCCTGCGGCACCTGAACGCCCGTCTGGCCGCGCAGGGACACCAGGTGATCCCGCTCGACGTGCGTACGATCCCGGCCGAGGCACTGCTCGGCGCCGACTTCCGGCACCCGGCGATCGTCGAGGCCACCGAGCTGTTCGCGCGCGCCGACGGTGTCGTCGTGGGCACCCCGGTCTACAAGGCGTCCTACTCCGGTGTCCTCAAGGCGCTCCTCGACCTGCTCCCGCAGTACGCGCTCACCGGAAAGACCGTCCTGCCCCTGGCCACGGGCGGCTCCACCGCGCACGTCCTGGCCATCGACTACGCCCTGCGGCCCGTCCTGAACTCGATGGGCGCCGCCCATATCGTCCAGGGCTGGTTCACCCTCGACAAGGACATCACCGCACACGAGGACGGCTCCATCTCCGTCGCCCCCGGCACCGCGGAGGCCCTCACCCAGGTCCTCGACCAGTTCTCGGCCGCCCTTGGCCGCTCCCCGTTCCTCGCCGCGACGGGCTGAACCCATGGCAGACACCGTGACCGCGAAAGTCATCGCCGACGACGTGGAAGCCCTGACCGTGGCGGCGGCCCTGGCGGACGAGTTCCGCACCGAGGCCGCCGTACGGGACGCCGAACGGCGGCTCCCACGCCCGGAGTTGGACCGCCTCTCCGCCTCCGGACTCCTCGCGGTCACCGTGCCCGCCGAGTACGGGGGAGCGGACGTACGCCAGGAGACCCTGGCCGAGATCTTCCGGCTGCTCGCCTCGGCCGACGCCAGCCTCGCCCAGATCCCCCAGAGCCACTTCGTGTACGTCAACGTGATCCACCGTCAGGGGACGGCGGGGCAACGGGAGTTCTTCTTCGGGGAGATCCTTGCGGGCCGGCGTCTCGGCAACGCCCAGTCGGAGGCGGGCACGAAGCACGTTCAGGACATCCGCACCCGCCTGGACCGCAGGCCCGACGGCTCCTACGTGCTGACCGGCGTCAAGCACTACTCCACGGGCGCCCTGTTCGCCGACTGGATCCCGGTTCTCGCCCGCACCGAGGACGACAACCTGCATGTGGCGTACGTTCCGCGCGATGCGCCCGGCCTCACCGTCGTCGACGACTGGGACGGCATGGGCCAGCGTACGACGGCCAGCGGCACCGTCCGCCTGGACGCGGTCCCCGTCCCGGCCGACCGGGTCCTCCCGCACCACCTCACCTTCCAGGGACCCCAACTCCACGGCGCGGTCGCCCAGTTGCTGCACACTGCCATCGACGTCGGCATCGCCGGGGGCGCTCTGGCCGAGGCCGCGGAGTTCGTCCGGACGAAGAGCCGGCCCTGGTTCGAGAGCGGTGCCGAGACCGCTGCCGAAGACCCGCTGCTGATCCAGCGGTTCGGTGAACTCGCCATCCAGGTACGGGCGTCGGAGGCGCTGCTGCGTGAGGCGGCGCGTGCCGTGGACGCAGCCCGTGCCGAGCTCACCGACGACTCGGCGGCTGAGGCGTCCATCGCGGTGGCCGTCGCGAAGGCGCACGCGGCGGGCACGGCCGTGGAGGTCACGGGCGCCCTCTTCGAGGTCGCGGGCACCCGCTCGGCCCTCAACTCCCTGAACCTGCACCGGCATTGGCGCGACGCCCGCACCCACACCCTGCACGACCCGGCCCGCTGGAAGATCCAGCACATCGGCCGCCATGTGCTGAACGGCACGAAACCGCCCCGCCACGGTCTGCTCTAGCGAGCGCGACGTTCCCGATCGGAGATCTTCGGTGTCCCTCACCTTCCACTGGTTCCTCCCCACCAACGGCGACAGCCGTCACGTCGTCGGCGGCGGTCACGGCACCCCGGCCACCGCCTTCGGACAGAACCGGCCGCCGACCGTCGCCTATCTGAGCCAGATCGCCCGCGCCGCCGAGGAGCTGGGCTTCGTCGGCGCGCTCACGCCCACCGGTGCCTGGTGCGAGGACGCCTGGCTGACCACCGCCATGGTCAGCCAGCACACCGAACGCCTGAAGTTCCTGGTCGCCTTCCGCCCCGGCTTCGTGTCACCGACCCTCGCCGCGCAGATGGCGTCCACCTTCCAGCGCCAGTCGGGCGGACGGCTCCTCCTCAACGTGGTCACCGGCGGCGAGAGCCACGAGCAGAAGGCCTACGGCGACTTCCTCGACAAGGACGCCCGGTACCGTCGTACCGGCGAATTCCTCGAGGTCGTACGGGAGTTGTGGGAGGGCAAGACGGTCGACCTGACCGGCGAACACCTCCGGGTCGAGGACGCCAAGCTGGCTCGCGTGCCGGATCCGGTTCCCGAGGTGTACTTCGGGGGCTCCTCGCCCATCGCCGGTGAGATCGCCGCCCGGCACGTCGACGTCTACCTCACCTGGGGCGAGCCACCGGCCCAGGTCGCCGAGAAGATCGCCTGGGTCAGGGGGCTGGCTGCCGAGCAGGGGCGCACCCTGCGGTTCGGTATCCGGCTGCACGTCATCACCCGCGACACCGCGGGCGCGGCGTGGGCGGAGGCGGACCGGATCCTCGAAGGCTTCGATCCGGCGACCGTACGGGACATCCAGGCGGGGCTCGCCCGCAGCGAGTCGGAGGGGCAGCAGCGGATGCTTGCCCTGCACGGGGGCGGCAACCGGGACGGGCTGGAGATCCACCCCAACCTGTGGGCCGGGATCGGTCTGGTGCGGGGTGGTGCGGGTACGGCGCTCGTCGGCAGCCATGACGAGGTTGCCGACCGTATCGCCGAGTACCACGCCCTGGGCATCGACGAGTTCGTTCTCTCCGGGTATCCGCATCTGGAGGAGGCGTACTGGTTCGGGGAGGGGGTGCTGCCTCGGCTGGCGGCGCGTGGGTTGTGGCGGCATCCGTTTGCGGGGGCGGTTGCGGCACCGGCTGCACAGGTGCCGTTCGGCGGCTAGGAGGTATTTTCTCTGCCGGCCCGGTGGGGGCTTGTCGCGCAGTTCCCCGCGCCCCTAAAGGATGCGCTTCGCGCCCTTTAGGGGCGCAGTAGCGCAGCCGAGTTCGCCGGCCCCGCATCCGCTGCTAGTCGGTCAGCGAGGCCAGGTGTGCCTCGCGTACGTCGGGCGTCTGGCCCTGGACCAGGAGGAACAGGCCCTCTCTGGCCAGGCGTTGGGCCGGGCTGTTCAGGTCCAGGGATCTGCCGCCCCCGGCTACGATCGCCGCTGTCGTCGCCGTGCGCATCAGGTCGTATGCGCGTGTCCTGAGGGTCAGCCGTTGCGCGAGGTGTTCCTGCGGGCGGCGGTGGTCCGCGAGGGCGTACGCGTTGCGGCGCACGGCGTCGAGGCGGGTGCGCAGGGAGCGTGCGGTCGCTGTGGCGGCGGGGTGGGCGGCCAGGAGGTCGAGGGCCGCGTACGCCACGCCGAAGACCGCCGGGCTGGTGTTGGTGGCCCGGGGCAGGTCGGTCAGGGCGAACTTCTCGCGCGGGGTGCGCAGGACGACCGCCTCCTCCGGCACCCGCAGGCCCTTCAGTTCGAGGGACACCGTGCGGGCGGCGGTCAGTGCGGCCAGGCGCATGGGCGGGGACGCACGCAGCCCCTGCTGTGTGCGGGCCTCGACGAAGGCGAACACCACCTCCTCCGTGTCGGACAGCCCCGCGAGCAGCATGACGTCGTTCAGCCCCCAGCCCGTGTACCAGGGGACCGTCCCGTCGAAGCGCCAGCCGCCGCGCTCGTACGTGACCCGTACCGGGACGCGCGGGAAGGCCCGCAGGTGTGCGTACGCGATGCCGGACAGCAGTTCTCCCGTCGCCAGTCGGCCCAACAGGCTTTCCCGCACCGGGAAGTGAGACTCCGTCAGCAACTTCACCGGTGTGTGGTGCTGGGTCTGCACGAACCAGGTCGAGCAGCACGCCCCGGCAAGGATCTCGGCGACCTCCCGGGCCACCGCGGCGGACGCGCCCGCACCCCCGTACTCCTTCGGCGCGCTCACCCCGAGCAGTCCCGACTGCTTGATGGCCTTGATGCTGCTCGCGGGCACGCCCTCCTGGTCGACCCGGCCGGCCTGGGGGGCCAGGACGTCGGAGGCGAGCCGGCGGGCGACGGCGACGAGCGGGTGCGGGGTGGCGGTCATGAGCAAGATTCTCCTGGTGTCGTGGTGCGTTGTGTCTCTACAGAAGTGGTCGCTTCGTGTAGGAGGTGGGGGAGAGCCGTGATGCCCAGGAGGCCGTGATGAAGTATTACCTGCTCAGCGCCATCAAGCCGGTCGGCGAACCGCCGGAGCCGGAGACGATGGTGGAGATCAACCGCAGACTGAACGTCTTCCACGAGGAGTTGCGCGAGGCCGGGGCCTGGGTCTTCGCGGGCGGACTGCACCGCCCGGACGCCGCGACCGTGCTGCGGCCCCAGGGCGACGAGGTCGAGGTCTTCGACGGGCCCTACGCCGAGCACAAGGAGTTCCTCGGCGGGATCTGCCTCGTCATGGCACCCGACCTCGACGGTGCTCTGGAATGGGGCCGCAAAGCGGCCCTGGCGACCACCCTGCCGATCGAGGTCCGACCCTTCCTCGGCGAGGTCGACGACTGAGGACCCGGTGCCGTGACGCCGGGCCGGTCCGGCGAACTCCCCTCCCTCTCATACGATTCCGTCTCATACGATGTACATATCCCCGGGACCGAGGAGCAGCATGCCCACACCGTCGCAGCGCCGGCCCCAGGACCTTCTGCGGCTCCTGACCCGGGCCGAACGACTGGCCGCGCGCCGCCTCCAGTCCGTCCTGGACGAGCACGGCTGCACGCTCGACGCCTGGCGCGTGCTCGCCCTGCTCTCCGACGACGCCGGCCACCATATGACCGCGATCGCCGAGGCCGCCTTCCTGCCGCCGCCGACCCTGACCCGGCTGGTCGACCACCTCGTCGACCAGAACCTCGTCCACCGCCGGGTCGACCCGTACGACCGCCGCCGCATCCTCGTCCACCTCACCCCGCGCGGGCAGGAGTACTGGCGCCGCCTCGACCGCGAGGTCCGCGCCGACTGGCCGCTGCTCAGTGACGGTGACGACGAACTGCTGGGCGCCCTCCTGGACCGGCTGGCGTCGGCCCTCGACGGGACCACCGCTCAGGTCTGACACGCAGGGCGACGGGCGACTGCGTACGGTTATCTTCATGTAGAGGGAATATATTTTGACGTGCGGAGGGTTGGCATGGTCATCGAGCCGCTCGTTCGAGCCGGAGACCGTCGACCGTTCGCGCCCGAGACCACCGTGCGAGACCACCATGAGCGAGGCATCGTGAACCACCCCACGCCCCCCGAGCAGCCCGCCGACATCGTGGCGCGGCTGCGCGCCACCTTCCGCACCGGCCGCACCAAGCCCGTCGAGTGGCGCACGGCCCAGCTCGGCCGGTTGCGTGAACTGCTCACGGAGCACGGCAAGGACGTGGCCGCCGCGCTCCACGCGGACCTCGGCAAGAGCTCGAAGGAGGCCTACCGCACGGAGATCGACTTCACGATCCGGGAGATCGACCACACCCTCGAACACCTCGACGGCTGGCTGCGTCCCGAGCCCGCCCCGGTCCCTGAGCGCCTCGGCGCCGACGCGACGGCCTGGACGCAGTACGACCCGCTGGGTGTCGTCCTGGTCATCGCCCCCTGGAACTATCCGGTCCAGCTGCTGCTGACCCCGGTCGTCGGCGCGCTGGCCGCCGGCAACGCCGTGGTGATCAAGCCGAGCGAGCTGGCCCCCGCCACCTCCGCGGTCGTCGCGCGACTGCTGCCGCAGTATCTGGACACCGACGCGGTCGCGGTCGTCGAGGGCGGCATCCCGGAGACGACGGCTCTGCTGGCCGAGCGCTTCGACCACATCTTCTACACCGGCAACGGCGCGGTCGGCCGTATCGTGATGCGCGCCGCCGCCGAGCACCTCACCCCGGTCGCCCTCGAACTCGGCGGAAAGTCACCGGCGTTCGTCGACACCGGCATCGACGTGGACGTCGTCGCCGACCGGCTGGTCCGCGGCAAGTTCCTGAACGCCGGCCAGACCTGTGTCGCCCCCGACTACGTCCTGACCGACCCGGAGACCGCCGCCGCGCTGGAGCCCGCGCTCGCCAAGGCCGTCGAGAGCCTGTTCGGCACGGACCCGTCGACCTCCACCGAGTACGGCCGCATCGTCAACGAACGGCACTTCGACCGGCTCGGCGGGCTTCTCGACTCGGGCCGGGTCGTCACCGGTGGCGTCACGGACCGTACGGCGAAGTACATCGCGCCGACCGTCCTGGCCGACGTCGACCCCGCCTCGCCGGTGATGCGGGAGGAGATCTTCGGCCCGATCCTGCCGATCGTCACGGTGCCCGGCCTCGACGACGCGATCGGCTTCATCAACGACCGCGACAAGCCGCTCGCGCTGTACGTGTTCACCGGGTCCGGCACGACCCGGGATCGGATCGCCGCCGAGACGTCCTCCGGCGCTGTCGGCTACGGCCTGCCGCTCGCCCATCTCACCGTCTCCGACCTGCCGTTCGGCGGGGTGGGGGAGAGCGGCATGGGCAACTATCACGGCCGCTACTCGATCGAGACGTTCAGCCACCGCAAGGCGGTGCTGGCGAAGCCGCTGGGCTGAGGCTGCCGAGCCGGGACGACGATCGCCCGCGGGGGGGGGGCCCACCGGGTAGGGGCCCCCCGGGGCCCCGGGGGGGGGGGGGGGTTTTT
>NZ_JBIRRV010000003.1:542738-690281 GCF_044333925.1 Streptomyces sp. NPDC020898
GGCGCCGCCGCGGGGGTGCGGCGGCCGCGCCGGCCCCCCGAGCCCCCGGGGTGCCGACACCGCGGTCCGCGCCACCGCGGGCGATCAGTGTCAGGTGGGTGAGATGTGCCCCGGGCGCCTCACGCGCCCGAGATGCCGCCGAGGCAGAACTGCCACACCTCGTCGACGGTCACCGGGTGGGAGTGGGTGTGCTGGGGGACGACGCTGGCGTGAGCGGCGAACATGACGGTCTGCATGAGCAGCGCGGCCAGCCGGCGGGGCTTGTCCGCGTGGATGCTGCCCGCCTCGGCGGCCTGCTCCAGCAGCTCGGTGAACAGGGTCAGCAGGGGCAGGTGCGCGGTGGCCACCTGGGCCGGGTGCTTGACCATCAGCTGCAGTGCGAAGTCGCTGAACAGGGGGCGCTGGACACCGGGGTTGGGCAGTGACTGCTCGAACAGCATCTCCACCGCGACACGCAGCCGGGGCAGCGCCTCCTCGGTGCCCGAGGTGGCCTCGCGGATCTCGGCCGCCGACTTGGACAGGGCGTCCTCGAACAGGGCGAGCAGCAGCTCGTGCTTGCCGTCGAAGTGCTGGTAGAAGCTGCGCAGCGACTGCTTCGAACGGTCGACGACCTCCTGGACGGTGAAGTCCGTCGTCCCCTTCTCCGCGATGAGTTCCTGTGCCGCGTCGAGGAAGCGCTGAACGCGTTGCTCGGCGCGCTGTTTGGCGGCACGGGTGGAACGCTCGACGGCGCGCTGGCGCCAGGCTGGCTCTTCGGGGATGGCGGTCACCTGTAGAACGATACTGCACTTCAGCGGTAATCAGGCGAAGCTCCCTACCGAATGACGCACCGCAACTTTCGAGACCCTTACTTGCTTGGAATGAGAATGTTATTCTCACCTCCATCACGGGCGTACCGGTCGCGGACGTCCTTAGCAGTGCCCGCGCGACATCGAGTTGTCGAAACGAGGGTCGTCTGACATGGCATGGGACTTTTCCACCGAGCCCGAGTTCGAGGAGAAGCTGGAGTGGATCAGGAGGTTCCGCGCCGAGCGCGTGGACCCACTGGACCTCCTCCACCCCGACCGGGCCTACCACCCCCTCGACGACGAGACCGGCCCGGTCGTCCGGGCGCTGAAGCAGCAGGTGCGCGACCAGGGGCTGTGGGCCCCGCACCTCGGCCCCGACCTGGGCGGCCGAGGCTTCGGACAGCTCAAACTGGCCCTCATCAACGAGATCCTCGGTACGTCGAGCTGGGCACCCGTCATCTTCGGTACGGCGGCCCCCGACACCGGCAACGCCGAGATCATCGCCCGCTACGGCACCGAGGAGCAGAAGGCCCGCTATCTCCGGCCGCTGCTCGAAGGCGAGTGCTTCTCCTGCTTCTCGATGACCGAACCGCAGGCCGGCGCCGACCCGACGATGTTCACCACCCGGGCCGAGCGGGACGGCGGCGACTGGGTCATCACCGGCCGCAAGTACTTCTCCTCCAACGCCCGCACCTCGACGTTCGTCATCGTGATGGCGGTGACCGACCCGGACGTCAGCCCGTACAAGGGCATGTCGATGTTCCTGGTGCCGAGCGACACCCCGGGCATCCGGATGGAACGGAACGTCGGGCTGCTCGGCGAGGGCCCCGAGGACGGGATGCACGCGCTGATCGCGTACGACGGGGTCCGCGTCCCCGGCGACGCGCTGCTCGGCGGGGAGGGGCAGGCGTTCACGATTGCGCAGACCCGGCTGGGCGGCGGGCGCGTCCATCATGCGATGCGGGTCGTGGGGCAGTGCCAGCGGGCACTGGACATGATGGCCGAGCGGGCGCTGTCCCGCGAGACACAGGGCAGCCGGCTGGCGGACAAGCAGCTGGTGCAGGCCGATCTCGCCGACTCCTACGCGCAGTTGACGCAGTTCCGGCTGTTCGTCCTCTACACGGCCTGGCAGATCGACCAGTACAACGACTACAAGCGGGTCCGCAAGGACATCGCCGCGATCAAGTTCCTGACGCCGAAGGTGCTGCACGACGTCGTCTACCGATCGATGCATCTGCACGGAGCCCTGGGCGTCTCCAACGAGATGCCCTTCGCCGACATGTGGACCGGCGCGGCCGTCATGGCCGTCGTCGACGGACCGACGGAGGTCCACAAGATCACCGTGGCCCGCGACCTCCTGCGCGGCTACGAGGCCACCCCCGGACTCTGGCCCACCCAGCATCTGCCCGCACGCCGGGAGTGGGCCCGCAAACAGCTGGAGGACATGTGAACACCGAGTCCCTCGCCCGCTGGCTGGACGGCCAGGACATCGCCCCCGGCGAACCCGTCGAGGTCTCCCTCATCTCCGGGGGCACCTCCAACGACATCTACGAACTCCGGCGCGGCGACCGCCAGTTGGTCCTGCGCAAACCGCCCGAGAAGGTCCCGCCGGGCCGCAACGAGACCATGCTGCGCGAGTTCCGGGTGCTGAACGCCCTGAACGGCACGGACGTTCCGCATCCGGAGGCCGTCGCGGTGTGCGAGGACACCGACGTCATCGGCTCCTGCTTCTACCTCATGGACCATGTCGACGGCTGGTCTCCGATGAACGTCGAGGGCGGCTGGCCCGAGCCCTTCAAGAACGACCTCGCCTTGCGCCCCGGTCTCGCCTACGAGCTGGTGGAAGGCATCGCCCGGCTCGGCAACGTCGACTGGCGGGCACAGGGGCTGGAGGGATTCGGGCGCCCCGACGGCTTCCACGACCGTCAAGTCGACCGCTGGCAGGCCCACTTGGCGAAGTTCTCGTTCCGCGAGATACCTGGGCTGGATGCGGCTGCCGGCTGGCTGCGCACGCACCGGCCGAGCCACTGGACCCCGGGGATCATCCACGGCGACTACCAGTTCGCCAACGTGATGTTCCAGCACGGTGCCCCCGCCCGCCTCGCCGCCCTCGTCGACTTCGAGATGGCCACCGTCGGCGACCCACTGCTCGACCTCGCCTGGGTGATCATGGGCTGGCCGGACGCCGACGAGGACCGCACGCAGAAGGGGTACGTCAGCTACGAGGGCATGCCCGACCGGGCCGACCTCCTGGAGCACTACGCCAAGGTCAGCGGCCGGGACGTGAGCGAGATCGACTACTACGTGGTGCTGGCCCGCTTCAAGATGGCCATCGTCCTCGAAGGCGGCTACGCCCGGCACGTCAAGGGCGAGGGCGGCAACCCGAAGATGGCCTACTACGGCGACACGGTCCTGACGATGGCCGCCCAGGCCGCCGAACTGGCCGCGACGACCCGGCTATGAGGGCCGCCCGCTGTCACACCGTCGGCGGCCCGGTGGTCGTCGAGGAGATCCCCGAACCGCAGGGCGAGGTGCCGGTCGACGTGCACTTCGCGGCGGTGAACTTCGCCGACGTGCTGGTGATCGAGGGCGCCTACCAGGTGAAGGCCGAGGTGCCCTTCACCCCCGGGAGCGAGTTCGCGGGCGTGGTCGCCCGGGACGGGCACGGCTTCGGCACGGGTGAGCGGGTCTTCGGCTCCGCCTTCGTCGGCGCCTTCGCCGAACGTGTCGCCGTCCCCGCGACCAGCCTCCACCGCATCCCCGACTCCGTGCCCATGGCACGCGCGGCGGCCTTCGGCGTCTCCCACGCCACCGCCTTCAACGCCCTGCGCCTCGTCGCCGACGTGCGCGAGGGCGAGCGGGTCGCGGTGCTCGGCGCCGCCGGCGGGGTCGGCCTCGCCGCCGTCGAACTCGCCCTGCTGCTGGGCGCGGAGGTGATCGCCGTCGCCTCCAGCGAGGAGAAACGCGCCGCCTGCGCCAAGCTCGGCGCCCACACCGTCCTGCCGTACGAGAACCTGAAGCGCGCGCTCCAGGAGGCCGGCGGCGCCGATGTCGTCGTCGACCCGGTCGGCGGGCCGCACTCCGAACAGGCGCTGCGCGGGATGCGCTGGGGCGGCCGGTTCGTCAGCGTGGGGTTCGCGAGCGGGGAGATTCCGGGTATCCCGCTGAACCTGGCGATGCTCAAGGGCGTCACGATCCACGGCTTCGACTTCGGCGGCTGGGCCCGGCACGACCGGCAGAAGCTGACGGCCGCCCGCACCGAACTGCACCGCCTGTTCGCCGAGGGGGCCATTCACCCCCGTATCCACGCCGTCCACCCGCTCGACGAGGTGGGGGCCGCGCTGCGGCTGGGCCGCGGTGCCATCGGCAAGGTCCTTCTGGAGGTCGCCCGTGGAGTTTGAATTCGACGAGGACCAGCGCATGCTGCAACGCCTGGTCCGCGAGACGGTGGCCAAGTCACGGGCGCTGCCCGAGGACCAACTCTGGTCCACCTACCTGGAGTTGGGCTGGCTGGAGGCCGGTCCGGTGGAGCTGGCGATCATCCTGGAGGAGCTGGGGTACGCCGCCGATCCGACTCCGTTCCTGGCCACGGCCACCTGGTTCGCACCGGTGGCCGGTCGGCTGCCGAACGGGTCGGGGACGGCGGTCTTCGACGGCGTCGGGGAGTTCGTCCTCGACGGCGACCGGGCCGACGAGATCGCGCTCGTCACCGCGGACGGCGTGGTCGTACGGGACGGCGGTGAAGTGCGCGCCGAGCGGGTCGCCGTATTCGACCCGACGATCCATGTGGCCCGGGTCGACGCACCCGAACTGGTCGCTGATGTACCGGAGTTGGCGTTGATGGGGTTGGCCGTCTCCACTGTCGGCAGCTGTCGGCGCATCCTCGATCTGGTGGTCGCGCATGTGAAGCAGCGGCAGCAGTTCGGGGTACCCATCGGGTCGTTCCAGGCGGTCAAGCACAAGGCCGCCGACATGTATGTGGCCATCGAACGGGCGCGGGCGCTCGCCCTCTACTCCGCCCTCACCATCGCCGAGGACGACCCGGAACGGACGAGGGCCGCCGCGATGGCCAAGGCGGCGGCGGGGGAGTGTCAACGGCTGTGCTTCCAGGGCGGGTTCCAGCTGTTCGGCGCGATGGGCTACACCTGGGAGAACGAACTCCAGATCCACCTCAAACGGGCCAAGGCCGGTGACCTGCTGCTGGGGACGGCGGCCGTGCACAGGAGGGCGTTGCTGGTATGAGACTCGCCGCCGACCCCGAGATCGAGGAGTTCCGGGCCGAGTTCGCCGCCTTCCTCGACGCGAACCTGCCCACCGCCGAGGAGGCCGTGCCCCGGGCGAAGTCGAGCGCGGACGTGCCTCCCTGGGCGCGGAAGTGGCAGCGGAAACTGTTCGACGCGGGCTGGCTGGTGCCCGGAAACCCGCCCGAGTACGGCGGGCGTAACGCCACCCTGCCCCAACTGCTCGCCCACGCCGAGGAGATGTCCAGGCGCCGGATCTACCACAGCTTCAACCCGCAGGGCGTCGGCATCATCGCCGCCTCCATCCTGAGCTTCGGCACCGAGGAGCAGAAGCGTCGGTGGGCCGCGCCCATCCTGCGCGCGGAGCTGACCGCCGCCCTCGGCATGAGTGAGCCGGGGGCCGGGTCCGACCTCGCCGGGCTGCGGACCCGTGCGGTCCTGGAGGGCGACCACTTCGTCGTCAACGGGCAGAAGGTGTGGACCTCGGGGGCGCACGACGCGGATGTGCTGCTGACGTTCGTACGGACCGATCCGTCGGCGCCCAAGCACAAGGGGATCAGCGTGCTGATCATCCCCACCGACACGGAGGGCGTGGTCAGGCGGCCCTTCGGGTCCATCGCGGACCCGGACGACTTCGACTTCAACGAGGTGTTCTTCAGCGACGTCCGCGTGGACCGGGAGAACCTGATCGGCCCGCTGAACGAGGGCTGGAAGGTGGCGAACGGCTCGCTCGGGCACGAACGGACCCTGCTGTGGCTGAGTTACGCCGAACGCCTTGAGGACCTGATCAGGGACGCGCCGAGCGACGAGGAGTGGTACGCCACGCTGCTGATGGACTTCCAGGCGCTGAAGCTGCTGGGCTACCGCCAGCTCGGCGCCGACCGGAACCCGGCCGAGGTGTCCGTGCTCAAGCTGTTCGGCTCGGAAGCCGTGCAGAACGCCAGCCTGCGTGCCCTGGAGGCGCACGGCACCGAGGCGCTGCGGCACCCCGCCTCGACGGCCCCGCACTGCCACATGAACATGGAGGTGTTCTCCTCCAGCTGGTTCGAACGGTATGCGCGCAGCTTCGGCGGGACCATCGCCGGCGGCACCTCCGAGATCCAGCGCAACATCATCGCCGAGCGCATCCTCGGCCTGCCCAGATAGCCGCCGGGACCGACAAGGAGCACGCGCATGGACCAGATTCTGTACGAGGTCAAGGACCGGGTCGCGGTCATCACGCTCAACCGGCCCGAGGTCGCCAACGCCCAGACGATGTCGCTCCTCGACGACCTGGACGCCGCGTGGAGCCGGGCGGCGGCCGACGAGGACGTACGCGTCATCGTGCTGCGCGGCAACGGGAAGCACTTCTCCGCCGGGCACGACCTGAAGGACCGCTGGCCGGGCCCGAAGGAGATCACCCTGGAGTGGATCTACAACGCGGAGACGCGCCGGTATCTGGACTACACCCTGCGCTGGCGCAACATCCCCAAACCGTCGATCGCCGCGGTGCAGGGCAAGTGCATCGCGGGCGGGCTCATGCTCTGCTGGCCCTGCGATCTCATCGTGGCCGCCGAGAACGCCGAGTTCTCCGACCCCGTCGTACATATGGGCATTGGGGGCGTCGAATACCACGGCCACACCTGGGAGTTGGGCGCCCGCAAGGCCAAGGAGATCCTCTTCACCGGGCGGGCCGTCACGGCGGCCGAGGCGGAGAAGGCCGGCATGGTCAACCAGGTCGTCCCGCTCGACGAACTCGACGCGGCCACGATGGATCTGGCCGACCGCATCGCCCAGATGCCGCCCTTCGGGCTCCGCCAGGCCAAGCGGGCCGTCAACCAGACCCTCGACGTGCAGGGCTTCTACGCGGCCGTCCAGTCGGTGTTCGACATCCACGAGACGGGACACGGGAACGCGCTGAGCGTGAGCGGGTATCCGGTGCTGACCCGGCTGGAGGGCATGAAGGAGCACATCAAGAGCCAATGAGGTCGTGAAACGCGAGCGGGCCGCTCGGCGGGGGTGGGCGATACCCCGCTGAACGGCCCTTTCGCATGGCTGGAGTCGGGTCTGGCTGGTGTCGGGTCACTGCGGCTCGTTGCGGAAGACCTTGCCCCCCTTCATCACGAACCGCACGTCGGCCAGCACCGACATGTCCTCAAGGGGGTTGCCCGGTACGGCGATCAGGTCTGCGAGCAGGCCCTTCGTGACGCGCCCGCGGTCGTCCGCGTCGATCAGCTCGGCCGCGTTGACGGTCGCCGCACGTAGCACCTCCAGCGGCTCCATGCCCCGCTCGACGAGGGCAACCATCTCCTGCGCGCCCCGCCCGTGCGGGATCGCCGGCGCGTCCGTGCCCACCGCGATACGGACGCCCGCCTTTGCGGCCCTGGCGACGACGGAACGGGCGTGCGGGAACACCTCGGCGGCCTTGGCGCGCAGTTCGGGCGCGGCCCGGGACACGTCCATGCCGTCGATCAGCGCGGTCGTCGGGACGAGGAAGGTGCCGCGCGCCGCCATCAGCTCGATGGTCTCGTCGTCCAGCAGGAAGCCGTGCTCGATACAGTCGATGCCCGCCTCCACCGCCGCCCGCACCGCGTCGGCCCCGTGCGTGTGCGCGGCCACCTTCAGCCCGCGCCGGTGGGCCTCGTCGACGATCGCCCGCAACTCCGCGTCGGAGTAGTGCTGCGCGCCGGGGGTGCCCGTGTGGGACATGACACCCCCGGAAGCGCAGACCTTGATGAGCCGCGCCCCGTGCTTGATCTGGTACCGCACGGCCCGGCGCACCTCGTCGACCCCGTTGGCGACGCCCTCTTCCACGGAGAGCGGCATGATGCCGGGGGCCAGCGCGCCGAACACGCTCGGGTCCAGATGACCGCCGGTCGGCGTGATGGCGTGCCCCGCGGGGACGATCCGGGGCCCCTCGATCCAGCCCGCGTCGACGGCCTTGGCGAGGGCGACGTCCAGCAGATAGCCGCCGGTCTTCACGAACAGCCCGAGGTTCCTGACCGTGGTGAAGCCCGACCGCAGGGTGCGCCGGGCGTTGCCCACGGCCCGCAGCATGCGCAGCGGCGGGTCGTCCTGGACCATCGACAGGACCGGGGTCTCGCCCCGGCCGCCCATGAGGAGGTTGACCTCCATGTCCATCAGGCCGGGCAGCAGGGTGACGTCTCCCAGATCCAGTACGTCACCGTCCGGTACGCCGTTCCCGGCGCCGACCCGCGCGATGCGGTCCCCGTCGACATGGACGAGGCCCGGTTCCTCGAACTCCCCGGTCTCGACGTGCAGTACACGCGCCGCCTTGAGTATGACCACGACCGGTCAGACCTTGGGTTCGACGACGAGGTCCATGTAGGCGGCCCCGCTGTCCGGTACCCGGGCCTGCTTCCAGACCTCGACCGGGAACGAGACGTTCACCAGGGCGAACATCAGCAGGAGCAGATTGCGCTCCGGCTCGGGCAGTTCGTCGAGGGGGAACGCGTCGAGGTGGTCGGAGGCCCGCTCCAGGAACGGGAAGGCCACGTCGTAGAAGGCCTGCATCTCCTCCATGGAGCTGGCCAGCCGCTTGCTGTAGCGCTCCCGTTCGGTCTCCAGGACCCATGCGCTGAACGGTTCGAGCGTCGCGAACTCACTGGGCAGCATCGGTGTGCTCCTTGACGTGGTCGGCGACCGTCTTGTGCAGATGGCGGAGCAGCAACTCCTGGTCGCAGAGCGGGAACTCGGTCACGACCCGGCTCTTGAGCATGGTCTGGGTGGCCTCCAGGGTGTTGCCGTCCTGGAGGGCGTACTCCTTGAACGTCACCGCCGCGAGTTCCTGCTTCAGCCGCTCCCGAGCCGTCTTGGCGGGCACGAAGTACAGGTTGGCCTCGAAGATGTGCTTGTCCACGGCCGTCGGCCAGTAGTGGTACGTCAGGTACCAGCCGGGCTTCCAGATCAGTAGCGTCATGTTGGGGAAGAACTCGAAGGAATCGTTCCCCCACGCCCGGTGCCCGCCCGGGTTGAGACCGGGGGGAAGAGGGTCGAGCCCCTCGATGTCGGGCGCCTCCCACGGGCCGAACAGGCCGCTGCGCAGGACGCGTTCGATGGGCTTGACGATGCTCAGGTCCTTGGGCGGAGACATGCCTCCCCAGGACGAGATCATCGAGTGGGGGCTGTGGATCTCGTAGTGCAGCGCCTCGTACCCGACGTTGAAGAGCTTGTCGGCCTCGTCCTTGACGGCCTGCTTCATGTGCAGGACGGGGGCGTGGTAGAACTCCGCGAACGCGTCGATGAACAGCTTCCAGTTGCTGCCGATCTCGGCCTTGTACGTGAAGACCTCGGTCATCTCGTGGAAGGGGTAGCCCTCCAGGCCCTTGGCCAGGTCGCCGAGGTACTCCCGCAGCGGCAGGGCGTTCGGGTCGAGGTTGACGAAGACGAAGCCTTCCCAGACCTCGCAGCGGACCTGCTTGAGGCCGTAGTCGGACTTGTCCAGGTCGAAGAACTCCTGCTCCTGCTGGACGAAGGTCAGATCGCCGTCGAGGCTGTAGCGCCAGGCGTGGTACTTGCAGGTGAACTGACGGCAGTTGCCCTTGACCTCCTCGCCCGGGAAGTCGTTCCACACCAGCTTGTTGCCGCGGTGCCGGCAGAGGTTGTGGAAGGCGCGGATCTCCTTGTCCTTGCCCCGCACGATGATCAGCGAGGTGTCCGCGACCGCGAGCTCCTTCGTGAAGTAGCTGCCGGTCCTCGGCACCTGCTCCACGCGCCCGACGTTCAGCCAGGTCCGCTTGAAGACGGCTTCCCGCTCGGCCTCGTAGTACGCGGGGTCGATCGAGTCCTCGTAGTTCACCGGACTCGTGCCCAACTCGGGGTACTGCTCGGTCCAGCTTCCTGCCGCCGGCTTGGCGAAGTGTGGCATGATCACTCCCTTCTCCAAAATGAGAATAGCATTCTCAAGACTGGCTATTGAAGTTCTCTTCCGGGATTCCTGGATCCGGCTCCACCTCGAAGGTGTTGAGGGCTGTGGCCAGCAGGCCGTACGTGCCGACCGTGAACACCAGGTCCATGAGCTGGTGGTCGTCCAGGTCCGCGCCGAGCTCCTGGTAGGTCGCGTCGGACAGGCGCGAGTCCGCCTCCAGTTCGTCCACGGCCCGGTTGAGGAGTGTGGGGGCGCCGGTCCGGACGAGGTCGATCTCCTCGTCGGTGACTCCGGCCCGCCGGGCGATCAGGACGTGCTGCGCCCACTCGTACCGGCACCGCCGACGCCACGCCACCCGCAGGACGGCCAGTTCGCGGGTGCGTTTCGGCAGCGTCGATTCGACGAGCAGGTACGTGTTGAACGCGAGGAACGCCTTGGCCAGTCGGGGATGCCGGGCGAGCAGCCCGAGTGCGTTCGAGGGCGGTTTCCGCGGGTCGGGGGCCGAGGAGCCCAGGGCCTTCAGGTACTCGGCGTGGGGGAGGGGGGTGATGCGGTGCGTGCGGTTCACGTGTTGCGCCCGCCGTTCACTCCGAGGATCTGCCCGGTGATGTACCCGGCCTCCTCGGAGATGAGAAACGCGCAGGCCGCGGCGATGTCCTCGGGGCGGCCCACCCGCCGTACGGGAGTGCGCTGGATGTGTTCCTCGACGGTCCCGCCGAGCAGTTCGCGCGACTCCGCCTTGCGCAGCATGGGTGTGTCGATGAAGCCGGGCGGCACCGCGTTGACGGTGATGCCGGCCGGGCCCAGTTCGAGTGCGAGCGACTTGGTCAGGCCGTTGACCGCCGACTTGGCCGCGACGTAGTGCGTCATGAACTGCTGCCCGGACTGGGCGCTGGAGGAGGAGATGTTGACGATGCGCCCCCAGCCGGCTTCCAGCATGTCGGGCAGTACCGCCTGGACGCAGTGGAAGACGCTGTTGAGGTTGACGTCGACGACCCGCTGCCAGGCGGCGAACGTCAGATCCTGGAAGCGCTTGTAGCCGGCCGCCCCGGCCGCGTTGACCAGGACGGTGACCGGCCCGAGCCGTTCCCGGACGGCGGCCAGCGCCTCGTCCACCTGGGCCCGGTCGGTGACATCGGCGATCTGGGAGAGCACCGGTGCCGAGCCGGAGGGGTTCAGGTCGAGGGTCGCGACGTGATAGCCGTCGGCCTTCAGCCGCTCGGCGACGGCCAGTCCGATTCCGGAGCTGCCTCCGGTGACAACTGCGGTCTTCATGCGGTCTCCCACGTTGTGCGGTCGCTGGTCTGCCGGTCGTGAACCGCGGCCGGACTCGACGCCCTCGTGTCGATCATGAAAATATCCCTTCCGTGAATGAGAATGATATTCTCACCGCTGGCCACCGGGAAGTGTCGTGCGGATCTCGTGTCAGTGGCTAGGGGCTTGAGGTCGCCCGCAGGGGGTTCGCCGCTCGCCTGCAAGTCACTGTGATGCTGCACATTCTCGTGTTCGGATGGTTGATTTGCTGAAAGTGAGAATGTAGTTTCCGCCACGTTGGGGCAAGCCGTCCATCCAGCAAGGAGACAGGATGCGGTTCCAGGACAAGGTGGCGATCGTCACCGGTGCGGGGCAGGGAATCGGTGAGGACTACGCCCGGGCGCTGGCCGCCGAGGGGGCCCGCGTCGTCGTGGCCGAGATCAACGAGGACCAGGGGAAGCGGGTCGCCAAGGACATCGACGGGGCGATCTTCGTCAAGGTCGATGTCGGGGACCCGGAGTCGGCCGAGGCGATGGCCGCCGCCGCGGTCGCGGAGTTCGGCCGGATCGACTACCTGGTCAACAACGCCGCGATCTACCACAGCATGAAGCGCGAGGGCATCACCACCGTCGACCTGGGCTACCTCAACCGCTTCCTCCAGGTGAACCTGATGGGCGCGGTGTACTGCACCAGGGCGGTCGTCCCGCACATGACCGAGGGCGGCGCGATCGTCAACCAGTCGTCCACCGCCGCCTACATGGTCTCCGGGTACTACGGGCTCGCCAAGGCCGGCATCAACCACCTCACCGCCTCGCTCGCCGCCGAACTCGGCGGCCGCAACATCCGGGTCAACGGCATCGCCCCCGGGCCGACGGACACCGAGGCCACCGGCACCATCGTGCCGAAGGAGCACCGGGACGCGATGGCGCAGCGGCTGGCGCTCGGGCGGATGGGACAGCCGGGCGATCTGACACCCACCGTGCTGTTCCTGCTCTCCGACGCAGCGGGCTGGCTGACCGGCCAGGTCATCGCCGTCGACGGCGGCCAGGGGGTCCGGCTGTGAGGCGGCAAGTCAGCGACGTACAGGGGGTTTCGCGGTGAAGCAGCTGCTCATCGACGGTCAACTCGTCGGAACCGAGAAGACCTTCCCCTCGCTCGACCCCGCCACCGGCGAGGTCCTCGACCAGGCCCCCGACGCCACGGTCGCCCAGGCCGAGGCCGCCGTGGCCGCCGCGCGACGCGCCTTCGACACCACGAGCTGGTCGACCGACGTCCAGTTCCGCATCCGGTGTCTCGACCAGCTGCACCAGGCGCTGACCGACCACCTGGAAGAGCTGCGCGAGCTGACGATCGCCGAGGTCGGCGCGCCCCGCATGCTCACCTACGGCCCCCAGCTCGAGGACCCCGTCAAGCTGGTCCGCTACTACGCCGACCTGCTGCGCAAGTACCCCCTGACCGAGGATCTCGGCGAGGTCGAGAGCCGGGGGCAGCGCCACCGCCGCTGGGTGGAGAAGGAAGCCGTCGGGGTGGTCTCCGCGATCATCGCGTACAACTACCCCAACCAGCTGGCCCTCGCCAAGCTCGCCCCCGCGCTCGCCGCCGGCTGCACGGTCGTCCTCAAGGGCGCCCCGGACACCCCCCTGACCACCCTGTTCCTCGGCGAACTGATCGCCGAGCACACGGACATCCCGCCCGGCGTGGTCAATGTCCTGACGTCCTCCGCGGTCGAGGTCGGCGAGGTGCTCACCACCCACGCCGACGTCGACATGATCTCCTTCACGGGGTCCACCGCCACCGGCCGGAAGATCATGGAGGTCGCGAGCCGCACGGTGAAGAAGGTCTTCCTGGAACTCGGCGGCAAGTCCGCCATGATCATCCTCGACGACGCCGACTTCGCCACCGCCGCCATGTTCGCGGCCGGCACCATCTGCTCCCACTCGGGACAGGGCTGCGCGCTCACCACCCGGCTCCTCGTGCCCCGGGCACACCACGACGAGATCGTCGAGAAGGTCGCCGCCGGCCTTGCCCGGATGCGCATGGGCGACCCCGCCGACCCCAAGACCTTCGCCGGCCCGCTCATCAGCGCCAAGCAGCGCGACAAGGTCGACGGCATGGTCCAGCGGGCCGTCGCGGCGGGCGCGAAACTGGTCACCGGCGGCGCGTTGGTCGACCCCGGCTTCTACTTCACGCCCACCCTGCTCACCGACGTCGACCAGGACAGCGAGATCGCCCAGGACGAGGTCTTCGGACCCGTGCTCGCGGTCATCCCCTACGACGACGATGACGACGCCGTCCGCATCGCCAACAACTCGGTGTTCGGTCTGTCCGGCGGGATCCAGAGCGCGGACGAGGAGCGGGCCATCGCGCTGGCGCGCCGCATCCGCACCGGCACGTTCAGCATCAACGGCGGCAACTACTTCGCCGCGGACGTCCCGTTCGGCGGCTACAAGCAGTCCGGTATCGGCCGCGAGAGCGGGGTTCCCGGACTAGAGGAGTTCCTGGAGTACAAGTCCTTCGCGGCGGTTGTCCGATGAGGCCGCTGGAGGGAATCCGCGTCCTCGAAGTCGCCATGTACGGCTTCGTCCCCTCGGCGGGCGCCGTCCTCGCCGACTGGGGCGCCGACGTCATCAAGGTCGAACACGCCGTGAACGGCGACCCGCAGCGCGGCCTGCGGCAGACCGGCACGTTCGTCGTCGAGGGCGACCCGAACCCCAACGTCGAGCACGCCAACCGGGGCAAGCGCAGCCTGGGCCTCGACATCTCCAAGCCCGAGGGCCGCGAGGTGCTGTACGACCTGGTCCGGCGCGCGGACGTGTTCCTGACCAGCTTCCTGCCCGGGCACCGCGAACGGTTCGGCATCGACGTGGACGACATCCGCGCCGTCAACCCGGACATCGTCTACGCCCGGGGCAGCGCCCTGGGACCACGCGGCCCCGAGGCGGTCAAGGGCGGCTACGACATGACCGCCTTCTGGTGCCGGGCCGGCACCGCCGCCAGCATCACCCCGGCCGGCACCGAAGGCATGATCAGCCCGCCCGCACCCGCCTACGGGGACACCATCTCCGGGACGAACCTCGCCGGCGGAATCGCGGCGGCGCTGCTGCGACGCGAACGCACCGGCGAACCCTCGGTCGTCGACGTCTCCCTGCTCGGCAGCGGCGTCTGGGCCATGGGCCACGCCACCGCGCTCTCCCTCCACCTGGGCCGGCCCTGGGCGGCGCCACCGGCCGGCGCCCACGGCTCACCGGCCAACCCCCTGTCCGGGCTGTACATCACCGCCGACGGCCACTACCTGACCTTCGTCATGATGCAGCCCGGCAAGTTCTGGGCCGACGTGTGCCACCACATCGACCGCCCCGAACTCGCCGACGATCCCCGCTTCGCCACCGCCGAACTCATCGCCGCCAACACCGAACAGGCCGTCAAGATCCTGCGCGAGGTGCTCGCGGGCCGCACGCTCGCCGAGTGGACGGAACGCTTCGCCACCCTCGCCGGACCCTGGGCCCCCGTACAGAACACCCTCCAGGTCGGCCAGGACGCACAGGTCCGGGCCAACGAGTACCTGGTCACGGCCGGCGAGCTCGAACTAGCCGCCAGCCCCGTGCAGTTCGACGTCACCGCACCCGTACCACTCGGGCCCGCGCCCGAGTTCGCCGCCCAGACCGAGGAGATCCTTCTCGAACTGGGCCTGGACTGGTCCCGCATCCTCGAACTGAAAGAGGCGGGCGCGGTCACCTGATCACCGCACCTGGGTGATCACCGCAGTTCCAGCACACAACTCCATCAGGAGGACCGATGAGACGTCTGCTCATCGCGACCGCGCTCGTCCTCGCCCTCGCCGGGTGTTCCGACCGCTCCACCCCCGCAGCCAGTGCCGGTGGGCCCTCCGCAGCCGCGTCCGGTGCCGCTGCGAACGCGGACTTCGGAACCCTCAAGAACGTCTGCCACTCCGGCAGCCCCAAGTCCGTGACGCAGCAGGGAGTCACCGACAGCGAGATCAAGGTCGGTGTGTTCAGCGACGTCGGATTCACCAAGAACCCGGAGTTCGTGAACGCGGCCAAGGTGTTCACCTCCTGGTGCAACGCCGCCGGCGGCATCAACGGCCGCAAGATCGTCTCCGTCACCCGCGACTCCAAGCTCATGGAGGTCCAGCAGCGGATGATCGAGGCCTGCCGGGACGACTTCGCCCTCGTCGGCGGCGGCGCCGCCTTCGACGGCACCGGCGTCAAGGAACGGCTGAGCTGTCTGCTGCCCGACTTCCCCGCGCAGTCCAGCACCGTGACCGCTCTCGGGGCGGACCTCCAGGTGGTGGCCCAGGGCGCCGGAGTCGGCTACGCGGCCTACGGCGGCTACTACACGTGGCTGATCAAGGAGGCCCACCCGGACTCCGCCGACCACGTCGGCATCATCTCCGGCGACGTTCCGCTCACCAAGGTCCTCGCCGAGCAGGCCAAGGAACTGATCCCGGCCATCGGTGGCAAGGTCGCCTACACGGACGTCTACCCGGCGGCCGGAGTCTCCGACTGGACGCCGTACGCGCAGACCATCAAGAGCAAGAAGATCAAGGGCCTCATCTTCAACGGGCAGTTCAGCCAGCTCGCCAAGCTGGAACAGGCGCTCGCCAACACCGGTTACCAGCTCGACTGGATCGACACCAACAACAACGCCTACGGCCCCGCCTTCCTCCAGCTGACCGGCGCCGCGCTCGCCACGCAGAACAACTACGCCGACCTCAGCGGCGTCACCCCGCTGGAGCAGGCCTCCACCAACCCGGCGACCAAGCAGGTCGAGGACCTGTTCGCCCAGTACGCGCCCGACGCCGAGGTCACCCTGCCCACGCTGCGCTCCTTCACCGCCTGGCTGCTGTTCGCCACCGCGGCCGGCGAGTGCGACGAGCTGACCCGCACGTGCCTGTACGAGAACGCGACGAAGCAGTCCGCGTGGACGGCGGGCGGACTCCAGGCCCCGATGGACCTGACGAACGTCACCAACCCGCCCAAGTGCTTCAACGTGGTCAAGGCGACCGAGAAGGGCTGGACCGTCGCCGATTTCCAGCCGGATCAGGGCTCCTACCGGTGCGACACACCGGCGTACAAGTACAAGAAGTCCTATGGCGAGCCGATGACGCTCGCCGACGTCGGCAAGTCCATGGCGGATCTCAAGTAGCGGAAAGCCACGGGAAGTTGCCGGAAAGCAGCGGCAGGAAGGAAACAGGCCGTGAAGGTACGGGTCGACCCGGAGCGCTGCCAGGGGCACACGCTCTGCGCCATGCAAGCACCGAAGGTGTTCGAGCTCAGCGAGATCGACGGGCACTCGTCGGCGATCAACGAGGAGGTTCCGGACGACCAGCAGGACCAGGTCGTCGAGGCCGTCAGGTCCTGTCCGGAACGCGCGATCTTCGTTTCCTGAGGGGAGAAGCAACACGATGACCACGGACGACGACGCCGACCGCAAGAAGCACACTGTCCACTTCGACCGGCACACCCCCGAGTACCGGCACCAGTTCACCGAGACCACCCACGAGTTGCAGTCCAAGTGCCCGATCGCCTGGACCGAGACGCACGGCGGCCACTGGGTCGCCAGCGGCAACCGTGAGGTCTTCGAACTGGCCAGGGCCGCCGAGTTCATCTCCAACGACCACGACGTGAAGGGCGAGCGGCGCGGATACCAGGGCATCACCATCCCGCCACCGTCCAAGGAACGGGGGCAGGTCCAGGGCGGGTTCCTGGAGATGGACCCGCCGGAGCAGCGCCACTACCGCCAGGCGCTCAACCCCTACCTCTCCCCGGCGGCCATCAGCCGCTGGATCCCGGTCATCGACGAGGTCGTGCGGGCCGCGATCGACGAGAAGATCGAGGAAGGGCGGATCGACTTCGTCGACGACCTCGCCAACGTCGTGCCGGCCGTCCTCACCCTGGCGATGATGGGCATCCCGCTCAAGGACTGGACCGTCTACAACGAGCCGGCCCACGCCTCCGTCTACACCCCGCCGAACTCGCCCGACATCAAGCGGGTCGCCGAGATGGCCCGGAACATGGGCATCGGCCTGGCCACGGCCATCGCGGAGATCCGCGCCCACCCCAGGCCGGGCCTGGTGGACGCCCTGATCAACGCGGACATCAACGGCAGCACCCCGCCGGACAGTGAACTCCTGGGCGTACTCGCCCTGTTGATCGGCGGCGGCTTCGACACCACGACCGCGCTCACCGCGCACGCGCTGGAATGGCTGGGCGAGAATCCCGCTGAGCGGGACCGCCTCAGCCGCGAGCGCGACACCCTGCTGGACTCTGCCACCGAGGAGTTCCTGCGTTTCTACGCGCCCGCGCCGGGCGACGGACGCACGTTCTCCGCCGACTGCGAGATCGCCGGAACCCGGTTCAAGGAGGGTGAACGACTCTGGTTGTCCTGGGCGATGGCCAACCGCGACCCGTCCGTCTTCCCCGACCCCGACACCATCCACATGGAACGCCCGGCCAACCGGCACAGCAGCTTCGGCCTCGGAATCCACCGCTGCATCGGCTCCAACGTCGCCCGAACGGTCTTCAAACGCATGGTCACCCAGGTGCTCGACCGGATGCCCGACTACCGGTGCGACCCGGAGGGCACGGAGCACTACGAGACCATCGGCATCATCCAGGGCATGCGCCACCTCCCGGCCACCTTCACCCCGGGCCCCCGGCTCGGCGCCGGCCTCGACGAGACGCTGGAAAAGCTGCAACAGGTGTGCGACGAGCAGCGGATCGCCGAGCCGGTGACGGTACGCAAGACGAAAGCGCAGATCGCTGAATGAGCTCTGAGACACCCGACACGTCGGGGCGGGCCGCGCCGGAGATCACGGAGGAGAACGCCTTCTTCTGGACCTCCGGCGCGGACGGCCGGCTGCGTCTGACGGAGTGCGGGTCCTGCGCGGCCCTCATCCATCCGCCGCAGCCGGTGTGCCGCTACTGCCGCGGGCACGAGACCGGCGTACGAGCCGTCTCCGGCTTCGCGACCCTGATCGGCTTCACCGTCAACCACCGTTTCCCCGCACCCGGGTTGCCGACCCCGTTCGTCGTCGCCCAGGTCGCCGTCGAGGAGGACCCCCGGGTCCGCCTCACCACCAACGTCGTCCAATGCGAGCCCGAGCAGCTGAAGTTGGGCATGCGCATGGAGGTCGTCTTCGAGCGGGCCGGGGACGCCTGGCTGCCCCTGTTCCGCCCGGCCGCCGATCAGGAGTCACCGGCGCCCTTCCCCGCGGACGACGTCGAGCCGTCGCAGTTCCGGTCCCGGGTACGCCCGATGGTGACCCCGGAGAAGTTCGAGGACAAGGTCGCGGTCACCGGCGTCGGCGCCTCGCAGATCGGCCGCCGCCAGCTCGTCCCGCCGCTGTCGCTGACGGTGCAGGCCTGCGAACGCGCCGTCGCCGACGCCGGGTTGACCATGGACGACATCGACGGTCTGGCGTCCTACCCGGGTGCCGGGGCGTACGGCGGATTCGCCGAGGGCGGGGTGACCGCCCTGGAGTCCGCGCTGGGCGTCCGGCCCACCTGGTACAACGGCGGCAGCGAGACCTTCGGCCCCGGCGGCTCACTGATCGCGGCGATGCTCGCGGTCGCGGGCGGCCTCGCCCGGCATGTGCTGTGCTTCCGTACGGTCTGGGAGTCGTCGTACGGCGAACTGGTCAAACGCGGCCGGATCGCCCCGCCCGGCGGCAACGCGGCGGCGGGCTGGATGAAGCCCTTCGGCGCGTACTCGGCCGCGCACACCCTCGCCATGAACGCGCAACGCCACTTCGACCGCTACGGCACCACCCGCGAGACCCTCGGCTGGATCGCCCTCAACCAGCGGGCGAACGCCGCGCTCAACCCCACCGCGATCTACCGCGACCCGATGACCATGGACGACTACCTCCAGGCCCGGATGGTCACCACCCCCTTCGGCCTGTACGACTGCGACGTGCCCTGCGACGGATCGGTCGCCGTGATCGTGTCCGCCGTCGACGCGGCCCGGGACCTGGCCAAGCCGCCCGTCCTCGTCGAGGCGGTCGGCACCCAGCTCCTCGAACGCATCGAGTGGGACCAGAGCACCCTCACCCACGAACCACAGGTGCTCGGCCAGTCGGCCCACCTCTGGACCCGCACCTCGCTGCGGCCCTCGGACGTCGACATCGCGCAGCTCTACGACGGCTTCACCTTCAACTGCCTTTCCTGGATAGAGGCGTTGGGCTTCTGCGGGATCGGCGAGGCCAAGGACTTCCTGGACGGCGGCAAGAACATCGCACGTGACGGACTGCTGCCGCTGAACACCCATGGCGGGCAGCTCTCGCACGGCCGCACCCACGGTCTGGGGCTGGTCCACGAGGCGATCACCCAGCTGCGCGGGGAGGCCGACGCGCGTCAGGTGCCGGACGCCCGGGTCGCCGTGGTCAGTACCGGCGGACTCGCTCCCAGCGGTGCGATCCTCTTCCGGGCGGACGGATGACCGACGTCCAGCGCGTCGTCGTCGACGTGGACGGCATCGCCGTGTCGGCGCTGCTGTGCGAGGCACACCAGCCTCGTGCCGTCGTCCTCGCGCTGCACGGCGGGGCCGCGTTCTCGGGCTACTTCGACTACCCGGACCGGCCCCGGCTGTCACTGCTGCGCACCGGCGAGGCCCTCGGTTTCACCGTCATCGCCATCGACCGTCCCGGGTACGGCAGTTCGGCCCCGCGCGCCGACGAGTTCACGTCCGCCGAACGGCGCGTCGACGTCGCCTACGGGGCCGTCGAGCAGCTGCTGGCCTCGCGATCGCGCGGCGCCGGCGTCTTCGTGCTGGCCCACTCCATCGGCTCCGAACTCGGGGTACGCATGGCGGCCGACGAGCGGCGCGGACCGGACCTGCTCGGCCTGGAGATCGCCGGCACCGGACGCCGCCACCACGACGACGCGGCCGGAATCCTGGGCGACTGGCGACACCGGCCGTCCAACACCGGGGTGCGCAACCTGCTGTGGCAGCCGTCCCGTCTGTACGCGGACGACGTGGTCGGCGGCGCCCGCATCTCCTCGCGATCCCCTGCGTACGAGGGTGCGGTGGCCCGGAGCTGGATCGACACGTTTCCCCAACTCGCCCCGCGGATACGGGTCCCCGTCCGCTACACCCTCGGTGAACACGAACGGGTGTGGAGCAGCGGACCCTCGGCGCTCGCCGACATCGCCTCCCTGTTCACCGCGTCACCCCGGGTCACCGTGGACGAACAGGCGGGCGGCGGACACAACTTGAGCATTGGGTTGACCTCTTTGGCCTATCACCTCAAGGTGCTGTCGTTCGTGGAGGAGTGCGTGCTCGCACGCGAGGAAGCAGAAGCGGCTTCGGCGGCGCAAGTCGCCGAACGGCAGCAGGGGAGAGCAAGTTGACGAACGCGGAAGTGGTCGCGTTGCTGGTCGTACGGGTGGTCCTGGGCGTCATTATGATCGCGCACGGGTTCAACCACTGGCGGGGCGGCGGAAAGATCGAGGGCACGGCCCGCTGGTTCGGCGGGCTCGGACTGCGGCACGGCACGCTCCAGGCGTGGATGAGCGTGCTCACCGAGATCGGCGCGGGCGCGCTGCTGATCCTCGGCCTGTTCACCCCGCTGGCCTGCGCGGCGGTCATCTCGGTGATGCTGGTCGCGGGGCTGCTGGCCCACCGGACCAACGGGTTCTTCGTGTTCAAGGACGGCTACGAGTACGTCCTGATGCTGGCCGCGATCTCCCTGGCGCTCGGCGTCCTGGGGCCCGGCAAGGTCTCCGTGGACCATGCGGCGGACATCGAGGTCACCGGCTGGGCCGGCGGCGGCATCGCACTCGGGGTGGCCGTGGCGGCGACGGCGGGACTGCTGGCGGTGTTCTGGCGCCCCGAGCGGCCCGCGAAGGCGGCGGAAGCGTCGGTGTCCGAACCGGCCGGGCAGGAGGCCGGTTGATGCGGGTCGGATTCATCGGCCTCGGGAGCCAGGGCGGGCCCATGGCGCGGCGGATCGTCGACGCCGGATTCACGACGACCCTGTGGGCGAGGCGGCCCGCCGCGCTCGCCCCGTTCGCCGGTACACCCGCCCGACGTGCCGTGTCCGCCGCCGAGTTGGCCGGCGCCAGCGACCTCGTGTGCGTCTGTGTCGGCGACGACGCGGACGTCGAGGAGGTCCTCGTCGGCGACCAGGGTGTGCTGACCGGACTCCGCCAGGGCGGGGTGATCGCCGTGCACAGCACCGTCCACCCCGACACCTGCCGCCGGCTCGCCGACCGGGCCCGGCTGCGCGGGGTCGCCCTGGTCGACGCACCGGTCAGCGGAGGCGGCACGGCGGCGGCCGAGGGACGGCTGCTGGTGATGGTCGGGGGCGACTCCGGGACCGTCGCGTTCTGCCGGCGCGTGTTCGAGACGTACGGCGATCCGGTCGTCCACATGGGCCCGCTGGGGTCGGGGCAGGTCACCAAGCTGCTTAACAACGCCCTGTTCACGGCGAATCTGGCGACCGCGGCCGACGTACTCGCCCTCGGGCGCACCCTCGACGTCGATCCGTCCGGTCTCGCCGGCGTCATCGCCCACGGCAGCGGGGCGAGCTTCGCGCTCGGCCGGGTCGCGGCGGCCGGCGGCACCCTCGACCGGATCGCCGCGCACGGCGGACCGCTGCTGCGCAAGGACGCCCGGCTGCTGGCGGACCTTGCTGAGGGGGCCGGTACCCCGGCGGGCGCGACGGTGATGCGGGCGGCCGACGACGCCCTCGCCCTCATGGCGCAGGGGGATCGGCCGGTCCGGGGAATCGTCAGGGGGCGCCGGGCCGGGTGAGTCCGTCTCCAAAAGCGGAAATGGCCTTCTCGCTAGCGAAGAGCATTGCTATCGTCTGTCGTCAGGGCGACGAAGGGAGCCGTACAGGCCGTGAGTGACTTCGATGCGATCGACTTCTTCCGGGACGAGGAACCCGTAGCGGACCCGTACCCGTACTTCGAGGCCCTGCGCGGCCGGTGTCCCGTACAGCGCGAGAGTCATCACGACGTGGTGATGGTGACGGGGTACGACGAGGCGGTGCAGGTCTTCAGTGATTCCGAGACGTTCTCGTCGTGCGTGTCGGTGACCGGGCCCTTTCCGGGATTCCCGGTCCCGCTGGAGGGCGACGACGTCAGTGAGCTGATCGAGCGCCACCGGGACGAACTTCCCATGAGCGACCAGCTGCCGACGCTCGACCCACCCGTGCACACGGCCCACCGCGGGCTGCTGATGCGGCTCATCACACCCAGGCGCCTCAAGGAGAACGAGGCGTCCATGTGGCACCTCGCCGACGCCCAGTTGGACGAGTATCTGGCCGCGGGCGAGGGCGACTTCATCGGCGGCTTCGCCGGGCCCTTCACCCTGCGGGTCATCACCGACCTGCTCGGCATCCCCGAGGCCGACCGGGAGGAGTTCGCCGAGAAGCTCCAGCGTCAGTCGCACTCAGGGCCGGGCGTCGGCAGCACCGAGGGCGAGATGGCGCACACGCCGCTGGAGTATCTGTACGAACGGTTCGCGGCCTATGTCGAGGACCGCCGCCGCGAACCCCGCGACGACGTGATCACCGGCCTCGCCGTCGCCGCCTTCCCCGACGGGTCGACCCCCGAGGTCGCCGATGTCGCCCGTGTCGCCACCAACCTCTTCGCGGCCGGCCAGGAGACCACCGTCCGGCTGCTGAGCAACGCATTCAAGATCATCGCAGAACAGCCGGAGATCCAGGCGCTGTTGCGTGCCGAGCGGGACCGCGTCCCGAACTTCATCGAGGAGGTGCTGCGGATGGAGAGCCCCATCAAGGGCGACTTCCGGCTCTCCCGCGTGCCCACCACGGTGGGAGGGGTCGACGTCCCCGCCGGCACCACGCTCATGGTCCTGAACGGCGCCGCCAACCGCGACCCACGCCACTTCGAGAACGCGCAGACCTTCGACGCCACGCGCGCCAACGCCCGCCACCACCTCGCGTTCGGCCGCGGCGTCCACACCTGCCCCGGCGCGCCCCTCGCCCGCGCCGAGGGTCGCGTGGCCATCGAGCGCATCCTCGACCGTACGACCGACATCAGGATCTCCGAGCGGGTGCACGGCCCCGCCGACGCCCGCGAGTACCGGTACCTGCCGACGTACATCCTGCGCGGACTGACCCACCTCGGCCTGGAGTTCACGCTCGCAGAGGAGCCCGCCCGATGAAGGCCGCCGTGGACGAGGACCGCTGCCGGGGACACGGTGTCTGCTGGACCCTGTGCCCGGAGGTCTTCGACCTCACCGACGACGGGTACGCCGAGGTCCTCACCCCCGAGATCCCCGCCGAACACGAGAACGCGGTGCGCACCGCGGTAAGCAGTTGCCCCGAGCGGGCCATCATGCTCAGCTGAGGCCTCAACTGCACAATGAACCGAGAGGAGTTGGCGATGCCCAAGGGGTATGTGATCGTCACGGAAGCCATCAAGGACCCGGTGGGCATGGAGGCCTACGCCCGTGCCGCCGGGGCGACGCTGGCCGCGAGCGGCGCGAAGGTCCTGGCCGTCCACGACGGGCCGGAGCAGTTGGAGGGCGAGTGGCACGGCGACCGGACCGTCGTCCTCGAATTCGAGTCGGTGGAAGCGGCCCGCGCATGGTACGAGTCCGCCGAGTACGAGAAGGCGAAGCCCCTGCGGCATGCGGCGGCCGACTCCAACATGGTGATCGTCGCCGGCTTCGAGCCGCCCGCAGGGAACGGCTGACACCGGCCCGGCCCTCTGGGGTCGTGCCGTCGCGACACGCCAACTCCCGCCTCTTCGGAGGGCGTTGGCGTGTCGTGCGTGTCGTGCCGGAAATGGCCGGCACCCGGCAGTGGCCGGAAGGGCCGCTTGTGTGGTGTGGTGACCGTACTGTCACATCGGTGTGTCAGTGGCGGAAAGGGTGACGCGTGGAGACGACGGCCCGACGCGAGGAGATCCTGGGCGCGGCCCTGGAGGTGTTCGCCGAGCGCGGCTACAGACGCGCCTCGATCGACGCGGTCGCCGAGCGCGCGGGGCTGACCCGGCAGGGCGTTCTGCACTACTTCCCCAGCAAGAAGCGCCTGCTGCACGCGCTCGTCCGGCGCCGGGAGGATCTCGCCCGTGAACACCTGGCCGCCGGCCACCTCGACAAGGACCTGCCGAACCTGGTCGCCGAGGTCGTCGCGTACGACCACCAGAACGCCGGACTGGTCCAGATCCACAGCGTGCTGGTGGCGGAGGGGATCATCGGGGACGACGTCGCCCACGCGTTCTGCCACGACCACTACCGCTCGATCCAGGACAACGCCGCCGCACATCTCGGCAAGCTGTACGGCGACCGCCTGCCCAGCGGCCTCACCCCGCGCGCCGCGGCGAGCGCCCTGGTCGCGATGCTCGACGGGATGCAGCTCCAGTGGCTGCTGGACGACGAGCAGTCCGACTACCCCGAGATCATGCGGGACGTGATGACCCTTCTGATCGGGTCCACGCCCGGATGAACCCGGCCATGGCCGTCACCGTCTCGGGCCGCAGCCGCTCCGCGTCCTCCCGTACCCGCAGATCCACGGTGACCCCGGAACGGGCCGCGCGGGCGGCGAACCCCAGCGAGTCGTCCAGCAACGGATCGGTGCCCGCGACCAGCAGCTGAACCGGCGGCAGCCCGTGCAGGTTCGCGTGCAGCGGGCTGAGCAACGGGTTGGTCGGATCGGTGCCGGCCGCGTAGAGGGCGGCGCGCAGACGGAGTTCGTCGAGGTCGAAGGAAGGCTCCGCCGCCGCGTTGAACAGCAGACTCGGCGCGTCCAGGGTCAGATCGAGCAACGCCGACCCGAGCACCGCGCACTGCGGCGCCGCCGCGCCCATGTCCCGCAGCCGCACCAGCAGGGACGCCGCGAGCCCGGCGCCCAGCCGCTCCCCGGCCAGCGCGACCGGACCCCGGGCCCGGCAGGAGTCGTACACCGCGTGTACGTCGTCCAGGGCGCCCGGGAACGAGGTGCGGTAGCGCGGGCAGACGACCACCGCTCCCGTGCGCAGCGCGAGCCGCTCGGCCAGGTCGAGCGCCGACTCCGGAGTGCCCGCCAGATGCCGGTCGCCGTGCAGATAGAGGATCACGAGATCGGTGGGGTCCGGCGGGCGCACGATCGGCCCGACCGGGCTCGACTCGACCCGGACGGGGCCGAGTTCGCCCGAATAGGCCGCCGCGTCACCCGTCTCGGTGCGTACGCCGGTCAAGTCGGACTGAGTGGGGGTGGGTTCGGCTGACGGGTGTGGGCGGTCGGTTTCGGTCCGTGCCGGCAGGCTGGGGTCGTCGTGTCCGGTGGGTCGGCTTGTGGTTTTGACTCGGGCTCGTGTGGAGCCGGCTGCGCCCGTGTCGATCGCCGACGTGCTCGTCTCGGTGCGTACGCCGGTCAAGTTGGGCTGTGTGGGGGTGGGTTCGGCTGACGGGTGTGGGCGGTCGGTTTCGGTCCGTGCCGGGTCGCCGGGATCGCCGTGTCCGCTGGGACGGCTTGTGGTTTTGACTCGGGCTCGTATGGAGCCGGCTGCGCCCGTGTCGATCGCCGACGTGCTGGACTCGGTGCGTGCGCCCGGCAAGTCGGGCTGCGTGCCGACGGGTTCGGCCGATCGGTGTGGGCGGTCGGAGTCGGCCTGTGCCAGGACGGCCGGGCCCCCGTATTCTCCCGCCGCGTCAACTCGTGTGTCATCCACGGGACATCACCCTTTCCGCTGCCTGCCAGTGCTCGTCGGACACCCACAGCCGGGCGAAGGCGTGGGCCGCCTCGTCCGCCGTCAGGTCTCCCGAGACCACCCGCTTGATCTCCTGTGCCGGGCGGGTGGCGAGTGTGCGGGCCAGCGTGCGCCAGCCCTCCTCGAAGGCGGACCGGGGGAGTACCCGGTCCACCAGGCCCAGGCGTTCGGCCTCCGGGGCGGTGAGGATCTGCGCGGTGCCGGCGAGCAGAAGCGCCCGGCCCCTGCCGACCAGCGCGGTGAGCCGTTCGGCGCCGCCCCACGCGGGCATGATCGCCAGGGCCGTCTGGTTGAAACCGATCTTTATGTCGTCGGCCGCGATACGGATGTCGGCGGCCACCGCGACCTCGGCGCCACCGCCGAAGGCATGGCCGTTGAGGGCGGCGATCACCGGCCCCGGAAACCCCGCCAGCCGGTCGCAGACACCCCGCATCCGCAGGGCCATCGCCAGCGCCTCGTCCTCGGTGCGGATCGCGGCGAGTTCCTTCAGGTCGCCGCCCGACACGAAGGCCTTGTCGCCGGCGCCTCTGATGACCAGCGCGCGGGCGCCCGCCGCCGCGTCGAGGGCCTTGTCGAGTTCGTCCATGGTGGACGGCGCGATGGCGTTGCGGGCGTGCGGGCGGTTGATCGTGATGACCGCCAGGCCCTCGTTCAGTTCGAGTTCGAGATCAACCATGTGTGCCTCTTCGGTCGGTGGGGCGGGGGCTTCGGTGCTCGGACTCAGCTCTCGTACTCGACGGTGACGTGCGGGGTCACCGGTTCGCCCTGGCAGGTCAGGACCCAGCCCTCGGCGACCTCGTCGTCGTCGAGGGCGTGGTTGACGCGCATCTTGGCCTCGCCCTCGGTGAGGCGGGCGATACAGGTACCGCAGTTGCCCATCTCGCAGGAGAAGGGCGGCATGAAGCCGGCCCGGCGGGCGCTCTCCAGCAGCGACTCGCGGGGATGTTGGTCGACCGTGCGCCGCTTGCCGGCGAGCGCGACGGTGACGGTGCCGCCATCGCTCTCCGGTACGGCTTCGGCGGTGTCGTCGGCGTTTGCCTCGTCCGCTGTGTCCGGTGCGATGAAGCGCTCGGCGACGATTTGTGCGGTCCGGGCGCCGTGCGCGAGAAGCGTGTTCTCGGCCAGCTCCATGAAGGGTGCCGGGCCGCAGAGGTAGAAGTCCGCCCCCAGGTCACCCCCGACGAACTCCCGTATCTCGGCGCCGGTGACGAACCCCCGCGCATCGTCGAGATGGTGGCGGATCTCGAAGCGACCCGGGTGAGCTTCTGCCAGCTCGGCCAGCGTGTCGCCGAAGATGACCGAGTCCGCGTCCCGGTCGGCGGCCAGGACCCGCACCCGTCGCCCGGTCGTGGCCAGCGCGGTCTTCACCAGGGAGAGGATCGGCGTGACCCCGCTGCCCCCGCAGAGGGCGACCAGTGGCGCCGTGCCCTCGCGCAGACAGAACACACCCGCCGGAGACGTCGTCTCGATGACGTCCCCAGGCGCGAGGTGGTCGTGCATCCAGTTCGACACCAGGCCCCCCGGAACCCGCTTCACCGTGGTCATCAACTCGCTGTCGGTGTCCGGAGAACTCGACATCGAGTAGCTGCGCAGGGCGCCGCACGCCCGCACCGTCAGGAACTGCCCCGCGCGGTAGGGGAAGGGCGCGTCGAGTACGTACGTGCGTGTGTCGGCTGTCTCCTGAACGATCCGCTTGATCCGGACAGGGTGGAAACCGTGGTCTCGTACCATGTATGGAATTTACCTTCTCCCTCTGCGAGAGTGCAATTCTCGTTACAAGGGAGGGAGTTCCCGTGAAGCGAACGATCGACACGCGCACGGTCCCCGCCGAGTTGGCCAAGCGCTATGAGGCGGAGGGCTGGTGGACCCGGGACACGCTCGGGGGCCTGCTGGCGTACGGGCTGGGCGCCGCCCCCGGTACGGAGTTCCGCGTGCACTCGGCCGTGCGGCCGTGGGAGGGCACCTTCGCCGACGTCGAGCGGGTCGCGCGCCGGCTGGCGGCCGGGCTCAGGGCGCGCGGGGTCGGCCCCGGTGACGTGGTCGCGTTCCAGCTGCCCAACTGGATGGAGGCGGCGGCGGTGTTCTGGGCGTCGGCGTTCCTCGGTGCGGTCGTCGTGCCGGTCGTCCACTTCTACGGGCGCAAGGAGGTCGGCTACATCCTCGACGCCGTCCGGCCGCGCGTCTTCGTCACCGCCGCCCGCTTCGGCCACCTCGAATTCCAGCCCGACCTGAGCGCGGACGTGCCCGTGGTCGGCGTCGTGGGGCGGGACTTCGACGATCTGCTCGCCGACGAACCCTTCCCCGGGGTCCTCGCGGCCGACCCGACAGGCCCTGCCCTGATCGCGTTCACCTCAGGAACGACCCGCGATCCCAAGGGAGTTGTGCACAGCCACCAGACCCTCGGCTTCGAGACCCGCCAACTGGCCGGGCTCTACCCGCCCGACCGGGGCCGCCAGCTCACCTCGGCGCCCGTCGGCCACTTCATCGGCATGGTCAACGCCTTCCTCATCCCCGTCCTGGACGGCACCCCGGTGAACCTCGCCGACACCTGGGACCCCGGCGAGGCCCTCCGCCTGATGCGGAGCGACGGACTGACGGTCGGTGGCGGCGCCGCGTACTACATGACGAGCCTCCTCGACCACCCCGACTTCACGCCCGGCCACCTCGCCGGCATGAAGTACGCGGGCCTCGGAGGCTCGGCGGTCCCGGCCGCCGTCACCCACAGGCTGGCGGGGCTCGGCATCACCGTCTTCCGGTCGTACGGGAGCACGGAGCACCCCTCGATCACCGGCTCCCGGCACACCGCGCCCGAGGTCAAGCGGCTCTACACCGACGGTGATTCCCTGCCCGGCGTGGAGGTCAGGCTCGCCGACGACGGCGAGATCCTCAGCCGGGGACCCGACCTGTGCCTCGGCTACACCGACCCCGCGCTGACCGGGCAGGCCTTCGATGCCGACGGCTGGTACCGCACCGGCGACATCGGGGTGATCGACGGCGACGGGTATCTCACGATCACCGACCGCAAGGCCGACATCATCATCCGGGGCGGCGAGAACATCGGCGCGCTGGAGGTCGAGGAGGTGCTCCTCGCCCTGCCGGCCGTCGCGGAGGCCGCGGTGGTGGCCGCGCCCGACGAGCGGCTCGGTGAACACGCGGCGGCCGTCCTCCGCCTGAAACCCGGTCACCCCGCACCCACGCTCGACGAGATGCGCGCCCACCTCTCCCGGGAGGGCCTCGCCCGCCAGAAGTGGCCGGAGGAACTGCACGTCGTCGACGAGTTCCCGCGCACCGCGAGCGGCAAGGTTCAGAAGTTCGTTCTCCGCAGGGACATTGCGGGACGCAAGAAGTGAGAATAAGATTCTCGCAATCTGCGAAGGAGGATCTCAATGCCGTCGCGCGAGCTGCCGTATCCGCTTTTCGACGCGGACAACCACCTGTACGAGACCGAAGAGGCGCTGACCAGGCACCTCCCCAAGCAATACGAAGGCGCGATCCAGTACGTGCAGGTGAAAGGCCGTACGAAGATCGCGATCCGGGGGCAGATCAGCGAGTACATCCCCAACCCCACCTTCGAGGTGGTCGCCCGCCCCGGGGCGATGGAGGACTACTTCAAGTTCGGCAACCCGGACGGCAAGAGCCGCCGCGAGATCTTCGGCGAGCCGATGCGCTCCATCCCCGCCTTCCGTGAACCGGGGCCCCGGCTGGAGCTGCTGGACGAGCTCGGAGTGCAGAAGACGCTGATGTTCCCGACGCTCGCCAGCCTCATCGAGGAGCGGATGCGGGACGATCCCGAACTGATCCACGCGGTGATCCACTCGCTCAACGAGTGGTTGCACGAGACGTGGGGCTTCACCTACAAGGACCGCATCCTCACCACGCCGGTCATCACCCTGCCCATCGTCGACAAGGCGATCGCGGAGCTGAACTGGGCGGTCGAGCGCGGGGCCAGGGCGATCCTCGTACGCCCCGCCCCGGTGCCCGGCTACGGCGGCTCGCGCTCCTTCGCGTCACCCGAGTTCGACCCGTTCTGGAAGCGCGTCGTCGAGACCGGCGTCCTGGTCGCGATGCACTCCTCGGACAGCGGCTACGCCCGGTACACCAGCGACTGGGAGGGCGGGACCAACGAGATGCTCCCGTTCAAGCCCAACGCCTTCCGTACGGTGTCCGAGTGGCGGCCGATCCAGGATGCGGTGGCCGCGTGGGTGTGCCACGGCGCCCTGTTCCGCGTCCCAGGGCTGAAGATCGCGCTCATCGAGAACGGCTCCTCCTGGGTGGCGCCGCTGCTCGACCAACTCCGGGACGTCTACAAGAAGATGCCGAACGAGTTCCTGGGCGACCCGGTGCAGGCCGTCAAGGACAGCATCCACGTCAGCCCGTTCTACGAGGACGACCTCAGCGACCTCATCGACCTGATGGGCGTGGACCGGGTCCTGTTCGGCTCGGACTACCCGCACCCCGAGGGCCTGGCCCAGCCGCAGAGTTACGTCGACGCCATCCAGCACCTGAGCGTCACCGACCAGGCCAAGATCATGGGCGGCAACCTCTCCCGGCTGATCCCGGGATGAAGTGGGAGACCATCCCGCGGATGGTGCTGAGCGCGGCCGACCGCTTCGGTGACGCCGAAGCGGTCGTCGACGGCGAACTCAGGCTCACCTTCACCGAGTTGGTCGACCGGGTGCGCACAGCCGCGGGCGCCTTCGCCGCGGCCGGGATCGAGAAGGGCGACCGGGTCGCGATCTGGGCGCCCAACTCCGCCGAGTGGATCGTCGCCGCCTTCGGGCTGCTCACCGCCGGCGGGGTGCTCGTCCCGGTCAACACCCGGTTCAAGGCGGACGAGGCCCACGACATCGTCCGACGCAGCGGGGCCAAGCTCGTCCTCGTGGAGGCGGGTTTTCTCGGGCTCGACTTCGAGGGCCCGCCGGGCGTGCCCGTGATCGACCTTAAGTCGGGCTTCCTGGCGAGCGGTTCGCCGTTCGAGCGGGCGGTCAGCGGCGACGACGTCAGCGACATCGCGTTCACCTCGGGCACCACTGGGCGGCCCAAGGGCGTCCTGATGACCCATGCGCAGACGCTCCGCCTGTACGGGGAGTGGTGCGACCTGGCGACCTTGCGGGAGGGCGACCGCTATCTGATCGTCAACCCGTTCTTCCACATCTTCGGCTACAAGGCGGGCCTTATCGCCTCCCTGATCCGGGGCGCGACCATCCTGCCCGTGCCCGTCTTCGACGTGGACCGCGTACTGGAGCTGGTGGAGCGGGAGAGGGTGACGGTCCTCCCAGGGCCGCCCACGCTCTACCACTCGCTCCTAGCGGCGGGGGACCGGCACGACCTGTCCTCCCTGCGGGTGGCGGTGACCGGCTCCGCCGACATCCCCGTCGAGCTGATCCGCCGGATCGTCAGCGACCTGCCCTTCCAGCACATCATGACCGGGTACGGCCTGACCGAGGCGGGCACGGCCACGGCCTCCCGCCCCGGCGACTCCTTCGAGTCCATCGCGACCACGGTCGGCACCCCCTGCGACGGCGTCGAGGTGAGCATCGCGGACGACGGCGAGGTCCTCATCCGCGGCTACAGCGTCATGCGCGGCTATCTCGACGATCCCGCCGCCACCGCCGAGGCGATCGACGCGGACGGCTGGCTGCACACCGGAGATCTCGGCACTTTCGACGACCGGGGGCACCTGAGGATCGTCGGCCGCAAGAAGGACATGTTCATCGTGGGCGGCTTCAACGCCTACCCGGCGGAGATCGAGGGCTTCCTCCTCGAACACCCCGCCGTCGCGCAGGCCGCCGTGATCGGCGTACCGGACGAACGGCTCGGGCAGGTCGGCAAGGCGTTCGTCGTCCGGGGCGCACCCGTCTCGGCGGACGAGCTGATCGCCTGGAGCCGTGAACGGATGGCCGGGTTCAAGGCGCCCCGGTTCGTGGAGTTCCTCGAAGAACTGCCATTGAACGCCACCGGCAAGGTGATGAAGGACCAGCTGAGATGACACGACCGGACGAGACCGCTTCAGGCATCCCCCTCCAGGCGGTCTACGGACCCGCCGACCGGGGCGCCGACCCGCCCGAGCCGGGCAACTACCCTTTCACCCGCGGCAATTACGCGACCGGCTACCGGGGACGGCTGTGGACGCTGCGCCAGTACTCCGGCTTCGGCACGCCCGAGGAGTCCAACCGCCGCTACCGCTATCTCCTCGAACAGGGCGGTACGGGCCTGTCGGTGGCGTTGGATCTGCCCACCCAGTGCGGCTACGACTCCGACGACCCGGAGGTGACCGAGGAGGTCGGCCGCGTCGGCGTCGCCCTCGACACCCTCGCCGACGCCGAGATCCTCTTCGAGGACATCCCCCTCGACAAGATCAGCACCAGCTTCACCATCAACGGCACCGCGGCGATCCTGCTCGCCTTCTACGTCGCCGCCGCCGAACGCAAGGGCGTGCCGCGCGCGAAACTCACCGGCACGATCCAGAACGACATCCTCAAGGAGTACGCGTCCAGGGGGACGTGGATCTGGCCTGCCCAGCCGTCCCTCCGTCTCATCGCCGACACCATCGAGTTCTGCGCCGCCGAAGTACCCCGGTTCAACGCGATCTCGGTGGCCGGCTCGCACTTCCGCGACGCGGGCGCCAACGCCGTACAGGAGATGGCGTTCACGCTCGCCGACGGGGTGACGTACGTCGACACGGTGCTGGAACGCGGCCGGATGACGGTCGATCAGTTCGCCCCGCAGATCTCCTTCTTCTTCTACACGCACGGCGACTTTTTCGAGGAGATCGCCAAGTACCGCGCAGGACGCAGGCGTTGGGCGACGATTGTCCGGGAGCGCTACGGGGCTACGACGGACAAGGCATCCATGTTCCGCTTCGGCTGCGTGGCCGGCGGGGCCTCCCTCTACGCGCCCCAGGCGCAGAACAACACCGTCCGGGTGGCGTACGAGGCGCTGGCCTCCGTGCTCGGAGGCGTCCAGTCGATGTTCACGGCCGCCTGGGACGAGCCGTTCGCCCTGCCCAGCGAGGAGTCGGCGACGCTGGCCCTGCGCACGCAGCAGATCCTGGCCCACGAGACCGGCGTGACCCGGGTCGCGGATCCGCTCGGCGGCTCGTACTTCGTCGAGGCGCTCACCGATGCGACCGAGGCACGGATCGTCGAGATCATGGACGACCTGGAGCGGTACGGGGGCATGGTCCGCGCCATCGAGGACGGCTACCTGCAAGGACTCATCGCCGACGAGGCCTACCAGCTGCACCTGGACGTCGAGGCGGGCACGCGCCCGGTCGTCGGCGTCAACCGGTTCGTCTCCGACGAGCCGCCGCCGGACCTGGTGACGTACGAACTGGACGCGGAAGGCCGCGACCGGCAGCTGAAGCGGCTCGCCGATGTGAAGGCGACTCGGAATGCCGCCGTCGTGCGGGAGCAGCTGACTCGGCTGGCGCGCGCGGCGGAGGGGACGGAGAACCTGATGCCCGTACTGATCGACTGCGCTAACGCCTACTGCACGGTGGGGGAGATGGTCGCCGCGCTCAAGGCGGTCTGGGGCGAGTTCCAGCAGCCGGTGGTGTTCTGATGGGCGCCGCCACCCGGATCCTGGTCGCCAAGCCCGGCCTGGACGGTCACGACCGCGGGGCCAAGATCGTCGCGCGGACGCTGCGCGACGCCGGTTTCGAGGTCGTGTTCACCGGCATCCGCCAGCGCGTCGACACCATCGTGGCGACCGCCGTTCAGGAGGACGTGGCCGTGGTCGGGCTCAGCATCCTCTCCGGCGCGCATCTCGCCCTGACCACCCGGGTGGTGGAGGCGCTGCGGGCCGCCGGGGCGGACGACATCGCCGTCGTCGTGGGCGGCACCATTCCGCCGGCCGACATACCCCGGATGCGGGCGGCGGGCGCGGCGGCGGTCTTCCCGACCGGTACGCCGCTCGATGTGCTCGTGGCGGAGATGCGGGCGCTCACGGAGGGCGCGGCCACCGGCTCGTAGGACCCACCTGAAGCTCTGACTCCTGTCGGATACATCGGATACGTCGGATACCTGGAGGCACTGTGCGGGTCGGTGTGATGATCGGGCCGGAGCGTGGGGACTCCGCGCGCAAGGTCGCGCGGATGATCGACGACGTGACGTGGGCCGAGCAGGCGGGCCTCGACACCGCGTGGGTGCCCCAAATACCCACGGACTTCGACGCGTTGACGGCCGTGGCGCTGATGGGCGCGCGGACGGAGCGGATCGAGATCGGGACGGCGGTCGTACCGCTCCAGGCCCAGCATCCGATCGCCCTCGCCCGTCAGGCGCTGTCCGCGCAGGCGGCGACCGGGGGAGGACGGCTGGCGCTGGGCGTCGGGCCCTCGCACCACTGGATCGTCCGGGACATGCTCGGGCTGCCGTACGAGAAGCCGGCCGCGTTCACCCGCGACTACCTGGACGTCCTGGACGCGGCCCTGCGCGGCCCCGGTCCGGTCGACGTCGAGAACGGCACCTTCACCGTGCACAACCCGCTCGACCTCGGCCCGGTCGGCCCGCTGCCCGTCCTGATCGCCGCCCTCGGCCCGGTCATGCTGGCCCTCGCGGGCGAACGCGCCGACGGCACCATCCTCTGGATGGCCGACGAACGCGCGGTCTCCGACCACGTCGTACCGCGCATCACCAAGGCCGCCGAGGCCGCGGGCCGGCCGGCGCCCAGGGTCGTCGCGGGCATCCCCGTCTGTCTGTGCCGGCCGACCGAGGTCGACGCGGCCCGGGAGCGCGCGAACCGCATCCTCGGTGAGGCCGAGATCTCGCCCAACTACCAGCGCCTGCTGGAGAACGGCGACGCCAAGGACATCGGCGACCTGTGCGCGGCCGGAGACGAGGCGGCCATCCTGGCCCGGTTCCGCCGCTTCGCCGACGCCGGCGTCACCGACCTCTCCGTACGGCTGCTGCCGATCGGGGAGGGCCGGGACGAACTGGTCGCCTCCAAACGGCGTACGCGGGACATGCTCGCGGCACTGGCGGTGGAAGTCCGATGACTCCCGAGCCGACGGCCGGACCCCTCGCGGGCATCCGCGTCCTGGAGGTCGGCCACATGCTGGCGGGCCCCTACGCCACGATGATGCTCGCCGACCTGGGCGCAGAGGTCACGAAGATCGAGCCGCCCGGCGGGGACATCTCGCGGCAGGTGAGCGACGCCTACTTCGCCAGCCTCAATCGGGGCAAGCGCAGCGTCTGCCTGGACCTGACGACCTCGGCCGGACAGGACCGACTCGGTGAACTGGCCGCCGACGCCCACGCGTTGCTCGTCAACCTCAAGCCGACGGCGATCCATCGGCTGGGGCTGACCTATGAGGCCCTGCGGAAGTGGAACGAGCGGATCGTGTGTGTCGCGCTCACCGGGTTCGGCCTGGCGTCCGGCGACGAACCCGCCTTCGACTACGTCGTCCAGGCCGCCACCGGAGTGGCCGCGCTCACCGGCGATCCCGGCGGCACCCCGACGCTGCCCGGGTACTCCGCCGCCGACAACTCGACCGGGCTCACGGCCGCGTTGGGTCTGCTCGCACAGATCGTCTCCGGGCGCGGCGGCCAAGTCGAGGTGTCCCTACGGGATGTGATGCTCTCTCAGCTCAACTACCGCGCCTCGGCCTACCTCAACGAGGGCACCGAGCCACGGCGCCTGCCGCTCGGCGCGCACTCCTACTACGTACCGGCGCAGCTCTTCCCCACCGCCCAGGGCCACTTGGCGCTGTTCATCACCCACGACGGCTTCTGGAAGTCCTTCGCGGCGGAGGCGGGCGTCGAGGGGTTCCCGACCATGGCCGAGCGGTCGGCCCGGCGCGAGGAGGTGCTGGACGCGGTGACGCGGGCCCTGGCCGGCGACACCGCCGCCGGCTGGGAGTCCCGGCTGCGGCCCTTGGGCGTACCGGCCGCCGCCGTACGGACGCTGCCGGAAGCGCTGGCCGCCACACCGGAGGCCGTGGTGACGGCGGGCGACTACCGGCTGGTCCGCAGCCCCGTACGAGTCGCCGGCCACGAGCCCGACTACCGGCCGCCGCCCCGACTGGGCGAGCACGGCGACGCAGACGCCGGTGCGGTGATCGCGTCATGAGGGGAGAGGACCAGTTCCATCTCGGCATCGTCGCCGAGGACTTCGAGGGGACGCTGGCCAGCCTGTCGGCGGCGTTCGGGTACGAGTGGTGCGCGGAGATCTCCGGACCGCTGAACGTGACGCTGCCGACCGGCGACGCCGTCGTACGGCTGAGCTGCGTGTACTCGCGGACCTCACCCCGGCTGGAGATCCTCCGGAACATCCCCGGCACCCTCTGGGAAGCGGCGCCCGGCGGGGGTGTCCACCACGTCGGCTACTGGTCCGACGACGTCGCCGCGGACTGCGCCGGACTGACCGGCCTCGGCTACACGGTCGAGGCGTCCCGCATCGGCTCCGCCGGGTCCGATTTCGCCTTCCTGCGCGGCCCGGGCGGTGTACTGGTCGAGCTGGTGGACCGGGCGGCGCAGCCGATGCTGGAGAAGTTCTGGGCCGAGGGAGCCGACGAAGGGGGAACGGCGTGAACACGGTAGGTATCGCCACCGGTGCCGGACGCGGGATGGGACTCGCGTGTGCGCAGCGGCTGGTCGGCATGGTGGACACGCTGCTGCTCGTCGACCGGGACGAGGCGACCGTGACGGCGGCCGCGAAGGAACTGTCGGCCGAAGGGGGCGCGGCCGTCGAGCCGTTCGTCCTCGACATCACCGACCGGGACGGCCTGGCCCGGCTCGCCGCCCGCACCGCGGAACTCGGCACCCTGCGCGCCGTCGCCCACGCCGCCGGCATCTCGCCCACGATGGCCGACTGGCGGCGGATCTTCACGGTCGACCTGGTGGGCACCGCGCTGCTCGCCGAGGCGCTGCGCCCGCTGGCCAGGGACGGCACGGCGATGGTGTGCTTCGCCTCGATGGCTCCGTTGCTCGGCGGCCTCGAAGCGGATCCGGCCGTCGCCGCCGTCCTGGACGACCCGCTCGACGACGGGTTCCTCGACAAGCTGCACGACGCCCTGGGACCGGCCGTCGAGAACAGCGGCACCGCCTACGGCTGGGCCAAGTACGGGGTGCACCGCTTCGTACGACGGGAGGCGCTCCGGCTCGGCCCGCTGGGCGCCCGGATCTGCTCGGTCTCACCCGGCGTCATCGACACTCCGCAGGGCCGCCAGGAAGCCGCGAGCCAGCCGGTCATGGACGCCCTCGTCCGGGAGTCGGCCACCGGCCGCGCGGGACGCGCCGAGGAGGTCGCCGCCGGGGTCGCCTTCCTGTTGTCGCCCGAGGCGAGCTTCGTCACCGGCATCGACCTGCTGATCGACGGCGGCGCCTGTGCGGCGGCACGGGGAGGGGCGCGGGGGTAGAGCGGTTCAGTCCTCGGCGAGTCCCGGCCTGGCCTGCGGCGCGGGCCGACAGGCGTGCCCCGCGCGACTCCCCGGCCGCCTAAGACCTGTCCGGCCGATCAGGTCGCAGGAAAGCGGCGGCACCTGATCAACACCGGTGAGCGGGTGGATGGGGGTCCCCCGCGCGAGCGCAGCCGAGCGTGGGGGATTCGGCAACCGACGACAACGCGGCAGATGGGCGCCCGCCGCGGAGCGGCTGATGTCACGGCCACCCCGCGTCTGCGGCATGATCGGCCGGACAGGTCCCAGGGGAGCCGATTCGCCCGAACGGCTCCCGAAATGACCGGCACCTCCGACCGGCACGAGGTGGGCGCGTGCTTCGCCAGGGCCGGCGGCGACAGCCGCTGACGGGGAGCCGGTATCGCGAGTCGATGCCGGCCACCGGACGGCGACCGGTGGCCGGCATCAGCCATCCGTCCCCGTCCCCGTCCCCGCTGCTCAGCCGGCCGGCCTCCCGACCGACTCCGAGCGCTGTACGGTTCCCGTGACGCCGCTCGCGTCCTGCCCGGCCAGCAGTGCCGCGGCCCGGGCCATCGCCTCCGGCGGCTCCACCATCTCGGGCGGGATCTCCCGGCCGCCGCCCCCCGCCTGCCACCCCTCTGTCAGGACGATCCGGGACGGGGCAAGGCAGTTGACGGCGATGTTGTCGGCCCGCAGGTCGGTGGCGAGCCCGAGGTAGAGGCGCTCCACGGCTGCCTTGGACACCCAGTACGCGTTGGCGCCCCGGTCGGTCATCCCGACCCCGCTGGTCGTCACGGCCACCAGTGAACCGCCGCCGCGCTGTCGGACGTACGGAATCACCGCCTTGGTGACGAGGAAGACGCCCGTCAGATTGACGTCCAGACAGAGCTGCCAGCGCTTGAGGGGCGTGGACTCGACCGGGCCGAGCCACAGCACCCCGGCGTTGGCGATCAGGATGTCGATACCGCCGAACTCGGCGACGGCCGCCGTCACGGCCGCCTCGACCGACTGCTCGCTGCTGACGTCGCAGGGCACCGCGAGCGCACGGCCACCCGCCTCCGTGATCCGGTCGGCGACCGAGTGGATCGTCCCCGGCAACCTCCCCTCCTCCTCGGACCGCGCGGCCACCGCCACCGACGCCCCGGCCGACGCCAGCGCCACCGCGACCGCTCGCCCGATGCCTCGGCTGGCCCCGGCGACGAACGCGACCTTCCCTTTCAACGACCCGCTCAACGACCCACCGGCGTCGCTCACTTCGTCACTCACTTCGGCGGGAACCTGAGTGCACCGTCGAGGCGGATGACCTCGCCGTTGAGATAGCCGTTCTCGCAGATGTGCTCGACGAGCGCCGCGTACTCGGGGGAGCGGCCCATCCGCCGGGGGTGCGGAACCTGGGGCCCCCAGTAGGCCTCCAGCTGATCGCCCGACTTGCCGTAGGCCGGGGTCAGGAAGGTACCCGGGGCGATGGTGACGACCCGGATGCCGAGCGGGGACAGGTCGCGGGCGGCCACCAGCGTCATGCTGACGACGCCGCCCTTGGCCGCCGCGTACGGGAGTTGGCCGATCTGGCCCTCGTACGCGGCGATCGAAGCGGTGTTGACGATGACCCCTCGGCCGCCGTCCTCGGTCGGTTCCTGCTTGGCGATGGCAGCGGCGGCGAGGCGCAGCACGTTGAAGACGCCGGTCAGATAGACGTCGATGGTCGTCCTGAAGCCCTCCAGGCTGATGGGCGTACCGTCCTTGCCGATCAGCCGGCCCCCGCTCGCCGGGCCGCCGTGGCAGTCCACCGAGATCCGCAGCGGCCCGGCCGACTCCGCCTCGGCCAGCGCCGCCAGGACGTCGTCCTCGCTGGTGGCGTCCGTCCGTACGTAGCGCACGCCGAGCTCCTGCTCCAGCGCCTTGCCCTTCTCGTCGGCGAGGTCGGCGACGACCACCTTCGCGCCCGCCGCGTGCAGCCGACGGACGGTGGCCTCGCCCAGGCCTCCCGCGCCACCGACGACAACTGCTGAGCTGCCACTGATCTGCATCAAGGTTTTCCTCTCTTGCAAGCAGAGCTCTAGTCAGATGAGAATAGCATTCTCATGAAGATAACCATGATTCTGGAGATGGCGGCCTCGGCCGGAGACAAGGCGGTGGCGACGGCGGACGGCCGTTCCCTGACCGCCTCGGAGTTGCTCGACCGCGCCCGGGCCGCCGCGCACCGCTTCCGGCACCGTTCGGCCGTCCTCTACCTGGGCGCCAACCATCTCGCCTATCCCGTAGCCCTGTTCGGCGCCGCCTTGGCGGGCGTGCCCTTCATCCCCCTCAACTACCGCCTCGGCGCAGACCAGTTGGCCCGGCTGCTCGACCGTCACCCTGGCGCCCTGGTCCTGCGCCCCGCCGACCTCGACGCACTCCTCGAAGGGGGCGGGGCGCAAGACCACGAACCGGCCCCGCAGGACCAGGACGCCGTCGCCGTCGTGCTCTACACCAGCGGGACGACGGCCGAGCCCAAGGCGGCTCTCCTGCGCCACCGCCACCTGCTCGCCTACGTGTTCAACACCCAGGAGTTCGGCTCGGCCGAGCCCGACGCCGCGACCCTGGTGGCGGTGCCGCCGTACCACGTGGCCGGTCTGATGAACCTGCTGACGAACCTCTACTCCGGGCGCCGGATCGTGTACCAGCCCGCCTTCGACGCCGCCGACTGGCTGGCGACCGTCCGGCGCGAACGCGTCACCCACGCACTGGTCGTCCCGACGATGCTGGCCCGGATCGTCGCCGAGGTCCCCGACGGCGCCACCGCCCAGGTACCGGCGCTGCGCAGCCTCGCGTACGGCGGCGCCCGCACCCCGCGACCCGTCGTCGAACGGGCGCTGCGCGCCTTCCCGGACACCGGTTTCGTGAACGCGTACGGCCTGACCGAGACGACCTCCTCGATCGCCGTGCTCGGCCCCGACGACCACCGGCAGGCGTTGGTGTCCGACGACCCGGCCGTGCGTGACCGGCTCGGCTCGGTGGGGCGCGTGCTGCCCGGCGTCGAGATCCAGATCCGCGGCGAGGACAGTGAGGCGGCGGGCGAGCTGGTCCAAGTCGGCCGCACCGGGCTGGTGTTCGTGCGCGGGGAGCAGATCTCCGGCGAGTACGGCGGACGCGGCAACGCGCTGGATGCCGACGGGTGGTTCGCCACCCGGGACCGGGGCCGGCTGGACGCCGAGGGCTATCTGTTCATCGAAGGACGCGCCGACGACACCATCATCCGCGGCGGTGAGAACATCGCCCCGGCCGAGATCGAGGACGTCCTCCTCGCCCACCCCGGCATCGTCGAGGCGGCGGTGATCGGGGTCCCCGACCCCGAGTGGGGGCAGCGGATCGTCGCCGTGCTCGTTGGGGAGGGCGACCCGGCCGAGATCCGCGCCTGGGTCAAGGACCGCCTCCGCTCCTCCAAGACGCCCGACTCCGTCGTCTTCCGCGCCGAACTGCCGAAGTCCGACACCGGAAAGCTGCTGCGCCGCATCCTGCTCGCCGACCTGGAGACCACCCATGCCTGAAGCAGTCATCGTGTCAGCCCTGCGCACTCCCGTCGGCACCGCCTTCAAGGGCACCCTGCGTGACACCACGGCTTTCGACCTGGCCCACCACATCGTCGCCGCGGCAGCCGCCACGGAGGGTCTGGACCCGTCCCGCATCGACGACATCGTCCTCGGCGAGGGCCTGTACGGCGGCGGTGTCATCGCCCGGCACGCGGCGGTGACCACGGGCCTCACCTGGGTTCCGGGACTCGCCCACAACCGGCACTGCGCCGCCGGGCAGGCCGCCGTCCAGAGCGCGGCGGCGAGCATCCGCGCCGGCATGGACGAGCTCGTCATCGCGGGTGGCGTCAACTCGGCGTCCACGTCGCCGCGTTCGGTGACCAAGGTGGACGGCGAGTGGGAACCCTGGATGTCGCCGACCCACCCCGCCCGGCCCGACGCCCCCAACACCGACATGTCGATCACCGTCGGCTGGAACACGGCAGTCCGGGCCGACATCAGCCGCGCCGAGATGGACGACTGGGCGCTGCGCTCGCACCGCAACGCCGTGCGCGCCATCGACGAGGGCCGCTTCGACGCCGAACTCGTCCCGATCGACACCCCGCACGGCCTGTTCTCCGTCGACGAGCACCCGCGCCGCAACACGAGCGCGGAGAGGCTGGCCGCGCTCAAGCCGCTCCATCCGGAGATCGAGGGGTTCAGCATCACGGCGGGCAACGCGGGCGGCGCGAACGACGGCGCGGCGGCCCTCGTCATCGCCAGCGACCGCCTCGGACTCCCGGCTCTGGGTACGGTCAGGTCGTGGGCGTCCGTGGGTGTCGACCCCGCCGACATGGGCCTCGCACCGGTGACCGCGATCCCCAAGGCCCTGGAGCGCGCCGGGCTTTCGCTCTCCGACGTCGACCTCTACGAGATCAACGAGGCCTTCGCCGTCGTCCCCGTGGCCGCGATCAAACAACTCGGCCTCGACCCGGACCGCGTCAACGTGAACGGCAGCGGCTGCTCGCTGGGCCACCCGGTCGCCGCCACGGGCGCGCGGATGCTGGTCACCCTCGTCCACGAACTGCGCCGACGCGGCGGCGGAATCGGCGTCGCCGCCATGTGCGCGGGCGGAGGGATGGGCTCGGCGACGGTGATCGAGGTGCTCGCACCGTGAATTGACAGACGGTCAGCTTGCTGGGTTCTTGAAACGGAGCAGGGCTTCCTGGGTGTACGAGGCGACCAGGGAGCCCTCTTCGGTGAGTACGTCACCGAGGCCGTAGCAACGGCCGTGCGCCAGAAGGGGGCTGTGCTGGCGCAGGAGCAGCCAGGAGTCGGTCCGGAAAGGGCGGTGGAAGCGCACGGTGTGTGCCGTCACGGCTGAGGTGAACAGCGTGTTCGCATCGTGCTGGCCGACTCCTTCGACCTGGCGCAGCGCGGTGCCGATGAGGCTCAGATCGGTGGCGTACGCCGTGAGGGCCGGGGCCAGTTCGGGCGCGACGGCCGGGGTGCGCATCCAGAGGTCGTACTCGGGTGCCTCCGACTTCGGGGTGTCCAGGTCGGTGGTCGCGCGGGTGTCCCAGGGCAGCAGATCCAGGTCCACGGCGTGCTCCTCGCCCGGCACAGGGGGCACTTGGAACGGCGTCTGGTGGTCGGGGCCGCCCTCGGGGACGTGCATCGACACCGACGCGGTGGCCATGACCCCAGGCGACTGGCGGGCGACGACCGTCAACGTCGCGAAGGTGGAGCCCTGGTGATGACGGGTCACCTCGTAGCGGACAGGCTCGTCGGGGCGCCCCGCGCGGGCGAAGAGGGCGTGTACGGACTTCACCGTCTTGTCCGGGCAGGCGAGCGAGGCGGCCCGGACGAACTGGCCCAGCAGCTGCCCGCCGAACAGCCGGTGATAGCCGAGGCGTTGGTTGGCTCCCTCGAACTCCAAGTCCCCCTTGACGGGACGGAGTTCCAGGCATGCGAGCAGGTCACTCCAGAGATCCGTCACAAGGGCTCCCAAGGTGAGAAGAGAAGCTGTCAGAGCTGAATCAGCCGAGGAGCCGACCGTCTCTCCCGTACGAGCGCCCCCGCCTCCCGCGTCAACTCCCGCGCGCTGCCCAGCAGTCCGTCAAGCACGAGCGCCCGTCGGACATGCCGGTGCAGATCGTGCTCGGCGGTGAAGCCGATCCCGCCCAGCACCTGCTGACAGTGCCGGGCCGCCGTCAGCGCCGCTCGCCCGGCGGCGGCCTTGGCCAGCAGGGAGCCCAGCTCGTCCTCGGCAGCCATAAGAGTCGCCTCGGCGCCGTCGAGCGCGACGAGTGTCTCCGCGAGCCGGTGCCGTACGGCCTGGAAGGAGGCGAGGGGCCGGCCGAACTGGGTGCGGTCCAGCACATGCGACCGGGCGAGCGCGAGCATGGCCCGCCCGGTGCTCAGCAGCCACCACCCGAGCGCCCGTCGGCCCGCGCCGAGCGGGACGGGCTCCCCAACAGGGCTGGCCAGCAACGGAAGTTCGCCGTCCAGACAGCTGCCCGGCGTCCGGCTTCCGCCGCGCTCCCACACCACCCACGAACCGCCCGTGTACGGCAGCGGCAGGGCGCCCCCGAGTGGCCGGCCGGCCCCGTGCAGCACCACGTCGTTGAGGAGCGGCGCGTGGGCGCCGGTCTCGCCGAGCAGCCCGAAGACGAGCGGGACCGCGACCTCGGGCACCTCCGTCAACAGGTCGGCCCAGCCGAGGTCGGCCAGCGCGGCGTCGAGGGCCGGACCTGTCGCCGTCGCCATCGTCTTGCGGAGTGTCTCGGCGAGCAGGTCCTGTTCGGCGGCGTCCATGGCTACTCCCTCCCGAGATTCAGCAACCGGCGCGCGATGATGTTCCGCTGGATCTCGGCGGTGCCGCCGTAGATGGTTGCCGCACGCGAGTACAGGTACTCCGACCGCCAGGGCGTCTGGGCCAGCTCCAGTACTCCGGGGAGCAAGTCCCGTACGGTGTCGAAGAGTTGTTGCTCCGACGTGGCCAGCAGGACCTTGTCGACGGAGGTCTCCGGGCCCAGGTGCTCACCGTCGGCCAGGCGCCGCTGGGTCGCGTGGGAGCGGCAGCGGGCGGTGTGGAGGGCGAGATAGGCGGCGCCGAGAGCCTCGTCGTCCTGTGCGGAGTCAGGAGTCGGCGTCTGTTCCAACAACCGGTCGAGTCGTGTGTAGAGATGGGCGATCCGGTGCCAGAAGCACGTGGAGCGTTCATGCGGGAGCAGATCCATCGCCAGCTGCCAGCCGTCGCCCGGGCGGCCCAGCATCCGGTCGCCGGGGACGACGACGTCGTCGAAGAACACCTCCGCGAACTCGTCCACGCCGTGCATTGTGCGCAGCGGCCGGATGGTGATCCCCGGGGTGTCCATGTCGACGAAGAAGGCGGTGATGCCACCGTGGCCGGGGGCCGTGCGGGTGAGCAGGACGCAGCGGGCGGAGTACTGGGCGAGGCTCGTCCACACCTTCTGGCCGCTCACCACCCAGTCGTCGCCCCGGGGGACGGCCCTCGTGGTGAGCGAGGCCAGGTCACTGCCGGAGCCCGGTTCCGAGAAACCCTGACACCACTGCTCCCGGCCGCCGAGCAGCCGCGGGACCACCTCGGCGGCCAGCTCCGGACGCGCGTACAAGATCATCGTCGGGGCCAGGACCTCGACCATGGAGTAGATCCCGGGCTCGGCCAGGCCCCGGGTCGCGACCTCCTCGCCCAGTACCGCGCGCAGTACGGCGGGCCCGCCGAGCCCCCTCACCTCGGCGGGCCATCCGTACCGCATCCACCCCGCCTCGTACAGCGCGCGCCGGACCCGGGCGAGCTGTGCGACCTGCGCGTCGAGCGAGTCGTCGGGGCCGGGGGAGAGGTCGTTCACGTCGAGCCAGCGCCGCAGGTCGGTGCGGAACTCGGTGACGTTCATGTCCCCGGGCTCTGGTAGGCGTGCGGGCGGCCAGAGTCGTGCGCTCCGCTGCGGCGGATGAACGTCATGGCGCGGGTGCGCAGCCGCCAGCCGTCGGCGGTGCGCACGTAGGCGTCGTTGTAGTAGCCGATGCGCAGGTCGTGGGTGGCGTGGTCGACGAAGCACAGCGGCTGGGTGCCGGTCGCCAAGTCCTCGTCCGCCCCCGGCTCGACCACGGCGGTCCCGGTGAGGAAGAGCCCCTTGGGGGCCGCCGCGACCAGCGCCGGGAACTCGTCGAGGGCGTACGTGTCGCCGAAGGCGCTGTAGGTCCCGTCGGGGGTGAAGACCGCGAGCACGCCGTCCAGGTCGCCCTGGGTGATGTACACCGCGTACCGGGCCAGCAGTTGCTGGATCTCCATCAGGTCGTCAGTGGACATTGAGAATTCCATTCTCTCAAAGTGAGCGGAAGGTTCTCACGGCAGAGGGTGAAGCGTCAACGGTCCTTCCGCAGCTTAGAGAAGTCCCAGCTCACCACTTTCTCCGCCGTCAGCCGCAGCCAGGCGTGCCGCCCGTCGTACGGGAAGTCCCGGCCGCCCGCGTACTTGTCCGCGAACAGCCGTTCCGGCTCCCGGAGTTCCTCCAGGGGAGCCCCCTTCCGAGGTGTCTCGCCGACCACCTGAACGCTGCCTCGCAGCTCCACGCCCCGCAGTTGCATGAAGTCGGCGCCTCCGTCGTCGACGATCACGCCGATCCGCGAATCGCGGTCGAGGTCGGTCCAACGCTGGCTGCGGACAAGCGAGTTGAGCCACAGGGCGGTTCCGTCCCACACGAACCACAGGGCACTGACATGGGGGTGCCCGCCTGCTCCGACAGTCGCCACCCGGCACACGGGCTGGGCGCGCAGGAACGCGTCCCGTTCCGGCTCGGTCATGGCGATCGCGGTTCCCCTGCGCTGTCCGGTCATGGTTTCTCCCAGGGTTGTCCGAATGGTTGATTCTCTCTGAATGAGAAGCTAGTTTCCAGCCTTAGAGAGGAGGACACTCAGTCGGCCTACCCCGACATCGAGTGGCGGCGCGTCATGGACCAGTTCCTCACCTTCGGGATCGTCGGCCTCAGCACCGCCGCGATCTACGCGGTCATCGGCAGCGGTCTCGTGCTCACCTACACCACCACCGGCGTGTTCAACTTCGCCCATGGCGCCGCGGGCATGCTCTCGGCGTTCACCTACTGGCAGCTCACCGTCGGCTGGGGCTGGCCGGTTCCGGTCGCACTGGCTGTCGTCCTGCTCCTGCTCGCCCCGGCGTTCGGTCTCCTCGTCGAACGGTTCATCCTGCGGCCTGTCCAGGCGCTGGGGGAAGCGGAACGGCTGGTGATGACCGTCGCACTATTGAGTGGCCTCATTGGGGTCGCGCGCTGGATCTGGGACCCGAACGTGGCCCGGCCCCTGCCCGTCTTCTTCGCCGACCGGGCCCCCTTCCACATCGGACCGGCCGCCGTCACCTGGCACCAGGCCATCACCATGGGCGTGGCCATCGCGGTCGCCGTCGTCCTGCGCGTCCTGCTCTACCGCACCCGCTCCGGCGCCGAGATGCGCGCCACCGTCGACGACCGCGCGCTCGTCGGACTCACCGGTGCCGACCCCGTACGGGCCAACAAGGCCGCCTGGATCATGGGCACCCAACTCGCCGCGCTCGGCGGCATATTGATCGCGCCGACCGTCACCCTCGACGCCGCGCAGCTCTCCCTCCTGATCGTCAGCGCCTACACCGCCGCCGTCTTCGGCCGGCTGCGCAGCATGCCGCTCACCTTCATCGGGGCCGTCGTCATCGGCTGCACGGAGAGCTATCTCACCGGCTATCTGCCCCAGAACGACTACTTGCCGGGCCTGCGCCTCGCCGCCCCCGCCTTGCTCCTCTTCATCGCCCTGCTGGTGTTCCCGCACCGGCGGCTGCGCGGACGCGACCGGCGCCTGGCACCCGTCCCGGTGCCCACGGCACGCGGCACACTCGTGTTCGCCGCCGTCACCATCGCCTTCGGCGTCGTCCTGGCGTCGATGCTCGGCGAGGCCGACCTCATCACCTACGGGCCGATCTTCTCGCTGGGCGTGGTGGCGCTCTCGTACGTCCCCCTGGCCGGTTACGCGGGCCAGATCTCCCTGTGCCAGCTGAGCATGGCCGGGATCGGCGCGGTCGTGTGGGCGCACTTCGGCGCGCACGGCCAGCTGTGGGCGCTCGGCCTGGCGGTACTGGTCGCCGCGGTCGCCGGGGCGCTGATCGCGCTGCCCGCACTGCGCCTGTCCGGCGTGTACCTGGCCCTCGGGACCGCCGCCTTCGCCGTCGTACTCGACCGCTGGATCTTCACCCTCCCCGCCTTCCATGTCTTCGGCGTCGAAGTCGTGCTGTTCGACCAGGGCTCGGTGGAAGTGGCCGGACCCTCCCTGTTCGGGCTGCGCCTGGACAGCGGGGAGGAACTGATGGTGCTCGCCGCCGTCTGTCTCGCCCTCGCCTCGGTCCTCGTGGCCGCGCTGCGACGGGGCCGGTTCGGGCGGCGGCTGATCGCGCTGCGCGACAGCGAGGCCGCGTACGCCACACTCGGCGGCAACCTGCTCGTCGCCAAGGTGATGGTGTTCGCGCTGGCCTCGGGCATCGCGGGCCTCGGCGGCGCGCTCTACGGAATGCAGCAACGGGCCATCACTCCCGACCAGTTCAACCTCATCGCCGGACTGCCGATCTTCCTCGTCGCGGTGATCGGCGGACTCGGCGCGGTCGGCAACGGCCTCTTCACCGGTACGGCGCTCATCGGGCCGGCGAACGCGCTGGTCGCCGTCGCGCCCTCACTGCAGAACCCGGTCGCCCTGCTGCCGGCCCTCGCCGGTATGGGCCTGGGCAAGAACCCCGACGGCATCGCGGCCCACTTCCGGCGCCAGTGGGAGCCGCTCGGCCGCGACCGCATCGCGCTCACCGCGCTCGTCGCCTGGCTGGCAACGGCCTGGCTGCTGCGCCTCGGTGACGTCATCAACGGCTGGACCTTCCTCGGCGGAGCCGTCGTCGTCGCACTGGCCCTGCGGATCTGGGCAACTGTCCGGCAGGCCCCGACGGCCGAGCCGGAGATTCCGGTCGAGTGGTGGGGCGTACGGCGCGACTGGCGCCCGGAGGACGGGGAGGTGCTGGCCCGTGGCGTCGCTGCGCGTTAGTGGAGTGACGGTTTCCTTCGGCGGCAACCGAGCCCTGGACGGGGTCGGCATGACCGCCGAGCCCGGCCGTGTCACCGGGCTCATCGGGCCCAACGGGGCAGGAAAAAGTACCCTGTTCGACGTCGCCTCCGGGCTGCGCAGACCGTCGTCGGGGCGGGTGTTCCTCGACGACCGGGACGTCACCCGGATGCGGCCCTCCGCCCGGGCCCGCTGCGGACTCGCCCGGACGTTCCAACGGCTGGAGCTGTTCGGCCGGCTCAGCGTCCGCGACAACCTGCTCGTCGCCGCCGAACTCGGCCCCGAACGCCCGCGTGCGGCCGGTGTCGTGACGGAGATCCTCGACCGGCTGGGCCTGACCGGCATCGCCGACACCGCACCCGACACGCTGCCCACCGGCGTCGGCCGCCTCGTCGAGGTCGGCCGGGCGCTGACCCTGCGCCCCAAGGTGCTCCTGCTCGACGAACCCGCCGCCGGACAGGACGGCGAGGAGACCGAACGCTTCGCCGCCCTCCTGCGCTCCCTCGCCGACGACGGCACGGCCGTCGTCCTCGTCGAACACGACATGAGCCTCGTGATGAGCGTGTGCGACGACGTGTACGTCCTCGACCTCGGAAAGGTCATCGCCGTCGGCCCGCCCGAGGTCATCCGCAACGACGAGACGGTCCTGGCCGCCTACCTGGGGGACGCGTGAACGCGCTGCTCGAACTGCGCGGCATCCGTGCCGCCCACGAACGGATCACGGTCCTGCACGGAGTCGATCTCGGCGTCGCCGCCGGTGAGGTGGTGGCGCTGCTCGGCCCCAACGGTGCCGGAAAGACGACCACCTTGAGGGTCGCGGCGGGCGTCCACCCCGTCCAGTCCGGCCAACTCCTGCTCGGCGGACGGGACATGACGGGCGCCGCCCCGCGCGACCTGGCCCGCGCCGGAGTCTGCCTGATCCCCGAGGGACGCGGCGTGTTCCCCAACCTCTCGGTGCGCGACAACCTCCTGATGATGACGTACACCGGCCGCACCCGCGCCGAGATCGAGGAGATCGCGTTCACCCGCTTCCCCGTTCTCGCCCAGCGTGCCTCCCAGCCCGCCGGCACGCTCTCCGGCGGTGAACAGCAGATGCTCGCCCTCTCACGGGGCCTCGCCACCGACCCGGCCGTCCTGCTCCTCGACGAACTCTCCATGGGACTCGCCCCGTTGGTGGTCGCCCGGCTCTACGAGCAGGTCGCCGAGATAGCTCGGCAGGGGGTGGCCGTCCTGGTCGTCGAGCAGTTCGCCGCCGCCGTACTCGACATCGCCGACCGCGCCGCCGTCCTCGTCCGTGGCCGCGTCGAACGCCAGGGCCACCCCGACGACGGCCTCCGCGCAGAACTGTCCGCCCTCTACCTCGGGAGTTCAGCAGCATGACATCCACCGAGCCCCGTGCGGACCGCTTCGTCCGCGAACTGACGGAACTGAAGATCCCCGACCCGGCCGCCGCCCGCTCCGTACTCTGGCTGCGCCTCGGCGGAGCCCTGATGGCGCTCGGCGTGATCCTCGGCGCCTCCGGCTACCTGGTCGCCCACAACACCCTCGACCCCCTCGTCCAGAACGACGGACTCGCCCTCGGCCTCGCCGGCATCGCCGCCGGCGTCGTCGGCTCGGCGCTCTTCCTTCGCTACTCGCTCACCGCCTTCCTGCGGTTCTGGATGGCCCGCCAGTCGTACGACGTCAGCCTCCTCGCCGAACGACTGCGCGAACCGGACCGGCTGCGCGACCCCGAGTGACCTCGCGACCCCCATCGCCCGTTCGAGAGGAACCTGTGTCATGACCACTCCGGCAACGACATCGCGCCCCGGCGACCAACTCGCCAGCACCGCCTGCGGCACCCGCGTGGTCGTGATCCGGGCCCCTGCCGACGCCCACCCCCCACTCGCCTGCGGGGGCAAGCCCATGGTGCCCGCCGCCTCCGCACCGCCGGTCAAGGACCCCGGCTCGGGAACCGTCATCGGCAAACGCTACGTAGATGCCACGGGCACCCTCGAACTGCTCTGCACCGCCTCCGGAGCGGGCGAACTGACCTGCGACGGCGCCCCGATGACGATCAAGGCCGCCAAACCGCTGCCCGCCTCCGACTGAGCCTGCCGACTGAGACCGCTGACTGAGACTTCTGACCGAACCGAACAGGAGCCGCCATGCCCCAGGACGACCTGGTCCTGACCGAACGGGTGGGCAACGTCCTCGTGACCACGATGAACCGGCCCGAGGCGCGCAACGCACTGAACCCGGAGCTCATTCAAGAACTGTCCGCGGCGTTGAAGGAAGCGGACGCGGACCCGGCCGTCAGGGCGATCGTCCTCACCGGGGCGGGCCCGGTCTTCTGCGCCGGCATGGACCTCAAGGCGTTCGCGCGCGGCGCCCGCTTCGACGGACTCGTCTGGTTCCTCCGCGAGGGCGTGGCCACCCCGGTCGTCGCGGCACTGAACGGTCCCGCGCTGGCCGGCGGCTTCGAAATGGTCCTGGCCTGCGATCTGGTCGTCGCCGCCGAACACGCCAGTGTCGGCATCGCCGAGGTGAAACGCGGCCTCTTCGCAGCCGGCGGCGCCACCACCCTCGCCGACCGGATCCCACTCGCCGTCGCCCTGGAAATGGGCCTCACCGGCGAACTGATCACGGCGGCCAGGGCCCGGGAGGTCGGCCTGGTGAACTGGGTCGTCCAGGCCGAAGCGGTCCGGACAGAGGCCCTGGCCCTCGCCGAACGGATCGCCGCCAACGGCCCGTTGGGCGTCACCATGACCAAGAAGCTGATCCGAGAACGCCGTTGGCCCGACCCGTCCGAAATCGAGTCGGTCTTCCGCAGCACGGACGCAGCAGAGGGCGCAAAGGCCTTCGCAGAACGAAGGCCCCCCGTATGGACAGCCAAGTGACGGACGAGGGCTGGCCTTTGCCCGGCTAGACGGTCTCGGGTGAAGTCACGTGCACAACAGCGCCCCCATAGGGGCGCGGGGAACTGCGCGATCAGCCCCTACCGGCCCGCGGTAAAAGAACTGCGTGGCCCACCCCGTACTTAGCCAACCTCAACCACCTCATCGACCAACCCCCACCGCAACGCCTCCCCCGCCCCCAACGCCTCCCCAGACAACGCCAGATAAGCCGTCCGCTCCCGCCCGATCCGCACCGGCAGACTCGCCGTACCCCCCGCCCCCGGAATCAGCCCCATCCCCACCTCGGGCAACCGCATCACCGTGTCCGGCGCCGCCCGCACCCACCCCGCGAACGCCGTCAGCTCGATACCCGCCCCCACACACGCACCGTGCAGATGCGCCGTCACCCGCGCACCGCACCGCTGAAGCAACGCGGCCGGACTGCGGAGCACACGCACCAGATGGGCCTGCGCGGGATCCCCGGCCGTGCCGAACTCGCTGAGGTCGCCGCCCGCGCAGAAGGCCGGCCCGTTGCCGTACAGGTCGACGCGAGTGATCGAGGGGTCCGCGACGGCGACGTCGAGCGCCTCGCACAGGGCGTCCCGCGTACCGGCGTCCATGGCGTTGCGCGCCTGCGGCCGGTCGAGGGTGATGGCGAGCCGGTCACCGTCACGGCTCAGCAGCACCGGCGCGGGGGAGGGGCGCGGCGTGCGGGAGGGCGCCGAGTCGAGCCAGGCGCGGAAGACTGCCGAGGCCTGGAGCGTCGAGTAGGCGAGGGACTCGGCCACGAGACGGTCGGGCGGCTCCAGCGCCGGGCCCATCCGCAGCACCTGCATCAGGGCGACGGAGGCGCCGGGCCGGTCCGCGACGATGTCACCCAGACGGCGGGCGGTGGCGTACGGGTCCGCGCAGCCCACCCAGGGGCGTGGCGGATCGGCGACGCCGGTGAGGAGAATGTCGAGGCCGGCGTCGGCCGGGCCGGGCTCCTCCGCGACGCCCACCAGCACTCGCCCGCTGACGTCCGCTGCTCCCGAACCGAGGCCGAGGCCCAGGTCCAGGCGCGGTCCACGGTCGAGGTCGACGAGGTCGAAGGGGGAGTCCAAGGTCACGTCCGGAGTGTAATTTGGGGCTACCTCGCAAGAGAAGGGCGTTTGTCCGTTGGAGAATGACGCTCTCGACAGCTGGATGGAGTCGGTCGAGCCGTATCTGCCTCCCCTCGCCTCCGTCGCGAAGGAGTTCACCGCGCTCACCGGTGTGCCCGTCGACCTGCCCACCGCCCTCTTCCTGCGCGCCCGGCTGGCCGGCCACACCCTCCCCGGCAGGACCTCGGCCGGCGGCTTCTGCCAACTGCTCGAAACCGCCGACGGCTGGACGGCCGTGAACCTCGCCCGCCCGGACGATCTGACCGCCGTACCCGCCCTCGTCGCCCTCCTTTCGGGTACGCAGGGCGAGCCGCTCCACGAGGCGGCGCGACGGGCCACGGCAGCCCAAGTCGCAACGAACGCCCAGCTCTTGGGGATCGCGGCCTCGGAGCACGCCTCCGTGAGCGGACCTCCGGTACGAGCCGTGCGCCTCGGCGAGCGATGCGTACGCGACACAGCCGCCCTGCGTGTCGTAGACCTGTCGGCCCTCTGGGCGGGCCCCCTGTGTGCACGCCTCCTGGGCCTGGCGGGCGCCCAAGTGGTGAAGGTCGAGAGCACGGACCGCCCGGACGGTGCCCGCGCCGGATCGCCCGCCTTCTACCGTTGGCTGCACGAAGGGCACGACAGCCTGGTGCTGGACTTCTCCGCGGGGGCGCTCGCCGAGGCGGTCGCCGGGGCCGACATCGTCATCGAGGCGTCCCGGGCGAGGGCGCTGCGCCGGCTCGGGGTCCACGCCGAGGAGTTCCTCGCCGCCCGTCCGGGCCGGGTCTGGGTGAGCATCACCGGGTACGGCAGGGACGACGACCGCATCGCGTTCGGCGACGACGCTGCCGTCGCGGGCGGCCTGACCGGCCTCGACGCACAGGGCGACCCCGTGTTCCTGGGCGACGCGCTCGCCGACCCGGTCACCGGCGTCTACGCGGCCCACGCCGTGGCCCGCTCCCTGGCCACCGGAGGCGGCGACCTGCTGAGCCTCGCCATGTCGGCCTGCGCCGCCTCCCTGGTTCCGTCGCCGTGCTGATCAGGAACGTCGAGGTCCAGGGAGCGGGCCGGGTCGATGTACGGGTCCTGGGTGGCCGCATCGCCGAGATCGGCAAGCGGCTGGACGGAACGCACGGCTCCGACACCCCCGGTGCCCCCGACGACCTGGACGGGCACGGCGGCGCCCTGCTGCCCGGCCTCCACGACCACCACGTACACCTCGCGGCGCTGGCCGCCGAAACCGCGTCCGTGCGCGTCGGTCCGGCCGACGTCACCGGCCGGGACGGACTCGCCGCGGCCTTGAGCGGCGGGGACCCGGCGGAGTGGGTGCGGGCCATCGGCTATCACGAGAGCGTTGCGGGCGACCTCGATCGGTGGGTCCTGGACGCCCTCGCCCCACCGGACCGGCCCGTCCGCGTCCAGCACCGTACGGGGGCGCAGTGGGTGTGGAACAGCGCCGCGTTGCGGGCGGCCGGGCTGGAGGAGGGGACGGGGACAGGAACGGGGGCGAGCGATGGACGGTTCTGGCGGGAGGACGAACGGCTGCGCGGATTCGTCCCGCCCGTGCGTCTCGACCTGGAGGGTGTGGGGCGCAGGGCGGCGGCGCTCGGCGTCACGGGGTTCACCAACGCCGATCCGCATCCGGCGGACGGCCTCCTCGACCTGCTGTCGGTGCTGCCGCAGAGGCTGCTCGTCATGACGGTCGACGCGCCCGTGAAGCTCATGCTCGACGATGCCACCCTGCCCGCCCCGGCCCATCTGGCCTCCCGTATCGCATCGCTGCGGCCACGCCCGGTGGCCGTCCACTGCGTGACCCGGGTTCAGCTGCTCGTGACCCTCCTCGCCCTGGACGAGGCCGGCCCGGTCGACGGCGACCGTATCGAGCACGCGTCCGTCGTCCCGGCCGAGACGATCCCCTGGATCGGGCACCTCGGAGTGACGGTCGTGACGCAGCCGCACTTCCCCGCCGAACGCGGCCACGCGTACACCACCGACGTGGACGCCGACGACCGCCCCCACCTCTACCGCTGCCGGACCCTGGCCGACGCCGGCATCCCGCTCGCCGCCGGCACCGACGCCCCGTACGGCACCCACGATCCCTGGGCAGTCATACGGGCGACCGTCGAACGGAGCGGGGGAGAGGCCCTGCCCCCGGAGTCGGCACTGAACCTCTTCACCGGGGAGCCCCAACGCCCCGGCCGTACCCGGAGGTTGACGACCGGCATGATCGCCGACCTGTGTCTGCTCCACGTGCCCCTGCGGGAAGCGCTCGACGCACTCTCCGGGGAGACCGTACGGGCGGCGTTCGTCGGCGGACAGCGCATCACCGCCCCCGAATGAGGCGCGTTAGACGCTGTACCCGCCGTCCACCCCCAGCGCCTGCCCCGTGATGAACCCCGCGCGCTCCGAGGCGAGGAACGCCACCGCCTCCGCGATGTCCGTCGCGGCCCCGAAGCGGCGCAGCGGGATATTGCGCCGGGTGATCGCGAGCGCGGCCTCGTCCAGTTCCCCGGTGGCGATCAGACGGGCGGCGATACCGTCGTTGAGCATGCCGGGCGCCACGCAGTTCACGCGCACCCCGTACCGGCCCTCCTCCGCCGCGAGCGCCCGGGCGACCGCCTCGACGGCCCCCTTGGTGCCCGCCGACAACCCGTCCCGGACCGGGTAGCGGCGGGTGGCCACCGTCGTCACGGCCACGATGCTGCCCCGGGTCTCCCGCAGGAGCGGCAGCGCCGGATGGATGAGACTGAAGAACGCCCCGGCGTCCGCGTCGAGTTGGGCACGGTACTGGCTCGGCGTCACCTTGCTCAGATGCGTCATCGGTACGTGGGGACCGGCCGCGTACACGACCGTGTGCAGCCCTCCGTACGCGTCGGCGGCCTCGGCCACCGCCCCCGCCGTCGCCGACTCGTCCCCCAAGTCGAGCCGCAGAGCGTGGACTTGGCGCCCGTACGCCTTCACCTCGCCGGCGATCGACTCCGCCGCCGACTCGTTGGCACGGAACGTGAACGCCACATCGCTGCCCCGCCGGGCCAGAATCCGTACGATTTCCGCACCGATGCCACCGGTGCCGCCCGCGACGAACGCGGCGCCCCTCCGGCCCTCGAAGTCCGTGTCCGGCATGGGCATCCCCGTTCTCACAGTCCCAACGACTTGGCGATGATGACCTTCATGACCTCGCTCGTGCCGGCGTAGATACGGGTGATGCGCGCGTCCGTGTACAGCCGGGCGATGGGGTACTCCTGCATGTACCCGTATCCGCCGAAGAGTTGAAGACAGCGGTCGACGGCCCGGGCCTGCATCTCCGTGCAGAACAGCTTGACCTTCGCCGCGTCCGCGCCGGACAGTTCATGGTCGACGAGTTCGAGCACCGCACGGTCGAGCATCATCTGCGCGGCCTCCAACTCGGCTGCCACAGCGGCGAGTTCGAACTTCGTGTTCTGGAAGGCGGCGACGGGTTTCCCGAAGACCTTGCGCTCCTTGACGTATCCGACCGTCGTGTCGAGGGCGGCCCGCGCCTGTGCGACCGAGCCGACCGCCACGGTCATCCGCTCCTGCGCCAGATTGTGGCCCAGGTAGCCGAAGGCGGCGCCCTCCTCGCCGAGCCGGTTGGCGACCGGGACACGTACGTCGTCGAAGGCCAGCTCGACGGTGTCCTGCACCTTGATGCCCATCTTCTTGAGCACCCGGCCCCGCGTGAACCCCGGCATGCCGTCCTCGACGACCAGCAGGGTCAGCCCCGCGCGTCGGTCGTCGGGGTCGGTGGCAGTCCGAGCCACCACGACCACCAGGTCGGCGAGCAGCCCGCCCGTGATGAACGTCTTCGCGCCGTTCAGGACGTACACGTCACCGTCCCGCACGGCGGTCGTCCGGATGCCCGCGAGGTCGGAGCCCGTGCCGGGTTCCGTCATGGCGACGGCCGTGAGCAGCTTGCCTGCGGCGAGGCCCGGGAACCAGCGGGCGCGCTGCTCCTGATCGGCGTAGGCGAGGAAGTAGGGGAGGACGACGTCGAGTTGGGTGCGTACCGTACCGAGGGTGACCAGCGCGCGGGCCGCCTCCTCCTGGAGGACCACGTTGTAGCGGTAGTCGTCGAGGCCCGCCCCGCCGTACTCCTCGGGGATCGACATGCCCAACAGGCCCAGCGAGCCGAGCTGTTCGAAGAGTTCGCGGGGCAGCCGCCCGGCCTCCTCCCAGTCGGCGTAGTACGGGACCACCTCGTTCGCCACGAAGTCCCGCACCAGATCGCGAAACGCCTCGTGGTCGGGCGTGAAGATGTCTCGGCGCACAACAGCTCCCGTCTGTTCCTGTCAGGAGGCGAGTTCGACGAGGGTGGCGTTGGCTGTGCCGCCGCCCTCGCACATCGTCTGCAGGCCGTAGCGCAGGCCGCGCTCCCGCATGTGGTGGATCATGCGGGTCATCAGGACCGCGCCGGACGCCCCGAGCGGATGCCCGAGGGCGATGGCCCCGCCCAGCGGATTGAGCAGCGCCGGATCGGCGTCCGTCTCGGCTAGCCAGGCCAGCGGTACGGGCGCGAAGGCCTCGTTCACCTCGAAGACGCCGACCTCGGTCAGCCCGACGCCCGCCCTCTGCAGCACCCGCTCGGTCGCGGGGATCGGCCCGGTCAACATGAGCACCGGGTCGGCGCCCACGACCACACCCGCGCGGTACCGCACGAGCGGCGCGAGGCCCATCTCATGTGCCCTCTCGGGCGTTGTGACGAGCAGCGCGGCGGCGCCGTCGGAGATCTGGGAGGCGTTGCCGGCATGGATCACTCCGTCGTCCTGGAAGGCGGGCTTGAGTCGCGCGAGGCTCTCGATACTGGTCCCGCGCCGCACCCCCTCATCGGCCCCCACAGTCAGGTCGCCGACGGACACCGGCGCGATCTGCTCCTCGAACACCCCGGAGTCCAGGGCAGCCGCGGCCCGTTCGTGCGACAGCGCGGCGAACTCGTCGAGCCGCGTCCGCGTGAACCCCCACTTCTGGGCGATCCTCTCGGCGGACACCCCCTGGTTGAACGAGAAGTCGTCGTACCGCGCGAGGACTTGGGGCCCGTACGGCATCCCGGAGGCCCGCGCCGAGCCCAGCGGAACCCGGCTCATCACCTCGACCCCGCCCGCCACGACGACATCCTGCTGCCCCGACATCACGGCCTGCGCGGCGAAGTCCAGCGCCTGCTGACTGGACCCGCAGGCCCGGTTGACCGTCGTACCCGGAATGCTCTCGGGCCAGCCCGCCGCGAGCACCGCATAGCGGCCGATGTTGCTCGACTGGTCGCCGACCTGCGACACACAGCCCCAGACGACGTCGTCGACGACGACGGGATCGATGCCCGTCCGGTCGACGAGCGCGTTCAGCACGACAGCCGAGAGGTCGGCCGGGTGTACGCCCGCAAGGCTCCCGTCACGTTTGCCGACGGGGGTGCGCACCGCCGCCACGATCACCGCTTCACGCACTACGGCCTCCTGACCGAAGAGGCGCCTGGCGCCCCCGAGTTGGTAGGTTCCTGGCCGGCCCCCGGCACCGCCCACCGTCCGCTGAAGGACGGCTCGCGCTTCTCCGTGAACGCCGAGAACGCCTCCGGCACATCGACCGTGGCGAAGTTGACCCCCTGGGCGCGTGCCTCGCTCGCGAGCGCGTCCCGGAGCGTCCGGTCGGCGCCCTCGTTGAGCAGCGCCTTGGTCTGCGCGAGCGCGATCGGCGCCCCGGCCACCAGCCGCGCCCCGAGCCCGTCGACGAAGGCGTCCACTTCGTCGGCGGCCACGACCCATGTCACCAGCCCGAGCGCCCGTGCCTCCTCGGCGCCGATCGTCTCCGCGAGTAGTGCGAGCCGTTTGGCCTGCTGCAACCCGACCAGCTTCGGCAGCAGCCACGAGCCGCCGAGATCCAGGGACAGCCCGCGCCGCGCGAAGATCTGCGAGAACCGCGCGTCCGGCGTGGCCACGACCAGATCGCACCCGAGCGCGAGGTTCCACCCCGCGCCGACGGCGACACCGGTCACCTTGGCGATGGTCGGCACCGGCAACTCGTGCAGCAGCAGGGCGATCTCGCTCAACGTCCGCATCCGGTACAGGGGGTGGACGCTGCTCGGCCCACCCGAGATGTCGGCCCCCGAGCAGAACGAGCCCCCGGCCCCCGTGACGACGAGCGCCCGCACGGCACGAGCCCTCCCGGCGGCCAGCAGCGCGTCCCGCAACGCGTCCCACAACTCCGCGTCGATCGCGTTCTTCCGGTGCGGCCGGTTCAGGGTCAGGGTCCGTACGCCGTCCCGGTCGCCGCAGAGCAGCACGGGCTCCTTGTTGTTCACGGCGCCTCGCCCCCGCTCCCGCCCGCTTCCGTGTCCGTCTCCTCGCCCTGGTCGTCGATCCCCAACTCGGCCAGTACGGCGGCCGTGTGCTGCCCGAGCGCCGGGATGGCGCCCATCGGCGGCTCGTAGCCCGAGATGACCGGCGGCGGAAGCAGCGCGGTGATCGGCCCGTACGGCGTCTCGACCTCCCGCCACCGGTCACGGGCCTTCAGATGCGGATGCGCGACGACCTCGCTCGGCTTGTTGAACCGGGAGTTGCCGATCCCGGCGGCGTCCGCGCTGCTCTGCACGTACGCCAGATCGCGGCGGGCGCACCAGGCGGTGATCTCGGCCTCCAGGATGTCGCGGTGGGCGACCCGGCCCGGGGTGGTGGCGAACCGTTCGTCGTCCGCGAGGTCGGGCCGGTTCAGCAACTCCCTTGCCAGCCGCTGCCATTCACGGTCGTTCGTCGTCCCCAGGACCACGGTGTGACCGTCGGCCGTGGCGTACGCCCCGTACGGCGCCACCGCCGGCGACCCCATGCCCATGGGCTGCTGATCGACGCCCGCGTGCTTGGTGTAGGTGAGCGGATAGCCCATCAGCTCCGTCATCGTGTCGAACAGGCTCACCGCCACCGAGGCCGGACCGCTGCGGCCGCCGCGTCCCCGCTCGTACAGCAACGCCATGATGGACAGGGCCGCGTACAGCCCGGCGCACACGTCGGCCATCGGCGGCCCGGGCTTGGCCGGCGCTCCGGCCAGCCCGGTCACCGCACACGATCCCGCCTCGGCCTGGACGAGCAGGTCGTACGCCCGCTTGTGCGAGAGGGGCCCGCCCGGCCCGTACCCGTCGATCTCGACCGCGATCAACTCCGGATGCCGTACGGCCAGATCGGCGGGGGCGATGCCCAGTTTGGCCGTGGTGCCGGGGGTGAGGTTGGAGACGAGGACGTCGGCGTGGCCGAGCAGCCGGTGCAACACGGCCATTCCTGCTGGTGACTTGAGATCCAGGGCCACGGACTCCTTGCCCCGGTTGATCCACACGAAGTGCGCCGAGAGGCCGTTCACCACATCGTCGTAGTGCCGGGCGAAGTCGCCGCCTTTCGGGTTCTCCACCTTGATCACCCGGGCGCCGAAGTCGCCGAGCGTGCGCGTGCACATGGGAGCGGACACCGCCTGCTCCAGCGTCACCACCGTGATGCCGGCCAGCGGCCCGGCCGCCCTGGCCGTGCCGGCTTCGTCATCCATGTCAGGCCTTCGCTTCGAAGCGGGCACGCAACTCGTCCTTGAGCACCTTTTGGCTCGCGTTGCGCGGGAGTTGGTCGCTGAAGCGGACATGGCGCGGCACCTTGAAGTTGGCCATGTGCTCGCGCGACCACGCTACGACGTCCTTCTCGCCGACCTCGTACCCCGACTTCGGGACGACGAAGGCGCAGCCGACCTCGCCGAGCCGCTCGTCGGGAACCCCGATCACGGCGACCTGTCCGATGGGCTCGAACGCCAGCAGCAGTTTCTCGATCTCCGCCGGATAGGCGTTGAATCCGCCGACGATGTACATCTCCTTCTTCCGGTCGACGATCGAGAGATTCCCGGACGCGTCGAGCCGCCCTATGTCCCCGGTGTGCAGCCAGCCCTCACCGTCGATCGTCGCGGCGGTCGCCTCGGGGTCCTCCCAGTACCCTCGGGTGACGTTGTATCCCCGTACGAGAATTTCCCCGTCCTGTTCCGCCGCGAGTTCCCGGCCCTCCTCGTCGACGATTCTCACCTCGACGTCCGGAATGACACGTCCGGTGGTTCGGGCCACGGTCTCCTCGGAATCCCCCACACGCGTGGTCGTCACCAGTGCGGACGACTCGGTCAGCCCGTACGCGCTCATCACGATGTCGAAGGACAACTCCGCCTTCATGGCACGGATCAGCGACTCCGGAATGGTGGTGCCACCCGTCATGGAGACGCGAAGTGAGGAAAGGTCGTGTGCCGAGCGGTCTGGGTGGTTGATGAGGTCGTGGAAGATCGTGGGTGGGCCCAGCAGAATGCTCACCCGTTCTCTGCCGATGATCTCCAGTGCCTGTCCGGGGTGGAACACGGCCATGGGAATGACCGTCACCCCGTGGATCAAGGAGGCAAGCCAGCCCGCCTTGTAGCCGAAGCAGTGGAAGAACGGCGGGATGACGAGAAAGCTGTCGCCGCGCCGGAAGGTGTACTCCTCGGCCATCCAGCCATAGGCCCGCAGCGACTGACCGTGGGTGAGGACGACGCCCTTGGGATGGCCGGTCGTGCCGGATGTGAACATCACGTCGGAGATGTCGTCCGAGGTCAGCCGCTCGATCGACTCCTCGGCCGCGGACGACGGAACTGCCTCACCGGCCCGCAGAAATTCCGTCCACGACAGATCGGCGGCACCCTTCGGGCCGAGAACCGACATCGACACCGTTCTGCCCAGCGCCGGAAGACCGGGGTCGTACTCCAACAGGTCGGCAATGTAGTCGCTGTCCAGGAAGGGCGAAGCGAAGACCGCCTTCGCTCCCGACTTGCGCAGGATGTAGGAGATTTCGCCCGCCTTGAATCGCGTGTTGAGAGGGACGACGACACCTCCCGCTCCCTGAATGCCTAGTGCGGCAAAGATCCATTCCGCGGAATTGGGCGCGCAGAGCCCGACCCGGTCGCCCGGCTTGATTCCCAGGGCGATCGTGGCTTTCACCGCCTCCACCATCCGCTGTTCCAGCTCGCGGAAACTCCATCGCTGGTCCCCGTCCACCAGCGCGATGTCGTCTCCGAAGCGCTCGGCGGCCAGCCTGATGACATGGGGAATGGTCAGGAATTCTTCGTCGTATCGCATGGAGAAGGCTCCAGGGCTCAGGACTGGCCGGACGAAGCGGACGAGGGCAGATGCAGGACCCTTTTCGCGATGATGTTCCGCTGGATCTGGGAGGTACCGCCGTACACCGACGCGGCCCTGGAATAGAGGTACTCGCCGAATATCTCGCCGCCGTCCTCGGCCAGCTCTTCCGGGAACACCTTGAGCGCCGTCTCGTACAGGCGCTGTTCGGCCCGCGTCATCAGGAGTTTGTCGATGGACGACTCCGGGCCGGCCACCTGCCCGCTCAGCCGTTCGGCGGTACGGCGCCGGGCATGCGCCACGAGGACCTCGTAGTCCACGTAGCACTGCCCGATCTCGGAGCGCAGCCCGTCCGGGAGCGCGTCCGCCCGCTCGCGGACGGCGGACCGGAGGCGTTCGACGAGCAGGCCGTACTTCGACAGATGACCGGTGTCCAGGGCGTTGCGCTCGTACGACACCGTCGTCATGGCCAGCGGCCAGCCGTCGCCCTCTGCGCCGACCCGCTCGGACTCCTCCAGGCGGACGTCGTCGAGGAACAGCTCGCAGAACTCGTCGTCCCCGTTGGCCGCCCGCAGGGGCCGTACGGTCACCCCCGCGCGGTCCAGGGGCAGCGCGAACGCCGTGATCGAGCGATGCGGGGAGCCCGTGCGGTCCGTACGGGCCAGAAGAAGACAGAGGCCGGAGTACTGGGCGTAACTGGTCCAGAGTTTCAGCCCCCGGACGACGTAGTGGTCGTCGCCCCGGCGTTCCGCGAACGTACTCATGCCGGCGAGGTCCGAACCCGCACCCGGCTCACTGAACCCCTGGCACCAGACATCGTCGCCCGCCAGCATGCGTGGCAGCAGCCGCAGCCGCTGTTCCTCGGAGCCGAACTCCAGCAGGGCGTGAGCGAGATAGCCGATCCGGGGGACCCCCGGGGCCCGGCAGGCGCCCAACTCATCGCTGATCGCCACCTGGTGAAGAGCCGTCAGACCACGACCGCCATAGCGCTCCGGCACATCGAGGCCGACCCAGCCACCGGCATGCAGCAGCCGATGCCAGCGGTGCAGGAAGACGGGGACCGGTTCGTCCAAGCGCCGCTCGGGAAGCGGGTGTTCGGCCAGCCAGGCCCGGAACTCCGTACGGAGCCGGTTGAGGTCGGCCGGGTCGCCGAAGTCCAGCGGGGAGTCGTTCATCGCACCGCCTCCGGTTCGGCCAGCACCGTCAGCAGATCGGCTGTCGTGGCCAGCACCGTCGCGCCCACGCGGACCTTGCGCAGATACAGGTGCGCGATGTGCTCCCACGTCTGTGCGATCCCGCCGAACACCTGCATACCGGCGTACACCGCCTCCACCGCCGATCTGTTCACCTCGGCCTTCGCGACCCGTGCGGCGGCCAACGCCCGTTCAGGCGGCTCGTGGTCGAGACACCAGGCGGCGTACCGGGTCGCGCTCGCGCAGGCCTCCACGAGCACGGTCGCGTCGGCGAGCAGATGCTGCACCGCCTGGAACGACCCGATCGGCCGGCCGTACTGGCTGCGCTCCCGCGCGTACTCCACGCTCTGCCCGACGAACGACCGTGCCGCGCCCACGAGTTCGGAGGCCACGACAATCAGTGCGTACGCTTGCCAGTGCCGGTGTCCGGCCGGGTCGAGCCGTCCGACGACACGCTCCGCGGACCCCGCCGTACGGATCGCCCGCAGCAGATCGACGCCCGGTGCCGCCGGGCCCAGTTCGGCCGCGGTCACCGTTCCGTCGGGGAGCACGCACAGCGCCTCGTCCGCGCCCTCGCTGTCCCAGGCCACGAGCGGGGAGGAGCTCGCGGTGGGAAAGCGCAGGTCGCGGGCGAGGGCGATCGTCGGGGTCGTACCGGCGGCCGGAGCTGCTCCGAGCAGGCGCAGCAGCTCCGGGGCGAGCAGGACCGTACCGAGGAGAGAGGTGGGCAGGGGCAGGGTGCCGTGTTCCTCGGCGAGCAGGGCGCACTCCTGCACGGTGGCCGCGGAAGGCGTGGACCGGCGCAGTTCGCCGAGGCCCAACTCGCTCAGGGCCTCCTGCGCTGCGGCGCCTGCCGAGGGCTTGACGTCGTCGGCGGAGTTCACGCGGAACCGGGTGGCGAAGGAGCGGAACAGGTCGCGTACGAGGACGAACTCCTCGGTCTCCACCGGCTATCCCTCCTCGCCCTTGGCCCGGCGGTCCGCCCGTGACGCCAGTTCGTCGATGATGCGGATGTGGTCCGGGCTGGTCATCGTGGCCCGCTCGGCCATCAGCGCCGCCTCCATACCGCCCCGGGTCGCCTGTTCCACCACCGCCGCGAGCGCCGCCTTCGTGGCGCGCAGCGCCTCCGGGGGCTGCGCGGCCAGCCGACGGGCCAGTGCGAGCGCCTCCTGGTGAAGGTCGGCGGCCGGTACGACCCGGTTGGCCAGGCCGAGTTGGACCGCCGTCCCGGCGGGAATCCGGTCGCCGGTGAAGAGGTACTCCTTCACCCGGAGCAGACTCGTGAGCAGCGGCCAGAGGGTCACACCGCCGTCGCCGGCCACCAGACCCACCGAGATGTGCGGGTCCGCGAGGTACGCGTCGTCGGCCATCAGGACCAGATCGCAGCCCAGCGCCAGGCTGCAACCCAGGCCCACCGCCGGGCCGTTGACCGCCGCGACGACGGGCAGCGGGAAGCGGATCATCTCCGTCTGGATCGTCCGGTCGAGGCGTATCGACCGCTCCCGCAGTTCGGGGTCGGTGTGATGGCGCCGCAGATGGTCGAAGTCGCCGCCCGCGCTGAACGCCCGCCCCGCGCCGGTGAGGACGACAGCCCGGGCCTTCGGGTCGTCCGCCAACTCCCGCCACACCTCGGCGAGTCGCCGGTGGAGCTCCTCGGAGACACCGTTGAGCCTGTCGGGCCTGTTCAGGGTGACGACCCGGACATCGCCGTCGGCGGTCACGGTCAGGACGGAGCCGGCCTCGCCCATGCGCACCCCTCTCCACTGCTCGTCGATCTCGGATGCTAGTAAAGGTCAGACCAGAAGTGAAGAGCGTTGTTCACGATAAATGGAAATTACATTCTCGCGCGGGTGGGTGAGACTGGACCAGGGTCGGGGGAGCCCGGCCCGGATGATGAACTGACGTCAGTCGTCGGCCGGTTCCGGCAGCGCGACCAGCTGCCGCTGGTCCGCCTCGGCCGCCGCGCGGGCGAACCCGCACACATGCCGGGTCATCCGGCGCATCGCCGCAGGCCCGTCCTGTGCCCGGATCGCCTCGGTGATCCGCGCGTGGGCGCGGGCGGTGACCTCGCGGATCTCCGCGTCCATGAACCGGTCGATGTCCGTGGCGGCGTAGATCGACTGGGACAGCGCGGTCATGAAGCCGATCAGCAGCTCGTTGTCGCCGGCCTTCGCCACGGCGGTGTGCCAGCGGACGTTGGCCCGCAGGAAACGCGGGACGTCGTCCTCCGCTCCGACCAACTCGGCGTGCGCCGCGTCGAGTTCGGCGAGGTCGGCCGACGTACGCCGCTTCGCGGCCAGCGCGGCGCACGTCGGCTCGATCGCCTCGCGCGTCTCGTGCAGCGCCTCCAGCCGGATCTGCTGACCCCGGATGACCAGCCGTACCGTGTTCGCCACCGACTCGTGGCCCGGCCGGTGCACGAAGGCCCCGCCACCGCGCCCCGGCCTGATCCGCAGCAGCCGCTCGACTTCGAGGATGCGCAGCGCCTCGCGCACCGTCGCGCGGCTCAGCCCCGTCTGGTCGACCAGCTGACGTTCCGGCGGCAGCGCCATGCCCTCGGTGAACTCGCCGGAGAGGATCCGCTCACGGACCTCGGCGGCCAGCACGTCCGACGCCTTGGGCACCTTCACCACATCGAAGCGCGGGTCACTGGCGGAACGTCCGGCGCTCTGCACGGCTCAGGCCTCTCGTCGGTGGTGGCACTTCGGCCGGACCATTCAATACGGGACCCGTACCGCCTGTCACATGACCAGGCCGCCGTCCACCGGCAGCACCTGCCCGGTGATGAAGGACGCCGCGTCCGAGGCGAGGAAGACGAAGCTCCCGGCGATCTCCTCGGGCTCCGCCCAGCGGCCCAGCGGGATGCGCGCGAGCATCGGGGCCGCGAACTTCTCGTGGGTGCGGATCGTCTCCGTCATCGGCGTCGCGGCGAGCGGCGCCAGCGCGTTCACCAGGATCTGGCGGCGCGCCAGTTCACGCGCCAGCGACTTCGTGAAACCGATGATGCTCGCCTTCGCGGCGGAGTAGTTCACCTGGCCGAGCGTCCCGACGAGGCCGGCCGACGACGTGACGTTGATGATCCGTCCCGTGCCGTCCTCCGGAAGGAAGGGCAGCGCCGCCTGGGAGCAGTGGAAGGTCCCCATCAGATGGATGTCGACGATCCGCCGGAAGTCGTCCTCAGCCAGTTTGTCGAACATGGCGGGCGCGGTGACCCCGGCGTTGTTGACGACGATGTGCAGCGTCCCGCCCGTCAGCTCCGCCGCCCGCGCCGCCGCGGCATCGGCGGCGGCCCGGTCCCGTACGTCGAGTGCGGCACTGTCCGCCGTACGGCCGGCGGCGCCGATCTTCCCGGCGACAGCGGCCGCCGCGTCCCCGTCGAGGTCCGTCACGAGCACGGCGGCACCGGCCCGGGCGAGCGCCTGGGCGACGGCGGCGCCGATACCGCCCGCCGCCCCGGTGACCAGCGCGGACCGGCCCGTGAGATCGAACAGACCGCTGTTGTCGGTCATCACTGACTCCACGTCATCAACCGTCTGGAAAGCGATAATTGACGGACCGTTAATAGTTATGTCCCGTCAGTAACTTCTCGGCAGGCCCAGCACATGGGAGCCGAGATAGTTGAGGATCATCTCCTGGCTGATCGGCGCGATCCGCATCAGGCGCGCCTCACGGAAGTAGCGGGCCACGTGGTACTCCTCGGAGTAACCCATCCCGCCGTGCGTCTGCAGCGCCCGGTCCGCCGCCGTGAACCCGGCGTCCGCGCACAGGTACTTGGCGGTGTTGGCCTCGCGTCCGCACGGCAGCCCGCGGTCGTACAGCCAGGTCGCCTTGCGCAGGACCAGCTCGGCCGCGTCCAGCCGGGCCAGCGAGTCCGCGAGCGGGAACTGCACCCCCTGGTTCATGCCGATCGGCCGGTCGAAGACGACACGCTCCTTGCCGTACTGCACGGCCTTGTCGAGCGCCACCCGGCCGATGCCCAACGCCTCGGCGGCGATCAGCATCCGCTCCGGATTCAGCCCGTCGAGGAGATACCGGAACCCCTGCCCCTCCTCGCCGACCCGGTCCTCGACCGGCACCCGCAGATCGTCGATGAAGAGTTCGTTGGAGGTGACGGCGTTGCGGCCCATCTTCGGAATGGGGCGGATGTCGACGTGGGCGCGATCGAGATCGGTGAGGAAGAGCGTCATCCCGTCGGTCTTCTTCGCGACCTCGCCGACCTTCGCCGTGCGCGTCAGCAGCAGGATCTTCTCCGACTCCATCGCCTTGGAGATCCACACCTTGCGGCCGTTCACCACGTAGTGGTCACCGTCCCGGCGGGCGTACGTCGTGATGCTCGTCGTGTCCAGACCGGCGCCCGGCTCGGTCACGCCGAAACAGACGTGCAGGTCGCCGGTGGCGATACGGGGGAGCGTCCGGCGCTTGAGCTCCTCGGAGCCGTGCACCACGACGGGATGCATCCCGAAGATCGACAGGTGGATCGCGCTGGCCGCGTTCATGCCGCCGCCCGACCGCGCGACCTCCTCAAGAAGCAGCGTGGCCTCCGTGATGCCGAGACCGTGACCGCCGTACTCCTCGGGGATCGTGAGCCCCAGCCAGCCGCCGCCCGCGACGGCGTCGTAGAACTCGGCCGGGAACTCGTGGTCCCGGTCCTTCTCCATCCAGTACCGGTCGTCGAAGTCGCGCAGGAGTCCGGCGACGGCCTTGCGGATCGTTTCCTGATCGTCGGTCAGCTCGAAGTCCACAGCTCGAACGCCTCCCGCAGCCTCGGTGGCGTCGAAACATATCAAAGGTCAGACCGAAGAGATAGGCGACGGGTGTTGATGCGAACGGTCGCTACAGCCCGCCGGATCGTCGGCGGGAATCCCCGCTGTGCCGACGGCTACCGCTGGTGTGTACTCGTATCCGCCGCTGAACCAACCGTCCAAGCTGCGCCGGTGACTCCCGCGCGTCACACCAGTGAAAGGACTCGATGAGGGTGTCGAACAAGCCCGAGAACGCCAGCACCATCGACAACCCGGTGATCCCCGGCTTCCATCCCGACCCCTCCGTGTGCCGGGTGGGCGAGGACTACTACCTGGCCTGCTCCAGCTTCGAGTACTTCCCCGGGGTACCCCTCTTCCACAGCCGGGACCTGGTGCACTGGGCGCAGATCGGCAACGCGCTCGACCGGCCGACGCAGCTGCGCCTGCCACTCGACACGCCGTCCTCGGGCGGCATCTACGCACCCACGCTCCGCCACCATGACGGCCGCTTCTGGCTGATCGTCACCAATGTGAGCGGGGACGGCAATCTGCTGTTCACCGCTACCGATCCGGCCGGTCCCTGGTCCGATCCCGTCCGTCTGCCGGGAGTGGAGGGCATCGACCCGGACCTCGCCTGGGACGAGGACGGCAACTGCTGGTGCACCACCGCCGGAGTCCGACAGATCCGTATCGATCCCCACACCGGGGAGACCTTCGGCCCGTCCCGCCGGCTCTGGTCCGGCGCCCCGCGGGCCCTGGCGCCTGAAGCACCGCACCTCTACCGGATCGGCGACTACTGGTATTTGCTCATCGCCGAGGGCGGCACCGAGCGGTGCCACGGTGTCTCCATCGCCCGCGGCCGTACGCCCACGGGGCCGTTCGAGCCGTGTCCGGCCAATCCGATCCTCACCCATCGGGGCACCGACCACCCTGTCCAGAACACCGGCCATGCCGACCTGGTGCAGGCAGCGGACGGCTCGTGGTGGATGGTGCTGCTCGGCGTGCGGCCGGGCGGTGGTACTCCGGGGTGGCACGTACTCGGCAGGGAGACGTTTCTGGTGCCCGTCGACTGGGCCGACGGCTGGCCGGTCGTCGGTGAACTGTCGACCTCCATGCCGGCGCCGCCCTGGCCGCTGCAGCCGCACGCCTCCGTCCCCGGCCTGGACGACTTCGATCTGAGCGAGCTGGCCCCGCACTGGATCTCCCTGCGGCACCGCCCGCCGGAGGCGTGTACGACCAAGGAAAAGCCCGGCTGGCTCACTCTTCGGGCGCGTGGAGGTTCCCTCGACGACACCGACGTGACGTTCGTCGGCCGGCGGCAGCAGCACGTGTCCTGCCGCGTACGAGCCCTCGTCGACGTCACGGACGGCCGCGGCGGCCTGGCCGTCCGCCTCGACGAACAGCATCACTACGACATCGAGGCCTCGTCCGGGGAGGTTCAAGTACGGGCTCGTATCGGCCCGTTGAGCAGCGTCGTCGCGTCCCGTCCGGCACTCCCCGGGCCGGTGGTCCTCCGCATCGAGGTGGTCACCGTACACGCCGTGGATGCGCGCACCGGCCCGGACACCGTGACGATCGGCATCGAGGAACCGGACGGTACCTTCGTCGAGCTTGCCTCACTGGACGGGAAGTACCTCGCCACGGAGGTCGCCGGCGGCTTCACCGGCCGGGTGATCGGCATGTTCGCCGGTGCCGGCTCCGTCCACTTCGACTGGTTCGAGTACGAGCCGGTCGATCGCTGACGCGGCCGGCACCGAGCCCGCGTTGTGCCGCTCCGGGCCCGGCATCCTCGGTCGCGGGTGTGCCGACCGAGTGCTGGGCTTCGGGCGGAGGTTCGTGATGTCATGCCCCTGTCGATCGAGTAATCGAGCTGTCGGGTCATCGAGTTCATGAAGGGCGCCTCTCCATGCCAACCCCCCGCACCGCGCTGCTCACAGCAACAGCCGCACTGGTAACGGCAGTTGCGGCACCCGCGCCGCCCGCCCTGGCCGCCGCGGTCCCGGCCGCCGGCGCCTACTACGTCCAGAGCGCCACCACCGGACTCAACGCCGCCGACGACGCCGGAGCCGTCGAGCAGCACAGACCCAAGGGCAACGAGGACCGCCAGCAGTGGACGCTGCGTGCGAGCGGGACCTCGTACCTCCTGGAGAGCACGGACACCGCGGGCAGCTGTCTCGGCCGCTCCGGCGACCAGGCCAGGACCGTCGCCTGTACGAGCGCCGACGCGGCCTGGGAGATCACCCCGTCCGGCACCGACCAGTACACCCTCAAGGCCCCCGGAACCACCCGCTACCTGACGGTCGCCGCCAAGCCGTCCGGCGCCAACTACCCCGACCAGCTGGCCGTCGGCGGCGCGGGAAGCCTGGCCGCCTGGTACCTCACCCCGGTCGCCCCCAGCGTCGCCCCGATGCCGTCCGCCGACCAACGGACCCTGGACCAGGTCACGTTCGTCACCTCCCACAACGCGTACGCGAACGGTGTCGACGGAGGCTTCGCCCCGCCCTTCGTCAACTTCGTGCCGAACCAGTCGCGCGGCATCAACCAGCAACTTAACGACGGCGTACGGGGGTTCATGCTCGACATCCACCAGACCTCCGACGGTGCGATCCTCTGCCACAACAGCTGCACCCTCGTCAGCAGCCCGGTAGCCCTCTGGGTCGACCTCCAGCGGATGGTCGACTTCCTCAAGCAGAACCCCACCCAGGTCGTCACCGTGTTCCTGGAGGACTACGTCGACCCGAGCGTGCTGCGCAGCGAACTCGCCCGCGTCAGCGGCCTGTCGGACGTCCTCTACCGGCCCGACCAGACCGGCGTACGGCAGAACGGCTGGCCGAAGATCGCCGATCTGGTCGCCGCCGACGACCGGCTGCTGATCTTCACCGACCACAGCCGCTCCGCCGACCAGAGCGCCGGGCTCACCCGGGACACCTTCGGCGTGATGTACCAGCGCGAGTGGACCGTGGAGAACTACTGGTCCATGGGCGGCGGCCTCGGTTCCTCCGACTGGTCCTGCTACAGCCGCTGGTACGGCGCCGACTCCAACACCCCGCTGACCCGCACCGAGGGCGCCTTCAAGCCCCTCTTCGTCATGAACCACTTCCGGGACGTGGCGATCGCCTCCACAGCGACGAACGACAACACCAAACTCGCCGACAGGGCCCAGCGGTTCTGCCAGCCGGCCGCCCGCAAGAAGCCCAACTTTCTTGCGGTGGACCGCTACGACCTCGGGAATCCCGCCTCGGCGGTGGCCACGCTGAACACGTACACCTATCCGTAAAGGGTGCTCAAAGGCCGGTAAAGGCGCCGGGCCGGTGCGCGCGGCGGGTGCGAGACTCCGTCGATGACCTCGGAAACGATCACCGCGGATGCCGCGGGCACCTGGAAACTCGGCGACCTCACCGTCAACCGGCTCGGCTTCGGCGCCATGCGGCTCACCGGCAGCGCGGCCTTCCACCTCGGCACGTCCAGCGACCGCGAGCGCTCACTGGACGTGCTGCGGACGGCGGTTGAACTCGGCGTCAACCACATCGACACCGCCGCCTTCTACTTCTCCGCGCTGCGCTCCGCCAACGAACTGATCAACAGCGCGCTGGCGCCGTACGGGGACGACCTCGTCATCGTCACCAAGGTCGGGCCGTACCGCGACTACTCGGGGGAGTGGGGCACCTCGGCCCGGCCCGACCAACTGCGCGGACACGTCGAGGAGAACCTGCGCCAACTCGGCCGCGACCACCTCGACGTGGTCAATCTGCGCAGGTTGGACCAGACTTCCGTCGCCGAGCACTTCGGCGCGCTCGCCGAACTGCGCGAGGCCGGCCTCGTCCGCCACCTCGGCATCTCCGGCATCGAGCCGAGGCACCTCGCCGAGGCGCAGGCGATCGCCCCGGTGGTGTGCGTGCAGAACCGGTACGCGCTGGACCGTCCCGACTCCGAGGGCGACGAACTCGTGCGGCTGTGCGGGGAGTCAGGTATCGCCTTTGTGCCCTTCTTCGCCGTGGCGGGCAGCGGGGGAGCGTACGGCGCCGCCGACACCCACGACGACGCGGTGGTCGCCGTCGCCCGCGCGCACGGCGTGAGCCCCGCCCAGGTCCGGATCGCGTGGAGCCTGCACCAGGGGGCACATGTGCTCGCCATCCCGGGCACGGGCAACCCGGAGCATGTCGTGGACAACGTGGCGGCGGGCGGACTGCGGCTTACGGACGACGAGTTGACGCGGATCGGCGCGCTGCACCGTCCGTAATCACCGGTAAGGCCCCCTTTTTGGCCGGTGGTTACTCGTCCGTAAGAGCTTTACGTGAAACCCCGGCCGGGTCTGCCAGTGGCGTGGATCTTGTCGGTACGGTCCTGCCTTGTGTGCACCGGGAGCTCTTCAACGCCCGGTCTACGCGCGCAGATTCGCCACCCGCACCGCCTTCCCCCACATCCCCCCACCCATGGAGGAACGCCAGATGTACGCCATCACCGGGACCCGTCACCGACTCGCCTCGGCCCTGGCCGTGCTCGGCCTGATCGCCACCGGCGCCGCCGTCCAGGCCACCGCCACGGCGATCCCCGCCCTCGCGGCCACCCCACACCGCGTCCTCTTCGACAACGCCCACGCCGAGACGGCCGGCAACGCCGACTGGATCGTCTCCAGCAGCCAGCCCGACCCGCTCTCCGAGGACTCCGCCCCGTCCGGCGAGGGCGACTGGACCGGCGCGCTCTCCTCCTGGGGTGTGGCACTCCAGCAGACCGGCGACTACAGCCTCAACACGCTGCCCTCGGGCTCCAGTCTCGCCTACGGCGGCTCCACGGCGACTGATCTGTCCAACTTCGACACGTTGGTGCTGCCCGAGCCCAACACGCTGTTCACCACGGCCGAGAAGACCGCCATCATGACGTTCGTCAAGAACGGCGGCGGCCTCTTCATGATCTCCGACCACACCGGGGCGGACCGCAACAACGACGGCGAGGACGCCGTCGAGATCCTCAACGACCTGATGACCAACAACAGCGTCGACTCCACCGACCCGTTCGGCTTCTCCATCGACTCCCTGAGCATCAGCTCCGGCTACCCGGCCGCGATCAGCGACAGCTCGGACCCGGTCCTGCACGGCACCTTCGGCACCGTCACCAAGAGCCTCATCGCCAGCGGTACGACGGCCACCCTCAAGCCCGCCGACAACTCCGCCGTGAAGGGCCTGCTCTACCGCTCCGGTTACTCCGGGAACACCGGCGCGTTCTTCCTGACCAGCACCTTCGGCAGTGGCCGGATCGCCTTCTGGGGCGACAGCTCCCCGATCGACGACGGCACCGGCCAGTCCGGCAACACGCTGTACGACGGCTGGAACGACACCGGCGCCACCAACGCACCCCTCGCCCTCAACGCCACGGCATGGCTGGCGGGCGAGAGCGGCTGACGTACCGGACCGGCAGGTCTGTGCGGGTCCGGGGGAAAGGCACCCCGGGCCCGCGCACCCGTGTTCAGCGCACCCGCTCCCGCAGGAACGGCACCGTGCTCGCCCACGCCCGAGCCGCCGACTCGGCGTCGTGCACCGGGCGGGAGTCGTTGAAGAAGGCATGGTCGGCCGGGTAGACGCGCAGATCCGGGGTGATGCCGGACTGCTTCTCGATGGCCTCGCGCAGCGGGTCCAGGCTCTCCACCGGAATGCTCGCGTCGCGTTCGCCGTAGTGGCCCAGCACCTCGGCCTTCAGGCCCGAGAAGTCGGGCAGCTCGCCCCGGATCACGCCGTAGAACGGCACGGCGGCGCTGACACGCGGGTCGGCCGCGGCCTGATACAGCACGAAGCCGCCGCCCATGCAGAAACCGACCGAGCCGACCGTTTCCGACGTGACCTCCGGCAGCGCCAGCAGGTGGTCGACCGCGCCGGAGAGAAGTTCGACGCCCTTCGCCACCGGCAGGGCCTGCATCATGCGCAGCGCCTCCGCACTCTCGTGCGCCACGTTCCCGCCGTAGAGGTCGGGGGCGAGAGCGACGAAGCCCTCCTGTGCGAGCCGGTCGGTGACGTCCGCTATGTGGTCGGTCAGGCCCCACCACTCCTGGATGACGATGACGCCGGGACCGCTGCCGGACGGAGGCAGCGCCAGATAGCCGTGCGCGGTGGTGTCAGCGCTGGGAAACGTCACGTTCTGGCGGGACGGGGCCCCGGTCGGCTTCGGGAGCTCGGACAAGGCACTCAACTCCTGTGTGGACAGTGCTCGGTGGGGGTGCGCCGGGATCTGACTCCGACGCGATCTCCACCTTGCCACGCGCCGGTTCGGTCCCTGATCCCGGCCCCGGTATGTCCGGCAGCAGCACCCCTCGCCGTGCGGCCCCGGCCCCGCGCAGCACCTCCGCGCACGCGTCCGGGGCGAAGCGCGCCACCCCGTACGCGGCCATCCCGAGCCACCACAGGCCGAACAGCCAGCCGCCGACGACGTCCGAGAACCAGTGGACGCCCAGATAGACCCGGCTCAGCCCGACCAGCACACCCCAGCAGCCGATCGCCGAGGCGAGGACGTACCGGCCGCGCGGGGCCCGTATCCAGACGGCGAGGACGAGCAGCCCCGCCGTGACGGCCGACGTGGTGGTGTGGCCCGAGGGGAACGACCAGTGGCCGGCGTCCGTCGCCCAGTGCGCCGTGGCGGGCCGGGGCCGGGACAGCAGCGCCATCACCGAGAACCGCACCGCCTGCGCGGTGACCAGGCAGACGAGACAGGCGGCGGCCGCGAGAATCCGCTGCCGCGAGGTCCGGCCGAGCAGGAGACCGGCGAGCACGACAACGACGTACGGAACGAAGCCCGAGCCGGTGTGGGTCACCACGCGGGCCAGGGTGACGGCCAGGTCGGGGCGGTGGGCGAGCGACCACTCCAGCAGATCCCGGTCCCCGAAGAGGGTGCCGCCGCCCTGGGCCGCCACGGTCGCGGCGAGCAGCGCCAGCAGCACAAAGGCGGCCACGCTCCCCAGCGCGGGGGAGCCTGCCCTGGCGACAGCCTGCTCACGGTTCACACCTGCTCGACGATCACGCCCCGGCGATCGTTCCCGGGGTCGCGGGCGCGGACGTGACATCCAGGGGGTGTTACGTATAACCTCACCCGTCAACCGCACCACCACCTCCGAGAGGCCGAGGAGAGCCGATGAGACGCATCGCCCTGGTCACCCTTGTCGTGGACGACTACGACGAGGCGATCCGCTTCTACACCGACGCCCTCGGTTTCCGGCTCGCCGAGGACACCCCGCGCCCCGACGGCTCCCGCTGGGTCGTCGTCGAGCCCGGCAGCCCGGAAGCGGGCACCGGGCTGGTGCTCGCCCGGGCCAAGGGGGAGGACCAGCGCGCCCGGATCGGCGACCAGACCGGCGGACGCGTGGGCTTCTTCCTGCACACCGACGACTTCGCCCGCGACCACGCCCGGATGAGCGCCGCCGGCGTGACCTTCCTGGAGAAACCGCGTCATGAGCCGTACGGCTCGGTCGCCGTCTTCCAGGATCTGTACGGCAACCGCTGGGACCTCCTCCAGCCCGCCGCCGCAACGCCCGGCATGCTCCCCCACAGCCTTAAGGGCGTGGGAGGTGCCCCCACTCACCGCACCGGACGAAAGCCCTAGTAGCTCCTCCCCCACGCTCGGCTTCGCTCGCGCGGGGGGACCCCCATCGAGGACTTCCATCCACCACGCCGAGAGCACGCACCGAACGCCGCTCCCTCTGACCTGCTACCGAGGAACACGCACATGACCGCGTCCCCCGTCGACACCGCCACCCTCCGTCGCCTCCCCAAGGCCGTGCTGCACGACCACCTCGACGGAGGCCTGCGCCCCGCCACCCTGGTCGAGCTCGCCGCCGAGGTCGGGCACACCCTGCCCACCACCGACCCGGACGAGCTGGCCGCCTGGTTCTACGAGGCCGCCAACTCCGGTGACCTGGTGCGTTACATAGCCACCTTCGAGCACACCCTCGCCGTGATGCAGACCCGCGAGGGCCTGCTGCGCACCGCCGAGGAGTACGTCCTCGACCTCGCCGAGGACGGCGTCGTCTACGGCGAGGTGCGCTACGCCCCCGAACTGAACGTCAACGGCGGCCTGACCCTCCCCGAGGTCGTCGAGACCGTCCAGGAGGGCCTGGCGGCGGGGATGGCGAAAGCCGCCGCCGCGGGCACCCCGGTGCGGGTCGGGACACTGCTGTGCGGGATGCGCATGTTCGACCGCGTCGCCGAGGCCGCCGACCTGGCCGTCGCCTTCCGGGACTCCGGTGTCGTCGGCTTCGACATCGCGGGCGCCGAGGACGGCTTCCCGCCCGCCGACCACCTCGCCGCCTTCGAGCACCTGCGCCGCCAGAACGTGCCGTTCACCATCCACGCCGGCGAGGCGCACGGCCTGCCCAGCATCCACCAGGCCGTCCAGGTCTGCGGCGCCCAGCGCATCGGCCACGGCGTCCGGATCACCGACGACATCGTGGACGGCAGGCCCGGCCGGCTCGCGACCTGGGTGCGCGACCGCCGTATCGCCCTGGAGATGTGCCCGACGTCCAACCTCCAGACCGGCGCGGCCAAGTCCATCGCCGAGCACCCCATCACCGCCCTGCGCGACCTGGGCTTCCGCGTCACCCTGAACACCGACAACCGTCTGGTGTCGGGCACGACGATGACCCGCGAGATGTCCCTGCTGGTCGAGGAGGCCGGCTGGACGGTCGAGGACCTGCGCACGGTCACGGTGAACGCGGTCAAGAGCGCGTTCATCCCGTTCGACGAGCGCAACGCCCTCATCGAGGACGTCGTCCTGCCGGGCTACGCCTCGGCGCTCTGAAGCAGCCCCCGCAGATAGGCGGCCTGGCCGACGTGCTCCAGATCGTCGGCCAGGACACTGACCAGCCGTACGCCGAGACCGACCGGCGGGTCCCAGCGCTCGTCGACGATGCGCTCGAAGTCGCCTGCGGTCAGGCCTCGCAGGTACTCCAGGCTCCGCGCGTGCACCGCGTCGTAGTAGCCGAGCAGCAGGTCGCCCGACTCCACCCGCACTTGGGCGACCTGCCGGGCGCTGTGCCCGTACCCCGTGTCCTCGGGCGGCAGTCCGAGCCCGAACCGCTTCTTCCAGCCCTCGCTCAGCCACACCTGGTCGAGTCCGGCCGCGTCGGCGACATGGTCGTCCTGGATCCGGGTGAGATGCCAGACCAGCCAGGCGACGGAGTTGGCGTCGGGGGCGGGCCGGGCGTGGAGATCGTCCGGGGAGAGGCCGTCGACGGCGGCGTGCACCTCTTCCTGGATCCGGCCGTACGCATCGATGAGAACGTCCTTCGCATCCATGCCTCCACCATCGCGCATCGCGCGTGGGGATGCCTACGGCATCAACGGTCCGGCCGCTCCAGCAGTTCCATCAGCGCCCGGGCCGCCGGACTGGTCGCCTGGGGCGGCGGCAGCATCGCGACCGTCTCGTACACGGCCTCGCCGGTGCCCTTCACGGGCAGTGCGGTGAGCGCCGCGCGCTTGTGCGCGAAATGCCGGGGCACCACCGCGACACCGAGCCCCTCCTCGACCAGGTCGAGGAGGCTGTGCACATCGTTGACCTCCAGCGCCACGGTCCGCCGTACGGACGCGGCGGCGAACACCTCGTCCGTGATGCGGCGCGGCCCCCAGTCCGGATGGAAGTCGACGAACGACTCGCCGCCCAGCTCCTGCGGTGTCACCGCCCCCGCGAGGGCGAGGGGATGGCTCGGATGGCACAGCGAGATCATCGGCTCGCTGTTCAGGGGTACGGAACGCAGCTGGTCGGAGTCCCCACGCGTCCGGACGGCGAAGGCCAGGTCCAGCCGGCCGGCGGCGACCTCGTCCGCGATCGCCTCGGAGCCCGCCTGGCGCAGCCGGATCTCCACGTCCGGGTGACGCCGCCGGAACGCGGCGAGCAGCCCGGCGACATCCACCCCGGCGATGCACTGTTCCGTCCCCAGCGAGAGCGTGCCGCGCACCACCCCCTGTACGGCGGACACGGCGTCGTACGCCGCCCGCACCTGCGCCAGGATCCGCTCGGCCTCGCCCAGCAGTGCCCGCCCCGCCTCGGTGAGGGTCACCCGGCGGGTGGTGCGCACGAACAGCGGGGTCTGCAGTTCCCGCTCCAGTGCGCGGATCGAGGCCGACAGGCCCGACTGGGACACCATCAGCCGTTCGGCGGCCCGGGTGAAGTGCTGGTCCTCGGCGACCGCGACGAAGTGCTGTAGATGGCGTAGTTCCATGATTGAGAAGCCTATCCGCTGAATTCCATCGGATTCTCCTGTTGGACCACTGCCCGCCACCGGGGAAGAGTGGAGCCAGCAGTGATCGCAGTGATCACATCCGCCTGTGCCAACCCTTCTGGAGTCGCGTTGTACACCGCACACACCGACCGTTACGCGGACATGCCCTACCGGCGCACCGGACGCAGCGGTCTGAAGCTCCCCGCGCTGTCGCTCGGCCTGTGGCACAACTTCGGCCCCGACCGTCCGGTCGACACCCAGCGGGCCATCCTGCGCCGCGCCTTCGACCTCGGCGTCACCCACTTCGACCTGGCCAACAACTACGGTCCGCCGCCCGGCGCCGCCGAGTCCGCCCTGGGCGAGGCACTCAAGGCCGACTTCGCGTCGTACCGCGACGAGCTCGTGATCTCCACGAAGGCGGGCTACCTCATGTGGCCGGGCCCGTACGGCGAATGGGGCTCCCGCAAGTACCTGCTCTCCTCCCTCGACCAGAGCCTGACCCGCATGGGCCTCGACTACGTCGACATCTTCTACTCGCACCGCCCGGACCCGGAGACTCCGCTGGAGGAGACGATGGGCGCGCTGCACACGGCGGTCCAGCAGGGCAAGGCGCTCTACGTCGGCATCTCCAACTACTCCGCGGAGCAGACCCGGGAGGCCGCCCGCATCCTGGCCGAGCTGGGTACCCCGCTCCTCATCCACCAGCCCCGCTACTCGATGCTCGACCGCCGGCCGGAGGACGAGGGTCTGCTGGACGCGCTGGACGAGCTCCAGGTCGGCTCCATCGTCTTCTCACCGCTGGAGCAGGGTCTGCTGACCGGCCGCTACCTCGACGGCATCCCGGCGGACTCGCGGGCGGCGAGCGACAGCCCCTTCCTGAACTCGGACCGGATCACCGAGGACCTGGTCGGCCAGCTGCGCGCCCTCGACGACATCGCCAAGTCCCGCGGCCAGAGCCTGGCCCAGCTGGCCCTGGCCTGGGTGCTGCGCGGCGGCCGGGTGACCTCCGCCCTGGTCGGTGCGAGCAGCCCGCAGCAACTGGAGGACAGCGTCGCGGCCATCGGCAACCTGGAATTCGCCGACGAGGAACTGGCCCGGATCGACGCGGTGATCAAGGCCTGATTTTCCCTGATCATTTCCTGGCCCCATTGAACGGAACTGCTCGGCCGGCCGTACTGTCACAGGGGCGGTTGTGGGTGCCGTCGCCCGGTGCCGTGAAGGATTCCGGCCAGGCCGGACAAGCCCGGCCCCTGGGGCCGGGCTTTTGCGCAGCGCGGTTGTGAATTCCCCGTCGATCCTTACGGCTTCTTCGCTGGTGGCCATGGATCCGCCCATTCCCAGTGGTCTTCACTCAAGAGACCACTGGGAAGCGGAAAACCCCTCGTGAATCCCGTGTTCCCCCGCCATCTCCGGGATCTGCCGACGAGGAAAAAGACCGTCCCGTCGGATTCCGGTCCATACCTGCCAGGAATATGCCAGGAGACTGGCTGGAAAGGCGTGGTGACAGAGTGTCAATAGTGAAGATACTCAACTGGTAGAACACTGCACCACAGAGTGACCAGCGCCAATGTGTACAGCGAGTGAGCCGCACGGAAAGAGAGGCACGGCCGGCAAGCGAGCGGGGGAAAGAACGTGCACGACGAGTTCCTTTGCCATGTCACGGCGTACGGCGTCTGCGCGGGCCGGCGTATCGGCGTGCCCCTGGGCACATATCGCGCGCCCACCCTGGCGCTGGCCCTGTGGTGGTTACGCGACCGCGCGAACTGGATCGCCGAACGGCTCGATCCGCAACCCGAGGAACCGTACTTCCCCCCGAACTCGCTCGTCCCGGTCGCCGCCACCGCACCCGACGTGCCCGGCCTGCTGCGCGCCTGGTGCATGGACCCGCGTCAACAGGAGCTGGTCGCCGACGAGTTGGCGGCCGGGCGGCTCGTCCGGATCGCCACGCACGACGAGACCACCGAATACGAACTGCTCGCCGAGTCCGTGGACGCCCTGCGGATGCAGCGGACCACCCCGGCGCTGGTCGTGCCGGTCGCCTAGGCCGACCAGGCGTACATGCGGACGAATCGCTAGAATTCTGGCATGGCAGACCGCTTGGTCGCACCGGCTGCGCCCGAACTCGTCCTGGAGACGGACACCGGCTCCACGGTGATGAGTCCGGGCCACGACTATCACGTCGGACGCGACCCGCTCAGCGAGATCGTCATCGACGACGCCCGGGTCTCGTGGCACCACGCGGTGCTGCGCCCCGAGGCCGACCACTGGACGGTCGAGGACGAGAACAGTACGAACGGTACGTACGCCGACGGCCTGCGTGTCCACGAACGGGACGTCGGACCCGGCAGCGTGCTGCGCTTCGGCAGCCCGGCCGACGGGCCGCGAGCCGTCCTGGTCAGCCCGAGCCCGCCGGCCCGTGAGCGTCCCTCGGCGGTCTCCATGCCCGCCTTGACCGGCACCTTCCGGCAGCCCACCACCGTCCGGCCACTGCCCGCCCGTACCGTCCGCATCGGCCGCGCCGACGACAACGACCTGGTCGTCGACGACCTCCTCGTCTCCCGCCGGCACGCCGAACTGCGTGCCCACCCGGACGGGACGTACGAGATCGTCGACCTCGGCAGCCACAACGGCACGTTCCTCAACGGCCTGTCCGTCGCCCGGGCGATCGTCACACCCGGTGACATCGTCGGCGTCGGTCACTCCGCGTTCTGCCTGGTCGGCGACCAGCTCCAGGAGTACGTGGACACGGGCGAGGTCTCCCTCGACGTCCAGGACCTCACCGTCGCCGTCGACCACGGCCGCAAGACGCTCCTGGAGGGCGTGTCCTTCCCGGTGGGGGAGAAATGCCTGCTCGCGGTCGTCGGACCCAGCGGCGCCGGCAAGTCCACCCTCCTCAACGCCCTGACCGGTCAGCACCCCGCCGACCACGGCACGGTCCTGTACGACGGGCGCGACCTCTACCGCGACTACGCCGAACTGCGCCAGCGCATCGGCCTCGTCCCGCAGGACGACATCCTGCACGCCCAGCTGACCGTGCACGGCGCCCTCTCCTACGCCGCCGAACTCCGCTTCCCGCAGGACACCGCGAAGGCGGAGCGGCGGGCCCGCGTCGACGAGGTGGTGCGCGAACTCGGCCTGGAACAGCGCGTCCACCAGCCCGTGCACAGTCTGTCGGGCGGCCAGCGCAAGCGCGTCAGCGTGGCCCTCGAACTGCTCACCAAACCGTCGCTGCTCTTCCTCGACGAACCGACCTCGGGCCTCGACCCCGGTATGGACCGCGCGGTGATGCACATGCTGCGCGGCCTCGCCGACGACGGCCGCACGGTCATCGTCGTCACCCACAGCGTGCTGAGCCTCGACGTGTGCGACCGGCTGCTCGTCCTCGCGCCGGGCGGCAAGGTCGCCTACTACGGGCCGCCCGGGGACACCCTCGCGTTCTTCGGGTACGAGCAGTGGCCGGAGGCGTTCGAGGCCTTCGAGCGGGACCGCGAGCGGGACTGGGCGGGGGACTACCGCATCTCGCCGTTCCACCAGCAGTACATCGTCAAAGAGAGCGCCCAGCCCCGGATGGAGCGGTCGGGCCCGCTCACCGCCGCCCCGCCGCCACCGAAACCGCAGAGCTGGGGCGCCCAACTCGGCACCCTCGTCCGGCGCTACACGGCCGCGCTGAGTGCCGACCGCACCTTCCTCGCCATCATGATCGCCCTGCCGTTCGTGATGGGCGCGATGGCCCGAGCCCTCGCGGGGAGCAGACTGACCCAGGAGACGGCGATGAACGCGCTGCTCATTCTGTGCGTCGGCGGCGTCCTGACGGGGGCGGCCAACGCCGTGCGCGAACTCGTGAAGGAACGCGTCATCTACCGGCGCGAACGGGCCGTCGGCCTGTCCAGATCGGCGTACCTGATGTCGAAGGTCGTGGTCCTCGGGACGATCACCGTCGCCCAGGCCGTCGTACTGACCCTGGTGGCTCTGCTGGGCGTCGACCTCAACGCCCCCGGCGGCGAAGGGGTGTTGATGTCACCCCTGGTGGAGATCACGGTCGCCGTCGCACTGCTCTCCTTCACGGCGATGATGCTCGGCCTGCTCGTCTCGGCGCTGGTGCGCAAGGAGGAGGTGACGATGCCGCTGCTCGTGCTGCTGGCCATCGTCCAGGTCGTGTTCTGCGGAGCCCTGCTGAAACTCGACGGCGTCCCCGGCATCGAGCAGCTCTCCTGGCTGGTGCCCTCGCGATGGGCGCTCGGTGCGATGGCGGGCACCATCGGCCTGTCGCGGATCGTCCCCGGCGAACTGACCGGCGATCCCCTGTTCGAACACTCGGCCGGGGTCTGGCTGCTCAACACAGGCATGCTGCTCGCGCTCTCGGTGGTGTTCGGGTACGTGGTCCTCCGGCTGCTGCGGCGCCGCGAACCGGCTGTCATGCGGAAGTAGAGGGGGTGGGTGAGATGACGTCCCTCGGTTTCCGGATCTCCGGGTTCCGGCCCACGCACGTCGTCCCGAGGGACGGGCTGGCCGCCTGGGAGGAACCCGACCCGTCCCGGCCCACCGTGCCGCTCGACGCGCTGCTGCCGGTCGAACTGGTCGAACGACGCGGCGACTGGGGGCAGGTGCGGTGCGCGAACGGCTGGTCCGCCTGGGTCGACGGACGGCTGCTGGTCGCCGTACCGCAGGACCCGCCCGCCGCCGGCGCCCCGCTCGCCCGCACCGCCGACCCACGGCCCCTCCTGGCCCGCGCCGAACAGGCGCTGGCCCGATACCGCGGCGCCGTGGAGGAGCTGACCGGCGGCACGCTCGACCGGGAGGCGTTCCGGGGGCGTACGCGCGGCCGGCGCATCGGGATCGTCGTCGACGGCGAGTCCGTGTGGCTGTACGACGCCGAGCACGAACGCTGGGTGTACACGGACGGCGCCCGGCTGAGCACGTACGCCGCCGACCAGCAGCCCGCCGCGCCCGCGCGGGAGCCGACCCAGGTGGTACCCGACCTGGGCCACGCGCCCACGCAGATCGTCAGGGACGACGGTGACGGTGTCGGCAGCGGGGGCCGCTGATGGCGCGCGACCCGGGCCACGACACGCGCTCGCACGCGGGACGCCCCTCAGACCTGATCGGGAAGCAGATCGCCGGCTACCGCGTCGAGGAGGAGATCGGCCGCGGGGGCATGGCCGTCGTCTACCGGGCCAGGGACCTGCGGCTCGACCGGACCGTCGCCCTGAAACTCCTCGCCCCCGAACTCGCCCGCAACGACACCTTCCGCAAACGCTTCACCCACGAGTCCCGGGTGGCCGCCGCGATCGACCATCCGCACATCGTCCCGGTCTTCGAGGCGGACGAGACGGACGGCATCCTCTACATCGCCATGCGGTACGTCGCCGGCAGCGACCTGCGTCATCTCCTCGACCGCGAGGGCCCGTTGCCGCTCGCCACCGCCACCCGCATCGCCGCCCAGGTCGCCTCCGCGCTCGACGCCGCCCACGACCACGGCCTGGTCCACCGGGACGTCAAACCCGGCAACATCCTGGTCGCGCGGGGCACCGACAGCGACCACCCCGAGCACGTCTACCTCACCGACTTCGGCCTGACGAAGAAGTCGCTGTCACTGACCGGCTTCACGACCGTCGGCCAGTTCGTCGGCACCCTCGACTACGTGGCGCCCGAGCAGATCTCCGGGCGCCCGGTCGACGGACGCTGCGACGTCTACGGCTTCGCGTGCGTCGTCCACGAGATCCTGGCGGGCCACCCGCCCTTCCGACGCGACGACGACATGGCCCTGTTGTGGGCCCACCAGTACGACGAGCCGCCACCCCTGACCGAACAGTGCCCCGAACTCGCCGCCGCCGTCGACCCGGTGTTCGCGAAGGCCCTCGCCAAGAGCCCCGACGACCGCTACGACTCCTGCCTCGAATTCGTCGCCGCACTCCGCACGGCCTCGACCCGAGCCGGCCCCGCGGGTCACGCACCCACGCGGGTGGTCCGGCTCCCCGGGACCGGCGAGGAACGGCCACCGAAGCCACCCGACTGGGCCCGCCCGGTGTTCACCGGGCACAGTCCGCGGAGGTCGGGGTGATCTGTCTTCGGCAGCCGGTGGTTCAGCGCGAGCGCTGCCCCAGCCCGCCCAGCGGCACCCGCCGCGCCGACACCTTCCGGTACGCGATGCGCCAGCCCCCGTCGACCCGCACCACGGTGTCGTCGTACGTCACCGAGCCGCACGTGCCGTCCGCCATGACGCCCAGCCCCTTCGAGCGGGCGTGGACCCGGCCGTCGGCCTCCTCGGAGACGACCACGTTCGTGACGTGATGGGCGACGGGGTTCGCCGGGCCGAGGGCCAGTGCCGCGTCCGTGAGCGCGGCGAGGCCTGTGACGAGGTCCTGGCCGAAGTCGGAGAGGTCGTACACGACGTCCTGGGTGAACACCTCCGTCGTGCGGTCGAGGTGTCCTTCGTCGACGAGGTGACCGTGCAGTGCGATCAACTCCGTGACGGCCAGCCGGTCTTCGACACTCAACGCCATGAACTCACGCTCCCACGCCCGCCGGAGCTTGGCCTAACGGTTTTCGACCTCGCCCCGCCGATGCACGTGGCGTGCCAGCAACGCCCCCAGGAACCCCGTGACCAGCCCCCACAGCAACGCGAATCCGAGTGCGCCCCAGAGATGGGGGCGCAGGAACAGCTTGCCGGAGAGCTCGCCGCCGAGGTCGCCGATGCCGAGCATGGACAGGCCGTACTGGGCGGAGATACGGCCGATCAGGCAGATCATCAGGACGGTGAGCGCGAGGGCGACCGCCATGTGCACCGCGTGCTGCCAGGCCCGCATCCGGGCCGGTGAGCGCGCCGCCGTCAGGAACGCGGCGGCCAGGAGCAGCACGGCGTCGACGGCCACCAGCCACCACACCTTGCCGTCGTAGTCGGAGAGGGTGCCCAGGTTGAGCGTCGCCGTGTCCGGGGTGCGCAGCACCTGGTCGAGGACGTGTGGCATCGGCAGCCCGAAAGAACCGTCGACGCGGCCCTCCCAGGTGGCGCCCAGACCGGTGGTGAGGGCGAGCCAGACCAGGTTCGGCATGCCCAGCAGGACCAGGGCGAGCGACTGCGCGGGCTGTCCGCGGGTCACCGCCACGACGAGCGCGATCACGGTCCCGAGGGCCACGAAGGCGAGCAGCAGGACGACCATGGCGTACGCGGCCGGACGTACCGACTCCTGGAACCGCAGCAGGCGCGCGGGCAGCGGCGCGCCGCGCGAGACCAGCAGGGCCAGCGCCAGGACGCCCGCCAGCCACAGCAGGCCGGCGAGGAGTGTCAGCGGTACGTCCGTGGTGAAGCCGATCCTCGGTGAGGCGCCGAAGAGGTCGCCGATGTCGCCGAGTGTTCCGTCGCCCAGCGAGACCGCGAAGGTCTGGCGGGCCGCGAACGCCAGACCGGCCAGGCCCAGCAGCCACAGGACGGCGATGCGCGCGGCCCAGCCGGCCAGCTCGCGGGCCCCGGCGACGGCGCGGTGCCGCAGTGGGCGCAGAAAGCCCGCGCCGATCACGAGCGCCCCGACGAGCGTCACCGACAGGGGCATCACGGTCAGACCGCCCGCTGTCTCGGCGAGGTCACCGGCGTCGCCCGTGAGTTCGACGGTGCCGCCGACCGCCGTCACGACGGTGGCTGCCACGACCCGGGGGAAGGCGCCGTCCGGCAGATCGCCCGCACCGGCCGCCCACAGGCCGAGGCCGGCGGTCAGGACCATGGCGGCCAGCGCGGCCAGCACCGCGGCCAGGGCCTGTACCCAGCCGTGCCGGGAGGCGGTCCGCTCCTCGGCGAGTGTCGGCACGGGGGCGGGGGTTCGCGTGCTCACCCTGCCACGCTAAGCAGCACTCGGGCGGCGCGCCTGTCGGGAGGAACGACGGTGTCCGCTTGCGGGCGGACCGGGACCGGAGCACACAATGGGCACGTTGCGGAAGAAAGCGGCATGGATCGGGGTGAGTGCCGCAGGAAGCCCACGTCGGAAGAAGAGCCCGTGAGCGTCGAACAGCCGTCCTCCGGCCGCCCCACCGGACCGCCCTCCGGCCCCTTGTCCGGCCCCTCCCGGCCGCCCGCAGGACCACCGTCCCAGCCACCCGCCGACGGCGGCGGAGGCAGTGGTGGTGGCGGAGGCGGCGGGGAAGGAGACTCGGGCGGCGGCTCCGGAACAGGACCGGGGCCCGATCGCGACCACCCCTGGTGGAGATCGGCGCCCCGCATCGCGGTGCTCGCCACCTCGGTCGTGGCCGCCGTGGCCCTGATCGTCGTTCTCACCCGCTCCGACGGCACCTCGTCGAACCCGGCGGGCGGCGAGGTCTTCCTCCAGGCTGCGAACAAGTCGGGCCCCGACCCCTTCACCGAGTCCACCGCCAAGGACAGTTCCGCCCCGCCCGCAGCCACCGCCACCCCCTCGCAACCGGCCGCCCCGAACGCCGTACGGGGCGTGGACGGCGGCGCGCCGGGCCTGTACGGCGGCACCCGCAAGGCCGCCAGCTGTGACGTGGAGAAGCAGATCCGGGTGCTCCGGGCAGCCCCCGCGAAGAACAGCGCGTTCGCCTCGGTCCTCGGCGTCCAACCCGCCGGCGTCCCCGCCTATCTGCGCTCACTCACCCCCGTACAGCTGCGCATGGACACCCGTGTCACCAACCACGGCTACCGCGACGGCGCCGCCACCACCTACCAGGCCGTCCTCCAGACCGGCTCGGCCGTCCTCGTCGACGACCGCGGACGGCCTCGGGTGCGCTGCGCCTGCGGGAACCCGCTCACCGACCCGGTACGGCTGGAGAGTGTCCCGCGTCAGAAAGGCGACGCGTGGCCCTCGTACCGCTCCTCGAACGTCGTCGTCGTGGCGCCCGCCGTCACGGTCGTCAACATCTTCGTCGTCTACGATCCCGACCGCGGCGACTGGTTCCACCGGCACAAGGGCGACACGGGCGGCAAGGACCAGAAGTCCGACCCGCCGGTTGACGCCCCCACCCCGTCGGTCGACGCGCCCACCCCGTCGGTGAGTTCGTCGGCGCCCTCGGCACCGTCCTCGGAAGTGACGTCCGAATCGCCCGGCGCGGAGCTGTCACCGCTGCCGTGCGTGTCCGCGCCCACCGCCTCGTCCGGGGCACCGGTGCCACCGGCCTCGCCCGTGACCCCGGACACCGCGAGCCCGTCGGCCCCGCCCTGCCCTCCGACCTCGAGCGCCCCCGCCTCCTCGTCCTCCTCGGCCCCGGCCCTCCAACCCCCGCCCTCGGAGCCCGCACCGCCGGAGTCACAGCCCGACGACGGCACATCCGACTCTACGAGCCAGTCCGCTTCCACCTACACCGACCCGGAGTCGACCGCGATCTCGCCGTCCTACTGAGGCCCGGCGACGGGGGGACTGCGGCGCCCGGCTCGGGGTACGAGCAGTGATGCGACAGGGTCCGGCCGGACCGGGCACCGAGAGAGAAACGCATGATCGAGCATCTGGGCGGAGCAGTGATACCGACTGGTTTCGACGTCCCCGTCGAACCGCTGCGACGGGCGACGCACTACACCGGCGAGCCGGGCTGCATCGCGGAGGCGCGCGCCTTCGCCGAACTCTTCCTCGAACAGCTGAGGAAGAAGTGGTGCACCTCGATCGACGAGCGTTTCCTCGGTGAATTGTTGTTGGTGGTCAGTGAGTTGGTCACCAACGCGGACCGGCACAGCCACGGGCCGTACATCCTCGACCTGGAGGGCACGGCCACCGTCGTGAGCGTGTCCGTGTACGACAGCAGTGCCGCGCTGCCCCTGCGCTACCCCCGGGACCCCGAACGGATCGGTCGGCACGGCCTGGAGATCGTCCACGCCCTCGCCACCGAGGTCACCGCCCGTCGGGTGCCGGTCGGCAAGTACGTCCGGGCCGTGCTGCCGGTCAACCAGTGAGCTGGGCCCGGCGAAATCGCCGGGCCCAGTGACGTCACCCGGTGACGTCAGGCGTAGTCCAGCTCGCCGAGCATGCCCTCGCGCAGACGCATGATGATGCGCTTGATCAGCCGCGAGACATGCATCTGCGAGCAGCCGAGCAGCTCGCCGATCTCCGCCTGGGTGGCCTCCTCGACGAACCGCAGATGGATGATCTGCCGGTCCCGGTCGCTGAGTTCGGCCAGCAGCGGGGCGAGCGACTGGAAGTCCTCGACCAGCCGCATCCCGTGCTCCTCGACCCCGATGAAGTCGGCGAGCACCGCCTCGCCGCCCTCGGCGCCGTCGCCGGTCAACGCGGCGTCGAGCGACGCGGAGTTGTACCCGTTGGACGCTATCTGGGCCTCGACCACCTCGCTCGCGGGCAGGTTCATCAGGGTGGCCAGTTCGGCGACCGTCGGATCGCGGTCCAGCCTGCTCGCCAGTTCCTCGCGGGCCTTGGCCAGCTCGACGCGCAGCTCCTGGAGCCGGCGCGGCACATGCACCGCCCATGTGGTGTCGCGGAAGAACCGCTTGATCTCACCGACGATGTACGGCAGCGCGAACGACGTGAACTCCACCTCGCGCGACAGCTCGAACCGGTCGATGGCCTTGATCAGGCCGATCATCCCGACCTGGACGATGTCCTCCATGTCGTCGCCGCGCCCGCGGAAACGCCCGGCGGCGAACCGGACCAGCGACATGTTCATCTCGATCAGTGTGTTGCGCGCGTACTGGTGCTCGTGCGTGCCTTCTTCGAGTTCAGTCAAGCGCTGGAAGAACTGGCGGGACAGCTCCCGCGCGTCACGCGGGGCCACCTTCCGCGGTTCGGGGACTCCGGGCAGTGGTTCCTCACCCGTCCTGGTCCTGGCGGCGTCCTCGACGACCTCTGCCTTCGACCGGATCATGGCGGTGTCCATTACCTGTACCTCTCCCATGAAACATCACGCTTCGGCTGATGGAACCGTTCCCGACAGCGCGTACCCGGTCAGGCGCCGCGCATGCCAGAAGTGATGTTCCCTACAAGGGCAGTGTGGACACGAGGTGTGAAAAGTCCGCAGATCAACGGCTGTTGACGCGTCAGTAGGGATCGTGAAGCCCATCGTCGCGCTGTCGTAGGCATCGTGGGGCGATTGCGGTCCACCGACCGGGGGATCGGCGTAGGAAACCCGGTGGCGTGTTCAGTGACGACCACCGAGGCTGGCCTCATGACCGAGATCACAGACCCCCCCGAGCGGAACTTCGCGTGGTCGAACATGTTCGTCCACCCCGACGACGACCCACGCGGTCAGGGTCTCCTCGAAGGGGAGCGTGCCTCGCTCGTCGGATTCCTGGGCGACCAGCGGCTCACGCTGGAGATGAAGTGCGCGGGGCTGGACGCCGAGGCGATGGCCCGCCGCTCGGTGGAACCGTCCAACCTCTCCTTGCTCGGACTCGTACGCCACCTGGCCGCGATGGAGTCCTACTGGTTCCGGAAGGTGGTGGCGGGCCAGGACGTGCCCCGCCTCTACCGCACCGCCGAGGACCCGAACGCGGAGTTCAACGGCGCGGTGGCCGATCCCGCGCTCGTCGCCGAGGCGTGGGACACCTGGCGTGCCGAGGTCGCCTTCGCTCAGAGCGTGGTGGAGAAGGCGCCGAACTTCGACGTCACGATCGACGACGACGGCGAACCGGCCACCCTGCGCGACATCGTGGTGCACATGATCGAGGAGTACGCCCGGCACAACGGGCACGCCGACTTCCTGCGGGAGCGCATCGACGGCCGGGTGGGGCAGTAGGCGGGACGGGGGAGGACAGGAGCGGGCTTGCGGCGGATCGCTCACCCGACCCGCGTCGCCGTGATCAGCTCATGCAGGTAGCGCTTCGTGATCCGGCCGCCGTACCGCGTCCCGATCAGGTCCCGGATGCAGCCGAGCAGACCGTGGCGGGAGGGTGCGTCGAGCGCGCGGTGGCCCGAGTAGGTGAGCAGGACGTCGATGTACTCGTCGACGGAGTACGCGATGTCCCGGGCGTGGCGCCGGACGGTGACCTGGTCGAAGTCCGGTGAGTGGTCCAACTCACCGGTGTCAGTCGCCGTGTCGGCCTCGTCGACCAGTCGCAGGTCGGGCGGTGTGGCCGGGTCCCAGTGCTCGTAACACCGCTGCATCCGCTCGAAGAAGTCGACGGTGCCGCCCTTGACATGGTGTGTGGTGACGAGGGCGAGCAGCCCGCCCGGCCGCAGCGCCTCGGCTGCCTTGGGCATGCCCACCGCCGGGTCGATCCAGTGCCACGCGGTCGCGCAGACGACCAGGTCGAACGGTTCGGGCGGCAGCGGCCACTGCTCGAAGTCGGCGGCCGTCACCTCGGCGAGCGGGAACGCCCGCAGATTGTGCCGGGCCACCGCCGCCATGGACGGCCCCAGCTCGACGGCCGTGATCCGACAGCCCAACTCGGCGAGCGGGACGGTGAGTTGGCCCGTGCCGGGGGCGATCTCCAGGACGCGGCTGCCCGGGCCGAGTTCCGCCGCGCGGGCCAGGGAGTCCACCAGGGCCTGTGGATAGCGGGGGCGCGCCCGGTCGTACAGCTCAGCCGCCTCGTCGAAGGTGTCACGCAGCATGCTCGTCCCTCATCCGGTCCTTCCCGCCGTGGTGATTCCACCCAGGGCAGAATGCCCATGGCTTGCCGTGGAAGCGAGGGCTTTTAGGCTGAGGGAGTGAGCAATCAAGCGCCGAACGAGGCCCGCGTGATCCCGCTGCGCCGGACGGGTACACCGTCACCGGCCCCCGCCGCCCCCGTGGCTGCCCCGCCGCGGTCCACCCCGAGGGAACCGCTCTTCCGTGACCTGGTCGGCGATGCCCTGCGCCGCGAACGGCTCGCCCAGGAGCGCACGCTCAAGGACGTGGCCGACGCGGCCCGGATCTCCATGCCGTACCTCTCCGAGCTGGAGCGGGGCCGCAAGGAAGCCTCCTCCGAGGTCCTCGCGGCAGCCGCCCACGCCCTCGGCCTGGGCCTGGGCGACCTGCTGTCCCTGGCCCAGAGCGAGCTGACGCGGCACTCCCGCAGCCGTACCCGTTCGCGGACGACCACGACCTCGGCGTACAACGGGCTCTGCCTGGTCGCCTGATGGGGTGATCCACGCGCCCGTGCGGCGGGTCAGGCCGTCAGGCTCCGACGAGGCGCCGGCTCACCACCTCGTCGGCCAGGCCGTAGGCCACCGCCTCCGCGGCCGTGAACACCTTGTCGCGGTCCATGTCCGCGCGCAGCGTCGGCACGTCGTGGTGCGTGTGCCGGGAGAGCACCTCCTCGACCTGTGCGCGGATCCGGACCATCTCCTTGGCCTGGACGGCCAGGTCGGAGACCATCCCCCGGTGTCCGTTGCTCGCCGGCTGGCCGAGCAGCACCCGCGCGTGTTCGAGGACGAATCGGCGCCCGGGATCGCCTCCGGCCAGCAGCACCGCCGCCGTCGAGGCCGCCTGTCCGACACAGAACGTCGAGATCGGCGCCTGTACGTACGTCATCGTGTCGTAGATCGCCATCAGCGAAGTGAACGAGCCGCCGGGCGAGTTGATGTAGATGGCGATCTCCTGCTCCGGGGAGGAGGACTCCAGATGCAGGAGTTGCGCGATCACGACGTTGGCCACGCCGTCGTCGATCTCGGTGCCGAGGAAGATGATCCGCTCGGACAGCAGCCGGCTGAACACGTCGTACGACCGCTCGCCGTGCGGGGTCCGCTCGACGACGTTCGGAATCGTGTACGTCCCCATGTCAGAGTCCCATCCGTCGTCGTGAGGCGGCCGGACGGACGTCGGTCAGCGAGCCGACGACCTGGTCCACCATGCCGTAGTCCTTGGCCTGTTCGGCGGTGAACCAGCGGTCGCGGTCGCCGTCCCGCGAGATGGTCTCCTCGCTCTGGCCGGTGTGCTGGGCGGTGATCCGCTCGACGGTCCGCTTCGTGAACTCCAGGTTCTCCGCCTGGATCTCGATGTCGGCGGTGGTGCCGCCGATCCCGGCCGACGGCTGATGCATCATGATCCGCGCGTTCGGCAGCGCGTACCGCTTTCCGGGCGCGCCCACGCTGAGCAGGAACTGGCCCATGCTGGCCGCGAATCCCATGGTGAGCGTGGACACGTCGTTCGGGATCAGCTGCATGGTGTCGTAGATGGCGAGGCCCGCCGTCACCGAGCCGCCGGGGCTGTTGATGTACAGGCTGATGTCGGTGCGCGGGTCCTCCGCCGACAGCACGAGCAGCTGGGCGCAGATCCGGTTCGCCGAGACCTCGTCGACCTGCGTGCCGAGGAACACGATGCGCTGTGCCAGGAGTTGGGAGGCCAGATGGTCGTCGAACCGGGAGGGCGGAGTGTCGCCCTCCTCGGCCCGGGGCAGCAGGGCCGGCCAGGGGCCGGCGGCGGTGAGCGGAGACATCCGTACTCCTTGTGAGTCGTCGAGGTGTGCTGTGCCGTGGCGGACATCGCCGCGGTCCGACTCCACCTTCGGCCCGACTCGACCGCCCCGGCCGGTTTCTCGGCCCGCAGCAGATTCGCTGACGGCAGAGGCCTCAGCCGGGTCCCGTCTCACACGGCTCTCACACAGCTTTCTCGCGGAGCTGCCGGAAGAACGCCCGCACGTCCCCGACCAGCAGTTCCGGCTGTTCCATCGCGGCGAAGTGCCCACCCCTGTCGAACTCCGTCCAGCGCACGATGTTGTCCGTGCGGTCCGCCTTGTGCCGCAGCGGAATGAAGTTCTCCCGTGGGAAGGCGGCCAGCGCGGTCGGCACGGTCGACGGCTTGGCCGGCTCGGTCCAGCCCTCCCCGACGTGGGCCCGCTCGTAGTAGATCCGGGCCGACGAACCCGCCGTCCCCGTCAGCCAGTACAGCGTCACGTCGGTGAGCAGGTGGTCGCGGTCGACGGCGTCCTCGGGCCGTTCGGCGGAGCCCGAGTCCGTCCACTCCTTGAACTTCTCGGCGATCCAGGCGAGTTGGCCCACCGGCGAGTCGGTGAGCGCGTAGGCGAGGGTCTGCGGCCGGCTGGACTGGAGGACGGCGTACCCCTGTTGCTCGCGCATCCACTCCTGCACGCGCTCCCAGGAGGCGAGGGTGCGTGCGCGCTCCGCCGGGGCCAGGTCCCGGAGCTCCTCGGGGGTCGGTTCGGTGAGTGCCTGTGCGCCGGGCAGCAGGTTGAGGTGTACGCCGATCAGCCGCTCCGGATGGATGCGGCCCAGCTCGCGGGAGATCGCCGCGCCGTAGTCACCGCCCTGCGCGCCGAAGTGCGGATAGCCGAGCCGCGTCATCAGCTCGGCGAACGCCCGGGCGACCCGGCCGACCGCCCAGCCCGTCTCCCGGGTCGGCCCGGACAGCCCGAACCCCGGAATGTGCGGCACGACGAGATGGAACGCGTCGGCCGGATCGCCGCCGTGGGCGACCGGATCCGTCAACGGCCCGACCACATCGAGGAATTCGACGAACGAGCCCGGCCAGCCGTGCGTGACGATCAGCGGCGTGGCATCCGGCTCCGGGGAGCGGATGTGGGCGAAGTGCACCAACGCCCCGTCGATGGTGGTCGTGAACTGCGGCCACTCGTTGAGCCGCGCCTCCGCCGCCCGCCAGTCGTACTCGTGCCGCCAGTACCGGGCGAGCTCCTCCAGGTACCTCTTCGGGACGCCGTACGCCCATCCCACCCCCGGCAACTCGTCAGGCCACCGGGTGAGATCGAGGCGGGCGTGCAGATCGTCGAGGTCGCTCTGCGGGAACGCGATACGGAAGGGGTGGATGGCGGCGGGGTCGGAGGTGCTCATGCCGGGGATGCTAGGCGGTCCTGGTGATGGCGGGTGCGGATCCCGCGCCCGAAGGGGCGCGGGGAACTGCGCGACCAGCCCCCACCGGCCCGCAGCAGAAGAACCGCATGCTCCGGAACATTCCGCCGCGCCACCGATGAGTTTAGGCAAGAGGATCGGTCGAAAGACGTGACAGCGTTCCCGCTCCAGGAGGTTCCCGATGGTCACCGACGGATTCACCACCTGCCTCTGGTTCGACGGCCAGGCAGAGGAAGCCGCCCACTACTACGTCTCGATCTTCAAGAACTCCAGCATCGGCAGGATCGGCCGCTACAACGAGGCCGGCCCCGGCCCCGCCGGCTCCGTGCTGGCCGTCGACTTCGTGGCCAACGGCCAGAAGTTCGTCGCGCTGAACGGCGGCCCGCAATTCACGTTCAGTGAGGCCATCTCCTTCCAGATCTACTGCGCCGACCAGCAGGAGGTCGACCACTACTGGGCCAAGCTCACCGAGGGCGGCGGCGAGGGCGGTCCCTGCGGCTGGCTCAAGGACAGGTACGGCCTGTCCTGGCAGGTCATCCCGGACGGCCTGATCGAGCTGATCAGCGACCCGGACCCGGAGAAGGCCAACCGCACCACCCAGGCCATGTACGCGATGGGCAAACTGGACATCGCCGCCCTGAAGGCGGCATACGCGGGGGAGTAGAGACGCCCCCGCACGAGGACGACCCCGCATGGCGGGCCCCGCTCAGGGCGGGCCCTGCACGGTGGGCTCCGCACGGTGGAGGGTCCCGGACGGTCGCGGGCTGCAGGGCGGCGACCCCGCATGGCGGTGACCCCGCATGGCGGGCCCCGCTCAGGGCGGGCCCTGCACGGTGGGCTCCGCACGGTGGAGGCCCCGGACGGTCGCGGGCTGCAGGGCGGCAGCCCCGCATGGCGGTGACCCCGCATGGCGGACCCCGCTCAGGGCGGGCTCCGCACGATGGCGGGCCCCGCACGGCGGTGGCCCCGCACGGCGGTGACCCCGCATGGCGGACCCCGCTCAGGGCGGGCCCTGCACGGCGGGCTCCGCACGATGGAGGGCCCCGCACGGTCGCGGGCTGCACGGCGGCAGCACCGCACGGCGGCGGGCCCGCCCTGAGGCGGGCACGCCCCCGCTCCCGGACCCGGCGGCTCAGGCCGGCTGGCCGCTGTGCAGTGCCGTGTAGGCGCCGCCGCGCCGCAGCAGCTCCTCGTGCGGGCCGATCTCCCGGACGGCGCCGTCCTCCATCACCACGATGCGGTCGGCGCCCCGGATCGTCGACAGCCGGTGCGCGACGACGAACGTCGTACGCCCGCGCAGCAGCCGCGCCAGCGCCTCCTGCACCAGCGCCTCGGACCGGGTGTCCAGCGCGGAGGTCGCCTCGTCGAGGATCAGCACCCGGGGGTCGCGGATCAGCGCCCGCGCGATGGCGAGCCGCTGCCGCTGGCCCCCGGACAGCCGGGCGCCGTGCTCGCCGACGAGGGTGTCGAGGCCGTGCGGCAGCCGGTCGACGAACTCCAGCGCGTTGGCGTCACGCAACGCGTCCCGCACCGCCGTCTCGTCGGCGTCCTCCATGCCGTACGCCACGTTCTCCCGGACCGTCCCGTCGAACAGGATCGACTCCTGGGGCACCACCGACACGAACCGCCGGTACGTGCGCAGGTCGAGGGTGTTCATATCGGTCCCGTCGAGCAGCAGCCGCCCCGACGTCGGCCGGATGAACCCGATCACGAGGTTCACCACGGTCGACTTCCCGGCCCCCGAGGCGCCGACCAGCGCGATGGTCTCGCCGGGAGACACGGTGAGAGCGAAGTCCCGTACGGCGGGCCGCCCGCTGTCCTCGTAGGCGAAGCCGACGCCGTCGAAGGTCACCGCGCCACGCAGACCGTTCACGGCGACCTTGCCCGCGTTGTCCTCCAGCTCGGGCGCCTCCAGCACCTCGCCCACCGAGCGCACGGACTCCAGCCCCTTGGTGATGACCGGTGCGAGCCCGGCGAGAGTCGTCGTGGAGTTGGTGAGGGTGGTCAGGAACGCGCTCAGCATGACCACCTCACCCGGGGTGACTCCCCAGACGCCGTAGTACGAGACGAGTGCCGCGCCGGTCAGGAACAGTACGCCGACCGCGTTGAGGAACACCCAGGCCAGCGAGGCGAACCGGCCGTTGAGCAGGTCGAGGCGGAGCCCGGAGGTGAGCACCTGGCGCAGGGTGCGGTCCATCCGGCCCAGCGCCTTGCCCTCCAGCCCGTGCGCCCGCGTGACGGAGATCAGCCGGGTCATCTCGCTCACCCGCGAGGACAGCTGCTCGACCTCGTGCCGGAAGTTCTCGTTCTGGGCCCGCAGCCGCGTCCGCATCCGGACGATCAGCACGGCGGCGACCGGCACCACCAGCAGGAACACGGGCAGGAACTCAGGTGTGCGGATCCCGATGATGACCAGCCCGCCCGCGAGCACGGTGAGCGCGCCGAGCCCGGAGTCCGAGCTCTGCTGCATCATCTGCTCGACGGTCTCCACGTCCCGCACCACCTTGGCCTGGAGCACGGACGCGCTGACCCGCGCGTGGTAGCCGATGGACAGCTGCTGCATCCGCGTGCACAGCGCGGACCGCAGATCGGTCCCCATCCGGCGCACGCTGCCGTACAGCAACCGCACGTACAGCAGGTGCAGCGGTGGATTGACGACCAGGATCAGCATGATGACCCCGGAACTGAGCCAGAGCCCGCCGATCGGCCGGTGCTCGACGACGGTGTCGATGATGTCCGCGGTGATCAGCGGCAGCAGCCACACCGGGCTGTGTTTGACGATGAAGATGAGCAGCGCTCCGCCGAGCCGCCACCGGTCGGCGCGGAACAGATAGATGAGGGTGCGTATCGGGTGCTCGCCCCGGTACCGATGATCGAGTGGCTGCTCGGACGACGCCATGAACGGGGGTCCTCCTTGGGAACCGGGCAAATGGGCAAGCGCTTTCTCCCCGCCGTGCTCCTGCCTACACCCGGTCTCCCGAAGATCCTCGTCCGCGAGACACCGAGAAGTTTCGAGAACGCCTCGCGGGGCCCTGCGCGCGGCCTTGCCGGCCACTCACTCGGCCAGGACCTCCCTGATCACATGCCGGGAGTTCTCCGCGAGCACCGGATTCGTGTCCCAGTAGTACGGCAGCTGGATCAGCGAGATCGACAGCGCCCAGCCGCGCCCGCGCGCCCACTCGGCGTCGTCGGCGCCCACGGCCTCGCGGAAGGTGTCGCGGACGCCGGCGGGCAGCAGGTTCCAGGCCACGATCAGATCGACGGCCGGGTCGCCTACCCCCGTACAGCCGAAGTCGATGACGGCACTCAGCCGGCCCTCGCTGACCAGCATGTTGCCCGGTGACAGGTCCGCGTGCGCCCAGACCGGCGGACCCGTGTGCTCAGGAGCCCGCAGGGCCTCCTCCCACAGGGCCGTCACCGCCTCCGTGTCCACCGCTCCCGTCAGCTGGGCGAGAGCCGCACGAGTGGGCGTGTCCCGGGCCGACAAGGGGACGGCCCGATAGTGGGACGGCCCGTCCTCGGCATCGACACGACGCAGGGCACGGATGAAGTCGGCGAGTTCCTTGGCCAGGGTCTCCGGGGCGTCGAGGGCGCCCGCCGCCGGATTGCGCCCGTCCAGCCAGCCGTACACGGACCACGGCCACGGGAAGCCTTCACCGGCCGTACCCCGCCCGAGCGGCTCGGGCACGGCGACCGGCAGCCGCGGTCCCAGCAGGGACAGCCAGCGCTGCTCGTGCTCGATGCTGCCCACGGCGCCGGGATGCCTCGGCAGCCGGACCACCAGGTCGCAGCCGAGCCGGAACATGGCGTTCTCGGTCCCGGCGGACTCCAGTCGTTCCACAGGCAGGTCGGCCCACTCGGGAAACTGGCGGGAGATCAGGCGCTGGACCAGCGAGGCGTCGATCTCCGCCTCGTCCGGATGCATCTTCAGGGCACACATGGGGCCATCTCAGCCGCCGACGGGTCCGCAGTCCAGCGAATTTGGCGCTACGGCACATGCCAGGGCGGCCGTTGAGCCGACCGCTACCGCTCCGGGAGGCGCCGGCGCGGGGCCGTCCGGTACGGCCGCCCCGCGGTCGGCACAGGCCCTACCTCACGGCGTCATCCCCTGGGTGCACGCGGCACCGGGCTCCGGGGTCTGCTCGCCCTGGACGTACTTGTCGAGGAACTTCGTGATCCTCGGGTCCGACGCCTTGTCCACCTTGAGCTGGTGCTCCCAGGCGCTCAGCACGATCGGCGACGTCTGGTCCTCGTACGGACTCATGAAGGTGTACGACGTGTTGGTCACGCGCTCGGACAGCGTCTCGACGTCCGCCTTGGCGGCCTTGTCGTTGTACGTGATCCAGACGGCGCCGTGTTCGAGGGCGTGCACGGCGTTCTCGTTGGGGACCGTCTTGGTGTAGACCTGCCGGTCGCAGTTCACCCACACCTGGTTGTGGTCGCCGCCGACGGGCGGGCTCATCTTGTAGGTGACGGCCTTGTCGACGTGGTTCTGGGTGAGCTTGGACCAGCTCTGCTCGCCCGATATGGGCGCTGCCTTCGCCTCTTCCTTCTCCTGGGCGGAGTCGACCAGGAACCAGCCGCCGCCGGCCAGGCCGACGAGGATGACGGCGGTCGCGCCGAGCGTGAGCAGCCGCATACGGCGCTCACGGGCCTGCTCGGTCTTGCGCAGCTCTTCCATGTGGGCGCGGCGGGCCGCGGTCTTCGCCTTGGCGTTGGATGTACCCATGGGATGTCCTTCTCCGGGCCGTACCGCATACGGGGACGGCGCTTCAGCTGGGGTGGCGGTCGTGGTCGGGGCCTGGCGGATCGGGCCGGGGAACGCGGGCCCGGTCCCGGCCTAGACCTGGAGCAGCTGGAGCTCGTGGAGGTCGGGAGGGCGGGCGCTGCCCGGGATCCGCGACGGGCCGAGCGGCAGCCGGGCGGGGGCGGTGCCCGGCTGGTCCAGCGCGGCGGCCCGGTCCGCGCCGACGAAGGGCGCGTGGCTGAGGACGCCGTGGTGGCCGGGGGTGTGACAGCCGTGGTGCGGACCCTCCTGGCAGGGGTCCCGGTCGGCGGCGTGCACGATGTGCGACGACACCGACGGCGACGGCCCGGCGTCCGACGAGGGCAGGGCGCCGGCGCAGGAGAACGCGAACGTCGCGAAAACGAGGACCAGGACACCCAGCAGATGCGGGAGGCCGCCGCGGGCATGCCACGTCGTGAGGCGACGCACCCGTGCAGCGGACATCGGGACACCTGGAGGTAGGGGAGGGGCCATAGAGACAGGCGCCGATGAAATTATCAGACCGCAGGGGTGTGTTACTGCCGCGCCCTACCGCTCCGGCCACTCCGGGAACGCACCGGACGACGAGGACAGATCGTTGACCAGCCCGGGCCGCTCGGCGCGCGTCCGGGACGAAGCCTGACTAGCGTGAGAATCCGGACCACCCGACGAAACCGGAGAGGCCGCGATCATGGCCGTGCAACCTGAGGGAACCCCCTGTTGGGCCGACGCGATGTTCAGCGACGTCGAGGGAGCCAAGACCTTCTACGGCGAAGTGCTGGGCTGGACGTTCGGCGAGTCGTCGACGGAGTACGGCAACTACACGCAGGCGTACGCCGACGGCAAGGCGGTCGCCGCCGTCGTCCCGCCGATGCCCGGGCAGGAAGGGCAGTCGGCCTGGTGCCTGTATCTCGCCTCGCCGGACGCCGCCGCCACCGCCACCAGGATCCGTGACAACGGCGGCGAGTTGCTGATGGAGCCGATGCAGGTGGGCGAGTTCGGCACCATGTGCCTCGCCCGCGACCCCGGCGGCGTCGTCTTCGGCGTCTGGCAGGCAGGCACCCACGAGGGCTTCGAGGCGGGACCGGAACAGGCCGGCGCCTACTGCTGGGCCGAGGTCTTCACGCGTGAGCCCGAAAAGACGGACACCTTCCTCCCCGCCGTCTTCGGGTACTCGGCGAAGCAGATGCAGGACCACGCCATGGACTTCCGCATGTTCAACCTGGGCGAGGACACCGTCCTCGGCCGGATGCGGATGACGGACGACTTCCCGCCCGAGGTGCCGCCGTACATCAACATCTTCTTCAACGTCGGCAGCTGCGACGACGCCGTCGCCACGGCCACCAAGCTCGGCGGTGTGCTGCGCTTCGGGCCCATGGACAGCCCGTTCGGCCGGTTCGCCGCGCTGAGCGACCCGCAGGGCGCCAACTTCTCCGTCATCGACGTCACGACGACGTCCGGCGAGATGCCCACGTCGACCGACGTGGACTGACGGAGGCAGCCGACGCGGGCGGGAGCCCCGCCCGCACATGGCATGATCGAGTGCATGCGTGAACGTGTGGTGGCCGCGTGCGACGGGGCTTCGAAGGGAAATCCGGGACCGGCGGGCTGGGCCTGGGTGGTGGCCGACGGCTCGGAGACCCCCACCCGGTGGGAGGCCGGCCCGCTCGGCAGAGCCACCAACAACGTCGCCGAACTCACCGCGCTGGAACGCCTGTTGACGGCCGTCGCGCCGGACGTGCCGCTGGAGATCCGGATGGACTCCCAGTACGCGATGAAGGCCGTCACCACCTGGCTGCCCGGCTGGAAGCGCAAGGGCTGGAAGACGTCCGCGGGCAAGCCGGTCGCCAACCAGGAACTCGTCGTCCGTATCGACGAACTCCTCGACGGCCGCTCGGTCGAGTTCCGCTACGTGCCCGCCCACCAGGTCGACGGCGACAAGCTCAACGACTTCGCCGACCGCGCCGCCAGCCAGGCCGCGATCGTCCAGCAGCCCGCCGGCAGCGACCTCGGCTCCCCGCAGCCCCCGGCCTCACCCGACACCCCACGCCCCGCCGCGAAGAAGGCGTCCCGGGCAGGGGGCGGCACCTCCAACCGCACCCTCAAGGCCAAGTTCGCCGGCCGCTGCCTGTGCGGACGCGCCTACGCGGCCGGCGAGACCATCGCCAAGAACCCCCAGGGCTGGGGCCACCCGGAGTGCCGTACCGCCGAAGCCTGAGACCGCGACGTCAACGGCCTTCACCCAGTGAAGGCCGTTTGGCGACCCCACATCCTGCTACCCTCCGACGCTAACTGACCACCTTCTGTAATCGCTAGGGGTGTGCGTGAAGGTCGCCTGTGTCGGAGGCGGGCCCGCCGGCCTGTATCTCTCGATCCTGATGAAGCGGCAGGACCCGTCCCACGACATCACCGTGTACGAGCGCGATCCTGCGGGCTCGACCTACGGCTGGGGCGTCACCTACTGGCGCGAACTGCTCGACAAGCTCCACGAGCACGACCCCGAGTCCGCGCGGGCCATCGGCGACGCCTCGGTGACCTGGAACCACGGGGTCGCCCACGTGGGCGACAGTTCCACCAGACACCCGGGAGACGAGGGCTTCGGCATCGGCCGCCACAAGCTCCTCGACATCCTCGCCGACCGGGCCCGGCAACTGGGCGTACGGCTGGAGTTCGAGCACGGGATCACCAGCGCCGACGCGCTGCCCGACGCCGACCTCGTCGTGGCCGCCGACGGCGTCAACAGCGCGCTGCGCGAACAGCACACCGAACACTTCGGCGCCGGCATCAGGGCCGGGCGCAACCAGTACGTCTGGCTCGGCACCACCAAGGTCTTCACCGCCTTCACCTTCGGTTTCGTCGAGACCGACCACGGCTGGATCTGGTGCTACGGCTACGGCTACAGCCAGGAACACAGCACCTGTGTCGTCGAGTGCGCCCCCGAGACCTGGAGCGGGCTCGGCCTCGACCGGGCGAGCGAGGCCGACGGCCTGGCCCTCCTGGAGAAACTCTTCGCCGACCTGCTGGACGGCCACCCCCTGATCGGCCGCTCGTCCACCGACGGTGCCGCCCAGTGGCTCAACTTCCGCACCCTCACCAACCGCACCTGGCACCACGGCAACCTCGTCCTGCTCGGCGACGCCGCCCACACCACGCACTACTCCATCGGCGCCGGCACCACCCTCGCCCTGGAGGACGCCATGGCCCTGGCCGACGCCCTGCGCGAGCATTCCGATCTCGCACAACTCCCGCAGGCCCTCGCCGCCTACGAGGAGCAGCGAAAGTCCGAACTGCTCTCCATTCAGAGCGCGGCCCGCTACAGCGCCCAGTGGTACGAGAACCTGCCGCGCTACATCCGGCTGCCCCCGGCCCGGATGTTCGCCCTGCTCGGCCAGCGCCACTCGCCCCTGCTGCCCTATGTGCCGCCCCAGTTGTACTACGGCATCGACCGGGTGGCGGGGCGGCTCGAAGTACTGCGCCGGTTCAAGCGGTGGCTGGGGCCGAAGCTCGCGCGGACCGCGCAGACACGGGTGCTGGCCTCCCGTACCCGGGAAGGGGCCGAGGTCTCCGGCAAGTAGCCGGGTGACAGCGGCTGTTATTGGGTGAATGGCGATTCACCGCTAGGGTGAATCGCCATTCACCCACCTTTTTTGTCGCGCCGAGCAGCCAGCCGCTGGAGTGCCGATGGACCAGCCCGTCCCGATACCCGCCCCGCGGCCCCTGCGTGCCCGGATGACCGTTCCGGTGCTGGCGTTCGCCGGGATGCTCATGGCGATCATGCAGACCGTGGTCATTCCGCTGCTCCCCGACCTGCCCCGGCTGACCGGCGCCTCACCCGGCGCGGTCTCCTGGATGGTGACCGCCACCCTGCTGGCGGGCGCCGTTCTCACCCCGGTCCTCGGCCGCGCCGGCGACATGTACGGCAAGCGGCGGGTCCTGGTCGCGGCCCTCGGGCTGATGGTCGTCGGCTCGGTCATGTGCGCCCTGTCCTCCGACATCCGCGTGCTCATCACGGCCCGTGCGCTCCAGGGCGCCGCGTCCGCCGTCATCCCCCTGTCGATCAGCATCCTGCGCGACGAACTGCCGCCGGAGCGCACGGGCGGCGCGGTCGCGCTGATGAGCGCCACCGTCGGTATCGGCGCCGCCCTGGGGCTGCCGCTCGCCGCGCTGATCGTCCAGTACGCGGACTGGCACGTCATGTTCTGGGCGACCGCCGGTCTCGGTGCCGTCGGCGTGACGGCGGTCGCGTGGGCGGTGCGTGAGTCGCCCGTACGGGAGCCGGGGCGCTTCGACGTCGTGGGCGCGCTGGGGCTCGCCGTCGGGCTGGTGTGTCTGCTGCTCGGGGTCGTCGAGGGCGGGGAATGGGGGTGGGGCAGCGCGCGCATCGTGGGGCTGTTCCTCGGCGCCGTCGGGGTACTGGGATTGTGGTCCTGGCAGCAGTTGAGCTCCCGACAGCCCCTGGTGGACCTGCGGTTGGCGGTGCGTCCCCGCGTCGGGCTGTCCCATGTCGCCGCCCTGCTGACCGGGTTCGCCTTCTACGCCAACTCCCTGGTGACGGCGCAGTTGGTGCAGGCGCCCGAGGCCACCGGGTACGGGCTCGGGCTGTCCATCGTCGAGACCGGCCTCGTCCTGCTGCCCGGAGGCATCGTCATGCTGGTGTTCTCGCCGATCTCGGCCCGCGTCTCGGCGGCGCGCGGGCCGCGGGTCACGCTGGCCATCGGCACCGCGGGCATCGCGCTCGGCTATGTGGTGCGCATCGCGGACAGCCGCGACCTGTGGATGATCATCGTGGGTGCCGCGGTCGTCGGCATGGGCACCACGTTCGCCTACTCGGCGCTGCCCATGCTGATCCTGCGGGCCGTACCGCCCGGCCAGACCGCCTCCGCCAACGGCGTCAACGTCCTGATGCGCACGATCGGCCAGGCCCTGTGCAGCGCCGCCGTCGCCGCCGTCCTCGTACGCCACACCAGCCTGGTCGGCGGGGCCCCGGTGCCCACCCTGCACGGCTATCTGCTGGCCTTCGGGATGGCGGGCGTCGTCGCCCTGCTGGCCTGCACGGCAGCCCTGACCATCCCCGGCGACCCCGTCACCGGCGGCACCCGGCGAGCCCGTGGCCGTACCCGGGGCGCGCCGGACGGGGCGTTGGAGGGAGCATGAGTGCCGTGCGCACGCCACCCACGACCACCACCGGACCGACCCCGGCCACGGGCCCGCGCAGGGACGCGGAGCAGACGAAGGCCGCCATCCTGCTCGCCGCCCGACATCTGCTGGCGCGCCACGCCCAGGCGGACCTCACGCTGAAGGCGGTCGCCGAACGGGCCGGTGTCAGCCCGCCGTTGATCCTGAAGTACTTCGGCAACAAGGACGCCCTCTTCGCCCGCGTCATGTCCTTCGAAGAGGACGCCGACGCCCTGCTGGCCGCGCCCCTGGACGGCCTGGGCCGCCACATGGTCCGGCATCTCCTGACCGGCCAGACCGAGCGGGGCGCCGACCCCGTCCTGCGGATCGTCTTCGCCCCCTTCCAGGGCGACCGGGGCGACGTCATGCGCGCCAACTTCCGCACCCAGGTGAGCGAGCGCCTCGCCGGCCGGCTCCCCGGTGCCGACCCGGGCCTGCGCGCCGAGTTGGCCGTCGCCACCCTGCTGGGCCTGGGCGTCATGTACGGCATCGCCCGCGGAACGCACCTGCGCGAGGCGACGATCGACGACATCGTCGACCGGTACGCGCCCAACGTGCAGGCCCTGCTGACTCCTTGACGGGGCGTCAGCGGAGCAGGCGGTCGAGGAACGTGTTCCCGAACACGCGGTGCGGGTCGAGCCGGTCCAGGGTCCCGACGGCCTGCTGCCACACGGCGTCCCCGAAGGAGGCCGGTACCGCCGTCCCGATGACCTCCTCGTCGGCCCAGCCGGCTTCGTCCGTGTACCCCCAGCCCTTGGACCACTCGACCCTGGTCAGCGCGTGCCCGCCGTCGTACGTACCGAGCAGGAACTGTTCGAGCTCCCGGAAGAAGGCCTCCGCGTACGGCGTCCCGGGCAGCGTCAGCACGTCCAGCCAGACGGCGGCGTCCCACTCGGGGTGCCCGTCGACCGGCCGCAGCGCGGACAGCAGCGGAGCGTGGGCACCGTCCGAGTCGGAGTCGCCCGGGCGGTCGAGGCCGGTGACACGGATCTCGACCGTGCCGTTGACCGGGAAGCGGCCCAGGGTGGCGTACGCGGCGAGGCGTTCCCGGTAGAACTCGGTGAACTCGGCGACGACGCGCTGCACCTGGTCCCGGCCGGTCAGTACCGCGTAGCCGTTCGCGGTGACCCGGAGGGTGGTGGGCTTCACGTACAGCAGCGTGTTCTTCGACGGCCCCCAGATGTCCGCGGACAGCGTCGCCACGAGCCCGAGCGCGGCGGCGTCCAGCTGGGCGTTGCCGAGCACCGGCGCGAGATACCAGGCCCCGTCGGACAGGATCCGCCCGGCGAGGTCGGCCACCAGGGTCGGGACGTTGTCGGAGAAGGGGTAGTTGTACGGCGACGACACGCGCCGCGAGGTCAGCGGTCTGGTGGGCGCGACGCTCCACACCTTCAGCCACGGGAACTCGGTGAAGGCGAACCAGATCGCCTCGACCCGCCCGGCCTCGTCCAGATAGCTCGCGAAGGTACGCCCGCCGGAACCGCTGCCGGGCGCCGCGAACAGCTCGGCCGCCGGAATGTCCGTACGGCTGACGCAGCGCAGGTTCGTGTTCGCCCCCACCCGCAGCACGACCTCGGTGACCAGGGAACGGCCGAGGTGGGTGAGGAGCGCCGCGCAGTCCGCCTCGTCGCGCTCGAACGTCCGCAGGACATAGGCGCCGGAGTCCTCGTCCCACACGACCGCCGTCAACGACAGCACGAGGTTGCTGAGCGAGCCGTACGTGTGGCCGGGCAGCCGGGTCTCGCCGTCGGCCGGTACGGCCGTGCCGTGGGCGTCGACGGCCAGTGCGCCGCCCAGCGTGAGGTCTCCGGGCGCGGGCGCGGCGGTGACCCCGAGTCCGCGCTGCTCAAGGTAGGTGAGCAGTGCCTCCAGGGTGACCCCGGTGCCGGCGCGCACGGCGGCCGGGCCGGCGGACTCCAGGGCCAGGCCGGTGAGATGAGGAGCGGTGTCGACGATCAGCACGGGCGCGCCGGACTCCGTACCGTCGGTGATCGTCAGCGGCGACCAGCCGTGTGCGGAGCCCCGGGCGCGGACCGTCCAGCCGTGCAGCCAGGCCCAGTTGACGACGGCGACCACCTGACCGGAATCAGCCGGCGCGCACGCCCACAGTCCGTCGGCGGTGATCTCGCCGACCCAGTTGCGGTATCCGGAGCGGTAGGGGGTGACGTCCGCCGGGAAGTCCGGGAGTTCCGCCGCGGCGACGGCCGGGTCCGCCGCGATCGCCACGAGGGTGAGGGCGGCCGCGCCGAGGAGGAAACCCCGGCGCGTCCATGCGGTGCCGTCGTCCTCGGGAGTGTCGGAGCCGTCGGATCGCGTCAGGTGATCAGTCACCCGGTCACGCTAGAGGGTGACTGGTCCCGAACAGTCGCCTATTCATCAATTCACTCGTGAGGGTGAAGTGGAGGTCTGCGGGTTTGGCGGGGTCCGGACCGGCCCCGACTGCCCCGACCTGCGGACGGATGACAGACTGACGCCATGGACGAGCGTGTAATCGGTAGGTCGGGTCAGCGGATGTCGGTCATCGGCCTCGGAACGTGGCAGTTGGGCGCCGACTGGGGCGACGTGGACGACAAGGACGCCCTCGCGGTGCTGGACGCGGCGGTCGAGTCGGGAGTGACCTTCTTCGACACCGCCGACGTGTACGGCGACGGGCGCAGCGAACAGACCATCGCCACCTTCCTGCGCGGCAGGCCCGAGCTGGATGTGCTGGTCGCGACCAAGATGGGCCGCCGGCTCGACCAGATCCCGGAGAACTACGTTCTGGACAACTTCCGCGCCTGGAACGACCGTTCGCGGCGCAACCTCGGCGTCGACCGCATCGAGCTGGTGCAGCTGCACTGCCCGCCGACCCCGGTCTACTCCTCCGACGAGGTCTTCGACGCCCTGGACACCCTGGTCGACGAGGGGCGCATCGCGCGGTACGGCGTCAGCGTGGAGACCTGCGAGGAGGCGCTCACTGCGATCGCCCGCCCGAACGTGACCAGCGTGCAGATCATCCTCAACGCGTTCCGCATGAAGCCCCTCGCCGAGGTGCTCCCGGCCGCAGAGAAGGCGGGCGTCGGCATCATCGCCCGGGTCCCGCTCGCCTCGGGCCTGCTGTCCGGCAAGTACACCAAGGACACGGTGTTCCCCGCGAACGACCACCGCACCTACAACCGCCACGGCGAGTCCTTCGACCAGGGCGAGACCTTCTCCGGCGTCGACTACGCGACCGGCGTCGAGGCGGCGGCCGAGTTCTCCGCGCTGGCCTCGGAGGGATACACCCCGGCCCAGCTGGCCCTGCGCTGGATCGTCCAGCAGCCGGGTGTGACGACGGTCATCCCGGGCGCCCGCTCGGCCGAGCAGGCCCTCGCCAACGCGGCGACCGCCGCCCTGCCGCCGCTGCCGCAGGAGACGCTCACCGCGATCCAGGACCTCTACGACCGCCGGATCAAGGACCAGGTGGAGAACCGCTGGTAGCGGGCACCGGCGTACATACGCACGTCACGGCTCCAGGAGCAGCTGCCGTTCCTGTTCCTGGTCGCCGGAGACACTGCCCCGGTCGTGGGCGGTGAACGTACCGGTCAGGGTGTCGCCCGCGCAGCGCACAGCCGCGGGCGTGCCCTGCACGGTGACCATCACGGGCGCCGACAGCGGCTCCCTCCTCGGATGACCTGGCGCGTGTGTCTCCGCGCCGACGGTGAACTCGGCCGTGTGCACCGTGGAGCGCCCGTCCTCGTCCCCCGGGAACTCGTCCGCAGGACCGAACGCCGACTCCAGGGCCCGCACGACCGTCTGCGCGTCGGCGGCGCTGCCGCCGCTGAGCGTGAGGGTGAGCTGCGTACCGGACATGACAGGACCTCCTCCACCGTGGTGATCCACCGGGTAGCCGTTCCGCCGACTGCTCAAACCTGTCCGGTCCCGGCCTGATCGGTTCCGCCAGGACGGGGAACCCGGAAGCGGACAGGATGTGAGGACGACTGGCCGGGAGGAATCATGGCGGACACGGACGGTGAGGTCGGCGGGCGCGAACGAGGACGCTCGGAGACCGAGGAGGAGCGGGCCGACCGTATGTGGGGCGAGCTCATCCAGGAGGTGCGGGTGGCCCAGACGGGCGTGCAGATCCTGTTCGGCTTCCTGCTGACCGTCGTCTTCACCCCGCGGTATCCGCAGCTGGACGACACGGAGCAGACGATCTACATCGTCACTGTCGTGCTGGGCGCCGCCGCGACCGGTGCCCTGATCGGCCCGGTCTCCCTGCACCGGATCGTCTCCGGCCGGCGGGTGAAACCCCAGGCCGTGCGCTGGGCCTCCCGGCTCACGTTCGCGGGCCTGGTGCTGCTGCTGGCCACGATGACCGCCGCACTGCTGCTGATCCTCCGAGTGGCCACCCACGACGGCTACGTGCCCTGGCTGGTCGGGGGGATCGTCCTCTGGTACCTGGCCTGCTGGTTCGGGGTGCCGCTGTGGACGCGGCACCGTCACACGGACTGAGGAGCGCCCCGGCTGCGGGGCGCTCCTCAGAGCGCTACGCGGGTGAGGTGCGCGACCCACGCAGCGCCGAGATGCACGAGGCGATGGCCTCCTGGAGCTCCTCCAGCTGCTGGACCATGTCGTCCTCGGCGAACTCCTGGACGTCGTCGAAGGTCAGCTCCTCGAACGCCTTCGTCGCCTTCGTCAGGCTGCTGTAGAACTTGGTCCGCCGTTCCTGCACGCGCAGTTCGGGGTCGGCCTCGACCGCCTCGACGACGAGGTTCTTGAGGGTGTCGTAGGCCTCGCTGGCCCACTCGCCGGTGTCCTCGTCGTCGTCGAGCTCGTCGAGGAGGGACAGGTGCCGCTCGGCCTCCTGGCGCAGGTCGACGGGCGCGTCGATGGTCTGCCCGGCCGGTGTCTTGACCTGGCCGGACTCGGCGATCTGGCGGACGTATCCGACGCGGTCGGCCGACCGGGACTCGGTCGCGACGGCCTTCTTCAGGTCGTCGGTCCGGACGATGTCACGCGCCAGCTCGGCCTGGAGATCCGGGTCTTCCTTGATCCGGTCGAGCAGCGCGTGCCGGGCGGCCCGGGCCGTCGAGGGGTCGGCCATGATCGCGGCCCGCAGCGCGGTGGGGTTCTCCGCGACCTCCAGCGCCTTGGTCGGCCGGATGCCCTCGGCCTCGGCGGCCTCCGTGATGGCGGTGCCGCGTTCCGAGCCGGCGCTCGAGCGGGAGCTGTAGTACGTGAGCCACAGGTCGGCGCCGGGAAGCTCGACCTCCTCGCCGGGGGCCAGCGCCTCGAAGTGCGGGACGACACCGTCGTCGGCGGCCTTGTCCCATGCCTTGTAGTAGCGCATGACCCGCTCGGGCGAGCAGTCGGCGAGCCCGGCGAACTCCTTCGCGGAGACCTTCGGCGTCTCACCGGCCGACTGCCCGCCGGGCCGCACGCTGCGCGCCACCTTCAGTCCGAAGGCCCAGCCCCCGGTCCGCGCGTAGGCCCCGAACTCCTGCGCGTCGCGCGCCACGAGCGGGGACACGTCGAGGGAGGCGTCGAGGGAGTCGGCGGCGGGCTCGCCAGGCTCGGAGGACGGCTCGGACCACTCTGACCCGTCGAACTCCTCGGAGATCTCCGGCACTTCGGACACCTCGGTCGTCTCCTCTGTCTCGGAGGACTCAGGGGTCCCAGACGTTTCGGACGGGGCGATCGCTACGGTCACAGGTGACTCTCCCGGGCGTGGCTGGACGGACTGCGAAGGTGCAGACAGGCAGCCTATATGCGCGCTTTGACGCTGCTTTGACAGACCGGGCCCGGCCTGGCGCGCGGCCTGGTGCCCGACCGGTCACCGAGGCTGCACGCCCAGTGGTGGACACGTGTACCCGCGCACAGTTGTACGAGGCTCATTCTCTGAAGGTCCGCAGGAAGGTGGCCAGCGCCTGCTGGTTGGCGTTGTCGTTCCAGTCGGCGGCGGGCGTCGTCCAGCGCAAGGAGTAGCCCGTGTTCTCGCCGGTGAGGAAACCCCGGCCGAGCGTACGGATCCGGGTGCCCTCGAAGTCGGACAGCCACTCCATGTCGGCCGCGCTCAGGCCACGGTAGGTCGTCGCCCGGATCTCACCGATCCGCTGGAAGCCGATGCCCGCCTGGACCAGACCGGGCTCGACGTCGTACCTCCACACGGCGACGGGGTCCGCGCGGAGACGCTCGCTGTAGGTGACGGTCAGCGTGCGCGGGTCGTTGCCGGCGCCGAACACGATGCGATAGGCGACGTTGCCCGGGGAGACGTCCTCACCCAGCCGCTCCCAGCCCTGGGGGAGGGCGACGGAGAACCCTTCGGGGGCGTTGTAGACCCGGAACCCGGCGGGCAGCGCGTCGGCGTCGGTGCCGGGGCCCGAAGGGGTCGGCGTGGGCGTGGGTGTGGGGGCAGCGGACGGTGGCGCCGAGGGTGCCGGTGACGCCGGTACCGAGGGGGAGGCGCTCGGCCCGGGAGTCTGGCCGGGGATGACGGAACCCCCGCCGGCGGAGGGGGCGGGCGGGAGTGGCGCGGGGGCCGACGGTGCGGTGTCCGCGCCGGAGGCCGAGGCGTCGAGGCCGGGCAGGCTGTCCGTCGTGGCGAGGACGGCGACGGTGACCGTGACGGCCACCAGTGCCGTACCGGCGATGGCGAGCTTGCCGGTGGCGCGTCTGTTCCAGGACCGGCCGGCGCGCCGGGCGGCGACGGCGCAGGCGCCGCGCAGCCCGGTGGCGGGCATCGGGCCTTGCGAGGCGTCGGGGTCCTCCCTGATGACGCGGACCAGGGCGTCCCGCACCACCGGAGAGGTCAGCCGCTCCCGGGCGTTCTTGCGCAGCAGGCCCGTGATGGCCTGGGCGAGGGGACCGGCGCGCACCGGACTGCGCAGCGGCAGCCGGTCGACCGCCCGGAGTGTGGCGTCGGGCCGCCCCCGGTCACGGAACGGCGGCCGTCCCTCGGCCATCGCGTAGAGGAGCGCGCCGAGCGCCCACAGGTCGTCCGACGGCTCGGCGCGTGCCCCGTGGGCCTGTTCCGGTGAGGCGTACGAGGGCGCGCCGACCCGGGACAAGGACGTGGCTCCCGCCAGACCGAAGCCGGTCACCACGACCGGGCCCTGGTCCGGCACGAACACCTGGCCGGGGCTGAGTTCGGCGTGCACGATGCCCTCGCGGTGCGCGGCATCGAGCACGTCGAGTACTTCGAGGGCGATGTGTGCCGCCCGCACGTAGTTGAACGTGCCCTGCCGTTCGAGGAGTTCGCCCAGGGGTGTGCCGTCGATCCACTCGGTGACCGTCCACAGCGTGCCGAACTCCTCGACGACGTCGATCACGGAGGCCACCTGGCCGGGCCGGACCAGTCCGAGGATCTCGGACGCGCGCAGCACACGGGCGATGGTCCGGCGCGCGGTCTGCTCCCGGGGATCGGGCGGGAGCTGTATCTGGGTGAGAACGACCGGGCGCTCTGATGACGTGTCCTCGCCGTACCAGGAGACCCGGTTCGTTTCGCGATGGACGACATCGAGGAGTCGGTACCTACCGGCCACCAACTCGTGTGTGGAGACGTGCGCCTTGACCATGGCCATCCCTCGCTGAACCCCTGGCTCTCACCTTTCCCAGTGGTACGACGGGTGTGACCGGGTGTGTTCAATTATTCCGCAACTCAACGGCCTGATTCTCCTTTTATTCATCTGCGCCGAGCGGGTGTGCGAAGAATTGGGTGAATTCACTGGACCTGAGGTGTCGGCCTGTACACGATCTCCGCACGTGATCTCCTCCACAGTGCCGCCGTCCGTCTCACAGATCGCGGCGTACCAGGAAGCCCAGCAGCGCCCGCAGCTCGCCGCCCCCCGGCCCCGCCAACGGCACGGCGTCCAGGCCGCGTTCGACCGCAGCGAGATGCCGACGGGCCTCCGCGAGGGCCGCCGTACGGCCGCCCGCCTCCTCGACGAGCGCGGCCGCCCGTCGCGTAGACGCCTCGTCCGGCGCCCCGGCGGACTCCAGCAGTGCGGCGAGCCGCCGGGCGGCCGGGACCGGCGCGTCGAGCGCGGCCAGCACCGGGTACGTCTTCTTGCGCTCACGCAGATCGCCGTGGACGGGCTTGCCCGTGACGGCCGGGTCGCCCCAGATGCCCAGGACGTCGTCGACCATCTGGAAGGCGGTCCCGGCATGCCGGCCCACGCGTTCCAGCGCGGCCACCGTCGCAGGCGGCGCGCCGCCGAGCGCGGCGCCCAGTGAGAGCGCGCAGCCGAGCAGCGCTCCCGTCTTGCGTTCGGCCATCGTCCGGTACTCCTCGGGCCGTACCCGCTCGGGCCCGGTCCACGGGCGGGTGGCGAACAGCAGGTCGTCGGCCTGCCCGGACACCACGTCCGCCAGCGCCGCCGACAGCAGCCGCACCCCCGCCGGGCCGCCCGGCGCCTGGACGAGCGTCTCCACGGCCAGCGCGAACAGCGCGTCGCCCGCGAGCACGGCCGGACCGGTGCCGTAGACCTTCCACACGGTGGCGCGGCGCCGCCGCGTCGGGTCGCCGTCCATGATGTCGTCGTGCAGCAGCGAGAAGGTGTGCACCAGCTCCACCGCGACCGCCGCCGCGACCCCGGACCGCCCGGGCGCCCCGGCCGCCTCCGCACCGAGCACGGCCAACGCCTGCCGCACGCCCTTCCCGCCGGACGCGACGACGGGCGCGCCGCCCACCTCGCACCAGCCGAAGGAGTACGCGGCCATCTCCCCCAGCCAGGGATGCAGCCGCCCGACGGCCTCGGTGAGCGCGGGACGCACCACATCCCGGCAGCGGTCGAGTAGTTGAGGCACGGATGGCGCTGTCGGTGCTGCGGAGGTCGGCGGTGTCACCGTACGGCCTCCGTGTCGGCGTCGAGGCCGAGTTCGGTCTGCGCCCGCGCCACCATCGCGCGGGCGTGCCGCAGGCCGATGCGCTCCAGTTCGCGGGCCAGGTCGGCCAGTTCGGCGGCGGTCTCGGCGCGATCGTGGCCCAGCCGGGCGAGGGACTTGGCCAGGCCGAGGCGGGACAGCGCCTCGCCGCGGGGCTCGCTCATGGCGCGGAACTCCGCGAGGGCCTGCGTGTACAGGCCGCGGGCCTCGGCGTAACGCCCGGCGCGGTAAAGGACGTTGCCGCGCATCTTGTGGTTGTAGGCCAGCGCGCTCGACAGATTCATCGCCGTGCAGCTCTCCTCCGCCTCCGAGAGGAGAGTCAGGGCGCGTTCCGTGTCCCCGTCGCGCACGGACACGATGTCGGCGAGCCCGCGCAACGCCCACGCGTGGCCCCGGCGGTCGTCGGCCCGCGCGGCTATGTCCGCCGCCTCCTCGAACATGGCGTACGCGGTGTCGTACGAGCCGGTGTTGCGGTGCATCTGCGCGATGCCCTCCAGCGCCCACACCGTGTGCCGCGCCTCACCGCGCCTGCGCGCCTCGGCGAGCAGCTGCTCGTGCAGTCGGCCGACCGCCTCGTAGTCGCCCTGGATACGACCGGTCTCGGCCAGCCCCGCGAGCGAGTAGCCGCGGACCACGATGTCGCCGCCGCGCTCGCCGAGTTCGGCCGCGAGCCCCAGCAACCGCCGGGCCAGTGCGAACGCCCCGCGCTGGCGGGCCAGCGTGCCGCCGCTCCACAGCGCCCACGCCATCGCCGCCGTGTCCCCGGCCGCCCGGGCCGCGCGGTAACTCGCCTTCCAGGCCCGGTCGGCGTCGCCCACCTGCCCCAGCCGCCGGTGCGCCTCCGCGACGGCGAGTCCGGAGCGGGCGGCCTCGGCGCGCCGTCCGGTCCGCTCGGCGGCCGCCAACTGCTCGGTGCCCGCGGCGAGTACGTCGACCAGGGAGGAGTTCACGGAGAGGGCCGTGAGAGCGCCCTGGTACTCCGGGGCGAATGCCTTGCCGTACATATGACCCTTTCGGTATACGCTCGGCGTATACACAGTGTGTATAGCACGCCGAAAGTTCGCCCCGGCCCATCAGGCCGGGGCGGCACTGTGTTGTCGTCGATCAAGACGACGGTGATGGCGGCGAGGTTGCCTGTGCGACGTGGATCACGTCCCGGGGCGCCGGTTTCGGCGACGTCAGTGCTGCTGGGCCTTCTGCGGAGTCGCCTCGCTGGGCCGCACGACGACGAACCCCTCTCCCTGCAGCATCAGTTGGACGGCCTCGCCGGAGCCGCCGCGGATCATCGAGCCGATGGACTGCGAACGGTGGAGCGAGGTCTGGAGGCCGGCGCTCCAGCCGACGACCGCGTCCGTGTCGACGTACACCGGATACTGCGGCGACACCGGGATCACCAGCGGATTGCCCTCGCACACCAGCCCCAGCCGCCCCTGCCCGGTGAACACGCTGTTGAACAGGCCCCCGCCGCTGATCCCGGCCCCCTTCACGGTCTTGATCTCGTACGTCAGCGACGCGTCGAAGCACAGCACGTTGCGGCCGTTGACGGTGAAGACGTCACCCGGGTCGATCTCGACGATGAAGCAGTTCTGCGCCTCGTGCGCGAACCAGGCCTCGCCCTGCCCACGCACCGCCATCAGGGGCAGTCCCTCACCCGTGACCGCACGTTTCAGCATGCCGCCGACGCCGCCCTGGCCCTTGCGTTCGAACTGGAGACTGCCCCGGTAGGCGATCATCGCCCCCTGCCGGGCGAACATCTCGCCGTTGACCGTGTACCGGATGGACTTGGAGTTCTCGATGGTCATGCCCGGCGCTGTGGCCGGCTGGACCATGTACTCGCTGGAAAACAGGTCACCCTTCATGCGGGCATCGTGTCCCGGAGGTCGCCGTTCCGCCAGGAGTACGCGCGGAACGGCGCCGCCTCAGCGGAAGAGACCCAGCGGGACGGCCCGGGCCATGGCGGCCATGCCCGCGTCGTTCGGGTGCAGATGGTCACCGCTGTCGTACGCGGCCAGGATCCGGCCGGGGTGGGCGGGGTCGCGCACGGCAGCGTCGAAGTCGATGACGCCGTCGTACGAACCGCTGGTGCGGATCCAGTGGTTGAGGGCCTGGCGGACCGACTCCCGGGCGGGGGAGTAGAAGTTGAGGGTGTCGCCCTCGAACGGGAGGAGCGTCGCACCGAAGATCTTCAGCCCTTGAGCATGGGCGCGCCGGATGAGCTGGCGGTGCCCCGCGATGAGGTCGGCGGCGGTGACCTCCTCGGCGGCCGGGGCGATGTTGCCGGGATGGCCGATGTCGTTGATGCCGAGCAGGACGATCGCGTAACGCGCCCCGGGCTGGGAGGTGACATCGCGGTCGAAGCGCTTGAGGCCGGCCTCGCCGAAGTAGGCCGCGTACGCCTCCGCCGGGTTGCCCGCGGGCGGGTTCGGGTCGCGCAGCAGGCGGTTGCCGCCGATGCCGGTGTTGAGCACGCCGACGCGTGCTGTGTCCGGTGCCTCGCGCAGCCGTTCGGCCAGCAGGTCCGGCCAGCGGTGGTTGGCGTCCACCTCCGTGATGGCGCCGTCGGTGATCGAGTCGCCGAAGGTCACGACCGACGAGGCGCGGGCCGTCCCGGTGACACTCACCCGGGAGAGGAAGAACCAGCTCGTCGGCGCCGCCGTCGCCTCCACGGACGGCTTGCCCGTGACGTTGCCCGGCGCGATGTACGTGTGCTGGAAGGCGCTGGAGTGGACGGTCGTCACACGGGTGCGCTGCGGCAGATAGAGGCTGACGACGAGGTCGGTGGCGGCCGGCGTGTGCAGGGCGGCCGGGTCGCTCCAGCGCTGCTCGCCGGGCGCGAGCGTGACACCCGTACGGCCGCCGAAGCGCAGGACACGGTCGGTGGCCGGGTCGGTCTCCGTGCCGGTCGGGCCCTCGGCGGCACGGGCCACGTGGGCCTCGCCGATGACGAGGGGCACGGTGCCGTACTCGTTCGTCAGGCGGACCCGGACCGACTTTCCGGCGATGCTCGTGTGCACGATCTGCCGGACGGTCTGGTCCTCGAGGACGGTGTTCGCACTGGCGGGCACGGCCGAGACCCCGGTGGCCCAGGTGCCGGTCCACCGGGCGCCGGCCGTCGCGGGTGCGGCGGATGCCGGGGGTGTGGTGAGGAGGACCAGGAGGGCCGTGAGCAAGGCCGCGGCGAGTGCGCGGGGCCGGCGTGACGGGTGGGGGTGGGGAGCGCGGCGGGGCATGCGTAAAGGCATGAGCCGTCAGTCCTTCCGTGTGCGGACAGGACACGGAAGGTAGGAGCCAACTGCCGCGAATGGCAATGCACTTGACGAAAGGAGGCCGAAAGGGCGCCCTTGCGGCCGGTGATCCGGCGCCGGTCAGGCCGGTGACGCTACGTTGTACGGCAGGGCCAACTATGGTTCCTCACAAGGAGGTTGCCCGGTGACGCAGGACTCGTCCGCCCCCGCCACGGGACCGTCGGAGAAGATCGACACGACGGTGCCGCACTCGGCCCGGATCTGGAACTACTGGCTCGGCGGCAGGGACAACTACCCGGTCGACCACGCGGCCGGCGACGCCTTCCGCGAGATCTTCCCCGGCATCACCGACCTCGCCCGTGACTCCCGCGCCTTTCTCGGCCGCGCCGTGCGCCATCTGGCCGGCGAGGTGGGGATCCGTCAGTTCCTCGACATCGGCACCGGCCTGCCCACGGCGGACAACACCCACGAGATCGCCCAGCGGGTGGCCCCCGATGCCCGCGTCGTCTACGTGGACGACGACCCTCTTGTCCTGACCCACGCCCATGCCCTGCTCACCAGCGCGCCCGGCGGCGTGACCGACTACATCGACGCCGACCTGCACGACCCCGACACCGTCCTTCGGGAAGCGGCACGGACACTGGACCTCACCCGGCCGGTCGCGCTCACGCTGATGCAGGTCAGCGGGCACATCGCCGACTACGACGAGGCGCGGGCCATCGTCGCCGCACTGATGGGGGCCCTGCCGTCCGGCAGTTACTTCGCCTTCAACGACAGCGTGGACACCAACAAGGCCAACGCCGAGGCGACCCGGATCTACAACGAGAGCGGGGCGGCCCCCTACCACCTGAGGAGCCCGCAGCAACTCGCCGGCTTCTTCGACGGCCTGGAACTGCTGGACCCCGGTGTCGTCCCCATCACCGACTGGCGGCCCGACCCCGGGGCGGCCGCCGCGACCGGCGACGTGATCGCGCTGGGCGGCGTGGCACGCAAGCCGTAACGGGGCTCAGGCGCCGAAGAGCTGGGTCCAGTACGTGCCTGCCTTGCCGCCGCCCGCGAAGCCGATGCCGATGTGGGTGAACTCCCGTTTGAGGATGTTGGCGCGGTGTCCGGGGCTGTTCATCCACCCCTCCACGACCTCGGCGGGGGAGCGCTGCCCGCACGCGATGTTCTCGCCGATCATGCGCCGCGTCGACCCCGCCGCAGCGGCCCGGTCCCAGGGCTGGCTGCCGTCGGGCCCGGTGTGCGAATAGAACGCGCGGACCACCATGTCCGTGCTGTGTGCCTGCGCGGCACGGGTGAGCAGGGCATCCGCGGCCAGCGGTGCCAGCCCCGCCCGGGACCGCTCCCGGTTGGTGAGGTCCGTGACCTCGGCGGCCGTCCGCGCCAGGTCGCCGGGCATGAGGGGCCGGGCCCAGAGAGCGGTCCAGTACGTGTCACCCGTACGGGACCCGGTGACCGACGCCAGGCCGACGTGGGTGAATGCCGGGTCGTGCAGGGTGCGCCGGGGCTGTTCCGTGCGCAGGCAGTAGTCGACGAACTCCTCGGGCGTACGCGGACCGGAGACCAGCTGCTCGCCGACGGTCAGATAGGTGTATCCGGTGGCGGTGACGCGCTGGTGGACGGAGGTGCCGTCCCGGCTCTCCGTGCCGAGGCGGCCGGCCGAGGCCATGTCGGCGGCGTGCGCCCGCGCGGCGGCGGCGAGTCGCGCGTCGAGGGAGACGGGCGGGGAACCGGCGGCGGCACGGGCGGAGTTGACGAGGGCGAGGAAGCCGCCGTCGGAGGCGAGAGCGGCTGACGTTGCGGTGCGGGGGACCGGTGGCACAGTGCCGGGCCGCGAGCCGGTGGCAGGAAGGGCGGCCGGGCGTGCCGGACCGGCGGCCCCGGCCGGTGGCGCCGCCTCGGCCGACCGGGACCTGCGGGCAGCCGCCCCCGACAGACGGGAGGCCGCGCCCGACAACCGGGAGGCGGCATCGGACCAGCGGGACAGTGTGCGGAGGGGCGCGCCTGCCCCCGGCGCCGGGCCGGGCGTCGGCACCGGCGTCGAGGACGGCGAGCCGGAGTGTCCCGGGGACTGCGCCCCAGGGCCTGTCAGGTCCGAGTCCGCGGGGTCCTCGTCCGCGACATCCACCCCGAAGTCCCGGGCGATGCCCGCCAGCCCGTCCGCGTACCCCTGGCCCAGTGCGCGCACCTTCCAGCCGCCGCCCCGCCGGTACAGCTCCGCGAGCAGCAGTACCGTCTCCCGCTGCGGGCGCGGCGGCGTGAACCGGGCGAGCAGGCGTCCGCCGGACCCGGAGACATGGAGTGTGGGCGCGGGCAGCCGGCCCAGCGCCGAACCGGGGTCGGCGGCGCTGACCACCACCGTGACGCGGGTGGCGCCGGGGCGCAGGCCCACGGGGTCGATGGTGAGCGTGTCTCCGTGCAGCCGGGCTCCCGGTGCCGTCGGCTGGTTGTAGAACACGAAGTCGGCGTCGCCGCGGACCTTGCCGCCGTCGTCCGTGACGAGCGCGCTCACGTCGAAGGGGCCCGGCACCCGGAGTGTGAGGGTGCCGCCCGGAAGGGGCGTGTTGCCCCCGGGGACCAACTCGCTCATCGCGCCTGCCCTGGGGTCGTCGTTCGTGCCCCATGGGGGCGTTGACCCTATAACGCCCGGTCGGGGCGCCGCAGTTCCCCGGCCGGGATTCACCGGCCGGGGACGGGCCGGCTACGACTCCTGCACGCGCACCAGGTGCACGGCCGTGCTGGACCAGTCGCCGGGCGCGAGATCGAGCCGCATCCCGTACTCGCTGAGCACGTTCGCATGGTGGACGGCACCCGTGTGCGCGTCCCGGTAGCGGGCGCCCGGCGTGAGGCCCCGCAACCGCACGGGGACATGGGGGAGGCCGTGCCGCGGGCCGTACCGGAAGCCCAGCACCAGGGCCTCGGCCGCACCCTCGCCCACGTACTGCACCACCGTCGGCTCCTCCCCGAGCGGCCCCGACAGCCGGTACAGCTCACCGTGCTGCACCAGCTGCCGCACCTTCTTGTACTCGGCGACCAGTGCCGCACCCTCCGCGAGCTCCTCTTCGGACCAGCGCGTGAGGTCACCGCCGATGCCGAGCAGCCCGCACATCGCCGCGTGGAAACGGAACCGCAGCGGCACCGAACGCGCCGTGAGCTGATTGGGCACGTCGGTCACCCACGCCGACATGGCCCGCGCCGGATACACCTGCCCGAAACCGTGCTGGATCACCAGCCGGTCCACGGCATCCGTGTTGTCGGACGTCCACGCCTGGTCCGTACGGGAGAGGATGCCCAGGTCGATCCGGCCACCGCCGCCGCTGCACGTCTCCACCCGCAGCCCGGGATGGTCGGCGCGCAGCCGGTCGATGACGCCGTACAGATTCGCCACGTACCGCGTCCACAGCCGGTCGTTGCCGTCCCGCTGCCCCGGCCAGCCCGACTCGCCGAACGCGCGGTTCATGTCCCACTTGAGGAAGTCGACTCCGTGGTCCCCGACCAGCCGGGTCAGCCAGCCGTACGCCCAGTCCGCGACCTCGTCCCGCGCGAAGTTCAGCACGAGCTGGTTGCGCATCTCGGTACGGGCCCGGCCGGGGACGTGCAGGACCCAGTCGGGGTGCTCGCGGTACAGCGCGCTGTCCGGATTGACCATCTCCGGCTCGACCCAGATCCCGAACCGCATCCCGAGCCGGTGCACGGAGGCGGCCAGCGGCCCGAGCCCCTCGGGGAAGCGCTCCGGAGTCGGCGTCCAGTCGCCCAGCCCCGCCCGGTCGCTTCGCCGCGCCCCGAACCAGCCGTCGTCGACGACATACAGCTCCACCCCGAGCATCGCGGCCCGCTCGGCCAGTGCCTTCTGGCTCGCCTCGTCGACGTCGAAGCCGGTGGCCTCCCACGAGTTGTAGAGCACCGGCGCCAACTCCCCCGCCCGGGGCAGCACATGAGTCGTCGTGTACGAGTGCCAGGCACGGCTCGCCGCCCCGAACCCGCCGTCCGTGCACAGCCCGGCGAACACCGGCGTGGCGAACTCCTCACCAGGCGCCAGCGGAACGGTCGTCCCCTCGTGGCCCACGCCCCCGGTGAAGCCGGCCAGCCCGTCGGGGGTGCGCTGGGCCGTGATGCGCCAACTCCCGCTCCAGGCAAGGGCCGCGCTCCAGACCCGGCCGTGCTCCTCGGTCGCCTCGCCCGCGTCGAGCATCACCCACGGGTTGGCGTGATGGCTGGTGATCCCGCGCCTGCTGGTCAGTACGGTCTCGCCGAACGGCAGGGTGTCGCGCCGCAGTTGGCTCTCGGCCGACCACTGGCCGGTGACATGGCTGAGCCGGTAGTCGCGCAGCGGCGGCAGTGTCCAGGCGGCCGAGTCGGCGCGCAGCAGGTCCACGTGCTCGTCACCGTTGTTGCGCACCACGGTCCGGCGTTCGATGACGTCCGTGTCGGCGCGGACCGTGTAGTGCAGCGCGACGTCGAGGGGGTAGAGGCGGTCGCGGAACTCCAGCACCAACTCGCTCACCCCGGCCGCCGGTTCCAGGACCCGGTGGCCGGTCGGCACCCACTCGAAGCCGCGGGAGGAGTCCGCGTACCGGATCTGGAGCGAGGGCGGGCCGTAGCGGGTGCCACCGTCGACGGGGAGCTCCTCGCCCACCGGAGACCGCCCCTCGAAGCTGCTCACCGTGTCCTGCGCCGACGGAACGAGCGCGTCCGCCTCCGCCGGGGTCAGCCGGGGCCCCCACGCGAGATGACACGGCGCGCCGCTCTCGTCGGTCCGCAGCGCGTACGACGTGCGCGGGGTGGACAGCAGCCAGACCCCGGTGTCCGGGGAGTGGGAGATCAGCGGCATGGTGCCTCACGTTCGTGGAACTGGCGTTACTCGGCGAAGCCAAGCGCGACCATGGATCATGTGTCAATGGGATGCCTGTATCGGCCTTTCGCAAGTCTAGAGGGGACTGCGGTGAAGGTTCATCCCGAACATGCTTCTTTCATTGACAGGGGAAATTAAGCGATCTAGGTTCCGGAACATGCCCTCGACCTTCCGTGCGGAGGTGTTTCCGGCTGCCACGCCGGCCGCCTCGCAGATCTTCACCACGGTTCTGTCGCACGGTCCGCTCACCCGCGCCGACGCGGCCCGGCGCGCCGGGCTGTCCGCCGCCGCCGTCACGAAGGCGGTCCGCCCGCTGATCGCGGCAGGCTACCTGGTCGAGGACGCGGACGCCGGGACACGGCCCGCGCTGGGGCGCCCCGCGACCCTCGTACGCGTCGACGGCGGGCGGGCGCTGTTCATCGGCATCAAGATCACCGGCGACGGGATGTTCGGTGTGCTCACCGACCTGTGCTGCCGCATCCGCGTCGCCCGGAACCTCCCGTTGCCCGCCCGTGCCCCCAGGGCTGTGCTGGCCTCGGTCGCCGAGCTGGTCCGGGAACTGCTCACCGAGGCGGACGGCTTCGGGGTGCCGGTACTGGGCTGCGGCATCGCCGTCGCCGGCGAGGTGGAGCGCACCGAGGGCGCCGTACGCTACTCGCCGTTCCTGGCGTGGCGGGACGTGCCGCTCGCGGAACTCGCCGGCATGACGACGGGGCTGCCCGTCACGGTCGACAACGACGTCCGGGCGCTGACCGTCGCCGAGCAGTGGTTCGGCGCCGGCGTGGGGCTGTCCGACTTCGCCGTGGTCACCGTCGGTGCGGGGATCGGCTGCGGACTCGTGGTCCATGGGCGGGTGGTCGCGGGCGCGTACGGGGTCGCCGGGGAGATCGGGCACATGAGCGTCGACCCGGCGGGCCCGCTCTGTCACTGCGGCAACCGCGGCTGCCTCCAGGCGTTCGCGGGCGACGCCGAGATCCTCGCCCGGGTCCGGGAGGTCACGGGCACCGAGGTCACCCGCAGTGCCGAGGCCGTCGCCCTGGCCCACGCCGGCCACCCCGGCGTACGGGAGGTGTACGCGCGGGCGGGCGAGGCGATCGGCCGGGGCATCGCCACCGTGGCCAACCTGCTCGGCCCCGAGCGCGTGATCATCTCCGGCGAGGGACTGGCCGCGTACGACCTGTTCGCCGAGCAGATCCGCGACGCGTTCACGGCCACAGCCTTTGGATCCGCCGCCCGGTGCGACGTACTGACCAGGCCGCTGCCCTTCGAGGAGTGGGCGCGCGGGGCCGCGGCGACAGCGATCCAGTCCTTCATCAGAGCGGCGGACGAGTAGCCAGTGGGGCAGGGACTCGACGCGGCCCGTCGCCTACGCCACCGCAGCGGACTCCGCACTCAGCCCGGACCCGGCGCCGACTCCTCCTTCGTCCCCGCGTTCGTCACTGCCGGGATCAGACCCTCCCGGTAGGCGACCGCCACCGCCTCACCCCGGCTCGCGGCGCCCAGCTTGGCCAGGATGTTGGAGACGTGGACGCTGGCCGTCTTGCCGCTGATGAACAGTTCCTCGCCGATCTGACGGTTGCTGCGGCCCAGGGCGAGCAGACGCAGGACGTCCTGTTCACGGGCGGTCAGGGGCGGTGTCGAGGAGGCGCGGGCGTCGGTGGGGGACGGGTCCGTGAGCCGGGCGCGGCGGATCAGGGCGTCCACCTCCTGGAGCAGGGGCGCGGCGCCCAGCCGCAGTGCCGTCTCACGGGCCGCGCCGGCCTGTGCGGCCGCTTCCTCACGGCGCCCGTCCGCCAGCAGGGCCTCCGCGAACCGCCTTCTGCAACGCGCCTGTTCATAGACCTCGCCGAAGTCGAACGCGGTGACCGCCCGCTCCCAGGCCTCGGCATCCGGGCCGGCCGTGGCCCGGGTCCACTCCGCCTCGGCGCGGGCCAGCCAGGCCAGTCCTTCCGGCCCCTGCGGGGCGCCGTTGCCGTTGGCGCTGGCCGCGGCGCGGGAGCGGGCCAGCTCCAGCAGTTCGGCCGCCGTCTCCGTCCAGCGGAGCGTGCCCTTCTCGTCGCCGGTCCGACGCAGCTCGGCGGCCCTGTCGGCGACGGCGGACAGGGCGAGGGCAGCGAGCCGCACCGCGACGTCCGGACGCGCCCCGGCATCGTCGGTGAGCGCCTTCACCGTGCTGTGCACCCGCTCGACGGCCGCCTCCGGGTCTCCTGCCAAGGCGGCGGCGTCCGTGAGCACGACGCCCGCGACCAGCGTCGCCATCCAGTCGAACGGGCCGTCGAGGAGAGCCCGCGCACGGTCGGCGGCGCCCGCGTCCCCGCGTGCCAGCGCCACGTACAGCGAGGGCCCTGTCGTATAGCCCGCCGACGCGGGCAGCACATCCGCGTCGGCCGCCGCCGCGCGGGCACACTCGTCCCAGTGGCCCAGCGTGTACAGCACCAGGGAGTTCAGATAGCGCATCTCCAGCGGGTAGGGCGAGGAGAGAAGGCCGGCGCGGCGGGCCCGGTCCAGGCCCTCGGAGAGCCACGGCAGGCACTCGTCCAGCAGACCCGACTCGAAGCAGCCGATCGCCAGACTGAACAGCGCGCGCATCTCCACCGGCGAACTGCCCGCCCGGCGCGCCAGTTCCCGGGCCTCCCGGAGCCGCTCGCGGCCCCGGGGCGTGCGCCGGCCGCCGACTTCGAGACCGGCCACGGAGATCATGAGATCGGCCCGGGCGTCCAGGAGCTGGAGCTCCTCGGCGACGGCCAGGGCCTGCCGGGCGACCCGCAGCGCGGTGTCGTTGTCGCCCATCAGCCGCGCCGCCATGACATGGGTGGCCGCCGCCCACACCCACGTCCGCGACGGAGGGTCGGCCGGGATCATGGCGAGCGCCTCGCTGCTGTAGGCGAACGCGGCCGACAGGTGGTCGATGGTCATGAGGTTGTCCGCGAGCGTGTAGCGGACGCGGGCCGCGAGTTCGGCGTCCGCGTCCTGCCCGACCCCGGCCAGTGCGGCCCGGGTGAGCGACACCGCGCGGTGCGAGTCCCCGGCGTGCGCGGCCGCGGCGGACGCCCGCAGCATCAGGGTCACCGTGTCCAGCCCCGGCCCCGTGGGACGCGTGCCCGCCTCCACCGTCGGCCACATGTCGAGGGCGGTTTCGAGATGCCGCAGCTCCTCGGCGGGCGCGCCGACCCGCTGGGCGTGGTCCGCGGCCTCCAGGGACGCGGTGAGCGCCTCGGCCAGGTCGTGGCTCTCCCGGTAGTGGTGGGCGCGCTCGGCCGCACTCTCGGCAGGGCGGCCCCGCCCGGCCAGCAGCCGCGCGAACGCCCCGTGCAGCCGCGACCGCTCGCCCGGCAGTAGATCGGCGTAGACGGCCTCGCGGGCGAGCGCGTGCCGGAAGGAGTAGGTGTCACCCTCGTCGGAAACGAGGAGCTGGCGTCCCACCGCCTCGCGCAGCGCCGACTCCAGCTCGTCCTGTGGCAGTCGGACGGCATCGCTCAGCAGGTCGTGCTCGACGCGCCGCCCGGCCACGGCGGCCGTACGCAGCACCTGCTGGGCGGTGTCGGACAGTTGCTCGAAGCGAATGAGGAGAACGTCGGCGAGCCCACTGGGGACACCGCCCGACTCCGCGTCGGTGGCCGCGAGCAGCTCCTCCGCGTAGAAGGCGTTGCCCTCGGCACGCTCGACGATCCGGCGCACGGTGGTGTCGGACAGCGGGCCCCCGCCCAGGGAACGCACCAGCCGGGCCACCTCGGCGTCGCCCATCGGCCGCAGTTCCAGCCGCTCCACGGCGGGCAGTCGCACCAGCTCCGCCAGCAGCGGGCGCAGCGGATGCCGACGATGGAGATCGTCCGCGCGGTACGACGCGAACACCGCGAGCCGGTGGCCGGGCGCGCCGCCGGCCGGGCCCTGGAGCACACCCCGGCTGAGCAGGAACCGCAGCAGATCCCGGGACGACTGGTCCGCCCAGTGCAGGTCCTCCAGGACGAGCAGCAGCGGAGCGACCTCGGTGACGTCGGCCAGCAGCCCGGCCATGCCCTCGAAGAGCCGCAGCCGCCCACCCGCGTCCCGCTCCCCGTCCTCCGCCCCGCCACCGAGCAGCCGCCCGACGACGGGGTGCGCGGCAAGCACGTCCGTGAACCGTTCGTCGGCGGTCAGCACCCCCAGGATCTCGGTGAACGGCAGATACGGCAGTCCGACGTCACCGAGGTCGACACAGTGCCCCGTGAGCACGGTCATCCCGCTGTCCGAGGCCCGCCCGGCCGCCTCCGCCAGTACCCGCGTCTTCCCCACCCCGGCATCCCCGGCGATGAGCACGGCACGGGCCTCACGGACACGGGCACGGTCCAGCACACCGGCGAGACGGGTCAGTTCGTCGTCCCGGCCGATGAGTGGGGTGTTGAACAGGTTCTGCGGCACAGATCAATCCTGGCACGGACCACTGACAGGCCCGCTTTTTTTGCTCGGTCGCCTCCGGGGCGCCTCAGCCGGTGTGGAGCGCCCCTGCGGCTCCCTCGCGGCCGGAGTCCTCGGGTGATGTGCCCTTGGACGGCCCTTGCGGTTCGCCTGTGTGAACAGGGCCCTCAGCGCAGCATCTCTGCCCAGTTGGCAGGGACGCGTCCGGCGGGTCCCGGTGTGGGCTGGTCGGCCGGGTGGCTGGCCGGGGGAGCGAGGGCGGGCCCGGACTCGTACAGCTCGGACGTCTCGAAGTTCCAGAACCAGCCCTCGCCCGGCTCGTAGCTGCGGATCACCGGATGGCCGGTCTCCTGGAAGTGGCCGGTGGCGTGCTTGGCGGGGGAGTCGTCGCAGCAGCCGATGTGACCGCACTGGGCGCAGCGCCGCAGATGGAACCACCACCCCCCGTCCGCGTCGCACTCGACGCAGCCGGCGCCGGTGGGCGGGACGGCGGGGTCGATTCCGGTGTCCTTGGTCATGACGGCTCCTGTACCGGTTCGGGGTCGGGGTCGGCGGCGGTGAGCGGAAGCAGGACCTGGAAGCGGGTGTCACCGGGCACGGACTCGACCTTCAGGTCCCCGTGGTGCTTGTTCACGACGATCCGCCAGGAGATGTCCAGCCCGAGTCCCGTGCCCTCACCCACCGGCTTGGTGGTGAAGAACGGGTCGAAGATCCGGCCGCGGATCTCCGCAGGCACGCCCGGGCCCGTGTCGCGGAACTCCACCAGCAGCCGGTCGTGCACCTGTGCCGTGCGTACGGTCAACGTGCCATCCCCGCCCGCACTGTTGATCGCGGAGACGGCGTTGTCGATCAGGTTGGTCCACACCTGGTTCAGCTCGGCGGGGTAGGCCGGAATCCTCGGCAGCGAACGGTCGTAGTCCTTCACGACCTTGACGCGCGAGCCCATCTTGCCCGACAGCATCAGCAGCGTGCTGTCGAGGAGTTCGTGCACGTCGACGACCTGGTAGGGGGCGCGGTCGAGCTGCGAGTACTGCTTGGCGGCGCCGACGAGATGCGAGATACGGGTGGTGGAGTCCTCGATCTCCGTCATCAACAGCTCGGTCTCCACCGTGTAGTTGAGCCATCCGACGGCCGCCTGGAGCATCTCCGCGTCCACGGCCGCGGCGACCTGCTCCAGCCAGTCGACGTCGAGGCCGCCCTGCACGAAGGTCGGCGCGATCTGCCAGCCGCCCTGGATACCGTGGTCGTCGAGCCAGTCGGCGAGTTCGTCCTCCCGGTCGGAGGCTTCGAGCGGGCTCAGTGCCGGGGACTTGGCGACCCGCTCGGCCGTACGCTCCTGGATGTCGACCAGCGACTTCAGGGCGTCGCGGTGGTAGGGGCCCGAGGCGATGACCCCGAGCTTCTGCCGCATGTGCGCCACCCGGTCCCGCAGCGACGACGTGGCCCGTACGGCCGCGGCGGCCGGGTTGTTGAGTTCATGCGTCAGCCCGGCGGACAACGAGCCCAGTGCGAGGAGCCGTTCACGCTGCCCGACTGCCCGCTGCGTGGTCTGCGAACCGTAGAACAGCCCCTCCAGCAGATGGACCGCCATCGGGAAATACTCCTGCATGAACGCCGCGAACGAGTCGGAGGACAGCACGAAGAACCGCGTCGGTTCCGTGACCCGCATCGAGTTCAGGTACCGCCGCGGTTCCCCGTCGCTGAGATACGCCTGCATGGCTCCCGAGTACACGCCGGACTGGGAGGTGCGGTTCACCTCGACGTCGTCGGCGCCGACCCGGCGCGACAGGACGACCGTGCCCTCGATCATCACGTAGAAGCAGGTGGCAGGGTCGCCCTCCGCGTACACCGGCCCCGGGTCGAACAGTTCGACCTGGCCCTCGCTGCACAGCCTGCCGAGCTGCTCGGCGGTGAGCTTCTCGAACAGGAACAGCGCCCCGACCTCCTCGGGGCTGCACGGCATCACCCGGCCGCTCACGACTGCTCCAGATACCGGTGGACGAGCATCACTGCCATGGCTCCCTCTCCGACGGCGGACGCGACCCGCTTGGCGGACTCCGCGCGGGCGTCCCCGGCGACGAACACGCCGGGGATGTTGGTCTCCAGGTGGTACGGCGGCCGGTCCAGCTCCCAGTCCGCCGGTGGCCGCCCGTCCGGGGTCAGGTCGGGCCCCGCCAGGATGAACCCGCGTTCGTCGCGCAGCACCGTGCCGTCCAGCCAGCCGGTCAGCGGGGCCGCGCCGATGAACACGAACAGCCACTGCGCGTCGACCAGTTCGGTCTGCCCGCTCGCCGTGTCGCGCAACGTCAGCTGCTCCAGGTGGTCGCCGCCGTGCGTTGCTTCGACGACCGTGCCGGCCCGCACCGAGATGTTCGGCGACTCGGCGATCTGCTGGATCAGGTAGTGCGACATCGACGCTGTGAGGTCCGCTCCGCGTACCAGCAGCGTGACCGACTTGGCGCCCCTGGACAGGTACATCGCCGCCTGCCCCGCCGAGTTGGCGCCGCCGACGATGTACACGTCGTGACCCTGGCAGGAGGCGGCCTCGGTCAGCGCCGACCCGTAGAACACCCCGCAGCCCGACAGCTCGGTGGCGCCCGGCGCCTCCAGCTGCCGGTACGACACCCCGGTAGCCAGGATCACGCTGTGCGCGGCGATCGCCGACCCGTCCGAGAACCGGACGAGCCGCGCCGCACCGCTCACCTCAAGGCCCGTCACCTCGCGCGCCGAGAGGATCTCGGCGCCGAACTTCGTGGCCTGGCGCCGCGCCCGATCGGTGAGCTGGGCGCCGGACACCCCGTCCGGGAAGCCGAGGTAGTTCTCGATCCGCGAACTCTGCCCGGCCTGACCGCCGGTCGCCGACCGCTCCACGAGCACCGTCCGCAGCCCCTCCGAGGCCCCGTACACCGCCGCGCCCAGCCCGGCCGGACCGCCGCCGATGACGACGAGGTCGTAGAAGTCGGCCGTGGGCGTCGTCGCCAGCCCCACCTGTGAGGCCAGCTCCGGCACCTCCGGCTCGACCAGCGCCGTACCGTCCGCCGTGATCACGACCGGCAGCCGCTGCCCGTCCTGACCGCAGGCCGCCAGCAGCCGCTGCCCCTCGGGCTCCTCGGTGGAGTACCAGCGGTAGGGGACCTGGTTGCGGGCCAGGAACTCCCGTACGTCCGATGAACGGGACGACCAGCGGTGACCGACCACCTTGGTGCTCGGCACAGGCCGGAAGTCACTGTGCCGCCAGGCCTGAAGGAGATCGTCGAGCACCGGGTAGAGCTTCTCCTCCGGCGGATCCCAGGGCTTGAGGAGATAGTGGTCGAGGTCGACGACGTTGATCGCGTCGATCGCCGCGTTGGTGTCGGCGTACGCGGTGAGCAGCACGCGCCGCGCCCCCGGGTAGACGTCCAGGGCCTGTTCGAGGAACTCGATGCCGTTCATCTGCGGCATCCGGTAGTCGGCCAGGATCACCGCGACCAGATCACCGCGCAGCTTCAGCTCCCGCAGCGCGTCCATCGCGGACTCGCCGGACTCCGCACGGACGATCCGGTACGACTCGCCGTAGCGCCGCCGCAGGTCACGGGCGACGGCCCGGGACACCCCGGGGTCGTCGTCCACGGTCATGATGACCGTCCGCGCTGCGTCCGCGGCCTGTGCCATACGTCACGTCTCCCACCCGGGCGATCGGAATCACCGGGCGACGCCGGCCCGATGCCGCGCCACCTTTGTCCTATCGTATGTTCGATCTTCCCTGCTTCGCTCCGGTCACCGCCGCCGAGCGGCGAGCACACAGAACTCATTGCCCTCGGGGTCCATCAGAGTGGTCCACGGCTGTTCTCCCTGGCCGATGTCCGCGTGCCGCGCCCCGAGGGTGAGGAGCCGGTCGACCTCGGCCCGCTGGTCGTCCGGCCGGAAGTCGAGATGCAGCCGGTTCTTGACGGACTTCGCCTCCGGGACCCGTACGAAGAGCAGGCCGGGCAGGCGGTCCGGTGCCGGCCGGATCTCGTACTCCTCGGCGGAGTCGTCGACGACCGTCCACCCGAGCGCCTCGGCCCACCAGCTCCCCAGCGCGCCCGGGTCCGCCGCGTCCACGATCACTTGTTCCCACTCCAGTGTCATGGGTACACGGTAGGCAAGACTGGGCCCGGCACACATGATCACGACACGGAGGAAGCCGTATGACGCGCCCGATCACGGCAGGGGTCGACGGATCGCTGGAGAGCCACGCCGCGCTGGCCTGGGCGGCCCGCGAGGCCGTACGCCGGAATCTCCCACTGCATGTGGTGCATGTCTGGCAGCAGGTGCCCGACCAGGCGTTCGGTGCCGCGAGCCGTGAGACCCACGACCAGTGGGTGCGGGACGGGGTGGACGAGACGGCGCGGACCGTCGCCGAGCACCATCCGGAACTGACCGTCACCGTCGACGTGGTCGAGGGCGGCCCGGCCCACTCGCTGGCCGAGGCCGCGGCGGACGCCGAGATGCTGGTGCTCGGCTCCCGTGGGCACGGGGCCGTCGTCGGGTTCCTGCTCGGCTCCGTCGGGCAGCACGTGATCGCCGAGTCCGTGCGGCCCGTCGTCCTCGTCCGCGCGCAGGACCGGGCCTCCGACGAGGCCGCCGGGCGCGAGGTCGTCGTGGGGCAGCACGGCGACCAGGAGGAGAGCGCCGCCGCCCTGGGGTTCGCGTTCGAGGCCGCCGCGGCTCGCGGCGCCGCCGTCCGGGCGGTACGCGCGTGGAGTCTGCCGCCGCTGTTCGCCTACAGCCCGGGCTCGATGAAGCTCCTCGACGACGCCGGGGGCCTGGAACCGTACGAGAGGGGCGCGCTCACGGCCGCGCTGGAACCGTGGCGCGCACGCTTCCCCGAGGTGCCCGTCACAGAGCACGTGGAGATGGGCAGCGCGGGTGAGGTGCTGCTGTCGGTGGCCCCGCGGGCGCAGCTCCTGGTCGTCGGACGGCGCGCCCACCGCTCGGCCCTGGGCGCGCGGATCGGCTCCGTCACGCACGGCGTCCTGCACCACGCGCACTGCCCGGTCGCCGTGGTGCCCTACGAGTGACTCAGACCGGCGGCGCCGCCTCGTCCGTAGGCAGGGGCAGCGACTGGCGGGCCTTGGGCAGGATGTTCGCGATGTAGTCCTTGACCGCGGTGTCGAGGCCGATGTCGTGCTGCGCGCGCTCGGACAGGAACCAGCGGTGTTCCAGGAGCTGGTGGTAGATCTCGGCGGGATCCACGTTCCCGCGCAGCTCGCGCGGCACCTCCCGCACGGTGGGCCGGAACACCTCCCGCACCCAGCGGTGCGCGAGTACCTCCGGGCTGGCACCGAGGGGGTCACCCGGCTCGTAGTCGTCCTGGGTGGCCATCCAGGACTCCAGGTCGCCGAGGAGCCGCCGCGCCTGGTTCTCCTCGGTGTCGAGCCCGGTCAGCCGCAGCAACTGCCGCTGGTGGTGGCCCGCGTCGACGACCTTCGGTACGAAGGTCACCGTGTCGCCGTTCGAGGAGTGCTCGATCTGCATCTCGGCCACGTCGAAACCGAGCTCGTTGAGACGCCGGATGCGGCGCTCGATGTAGTGGTACTTGCCCGCCGGGTAGACGGAGGTGCGGGTCAGCTCCTGCCACAGCCGCTGGTAGCGGGCGCAGATCTCCATGCCGAACTCGATCGGGTCCACGGACGGGTGCAGCGCCCCGGACGCCTCCAGGTCCAGCAGTTCGCCGCTGATGTTGACCCGGGCCAGGTCGAGGTCGTACTCGCGCTGTCCGTCGCTGAGCTGGGGGTGCAGATCGCCCGTCTCGGCGTCGACCAGGTAGGCCGCGTATGCGCCCGCGTCGCGCCGGAAGAGCGTGTTCGACAGGGAGCAGTCGCCCCAGGCGAACCCGGCGAGGTGGAGCCGGACCAGCAGCACGGCCAGCGCGTCCATCAGGCGGTGCATGGTGGCCGGGCGCATCGTCGTCTCGAACATCGAGCGGTACGGCATCGAGCCGCCGAGGTGACGGGTGATCAGCACCGGCTCCAGGGCGCCACCCTCGTCCGTGGCGCGTCCGGTGACCACGGCGAGGGGGTCGACGGCGGGGATGCCGAGGCGGTCCAGGTCGCGCAGCAGCTCGTACTCGCGCAGTGCGGGGCGTTCCGCCAGCTCCTTGACGGCGATGACCTCGTCTCCGGCGCGTGCGTAGCGCACGACGTGCCGGGAGATGCCGCGGGGGAGCGGAACGAGGTAGTGGTCGGGCCACTCCTCCAGAGGGAGGTGCCACGGCAGTTCGAGCAGGAGTGCGGGGTGCTCGGGATTGGTGGCGCTGATCTGCAATGCCATGGCTGAGCCGTTCTCGTTCCGCCGGTGATCGTCACCTCACTTTAGAGCGCCAGGTCAAGCAGCCTTCTCCCGAGCCTGCCGGGCCGCCTCCCGCACGCTGCCGTGGTGCACGGGCCCGTGGCCGGGCAGGACGACATCCGCCGCGAGCCGTTCCAGCAGGTCCAGCGAGGTCACGGCACGGGCGCGTTCGCGGTGGAACATGTCGGGCAGCAGCTGCGGCCCCTTCACACGTGACGTCGGATGCCCGCTGACCAGCGCGTCGCCCGAGACCACGACCCCGGCATCGGGAAGGTGGAAGGCGCAGTGCCCGTCCGTGTGCCCGGGCGTGTGCACGGGAACGGGTCCGCCCGGCAGGTCGAGCGACTCCGGGAACGGGTGAGGCTCGGTGACCGGAACCTGCGCGGTGCCGCCGGAGCGGATCGCGTGCACCGCCCACGGGAGTACGCCGGGCCGCCACCCGTTCTTCAGTACCTCCCCGACGCTCACCTGATGCAGGAAGTCCCGGCGCGCGTGCGGTACTTCGGCCTCGTGCGCCAGGACCGGCGTGCCGGACGTGGAACGCAGGTACTCGGCCGAGCCGATGTGGTCGTTGTGGGCGTGCGTGACGAGTATCGCCGCGACCGCCTCCGGTGAACTCCCCACCTGCGCAAGCGAGTCGAGGACCAGTTTCCGGTCCCCGGGGTACCCGGTGTCGATCAGAGTGGCGGCATCCCCCTCGGTGAGGATCACCCAGTTGGTGTTGCTGCCGTGCACGAGGTAAATGCCATCGGCGACTTGGTGGACGTCTGCCCGCATGATCTTCCCGTTCTGCAGTTCGCTCCCCGATGACACACAGCAAAGCAGACGGCCACGGACTGGATCACGACGGGGCGAGGGGCCCTGTTCCACCGGCCGCCTCTCCACCCCGGCGCACGCCGTCTCACTGCACCCCGCGCGGCCGGAACTGCACGCTGATCCGCGGACCCGCGGCCCGCGTGCTCTTGGGTACGGCGTGCTCCCAGGTCCGCTGGCAGGAGCCGCCCATCACGATCAGGTCGCCGTGTCCCAGCGGACGCCGTACCGTCTCGCCGCCGCGCACCGGCCGCAGCAGCAGGTCGCGCGGCGCGCCCACGGAGAGAATCGCGACCATGGTGTCCTCCCGCGCACCGCGCCCGATCCGGTCCCCGTGCCAGGCGACACTGTCCCGCCCGTCCCGGTAGTAACAGAGCCCGGCTGTGGTGAACGGCTCCCCCAGCTCGGCGGCGTAGTGCGCGCCGAGCGCGTCCCGCGCCTGAGCCAGCACCGGGTGCGGCAGCGCGTCCCCCTCGCCGTAGAAGGCCAGCAGCCGGGGTACGTCAACGACCTGGTCGTACATCTTCCGGCGCTCGGCCCGCCACGGGACCTCGGCCGCCAGTTGTTCGAACAGGGCGTCGGCCCCGCCGAGCCAACCGGGCAGAACGTCGATCCAGGCGCCGTGGCCCAGCGGCGTGCGACGCAGGCCGGTCAGCGCGCCGAGCCGGACCTCGTCGGTCTGGTCGAAGAGCGAGCCCTGGAGATGCGCGGTCATGGCACCAGCGTACTCCGCTATTCGAATGTACGTTCCTATTTGGGGGTCGGGGAAATCCGCCCGCCCCGAACCCTTTGGATGCATCGATGTATCGGATACATTTCCGTATCGAACGGAGGGCGGACATGGCGGTCGAGGGAACAACCGGGCGGGTGACCAAGCGGCGCGTCCGGACGCGGGCGAATCTGCTGACGGCCGCGTTCGCGGTGTTCGCCGCGAAGGGGTTCGGGCGGGTCTCGATCGAAGAGGTCTGCGAGGCCGCCGGCTACAGCAGAGGTGCCTTCTACTCGAACTTCGACAGCCTGGACGAACTGTTCTTCGCCCTCTATGCGGAGCGCGCCGGTCTGATCGCCGAGCAGGTCGCGGGTGCACTCGCCCTGGACGGTCCGGACCTCGACGTGCCCGCCGCCGTCGACCGGGTCACCGAGGTCCTGCTGCTCGACCTCGACTGGCTGCTGGTCAAGACCGACTTCCTGGTCCACGCGGCCCGGGACCCCGCCGTCGCACAGACCCTTCTGGAGCACCGGGAGCGGCTGCGGCGGGCCGTCGCCGACCGGCTCGCCCGCGCCACCGGACACACCGAACTGCCCGCTGTACTCGGCGACACCGAGGGCGCAGCCCACGCGGTGATCGCCGCGTACGACGGGGTCACGACCCAACTGCTGCTGGACAAGGACGTCGAGCACGCGCGCGCGTGGCTCAAGCAGCTGCTCACCGCACTGCTCACCGACGGCAGCGACAACCCGGCCGCGCACAGCGGCGAATGAGAAAGGGAACGGTCGCCATGGATGCGGACGTCATCGTCGTCGGAGCCGGCCTCGCCGGACTGGTCGCGGCACACGAACTGACCAGCAAGGGCCGGCGGGTCGCACTCATCGACCAGGAGAACGCCGCCAACCTCGGCGGACAGGCTTTCTGGTCGTTCGGCGGGCTGTTCCTCGTCGACACACCGGAGCAGAGACGCGTCGGCATCAAGGACTCCTTCGACCTCGCCTGGAGCGACTGGCAGGGCAGCGCCCAGTTCGACCGCCTCGACGACGAGGACTCCTGGGCGGCCAAATGGGCGCGCGCCTACGTCGAGTTCGCGGCCGGGGAGAAGCGGTCCTGGCTGGCCGGCCACGGCATCTCGTTCCTGCCGACGGTCGGCTGGGCGGAACGCGGCGACCTGCGCGCCCACGGGCACGGCAACTCCGTACCGCGCTTCCACGTCTCGTGGGGCACCGGCACCGGAGTCGTCGAGCCGTTCGTGCTCAGCGCCAAGCAGGCGTCCCGGGACGGGCTGCTGACCTTCTATTACCGCCACCAGGTCGACCACCTGGTCGTCGACGAGGGCGCCGTGCGCGGGGTGCGGGGCACCGTCCTCGCCGAGGACACCTCGCCGCGCGGAGTGGCGTCCAACCGGGACCGGATCGGCGACTTCGAACTCACCGCCCAGGCCGTGATCGTCACCACCGGCGGCATCGGCGCCAACCACGACATCGTGCGCCAGTACTGGCCCGAACGGCTCGGCACGGCACCGGCCAACATGGTCACCGGAGTACCCGCCTACGTCGACGGGCGGATGCTCGACATCAGCGCCCAGGCCGGTGTCCGGCTGGTCAACCGCGACCGCATGTGGCACTACACCGAGGGCATCCAGAACTGGAACCCCATCTGGCCCGGCCACGGCATCCGCATCCTGCCGGGCCCGTCCTCGATGTGGTTCGACGCGCTCGGCCGCCGCCTCCCGGACCCCTGCCTGCCCGGGTACGACACCCTCAGCACCCTCAAGTACCTGCGCACCACCGAGGACCTCGCCGAGCACGACCACTCCTGGTTCATCCTCACCCAGCGGATGATCGAGAAGGAGTTCGCGCTGTCGGGCTCCGAGCAGAACCCCGACATCACGGCCAAGAACCGCAAGGCGTTCCTCAAGGAGCGCATCCTCGGCAAGGGCGCCCCCGGCCCGGTCGCCGACTTCGTGAAGCACGGCGCGGACTTCGTGGTCGCCGACACCCTCGACCGACTCATCGGAAAAATGAACGAGTTGACCGAGAAGCCGCTCCTCGACGTGGCCCGGGTGCGCCGCCAGATCGAGGCCCGCGACCTCCAGATCGCCAACCCGTACAGCAAGGACGCGCAGATCCAGGGCATCCGCAACTCCCGCCGCTACATCGGCGACCGGCTCGGCCGCACCGCCACCCCGCACCGCGTCCTCGACCCCGAGGCCGGCCCGCTCATCGGTGTCAAACTGCACACCCTCACCCGCAAGACCCTCGGCGGCATCCAGACGGACCTCGACTCACGTGCCCTGGGCGCGGCGGGCGAGCCCGTCGAGGGGCTCTACGCGGCCGGCGAGGTGGCGGGCTTCGGCGGCGGTGGCGTGCACGGCTACAACGCCCTGGAGGGCACGTTCCTCGGCGGCTGCCTGTTCTCGGGCCGCGCGGCGGGCCGGGCCGCCGCGCGGGCGACGGCCTAGGGTTTTCCGCCGGACGTCAGCAGTTCGGCCAGTACGCAAGCATGGCTCTGGTCAGGGGACTTGGTGGCGCTCACGAGCGTCACCGGGCCCTTGCCGACGAGTTGGCGCAGCGCGTCCAGGGCCTCGGCCGCCTGGGGATCGGCCAGCTCCGCCTCGTACCGGCGCCGGAACTCGTCGTAGGTGCCGCCCGGGTCCTCCTGGGCGTGGTACCAGCGGCGCAGCTCGGTCGACGGGGTGAGCGCTTTCGGCCATTCGTCGACGTGCGCCGCGTCCTTGGACAGGCCGCGCGGCCACAGCCGGTCGACCAGGACGCGTACGCCGTCGTCCGGCTCGGACGGTTCGTAGACGCGACGGACGCGGACGGTCACGCGGGGCCTCCGGCGGGCTGGGGGATACGGGACCGAAAGAATGATCTGTCCGGTCCCGGCGCCCCGCAACCTGGCCAGAAGGAGACCTGGCCAGAAGGAGGAAGAAATCCGTGGGGTGGCGCCTCTAGGGTGAACAGCCTGAAGATGATCAGACCGCATACCGTAGGAGCTCGCGTGAGACCTCCCAGGACGTACGCCGGCACACGCACCGCGGTTCTCCACCGTGGCGCCGTCGTCGCGACCGTGCCCGTCGCCCTCGCGGCCCTGCTGGCCGGGGCCGGACCCGCGGGAGCCGCGACGACAGGCACCCCCGGAGTGGGAGATCCGTACTTCCCGCTGTCCGGGAACGGCGGCTACCACGTCGGCCACTACGACCTGAACCTCCGCTACGACCCCACCGGCCGCCGCCTCGACGGCAAGGCCGTACTCACCGTCCGCGCCACCCAGAAACTCACGCGCTTCAACCTCGACCTCAACGGCCTGAAGGTCACCGCTCTCACCGTCGACAACGTCAAGGCGGGCTTCCGGCGCTCCGGACAGGAACTGATCGTCAGCCCGCCCCGCGCCCTGAACAGGAACCAGACGTTCAAGGTCGCCGTCGCCTACACGGGCGTCCCCGGACCGGTCATCGACCCCGACGGCTCGAAGGACGGCTGGATCCCCACCGACGACGGGGCGTTCGTCGCCGGAGAACCGCAGGGCGCCATGACCTGGTTCCCCGGCAACAGCCACCCCAAGGACAAGTCGTCGTACGACTTCACGATCACGGTTCCCCAAGGGCGAACCGCCGTCGCCAACGGCGTCTTCCTCGGTCAGAAGACCGCGGGCGGCAGGACCACCTTCCGCTGGCGCCAGACCGAGCCGATGGCCGCCTACCTGGCCACCGCCACGGTCGGGAAGTTCAAGGTCGAGCAGTACACCACCCCGAGCGGCATCAAGGTCTACAACGCCGTCGATCCGCGCGAGGCGGCCGCCTCGGCAGCCGTGCTGAAGAAACTGCCGTCCGTCCTGGAGTGGGAGGCCAAGCTGTTCGGCCCCTACCCGTACCGCGCCGCCGGAGCCATCGTCGACCGCGCCCCGCAGGTCGGCTACGCGCTGGAGACACAGACCCGTCCCGTGTACGACCGGGCGCCCGCCCTCAGCACCCTCGTCCACGAGAGCGCCCACCAGTGGTTCGGCGACTCCGTCACCCTCACCAGCTGGAAGGACATCTGGCTCAACGAGGGCTTCGCGACCTACACGGAGTGGCTGTACGCGGAACAGCACGGCGGCCCGAGCGCGCAGAAGACCTTCGACGAGCGGTACGCCACGGCCGCGGACGACGCCCTCTGGTCGTTCCCGCCCGCCGACCCGGGCAGCGGCGCGAACATCTTCGCCAGGCCCGTCTACGACCGCGGCGCGATGGCCCTGCACAAGCTCCGCACGACGACCGGCGACCGGGCGTTCTTCCAGATCCTGCGCACCTGGGCCGCCCAGCACCGCAACGGGCACGGTACGACCGCCCAGTTCACCGCCCTCGCCGAGCGCGTGTCCGGCAAGGACCTGGACCAGCTGTTCCGCACCTGGATCGGCACGAAGGGCAAACCGTCCGCTCCGTAGACGTCACTGCTCGCGCATCCCCCACGGCGAGCCGTACGCCGTCAGCAGGTCCAGGAACGGGCGGGCCGGGAACGCCTCCGGGCCCAGGACACCCGAGCCCGACCAGGCACCCGTGGCGACGAGTTCCAGGGCGACGACCGGATTGACGGCCGTCTGCCACACCACCGCCTGGGAGCCGTACTCCGCCATGGACCACTGGTTGTCGACCACGTGGTACAGGTACACCTCGCGCGGCGCCCCGTCCTTCGTGCCCTTGACCCACGTACCCGCGCACGTCTTGCCGTGCATGCGCTCGCCCAGCGTCGCCGGGTCGGGCAGACAGGCGGCGACGACGTCCCGGGGCGACACGGCGACCGGGCCGGCGGCGCTCGGGACGGTCACGGGGTCGGTGCGGTCCAGGCCGAGCAGGTGCAGCGTCCTGAGGGTCCGGATGAACTCGTCGCCCAGGCCGTACTTGAAGGTGACGCGCCGCGCGTCGATCCAGCGCGGCACGAGCAGCACCTCCTCGTGCTCCACGTTCACGCACTCCACCGGGCCGATGCCCTCGGGGAAGTCGAACACCTCCGGCTCGCTGAAGGGTTCCGTGGTGAACCAGCCCCGGCCGGCCTCGTAGACGACCGGCGGGTTGAGACACTCCTCGATCGTCGTCCAGATACTGAAGGACGGCGCGAAGTCGTAGCCGTCGACGGTGAGGTTCGCTCCGTCACGGATGCCGATCTCCTCGATCTCGTCGAAGAGCTCGTCCGCCGCGTAACGGGCGAACACATCGGACATGCCCGGCTCCACGCCCATGCCGACGAGGGCCAGCGAACCAGCCTTCGCCCAGTCGTCGGTCTCCGCGAACTGTTCGTCGCCGAGTTTCACCCCGCACTCCTCGTACGGCCGCTCGGCATGCGGGCGCGATAGGGACATCGCCATGTCGAGATAGGTCACCCCGGCGGCGCGGGCCGCGCGGAAGAGCGGCATCACGAAGCGCGGGTCGGTCGCGTTGAGCAGCACGTCGCACCCGTGCCGGGCCAGCAGCTCCGCCACCGCGGCCTCGTCGGACGCGTCGACCCGTTCCGCCACGAACCGGTCCGCGTCCCCGAGCGCGGCGACCGCCGCCTCGGCCCGCGCGAGGTCGTAGTCGGCCACGACCATCCGGTCGAAGAAGGAGCGCCGGGCGGCGATCCGGGTGATCGCGGTACCCACACCGCCGGCGCCCACGAGCAGCACACGCATGGCAGAACTCCCTGTTCGCGAAGGTTTTGAGGCCGTTGTCCGCCGATCCAACGCCTTGCCGTCGCCTAAGGTCAATGGCGTTGGCATAAGAGCGGGAGGGGTTGCCATGGCGAAGCAGGTCGTGCCGGAGGAGAAACGGCGGCGCCGCCGTCCCACCAGAAGCGGCACCGTGCTGTCCGAGCAGCTGATCGTCGACACCGCCCTGCGCATGCTCCGCGAACACGGCAGCGCCGGCCTCACCGCCCGCCGCCTGGGCCTTGCCCTGGACGCCGACCCCAGCACCCTCTACCGCTACTTCCGCGGCATGGACGACCTGACCCTCGCCATCGGCGACGCCCTCATCGGCCAGGCGCTGCACGGCTGGCGGCCGACAGGGGAGTGGCTGCCGGACCTGCGGGCCATCGGCTTGCGCATTCACGCCGTGTACGTCGGCCACCCACAGGCCGCCGTACTGACCGCCGGCCGTGTCACGGGCCGCGCCAACGAACTGGCCGCCGACGAGGCCATCCTCGACGTGCTGCGCACGGCCGGCTTCCCGCTGCCGGAGACGGTACGGATCTACCACGCGTTCATCGACCAGACGCTGGCCTTCGCCGCTCTCGACGCCGCCTCCCTGGCCCTTCCCCGCGCCAGCCTCGCCGCCGACGAGGGCATGTGGCGCTCGACCTACGCCCGCCTGCCCCGCACCACTCACCCCCGCATCGCCGAGGCGGCCCCGCTGCTCGCCGCCCGCATGGTCGCCAGCGCCTATCCCACGGCCCTCGACATGCTGTTGGAAAGCGCCGCTCGCTCGCTCGCCGCGAGGGGCTCCGACGGCTCTTGTGATATTGAAAGCTGAGCCGATTGGATGTAGCGAGCAACCAGGACACCAGTGGACCCCAGCAACAGCAGCACCGGAAACGACGCAGATCCCCAACCGACCGCGCCCACGGACGAGCCCCCTACGGGCACGCGCGGCCGACGCCGCTGGGCCATGGACACCCGGCCCCTGCGCCACCCCGCCTACCGCCGCCTGTGGTCCTCGACCGCTGTCACAGCCGTCGGCAGCCAGTTCACCGCCGTGGCCGTACCCAAGCAGATCTACGACATCACCGGGTCCTCCGCCTGGGTCGGCTACGCGAGCCTGGCCGGACTCCTGCCCCTCGTCGTGTTCGCCCTCTGGGGCGGCGCGGTCGCCGACAGCATGGACCGCCGCAAGCTGCTGCTGATCACCAACACCGGCATCGCCGTCACCTCGCTGCTGTTCTGGGTCCAGGCTTTCGTCGGCCTCGACTCGGTGGCGACCCTGATGGTCCTGCTCGCCTTCCAGCAGGCGTTCTTCGGCCTGAACTCACCGGCCCGCAGTGCCGTCGTCGCTCAGCTGGTCCCCGAGGAGGAACTCGCCGCGGCCAACGCCCTGGGAATGACCGTCCTGTACACCGGCCTGGTCGCGGGACCGCTGCTCGCCGGCACCCTCATACCCGTCATCGGCCTCGCCGAGCTGTATCTGATCGACGCGCTCGCCCTGTGCGTCACCCTGTGGTCCGTCGTACGCCTGCCCCCGCTCCCGCCGGGGCCGGCGGCCTCCCGGAAGGCGGGCGCACGGGAGATCGCGGCCGGATTCCGCTACATCGCCCTGCACAAGGTGCTCCTGCTCTCCTTCCTCGCGGACATCGTCGCCATGGTCTTCGGCATGCCCCGCGCCCTGTTCCCGCAACTCGCCGCCCAGACGTACGCCCCCTACGGGGAGGGACTCGCCTACGGCCTGCTGTTCGCGGCGATCCCGGTGGGCGCGGTGCTCGGCGGCCTGTTCTCCGGCACGTTCTCGCGGGCGCGCCGGCACGGCTGGATGGTGATCGGCGCGGTCGTCGCCTGGGGGCTGGCGATCACGGGCTTCGGACTGAGCACCAGCCTGTGGGTGGCGGTGGCGTTCCTGGTCGTCGCCGGCCTCGCCGACATGGTCTCCGGTGTCTTCCGGATGGCGATCCTGATGTCGGCGGCGACCGACGAGATGCGCGGCCGGATGCAGGGCGTCTTCACGGTGGTCGTCGTGGGCGGTCCCCGCCTGGCCGACCTGCTGCACGGCACCACGGCATCCGCCCTGGGCACCCGCACGGCCGTCGCCGGCGGCGGGCTGCTGGTCGTCGCGGTCACCCTGGCCCTGACGGTCGCGATGCCGGCCCTGCGCCGCTACCGCGTCTGAGAACCGGACCCGGCACTCGTCACCCGGGCCCCCGCTTGTGCAGCGAATAGTGGTCCATCAGCCTGCCCCGCGTCAGCTCCAGCCGATAGGCCAGGATCTCGGCGATGATCCGCACCAGTTGCAGCCCGAGGGCCGGTTCCTCCTCGCAGAGTTCGAGCACCGACCCGGCGTCGAACTCGTAGGCGCGTACGGGACTGAAGGCCTCGGCGCCGAAGTCCCACCGGTGCGGCGGGAAGAGCCAGGACCAGCCGAGCAGATCACCCGCGCCCAGACTGGCCACGGTCACCCGCTGCGCCGGCGTCACCTGCTGGATCAGGGAGACCGCGCCGGAGCGGACGACCCAGAAGCGGTCGGCGGTGCCGCCCGCCTCGAAGATCCTTTGGTCCTCGGGAAAGGACACTTCCGTCGCGAGCGCCAGCAGACGCTCACGGCGGGGCGGGGGAAGGGCGGTCAGCAGCTTTATCGCTTTGGTCATGAGCAGGGCTCCTCGCCGGCGATCTGGAGGGAAGACGTCCGCCGTGGCAGCGCACTACCCGGTTCCGGTGACTTCCCCTCCACCTATTTCAGCCGTTGCGGACGCGCCGGGCACCTCGGCTGCACGCACGAGCTGCTTTTTGACATGAGAAGGCCCTGGCTGGACGGGGGAGACCAGCCAGGGCCGTAGGTGGTGGCACGCGGAGGGCGGTCGCCTCTCGGCGAAAGGCTCCATGGGGCTTCAGCCGAACGATCTTCCCCATGGGCTATAGGTGAGGCCCGGGGACACTGTCCCCTCCGCAGCCACGTACACAAGAACGGCCGGCCACTCCTGGTTGTTCCACATCGGCTCCGAAGCCGGGCGTGATCCACGTCACGTCCGGTTTGGGGGTGCTCCGACCTCGGTCACCTGGGCGATCAGCGTCTGGAGACGCAGACCCCGGCGGGCGTCGAGCTCGCCGGAGACACCGGTGCGTACCGCGGTCGCGAACTCGCGGCGCAGCACCGGCCAGCTCTCCTCGTGGTCGAGCCCCGCGCCGTCGAACACCAACTCCGGGCCGGGACCGAAGAGTTCGACCCGGGCCAGGCCCTGCGGAACGTTCACGGAACCGGACAGGGAGGCCTGGCTGACCGCACCGTTCTCGTGCTCACAGGTCAGTTCGATCCAGCGGCGCGGATCTCCCGCCCCGCGCACCCGCACGATCCGGCCCACGGACGCGTCGAGGAGATCGAGGACATGCGGCCCCAGATCGAGCAGCGCACCGTGTTCGAGTCGCCAGGAGGTCGCGAACGGGCCGTCCAGGAAGGCACCGCTCAGAAAGGACGACCGCGCGCCGTACACGTCCGCCTTGCTCGCCGCCTGCAGGAACCGGCGGGTCTTCGGGTGGTAGCGGTTGGTCAGGGTGACCTGGGAGACGACCCCGGCCTCGTCGATCGCGTCCACCAGCCGCCGGGCCGCCCCGAGGTCCTCGGCGATCGGCTTCTCCAGCAGCAGCGCCTTGCCCGCCTTCACGGCGCGCAGCGCGAGCTCGGCCTGTACAGCGGGCGGCACGGCGAACGCCACCGCCTCGCAGGTGTCGAGCAGTTCCTCGAACCGGGCGGCGACCGGGGCCCCGTACGGCGCCGCAGTCTCCGCGGCCGCCTCCGGGCGGCGCGCCCAGACACCGGCGAGCTCGGTCTCGGGACCGGCGGCCAGCACGCGCGCGTGCACCCCCTGGGCCCAGGGCCCGGCGCCGACGAGGCCGACCCTCACGGGCGCGTGCGGCCAGGGCGCGGCGGTACTGGTCACGGCGAGGTCCAATCCGTATGGGAAGGCCGACAGGCGATGCTCGGCGCGCGACCGGCCGGTACGGTGCCGGAGGCGCGCGGAGATCACTCTGCGGGCCCGTCCGCCGTACCGTCAACCGGCGGGCGCGCCACGCACGTGCGGCCCGCTCACCGGAACACGTTGTCGGAGTCGTCCCAGTGTGCGAGTTCCGCCGCGGCCGAACTCGGCCGGGGAGAGCGCGTCCGGGCCTGGTACATCGCGTCGATCTCGAAGGCGTAGTGCCGCACGATCGCGTCCCGGCGCAGCTTCATCGAGGGGGTCAGCAGGCCGTTGCTGAGGGCGAAGGGCTCCGCCAGGACCCGGAACACCCGGATGGACTCCGACCGCGACACCGCGCTGTTGGCGGCGGCGACGGCCCGTCCGATCTCCTCCCGCAGGGCGTTCTCCTCCCGCGCCTGTCGGCCCGGCGTTTCGTCGTGCAGGGCCAGAGTGCCGCGCCAGTGCGTCAGGAACTCCGGGTCGAGGGTGATCAGGGCGCCCACACACGGCCGGTTGTCGCCCACGACCACCGCCTGGTGCACGAGCGGATGCATCCGCAGCCGCTGCTCCAGGCCGGTCGGCGCGACGCTCTTGCCGCTGCTGGTGATGATGGTGTCCTTCTTGCGCCCGGTGATCGTCAGATACCCCTGCGGGTCCAGCCGCCCGATGTCCCCGGTGGCCAGCCAGCCGCCCCGCAGCGCTGCCCGGGTGGAGGCGTCGTCGTTCACGTACCCCTGGAAGACGGACGCGCCGTACACCAGGATCTCGCCGTCGTCCGCGACCCGGATCTCCGTGCCGGGCAGCGCCTGCCCGACCGTCCCGAACTTCTCCCGGCCCACGGGCTGCGCGGTGATGCCGCCGCTGGTCTCGGTGAGGCCGTAGCCGTCGTGGACGAGGATGCCGATTCCCGCGTAGAACAGGGCGAGTTCGCGGTTGAGGGGTGAGCCGCCGGAGACCGCGCCGCACACGCGCCCGCCCAGCGCGGCGCGGAGCTTGCGGTACACCGTCCGTTCGTAGAGGGCGTGCTGGAGCCGCAGGTCGAAACCGGGTCCGGAGCCCGTGCCCAGCCGTTGCCGCTCGACGGCCGTCGCGAAGTCCCGGGCGGTGACGACGGCCCGCTCGAACAGGCTGCCCCGGCCCGCACCCTGGGCGGCGCGCAGGAAGTTCTTGTAGATCTTCTCGAAGACCGACGGCACGGCGTACAGGTACGTCGGCCGGAAGGAGAGCAGCGCCGACGACAGCGCGTCCCCGCTCAGGTCGGGCTCATGGCCCATCAGCATGCCGCCGCGCAGACACAGGCCCTGGATCATCAGGCCGTACACGTGCGAGAACGGCAGGAAGGCGAGGACGCTGGGCTGCTGTCCGGGCGGCGCCGCCGTGTGCTTCCAGCCCGCGAGCAGGGTGTCGCACGGGTCGGCCAGGCTGCGGTGGCTCAGGGAGCAGCCCCGGGGATGCCCGGTCGTGCCGGACGTGTAGGCGATCACCGCGGGCGAGTCCGGCAGCACGATCCGGCGCAGCGAGTCGACCGTCGTCGTCGGCACCGACCGGCCCAGCTCCACGAGTTGGGGCAGGGCGCCGTCGTCCAGCTGCCACACGTTGCGCAGCATGGGCAATGAGGTGCACACCGAGCCGACGGTCATGAGGCCCTGCTCGTCCTCGACGACGACGGCGCTGCACCGCGAGTCCGCGAGGATCCAGGCGACCTGGTCGCGCGAGGAGGTCGGATAGATCGGCACGATCTCGGCGCCCACCGACCAGAGGGCGTAGCAGAGCACCGTCCACTCGTAGCGCGTGCGGGCCATGATGGCCACGCGGTGGCCCGGTGAGATCCCGGAGGCGACGAGCCCCTTGGCCAGGTCGAGGACCTCGTCCCGCAGCTCGGCGGCGGTCACCTGCGTCCAGACCGGCTTGACCGGGTCGGGGCGGCGCGCGAGCTGCGGCAGGTTCGGATCACGCAGCGCCGTGTCGAAGACACTGTCGGCGAGGCCGCCCGTCAGAGGTGCGGAGGTGGTGGGGGGAGCGAGGGCGAAGTCGCGCATGCGCTGCTCCTGGATCGTACTGACTGTGACCGCGCCGACGAGTGGAGTTATCGACGGTGAACGAATCTAGCTCAGGTGGCGGACGTTGTTGTCGGTAACTGTGAAGTCGCTTTCCCTCAGAGGGTTTCGGAAGAGGTTTTCCGCGCTCACCCCGCCTCTCGCCCGCGTCCCGGCGCCAGCCACACCGTGGCGAGCGGCGGCAGTGTCAGCCGGACGCTGGACGACCGGGGTGTCACGGGGCCGGGGTTGTGGACGTCGCTGCCGCCGTAGCGGGCGGCATCGGTGTTGAGGATCTCCTGCCAGGCGGGTACCGAGCCGGGCACGTCGAGGCGGTAGTCGTGGCGGACCACCGGTGAGAAGTTGCTGACGGCCAACAGGGGCACCCCTGTTGTGTCGTAGCGCAGGAACGCGAAGACGTTGTCCTCGGCGGCGTCCCCCGCCACCCAGCGGAATCCTGCGGGGTCGGTGTCGCGCTGCCAGAGGGCGGCAGTGCGACGGTAGACGGTGTTGAGATCGCGGACGAGATCGCGCACGCCTCTGTGGTCCGCCTCGGCACCGTAGGCGGGGTCCAGCAGCCACCAGTCCGGCCCGTCGGCCTCGGACCACTCGGCGCCCTGGGCGAACTCCTGGCCCATGAAGAGGAGTTGCTTGCCGGGGTGGGCCCACATGAAGCCGAGGTACGCCCGTGCGTTCGCCCGTTGCTGCCACCAGTCGCCCGGCATCTTCGACACCAACGACTGCTTGCCGTGGACGACTTCGTCGTGGGAGATCGGCAGGACGTAGTTCTCGCTGTACGCGTACACCATGGAGAACGTCATCTCGTGGTGGTGGTACTTGCGATGCACCGGCTCGTGTTCGATATAGCCGAGCGAGTCGTGCATCCAGCCCATGTTCCACTTCAGGCCGAAGCCGAGCCCGCCACTGTCGGTGGGCCGGGTCACCCCGTCCCATGCGGTGGACTCCTCGGCGATGGTCACGACCCCCGGGACCCGCCGGTACACGGTGGCGTTCATCTCCTGGAGGAAGGCCACGGCGTCCAGGTTCTCCCGGCCGCCGTGCTGGTTCGGCGTCCACTGTCCCGAGTCGCGCGAGTAGTCGAGGTAGAGCATCGAGGCGACCGCGTCCACGCGCAGCCCGTCAAGGTGGAACTCCTCGCACCAGTACACGGCGTTGGCGACCAGGAAGTTGCGCACCTCGGTCCGCCCGAGGTCGAACTCGTACGTCCCCCAGTCCGGATGCTCGGCACGCAGCGGATCGCCGGGCTCATAGAGGGGCTCCCCGTCGAACCGGGCCAACGCCCACTCGTCCTTGGGGAAGTGCGCGGGAACCCAGTCCAGCAGGACGCCGACACCGGCCCGGTGCAACGCGTCGACCAGATACCGGAAGTCGTCGGGAGGACCCAGCCGGGCCGTCGGAGCGTAGTAGGAGGTGACCTGATAACCCCAGGACCCGCCGAAGGGATGCTCGGCGACCGGCATGAGCTGCACATGTGTGAAGCCCAAGTCGCGGACGTAGGACGGGAGTTCGTCGGCGAGTTGACGGTACGTCAATCCTGGTCGCCAGGACGGCAGATGGACCTCGTACACGGAGAACGCTTCCTCGTGCACGGACGTGCCGGCCCGGCGGGCGAGCCACTCCTCGTCGCCCCACTCGTAGTGGGAGGCGGTGACGACGGACGCCGTGGCGGGCGGCACCTCGGTACGCCGGGCCATGGGGTCCGCCTTCTGTACGCGGCCGCCGTCCCGGGCCACGACCTCGAACTTGTACCGCTCGCCCTCACCGACACCGGGCACGAACAGTTCCCACACCCCGGACGAGCCGAGGGAGCGCATCGGATGGGCGGTGCCGTCCCAGAAGCTGAAGTCTCCGGTCACCCGTACCCCGCGCGCGTTCGGCGCCCACACGGTGAAGCGGGTGCCGGTGACGCCCTGGTGGGTCATCGGTTCGGCGCCCAGTGCCCGCCACAGCTCCTCGTGCCGGCCCTCGCGGATGAGATGCAGGTCCAGCTCACCGAGCGCGGGCAGGAAACGGTACGGGTCCTCGACCTCCGACTCACCGCCCTCGTACGACACCAGCAACCTGTAGTCGGGGATCACGTCGAAGGGGAGTACGGCACTGAACAGGCCGTCCCCCTCGTCGTCGAGTTCGTGGGGCCGACCGTCGACGAGCACGCTCACGGTGCGCGCGTACGGGCGAAGGGCGCGGAAGGCGACTCCGGCGCCCGGCACGGGATGCGCGCCGAGCAGTGCGTGCGGGTCGTGGTGGGTGCCGGCGAGCAGACGTTGTTTCTCGCCCGGTTCCCACAAGGTGTCGGACCGGCCGAGGGAGGGAGTCTCGGGGAGGGACGGGTCGCGCAGGGCCATGATGGTCAGCCTCCTCGGACGGCGAGTCGCTCGATCGCCGACATGGGGACAGGGAGCCAGTCGGGGCGGTGCCGGGCCTCGTAGACGACCTCGTACACGGCCCGGTCGGTCTCGTACGCACGCAGCAGCCCGGGTGTGCGGCGCGGGTCCCACCCGGCCCGGGCCGCGTAACCCGCGCAGTAGGCCTCCCGGCAGCGCCGTGCCCACTCGGGGCGCCACGGCAGGCTGGTGCGGGCGGCGTAGTCGAAGGAGCGCAGCATGCCGGCGATGTCCCGTACCGGCGACTGGGCGCTGCGGCGTTCGGCGAGGGGGCGGGACGGCTCGCCCTCGAAGTCGATGACGAACCAGTCGCTGCCGGTGCTCAGCACCTGCCCGAGGTGCAGATCACCGTGGACGCGCTGCGCGGCCGGGCCGGCGCCGAACCCGGCCAGCCCGTCGAAGGCGGCCCGCAGCCCTCGGGCATACGGCCGCAGCGCCGGTACGTAGTGCACGGCGGCATCCAGGCGCTCGGTCATCGCCGCCGCCGTACGCCTGCTGTGCCGCATGCTCCGCGTGTCGCACGGGAAGGCGGTCGCGAGGGCCAGATGTACGTCGGCGGTCGCGCGCCCCAACTCGTAGGCCTCGGCGGTGAACTCGTGCCCCGAGGTGAGGGCGCGCAGGGCCAGCGTCCAGCCGTCGGAGGCGCCGGGCAGGAACGGCTGGAGTACCCCGAGGGTCGCGTCCTGCGGACGGGCGGTCCGGAACCAGGCGGCCGGGGCGGGTACGCGGGCGCAACCCTGCCGGGCGAGTGCCGCGGGGACCTCCAGATCGGGGTGGACACCGGGCTGGACGCGTCTGAGCACCTTCAGGATGAACGAATCGCCGTACACGAGCGAGGAGTTGGACTGTTCGACGTCGAGGAGACGCGGAGTGAGGCCGGCGGGAACGGTGACAGCGGGGTCGGCCTCGAAGCGCAGCGGACCGGCCGTTCCCGGGTGCCGGAGGCGCTCAAGAAGCAGTCCCGCCGCTTGGGGGTCCTGCAAGGCGTCGTAGACCAGCAGCCCGGCCAGCGGCCCCTCGTCGGCACGGCCGATGAGAGCCCGGCCGAGGCGCGGTGACAACCGGTCCCGTACACCGAGGAGCAGTTGGTAGCAGTCGCCGTGCGGGGGAGTGCCGCCGGGAGTGGGGAGGCCCGGGTGACCGCTGCGGACGAGTAGGTGCAGACAGCCCGGAAACAGCTCGGTCATCGACAGCAGGCCGAGATCCGTGACCGGCCGGTCCCTGCCCGCGAACCAGCGCTGCTGGGGCAGCCACTCGCGCAGCAGTCCGCCGAGCGAGGCCAGGGGCTGGGCGAGGCCGTTCCTGCTCGGGCGAAGAGAAGCGGTCTTCGGCATGGTGACGCGTCCTTTCGCGGGCACACACTCAATGTCGTCGGCCAGTGCGCGGGGTGGCTCGGGTGAGCCGGAACCAGTAGAAGCCGTGGCCCGCGAGGGTGAGCAGGTAGGGGAGTTCACCGATGGCGGGGAAGCGGACTCCGCCGATCAGCTCGACCGGGTGTGCGCCGCTGAACGTCCGTAGGTCGAGTTCGGTGGGTTGGGCGAAGCGGGAGAAGTTGTGGACGCACAGGACGAGGTCGTCCTTGTATTCGCGCAGGAAGGCGATGACGGCGGGGTTGGTGGAGGGGAGTTCGGTGTAGGA
>NZ_JBIRRV010000004.1:0-23668 GCF_044333925.1 Streptomyces sp. NPDC020898
ACTTGGCGTTGATTTTTGGCACGCTGTTGAGTTCTCAAGGAACGGACGCTTCCTTCGTACTCACCCGAGACAATCTCTCAGGCTTTCCTCCGGGCAGTTTCCCTTCGGTCTTGCTGTCTTGCGTTTCCGACTCTACCAGACCGTTTTCCGATCCGATTTCCTCGGTGCTTTCCAGGTTTTCGCTTTCGCGTTTCCCTTTCCGGCGGCTCCGACTCTACCAGATCCTTTCGGGCCTGATTCCCAGTCAGTGGGGCTTGCCTTCCCGGCTGTTGGGCCGTTCCGACGTCTCAAACCCTAGCGGATCCTCTCGGCGATTCCCAATCGGGCTGCCTAGCTCCATCGAACTCCATGGAGCCCCATTCGAATTGAATTCGGGCACACCGAAATCAACCCGGCTGGGAGATCGTGCTGATGGTTTGGGTTGCCGCTGCTGCGGCGGAGGTGCTGCCGCAGAACCGTTACGGCCCCGTGGCAACCCGGAGAACATTACGGACCGGGTTGGGGGATGTCAAGCGCCCCCTGCCATCCCCGACCCACCCCTGTCAAGATCTTTAGTCGAGGTCGCTGAGACGCCCGCCGGCGTCCGGCTGGGCGTGCTCCACGCGGCGGAGGAGACGGGTGAGGACGTCGCCGAGCCGCCCGCGTTCGTCCTGGGAGAGGTCCTGGAGAAGGTCCTCCTCGAAGACCGTGGCCATGCGCATCGCCTCCAGCCACTTCTCGCGGCCCTCGTCCGTCAGTTCCACGATCACGCGCACGCGGTTGGACTCGTCGCGTTCCCTGGTGACGAGGCCCTCCGTGACCATGCGGTCGATCCGGTGGGTCATCGCGGCCGGCGTCAGCCCCAGTCTCTTGGCCAGGTCGCTCGGGCCCATGCGGTACGGGGCACCGGCCAGCACCAGCTCCTTGAGGACCTCCCACTCGGCGTTGCTGATGCCGAGGGTGGCGGTCTGGCGGCCGTACGCGACGTTCATGCGGCGGTTCAGCCGGCCCAGGGCCGAGACGATCTTCTCGACCTGGGGGTCCAGGTCCCTGAACTCGCGCTGGTAGGCGGCGATCTGCTCGTCGAGCGTCGGTTCGCCGACGGCGGGGGTGTCACCCATGTGCGCAGTATCCCATGCGGGCGCTTGGGCTCGAAGTCCTTCGAGGTGTACTGTTCAAGTCTTAACTTTAGCTTTGAAGTCTTCAGCCCTAACCCCTTCGGTAGGCGTACGACTTCACGATCAAGGCAGGTGAAAGTGACCAGGGCGATGGGCGCAGCTATGCGCCGGATCCACGTGGGCAACGCACTCAGCGCGTTCGGGCTCGGCTTCACCGTCCCGTATCTGTACGTCTATGTCGCGCAGGTGCGGGGACTGGGAGCTATGACGGCGGGTCTGGTGCTCGCCGTCTTCGCCGTGGCCGCGCTGGTCGTGCTGCCGTTCGCCGGGCGGGCCATCGTCCGGCGCGGCCCGCTGCCGGTGCTGCTCGTCGCCCTGGTGACCGCCGCCGTCGGCGCGCTGAGCCTCGGGCTCGCCGCCGACGCGACCGCCGTACTCCTTGCCGCTGTGGCGTTGGGGGCCGGGCAGGCCGTGATGCAGCCGGCGCTCGCGACGATGATCGTGGACTTCTCGTCGGCGGAGACTCGGTCGCGGGCCTTCGCCACCCAGTTCTTTCTGCAGAACCTGGGGCTCGGCGTCGGGGGGCTCATCGGTGGGCATCTTGTCGACACGACCCGGGCGGGTTCGTTCACCCTGCTGTTCTCGATCGAGGCGGCGATGTTCCTGCTGCTCGCCGTGATCATGACGACCGTACGGATGCCTCGTGCGACGAAGATCGACGGTGTGCCTGCTCAGGCCAAGGGCAGCTGGAAGCAGTTGCTCGGGAACCGGGCGATGGTGCAGCTGTGTGTGCTGGGGTTTGTTCTTTTCTTCGCCTGTTACGGGCAGTTCGAGTCGGGGTTGAGTGCGTACGGGGTCGAGGCGGCCGGGATCTCGACGTCCGCGCTCGGGTCGGCGCTGGCGGCGAACACCGCGGTGATCGTGGTCGCGCAGTTCGCGGTGCTCAGGTTCGTCGAGCGGCAGAAGCGGTCCCGGGTGATCGCGGCCGTCGGGATCCTGTGGGCGATCGCGTGGGGTGTGGCCGGGTACGCGGGGCTCGGGCACGGCAGCCAGGCCATGGCGACCGCGGCGTTCGTGTCGACGTACGCGCTGTTCGGGCTCGGGGAGGCGATGTTGTCGCCGACCGTCGCGCCGCTGGTGGCCGATCTGGCGCCGGAAGGGCTGGCGGGGCAGTACAACTCGGCGTTCGCCCTGGTGAAGCAGCTTGCGCTGGCCGTCGGGCCGGCGGTGGGCGGGCCGTTGGGGGCTTCGCTGCACGGGCCGTACATCGTGATGTTCCTGTTGTTCTCGCTGGGGATCAGCGTCCTCGCCGTACGGCTGGGACGGCAGCTGACCCCCGTACAGAATCAGCCGTCTCTGGTGCGGCGGAGTCGGGTGGTCGCGCAGGGTGGGGCTCCGGTGGAGTCCGTGGTGCCTACTACGTAGTAGTAGGCAGGGTGGCTGTGGTCAGGGTCGCGGTGAAGGGGAGGGTCGCCGAGCCGTCGGGGGCCGTGTGGGGGGTCAGGGTTGCGCGGATCGTTTTTGCCGCTGCGGCGAAGGCGGCCGGGCCGCCCGTCTCCTCGATCGACTGGCCCCAGGGGACGGCCGACAGGTGACCGGCGGCGAAGTCCGCGAAGTCCTCGAAGGCGATGGCGAAGGTGACCTCGCGGGTCGTGATGTCGTGGAAGCCGGCGGTGGTCAGGGCGGCGGTGAGGCGGTCGGCGGGGCAGGAGAGGGATGTGGCGAGGCGTGCCTCCGCCTCCTCGGTGCCGTGTTCGGTGATCGCCTTCAGCTGAGCGGCGAAGTACGGGGAGCGGTCCGCGGGTGAGGTCCAGGTCGTGGCCGTGAAGCGGCCACCCGGGCGGGTGACGCGGGCCGCCTCGGTGAGTGCCGCTTCCAGGTCGGGGAAGAACTGGGCGCCCTGCTGGCAGACGACCGCGTCGAAGGAGTCGTCCGGGTACGGGAGTTTGTCGGCCGGAGCCAGGGTGAACTCGATGTCCGGGTACATCCGTGGGGCGTTGCGGGCGGCGATCCTGAGCATGCCCTCGTGGAGGTCGGCGGCGACCACGTGGCCCGTGGGGCCGACCTGGGCGGCGGCCGCGCGGGCGGCGAAGCCGGTGCCGCAGGCCAGGTCGAGCACCTGGGCACCCGGGAAGAGGTCGGCGGCCTCGATGACCGCGGTGACGAAAGGCGCCATCAAGGGGGCGCTGTAGTGGTCGTAGTGTTCCGTGGCGGTGTCTCTTAGGGGGAAACCTGTGGGATCTGCCATGAGGGTGCTACTAGCAGGCACAGGTGGGTTCGCCTAGGGGACGCGCGGAACCCCTCACATGCCGGAAGGGCTGGGTTTGCCGCCCGGCAGCACGAACTCGCACCACACCGCCTTGCCGCCGCCCGGTGTCCGTCGTGAGCCCCAGCTCGTGGCGATCGTCGCGATGATGGCGATGCCCCGGCCCGATTCGTCCCCCGGTTCCGCGGTGCGGCGCAGGGGGAGGTGGTCGTCGCCGTCCGTCACCTCGACGATGAGGCGGCGGTCGGTGCGGCGCAGGCGCAGGCGCATCGGGGGCGTGCCGTGCTGGAGGGAGTTCGCGACGAGTTCGCTCGCCGCCAGGACGCCCAGGTCGTGCAGCTCGGTGGGGAAGCGCCAGCTCGTCAGGACGCCGGAGGCGAACGCACGCGCGCGTGGGGCCGCCTCGATGCCGCCCAGGAGCTCCAGGGCCGCGTTGCGGAACAGGTCGCTGTCGGCGCCGGTGCGGGCCGGGTGCTGGAGGACCAGGACCGCCACGTCGTCGTCGTGGTCCGCCGTGACGCCCGCGGAGCGGACCAGGCGGTCGCAGACGACCTGAGGGCTTCCCGTGGCGCCCGAGAGGGCCCGCTCCAGGGCGGCGATGCCCTCGTCCAGGTCCTCGTTACGGCGTTCCACCAGTCCGTCGGTGTACAGGACCGCCGTGGAGCCCGGGGTCAGTGCGATCGAGCCGGAGGCGTGCATCCAGCCGCCGGTGCCCAGCGGCGGGCCCGTCGGTTCGTCGGCGCGCTGGACGACTCCGCTCTCGTCGCGGACGAGGATCGGGAGGTGGCCCGCGGAGGCGTACACCAGCTTGCCCTCGTTCGGGTCGTGGACGGCGTACACGCAGGTGGCGATCTGGTTGGCGTCGATCTCCATGGCGAGGCCGTCGAGGAGCTGGAGGACCTCGTGCGGGGGGAGGTCCAGCCGGGCGTACGCGCGGACCGCCGTACGGAGCTGGCCCATGATCGCTGCCGCGCGCACTCCTCGGCCCATGACGTCGCCGATGACGAGGGCTGTGCGGCCGCCGCCGAGGGTGATGACGTCGTACCAGTCGCCGCCTACCGCCGCCTCCGTGCCGCCCGGCTGGTAGAGGGCGGCGACGCGGAGGTCGTCCGGCTCCTCCAGTTCCTGGGGGAGGAGGGAGCGCTGGAGGGTGACCGCGGTCTCGCGCTGGCTGCGTTCGCTGGCGCGCAGGCGTTCGGCGGCCTCGGCATGGTCGGTGACATCGGCGGCGAAGATGAGGACACCGCCACTCCCTTCGGGAGTGGCCGTCACCTCGACCGGGGTGCACGTGATCGTGTACGAGCGTCCGCCGGCCGCCTTGCGGGACTTGAGCGTGCGGGGCTTGGAACTGCGCAGGACCTGGTCCAGGAGGGGCAGCAGGCCCAGTACGTCGAGTTCGGGGGCCGCGTCGCGGGCGGGTGCGCCCTCGGGGCGTACGCCGAAGGCCGCCACGTAGGCGTCGTTGACGTAGGCGATGCGGTGGTCCGGGCCGTGGACGAGGGCGACCAGGGCGGGGATGCGGTCGAGGACCTCGCGGGTGGGCAGGTCGTCGACGGCGGGGATGCGGGGCGCCTCGTCGGTGAGCTGCTCGGCGCGGGCGGCGGGGACGGAGCCCGATCCGGTTCCGGAGCCCTCACCGAGTCGGTCCGGCAGGCGGTCCGGGGTGATCGTGTGATCGGTCCGCGCTGCGGCGCGGCGCTGCGTTCCGGGAAGGCGGGCGCTCCAGCGCGTGAAGTTCACGAATCCTTGCCTCGTGTTTGTCGGCACAGGCCAGCAGCGGGTCGGCCGGGGGTACGGGGGGTGTCCCCCGGGAGATACAGCACTTGCGGAAAGCCTCGTGGGTTCGAAGGGCGAGGGGTGGCTCGCCCGAGGTCGTGGAGCAAGGTCGTGGAGCAAGGTCCGTGGAACCAGTCTGGCAGTGTGGCCGGCCGGGCCGACATCCTTCAGACGCCGGTCCGGCCGCCGGAGTTCCTGGATCCGGTCAGGACGACCCCTTCGGGTCCTGATTCGGATTCTGGTCCGGGTTCTGGTTCGGGTTCTGAGGAGGCTTCCCACCGGCCGCCAGTTCGAACTCCGCACGGGGGTGTTCGAGCGAACCAAGGGAGACGATCTCCCTCTTGAAAAGTCCCGACAGAGTCCATTCGGCGAGCACCCGGGCCTTGCGGTTGAAGGTGGGCACCCGGCTCAGGTGGTAGACGCGGTGCATGAACCAGGCAGGGTAGCCCTTCAGCTTGCGCCCGTAGACGTGTGCGACACCCTTGTGGAGTCCCAGGGAGGCTACTGAACCGACGTATTTGTGTGAGTACGTTTCGAGCGGTTCGCCCCGCAGGGAGTGCGCGAGGTTGTCGCCGAGGACCTTGGCCTGGCGTACCGCGTGCTGGGCGTTGGGGGCGGTCTCCTTGCCGGGTTCCGCGGTGACGTCCGGGACTGCGGCGGCGTCTCCCGCCGCCCACGCGTGCGGGGTGCCCTCGATCGTCAGCTCGGCGGTGCACTTCAGGCGCCCGCGCTCGTTCAGGGGCAGGTCGGAGGCGGCGAGGAGCGGGTGGGGTTTGACGCCGGCGGTCCACACGACCGTACGGGTGGGGAAGCGGGCGCCGTCGCTGAGGACGGCGATCCGGTCCGCGCAGGAGTCGAGGCGGGTCTCCAGGCGTACGTCGATGTTGCGGCGGCGCAGCTCGGTGATCGTGTACTTGCCCATTTCCTCGCCGACCTCGGGCAGGATGCGGCCCGAGGCCTCGACGAGGATCCACTTCATGTCCTCGGCCTGGACGTTGTGGTAGTACCGCGAGGCGTAGCGGGCCATGTCCTCCAGCTCGCCCAGCGCCTCCACGCCGGCGTAGCCGCCGCCCACGAAGACGAAGGTCAGGGCCGCGTCGCGGATCGCGGGGTCGCGGGTGGAGGAGGCGATGTCCATCTGTTCGATGACGTGGTTGCGCAGGCCGATGGCCTCCTCGACCGTTTTGAAGCCGATGGCGTATTCGGCGAGGCCGGGGATCGGCAGGGTCCGCGAGATCGAGCCGGGGGCGAGGACGAGTTCGTCGTACGTCAACTGCTCGGCGCCCGTTCCCTCTTCCGTGGTGGCGAGGGTGGTGACGGTCGCGGTGCGCTTGGCGTGGTCGATCGCCGTGACCTCGCCGACGACGATCCGGCACCGGTCGAGGACACGCCGCAGCGGTACGACGACATGGCGTGGAGAGATGGAGCCCGCGGCCGCTTCCGGGAGGAACGGCTGATAGGTCATGTACGGGTCTGGAGTGACGACGGTGATGTCGACCTGGCCCCGTTTCAGCTCCTGCTGGAGCTTCCGCTGGAGACGCAGGGCCGTGTACATGCCGACGTAGCCACCGCCGACAACGAGAATGCGCGCACGTTCCTTCACCATCCCATGACGCACCCAGCGCTCGCGTTTGTCCACAGGCCCGACAATTTGTGTGACCGGCGCGCGGGGAACCGCAACCTTGCCCGAATCGACGGCGTGCGGGGCAGGACCGCAGGTCAGCGGGTGTGAGCCGGGTGACAGGAAGGGGCGCAACCGGGACGTATGCGACCCGTACTCCGATCGGGCGCCACCCCGTGCGGAACGTGCCCCTTCTGAATTGACCCCCGCTCAACTATGTTCGTACGTCGACGGGGTGTAGGGGGATGCGCTCTTTCGGGTCCGATCCGCGACGGACGGGCCCGTGGTTCAGTGCTTGTTCCGCACGCTCCGGCTGCCAATGGCGGGGAGTCTCCGGGGGGAGACGTCATTACCGGGGGAACACATGCACATTCAGGATTCTCGATGGTCATCCGCGTCTGCCATCGCACCAGGCGGACCGGTCAGCGCGGCGGCGGAGAACGGACGCGGTGATCAATCGCGTACGGCGCCGCTGCGCGTGGACGCACAGCGCAATCTGGAACACGTACTGCGCGCGGCGCGTGAGGTCTTCGGCGAGCTGGGATACGGCGCGCCGATGGAGGACGTGGCGCGGCGCGCACGGGTGGGTGTCGGCACGGTGTACCGGCGCTTCCCGAGCAAGGACGTCCTGGTCCGGCGGATAGCCGAGGAGGAGACCTCCCGGCTGACCGACCAGGCACGTACGGCGCTCGGTCAGGAGGACGAGCCGTGGTCGGCGCTGTCGCGCTTCCTGCGGACGTCGGTCGCCTCGGGCGCCGGACGGCTGCTGCCGCCGCAGATACTGCGGGTCGGCGTCGCGGACGACGACGGCTCCGACCTTTCCGGGGCCGGCTCCGGTCCCGACGAGGCACGGGTGCCGCAGCAGCGGACCCAGCCGACCGGTGTCGGTGCCGGGGAACTGCGACTGGTGTCCGAGGACGCCGCGGCGGCCGCTCTGGCGGACGACGCGGGGGCGGTGGCGCTGCTCGACGTGGTGGGCCGGCTCGTGGAGCGGGCGCGCGAGGCGGGCGAGCTGCGGCCTGATGTGTCGGTGTCGGACGTACTGCTGGTGATCGCGACGGCGGCGCCCTCGCTGCCGGACGCGGCGCAGCAGGCGGCGGCCTCTTCGCGGTTGCTGGACATTCTGTTGGAGGGGCTGCGGTCGCGGCCGCTGTAGTGGTTTCGGTCCATGTGTGCTCGTGCTCGAAGGGGGCGCGTGACGACAGAATCAGAACCCTGACATTTCAGGCGGCATGTCGTGCGGGGCGGTCAACTCCCGTCCAGGGAGAGCCGGTTGAGCATTCCCCGTTCGAGTGAACGCTAGTACCCCGTTACGGGAAGTCCCCACGGACGAGTGGTTGGTTCGTCCGAGGGGTCCTGAACAAAAGCCAATATGGCACTCTGACCCGGTGTTCGGGACTCGGTGTGCAGACGGCTGTTCGGGCGGCGGGGGCTTTCCGCGATGAGCGTTGACGGACGGGACGAGTCACTCGGTGACGGCGCCCCGGAGACCGGCGGCGGACTGACCTCGCCGCAGGTACCGAGCCAGGGCGGACCCGGCGGACCAGGGGGCGTGGAGTACCTGGACACCCCGCCGGCCAGCTCCGTGGACGGCTCTTTCACCGGTTCGGGATACCCGGAGTACCTCGACGACCCGATGGAGGGCAGCGTCCCGGCGCAGCGCGGACGCGGTGTGCTGCCGCCCCGTTCTGACAGTGTGCTGCCGCCGCCCATCGAGCTGCCGCCGTCCGACACCGACCTGATCGGGCGGATGCGCTCGGGCGACGACACGGCGTACGAGGAGCTGTTCCGGCGCCACGCCGACGCCGTACGCCGGTACGCGCGCACCTGCTGCCGTGACGGCCACACGGCCGACGATCTCACCGCCGAGGTCTTCGCCCGCATGCTCCAGGCGGTGCGCGGCGGCTCCGGCCCCGAGTACGCCGTACGCGCCTATCTGCTCACCACCGTCCGCCGGGTCGCCGCCAACTGGACGACATCGGCGAAGCGCGAGCAGCTGGTCGACGACTTCGCGGTGTTCGCGGCGCAGGCCGCGCGCGGCTCGGAGATGTCCACCAGGTCCACGGTGTCCGCGATGTATTCCGACAACGACACGCTCGACCTCGGCGCCGACGTCCGTGCGATGCACCAGGCCGAGCAGTCCATGGCCATGCAGGCGTTCCGGTCGCTGCCCGAGCGCTGGCAGGCCGTGCTGTGGCACACCGAGGTCGAGGACGAGTCGCCGAGCGAGGTCGCCACCCTCTTCGGGCTCGACGCCAACGGCACGCGCGTGCTCGCCAGCCGGGCCCGCGAAGGGCTCAAGCAGGCCTACCTCCAGGCCCATGTCAGCGCCACCCTCGCCACCGACGAGGAGTGCTCCCGCTACGCCGACCGGCTCGGCGCCTACGCCCGCGGCGGGCTGCGCAGCCGTGCCGAACGGGGGCTGCGCAAGCACCTGGAGGAGTGCGCCAAGTGCCGGCTGGCCGCGGGCCAGATCAAGGAAGTCGCCAGTGGCATCCCGGCCGTCGTGCCGCTCGCGGTCATCGGCTGGTTCGGCGCCGCCGGGTACGCCAAGGTGGCCGCGCTGGTCGCCGGGGGTGCCGGAGCGGGTGCGGTGGGCGTCGGTGGCGCGGCGGCCGCGGCGAGCGGCTCGTCGTCGGGCGGGGCCGGTGGCGGTGCGGCGGCCTCGGAGGGGCTCGGCGCGCCGGTGAAGGCGGGGATCGCGGCCGGGGTCGTCGCCGTGGCCGCCGCGGTGGTCGCCCTCGCGCTGGTCGGCGACGACAGCCCGGCGAAGACGCCGGTGGCCCAGCCGGCCCCGTCCGCCCCGTCCGCGCCGGTGGTCCAGCCGGAGGCGCCGACACCGGCCCCCACGCCGACTCCGCCTCCGCCCGGGCCGGCACCCGTGGCCCTGGCACCGGCGCTCACGCCCACCCCCACACCGCCCCTCACTCCGACTCCGACCCCGACGCCCACCCCGAGCCCCACACCGACGCCGGAATCGACACCTACGCCCAGCCCGACCCCGACGCCCGCTCCCACCCCGGAGCTTCCGCCACCGCCTCCTCCGCCGCCGCCCGCACCGGCCGACTTCCAGTGGAACGAGCTGGAGTACGGCATCACCGGCGACGGCACCAAACCCGAGATGCGGCTCGGCGAGAGCAGCTGGGTGTGGCAGCGGTGGGGGGTGTCGATCGCGGACAAGCAGTACGAACACGGGGTGACCGTCCACGGTGAGTCCTCCGTCACCGTCGACCTCAACCGCGACTGCGCCTCCTACGACGCACTGGTCGGCGTCGACGACATGGCCCTGGGCCTCGGCCAGGTCCGCTTCTCGGTGTTCGCCGACGGGGAACGCATGTGGCGGTCCGAGCTGATCCAGGGCGGCCAGGAGGCCGTACCCGTCCATGTGGACCTCACCGGGCGCAGGACGATCCGCCTGGTCGTGGAACCCCACTCACCGTTCGACTCGGTGGCACTCGCGGACTGGGCGGAGTCGAAGTTCATGTGCCGGTGACGGGGGTGGCGGGGGTGCCCGTGACCGGGGTGGTGGGTGGCTCGGTGGTGGGTGGCGTGCCCAGGTGGGTGAGGTCGTCGAGTACATCGCCCACGGTGAGTCCCGATCCCGTCGTACGTTCGAACTCGTACCGTTCCGCTCCCAGGGCGGTGCGGGCCGCGGTCTGCGTCTTCTCGGCCTGCGCGCACTCCGGCATCGGGCGCGGGTGGCCGTCCCGCCAGCTGTCGGAGGCGGCGAGGAGGCGGACCGCGCGCGGGAGGTCGCCGAGGCGGGCCAGCAACCCCGCCGCGCCGTCCACGAGCCCCGCCGTGACCACCTCGGCGCAGCGCTGCGCCACGGCCTCGCACAAGGTGGCGGTCAGTTTCACCACGCCGTGCTCGGGCCCGCACTCCTCGGCCGTGATGAGGGCGTCCATCGCGTTCAGCCCCGCCATGAACTGCGGCGGCGGGGTGCCGAGCGCGCACTCCGCGCGGGACCGCTCACACAGGGCACGCGCGCGGGCGACGTCCCGCTCGTCCAGGGCCAGCTGCGCCCGCAGCAGCAGGACGAACGCCCGGGAGTCCGCCACCCCGTACCGGTCGGCCGCCTCGCTCGCCTCGTTCAGCACGGCCAGCGCGGCGGTGCGGTCGCCCTCGCGGTAGGCGATCTCGGCGAGCCGGGCGATGAGAAACGGTGCCTCGGCATGGGCGCCCACCTCGTGGGCGAGCCGCAGCGCCTCCTCGTACTCCCCCTTGGCCTCCTCGAAGCCGCCGCGCGACATGGCGGCCTCGCCGGCCGCGCTGCACACCTGGGCCCGCAGCCACCGGTCGCCGACCCGTCGGCTGAGCACGCGCAGTTCCGCGAGGTCGTCGTCCACACCCCGGCCGCGCAGGCCGCCCTGCGAGTCGACGACCGTGTGCGTACGGAACATCAGGGTCACGGCGACCTCCCAGTCGCCGCCGTGGACACGGCAGTTGGCGATCACCTTGTCGAGGGCGGCGGCGGTGGCCGGGAGGCCCTTCTCGGGGGCGCCGGGCGGTGTGGGGCCGGGCCGGTCGGCGTCGGTGAAGATCGTCAAGGGCCAGGCGATGCCGGGAAGACGGGCCGCTTGTGGACCGCCGCGCTCGAAGTGGGCGCGGACTTCGGCGAGATGCTGGTGCCAGTGTTCGTCGCGGGGTACGGCTGCCGGGTCGGCGTCGAGGGTCAGGAAGACGTGGAGCATGCGGAGGTTCATACGGAGGTCGGTGCGGTGGTCCGCATCGAGGTCCGTATGAAGGTTTCTGTGCTGGGTGGTTGCCGCCGGCTCCGGCTGCGTGGGTGTGTTCAGGGTCAGGATCCGTGTCAGCCATTCCGTGCCCTCCCGGCGGAAGCTGCGCAGAAACCAGAACCAGCCCATCGCGAGGGCCACGGCGGCGGCCTGTCCCCCTTCGCCCTCCGTGATCGCGCGGTCGAGGGCCGCCCGGATGTTGTCCAGCTCCGTCTCCAGGCGGGCGATCCACGGGAGTTGCTCGGCGGACCGGAGCAGCGGCTCGGCTTCCTCCACCAGCGCGCGCACCCACGCGCGGTGCCGTCGCTCGGCCGCGGCACGCAGTTCGGGGACCTCGGCGGCGCGCTCGGTGGCGTACTCGTGGATGGTCTCCAGCATGCGGTAACGCATGCCGGGGATGCCGGTCTCGCTTCCGTCTCCGTCTCCGTCTCCGTCTTCGTCTTCGTCTTCGTCTTCGTCTTCGTCTTCGTCTTCGTCTTCGTCTTCGTCTTCGTCTTCGTCTTCGTCGTACAGGGTCGCGACGATCAGGGACTTGTCGACGAGCGCCCCTACGAGGTCGGCCGCCGGGCCGGTGCACACCGCCTCCGCGGCGGTGAGGTCCCAGCCGCCGGCGAACACGGAGACCTCGCGCAGCACCGTGCGCTCACGTTCGTCGAGCAGGTCCCAGGACCAGTCGACGACGGCACGCAGGGTCTGCTGGCGGGGCAGCACCGTGCGGCTTCCGGAGGTGAGGAGGCGGAAGCGGTCGTCCAGGCGGTCGGCGATCTGACGCGGGGTGAGGAGACGGAGGCGGGCGGCGGCCAGCTCGATGGCGAGGGGCAGTCCGTCGAGCCGGCGGCAGATCTCCGCCACCGCCTCGGTGTCGCGGAGGGCGGTGTCCGCGTCGGGGCGCACGGCCGCCGCGCGCTCCTCGAAGAGGCGGCGGGCCGGGTCGGGGAGCAGGGGCTCGACCGGGCGCACCGACTCGCCGGGGACACCCAGAGGTTCACGGCTGGTGGCGAGGATCGTGAGTCCGGGGCAGTGGGTGAGGAGGGTTTCGGCGAGTTCGGCCGCCGCGTCGATGACGTGCTCGCAGTTGTCAAGGATCAGGAGTTGGCTGCGCGGGGCGCAGTACTCGATGAGCAGGGCGAGCGGGTCGTCCTGCGAGGTCGCCAGCTCGTTGGTCAGGAGCACGGTCTCGCGCAGACCGAGTGCGCTGACCACCGCGCCGGGCACCGCCTCCGGCCGGTCGAGCGGGGCGAGCTCGACGAGCCACGCCTGGGGGAGGCCGGCGGCGGCTTCCTCGGCGAGACGGGTCTTTCCGGAGCCGCCCGGTCCGATGAGGGTGACCAGACGGGCTCTGTGCACATCCGAACGGATGGCCTCGATCTCGGGTTCCCGTCCGACGAAAGATGTCAGACGGGGGCGAATGTTGCCGCTGCGGCGAGTTGGGGCGGGAGTTGGGGTCGGGGTCGGGGTTGACTGAGGGGGTGGGACCGGGGCGGTCGGCCTTGCTTCCCCGGTCGGCTGCGGGGGTTGCCACGGCTGTGTCAGCAACTCCTTGTGCAGGGTTCGTAGTTCCGGGCCCGGGTCCGTGCCCAGGCCTTCGGACAGGGTTCGGCGGGCCGTCTCGTACGCGGTGAGGGCGTCCGCGTTGCGGCCCGTGTCGCGCAGGGCGCGGATGAGGAGGGCGTGCAGCGGTTCGTCGTACGGGTGGGCCTCTGTCAGTTCCGTCAGTTCCGGTACGGCGTCGTGGGCGCGGCCGAGTCGCAGGTTCGCCTCCACGCGCGCGCGTGTCGCCTCCCGGCGCAGGGCCTCCGGGCGGGTCGCGGCGGTGCGGTCGGGGAGGTCCGCGAAGGCGGGGCCGCGCCACAGAGCGAGGGCCTCGGACAGGGCGTGTTCGGCGGCTGTGGGGTCGTCGTGGTCGAGGGCCGTCCTGCCCTGTCGTACGAGGGTTTCGAAGACGTGGAGATCGACGTCGGCCTGGGTCGCTGCGAGGCGGTAGCCGCCGGGGTCCGAGGTGATGGTGTCTCTGCCCAGGGTGCGGCGGAGGCGGCCTATGAGGGCCTGGAGGGCTGCGGGGGCGTCGTGGGGCGGGGTGTCCGGCCAGACCTCGTCGATCAGGGTTTCGGGGGTGGTGGGGCGGTTGGGGCGCAGGGCGAGGGCGGTGAGGAGGGCGCGGAGGCGAGGGCCGCCGATGGGTACGGCGGTGCCGTGGTCGTCCTCGGCCTGGGTGACGCCCAGGATTCTGTACCGCACGGGCTCATTGTCGCCGGGGGTGGGATGCGGGTACAGGTGGTTTCTTTTTCGCCCCCGCCGCCCTTACCCGTCCCATCCCTTCCTGGGGGCTGCGCCCCCAGACCCCCCTTTCGCGCTGAACGCGCTCGTCCTCAAACGCCGGACGGGCTGGGATGCCTGGGCCACGCTGAACAGATACGTACGGCAAACGGGTGGGCGGGTGGGAAACACGACCTGGGCTGTACCGGCGTCGGCCTCGGATCGCCGGACGCGATGGAGATACCGGGGCCTGGGCTGAAGAAGCGGCGGGGGCGGGTGGGCGGGAAAGAGGCTGGGGCCGGACGGGCCTTGTCCTCAAACGCCGGACCGGCCCCGGCCTGGGGTGGAGGGACGGCACGAGTGGGAGGGTGGGAAACACCGCTGCGTGTGCCCCGGCCTCACCCCCGGGGGGCGCCTGCGCCTGCGCCTGCTCCCAGGGCTCCTCGTTGGGGGGTGATTCCGGCGGGTACGGCTCGTTGGCGGGCCGGGGTGCCGGTCCAGCAGGTGCCTCGGCGGGAGAGGAGGCGGCGTAGCCATACCTCCAGGGAGACCAGGTCCGCCAGGCCGTCCAGGGGGAGGGGTTCGCCTTCCGCGGCGCCTCTGAGGGCCTTGCGGACGACCCTCGCCTCGACCAGGCCCGCCTCCGCGAGCAACGGCGTGTCGAACAGGGCCATCAGGGAGTCCACCGACACGCGCAGGCCCGTTCGCGACGCCGCGGCTGCCGACGCGTGGGACGGTGCGCCCCAGCCGGGGGGCAGATCCGCGACGCCGGCGCCTTCCAGGACCGTACGGAGGATGGACGCCCGGGCGCCGGGCCGTACGCGAAGTGCCTCCGGGAGTGCTCGGCAGGCGCGGACCACCTGGTTGTCCAGGAACGGGGTGTGCAGGCGCTGGAAGCGGATCTCCGCGGCCTGCTCCAGGACCCGTACGTCCGCCGCCTGGCGGGCCAGTGCCGCCCGCGCGCGGAAGTCCCCGGGGCGTTGGCCGGGGCCGACGCCGACTCCCGAGCGGCCCGTCGTCCAGTGCAGGCGAACCGATACTTCAGCAAGCGCCTCACCGGTCAGCCAGCGCGCGGCCGGGCCGGGTCTGCCCCACGTGAGCGCGGCCAGCGAGGCCCCCACCGCACCTCCGGGCTCGTCGAAACGGCGCTGCATGAGGCGGTCGGCGAGGTTCTCGATGCCGGCCTTGTAGGGCGTACGAGCGAGTTTGCGGGCGGCGCCGTACACGCGCGCGGGGACCAGCACCGAGCCGTCGGCCTTCGCGAGGGCCGCCACCGGACGGACCAGGTGGCGTCGTTTGCGGTCCATGAGGAGGTCGGCGAGGCGGGCGGGGTGGGCGTCCAGTACCTGTCGGGCGCCGTAGCCGGTGAAGTGGTCCGCGCTGCCCGAGGCCAGGCGGGCGCGATGGCTGGACGCGGTCACCAGGGACGGGCCCGGCTCGTCGGTCAGCGGGCCCTCCAGGTCGGCGTACGGAAGGACGTCCTCGCCGCCTGCCACCACTACGTGGTGCAGGCGCGGGTTGGCCGCCAGGGTCCCCGCCCGCTCCAGTTCCGCCTCGCGCCCGCCGACCGCCAGGTCGTTGAACGTCACCGCCAGGAGCCGCTCCCCCGCGCCCGTGCCGTGACCGAGGACCGTCCCCGGCATACCCGGGAGGCCCGCCGCCAGGAGCGCCAGCGTGCCCGACGCCGGGCCGCCGGACAGGTCGGCTCCTATTCCGGGTACGGGTGTTCCGCGCGCCGCCCGGCGTTCCGCGGGGCCCATTCCCGGGACCGGCCCGGGGTCCACATCGGCGCCGGGGACGTGCCGAGGGGCCGACAGCCGGGCCCGTACCGCCTCCACCAGGGCGTCCCTTACGCCGTCCACCGCCCGGTCGGGGTCCACGGAGGCGGCCGCGACCGCGAGGGAGGCGACCGGCTCGTACCCGGCGATCTCGCGCGCCCCGGCGCGCAGGATCAGCGCATGCCCGGGCGGAATGCGTCGTACGCCGTCGTAGGGAGTCGAGTCGTGCAGCGCGGCCGGTACGTCGGGGGCCGCGAGGAGCGCGGCGAGGTGGCCGAAGTCGAGGTTGGCCTCGATGAGGTCGGCGAGCGGGAGAGCAGCCGTCGCGTAGGCCGTGCCGCCCGACCAGGGGGTGTAGAACACCGGGCGCGCGCCCGCCAGATCGCCGCAGACCATGAGCCTGCGCCCCACCTGGACGATGGCCGTGTAGCTGCCCGGCCACGCCGTCAGATGGCGAAGTGCCCCTCCGCGGGCGGCGAACAGGGCGACCCGCAGTTGTTCGTCGGTGGCTCCGCAGGTGCCCAGGACCGCGATGCGGGTCTGTTCGTCGGCCCGCACGACACGCACCTCGTCGGGGCGCCAGTCGCCGACCGCCCAGAGCGGATCGGGGTCTCCCCAGAGGAGTTGGGAGCCGACCGGGTGGACCGTCTCGCCGTCGTGGCCGGTCGCGCCCGCCGAGTATCCGGCGCCGCCGACGCCGTCAGCCGTGTAGGCGGCGGGGCCCGCCGCGTATCCGCCGGCCGAGCCGTTTCCTGCGCCCACAGCGGCGGTGCTGCTCCATCCCACCAACCACCGCATCGACGCCTCCACAGGCTGTGGACAACCAGTGCACCGGACGAACTCGGCACCATGCTGCCATGAAGGACGCGCCTCGGAGGGACGGCGGAGCCGCTCGCGCTCCCCGGAGTGCGCCCCTGCGAACTCCTGTGCACCCCCAAGAACATGCCCGCGCGACCCCGAACGCACGCACGGATCAAGGGACTTCGGCGCGTGCGCGGGAACGGCATCGGCGGACGGATCAGCGGATTCACCCACGGAAACTCGGGAGAACCGCAGGGCAACCCCGGTGCGGCGGCGAAGAGTTCGCAACCCTCGGATCAGGGAGTTGGCGGCACGACCGCGACCTGAATGCGCCCCCGTTACGCTCCCCAAAGACGCCCCACGCGCCCTCAATTTCCGTGGTGGGAGGGGTAATCGGCCCGGGATGACGGGGTCTGTTTTCGGCCAAGTTGGCGAAGCACGGACAGGCTCGCGCACTCTCCGTACAGGCTCTGCGCGGCACTCGGCCGACGCACAGTCCGGGAGGCGGAGTTCGCCTCCCGGACCGGTCCGCCGCCCGCGGGGATGTAGGCGGCGGTGTCCCCCAGCCCACTGGATCCAGTACAGCGGGCCGACCCACGCAGGATCCATGGAAGCGCTCCCGCCATGGCCGGAGAAGAGCGCACGGGCGGGCGCACGGCCACACAGCGGGGGCACGCCGCAACGGTGCGTACATCCCCAGAACTTCCGTACGGACCACAATCCCGCCATCCGGAACAATGCCCCTTAACGCTTGGGATGCGGCGAACTACGCTGGGTTTACGAATGCCGGGTGGTTATGCCAGCGCGGCAGCCGTCTGTGTCGAGGGGTGGCGCATGTCCAGGGAGCAACGCGGGCCGAACGAAAAACTCGGCGCCGTTCTCGCCCTCGCGGGAATCAGCAACGCAGGCCTCGCGCGTCGCGTCAACGATCTTGGCGCTCAACGCGGGTTGACTCTTCGCTACGACAAGACGTCGGTGGCGCGCTGGGTGTCGAAGGGCATGGTGCCGCAGGGTGCCGCGCCGCACCTCATCGCGGCCGCCATCGGCCAGAAGCTCGGCCGCCCGGTGCCGCTCCACGAGATAGGCCTGGCGGACGCGGATCCCGCACCCGAGGTGGGCCTCGCCTTCCCCCGGGACGTCGGACAGGCCGTGCGTTCGGCGACCGATCTGTACCGTCTCGACCTCGCCGGCCGCCGGGCCGGCTCCGGCGGCATCTGGCAGTCGCTCGCCGGATCGTTCGCAGTGAGCGCATACGCAACGCCTGCCTCACGGTGGCTGATAACCCCGGCCGACAGCTCGGTGGCGCGCGACGCGAACCTCTCCGAGGGCTCCGGGGCACCGCTCAAAGTCGGCCACAGCGATGTGCAGAAACTGCGGGAGGCCGCGGAGGACGCGAGGCGCTGGGACTCCAAGTACGGAGGCGGCGACTGGCGTTCGTCCATGGTGCCCGAGTGCTTACGAGTGGAGGCGGCGCCCCTGCTGCTGGGGTCCTACTCCGACGAGGTGGGCCGCGCCCTGTTCGGGGCCAGTGCCGAACTCACGCGCCTCGCCGGCTGGATGGCCTTCGACACCGGCCAACAGGAGGCCGCGCAGCGGTACTACATCCAGGCGCTGCGCCTCGCCCGCGCGGCGGCCGACGTACCCCTGGGGGGATACGTCCTGGCCTCGATGTCGTTGCAGGCGACCTACCGGGGCTTCGGCGACGAGGGCGTCGACCTCGCCCAGGCCGCCCTGGAGCGCAACCGGGGCCTCGCGACGGCGCGCACGATGAGTTTCTTCCGGCTGATCGAGGCACGGGCCCACGCGCGCGCGAGTGACGCCCACGCGGCCGGCGCGGCGCTGCGCTCCTCGGAGAGCTGGCTGGAGCGGGCCCGCGACGGGGACAACGACCCGTCCTGGCTCGGCTTCTACGGGTACGACCGGTTCGCCGCCGACGCCGCGGAGTGCTACCGCGACCTGAAGGCACCGCGTCAGGTCCGCCGTTTCACGGAGCAGGCACTGTCGAAGCCGACGGAGGAGTTCGTGCGCTCGCACGGGCTGCGCCTGGTCGTCTCGGCGGTCGCGGAGCTCGAGTCGGGCAATCTCGACGCGGCATGCGAGCAGGGCGTGCGGGCGGTGGAGGTCGCGGGGCGCATCTCCTCGGTGCGCACCACCGAGTACGTGAGGGATCTGCTCCACCGGCTGGAGCCCTACGGCGACGAGCCCCGCGTGGTGGAGCTGAGGGAGAGGGCACGGCCGCTGCTCATGACTCCGGCGTAGGACCGGCCCGGTCCCGGTCCCTTCAGGGCATCGTGCGCCTCCCGCGTTTGAAGGCACTGTCAGTGGCGCAGTGCACTATCGAATGCGGGAGGTGGAGCTGTGATGCAGCAGGTGCGGCAGGTGCGGCACGGGATCGCTTACGACTGTGACGTGCTGGTGATCGGCGGCGGGATCGTCGGTCTGTCGACGGCGTACGCGATCACGCGCGCCGCGCCGGGCACGCGGGTGACGGTGCTGGAGAAGGAGCCGGGCCCCGCCCGGCACCAGACGGGCCGCAACAGCGGTGTCATCCACAGCGGGATCTACTACCGGCCGGGCTCGCTCAAGGCGCGGTACGCGGTGCGGGGCGCCGCCGAGATGGTCAAGTTCTGCGCGGAGTACGGCATCGCGCACGCCGTCACCGGCAAGCTGATCGTCGCCACGGAGCGGGACGAGCTGCCCCGGCTGCACGCCCTCGTGCAGCGCGGCCGGGAGAACGGCATTCCGGTGCGCGAGCTCGGCCCCACCCAGATCGGTGAGTACGAGCCGGAGGTGCGGGGACTCGCCGGCATACACGTGGGGACGACCGGGGTCTGCGACTACGTGGCGGTCGCCCGGCAGCTGGCCGAGGCCTCGGGGGCGGAGATCCGGTACGGGGCCGAGGTCGTCCGGGTCGACCGGCGGCCCGAGCTCGGGGTGGCCGTGCGGACGGCGGGGCCGGGGGGCGGCGAGGTCGTCCGGGGGCGGGTGCTCGTCAACTGCGCCGGGCTCTACTGCGACGAGGTGGCCCGACTGACCGGCGACGATCCGGGGATGCGGATCGTGCCGTTCCGGGGCGAGTACTTCACGCTGGCGCGGCCCGAGCTGGTGCGGGGGCTGGTGTATCCGGTGCCGGATCCGGCGTTCCCGTTCCTGGGGGTGCATCTCACCCGGGGGGTCGACGGGAGCGTCCACATCGGGCCCAATGCCGTGCCGGCGCTGGCCCGGGAGGGGTACGGGTGGGGCACCGTGCGGATGGCGGAGCTGGGGACGACGGTGGCGTGGCCGGGGACGTGGCGGATGGCTGGGCGGCACTGGCGGTACGGGGGTGGGGAGCTGCGGCGGTCGGTGTCCCGGGGGGCGTTCGCGCGGGCTGTGCGGAGGTTGTTGCCGGTGGTGTCGGAGGAGGATCTGGTGCCGGCGGCGGCGGGGGTGCGGGCGCAGGCGGTGCTGCGGGACGGGACGCTGGTGGACGACTTCCTGATCCGGGAGGGGGCGCGGGCGGTGCATGTGCTGAACGCGCCGTCGCCTGCGGCTACCGCTTCGCTGCCGATCGGGAGGGAGATCGCTCGGCGGGCGTTGGGGATGCTAGGTGGGGGGTGAGGTGGGGTGAGACGGGGCTTTTTTCGCCCCCGCCGCCCCTACCCGTCCCATCCCTTCCTGGGGGCTGCGCCCCCCCCAGACCCCCGCTACGGCCCTGAACGGGCCTCGTCCTCAAACGCCGGACGGGCTGAAGATGCCGGGCCGCGCTTGAGAGGTACCGCCTGGGCTGGAGAAGCGGTGGGGGCGGGTGGGCGGGTAGGAAGCTGGGGCTGGACGGGCCTTGTCCTCGGACGCCGGACGGGCTGGAGCGTGCCGGGCGGTAAAATCGGGCCCACTGTGTCTGACTTCCTGAACTCCGCCCCCAGTCCCAACCCCACCTCCGCCCCCAGGGCCAAGGGGGAGCCTCGGTTTCCCGGGGGGCCGCAGGCCGATCCTGCCGGGTCGCACTTCGAGCGGCGGATCAGGAGTTTTCAGCCCCGTCGGAGCCGGGTGACCGCCGGGCAGGCCGACGCGTTGCAGCGGCTGTGGGCCAAGTGGGGGCTGGACATCGACGGGCGGGATCTCCGGCTCGGCGAGTTGTTCGGGAACGACCGGCCCGTCGTGCTGGAGATCGGGTTCGGGATGGGGGAAGCCACCGTACGGATGGCCGCCGACGACCCCACCACCAGCATCCTCGCCGTCGACGTGCACACCCCCGGGCAGGGCAACCTGCTCAACCTCGCCGATCAGCAGGGGCTCTCCAACATCCGCGTCGCCAACGGGGACGCCATCATCCTGCTCCGCGAGATGCTCACCCCCGACTCCCTCGACGGACTGCGCGTCTACTTCCCCGACCCCTGGCCCAAGAAGCGGCACCACAAGCGACGGCTGATTCAGGCCGAGTTCCTTGATCTTGTCGCTCAGCGGCTGCGCGCCGGGGCGCTCGTGCACTGCGCCACCGACTGGGAGCCGTACGCCGAACAGATGCTCGAAGTGCTCGACGCGCACCCCGAGTTCGAGAACACCCGGCCCGAGGGCGGTTACGCGCCACGTCCGGAGTTCCGGCCGCTGACCCGTTTCGAGGGCCAGGGTCTGGAGAAGGGTCATGTCGTGAACGACCTGCTGTTCCGTCGCGTACAGCACCGGTAGAGCACCCGCACGATCCCGCACCGTCGCGGGCCGCGTCCCTCCCTCGTTAGGGTCAATGCCGTGGCCACCTTTCCCCCGTACCCGACGCACCCCAGCGGCACCACCGACGGTCCCGCCGGCGGAACGCTGCGGCACGCTCACTGGTGGCAGCGGAAATGGGTGCGCTACGGGGCACTGAGCAGCCTTCTCGCGCTCTCCGGGCTCGTCATCCTCGCCCTCGTCCGCGAACAGACCGGCACCGAGGGGTTCCTGGTCGGGCTCGGGCTCGCCGTCCTGCCGGTGCCGTTGCTCGTCGCCGCGTTCCGGTGGCTGGACCGGGTCGAGCCGGGGCCCTGGCGCAATCTTCTCTTCGCCTTCGCCTGGGGCGCCTGCGCGGCGGCCCTGATAGCGATCGTCGCCAACAGCTTCGCGACCAGATGGATCGCGACGGCCACCGCCGACCCGTCCAGCGCGGACACCCTCGGGGCCACCGTCATAGCGCCCATCGTCGAGGAGTCCGCCAAGGCAGCCGCCGTACTGCTGATCTTCCTCTTCCGGCGGCGCGACTTCACCGGCATCGTCGACGGGGTCGTCATCGCCGGAGTCACCGCCACCGGGTTCGCCTTCACCGAGAACATCCTCTACCTCGGTACGGCCTTCGGCACCGACCAGCTCACCGGAGACAGCGGCATCGCCTCCGTCACCGCGGCGACCTTCTTCGTACGCATCGTCATGTCGCCGTTCGCGCACCCGCTGTTCACGGTCCTCACCGGCATCGGGTTCGGCATCGCCGCGCTGTCGGGCGAGCGCCAGCACGTGCGCCGTGTGCTGCTGCCGCTGTCCGGGCTGGTGCTCGCGATGAGCATGCACGCCTTCTGGAACGGCTCGTCGACCTTCGGCGAGTACGGGTTCATCGCGGTGTACGCCGCGTTCATGGTGCCCGCGTTCGGGCTGCTGACCTGGCTGGTCATCTGGACCCGCCAGCGCGAACTGCGCACCGTCCGCACCGAGTTGCCGGCGTACGCGCTGGCCGGATGGCTGGCCCCGGCCGAGCCGCACGCCCTCGGCTCGATGCGCGCCCGCCGTCTCGCCCGCGAGTACGCCCGCCGGCACCTGGGCAGGCCCGCGGCCCGGTCGGTGGCGCAGTACGAGGCGTACGCCACCTCACTCGCGTTCCTGCGCCACCGGGGGCGCCTCGGCCGCGCGGGCGCCGACTTCGTCGTCCGGGAGCAGGAGCTGCTGGGCGAGTTGTGGGAGCGGCGGGCGGTGGCCCGTCCGGCCCTGGACCACGCGGCCCGCGCCACGGCACCCGTCCCGGCCCCGGCCCCGGTCACCTGGTCGGCGTACGGGCAACAGGGGTACGGGCAGCAGGGCTACGGCCAGACGTACGGGCCGACGACCCCGTACCCCTCGTACAACAACAGCCACAGCGGCCACAGCAACCACCACGGCCAAAACAGCCCCGCCTACGACCCGTACCCGGCCTACAACCCGTACCGCTCCTAACGCCTGACGGGTCCTGTTCAGGCGCCGCTCACGCCGAAGCGGCCGTCAGGCTCGCGACCTCTGCCTCCGTCAGTTCCAGTTCCGCGACCGCGACCAGCGGCGGGAGCTGGTCCACCGTGCGGGCGGACGCGATCGGGGCGGTCACCGTCGGCCGGGCGGCGAGCCAGGCCAGGGCCACCGTGGCGACCGCCGTTCCCCGGGCCGCCGCGACGGCGTCCAGGGCCGCCAGGACCTTCCGGCCGCGTTCCGTCTCCCCGTGCTTGCCCGCGCCGGCCGCCGCACGCGCGCCGTCGACCGTCGCACCGGGGCGGTACTTGCCCGTGAGGAAGCCGGAGGCGAGCGCGAAGTACGGGACCGTCGCCAGGCCCTCCTGCGCCGCCAGGTCCTGGAGCGGGCCCTCGTACGTCTCGCGCGAGACCAGGTTGTAGTGGGGCTGGAGGGCCACGTACCGGGCCAGGCCCGCGCGGTCGGAGAACTCCAGGGAGGCCTGGAGCCGCTCCGCCGAGATGTTGGAGGCGGCGATGTGCCGCACCTTGCCCGCGGTCACCAGTTCGTCGAGGGCGCCGATGATCTCCTCGACGGGCACCTCGGGCTGGTCGTAGTGCGTGAAGTAGAGGTCGATGTAGTCGGTGTCGAGGCGGCGGAGCGAGGCGTCGGCGGCGGCCTTGATGTTGGCGGCCGACAGGCCCTGGTAGTCGGGGTGCTGGCTGACCTTCGTGGCGACGACGATGTCCGAACGGTTGCCGCGCGCCTTCAGCCACTTGCCGATGATGGTCTCCGACTCGCCGCCCTTGTTGCCGTCGATCCACGCCGAGTAGGAGTCGGCGGTGTCGAGGAAGTTGCCGCCGGCCGCCGCGTACGCGTCGAGCACCTCGAAGGATTGCTTCTCGTCGGCGGTCCAGCCGAAGACGTTGCCGCCGAGGGCGAGCGGGAAGACCTCTAGGTCCGATGATCCGAGCTTACGAAGAGCAGTCATGCTCATCGTCAACGCCCGCCACGGAGGCGCCGATTCCGGCGGGCTCATCAAGTTCCCGCAAGTTCCCGTAAACGGTTCTCAAAACGCCTGACCGGCAGCCCTGACGTCGGGGGGGGGGAGCGTCAGGACCACCGGAGACCAGAGGACGTATGTCTTACGTGTCTTACGTGTCTTACGGGTTGAGCCCCATGCTCCGCAGCCATGC
>NZ_JBIRRV010000004.1:23760-510400 GCF_044333925.1 Streptomyces sp. NPDC020898
ACGTCGGGGGGGGGGAGCGTCAGGACCACCGGAGACCAGAGGACGTATGTCTTACGTGTCTTACGTGTCTTACGGGTTGAGCCCCATGCTCCGCAGCCATGCCGCCGGGTCGATCCCGGCGCTGTCCGAGCTGCTGGTGTGGACCTCCATGTGGAGGTGGGCCCCGGTGACGTTGCCGGTGGCGCCGACGCGGCCGATCACGTCACCGGTGGCGACCTTCTGGCCGACGCTGACGTTGATCGACGACTGGTGGGCGTACCAGATCTCGGTGCCGTCATCGAGGGTGAGGATCGTGCGGTAGCCGTAGGAACCGCTCCAGCCCGCCTCGGTGATCGTGCCGGTGTGCACGGCCTTGAGCGGCGTGCCCGTGGGCGCGGCGAAGTCGAGGCCGGTGTGGTACCCGGAGGACCACAGCGCGCCGGACTGACCGAAGGTGGAGGTGATCGTGTACGAGGAGGTCGGCAGCGTGTACTGCGTGGCGAGCTCGGCGAGCCGCGCGGCCTCCAGCTTCGCCGCCGCTTCCTCCTCGGCCTTCTTCTTCGCGGCGGCGGCCTTCTCGGCGGCCTCGCGCTTCACCTTGGCGGCCTCGGCGGCGGCCTTCTTCGCGGCGGCGTCCTGGGCGGCCTGCTGGACCTTGGCCTCGGCCTGGTCCTTCTGCTGCTCGGCCTGGAGGATGATGCGGGCGCGCAGGGCCTCGCCCGCGTCGCTGGTGCCCTGCTCGGTCTCCTCGGAGGTCACGCCGACGCTGCTGAGCGCGGTGGCGGAGCCCTGGGGCTCGTCGTCCTCCGAGTCGTCGCTCGCGAAGGGCGAGCCGACGGAGGGCAGGTCGGGTATGGAGATGGAGACCGGCGGCTTGCCGGTCTGCGCGGTGGCCATGCCGGCCCCGCCGACAGCGGCTATGACGCCGACGCCGAGAACGGTGGAACTGCGGGCGAGTCCTCCGCCGCGCTGCTTGCCTACACGGTGCCGGCCGCGAACGGGTCGGATGGAGTCCGCGGTGGGATTCCACTCCTCCCAGGGGCCCTCGTCGGCGCGGCGGCCACCGAGTCCGAAGGTCGGGATCTTCCCGTCCTCGGTCTCGCTGCTGCGCTGACTCGGCACGAACGGGGCCTCTGGGGCAGCCGGGTTTGACGCCACGTGGGCGTGCTCCTTTCCTTCCTTCTCGCCTACCGGGTTAGCTGACGGGTTCGGAGCAGGAAGGTCTCCTACGCGCGTATACCTGCCGTGGTGCCACGGAGGCGGACGAGCGATTCACCCCAAGGGATGGTTCCCCGGTTCCCTTGCGGGATTCGGCGTGTGCGCACGGAGCCGACTCTTGTGACGGCTGGGACGACCGCGCTGCGTTATCGAACGTTAATAGACCCGGGTACCGGATTCCAAGCTGTTCCTGTTGATCGTTAACGCTTTTCCCGAGGACGTTCCGGGTCACCACCGGTGAAAAACGGGCGAGTTGACCATGCCTAAGTGACTCCTGAGTTTTGACGGTGTGTCAGTTGTTATGCGGAGCGGGACCACCGGTGAACCCACAGTCACGACGGACACGATCAGGTCTTCCACGATCAGGGTCTTCGTACGGCGAGCAGCGCCATGTCGTCCGTGGTGCCGCCGCGCGTGTGCCGGCGCACCTCGTCCGCGAGGGCGGCCAGGAGTGCGCCCGGGTCGCGGAAGGAACGGCCCGTGAGCCGGGTGGCCGGGTCGAAGAAGGCCCCGTGCTCGTCGCGGGCCTCGGACAGCCCGTCGGTGTACAGGAGCAGGGTCGCGCCGCCCGGGAAGGGGGTCTCCTCGGCACGGTCGGGCCAACTGCCGAGGTCGCCCATGCCGAGCGGCAGCGCGGGTTCGGGCGGGTTGAGCGTCCGCAGGGTGCCGTCCGGGTCGAGGAGCAGGGGCGGGGGGTGGCCGCGGTTGACGATCCGTACGACTCCGTCGCCGTGCGGGAGTTCGGCGAGGACGGCGGTGGTGAACCCCTCGGCGGCGTCCGGACCGCCTCGCCGGGTGCCCTCGCGGGCGAGCGCCCGCTCCAGCCGCTGGGCGACCGCCTCCAGGGTCACCTCCTGCTCGGCGGCCTCCCGGAACGCCCCGATGACGACGGCGACGGCCGCCACAGCCCCCATCCCCTTCCCCCGCACATCACCGAGGACGACCCGCACGCCGTACGGGCTGTCCTGCACGGCGTACAGATCGCCGCCGATGTACGCACCCTCCTGGGCGGCCTCGTAGCAGGCGGCGACCTCGAACCCTCCGATACGCGCGTCCGGTTCCGGCAGTACGGCGCGCTGCGCGGCCTCCGCGATCTCACGGGCCGAGGCGAGCCGCTGGTCACCGCGGCGCACGATCCGGTTGATGACGACGGCCAGGACGGCGACCGAGGCCACGGTGACCGTCTCGGTGAGCGTGTCGGCGTCCGCGGCGAAGCCGACGCGGAGGTGGACGGCGTACTCGGCGACGAGGGCGGCGGCGCCGGTGACCGCCGTGGCGAGCAGCGAGGAGAGCGGGGCCGCGACGAGCGGGGCGGCGGTGAAGAAGGGGACCGCGGTGAAGTCACGCGGAGTGGCGTAGTCGTAGACGATCCCGGCGAGGATCAGGAGCGCGGGCAGCGCGCGGACGAGTGCCTGCCCCCGCGAGATCAGCACCTCCGCCGGCTCTCGCGACGCTTCCGGCGCTTCCGGCTCTCGCTCTTCCGGCTCTCCGGACCGCGCCACTCGTCTCGTCTCCCGCCGGATCACCCGCCCCATCCCATCCCACCCCGTCCCGTCCGTGCCGCACTGTCCAGGTTTCCGGCAGCGGGTACGGCGGGCGAATCGGGTGGACCGAGCGGGCTAAGCCGCGACGCGGTACGACACGACGGGGGAACGACGGGAAACGACTCAGGGCCGGAAACCAATTTCTTGGTTTCCGGCCCTGGGCCTTCAGTAGCGGGGACAGGATTTGAACCTGCGACCTCTGGGTTATGAGCCCAGCGAGCTACCGAGCTGCTCCACCCCGCGCCGCTGAACACAACTATACGCCATTCGCGGGACCCTGATCACCACGTTTGATTCGGGGTCACAGGTGGGCGTTGGGCGCCTTGGCCCGCTCCTCGTACTCGGGGAGTACGACGACCGCGACGCCCTCCCCCGCCAGCAGCCCGCCCCCGTCCGCCGCCACCACGAACGTGTCCGGCTCGCGCCAGGCGGTCACGACCCGGCGTACGCCCGCGTCGAGGATCAGCCGGGCACAGGGCGCGGGGCGGGAGGCACGGTGGGCGCAGGGCTCCAGGCTGCTGTAGACGGTGGCCGTCGGGAGCCGGGGGTCGGCCGGGTCGAGCTTCCCGAGGGCGGCCTCCTCGGCGTGCACGACGGGGTCGCCGCCCTCCCGCGAATACCCGCGCGCCAGTTCCGTACCGTCGGCGGCCACCACCACCGCCCCCACACTGAACGCCGTGCGCGACGGCGGACACCGCTGGGCCAGTTCGCACGCCAGTGCCAGCCAGTGCCGGTCGGCGCCGGCGGCGAGCGGGCCGGCGCCGGGGGCGGTGGGCTCGTACCGCATGAGCACGACGTCCTCGATGGGGCGCGTCTCGACGAGCCGGAGCCGGCCGCCCTGGTAGCCGCCGGGGCCGAAGAGGCGGGGGGCGTCGGGGGTGCCGACGAAGAGGGGCGCGAGGACGAGCTGGAGTTCGTCGGCGAGGCCCTGCTGGAGAAGCTGGGTGTGGACGGTGCCGCCACCCTCCACCATGAGGCGCCGGACGCCGCGCACGTCGTGCAGGTGTTCGAGGAGGACTCGCCAGTCGAGGGGCCCGGGGCCGAGGGCGACGACATCGACGCTCGCACCGAGATCCGCGCGCCGGGCCTGCTCGGCGCCCTTGTCCGTCGTGTAGACGACCTTCTCGCCGCCCGTGTGCCAGAAGTTGGCGGCCGCGTCCAGCTCCCCCGATCCACTGACGGTCACCTTGAGCGGGTACTCCGGCTTTCCGGCCGCCACCCGCGCGGCCCGCCGCTCGGGCGAGTTGACCAGGAGACGCGGGTTGTCGGCGCGGATGGTGCCGGCGCCGATGAGAATCGCGTCACTGGACGCCCGTACCTCGTCGACCCGGTCGAAGTCGGCGGGGCCGGAGAGCAGCAGACGGTCGGGGCCGGTGTCGTCCAGGTATCCGTCGAGGGAGACCGCGGCGGACAGGAGGACGTAGGGGAGGGGCATGGGCGCGCTCTCTTCCGGCACTTCCGGGGCTGCGAGGACTTCCAGGCCCACGAGGGCTTGGTTCAAGTTTTAAACAACCTACACTGGTCGCATGACGACCCGCTGGCTCACCCCTGAGGAGCAGCGCGCGTGGCGCGCGTACATCGGGGCCTCCCTGCTCCTGGAGGACGCGCTCGACCGGCAGCTCCAACAGGACGCCGGTATGCCGCACCTCTACTACACGATCCTGGCCTACCTCTCCGAGACACCCGAACAACGCCTGCGAATGACCGATCTCGCCGAGAAGCTGAAGATCACGCGTAGCCGGCTGACGTACGCGGTGGCGCGACTGGAGAAGGATGGCCACGTACGGCGCGAGGCCTGCCGGTGGGACAAGCGGGGCACGGTCGCGGTCCTGACCGACGAGGGCATGGCAATCCTGGAGCGCAGCGCCCCGGGCCATGTCGACACGGTCCGAGCGGCCCTCTTCGACCATCTGACCCCGGAGCAGGTGGGTCAGCTGGAGGAGATCTTTACGGGGGTCGGGCGCGCGTTCCAGGGGGACGGAACCGAGTCGGCGTCGTCGCCGGAGGGTCTGCCGTGGCTGCGCAGGTCGTCGTCCTCGCCGCCGTGCGACTCGGACACTCGAAGCGACGGCTGAAGGGCCCGACTCGCCGCCCCGCAAATCCATTGCTTTAACTTTGAAGCATGGGGTAGGGTCACCATTCGAGTGACGATCTGCTTCAAAACTGAAACAGGTCCGAGGATCGAGAACCACCCGGAGACCCGCATGCCCGACTTCCCCGCCGCCACCCCGCGCTCCCGCGTCCGGGTACCGCTGCGCTTCCACGACGGCTACAGCGTCGACACCGAACTGGTCACCTTCCACGGCCTGACCGACGGCCAGGAGCACGTGGCGATGGTCCTCGGCGACCCCGCGCCCGGCACCACCCCGCTGGTCCGCCTGCACTCCGAGTGCCTCACGGGCGACGCCTTCGGCTCGGCCCGCTGCGACTGCGGCCCGCAGCTGCGTGAGGCGGTCGAGCGCATCGCCGCGCACGGCGGCGTCCTCCTCTACCTCCGCCAGGAGGGCCGCGGCATCGGCCTCTACAACAAGCTCGACGCGTACGCCCTCCAGGACGAGGGCCTCGACACCTACGCCGCGAACGCCGCCCTCGGCCTCCCCGAGGACGCCCGCGACTACACGGCGGCGGCCCAGATGCTCCAGGCCCTGGGCATCGACTCGGTGGACCTCCTCTCCAACAACCCGGACAAGGCGAACCAGCTCCGCACCCTGGGCATCGACGTCCACGACCGCGTCCCGACCGGCGTGTTCACCACCCCGGCCAACGTCCGCTACCTCCGCGCGAAGGTCCTGCAGACTCAACACACGTTGCCGTTGGGGGAGTTGGGCGGGGTGGGCGGGCATGGCGGGTTGACGGAGTTGAGTGTGGGCTGAGCGGGGCTCAGAATGGGCTGACGGAGCCGAGAGCCACCTCATGGGCCACACAGCCCGGGCGACAACTCGTGTGCGTGTCCGTGTCGGTGTCGGTGTCCGTGTCAGCTGTGCGCTCGTGCCGTGAGGTAGGGATCCTGGCGGAGGACCTCACGGCTGCCGAGGAGGGTTCCGACGGCCAGACCGGCTGCGGGCAGCAGCAACGCGGCGGCGGCCCAGGCAGGTCCGGGCAGGGCGTCCGTGCGGGTGATGTCCAGTCCGAGTACGTCACTGAGCGGGCCGGCCAGAGCAACGGACAGGGCGGCGCCGACGCCCGCCCCCACCAGGCCCGCGACCCCACCGGAGAGCACGGCTTCGCCGAGCAGGATCCGGCGCAGTTCGGGCCGTCCGGCACCGAGGACACGCAGGATGGCGAACTGTCCGATCCGCGCCCGGGTGCTGTCCGCGGCCCGGACGGCACCGAGCACGATCGCGCCCAGGGCCAGCACCAGGACTCCGCCACGCATCGCGAGATCCGCGGCACCGAACAAGCCGGGCAGGTTACGGACCCGGTCGGACACCGGAGACGCCGAGAACCCGTCGTCCTGCAGTGACTTGGTGACGGCGGCGACCTGCTGCTGATGCTCGACCACGACGGTCGCGGCCTGCGCGCCCTCCCTGGCCCGGAAACCCGCCGGCTCCTGCCCGGCACGGGCCGCGGCCAGGAGCGCGGCGGTGTCCTCCGAGAGATAGGCGACGCCCGGTCCGTCGGCCTGCCAACCCGGGTCGTACAGCGCGGCGATCCTCAGCCTGATGACGTCGGTGGTACCGGACTCGGCTCCCGTAGCCCTGGTGTATCCGAAGGCGACGGACCGGCCCAGGAGCGGGGCGAAATCCGTGCCCTGCGCGCTTGCGGGGAGCACGACCTCGTCCGGGCCGAGCTCCGCGGGGATCTCACCACCGGTGACGGGCAGATCGTCGCCGGGTGTCAGAGTGCGGCTCGTCAGGTCGTACGTCCCGTCCTCCTCGGCGTACAGCACGGCGGAGTAGTCGGCGACGACCTGACGGACACCCGCTACGTTCCCGGCGTCCCGCAGGGCCGAGGTGATGAGCGAGCGGACCGATGCGTCGCCCTCGAACGAGGAGAGTTCGATCTGGGTGAGCCCGCCCGACCCCAGTACGTCCCGCTCGACGGCACCGGCGGCACCGGCCGCCACCCCAGCAGACGTGGTCAACAGCGCGGCCAGGATGGTGAGGGTGGGCAGCGCCCTCCGCAGGGAACGTCCGTCCCGCTTCCAGGTGTAGAGGCTCCAGCGGCTCATCCGAGGCTCTCCTTACGAACCATCGCCCCGCCGACGGCCGACAGGACACCGTCGTCGAGCACATAGCCGTGGTCGCACACATCGGCGACCGCGGGGTCGTGCGTGACGAGCAGCACGGCCGCGCCTCGTTCCGCACACGAACGCAGGGCGGTCATCACGGAGTTCGCGGTCTTCGGATCGAGGCCGGAGGTCGGCTCGTCGGCCAGGATGAGCACCGGCTGCTTCACCGCCGCGCGAGCGACGGCGATACGTTGCCGCTGTCCACCGGAGAGTTCGGTGACCCGGGCGTCGGCCAGCCGCGCCATGCCGAGGTCGCCGAGCAGATCGCAGGCCGCCGTACGGTGCCGGGCGAGCCGGGGACCGAAGGCGGCCGCGACGTTCTCCCAGGCGTTGAGGAACGTCAGGAGCCCCAGATCCTGCAGCACGATGCCGATCGAGCGCCGGCGCAGCAGGTCCCGGTCGGCCTGGGACAGGGTGCCGGTGTCCGTACCGGTGATGCGCAGGGCACCCGCGGTCGGCGAGAGGATCAGCCCGAGGAGGGCGAGCAGCGTGCTCTTGCCCGAGCCCGAGGGCCCTTCCACGGCGGCCATCGTTCCGGCCTCAAGGGTGAGGTCCGCACGGTGCAGACCTCCGCCGGACGCATAGGTGAAGGCCAGTCCTTCGGCCACGACGGCGGGTGGAGACGCGGTGTTCATCCGACGGGCTGTCCTTCCGGAGGGGGTGCGCTGGAATGCGCCGGGAAGAGCGGGCGCGGGTGTGTGTGGGAGGGCTCAGGCAAGGAGGTAGTACGCGGCTCTCGTGGCGTCGGCGGTGGCAGCGCCGCCCGGCGACGTGCCGTACAGGTCTGGGTACTTCCGGTCTCGGTAGGGCTCCAGCAGTCCGGGGAGTTCGTCCCACAGCGACTGCGGGATGCTCTGCGCGGAGGCAAGAGCAGCTTGGACCGCGTCGGAAGCGGTCAGCAGGTCCCCGTCGCGCAGAGCCTGCCGGGCCTGTGCGACAAGGTCGGTTTCCGCCGTCAGCCGTTCCGCCTGGGCCGCACAACCCGCGTCGGCTAGTACGACGACAGTGCGCAGCGACCAGTCCGAGAGCACGGTGCCGGTGACCTCGTCGGGCGGCAACTCGACGGAGGTACGCGGACAGCCCAGTCCGAACTCGGCACGCGCGGCCATGGCGCCGTACCAAACGCGCTGGTTCTCCGTGGTCAGGCGGGCCGGGACGGCCAGGCGGCCGACAGCCCTGGCGCCCTTCTCGGCCTCTGGTCCACAGGCCAGGGCCAGCCGGTGGCATGTCATGGCGAGCGGTACCCGGTCGGACGGGTCGAGGCCGGGATCCGAGCCCAGCCGCTTCAGACGCTTCGTCAGCCAGTCCGGTGTGTGCGTCTGCCGGGCGGCTGCGGTCAGCGCCCGCGCCGCGTTGTACGTGGCGGTGAGGGTGCCCATCTGTGCCGGGGACTTGGCGACGAGGCCGTCGGGCCGGATGCCTCCCACCGGGGCGGGCAGCGGCCCGGGCGGGTCACCGGCACCGGCACCGGCACCGGCACCGAGGGCGAGCGCACGCCGGACCAGCCACCGGGTCTGCGTGTCGGAGTCGCACAGTGCCGGCAGCAGACAGGCGCCCGCCTGTCGCGTCAGCCGGTGACGCAGCAGGGCCAGGGCGGCCCGCTGAATGGGGTCGAGGCCGACGCAGTCGGCGTCCATCCGCGACCCGGCGCCGCGCAGTGCCCGCGTGGCGTGCGCACGTACCCCGACCGCCCGCAGCGCCTCGACGGTATAGAGCACCGGTACGGGCTGAGCGGCGGAGGCGGCGTCCGCGGCGAGACGGTCCAGGACGGCGCGTGGCACCTCGTCGTCACGGCCGAGGCAGGTCGACGTACGGAGGAAGGCGGCCCGCGTGGTGAGCGAGGTCAGCGCGTCGTCCTCCTCGTCCGGCGCGCGCAGGTAGGCGAGGGCTTCGCTCCCGGCCTGCTCACGAAGTCCGGCCCGTTCCAAGACCGTTGCCGCATCGGCCGACCCGGAGTCCTCGGAATCCTCCAACGACAGGCACACGTAGTGCGCCCGCCAGGCAGGGGTGTCCAGGACGTCGGTGCGGGCAAGATCTGCCAGGGCGCCCGCTTGGATCCCGGGCAAGCGGCCCGCGGGAATCCCGGGAAGCGCGGCCTCAAGGCGCCCGTACGCGGTCGGGTACAGCGCGGGATCATGGCCGACGTCGGCTCGGGTGGCACGTACCAGGTCGTTCGCTCCGCGCAGGACGTCGAGTTGCTCAGCCAAGTCTTCGCCGGGCCGACCGGGCCGGTCCACCGGCCCGCCGCCGAACATCGAGACCCCCAGTGCCGCCGCGGCGGCCGTCAGCGCCACGGCCGCGATCCCGTGGCCGCGACGAGCCGCGCGCCATCGAAGGAGGCTGCTCTTCATACGATTCCTCTAACGATGAGCCGGGCCACACCCACAGGTGCTCGCGACCCCGCAGGCGGATCATCGGTCAGTCGTTGGCGCAGGCCGAGGCGAACGCCTTGACGCCGGCCGTGAAGGCACCGCCGTCGGAGCAGGTGGTGATGCTGGTGTTGAGGGAGCCGCCCGGATCGGCGATACCGCTGATGTCCGCGATCCAGGTGTTCTTGTTGGTCCAGCTGACCTGGCGGGTGTTCTCACTCACCTGCGTACCGCTCGGGCTCAGGGCCAACGTGGCCTGCCAGCCGTTGGCCTTCACGGTCGCCGTGTTGCTGATCTTGCCGACCTTGTACTTCGCGCCGCCCTTGGTGGTCTTGGTGGACGTCTTGAAGGAGCACTTGTCGGCGAAGACATTGCAATGCCAGGCATTGACCAGGACCTTCGCACCCGTGCCGGGCAACGGGGTCGCTCCGTCGTCGGAAATGGCACCGGCCGGCGCCCCTGCCCCCGCCAGCAGAATCCCGACGAGCCCAAGGGTCAGCAGGGTCTTCTTCACTTGTCTCTCCCCGTGTTCATGACGCACAGACGCGGGGGAACCATACCGGTTGCGGAAATATCCGGAACGACTGAAAAGCGACGTAGGGAAATCGCTCGAAGTTGCGAAAAAGGTCCAGGCGAGGACGGGTGTGCCGTCAACGCGCGGCACGGCCACACGAACGATCGCTCGCAGGGGGCCCGGGCAGACCTGTTCCAGGCATCACAGAGCCGACCCGGTTCACACCTGAGCGTGACGTACGCGAGCCGCAGCCCCTCGTGGACGTCGCTCAGCCCCAGGCACCGATCAGATCCTCCGGAGTAAGGACGGAGACCCCCCGAGCCGTGCAGCCGCTGCGAGTGACGGCGACGAGGGGGGTGTCGTCGCTCGCGCCGGGGAGCTGGGAGCGGTGGGTGATCAAGCGGGCGAGGTCACGGTGGTCGAAGGGCTTGTTCTCCAGCCACTTGATGGACCCGGCGAACGTGATCTTCTTGGCGACGGGGGACCTGTCGGCGCCCACGAGGTCGATTTCCGGATCGTTGGTACGGGTCCAGTAGCCGCCGACGACCTGCGTGCCTGCGGGGAGACGGTCGTCGGCCAGGCGCCAGAGCGCTTCGCGGATGACGGGCTCGACGGCACGTCCGCGCCAGGACGCCCAGCTGGTGCGGACGGCTTCGAGGACGCGGTCGCCCCGGCCGCGTTCCACGGCCGGGATGCCGGGTCCGACGAAGGAAAGCCAGAAGCGCAGGTAGGGGTCGTCGACGCGGTAGCGGGTCTCGCGGCTGGGCCTCGTGGACAGGGGCAGGTCGGCGGCGACCATACGGCGGCCGGTGAGCAGCTCCAGAGAACGGGTGACGGAGCCGGCGTGCAGGCCGCCGGCGGCCCGGCCGATGAGGGTGAAGGTGCGCTCGCCGTGCCCGATGGCGCCCAGGACGGTACGGGCCTGCGCCTCACTGGGGAACTCGGCGGCCAGCGTGCGTTCACCGCTGACGAGCAGGGCGGACGTGGGACTGGCCAGGGCCTGCCCGAGGTACTCCCAGAGATCGGCGCCGCGCGGCCACTCGTCCAGGATGAGAGGAAGGCCACCGGAGACGAGGTAGGCGTCGAAGGCGTCGGTCGGGGCCAGGTCGAGCATCGTGGCGACATCGTGCGGGGTGAGCGGGGGGACGACCATCTCGGTGCCCCGCTGGTAGAAGGGCCGCCCGTAGGTGTTGAGCTGTTCCATCATGGCGATGTCGGAGCCGACGAGGATCAGCAGGACCGGCATCTTCGACAGTGTGCGGTCGAACGCCTTCTGCAGGGCCCCCTCGAAGGTGGGGTCCTCCCGGACCAGGTACGGCATCTCGTCGAGCACCACCACGCTGGGCGTATCGACGGGCAGTGCCGTGGCGAGCAGGCTCAGGGCCGCGTCCCAGGTCTGGGGGGCGGCGAAGTCCGCGAAGCGCTCGGCGTCCGGCAGACCGGAGGCGGCCACCTCGGCGGTGAAGCCCGCCAGGTCCCCCTCCCGGGAGCCGCCGACGGCGGTGAAGAAGACGTGGGGAAGCTCCGCCCGCTCCAGGAACTCCTCCACCAGCCGCGATTTCCCGACCCGCCGACGCCCCCGGACCAGCACCGCCCGGCCCGGCCTTCCGGTGCGACCGCCGGTCAGTACCGCCTGCAACAGGCCGTCCAGGAGACCGAGTTCGGTCCGCCGGCCGATGAATCCACTCACAGCACACGCCCCTACTCTGCAAGATACTCTCATGAATGAGAGTATCTTGAATGAGAGTGACCTGCGCGCGACACCCGGAAGTGGGACGGGGAGGACCGCTGCCCTTGGATCGCGCCCCGCATCTTCCGGGGCGACGTGCGCTCTGGCGGGCGGTGAGGTGGTGATGCGGGGGTACCCGGACCGGACAGGCGATCGGACAGACCAACGGCAGGCCATGGTCGTGCACGCGCGAACGAACGCCCCACGTCGCCGCCTGCCGGGAAACGTCGACGAAGAAGGTCAGGTGAGCACCGATGACAGTACAGAGCCCCCACCGACCGGGCGGCGGAGCGAACGAGCCGGTGGGCGACCTGGTCCAGCGTGCCTCGCAGCAGTTGTCGCAGCTGGTCCGCGACGAGATGCGCCTGGCGCAGGCGGAGATGACCGAGAAGGGCAGGCGGTTCGGCAAGGGTGGCGGCCTGTTCGGGGGCGCCGGGCTGATGGGGGTGCTCACCCTGCAGGCACTGGCGGCCACCGTGATCGCCGCGCTGTCACTCACGCTCGACGTGTGGGCGGCGGCGCTGATCGTCACCGGCGTCCTGGCCGCCGTCACCGCGCTGATGGCGGCGCTCGGCAAGCGGCAGGTCAAGAAGGCGTCCCCGCCGACGCTCCAGCGGACGGTGGACAGCGTCAAGGCCGATGTGGCCGAAATCAAGGAAAGGGCACAGCGATGACCCAGGACAAGGCGCACCCCGCCGACGAGGCGACACCGTCCCCCGAGGAACTGCGCCGGCGGGTGGAGGCGACCCGGGAGGAACTCGGCGAGACCGTCGAGGCGCTCGCGGCGAAGGCCGACGTCAAGGCACGCGCCGAGGAGAAGACGACGGCCGTCAAACAGCAGGTCGCCGAGAAGACCACACAGGTCAGGGCCCAGTTGAAGGACAAGGCGACGCACGCCGCCCACGTCGTGCAGGAGAAGACCCCGGAGCCGGTGCGTGCCAAGGCCGCAGCGGCCACCGTACAGATGCGTGAGAAGGCAGCCCATGCCGGGCAGTTCGCCCGGGAGAAGGCTCCGGAGCCGGTACGCGAGAAGGCCGATCAGGGTCTGCGGGCGGCCCGCGCCAACCGCACCCCGTTGTTCGCCGCCGTCGGCACGTTCATCGCGCTGCTGCTCATCCGCCGCTCCAGGAGGCACCGATGAAAGCCTCGAAAGTCGCTTACAAGCCGTTCGGTATGGCCATGGGCGCCCTCAGTGGCGCCCTGGCCGGGGCACTGTTCAAGCAGACCTGGAAAAAGCTCCGCCACGAGGAGGACGCCCCCGACGCCACGGACGAGCACCGCAGCTGGCGCGAGGTCCTGTCGGCAGCCGTCCTCCAGGGCGCGATCTTCGCCGGCGTGAAAGCCGCCGTCGACCGCGGCGGCGCCACCGCCACCCGCCGCCTGACGGGCACCTGGCCGGGCTGATCCGCCCGCTCGCGGCCGAAGACGACGAAGCGCCCCGACCAGTCGGAACCGATCGGGGCGCTTCACAGCAGGTCGGAGGCCATATCCCCCGCCTACCGCCGGTAGACCCTGTGGGACTCGAACCCACAACCAATGGATTAAAAGTCCACTGCTCTGCCAATTGAGCTAAGGGTCCAGGCGATGTTGCGCGATGTTGCCTCCCCGAGCATAGCCGGACCCGGCCGGGACTCCGATCGGGTATCGGGGACACGGCCGGGTCACTCCACGGCCGGAGCACCGGCCGGGCGGCGAAATAGCCGCCCTCGCTACGGATCGACCGGTTCGGGCGCCCCCTTCCGAGCCGCCTCCCGTGCCCGGGTCCGCTCATGCTCGGGATTGAGGAACCACTCCCGAGCTGAAGCCACCCACCACGCCGCCGCGAATCCCAGGACCGCGAGGACCGCGATCGGGGCGTAGTTGAAGGTCTCCCAGGTGACCGGCGCGACCTGGGGCAGCATGAACAGCACCGTGATCACGCCGACCCACACCACCGACACCACGCCGATCACGCGCGACCACCGGCCCAGGTGCCACGGGCCCCGCTCGAACGCCTCGCCCTTGCGCAGCCGGAGCAGCGTCGGGATGACGTACGCGATGTAGAGGCCGATCACGGCGATCGACGTCACGGCCGCGTATGCCGTCACGTTGATCAGGTAGGGGAGGCCCAGGACCAATGCTCCGAGCGCCGCCAGCCAGACCGCGGCGACGGGGGTACGGGTGCGGGGGCTGACCGTGTGCCAGAGGTGGGAGTAGGGGAGGGCGCCGTCGCGTGAGAAGGCGTAGATCATGCGGGAGTTGGCGGTGACCGATGCCATGCCGCAGAACAGCTGGGCGCCGATGACGATGAGCAGGAGCAGCTTGCCGGCGGTCGCGCCCATCGCGTCGAGGAGGATCTGCGCGGGCGGTACGCCGGTCGGGGACGTCAGGGCGCCCTCGTACGACTGGATGGCGAAGGTGAAGCCCAGGAGCAGGACGAAGCCCGCTATCCAGGAGGTCCAGATGGCCTGGACGATGCCCTTGGGGCCCGCCGTGGACGCGTCGTGGGTCTCCTCGGTCATGTGGGCGGAGGCGTCGTAGCCGGTGAAGGTGTACTGGGCCATCAGGAGGCCGAGGGCGACGACGTAGACACCGCTCCCCCAGCCCGTGTTGTTCACGAACTCGGTGAACACGAAGGACGCGGACTGGTGTTCGTCCGGTACGAAGGTCAGCGCGCCGACGATGACGGCCACACCCACCACGTGCCACCACACGCTGACGCTGTTCAGCAGACCCACGATGCGTACGCCGAAGGTGTTGAGCAGGCCGTGCAGGACGAGGATCGCGGCGAAGAGCAGGATCGTGCGGCCCGGGGTGACCTCGAAGTCGAACTGGAGGTTCAGGTAGGCGCCCAGGAAGGAGGCTGCCCCGAAGTCGACGCCGGCGGTCACCGCGATCTGGCCGAGCACATTGAACCAGCCCGTGAACCACGCCCACGCGGCGGCGGTACGAGGGGGAGCGAGCCGGTGCGCCCAGAAGTACAGGCCGGCGGAGGTCGGGTAGGCCGAACAGATCTCGGCCATCGCGAGGCCGACGAAGAGCGTCATCAGGCCTACGGCGACCCAGCCCCACATCATCACGGCCGGGCCGCCCGTGTTCATGCCGAACAGGTACAGGGTCAGGCAGCCCGACAGGACCGAGATGATCGTGAAGGAGACCGCGTAGTTGGAGAACGCCGACATGCGGCGGGCGAGGACCTGGGTGTAACCGAGCTGGGCAAGCCGTTCCTCGTCCGAGAGAGCTCCTGGTACGAGCTCTTCGTCCGACCGCCCACTCACTATGGCGTCATCTGTCATGCCCCCAGCAATTCCCTTGCCAGGGGTATGACATGCGCCACAGAGGCGGTCATCTGGCCGAAATTTGTCCGTGCCTGCCCCGCTCCCCGCTGTCAGACGTCCGTCGCGCCGACCCTCAGTTGAGCCACCTGCGTCGCGCTGAGCACGCCCGCGTAGACGTGCACCTCGTCGACCGCTCCGGCCAGGTAACGGCCCCAGCCGCCCACGCCGTTCACGCCGTCCACGGCCTGCGACCGGCCGATCTGCAGCTCACCCGTCGCCGTCCAGCCGGGCCGGTACGACGCCCTCGCCGACAGCTGTCCGTCGGCGTAGAGCAGGATCTCGTCGGCCTCGTCGTCGTACACGAGCGCCAGGTGGTGGACATCGTCCGGGGATGCCCACGCGGCCTGCGAGGTGAGCGTGAACGGCTCCCCGTTCGCGTCCGTCAGTGCCACCTCCCACTGCTGCGAGGCCCCCGAATAGCGCACCTCGGCAAGGGAGTTGTCCGCGCCCGACACCGACAGCACCGTCATCGGCCGGTCCTGTGCCGCCGCGTCGACCCGCACATGAGCGGCGACCGAGAAGCTGTCCCCGGTGGCGATGGACCGGCCGTCCGTCGCCGCGAAGTCCCCGTCGCCGTCCAGCAGCAGGTGCCCGGAGCCGAAGAGGGGGGACTGTGCCGGCAGACAGTCCGGGTCGAGCCAGTCGCAGGGGGCGTCGTCGCGGTAGATCGCCGCGTCGCCGCCGAGTGTCAGAGGCCGCCCGCCGTCCCGCTCGGGGCTGGCGCCGCCGGTCGCCTCGTCGAGCGCCCAGTACCCCTCGCTCACGGTGGCGCGCTTCGCCTCCCCGGCGGCCTCCGCGGCCACGACGATCCGGTCCCACACCCGTACGCCGGCCAGCGCACCGCGCCAGTTCCGGCTCGCGCTCTCCCCGTCACCGGCGAGCGTGCGCCCGATCTGGAGGTTCCCGGCCGCCGAGAACGCGGTGACGTTCTCGGCCGTACCGGCCTCCCGCCCGTTCACATACAGCCGGGCCGAGCCGGCCACCGGGTCGTACACCCCGGTGAGCTGCGCCCAGTCACCGGCCTCCGGCACCCCGCCCCGTACGACCGAGCCGCCCACCGTGAACGACCAGGCGCCGTCCTCCGTCCCGAGCCCGAACCCGGCCGTCCCGCCGCCGTCCTGGCCGACCGCCGTCATGTCCGCGTCGGCCGAGTCCGGCCGCACCCAGGCGCTCACGGCGAAGGCTCCGCCGGTGTTCACCGCCGATGCGCCGCTCGTCAGATACGCGGACTCCGACCCGTCGAGCACGACGGCCCCCGGCACCGAGGTCCGCGCCGGACCCGCCGCACCGAACACGACCCCGCCGCCCGCCACCGCGGACCGGCCGCCCGCTTCCGCCGAGGCCTCACCCGCCCCGGCCGCGTCGGCGAGCGTCCAGGCGGCGACGGGTGTACGGCCCTCACCCACCCGGAACTCGTAGATGGCGGACGAGCTCACGTTGCCCGCCCGGTCGACGGCCTGTACGTCCAGCCAATGGCGGCCGGCCGACTGGGGCAGCCAGCGCAGTTCCACCGGCCCGCCGGGCTCGGCCGGTACCGCCGTCCGCTGCGGCCCGCCACGGAAGTTGTAGCGGTACGACACCGTGTCGACCGACGTGGAGTCGACAGTGAACGTGCCGTACACGCCCACCCCGTCGTGCCAGCCCTCGGTGTCGTCCGGGTACTGGGGCGACGCCACAGAAGGCTTCGCGGGTGCCTCGGTGTCGTACACGAACTCGCACGGCCCGACGGCGCCGTCGGAGCTCCACGGTCCCCACGCGGTGCCGTCGCTGGCCCGCACCCGCCAGCCCACCTCGGTGAACGCCGGCACGTCGGCCGGCACGGTCCAGCTGAACGGCGAACTGCTGGCAAGGGCGGTCGTCTGGACCGTACGTACCTGCGGTACACCCGAGCCGTCCGTCCAGGACACCTCGAACTCGGCGCTCACCCGGCCCCCGTCCGGGTCGTGAAGGACTGCCCTGAGCGTCGGTCGCGTAGCGACGTACGGGCGGTCCGCTCCGCCGACGCACGCCTTGTCCTCGGTGGTCAGTTCGGACAGCGCGGGCTGGGACGGCGGCCGGTTCTCCGCCGCGGAAGCTGCCCATGGTGTGGCGACCACGGCCGACGACGCGAGCACGGCGGCGACCCCGCAGCGTAGTGCCAAGGCATGACGAGCCAACGGATTCAACGGATTCCCTCCCCCGGATCCGGCTCCCCGCCGGATCAACCGATTCCGCGCCGGAGCGTAACAGCCGCTGCTGACAACCGAGTTGGGATTTTCGGGCAACGCGGAAGGGCCCGTACGACCGAAGTCGTACGGGCCCTTCCCAGCGATCAATCAGCGCTCAGCCGACGATCACTCAGTGATCACTCGATGATCAGCTGCGCTTCCAGCGCGGCTTCTCGTCGCGGCGGCCGAAGGAGGAACCGGTGCCGGAGCCGGTACCGGTGCCGGAGCCCGAACCGGTGCCTCGGTGGTCGTCGCGGCGGCCGTACGGGCGGTCGTGGCCGCCGGCGCGGAAGCCGCCGCCGGCAGGGCGGTCGCCCTGGCGGTCACGGTTGAAGGGGCGGTCGCTGCCCCGGTGGCCGGTGGCCGGACGGTCGTCGCGACGGAAGCCGCCACGGTCGTTGTTGTCGCGGTTGAAGCCGCCCGAGGGACGGTCGTTGTCGCGACGGAAGCCACCGCCGGCGGGGCGGTCGTCACGGCGCTCGAAAGAACGGCCGCCACGGTCACCGCCCGAGGGACGGTCGTTGTCACGGCGGAAGCCACCACCCGAGGGACGCTCGTCACGACGCTCGAAAGAACGGCCACCACGGTCGTTGTTGTCGCGGTTGAAGCCACCCGACGGGCGGTCGTCACGGCGCTCGAAAGAACGGCCGCCACGGTCACCGCCCGAGGGACGGTCGTTGTCACGGCGGAAGCCGCCACCCGAGGGGCGGTCGTCGCGACGGTCGAAGGAACGGCCACCGCGGTCGCCGCCACGGTCGTTGTCGCGGCGGAAGCCACCGCCCGAGGGACGCTCGTCACGACGCTCGAAGGAACGGCCACCACGGTCGTTGTCGCGGTTGAAGCCACCCGAGGGGCGCTCGTCCCGACGGTCGCGGCGCTCGTAGTTGCCCCGCTCGTCGCGGCGCTGCGGCGCCTCGGCGGCGGCGGCCTGGGCCGACGCCTCCACGGCTGCGGCCTCCGCGACGGCGGCAGCGGCCTCGGCCACCGCGGCCACTGCGGCCTCCGGGTCCTCGCCCCGCTCGCGCGCGGCCCGCGCGGTCAGCCTGTCGGCCTCCTCGCGCAGTTCGGACGCACGGCGCGTGGCGTGCTCCAGTTCCTTGGTGAGCTGCGAGACCTCACGCTCGGCCTGCTGGGCCGAGTTGCCCGCGGCCTCCGCCTGGACCTCGGTCATCGAACGGGCGCCGGTGATCTCGGCGACGTCCGGCTCGAACGCAGCTCCGCCCTGGATGATGTGACGCGAGGCGTCGACGCCCGCGTCCTCCATCTGGCGGAAGATCTGGCGGCGCTGGTGCGGCAGGGACAGCGACACGACCGTGCCGGAGCGGCCGGCGCGGGCCGTACGGCCGGAGCGGTGCAGGTAGTCCTTGTGGTCGCCGGCCGGGTCCACGTTCAGGACCAGGTCGATGCCGTCGACGTGGATGCCGCGCGCGGCGACGTCCGTGGCGACGAGGGCGTTGACGTAGCCCTTCTTGAAGTCCTCAAGCACGCGGGTACGGGCGCCCTGCGTCATACCGCCGTGCAGCGCGTCGGCCTTCACACCGGCGTCGCAGAGCTGCTCGGCGATGCGGTCGGCGCCCAGCTGGGTGCGGACGAAGATGATCGTGCGGCCCTTGCGGGAGGCGATCGCGGCGGTGACCGGCGCCTTGTCCTTGGGCTTCACGATGAGGATGTGGTGGGACATCGTCGTGACGTTGCCCTGGGCGCTGTCGACCTCGTGCGTGACCGGGTTGGTCAGGTAGCGCTTGACCAGCGTGGAGATCTCGTTCTCCATGGTGGCCGAGAACAGCATGCGCTGGCCGCCGCCCGGGATCTGGTCGAGCAGCTCGGTGACCTCGGGCAGGAAGCCCAGGTCGGACATCTGGTCGGCCTCGTCGAGGACCGCGACCTCGACGTTGGCCAGGGAGCAGGCGCCGCGGTTGATGATGTCGCGCAGCCGGCCCGGGGTGGCGACGAGGACGTCGACGCCGCGCTCCAGGGCGTACATCTGGTTGCTCATCGACGTGCCGCCGCAGACGACCTTCATCTTCAGGCCGAGGACGTCGCCGTACGGCTGGAGGGCGTCCGCGACCTGCATCGCGAGCTCACGCGTCGGCGTGAGGATGATGCCGCGGGGCTTCTTCTTCTCGGTGTGGCCGCCGGACAGCTTGGTCAGCAGCGGGAGACCGAAGGAGAGCGTCTTGCCGGAGCCGGTACGGCCACGGCCGAGGATGTCCTTGCCGGCCAGGGCGTCCGGGATGGTCGCGGCCTGGATCGGGAAGGGGCTGGTCACACCGTTCTGCGTGAGCTTGCGCACGACGCCCTCGGGGAGACCGAGAGCACCGAAGGTGTTGGTGTCCTCGACCTCTGCCACGACCTCGACCTCGGTCTCAGCCTCGGCGTCAGCGGTGGTGGTGTCGTCGTCGGCCTCGATGGTCTCGACGGCCTCGGTCACCTCGACGGTCGCCTCGACGACGACGGCGTCGGACGACGCCTCATCGTTCTCGGGCACGACGATGTGATCAGTACTGGAAATGGACATGCGAATGCGAAACCTTCCGGAGTCTCGTCGGCACGCGCCCGTCAACTCCGTGATTTCGCAATTCGACCGCCTCAATGCGGTCAGCCACGGCAAGGGAGAGTACGCGCCACACGCGGCGCGTCTTTTCATGGCGCCAGGCAATGGGATCAAACGATCTACTACCATACGCACCCCTCACCCTCTTAGGCAAACCGGGCCCGTCCTCGCAGGTCAGCGACGTTCGCACGCCCGTGCGCGCCTAGGACCTGTCCTGGACGGGCGACCCTGCCTCCGGTGCCGGTTCGCGCGTCACCAGCTGCGTCTGGGCCTGCTGCGGCGGCTCGTGCGCCGAGGACGACGGCTCCGCGACCGGGGACGACGGCGGGGGCGGCGGAGGCGTGGGTGACTCCACCGGCGGCTCCGGCTCCGGCTCGGCGGTCTTCGTCGGCGTGGGCTGCGCGTCGGTCGGTGTGGGCAGGCCGGGAACGACGGGCCCGGCACTGCCACCGCCGGGCTTGGCCGACGCCGACGCCGACGCGCTCTGCCCGGCGGAGGGCGACGCGCCCGGGGAGGCGGGCGCCCCGCTCGCCCCCTTCGCGTCCCCCTTGCCCTTCCCGTCCCCGTGTTTTCCGTCACCCCCGGCCCCGCCGGCGTACCCGGAATCACCGCCTCCGGTCACCGCGGAACCCCCGTCGGGCGCCTTGCCGTCCTTCTGGCCCACCGAGTGGGAGGGCTTGACCCGGCCGGCGTCGCCGTCACCCACACTCATACAGCCGGCGGCAGCGGCGACGGCCACGACCGTTGCGGCCAGTCGGACAGGTACATGCAAGGGGCGCACGGGCAGCCACCTCCGGTGGAGAGTCGGGGAGTCAACCTGCTCAACTCCCGTAGCCCACAAGAAGACACGCGCCCCGCAGCAGCCTCCGTACGCCCCCGGCCCTCAGCCGCGGCCCCGTCAGCCGTACCCGAGGGCGTGCAGGCGCTCGTCGTCGATGCCGAAGTGATGGGCGATCTCGTGCACGACGGTCACCTCGGTCTCCGCGACCACGTCGTCCCGTGTGTCGCACATCCGCAGGGTCGGCCCCCGGTAGATCGTGATCCGGTCGGGCAGCACCCCCGCGTACCACTCGCCTCGGTCGGTCAGCGGCGTCCCTTCGTACAGTCCGAGCAACTCGGGGTCGTCCTTGGGTGGTTCGTCCTCGACGAACACCGCGACGTTGTCCATGAGCCGCGTCAGCTCCGGCGGAATCCGGTCCAGGGCCTCGGCGACCAGTTCCTCGAACTCCTCGCGTGTCATCTCCAGCACACGCCCATTGTCCGGTACGGATCGCCCGTACGAAGGCTGCGGACCCGACCGTACGAGGATCACGCCCGCATAGCCGCGCCGCACCTTGGGCATACGGGACCAATGGCACGCGTACCCGCCACCACCCCGCACCCCAAGAGCACCGGCACCACCACCCCCGGCCGTCTCGCCCGCGCCCTGGCCGCCCTCACCGGCCACTACCGCGCCGGGCGCGCGCACCCGGCCGCCGAGCTGGTCCATCCGCCGCACCCCTGGACCCGCGCACTGGGACTGGTGGCGGTGGTCATCCTGGGTGCCTGGCTCGGGCTGTTGATCGTAGGCAACGTACGCACGCCGGTCGGTCCGATGAACACCACGATGACCCTGCGCCCCTCGCTCACCGGCGGCACGAAGATCAACGTCTCGCCGCTGGGCGCCCTGGAACTGCGCAGCCACACCGGCCCGGTCCGCCTCGACGTCAACGTCGACCAGCTGGACCCCGTGCGCGCCCAGGCCCTGGTCGACCACCCCGAACGCCTCTCCGGCCTCCAGGACGAGGTCGCCCAGGACGTCGGACACGGCACCCTCGACCTGGCCGTACGTTCCTGTGTGGCCGTCGTGTCCGGGGCCACCGCCCTCGGCCTCGCGGTCTACCGCCGCCCCCGCCGCGCCCTGGCGGCCGGCGGCCTGGCCCTCACCCTCCTGGCGGCGTCGGGAGCGACGGCGTACGCGACCTGGAACCCCAAATCGGTACTGGAGCCAAGGTTCTCCGGCCTCCTCTCCTCGGCCCCCTCCCTGGTGGGCAACGCGCGCAGCATCGTCACCGAATTCGACATCTACCAGAAGGAGTTGGCGCGGCTGGTGACCAACGTGACGAAGCTGTACGACGTCACGTCCACGCTCCCGACGTATCAGCCCAACCCGGCCACGATCCGGGTCCTGCACGTCTCGGACATCCATCTCAACCCGGCGAGCTGGAAGATCATCGCGTCGCTGGTGGAGCAGTACGAGATCAACGTCATCGTCGACACCGGCGACACGATGGACCACGGCACGGCGGCGGAGAACGGCTTCCTGGACCCGATCAGGGATCTCGGGGCCCCGTACGTCTGGGTCCGCGGCAACCACGACTCGCAGCTCACCCAGCGCTATCTGGAACGCATGAAGAACGTGCACGTCCTGGACGAGGGCCGCGCGGTCACCGTCGGGGGGCTGCGCTTCGCGGGCATCGGCGACCCGGCGTTCACCCCGGACCGCTCGGAGGGCGACAAGGACGGCGGCCCGGCCCAGGAGCTGGCGGGCGATCAGCTGGCCTCGGCCATCCGCGACCAGCAGACCCTCGGCACCCCGGTCGACATCGCGATGGCCCACGAGCCGGACGCGGCCCGCCGGACGGACGGCGTGGTCCCGCTCGTCCTCGCCGGCCACCTCCACCACGCGGAGATGGAGGTCATGGAGAAGGGCACGCGACTGCGCATCGAGGGCTCCACGGGCGGCAGCGGTCTGCGCGCCCTGGAGAAGCGGTACCCGGACCAGATCGAGGCGTCCGTCCTGTACCTGGACCGCGACACCCGTCGCCTCCAGGCCTGGGACGAGATCAAACTGGGCGGTCTGGGACTGACGACAGCAGAGGTGAGCCGCCACCTCCCGAAGGAGAACCAGCCGGGCGCCACACCGGCTCCCTCCCCCTCGCCTTCTCCGTCCCCTTCACCCTCGCCGTCAGCCGCTCCGAGCCCGTGAACGTTCCCGAAAACCGTTTTGGCGAAGGTCGCCGGCATCACCTATGCTTCTCACGTCCTCGCCCCCATCGTCTAGCGGCCCAGGACGCTGCCCTTTCAAGGCGGTAGCACGGGTTCGAATCCCGTTGGGGGCACTGGTAGGTCAGGTAAGTACGGTTGGCGGCATCCCGAGTCAGTGGGATGGCCGCCATTTCGTGCGTCAGGGGCTTTGCCGCCGCGTACACGAACGCGGCGAAGGCATACGGGAGTTCACACTGCGCGCCGCCGTGTCAGGCGGGCGGCTCGTCGGGCACGGGATGCTCGGGGCGGGGGCTGCCGGAGTGCGGTGCGCCCCGCCGGCCCGTACCGGCTTCGTCGGTGTCGGGTACCTCCGGGTCGGGCCGCTCGTCCTTCGCCGGGTTGTCGTCCGCCTCCCAGGGGTCCCCGTCGGCACCCGCCTGCTGGTCGGGCATGTCCCTCGGGACGGGCTTCGGCTCCTGGGCTCCGTCGTCCCCGGGGGTGGGGCGGTAGTCGCTCACAGCGCTTCCCCTTCGGCTGGTTGGTCTCGGCTGTCGTCGGCGGGACCCGGTCGCACCCGCGAGTACCCCGGTCGGCGGCGATACCCGTTCCCCGCCTCGATCGCACCCTGGGTGGCGGGGTGCCGAAGGAGGCGTCCGCGCCCAGTCCGTAGCAGACAAGGCCAGCGAGCGGTTGCGTCGCTCAACGCGTCACTGGTCGTCTTCCGAGCTTCTCGCGTGGGGAGCCGTCGACTGCAACTCCCGTGGCCCGTCACTGTGTTCGACATCGTGCTGGGCGAGCAGAGCCAGCAGATCCGCCACCGTCAGCCCCCCGTCGGCGGGATGCCGCAGGATCGTCCCGTCCTCGATGCGATACGCGTTGGAGCGTCCTTGCCGGGTGTGGGTGAGATAACCGGCCTCCTCCAGATCCGCGACGATCTTCTGGACGGCCCGCTCGGTGAGCCTGCAGCGTGCGGCGATGTCGCGGATGCGGGTGGTGGGATCCTCCGCGATCGCGGCCAGCACACGGGAGTGGTTCGTGAGGAACGTCCAGCCGGTGTGTGATTCGGGTACTCCACGCATGGCGCCCAGCATAGGCCCTTTGATTCACGTATTCAAAAGGGCGAACTTGATTTCACGTATCCCTTGACGTATGAAGGTCATGGACGGAGTCTGGAGGAGGCGTGAATTGCCTGATGCCAATGGAGTGGCCGTCATGTCCGAACGTGCAGTTCCCACGCAGCTCACAGCGGTGGACGGAGTGCCCGTGGCACCGTCCGTCCACCCGCCGGGCGATCACCGGGCACCCCTGCTGGGGATCGAGACACACCCCGCGGGCCACGGGACACTCGTCGTCGTGTCCGGCGTGATCGACATCGTCACGGAGCAGGCACTGCAGCACGGTCTGCGCCAAGCACTCGACCGCTCGGATCGCGGCATCGACCTCGATCTGAGCCGCGTCGACTTCTGCGACTGCTCCGGGCTCAACGTGCTCCTGCGCCTCCGAAGGCGCGCCCTCGACGAGAGCAAGCTCATCATCATCCGGAGGGCCAGCGCCTCGGTGCTCCGGCTCCTCTCGATCACCGGCACCCTGTCGCTGTTCGCCCTCGCGTGCGCGGGAAACCTCGAGGACGAGGCCGGCGACACCAACGAAACCGACCGGGCCCGGGGCGTGAGCCCCCGAGCGGCCCACGCCCCGGAGGCGGCCGGCATCTCGCCGGGCGAGGCGAACCAGGATCTGCGGATCGAACTGGGCCAGCTCCGGCGGGCCATGCAGACACGGCCCGTCATCGACCTCGCCCGCGGGGTTCTCATGGCGTCCTTCGGTCTGAGCGCCGAGGACGCCTGGAAGGTCCTGGTCTCGGTCTCCCAGAACACCAACACCAAACTCCACCAGGTGGCCGACCACCTCGTCAGCGCCGTCACAGGCGACCCGCTCCCCGAACTCTTCCGGCTACAGGTCGCCGAGACGGTCGCCAAGCTCCGTACCGCTCAGCCGGAATCGGCCACGCCCCGGGTGGATTCCGGCTGAGCACCCGCCCTCTCCAGGGCTCCGAGACCACCGAGTCCGAAACCACCGAGGAGGGACTGCGCGCGCAGTCCCTCCTCGGCTTCTTTCCTTTCCAGGGCGCCCGCCGGGACCGGCCGAGAATCCCCGCCCCGACCGCGACCCCCCGACGGACGCGCCGAACGAGACTCAGTGGCCCCGGTCCCGCCTGGCCGAACGCCCCGCCCTCTGGGTGCGCTCCCGGACCTTTTCCTTGATCTTCTTGGCTTCGCCGCGAGCCTGTTGCAGCTTGCCCTCCGTCTGCTGCTCGCGATCGCCGGTGGCCTTCCCGGTGACTTCCTTGGCCTTGCCCTTCAACTTGTCCATACGGCCTTTGTCGGCCATGGCTCCTCCTGGGAGTGAGGGGTTGAACCCGCCTGGCGGGAGGGACGTACGGAGGCGGCTCAGGCCTCCGGCGTCGCGATCCGCAGCGGCGTCGGACCCGCGGGTGCCGCTTCGTCACTTTCCCGGGTGATCTCCGCCCACCACGATCCGCCGTCCTCGACGTACCGCAGCAGGACTCCTTCGCGAACGGCCCACGGGCAGATGGCGAGCGTCGTGACGCCCGTCAGCTTCATCGCCGTGTGCCCCACCACCGCTCCGGCCAAACTCTGGGTGGCCCGCGGCGCCGAGACGCCCGGCAGCCCGGCCCGCTCGGCCGCCGGCAGGGCCGCGAGCCGGAGCAGACCCGCGCGGAGATCACTCCGGGACAGTTGCCGGGGCACAAACGGTCCCCGGCGCCCCGACGCGGCACCACAGAACCGGGCCAGCTGCTGGAACGTCCGCGAGGTCGCCGCCACCGTGCGGGGCCCCTCCCACCGGAGCCGTGCGGCCACGTCCCGCAGCTGGTGCCGTACTTGGCGGCGCAGCGCCTTCATGTCCTCCTCGGTCGGCGGATCGTCGGCGCCGAAGTACTCCCGGGTCAGCCGGGCCGCGCCGAGCGGCAGGGACGCCGCGAAGTCGGGCAGCCTGCCCCGCCCGAAGGCCACCTCCAGCGAGTCGCCGCCGATGTCGAACAGCGCGAGCGGCCCGGCGCTCCAGCCCATCCACCGCCGGGCACCCAGAAACGTGAGCTGGGCCTCGGCCTCTCCGGGCAGCGTGCACAGCTGTACGCCGGTCTCGGTCCGCACCGTCCGCAGCACGTCGAGCCGGTTCGGCGCGGTCCGCACCACCGCCGTCGCGAAGGCCAGCGTCCCTCCCGCCCCCCACCGCTGGGCGGTCTCGGCGGCCGACGCGACCGCCCGCACCAGCCGCCGTACGGATTCCTCGGGGATCACTCCACCGGGTTCCACCTGGTCGGCGAGCCGCAGTTTCCCCTTCGCCGTGTGCGCCGGCAGGGGTACGCCGTCCTCGGCGTCCGCGACCACCAGCCGAACCGTGTTCGACCCCACATCCACCACGCTCATTCGCATGGACCCGGAGTACCCGGTGCCGCACCCCCCACTCGCCCCGGTCGGGCCGTCGCTCCACCTCCCCTCCGACCTGCGGATCTTCCGCCCGGCGAGGGCCATGGAGCCGCTCGTCGCCTGCGCGGGGCACCCTCCGTGGTCTGATACGCTTTTCCAGCGACATCGGCCCGCCAGCCAGTCTCCGACCGGTCACTGAGAATCACCGGACCGGCCACGGAGACCAGGCGATACGACAGTCGCAGTGAGCGTCAGTTCACGACGGGACGGGCTTCGCGAGCATGTGGGGGCCGGCCAAATCCCGTTGGGAGCACGCAACACGGTGTGCGACACTTGCCTCACCAGTCAGCTGGTCGGCTGGTTCGCGCACAACAGCAAGGTCCTGTGGAGCAGTTTGGAGTGCTCGCCACCCTGTCAAGGTGGAGGCCGCGGGTTCAAATCCCGTCAGGACCGCTGAGGTTACATGTTTCACGTGAAACCTCGTGGCTGGGTAGCTCAGTTGGTACGAGCGATCGCCTGAAAAGCGATAGGTCGCCGGTTCGATCCCGGCCCCAGCCACCATCCGAAGGCCCCGTCCCCCATGGACGGGGCCTTCGTCGTGCCCCTTCGCACACCCCGTTTCGCCCGCCTCCCGCCCCCTTCCCGCCCCCCTCTCGCCGTTCTCCCGCCCCCTCTCCCGGACCGCGGCGGCAAAAGGGTTCGCCAGTAATTTGGCCGAGGTGAGATCCTGGATCGCGTATGTCTACGCATCCCGCCTCCGCCCCCGGCCACGGCCCCGGCGTCAGCGCCTCCGGGGCTCCTGCCTCCGGCGCTCCCGCCCTCGGTGACCTCGCCCCCCGCCTGACCGAGTTGTCCCTGCGCGACGCGCACCGGCTCGGGCGCAGGCTCGAAGGTGCGCGCGGGATCCGTAAGCCGGAAGCCCGTGCCGCCGTCCTCGCCTCGATCGAGGCGGAGGTCGCCAAGGGCGAGCTGCGCATGGCCGAGCGGCGCACGCTCGTGCCCGCCGTCAGCTATCCCGAGCAACTCCCCGTCAGCCAGAAGAAGGCCGACATCGCCGACGCGATCCGCGATCACCAGGTCGTCATCGTGGCCGGTGAGACCGGGTCCGGGAAGACCACCCAGATCCCGAAGATCTGTGTGGAGCTGGGGCGTGGCGTCCGGGGCATGATCGGGCACACCCAGCCCCGCCGCATCGCCGCCCGTACCGTCGCCGAGCGCATCGCCGACGAACTCGACACGCCCCTCGGCGAAGCCGTCGGCTGGAAGGTGCGGTTCACCGACCAGGTGAACCAGGACTCCACGTTCATCAAGCTGATGACCGACGGCATCCTGCTCGCCGAGATCCAGACCGACCGCGAGCTGCGCGCCTACGACACGATCATCATCGACGAGGCCCACGAGCGGTCCCTCAACATCGACTTCCTGCTCGGATATCTGGCGCAGCTGCTGCCCAAGCGGCCGGATCTGAAGGTCGTCATCACCTCCGCGACCATCGACCCCGAGCGCTTCTCCCGGCACTTCGGCGACGCGCCCATCGTGGAGGTCTCCGGCCGTACGTACCCGGTGGACGTCCGCTACCGCCCCCTCCTCGAAGAGGACAGCGACGACTCCGACCGCGACCAGATCACCGCGATCTGCGACGCCGTCGAGGAACTCCAGGACGAGGGCAAGGGCGACATCCTCGTCTTCCTCTCCGGCGAGCGCGAGATCCGCGACACGGCGGACGCGCTGACGAAGAAGAACTATCGGTTCACGGAAGTCCTCCCTCTCTACGCCCGCCTCTCGCACGCCGAGCAGCACCGCGTCTTCCAGCAACACACAGGGCGCAGGATCGTTCTGGCGACCAACGTCGCGGAGACCTCGCTCACCGTCCCGGGCATCAAGTACGTCATCGACCCGGGCTTCGCCCGTATCTCCCGCTACAGCCATCGCACCAAGGTCCAGCGGCTGCCCATCGAGGCGGTCTCCCAGGCCAGCGCCAACCAGCGCAAGGGCCGCTGCGGCCGTACGTCGGACGGCATCTGTATCCGGCTGTACAGCGAGGACGACTTCCTGGCCCGCCCGGAGTTCACGGACGCGGAGATCCTCCGTACGAACCTCGCGTCCGTCATCCTCCAGATGACCGCGGCCGGCCTGGGCGAGATCGAGAAGTTCCCCTTCATCGACCCGCCGGACCACCGCAACATCCGTGACGGCGTCCAGCTCCTCCAGGAACTGAACGCCCTCGACCCGGCCCAGAAGGACCCCCGGAAACGGCTCACGGACACCGGCCGCAAGCTCGCGCAGCTCCCCGTGGACCCCCGGCTGGCCCGGATGGTCCTGGAGGCCGAGAAGAACGGCTGTGTCCGCGAGGTCATGGTGATCGCCGCCGCGCTCTCCATCCAGGACCCGCGCGAGCGCCCCGCCGAGAAGCAGACGCAGGCCGACCAGCAGCACGCCCGCTTCAAGGACGAGACGTCCGACTTCCTCGCCTTCCTCAACCTCTGGCGGTACGTCCGCGAGCAGCAGAAGGAACGCGGTTCGTCGTCGTTCCGGCGCATGTGCAAGCAGGAGTACCTGAACTTCCTGCGCATCCGCGAGTGGCAGGACATCTACTCCCAGCTCCGGACCGTGGCCCGGCAGATGGGCATCCATCCCAACGAGGACGACGCCCCCGAGCAGAGCGTCCACGTCTCCCTCCTGGCCGGCCTCCTCTCCCACATCGGGATGAAGGACGTGAAGACCACGCCGGCGGGAACCGGAGCGTCCACGACGACCGGCGACAGCGCGCGCAACACCTCCGGCAAGAACGAGTACGTCGGTGCCCGCAACGCCAAGTTCGCGATCTTCCCCGGCTCCGCCCTCTTCAAGAAGCCCCCGCGCTTCGTGATGTCGGCAGAACTCGTCGAGACGTCCCGCCTGTGGGCCCGCGTCAACGCCAGGATCGAGCCCGAGTGGGTCGAGCCCCTCGCCGAGCACCTCCTGAAGCGCACGTACAGCGAGCCGCACTGGGAGAAGGACCAGGCGGCCGTGATGGCGTACGAGAAGGTCACGCTGTACGGCGTACCGATCGTCGCGCAGCGCAAGGTGAATTACGGGCGCATCGACGCGGAGGTGTCCCGTGAGCTGTTCATCCGGAACGCGCTGGTCGAGGGCGACTGGCGCACGCACCACAAGTTCTTCGCCGACAACCGCCGACTGCTCACCGAGGTCGAGGAGTTGGAGCACCGGGCCCGCCGCCGCGACATCCTCGTGGACGACGAGACGCTGTACGACTTCTACGACGAGCGCGTCCCCGAACACGTGGTGTCGGGCGCCCACTTCGACTCGTGGTGGAAGCACAAGCGGCATGAGGAGCCCGAACTCCTCGACTTCGAGCGGGCGATGCTCATCAACGAGCGCGCCGGGGACGTCAGCAAGGACGACTATCCGGACGTGTGGCACCAGGGCCCGCTCAAGTTCCGGGTGACGTACCAGTTCGAGCCGGGCGCGGACGCCGACGGTGTGACCGTCCATGTCCCGCTCCAGGTGTTGAACCAGGTCACGGACGAGGGCTTCGACTGGCAGATCCCGGGCCTGCGGGAGGAGCTGGTGACCGAACTCATCCGCTCGCTCCCCAAGCCGATCCGCCGCAACTACGTCCCGGCCCCCAACTTCGCCAAGCGTTTCCTGGACGTCTCCGCTCCCCTCCAGGAGCCCTTGACGACCACCATGGCCCGCGAGCTGCGGCGCATGGTCGGAGTCCCCTTCAGCCCCGACGACTTCGACTGGGACCGGGTCCCCGACCACCTCCGCATCACCTTCCGGATCGTCGACGAACGGCGCCGCAACCTGGCCGAGGACAAGGACCTGGAGGTACTGCGCCTCCAGCTGAAGCCGAAGGCCCGCCAGGCCATCTCCCAGGCCGCGGCGGCCACCGCCGAGCGCGCCGGCGGCGAGTCCCTAGAACGTACGGGCCTCACGGACTGGTCGATCGGCACCCTGACGCCCCTCTTCGAGACCCGCCGGGCCGGCCAGCCGGTGAAGGCGTACCCGGCGCTGGTCGACAACGGCGACACCGTCTCCGTACGCCTCTTCGACACGGAGGCGGAGCAGCAGCAGGCGATGTGGAAGGGCACCCGGCGGCTCATTCTGCGCAACATCCCGGTCAATCCTGCGAAGTTCGCGTCCGAGAAGTTGACCAACCCTCAGAAGCTCGCACTGTCGGCGAATCCGCACGGTTCGATCCAGGCCCTGTTCGACGACTGCGCGATGGCCGCGGCCGACAAACTGATCACCGATTTCGGGGGTCCGGCATGGGACGAGGAGTCGTACCGGAAGCTCTACGAGAAGGTGCGCGCGGAGATCGTCGACACGACGGTCCGTACGGTCGGCCAGGTGCAGCAGGTGCTGGCCGCCTGGCAGGCCTGTGAGCGCCGCCTGAAGGGCGTACGCAGCGCCGTGCTCCTCCCGAACCTGACGGACGTACGGAAGCAGCTGGACGCCCTCGTACGCCCCGGCTTCGTGACGGCGGCGGGCATCCGACGCCTGCCCGACCTGATGCGCTACCTCGTCGCCGCGGACCGGCGCCTGCAGCAGATGCCCACCAACGCCCAGCGGGACACCGCCCGCATGGAGAAGGTGCACGAGATGCAGGACGAGTACGCGTGGCTCCTTGAGCAGTTGCCGCAGGGCCGGCCGGTGCCGTCCGCGGTGCTGGACATCCGCTGGATGATCGAGGAACTCCGTGTGAGCTACTTCGCCCACGCGCTGGGCACGGCGTACGCGGTGTCGGACAAGCGGATCGTGAAGGCGATCGACGCTCAGGCGCCGTAACGCCCCCGGCACACTGGGTGAGTTCGACCCTGGGCTCCCCCTCCTGTACAGTCTCTTTTCGCAGCACAGCGCAACATCAAGTGCCGCGAAACCTGGTCCTGTGGAGCAGTTTGGAGTGCTCGCCACCCTGTCAAGGTGGAGGCCGCGGGTTCAAATCCCGTCAGGACCGCAGGAGAAGTCAGTAGAAGAACGAGAGGGCCCGAGTCTCAGGACTCGGGCCCTCTCGCGTTGCCGCCGTATTGACGGCGCCGCCCTCCCCCGGTAACCAGAGAACAGGGCCCTCGACGCCCTGACCCCCTCCGGAGGTGCGTATGGCGGCGTCCACGCGACGGTACGAGACGCGTGCTCTGCTTCGGGCACATCTGTCGGCCGCCAGCGAGTACCGCCATCTCACGCGGCACTGCCCGATCTGCCACCGGTTACTGAGGCTCGCCCTGGAGCGCCCCGACGCGGACACCGAGACCGGTGGGCCCGGTGAGGCCGGCGCGGTCGAGGCACCCGGTGCCAACAGCGGGTCTCTCTAGCGCATATGCCCCACCGTCAACAAGGAGCAGGGCATGTGACGGGTGTCACGGCATGAGTTTTTGAAACCCGGGTTCTTACCACTGTCATACAACTGGTCAATTTAATATGTGCAATTGCACCAGCCTCAGCGGGCTTCCACAGCGGATCCGACACCGCTCCCCAGACTCCCACAAGCTCGCTCACAGCACTCCGTGCCACCCCCGCGAGCAGCGTCTCAGACGCACAAAAAAGATCGCGCTGGACTCGGCGGAGTCCAGCGCGACCTCTACGACGCACCCTTGAAGCTGTGGAACTGGGTGGAACTGCCTTGGGCGTGGGGCCTGTTGGGGCAGGACCCGCGTCGCTTGGAGCTGTTGGTGCCAAAGCTGTTAGAGCTGGTGACTCTGATGAAGCTGGTGACTCTGGTCCTGCACGCCGGACGGCACGGCCGATAGTTGGGGGACCTGCCGAAACGTCCGACTATTCAGTTGGTCAGGCCTCGCTGCGCTGCTGCGGAATGCCCGCAAGCAGTGCGCGGACCTCGGCCTCGCGGTAACGGCGGTGTCCGCCGAGCGTCCGGATGGACGTGAGCTTTCCGGCCTTCGCCCACCGCGTCACCGTCTTAGGGTCCACACGGAACATGGTGGCGACCTCAGCCGGGGTCAGCAGCGGCTCGGCATCAGGGGTGCGAGCGGTCATGAGCGGCCTCCTCGGGAGAACCGAACCTTCTCGGTTCATTCCTCTAAATTCTGCACCTTGACCCGCGTTGCCCGAAATGGCGGATGCGGGTCGAGTCGGTTATAGGACGAACGGCTTGTCCTCGGCACTACAACTACACCATCTGTCCAACCGCGTAGGCCAAACCGATGGAATTGCCCTCCCAGGTGCCCATCAGCGACGGAAGCCGATGGACCATGCCATAGCGGACAGTCACGCCACTGTGACGATCAGTCACAGTGGCGATCAGGAGTCACGAGACCCCCCATAGCGTGCAATGCTGAGATTCCACCCATAGATGGGCAGATAGAGCCTCCCCCGGACTCCTTGTCCTATTTTGGCACGAGGAGGGGCAAGGGACGCAAGCCACCTGTACGTGCGGTCCGTCACGCTTGACACAAACGCCCAGATCGGGACCTACGTCCCAAGCAGCTCCAAGAGCGTCCCACAAAAATGGAACTCACGTTCCAGGGAGCCCTTCTTTGACGAACCGTCAGTTCGCCGACCTCCGGTCCCGCACCGAGCGCCACCGCTCCACCAGCCGCCCGTACGCCTCCCCGGCCGCCGCCCCGTCCCCGTCGCGCAGCGCCGAGATGCCCGCCGCCACGTCCGCGGCCGAGTGGTCGCCCGCCAGCTCACCCGCCGGCAGCACATGCACCAGCCCGCCGTAGTCCAGCTCGACCAGTGAGCGCGGATGGAACTCCTCCAGCCAGCGCCCGACGTCCAGCAGCCCCTCGACGAGCGGCCCCTCGTCGAGGGTGTCCCGCAGGGTCCGCAGCCCCCGCGCCACACGCCGCCGCGCCTGCACCATGGGCGTCCGGTAGCGCAGCACGGGCGCCGCGTCCTCCGCCTCCCCCGCGCCCTTCTCGTCGTACTCGCGCTCCTCGTCGGAGACCAGCACGAACCAGTTCAGCGGCACCTGCCAGGTCGCCGTGCGGATCCAGGGGCGGGCGTCCGGGTTGCGGGTCAGCCAGCGCTCGTAGTCCTGGGTGGCCTGCTGGCGTACGACGGGCGGCAGGACGGCGTCCAGGACCGGCGCGGGCAGTTCGTCCACCAGCGCGCCCAGCGCCTGCCAGCCGCGCAGCCGGGTACGCCAGGGGCAGACGCACAGCACCCCGTCGACCTCGGTCACGAACGCGTCGGCGCTCTCCCGCACCGGCACCGCGACCGGCGGCGTGGGCAGCAAGTCGGCCAGGGAGCGGCGCAGTTCGTCCTGGTACGAGGGCCGGTCGGGCCGTCGGGCGTAGCGCGCCCAGTGGCCGCGCTCCGGCTCCGGGAAGGCCGCCAGCGGCTCGTAGACGCGCAAGTAGGACGCGTACGGGACGATCACCGAGGACACCTTGGGCACGCTTGCTCCCTCCCCCCTGGACGACCGGGAAAACCCAGACAAGCTGCAGAACCAGCACAGCGCAGCACGGGAAAATTATGCAAACCGTCGCACGGTCCCATGACACCGGTGGGTGATCCTCGGCACTGCGGCGGCGGTCGGCACACGCGGCCCCGGGATGGGCTCTAATCTCATGCCCACGGAGCCCGCCACCCGTACGGGCTCCAGCCCCGACCGCCGCTACTTCCCTGGAGTCACCACAGTGACCGACGTAACCGGCGCGCCTGCTGATGTACTGCACACCTTGTTCCACTCGGAGCAGGGGGGTCATGAGCAAGTCGTGCTCTGTCAGGACCGGGCCACCGGCCTCAAGGCCGTCATCGCCATCCACTCCACCGCCCTGGGCCCCGCACTCGGCGGTACGCGCTTCTATCCGTACGCGAGCGAGGCGGAGGCCGTCACCGACGCGCTGAACCTCGCCCGCGGGATGTCGTACAAGAACGCCATGGCCGGTCTCGACCACGGCGGCGGCAAAGCCGTGATCATCGGCGACCCGGACGTCATCAAGAGCGAGGAACTGCTTCTCGCCTACGGCCGGTTCGTGGCCTCGCTCGGCGGGCGGTACGTCACCGCGTGCGACGTCGGTACGTATGTGGCCGACATGGACGTGGTCGCGCGCGAGTGCCGCTGGACGACCGGACGGTCCCCGGAGAACGGCGGCGCGGGCGACTCGTCCGTGCTCACCGCCTTCGGCGTCTACCAGGGGATGCGGGCCTCCGCCCAGCATCTGTGGGGCGACCCGTCGCTGAGCGGGCGCCTGGTCGGCGTCGCGGGTGTCGGCAAGGTCGGGCACCACCTGGTGCGGCATCTGCGCGAGGACGGCGCCACGGTCGTGATCACGGACGTACGGCAGGACGCGGTGTGGCGCATCGCCGACCAGGACCCGTCCGTCGGCGTGGCCGCGGACACGGAGCGCCTGATCGAGATCGAGGGCCTCGACATCTACGCCCCCTGTGCGCTCGGCGGAGCCCTGAACGACGACACCGTGCCCCGGCTGACCGCCAAGATCGTGTGCGGGGCGGCCAACAACCAGCTCGCGCACCCCGGCGTCGAGAAGGACCTCGCGGACCGCGGGATCCTCTACGCGCCGGACTACGTCGTGAACGCCGGTGGCGTGATCCAGGTGGCCGACGAACTGCACGGGTTCGACTTCGAACGGTGCAAGGCCAAGGCGGCGAAGATCTACGACACCACGCTGGCCATATTCGCACGTGCGAAGGCGGACGGGATTCCGCCGGCCGCGGCGGCCGACCGGATCGCCGAGCAGCGCATGGCCGAGGCCCGTCAAAGGCGGTAACCGGAGCCGGTGCGCCCGCCCGCGGGAGGTACCTGTCGGCGGGGTGTTGGAGAGAACTCTCACTCCCGTCGGCGGGTCGCCCGCGAAGAAGTGGTTAAAATCGCCGTTGACCAGCGAGGACAGGGCACCTCGCGGGTCCTGGGCACAGCCACTTCCTGCGGGCGACGTACCGTATGGGCGTGGGCTCAGGTACCGTGGAAGCCCTACGGACCGGTCTCTCCACGGAGAGCCCGTTCCAGAACATGAACGCGTGTCAAGACTCTGGGGCCACCGAGCTCCGTATCCGAGGGGGTCGAGCCATGGGGCGCGGCCGGGCAAAGGCCAAGCAGACGAAGGTCGCCCGCCAGCTGAAGTACAGCAGCGGCGGGACTGACCTCTCGCGTCTGGCCAATGAGCTGGGCGCTTCGACTTCGAGCCAGCCGCCGAATGGCGAGCCGTTCGAGGACGACGACGAAGAAGAAGATGACCCGTATGCCCAGTATGCGGATCTGTACAACGACGACGATGAGGACGAGGAAGATCAATCCTCAAGTCCCTCGTCTCAACAACGCCGTGGGGCTTGACGTCTTTCGACGTCTTACGTCTGCTGCGGCGCGCTGAACAGGTTGCACAGTTTCCTGTAGGGCATCAGCTGCACCTCACCCGGTCCGGGCGCTCTCGCCCCAGACCGGGTTTCGTGCGTTGCCGCTCCGCTGGGGTTGGGCGGGGCGCCTCCGCCAGTCGGGGGGGTGCGCTGTTCGTTGGCGGCTGCGGGTGCGTTGTGGTTGCTCGCGCAGTTCCCCGCGCCCCTGACGGCTTGGCGGCTGCGCCGCCTTGCCGTCAGGCGACTAGTTGGGTGCGTAGTTGGATACCAGTTCCGCGCCTGTTGTGTGGTCGGGGGTGCGGGTGGTGATTTCGCCTGCTACCCAGGCCTCTACGCCTCGGTCTGCCAGGGTGGCCAGGGCTACGTCGGCTGAGGCCTCGGGGACGATGGCGATCATGCCTACGCCCATGTTGAGGGTTTTCTCCAGCTCCAGGCGTTCTACGGAACCCGTCTTTCCGACGAGGTCGAAGACCGGGGCCGGGGTCCAGGTGGAGCGGTCCACGATGGCGTGCAGGGTGTCCGGGATCACACGGGCCAGGTTGGCGGCCAGGCCGCCGCCGGTGACGTGCGAGTAGGCGTGCACGTCGGTGGTGCGGGTGAGGGCCAGGCAGTCCAGCGAGTAGATCTTGGTGGGGACGAGGAGTTCCTCGCCCAGCGTCCGCCCGAACTCCGCGATGTGCGCGTCCAGGGACATGCCCCCCTGGTTCAGGAGGACGTGGCGGACGAGTGAGTACCCGTTCGAGTGAAGCCCGGAGGCCGCCATGGCGATCACCGCGTCCCCCGTGCGGATACGATCCGCGCCGAGCAGCCGGTCGGCCTCCACGACGCCCGTACCGGCCCCGGCGACGTCGAAGTCGTCCGGGCCCAGCAGACCCGGGTGTTCGGCCGTCTCACCGCCGACCAGAGCGCATCCTGCCAGCACGCAGCCTTCGGCGATGCCCTTGACGATCGCGGCGACACGCTCGGGGTGGACCTTGCCGACGCAGATGTAGTCGGTCATGAAGAGCGGCTCGGCACCGCACACCACGATGTCGTCCATGACCATGGCGACCAGGTCGTGGCCGATGGTGTCGTACACGCCGAGCTGCCGGGCGATGTCCACCTTCGTGCCGACGCCGTCGGTCGCGGAGGCGAGCAGCGGGCGCTCGTACCGCTTGAGGGCGGAGGCGTCGAAGAGGCCGGCGAAGCCGCCGAGGCCGCCGAGGACCTCGGGGCGCTGCGTCTTCTTCACCCACTCCTTCATCAGCTCGACGGCGCGGTCGCCCGCTTCGATGTCGACGCCGGCGGCGGCGTAGGAAGCACCGGAAGCAGAGGTCACAGGGGTCGTCTCAGACATTGCCTGGAGTCTTTCGGGTTGGTGATGACGTACGTAAGTACGTATGAGGCTTACGGGCGACGGATGGCGTCGGCCGCGGCCGTGGCTGCGGGACCCGCGGCCAGCTCGGTCTCCAGGAGCTGCTTGCCGAGCAGTTCGGGGTCCGGGAGGTCCATCGGGTACTCGCCGTCGAAGCAGGCCCGGCACAGGTTCGGCTTGGCGATGGTGGTCGCCGCGATCATGCCGTCGAGGGAGATGTACGAGAGGGAGTCGGCGCCGAGCGAGGTGCCGATCTCGTCGATGGTCATGCCGTTGGCGATGAGTTCCGCGCGGGTGGCGAAGTCGATGCCGAAGAAGCAGGGCCACTTGACGGGGGGAGAGGAGATCCGGATGTGGACCTCCGCCGCGCCCGCCTCGCGCAGCATGCGCACGAGCGCCCGCTGGGTGTTGCCGCGCACGATCGAGTCGTCGACGACGACCAGGCGCTTGCCCTTGATGACTTCCTTCAGCGGGTTCAGCTTCAGCCGGATACCGAGCTGGCGGATCGTCTGGGAGGGCTGGATGAACGTCCGCCCGACGTACGCGTTCTTCACGAGCCCGGCCCCGAAGGGAATCCCGGAGGCCTCGGCGTAACCGATGGCGGCCGGGGTGCCGGACTCAGGAGTCGCTATCACCAGGTCGGCCTCGACAGGGGCCTCCTTGGCGAGTTTCCGACCCATCTCGACGCGGGAGAGGTACACGTTCCGGCCGGCGATGTCGGTGTCCGGGCGGGCGAGGTACACGTACTCGAAGACACAGCCCTTGGGCTTCGCGTCCGCGAATCGTGACGTACGCAGACCGTTCTCGTCGATGGCGACGAACTCGCCCGGCTCGATCTCGCGCACATAGGCGGCGCCGCAGATGTCGAGGGCGGCGGACTCGGAGGCGACGACCCAGCCGCGCTCCAGCCGGCCCAGGACCAGCGGGCGGATGCCCTGGGGGTCGCGGGCCGCGTAGAGGGTGTGCTCGTCCATGAAGACGAGGGAGAAGGCGCCCTGGACCTGCGGAAGGATCCGCGCCGAGGCCTCTTCGATGGTCAGCGGCTTGCCGTCGTCGTCGGTCTGGGCGGCCAGGAGGGCCGTCAGCAGATCGGTGTCGTTGGTCGCCGCGACGCGCGGAGTGCGGCCGTCGTGCTGCTTGGGCAGGTCGGCGACCATCTCGGCGAGCTGCGCCGTGTTGACGAGGTTGCCGTTGTGGCCGAGGGCGATGGAGCCGTGGCCGGTCGCACGGAAGGTGGGCTGGGCGTTCTCCCAGGTGGAGGCGCCGGTGGTCGAGTAGCGGGCGTGACCGACCGCGATGTGACCCTTGAGCGAACCGAGCGAAGTCTCGTCGAAGACCTGGGAAACGAGGCCCATGTCCTTGAAGACAAGGATCTTGGAGCCGTTGCTGACCGCGATTCCCGCGGATTCCTGGCCTCGATGCTGGAGGGCGTAGAGCCCGAAGTAAGTGAGCTTGGCGACCTCTTCGCCGGGGGCCCAGACCCCGAAGACGCCACAAGCGTCCTGGGGGCCTTTCTCGCCGGGGAGCAGATCATGACTGAGTCGACCGTCACCACGTGGCACGCCACCGAGTGTAGGCGAGATCGACCACTGGTCCGAATTAGGGAATGCAGAAGTGACAGGAGAGGCCGACCCCGAGAATTGGATCACTTGGCGGCGGTCGCGCTCACCGTGGTCCCGTTTGCGCTGGTCAGCGACAGGCTGCGGTGATCGATCTTGTACTTCGTCTTGCCGTCGAAGAGGCTCAGCACGCTCTTCTCGGCTTCCATGAGTGAGCCGTCGCACATCCTTCGGGTGGTGGACGCGCTGCCGAGGGTGATAGTGCCGTCGCTGACCGTGGCATCAGCAGAAACGTTGTTGCAACCAGCTTTGCCGCTGACGGTCCCCTTCTTCTGGTCAAGGACGAGGTAGGCCTCGCCGCCGGAGGGAAGGGGCGCGACGGAGTTGGTGTCGCCGACTGTCGTGATCGTCCACTTCGTGCCGTAGAGGGAGGCGGCCTTCTCCTCGGTGAGGTGGATGGTGTCGCCGGTCTTGGTGGTGAGGGTGAGCTGCTGCGAGCCGTCGTCCTTGACCTGTGCGGTGAGGGTGCCGTCCCTGAGCGCGTTGCCGAGGTTGCCCTCGAACGTCATCAGGTCGTTCCCGCAGGCCATGTTGGTCGACAGGAACTCTTTGAGGGCGATCTTGTCGCCGTCGACGGTGGCATCGGCCCCGAAGCCGTTGCAGCCGAGGTTGCCGCCGACCTCGCCGTTCTTGTCGATCTTCAGGTAGGTGCCGGCGGGGGCCTGGCTCTTCTTCCCGTCGACGGTGAGATCGTCGACGGTCCAGTGGAGGCCGGTGACCTCCGCCGCTGCGGATCCCGCCCCCGACCCTGACCCGACGGTCTGGCTGCCGCCGTCCTTCTCGCTGCCGCAGGCCGCGGCGAGGGGGAGCAGGGTCAGGGTCAGGAGGCTGAGGCTCACGCTCGTCAGTCGCTGGGTCTTCATGCCGGTGGGACGGAAGGGGCGGGTGGGCGGTTCCCGTCCGGCGGCCACTTTTGCTTTCGGGGCGTTGTCGTCGTACGGGGGCTGCGGATTCTCCGTACGGGGGCTGCCCCTGTGCTTTTCGTACGGGGCTGCCGTCAGGCCATGAGGGGCAGCAGCCCGCCGAGATCGGCACGTTCGCCGCTCGCGCTGACCTGGGCGTCGTCGAGGGCGTCCGCCCACCGGGCCCGGCCGGTGGCCAGGCGGATCCAGGTCAGCGGGTCGGTCTCGACGACGTTGGGCGGGGTGCCACGGGTATGCCTCGGCCCTTCGACGCACTGCACCACGGCGTACGGCGGGATACGGACCTCCGTCGAGCCGCCGGGCGCCTTGACGGCGAGGGTGTCGGCGAGGAGGCGAGTGCAGGTCGCTAGGGCTTGGCGGTCGTACGGGATGTCGAGGCCGGGGACGGCGGCGTTCAGGTCGTCTGTGTGGACGACCAGTTCGACGGTACGGGTGACCAGGTAGTCGGCGAGGGTCATGGCGCCGGTACGGGTGGCGAGCCGGCGAGTGCCGGGGGCCGTGGAGAGGCGTTGGGTGAGGCGCTGTTCGGTGAGGGTGTAGAGGGCGTTGAGGTCATCGGGGCCGGGGTGGGCGGCGGCCAGCTCGCGGGTGCCCTCGGCGATGTCGGCGGCACGGTCAGTAGTGGCGAACGGCCAGTCGAGGAGGGCGAGTTCGGTCTCCGGCGGCTCGTCCCGGTCGAGGTTGCGGCTGACTGTCTCCACGGCCATGGTGACGTGCGCGACCAGGTCCAGGAGCGTCCAGTCGCCCAGGCGGGTGGGGAGCGCTAGTTGGTCGGGGGTGAGGGTGCGGACTGCGGTGCGGATGTTGGCGTACTGGGTGAGGACTGCGGTGCGGGTCTTGGCGGGGTCGTAGGTGCGGGTGCGTTTCCTGGCCGGAGGCATGCCGACGAGCCTACGACGGGGCGGTGCGTTGCTCTCCGAGGTCAGGAAGAGGTGGCCCCTCAGGCTGAGCTGAGGGGCGTGAATCCACACGTTCAGCGGCGTACGTGGTCCAACAACGCCGAGAAGGCTTCTGGGGGAAGGAGGAGGGCGGGGCTCTCGGGGGACTTGGAGTCGCGGACGCCTATACGGGCGTAGGCAGAGCTGAGGTTGGCGACTTCGACGCAGTTGCCGCCCGCGTCGCTGCTGTACGAGGACTTGAACCAGGGTTCGTTCATCGGCCCGCCTCCTTCACGTACTCGGTCAGGGCCGTGAAGCTGGTCGGGGAGAGCAACAGGGCAGGCCCGGTAGGGGTCTTGGAGTCCCGGACGGCGATGGTGACCGAGGCGACGTGGGCGATTTCGACGCAGCTGCCGCCCTGATCGTCGCTGTACGAGGACTTGAACCAGGCGTGTTCTGCGGCCAGTTCGAGGGCGTTGGGATGTGTACTCATGGATGCTTCAACTCTCGTGCTAGTCGTTCCAGGATTCGCGGTGTCTCCTGAGGCCCAGGTGCTCCGGCCCGCATGGCGTCGAATCGGCGCGCGTGCCGCCAGATCTCCGTGTCCTTGTCAGTGACGCTGACCCCGTCGTGTGTGTCCACGCTGACCAAAGTGGGCAGCGGCGGCGTGAACTCCATGAGGATGAAGTTCTCCGTGGCGCGGTACCCGGATTCGGCAAACGGCAGGATCTGCACGGTCACGTGCTCCAACTGCGCCAGCTCGATCAGGTGCTCGTACTGCTCCCGCATAACCTCCGGGCCTCCGTAGACACGACGGACGGCTGCCTCGTCGAGGATCGCGTGGACCTCAACCGGGTTTTCGCTGCGCGTGATGGCCTCCTTGCGCCGCACTCGGATCTCGACGTTCCGCTCGACAAACTCGGTGTTCCGCTCGTCCACGGGCTTAGCGGTCTCGAACATGGCTCGCGCGTACCCGGCGGTCTGGAACAGCCCGAAAACCGCGCTCGGCTGGTAGATCCGCAGGATCTTGGCATCACCCTCCAACCCCACGCTCATGCTGAATCCCGACGGCATGAAGTTGCGGTACGGCGACCACCAGCCCCGATTCAGCGAGTTCTTGTGGATGTCGAGCAGGAACTCCACGTCGTCCGGGTCGCCAACCCCGTACCGGTCCAGCAGTTCCTTGAGGTCCTGCACCTTGGGAAGGCCGGTCAGCCCCTTCTCCACCCGGTGCAGCGTCGACTCGGAGACGCTGGTTCCTCTGACCGCTTGGGCCCTCGTCATCCCCTTGCCCGAGCCGTCATCCTTCTCCGCCTGCTCGCGCAACCGCCGCAACTCCTGGCCGAGTTGCATCCGCCGAATCGTCGGCCCCGTCTTCGCTGCCACCGTGTCCGTTCCTTTCGCGACCAAGCAGGTCAACCGTACGTCGATGCCTGCCAGTTGGCTCCCTGTGCCGGGCAAATCACTGTCCGTGCCCTGAGTGTGACAGCCTCAGCCCGCCCGCTGCAGGCACTTCCCGTCGTTTAGGCATATACCACTTTATGTGGGATTCCCTCGTTCGATTGCGTAGCCACTGGAGCCACGGAACCGTTGTCCCCATGACAACCCCGCATCCCCGCCCCCGCCCCCGCCTTACCCGCGCCGGCGTCGACGTTCCCTTCATCGTGGGCGACCGGGTCAAAGGCACCGCCTATGTCCCGTCCGCCCTTCGTGAGCGTGAGGCGCCCGAGCCTGTCGAGGGGGTCGTCGTGCAGGTCGGGTCCGGTTACCCGGAGGCCGACGCCGAGGGCGACCTGCTCTGGGTACGGCTCGCCGACCACACCGAACGCCAGTGCCACGTGAGCGATGTCGCCGCCGGAGTCGAGGACGGGCCCCTCTGTGACATCTGCAAGATCGGCCGCGCCCCGTTCCTGCGCTACGGCACCCTGGAAAACACCGGCCGCATGTGTTCCGCGTGCCTCCACCGCACCCGCATCTGCACCCTCTGCCAACAGCCCGGCAACGCACCGCTGGTCGCGCTGGCCACGGTCGACCAGGGCACCGGCCCGGGCCGGACCACGTACGCGTGCGCGGCCTGCGCAGCCAATCGCGTTGCTGGCAGCCGCGTAGATCAGAAACCATGAGGCATGCGATCGGATGGCTGGTACCTCACCGAAGACGTGCACGAGTTTTTCGACCGGGCCGGAGATTTCCTGCGCTCACGGCCCGCCCTGCACACCACCGCACTGACGACCATCGAGCAGGTGCGCACCGGCGGACCGGGCGCGAGCACCGCCCAGGACCCCGTCTTCGGCCGGCTGGAGCAGGCCGGTGAGGTCAGCGCGGTCTTCTATCGCCTCACCCCGCAGAAACTGCTGAGCGTCACCTCCCTCACCGCCGAGCAGGCCGACGGCCTCGCCGCCCAGCTGGTCGCCCTCGGTCATCGCCTCCCCGGCGTGAGCGCGGAAGTCGGTACCGCGACCGCATTCGCCGAGGCCTGGCAGCGGCACACGGGCGCGACGCCGACCTTCCGTACCCGGATCCACCTGTACCGCCTCGGCACGCTCACCCCGCCGGAGCCGGGGGCGGCGGGCCGGGGGCGGCCCGTGGGCGAGGCGGACCATGAGCACCTCATGCAGTGGTGCCGTGAGAGCGCCGAGTTCTTCGGGGAAGACGTCACTCTCAACGCCGACACCTGGGCCAACACCCGCTTCGGCGAGAAGAGTTACACCTACTGGGAGACCCTGGACGGCACACCCGTCTCCATGGCGGGCGTGAACCCCATGGTCGGCGGCCAGGTCCGGGTGGACCCCGTCTACACCCCGGCCCACCTGCGCGGTCACGGTTACGCCGCCGCCGTGACCGTCGAGGTGACCCGCGCCGCGCTGGCCGCGGGCGCCACGGACGTCGTGCTGTACACCGACCCGAACAACCCCACCAGCAACGCCCTCTACAAACGCATCGGCTACCGCCTGCTCACCGACTGGGGCGTGTACGACTTCGCGTACGCCGATACCGAACCGGAGGGCGGTCGGTAACGCGACGAGTGCGCGTCCGGGCGCGGGGCTTCCGTGGGACCACGGGATGGTCACCCGGGAGTGTGATCAGCTGCGAGAACCGGCCTACACCGCCGGACCTCGGACAACACTGGCCTTCGCCCGGAAGGAGGTGTCGCATGACGGCCATGGCCGAACGCGAGGCCCAGATGTCGGTGGAGGAGTTCGAAACGATCGCCTCCGCCGCTCCCGAGACCGTCACGTTGGAGTTCATCAACGGACGGATCGGGGTCAAGAAGACGGCCGACGGGGACCGCAGCACCATCGTCACCTGGCTGGCCCGGCGCTGCATGCAGTCCAGGCCCGACCTGGACCTGTACGGGGGAACAGGTCTCCGGGTGGAGACGTACCGGGAGGGCAGGGCGAAACCGGATGCAGTGATCACGCCCGAGGCCCACTTCACGGGGCACGGCGAATGGGCCGACCCGGACGGAGCACTCATGGCCGTCGAGGTCACCTCGTACGACTCGGACACCGACCGACGGGACCGCCACGAGAAGCCGGCCGCGTACGGCCAGTCCGGCATCCCCCTGTACCTCCTGATCGACCGGGACTCCTGCACCGTGACGGTGCACAGCTCACCGGACCGGAAAGTCGGCGGCTACCGCGACATTCACACGGCGAAGTTCGGCGAGAAGGTGCTGCTCCCCGATCCAATCGGCATCGAGCTCGACACGGAGATCCTCAAGAACTACGTGCGGTGAGCCGAACAGCAGCCACCCCGGCCAACTGCCCACTCATCACCGGGACTTCATGACGTGCCCCAGCGCCATCAGGCCGACGGCAACGGCGAACAGTGACGGCGACCCGGCGCTGGCAAGTACAAGGAGGGCGCCCGCTCCCCACAGCCTCGGCTGCCTCACCAGGCGTGGGAGCCGCTTGCCCGGCATTCGGCCGAGAAGCAGGGCGTGCACTCCGACGACGACCCAGGCGACGCCGAGCACGCACAGCACCAGGACCAGCACGAGGAACACGAAGCCCCCGTAACCCGTACGCCCCCCTTGGCCAGCAAGCGAAAAGGTCCCGCCCGGAAGAACCCGGACGGGACCTCAACTTCGTACAGCCAGAGGCGACTACGCCAGCAGCGCCGGAATCGTCCCCTCGTGCGCTTCGCGCAGTTCGGTGAGGGGCAGGTCGAACTCGCCCTGCACCTCGATGGAGTCGCCGTCGACGACGCCGATCCGTGTGACCGGGAGACCCCGCGCCCCGCACATGTCGTTGAAGCGCAGTTCCTCCGAGCGCGGGATGGCGACCACCGCGCGCCCCGCCGACTCCGAGAAGAGGAAGGTGAAGGCGTCGAGCCCGTCGGGTACGACGAGACGCGCGCCCTTCTCCCCCTGCAGCGCCGACTCGACGACCGCCTGGATCAGGCCGCCGTCGGACAGGTCGTGGGCGGAGTCGATCATGCCGTCACGGGACGCGGAGATGAGGATCTCGGCCAGGAGACGCTCCCTCTCCAGGTCGACCTTGGGCGGCAGGCCACCCAGGTGGTCGTGCACGACCTGCGACCACGCCGAGCCGCCGAACTCCTCGCGCGTGTCCCCGAGGAGGTACAGCAGCTGCCCCTCCTCCTGGAACGCGACCGGGGTGCGGCGCGCCACGTCGTCGATGACTCCCAGGACTGCCACGACCGGCGTGGGGTGGATGGCGACGTCGCCCGTCTGGTTGTAGAGGGAGACGTTGCCGCCGGTCACCGGCGTGCCCAACTGGAGGCAGGCGTCCGCGAGTCCGCGTACCGCCTCCGCGAACTGCCACATGACCGCCGGGTCTTCGGGCGAACCGAAGTTCAGGCAGTCCGACACCGCGAGGGGCTTCGCACCCGTCGTCGCCACGTTCCGGTAGGCCTCCGACAGCGCCAACTGCGCGCCCGCGTACGGGTCGAGCTTGGCGTACCGGCCGTTGCCGTCCGTCGCGATGGCGACCCCGAGACCGGTCGTCTCGTCGATGCGGATCATCCCGGAGTCCTCGGGCTGGGCCAACACCGTGTTGCCCTGCACGAAGTGGTCGTACTGGGAGGTGATCCAGGACTTCGAGGCCTGGTTGGGGGACGACACCAGCTGGACGACCTGTGCCTTCAGCTCCTCCGAAGTCCCGGGCCGCGCAAGCTTGTTGGCGTCGTCGGCCTGGAGGGCGTCCTGCCAGTCCGGGCGGGCGTACGGGCGCTCGTAGACCGGACCGTCGTGCGCGACCGTGCGCGGGTCGACGTCGACGATCTTGCCGCCATGCCAGAAGATCTCAAGGCGGTCGCCGTCGGTGACCTCACCGATCACCGTGGCGATGACATCCCACTTGTCGCAGATCTCCAGGAACCGGTCGACCTTCGCCGGCTCCACGACCGCGCACATGCGTTCCTGCGACTCGCTCATGAGGATTTCCTCGGGCGAGAGCGTCGAGTCGCGGAGCGGTACGTCGTCCAGGGTCACGCGCATGCCGCCGGAGCCGTTGGACGCCAGCTCGGACGTGGCACAGGACAGGCCCGCCGCGCCGAGGTCCTGGATGCCGACGACCAGCTTCTCCTTGAAGGCCTCCAGGGTGCACTCGATGAGGAGCTTCTCCTGGAAGGGGTCGCCCACCTGCACGGCGGGGCGCTTCGACGGCTTGGCGTCGTCGAACGTCTCGCTCGCCAGGATCGACGCGCCGCCGATGCCGTCGCCGCCCGTACGAGCCCCGTACAGGATGACCTTGTTGCCCGATCCCGACGCCTTCGCCAGGTGGATGTCCTCGTGCCGCATCACACCGATCGCACCGGCGTTGACCAGCGGGTTCCCCTGGTAGCAGGCGTCGAAGACGACCTCGCCGCCGATGTTCGGGAGGCCCAGGCAGTTGCCGTAGCCGCCGATGCCCGCGACCACGCCCGGGAGGACGCGCTTGGTGTCCGGGTGGTCCGCCGCGCCGAAGCGCAGGGGGTCGACGACCGCTACCGGCCTGGCACCCATCGCGATGATGTCGCGGACGATGCCGCCGACTCCCGTGGCCGCGCCCTGGTAGGGCTCGACGTAGGAGGGGTGGTTGTGCGACTCGACCTTGAAGGTGACCGCGTAGCCCTGACCGACGTCGACCACGCCCGCGTTCTCGCCGATACCGACGAGGAGGGCGTCCGACTGGGGGGCCTTCTCGCCGAACTGGCGGAGGTGGACCTTCGAGGACTTGTAGGAGCAGTGCTCGGACCACATGACCGAGTACATGGCCAGCTCGGCGCCCGTCGGACGGCGGCCGAGGATCTCGACGACCCGCTCGTACTCGTCCTTCTTCAGGCCGAGTTCGGCCCAGGGCAGCTCGACGTCGGGGGTCTCGGCCGCGTGCTCGACCGTGTCCAGAGGCGTCCGGCTCATGCGTTGACCAGCTTCTTGAGGATCGAGGTGAAGAAGGGGAGGCCGTCGGTGCGGCCGGACCCGACGAGGGGCTCGACGGCGTGCTCGGGGTGCGGCATGAGGCCCACGACGTTCCCGGCGGCGTTGCTGATGCCGGCGATGTCCCGGAGCGAGCCGTTCGGGTTCATGTCCAGGTACCGGAACACGACCCGGCCCTCCGCCTCCAGCATGTCGAGCGTGTGCTCGTCGGCGACGTATCGGCCGTCCATGTTCTTCAGCGGGATGTGGATCTCCTGGCCGGCGTCGTAGTCGACGGTCCAGGCCGTGTCCGCGTTCTCCACCCGCAGCTTCTGGTCGCGGCAGATGAAGTGGAGGTGGTTGTTGCCGAGCATCGCGCCCGGGAGGAGGTGCGCCTCGGTGAGGATCTGGAAGCCGTTGCAGATGCCGAGAACCGGCATACCCGACTTCGCCTGCTCGATGACCGACTCCATCACCGGCGAGAAACGGGAGATGGCACCCGCGCGCAGATAGTCGCCGTACGAGAATCCGCCGGGCAGAACCACGGCGTCGACCTGACCCAGGTCCTTGTCCTTGTGCCAGAGAGCTACCGGCTCCGCACCCGCGAGGCGGATCGCGCGCTGGGTGTCCCGGTCGTCCAGAGAACCCGGAAAGGTGACGACTCCAATACGAGCAGTCACTTCTCTTCCCCCACCATCTCCTCCACCTTCACGGTGAAGTCCTCGATCACGGTGTTGGCGAGGAAGGATTCCGCAAGATCATGGATGCGGGCGAGCGCGGCGTCGTCCACCGGTCCGTCAACTTCCAGTTCGAATCGCTTTCCCTGACGTACGTCGGAGACGCCCTCGAAACCGAGACGCGGCAGTGCACGCTGCACCGCCTGGCCCTGGGGGTCGAGGATCTCCGGCTTGAGCATGACGTCGACTACGACGCGTGCCACTGGCACTCCCGGTGTGTGGTGCTGAGCAGGTCGCTTCAGACTACCCGTACAAAATTTCTACGCGGGTAGATTCGTAGGAATCTACGGGAAACCGTGAGGACGGCATCACGATCCGGTATCGGAGCGGGGCTGTCACGAAAAGTTCTGGGAAAGATCCGGGTTCGCATCCAGGATGTCTATTGCGGGGAGACACGCGGACAGATTTAGTCGGGCTTCCCATTGCAATGCCGGGCACTGTACAAAGGAAAAGGCATTAGCCGATACTTTGCCCAATAACAGTCGGACAGCCGACATCTCCCGGCGTCTTCGCACGTCGCGGCAGAGATGTCGCACGAAGGGACCGATATTCGTGGCTCAGCGTGTCGTGGTCACACTCTCCGACGACATCGATGGCTCGGAAGCGGCGGAAACGATCGCCTTCGGACTCGACGGCAAGTCGTACGAGATCGACCTGAATCAAACCAATGCCAAGAAACTGCGTAAGGCCCTGGAGCCCTACGTGGACGCCGGCCGTAAGCGGTCGCGCTCCGGCAAGGCGTACAAGCAGACCGAGGTCGCCCCCGACCCGTCGGCCGTCCGGGCCTGGGCCCTGGCCAACAAGTTCGACGTGCCGTCCCGCGGCCGCATCCCCAAGAAGGTGTACGAGGCGTTCACCGCCGCCCAGTGAGTCGGTCCGTGAGCCGGTGAGCGCCGGTCGGCCGGGACCCGGGTCCGGGTCACCGGCCCCTCGGCGCAACCGACTTGCGTTGCCCCCCTGCTGATCAGCTAGAGTCTGAAGCACGCCGAGGGGCAAGGCCGAAAGGCCCGGCTCACGGAGGCTTGCGGGTGTAGTTCAGTAGCAGAACATCCCCCTTCCAGGGGGAAGGCGCAGTGTGCAATTCCTGTCACCCGCTCTGCAACGTCTGCCTGACCACTCTTGTGGATCAGGTAGGCTGGTGCTCGCGCCAGTCGGTGAAAGCCGACTGGAGGCAATGCGGACGTAGCTCAGTTGGTAGAGCGCAACCTTGCCAAGGTTGAGGTCGCCAGTTCGAACCTGGTCGTCCGCTCCAGAAAGATCAAGACCCCGGTCGTTTCGACCGGGGTCTTCTTCGTGTTCGCGTCTCATGGGTTCGGGTTCTGGTTCTGGTTCTGACATTTGTCATGGCGGGTGATGACACCGCGCACTGCCCTCCCCGCCCCGCGGCCGGAATGCTGAAGGTATGGAAACCAACGGACACGAACACGTGATTGAGGTCACTGACCTGCGGCGTGTGTACGGGGGCGGGTTCGAGGCGGTGCGCGGGGTGTCGTTCTCCGTGGGCCGTGGGGAGATCTTCGCCCTGCTGGGGACGAACGGCGCGGGCAAGACGTCGACGGTCGAGCTGCTGGAGGGACTCGCGCCGCCCGCCGGGGGACGCGTACGGGTGCTGGGCCATGATCCGTACACCGAGCGGGCCGCCGTACGGCCGCGTACCGGCGTGATGCTCCAGGAGGGCGGCTTCCCGTCCGACCTGACCGTCGGCGAGACCGCGCGGATGTGGGCAGGGTGTACGAGCGGAGCGCGGCCCGAGGCGGAGGCGCTCGCGCTTGTCGGGCTGGCGCGGCGGACCGACGTACGCGTGAAGCAGCTGTCCGGGGGTGAGCGGCGGCGGCTGGACCTCGCGCTCGCGCTCCTCGGCAACCCCGAGGTGCTGTTCCTCGACGAACCGACGACCGGCCTCGACGCCGAAGGGCGCCGGGACACCTGGGAGTTGGTACGGGAACTGCGCGCCGGCGGGACGACCGTGCTGCTCACGACCCATTACCTGGAGGAGGCGGAGGATCTCGCCGACCGGCTGGCCATCCTGCACGAGGGGCGCATCGCCGCCGCGGGTACGCCTGCCGAGGTGACCGCCTCGCAGCCGTCCCGGATCTCCTTCGAGCTGCCCCAGGGGTACTTCGTGGGCGATCTGCCACCGCTCGGCTCGCTCGGGGTGAGCGGGTACGAGGAGGAGGGGCGGGTCGTACGGCTGCGCACGTATGAACTCCAGCGCGCGGCAACGCGGTTGCTGGTGTGGGCCGAGGGTGCGGGGGTCGCGCTGCGGGGGCTGGACGTGCGGTCGGCCTCGTTGGAGGAGGCGTTTCTGCGGATCGCGCGGGAGGCGTCCGAGGCCGGAGGAACTTCCGCTGCTGTGGCCGGTCTGGCTGAGGAGCGTGTCGCATGAGTGCGGTTGTCGGTGCCGGTACAGGTACCACCACGCCTGCGGGGCGGATGCGGGCCCTGGCCCGGGCCGAGTCGGCGCTGTTCCTGCGGAACAAGGGGGCGCTCGTCACGGCGCTGTTCGTGCCGCTGGTGATGCCCGTGAGCGTGCGGTCCGCCATCGACGGGATGGACCTGAAAGAGGCCGGGCTCAGTGTCGGGGCGGTCATCCTGCCCGCCTCCATCGGCTTCGCGCTGCTCTTCGCCGTGTACGCGGCCCTCGTCGGCGTCTTCACCGCCCGGCGCGAGGAACTCGTCCTCAAGCGGCTGCGCACCGGGGAGCTGCGCGACGTCGAGATACTCACCGGGGCGGCGCTTCCGGCGGCCGTGACAGGCCTCGTACAGAGTCTGCTGCTGGCTGCCGGGTGTGCCGTCCTGCTCGATCTCGACGCGCCCGCGGCGCCCCATCTCGCCGTCATCGGGCTGCTGTTGGGGTTGGTGATGTGTGTGGCCCTGGCGGCGCTCACCGCCAGTTACAGCCGGACCACCGAGAGCGCGCAGGTCACCTCGCTGCCGCTGCTGTTCGTGTCGGCCCTCGGCTCCGGGATCACCGTCCCGCTGGAGGTGCTGCCCGACCGGGTCGCCTCCTTCTGCGAACTGCTCCCGCTGACACCTGTGATCACACTCATACGCGGCGGCTGGACCGGTGACCTGTCGGCGTACGACGCCCTGGGTGCCGTACTGACCGGCCTGGCCTGGACCGTCCTGTCGGTGTTTGCTGTACGACGGTGGTTCCGCTGGGAACCGCGGCGGTAGGGGACGACGGGGGGCACGGGGACATGGGCAGGTCAGGGCCGGTGAGTTGGTGGGGGCGCAAGAGCACGCCGGCGAAGGTGGAGACGTACACGCGCTGGTCGTTTTACCTGTTCCCCCTCGTCGAGGTCATCGCGTTCGGGCTGCCCCTGTTCGGGCAGATGGGCGCGAGGCTCGCGGGCGGGCTGTTCCTGGTGGTGGGCATGCACGCGGTGCTCTGCGCGGTGACAGCCTCCCGGGCACTGGACTGGGTGCGTGGGAGGCGGGAACAGCCTCTGAGGCTGCTGGCCGTACTCGGCGCGGTCACCGCGGTGATCGGGGTCTCGGCCCTCGTCCTGGCCACACACGGGCCGGGCGGTGACGACACCGAGACCGTCGCCGGCGGACTGTTCATCGGAGTGCTGACCTTCGGCGCCGGCACCCTCACCCTGGGGATGCGAAGTCGGCTGCGGATGCTGGCGCTGGTGGCGGGCATGGCCGCGGCCTCGGTCGCCGTGGCTTTCCCACTGGGCCTCCCGGGGGCCGCGGCCCTCGCTACGGGCCTCGCGGTGCTGTTCGCCGCCGGATTCATCACGCTCACCTGCGCCATCTCCCTCTGGCTGCTCAACACCGTGTACGAACTCGACGAGGCCCGCGAGACCCGGTCACGGCTCGCCGTCGCCGAGGAACGGCTGCGGTTCGGGCGCGATCTGCACGACGTGATGGGCCGGAACCTGGCGGTGATCGCCCTCAAGAGCGAGCTGGCCGTACAGCTCGCCCGGCGTGAACGGTCCGAGGCCGTCGACCAGATGATCGAGGTGCAGCGGATCGCGCGCGAGTCGCAGCGAGAGGTACGGGACGTCGTACGGGGGTACCGCGAGGCCGACCTCGGTGTTGAACTCCTGGGCGCGCAAGGGGTGTTGACGGCCGCAGGCATACGGTGCGAGGTGACCGGGGAAGCGGTCGGGCTGCCGGGTGACGTGCAGTCGGCGCTCGGGTGGGTGGTGCGGGAGGCGACGACCAACGTGCTGAGGCACGGGGATGCGGGGTGGTGCGGGGTGAGCGTCCGGGTCGGTGACGGGCGGGTCGTGCTGACCGTGGAGAACGACGGGGTTACCGACAGCGGGGACTCCGGCGGGATATCTGGCGGGGGCTCCGGGTCCGGGCTTGTCGGGCTGCGGGAGCGGTTGTCGGCTGTGGACGGGCGGCTGGAGGCCGGGGTCGTGGGTGCGGGTGCGGGTGCGGATGCGGATGCAGGTGAGGAGCGGTTCCGGGTGGTCGCCACGGTGCCGTTGCCGTCGGGTTCGGGGTCTGGGTCTGGGTCTGGGTCGAGTGGGCGGGCAGCTGTGAGTGAGGTCACTTCATGACGGGTGCGGGGGCGGCGCATCCCGTACGGCTGCTGCTCGCCGACGACGAGCACCTCATCCGGGGTGCGCTGGCCGCGCTGCTCGGCCTGGAGGACGATCTCGTGGTCGTCGCCGAGGCGGCCACCGGGCCCGAGGCGCTGGCCATGGCCCGGGCGCACCGGCCCGACGTCGCGGTGCTCGATCTTGAGATGCCGGGCGCGGACGGTGTGAAGGTCGCCACATCCCTGCGGGCCGAACTGCCGGAGTGCCGCGCGCTGATCGTGACGAGTCACGGCCGCCCCGGGCATCTGAAGCGGGCGCTTGAGGCGGGTGTGCGCGGGTTCGTCCCCAAGACGGTCAGCGCGCAGCGGCTCGCCGAGATCATCCGTACCGTGCACGCCGGAAACCGTTACGTCGACCCGGAGTTGGCCGCCGACGCGATCTCCGCCGGGGACTCACCGCTCACCTCGCGCGAGGCCGAGGTGCTCGAACTCGCCGCCGACGGTGCGCCGGTCGCGGAGATCGCGGAACGGGCGGCGCTGTCGCAGGGGACCGTACGGAACTATCTGTCGTCGGCCGTCTCGAAGCTCGGGGCGGAGAACCGGCACGCGGCTGTACGGCTCGCACGGCTGCGGGGTTGGGTATAGTTGGCCTCGCGCCACGGCACGTACGACTCGTACGACGTGTCTGGGACGCGATGCGGACGTAGCTCAGTTGGTAGAGCGCAACCTTGCCAAGGTTGAGGTCGCCAGTTCGAACCTGGTCGTCCGCTCCAGATCAAGCCCCCCGGTTTCGACCGGGGGGCTTTGTCGTGCGCTGTCTGTACTACGGCGGCTATGACCAGGTGATTCCTGTCAGGCGTTCGTACGCCTCGATGTACTTGGCGCGCGTCGCGTCGGTGACGTGCTGCGGAAGCGGCGGCGGGGGCTGCTCCTCAGCCCGTACCCAGCCGGATTCCGGGGACGTGAGCCAGTCGCGTACGAACTGCTTGTCGAACGACGGCTGCGCGTGGCCCGGCTCCCACTGGTCGGCCGGCCAGAAGCGGGACGAGTCCGGGGTGAGGACCTCGTCGGCCAGGATCAGCCTGTCGTCCTCGTAGCCGAACTCGAACTTCGTGTCCGCCAGGATGATGCCCCGGTCGCGGGCGATGTCGCGGGCGCGGGAGTAGACGGCGAGGGTCGCCTGGCGGAGCTGGGCGGCGGACTCGGCGCCGACCTGGCGGGCGACCTCCTCGTACGACACGTTCTCGTCGTGCTCGCCGACCGCGGCCTTGGTGGCCGGGGTGAAGATCGGGCCGGGGAGCTCGGAGCCGTCGGTGAGGCCCTCGGGGAGGGCCAGGCCGCAGACCGTACGGGACTCGTTGTACTCGGTGAGTCCGGAGCCGGTGAGGTAGCCGCGGGCCACGCACTCCACCGGCATCATGCGCAGGGACTTGCAGATGAGGGTGCGGCCCGCCCAGTCGGCGGGGGCGCCCGGCGGGAGTTCGGTGCTCAGGACGTGGTTGGGGGCCAGGTCGGCGAGCTGGTCGAACCACCAGAGCGAGAGCTGGGTGAGGACGCGGCCCTTGTCGGGGATCTCCGTCCGCAGCACCCAGTCGAAGGCGGAGATGCGGTCGCTGGCGACCATCACGAGGTCGCCCGCCTCGTTCTGGTACAGGTCGCGCACCTTGCCGGTGTGCAGATGCACCAGGCCCGGAACCTGAAGGGGCTCGGGCTTTTCTACGAATCCGGACACGGTTCCTCCCCGTGGTGATGACCAAGTGGCTCGATTCTCCCGTATGCCGGGTACTGGTTCCGGCCTGGGGTCGTCGCGGGGGGCTTCGGGCCGGCGGTCAGTCTCGTTTGCAGATGCGGTCCAGGAGGTTCGCGGTGGCCCGCTGGACACGGGCGTCCACGTGGCCCGGGCGGTCCAGGGAGGGGGACCAGGCGAACGTTCCGGATGCGAAGACCAGGGAGCCGGAGGGGGCACGGTAGAGGGAGGTCTCCTGGTGGCGGAGGGTGCCTTCGGCGTCGGCGTACGGGGAGTGCGCGAGGAGGATGCGGTCGTCGTGCTCGGGGAGCTGGGTGCGCGGGAAGTACCGGTCGGCCTCGCCGGCCACCATGCCCTCGATCTCGTCGCCCTCGTGCGCGCCGGTCGCCTCCCACATCCAGTGGTCGGCGTTGCGGACGATCATGGGAGTGGGGTCGGGGACCCGGCCCGCGTACTGGATGCCGATCAACTGCTGTTCGGGGCGGTCGATCTCCCGCCAGAGCGCGGGTTTTCCGGGGCCCCGGCGTTTGCGGCAGGTGAGGAGGCGGTCCGGGACGCCGGACGGGGACGGGCCCAGCTCGACCTGCCAGTACATGGTGTTGGCGGAGAGGAAGACGAGGGACGTGCCGGTCTCGCGGGCGAGTTCGGTGGTGCGGCGCATCGCCGTGGACCAGTACTCGTCGTGGCCCGGGAAGACCAGGCCCCGGTAGCGGCTGGGGTCGATACGGCCGGCGTGCAGGTCGCGGGCGTCGGCGTAGGCGACGTCGTAGCCGTAGCGCTCGGCGAAGCGGATGAAGTCGTAGGCGTGGCCCACATGGAGGGGGAGGCCGGCGCCGGCGTACGGCCGGTCGAAGGAGACGGTGGTCGCGGCCTCGGACTCCCCGAGGAGCCGGCCGCCCTCGTCCCAGGCATGGTAGAGACTCGCACCCGTGCGGCCGTCCTCAGGGTAGAGGTTGTACGCCTGCCAGGTGATGTCCGGCAGGAGGAGCAGCAGGTCCGCCGGGTGGTTGTCGCGGACCGTGAAGGGGATGTGGGAGCGGTAGCCGTCGAGGGTGGTGAGTACGGCGACGTACGCCCCGATGTTCCAGTACGACGGGATCTGGAGGCGCCAGGAGAGCCACCAGTGGTGGCAGGAGACGGTGCGGTCCGCGGTGAGGGGCGGGGGCTGGACGATGCCGGAGAGGCGGGGGCTGGTGGTGATCTTGGTCGCGCCGTCGCCGCCGTAGTGGCCGATGCGGTAGATGTCCACGGCGAACTCTTGCGGCGGGTCGACGGTGATGTGGAAGTCGATGGACTCGCCGGGGGCGGCGGGGCCGGTGGAGGTGAACCCCTTGATCTGACGGTGCACGTCGTCGGCCGCGCGCGGGCCTCCGAGGGCACGGGGTGCGGTGCGGGGCGAGGGGATTCTGCCTGCCGGGTGTGCGGCGGGGGGCGATGAGGCGGGGTCGGGGGTGGGGTCTAAGGGGTCGACGTACCAGGGGACGACGTGGCCCGTGTCGTCGAAGTAGGTCTCGCTGCCTCGGAGCCAGGGGACGGGGCCCAGCCCGAAGGGGTCCGTGACGGCGTGCGCGAGTGCTCCCGACTCCCAGCGGCGGATCGACTGCGACCCCATGACTGTTTCCCTCCCTGGCTCCCCCGTCAGCTCTGTGCCGGCTGTCTTGCGCCCGGGCGCTGTGCTTGCTTGCTTGCTGTCCTATGTCCCGAGCGATTGCCACGTGCGCGATCGGTCCCAGCACATCACATTACGCACGCACTCCGTCACCGTTCGTCGCTAATTAGCCAGAAACGGAAGGGAGGGTTCCGGCCGGTTTTCTCGCCCCCGCCGCCCCTACCCGTCCCATCCCCTTCCTGGGGGCTGCGCCCCCAGACCCCCGCTACGGCCCTGAACGGGCCTTGTCCTCAATCGCCGGACGGGCTGGGGGTGCCGGCCGGCGCTGGAGAGGTACCGCCTTGGCCGGAGAGTCCTCACACCAGGCGTACCGGTTTCTCCGGGCGTACCCCTGTCGTGTGGAGCCAGGCCTGGAGGGGGGTCGGGTCGCCGGTTTCTATCAGGGTCAGGACCCTGGGGCCCAGGTCGGCGGCCCGTTCGCCGTTCAGGAGGAGGGAGGGGCCGTCGAGCCAGTCCAGGCCCGGTGTCGCGCCCGCGGTGTCCATGGCCGCGCAGCACACCATCGCGGTGACGTGGTCGGCGAGCAGTTCGCGGCCCGTGCGCGGGGGCTGGAGAGGGAAGAGCGGCAGTGTGCCGTCGTCCCAGAGCGCGGTGTCCGGGCCCTGGCCGCCTGTCAGACCTGCTGCCGGTGCCGGTCGTGCCGCAGTCGGCGCCGCCGCTTCCTCGCGGGCCACCTCCGCGCTGAGTCCGGCGGCGAGGGACTCGCTGCGCTCGCTTCCCACGCGCTCGTCGTCCCGGTACTCGTCCTCGTCGTCCGGCTCTGTCTCTGGCTCCGCCTCTGCCGCTGGCTCAGTCGCCGGGGGTTGGGCCGTCGTCAGGTGGGTTATCACCCGGGACAGGGTCGGGCCGTCGGGGTTCTGGCGTGTGGGGGTCGTGGTGCGGTGGACTCCCAGGGCGTCCAGGACCCGGTGGAGCCGTGCCGCGTCCGTACGCCATTTGCGGTCGACCACCTCCTCCGGGTACTCCTGCCAGTCCACCGGCGCCCAGTCCGGGCCGGGCTCCGCCGGGCCCCCGTGGAAGAGCCGGGCGGCGAGCAGGGAGGCGGCCTCGTCGACCGCGCCGGGCTCTTCGAGCAGGTCGCAGGCCGGGCGCTCGCCCAGGCGGGAGGTGAAGCCCTCGGCCAGCCGGTCACGGCGGGACAGTTCCGTGAGCGCGGCGACGACGCCCGCGTCCAGCCGGGCCGGCCAGCGGCCCATCCGCCAGGCGGGGAGCGCGACCCGGGTCAGCAGCCGGTCCCAGCCCGCGTACGCCAGGCCGACCTGTTCCTGCGCGACGATCCGCAGGCCGTAGTCCACCGCCTGTGCGCGCTCGGCGGCCGCCGTCGCCACCCCGCGCTCCATCTCGGCCGCGTGCACCCGGCAGCTGCGCAGCAGCAGCCTCGACGCCCAGCCGACGCCGGCGAGCGCCGCGCGGGGGACGGGGCCGCGCCGGGGCGCCGCAGCCACGGCCACCGCCGCGTCCAGGCCCCGTACGAAGCGCCTCGCCGCCGCGATGTCCGGGTGCGCGGAAGGTCCCGTACCCGCGACGACCGGGGCGAGGACCGCGCGCAGTTCGGCGACGCGCATCCACCACAGGAACGGCGAGCCGATGACGAGGACGGGCGATGCCGTCGCCGTCGCACGGCGGTGCTGTCCTTGGAGGGCGGTCGACAGGCCTCGTACGCCCGATATCTCGTCGCGGCCCTCCGCCGGGGGCAGCGCGTGGGCGCGGTGGGTACGGTCCTCCAGCCAGCTGTCGCAGTCCGGGGTGAGCGCTATCGCGGAGGGTGCGGGGACGCCCAGCCGGTCGGCCAGGTCGCGCACCAGGTGGTAGAGGTCCGGGGCCGACTCCTCGGCGATCGGGACCGTGGGGCTCATGGCGGGGCGGGCCCGGGCCACGACGAGCGCGACCACTCCGGCGGCGAGGAGTACGAGGAGTGCGGCGGCGCTCGTGATCCAGCGGGCGAGGTCCCAGCCGCCGCCCACGAAGTGGGCGGTGGAGCCGCCGGCGAGCAGCACGACGGCGACGGCCGCGGGCAGCAGGGCGACGGCCAGCGCCCGGCTGCGGATGCGCAGCACGGCGAGGGCCCGGGAACGCGCGACCTGCGCGCCCGCCTCCACACCCATAGCGGTCACGACCGGATGTCACCCCCTACCTGTTCCGACCTGTCCCACACAGCCTGACGTTGCTCATTCCCCCACTGTGGCACCCACCACTGACATCGCAATGCCGGTGGGCCAAGTGCCGGAACGCTTGCGCCGCACCATAGTTGGGGGCCCGGTTCTCGTCAGCCGGATGGGGGATCGGTCACTCGATGGAATGGCTCTGGGGAGAGGTGGATGACGCACGGCTACGGCGAATCCGCAGCTGAGCGGCGTGCGAGCAGCACGTGAGCGGCATGTGAAAGACGTCGGAACGGCTCTCGGGCCCCGCATCCTTAGACGGATTCGGGGCCCGAGAGGTTCATCGAGGTGTGCGTGAGGTGTGCGTGTGTCGGCTTCGGTTGGTGGAGGGGGCGCCGCGCGTTACTCCCCCGCCGCCGCCTTCGCCGCGATGTCCGTGCGGTGCTGGGAACCGTCCAGGTGGATACGGCCGAGGGCGGTGTACGCGCGGTCGCGGGCCTGGGTCAGGTTCTTGCCGGTCGCCGTCACGGAGAGGACCCGACCGCCCGCGCTCACGACCGCGTCGCCGTCGTGCTTCGTCCCGGCGTGCAGGACGTACGCGTGCGGGGCGTCCTGCACGGCCACGTCGGCGAGGCCCGTGATCGGGTCGCCGGTGCGCGGGGTGCCGGGGTAGTTGTGCGAGGCGATGACCACGGTGACCGCCGCGTCGTCGCTCCAGCGGAGGGGTTCGAGATCGGCGAGGGTGCCGTTGGCCGCGGCGAGCAGGATGCCGGCCAGCGGGGTCTTCAGGCGGGCCAGGACCACCTGGGTCTCCGGGTCGCCGAAGCGGGCGTTGAACTCGATCACGCGGACGCCGCGCGAGGTGATCGCGAGGCCCGCGTAGAGGAGGCCGGAGAAGGGGGTGCCGCGGCGGCGCAGTTCGTCGACCGTCGGCTGGAGGACCGTCTGGAGGACCTCCTCGACCAGCTTCGGGTCGGCCCAGGGAAGCGGTGAGTATGCGCCCATGCCGCCCGTGTTCGGGCCCTCGTCGTCGTCCAGCGCGCGCTTGAAGTCCTGAGCGGGCTGGAGCGGGAGGACGGTCACACCGTCGGTGATCGCGAAGAGGGAGACCTCGGGGCCGTCGAGGAACTCCTCGATGACGACTCGGTCGCAGGAGTTCGCGTGCGCGGCGGCGATCGCGAGGTCGTCGGTGACCACTACGCCCTTGCCGGCCGCGAGTCCGTCGTCCTTCACGACGTACGGGGCACCGAAGGCGTCGAGGGCTTCGTCGACCTCCGCCGGCGTCGTACAGACGTATGAGCGGGCCGTGGGGACGCCGGCTCCCGCCATGACGTCCTTCGCGAAGGCCTTGGAGCCCTCCAGCTGCGCGGCTTCCCCGGAGGGGCCGAAGACCGGGATGCCGACCGCACGCACGGCGTCGGCGACCCCGGCGACGAGCGGCGCCTCCGGCCCTACGACGACCAGGTCGGCGCCCAGCTCCACGGCCAGCGCCGATACGGCCCCGCCGTCGAGGGGGTCGACGTGGTGCAGCTCGGCGACCTCGGCGATACCGGCGTTGCCGGGGGCGCAGTACAGCGCGGTGACGTCGGGGTCGAGGGACAGGGAGCGGCACAGGGCGTGTTCGCGGGCGCCGTTACCGATGAGGAGGACCTTCACGGGGGTCAGCTTAGTGGGCGTGGTCGGGGTGGGGGTGGGATGCCTGGCTGGGGTTGGTGCGGGCGTCGTCTCCGGGGGCTCGGTCCCGGGCATCGGAGACCGGGGGCTGGGCATCGGGGACCGAGGGCTGCGGGCTGCGGGCTGCGGGCTGCGGGCTGCGGGCTGGGGACGCCTACTCGTTCGAGAACTCCTCCAGCACCGTCGCCCCCAGCTCACGCACGATCAGTTCGTGGCCGGAGAGGGCGGACTCGTCGAGGTCGGGGTCGTCGTCCTCGGGGGTGTCGTCCTCGGGGGCGATGGGCGCGGGTTCCGGGGCCGAGTGCTGCGGGCGCTGCGGTGCCGGTGCGGAGGCCTGGGGGCGGGGGGCGCCGGACGCCTGTGTGGGCGCGGGTGCCGGGGGCGCGGGCTGGTGGGATGCGGGGCCTGCAGTGCCTGCGGGTGTCGTACCGGCGCCGCCGTAACCGCCCCCGCCGCCCCCGCCGTAACCACCGGGGGCGCCGCCTCCGCCGTAGCCGCCGGGGGCCGTGTTGCCCGGGGCGCCCTGGCCGGCGCCCGTCGCGGCGACGATCGCCTCGATCTTCCAGTTGACGTTGAACTGTTCCGCCAGCGCCGCCTTCAGTACCTCTTCGCTGCCGCTGCTGGAGAAGTTGTCCCGCGCCCCGGCGTTCACGAAGCCCAACTGGAGCGTGGTGCCGTCGAAGCCGGTGACCTGGGCGTTCTGGTCGAGGAGGATCCAGGTGAAGCGACGGCGGTTCTTGACCGACTCCAGGATGTTCGGCCAGAGCATGCGGGGGTCGAGCCCGCCGGGCACGGGGGCGGCGGCCGGGGCGGCGGGGACCTGAGCCGGGGTCTGGGCATGGGCCTGGGGCTGCGCGTAGGCCGCTGCCGGGGCTGGGGCCGCCGGGCCCGGAGCGGGCGCCGGGGGCTGTCCACCGCCCGCGGGGGTCGCCGTGGGCCAGCCACCGGGGCGCCGGCCGCTGCCTGCGGTCGTCGCGGTGGGCCAGGCGCCGGGGGCAGCGGCAGCCGGAGGTGGAGCGGCGGGAGAGGGGGCGGCCTGAGCCGGGGGTGGCGGAGCCGGAGCCTGTTGCTGGACCTGGGGCTGGTGCTGGACCTCGGGCCGGTGCTGGGGCTGGGCCTGCGGCTGAGGGTGGACTTGTTGCTGGGGCTGAACCTGCGGCTGAGGGTGCGGGGTCGTGGGCGCCCCCGCCGGGGCACCGCCGGGTGCCGCGCCCTCGTGCACGGCCGGCCCGCCGTGCACGCCGGGGCCGGGGACGTACCCCATGGCGAGGCCGGCGCCGCCCATGCCCGCCGCGGGGCCGCCGGAGAAGTTGACCCCGCGCTCCAGTCGGTCGAGCCTGGCCATGACCGACCGCTCGTCGCCGTAAGCGCCGGGCAGCATCACGCGCGCGCAGATCAGTTCCAGCTGGAGTCGGGGCGAGGTCGCGCCCCGCATCTCCGTGAGCCCCTCGTTGACGAGGTCGGCGGCGCGGCTGAGTTCGGCGGCGCCGAAGACGCCGGCCTGTGCCTGCATCCGCTCGACGACGTCCACAGGGGCGTCGATGAGCCCCTTCTCCGCCGCGTCCGGCACGGCGGCCAGGATCACCAGGTCGCGCAGCCGTTCGAGCAGGTCGGCGACGAAGCGGCGCGGGTCGTTGCCGCCCTCGATGACGCGGTCCACGACCTCGAAGGCCGCCGCCCCGTCCCCGGAGGCGAACGCCTCGATCACGGAGTCCAGCAGCGAGGCCTCCGTGTAGCCCAGCAGGGAGGTGGCCATGGCGTACGTCACACCGTCGGCACCGGCGCCGGCCAGCAGCTGGTCCATGACGGACATCGAGTCTCGTACCGACCCGGCTCCGGAGCGGACGACCAGCGGGAGCACGCCGTCGGCAACCGGGATGTTCTCCTGCCCGCAGACCTCCGCGAGGTACTCGCGGAGCGTGCCCGGCGGGACGAGGCGGAAGGGGTAGTGGTGGGTACGCGAGCGGATCGTCCCGATGACCTTCTCGGGCTCGGTGGTCGCGAAGATGAACTTGAGGTGCTCCGGGGGCTCCTCGACGACCTTGAGGAGCGCGTTGAAACCGGCCGACGTGACCATGTGGGCCTCGTCGATGATGTAGATCTTGTAGCGACTGCCGGCCGGCCCGAAGAAGGCCTTCTCTCGCAGGTCACGGGCGTCGTCCACACCGCCGTGCGACGCCGCGTCGATCTCGATGACATCGATCGATCCCCGCCCGTTGCGCGCCAGGTCCTGGCAGGACTGGCACTCGCCGCAGGGTGTCGGCGTCGGTCCCTTCTCGCAGTTCAGACAGCGCGCCAGGATACGCGCGCTGGTCGTCTTGCCACAGCCGCGCGGCCCGCTGAACAGGTACGCGTGATTGACCCGGTTGTTCCGCAGCGCCTGCTGCAGCGGGTCGGTTACATGCTCCTGCCCGATGACCTCGGCGAACGACTCCGGGCGATAGCGGCGGTACAGCGCAAGGGACGACACGCATACGACGATATCGGGCCCCACTGACAGTCGGCCCCGCTCGCCGGTCCCACCCCTGCGGCCGACCCCGCGCGCACGGCGTCTCCGGACGGGCGAAGAATCACCAAACGTTCCCCTTGGTGCATTTCACAGGGAGCCCCTCTTCGCGATACGGCACACGGTGGCCGCCTCACTCGCCCTCCCCGGCACGCCCGCCGCCGGCACCCTGACAGCACTGGGCCCGGCCCTCTGGACGTACGGGGTGGTCCTGGTCGCGGCCCTGGCCCTGCGGCACCGCGACCCCCTCCACGCGGGTGCCCTGAGCACCAACTGGAACTGGGGCCCTCGGGGGCGTTGCGACCTTCGCGCTCACTCCGGCGACCGGGGAAGAGGCCAGACGACCCTGGAAACACAAAGACCCCCCACGCACCCGCCAGAGCCAACCTACCCTTGCTGCCTTCCGGCCCTGGGGGAGTTCAGTCAGATAGCGCCGCGTGAGGGGCTGAGGCCCAGCGTACCTGATCGCAGGGGGCCCGAACGAGTTCGCAAGCACCGTCCAACGTCCTGTAATGTTCGGCGCGGAGGATTCGCCTAGTGGCCTAGGGCGCACGCTTGGAAAGCGTGTTGGGGGCAACCCCTCACGAGTTCGAATCTCGTATCCTCCGCCAGTGCCTCACCGGGCACGATGTCGAAGGGCCCCACCGTTCGCGGTGGGGCCCTTCGTCGTGTGTGGTCCAGGGTCAGGCGGAGGCCTCGCGTTCGGGTTCGAGGTGGTCGGCGGGTCGGGTGGGGCGTCGGGTGTGGGAGAGGGCGCGGCGGCCGAGGGTCAGGGCGGTCAGGGCCAGGGGGAGGGCCACGACGGCTCCCATGGTCCCGTTGCCGGTGCCGGGGCCGCCGTTGGAGGTGGCCAGATGCAGGGTGGCGAGGGCCGCGGCGATCAGGCCCGCGGCCATGGCCGACAGGGCGCCGGTGCGTGCTTTGGCGGGGTCGGGGCGGTTGGTGAGGCGGGTCAGGGTCAGCCAGGCGAGGGCCACGCCGATCAGGCCCACGCCGAGGGCCAGGTTGGCCCCGGTCCGGCCGTCGCCGATGGCTCCGCCCTCGGCGGCCACCATCAGGGCATCCACTGCGCTCATGCCACTCTCCTCCTTCGTGTCCTTCGTGCGGGACGAATTCCGGGTTTCGCCGTGCCTTGAGCGTGCCTGCCGACCGCCCTGCTGGTCGTCCGGCGGACGCGGTCACTTCGGGCTGCCGCCCGTGCCGCAGCCCGCTACCGCGGATGCGGCAGACGCCGCTCACGTACCGCGGGTGCGGTAGCCGGCCGCTCGTCCGCGAGCGCGACTCGCCCGCCGCCGGCCTCCGGCTAGGGTGCGCCCATGGACACAGGGGCGCGTTTTCGTGTCCCGGCCGGTGTCATGGACTGGGCTATCGCCCTCAGCGTGGCGGCACTGCTGTTGGGTACCGGGCTGTCCGGGCAGCGCTCGGCCGGGGAGGCAGGGCTGCTCGGCTCCGTGCTATTGGCGGCCGGCGGTCTGGCGCTGGTCGCGCGGCGCCGGGCTCCGGTTGCCGTCCTGGCCGTGACCGGGCTGTGTGCGGTGGGGTACGAGGCGGCCGGTTTCGAGGTGCTCGCTGTCTCGTATCTGGTCGCGGTGTACGGCGCGGTACGGGCCGGGCACCGTGCCCCGACGGTGGCGGTGTCCGTGAGCCTGCTCGTCGTCCTTCCGCTCACGGCCCTGGCCTTCCGCGACGGGTCGGCGCGTGAGGCGTTCGCGCAGGCCAGGAACGTACTCGAAATCGCCTGGCTGATCGCCGCCTTTGCCGCCGGTGAGGCGCTGCGGCAGGCCGAGCGGCGGGCGGACGAGGCCGAGCGCACCCGGGAGGAGACCGCGCGGCGCCGCGCGGACGAGGAGCGGCTGCACATCGCGCGGGAGTTGCACGATTCGCTCACCCACCAGATCTCGATCATCAAGGTGCAGTCCGAGGTCGCCGTGCATGTGGCCCGCAGGCGCGGCGAGCAGGTGCCCGAGACGCTGCTGGCGATCCAGGCGGCCGGGCGGGAGGCGACCCGGGAGCTGCGCGCGACGCTGGAGGCCCTGCGCGACGACGACACGACCCCGCCGCACGGCCTCGCACACGTGCCGGAACTGGTGGAGCGTGCCCGGTCGATGGGCCTGGACGCGACGTTGACGATCGAAGGGCAGCGGCACGACGTGCCGGCCGCGGTGGGCCGGACCGCCTACCGCATCGTCCAGGAGGCGCTGACCAACACCGCCCGGCACGCCTGTGCCACCACCGCGACGGTCCGGATCGAGTACCGGCCCGACGCCCTCGCTGTCCAGGTGGACGACGACGGCAAGGCCGTCCCCGTTGACGCCCCGGCCCCCGGCCTCGGGCTGCTCGGCATGCGCGAACGTGTCACCGCCCTCGGCGGTCGGCTGCGCGCCGAACCGCGTAACGAGCACGGCTTCACCGTCCAGGCAGAACTCCCGGTGGAACGAGCATCATGATCCGTGTCCTGCTGGTCGACGACCAACCGCTCATCCGCAGCGGCTTCCACGCGCTGCTCGACCTCGAGGACGACATCGAGGTGGTGGCCGAAGCCGCCGACGGCGAACAGGGGTTGGCGCTCGTCAAGGAGCATCTGCCCGACGTCGCGCTCATCGACATCCAGATGCCGGTCATGGACGGCATCGAGGCGACCCGGCGCATCGCCGCCGACCCGGCCCTGGCCGGCGTACACGTCGTCATGCTGACCAACTACGGCATGGACGAGTACGTCTTCGAAGCGCTGCGCGCCGGCGCCGCCGGGTTCCTGGTCAAGGACATCGTGCCGGAGGACTTCCTGCACGCCGTGCGGGTCGCCGCCCGCGGGGACGCCCTGCTCGCCCCGTCGATCACCCGCAAGCTCATCCACCGGTACGTCACCCAGCCCCTCCCCACCTCCGGCGCCGCACTGGAGGAGCTGACCGGCCGGGAACGCGAAGCGGTCGTCCTGGTCGCCCAGGGCCTGTCCAACGACCAGGTCGCCGCCCGCATGGTGATCAGCCCCATGACCGCGAAGACCCACATCAACCGGGCGATGACCAAACTCCACGTCCGCGACCGGGCCCAACTCGTGGTCCTCGCCTACGAGTCCGGCCTGGTCGTCCCGAACAGCCGCTGACCGGGTGCATCGCCTGGCCCAGCAAGCTCGTCCGCAGCACGCAACTGCTAGCATTCGCCAGCTTGTTCGGGGAGATGGGGCCCTCCGTGGGGGGAGGGAAACCAAGTGACTCATCCTGTGTTCCTGCGTGGCTCGCTTGCCGCCATCACCGGTTTGGCGCTCTCTGTGTCCGCCCTGCCGCTGGCAGCGCCCGCTCACGCGGAGGTCGCGGCAGAGATCGTCGTTCCGGCCACCATGCGTACGACTGCGCGCACGGCGTCTCTGCAGAGTGCCGGGGCCTCCGGCTTCCTTGAGTACCGTTCCACCACGGCGGGTTACGGCCTCTGGTGGACCTCCTACGACGGCAGCCGGAAGCCCGTGGAAGGCGGCGAGCGGCTCGAGCCTCGTACTCAGGGGGTCTACGGCACCGGGTCGGACATCGTCGCCCTTGGCGGGCCCGTCCAGGACGGCGGCGGTCGGCAGGTCCTGCTCCGTGACATGGGAACCGGGACGACGGAGACCGTGGCGGTTCCGGCCGGCCAGAGTTATCTGCAGACGTACGGGCGTACCGTCCTGACCAGCACATCCACGGGTGGGGAGCGGCACGCCCGCCACGGACATCGCGGTCGTCGGAGTGAAGACGCAGCCCTCGGTCAATACCGTGAGCTCGTCGTCCACGTGGGGCGGCACGTGGTGGCTGTCGAAGCCGGCCGCGTCGTGGACGCTGGCGCTCAGGAACAAGGCGACCGGCGCCACCGTGCGCACCCTGTCCGGCGGTGCCGCGTCCGACGCGGTCCAGGCGTCCTGGAACGGCAGGACGTCGACAGGTGCGTACGTGGCGAACGGCACCTACACCTGGACGCTGACGGTGACACCGGTCGCCGGGCAGGGCGCGGCGGTGACCGCGGTCGGCTCGCTGAGGCTGACCGGTGGTGCCGCCGTACGACGCGACCATGTCGGGTCCGACGGCATCGGTGACCTGCTCACGCTCACTCCCTCGGGCGCGCTCGCCTTCCACCAGGGCGACGGGGGCGGGAAGTTCCCGACGAGGACGACGGCCACGGGCTGGCCGTCCTCCATCACCGCGGTGCCCTTCGGAGACCTGAGCGGCGACCGCTGCAACGACGTGCTCGTGCGGTTCGGCAGCGGGGCGCTGCGGGCGTACCGGCCGGGGTGCGGCAAGGCGCTGACGACGTCCACGCCGTACACCGCGCTGGGAACGGGCTGGAACCAGTACAACGTGCTGACCTCACCGGGCGATGTCACCGGTGACGGCCGGGCGGATCTGATCGCCCGCCAGACGTCCACCGGTGACGTCTACCTGTACAAGGCCACGAGCAGCGGAACCCTCTCGGCACGGGTGAAGATCGCCAAGTGGGCCGGCTACAAGAAGATCGTCGGCGTCGGCGACCTCAACGGTGACGGGTACGGGGACCTGCTGGCGCAGGACACGTCGAACGAGCTGTGGCGGCACGCGGGCACGGCGACCGGCGGCTTCAGGGCGCGGGTCAAGGTGGCCGACAACTGGGGCGCCTCGTACAACGTGGTGGTGGGCGTCGGGGACATCACGGCGGACGGGAAGGCGGACATCGTCTCCCGTGACACCGCCGGCAAGCTGTGGCGCAACAACGGCGACGGCAGGGGTTCCCTCGGCCCCCGCACCGCGATGACCACCGGCTGGCAGGGGTACAAGGCCCTGTACTGACCCCCTGTACTGAACCCTGCACTGACCCTTTGTACCGGCCGGGACGAGGAGTCGATCAGATGCCCGAGCAACGGACCGAGCAACGGACCGGACAACGGACCGTCGACTTCTGGTTCGACCCCGTCTGTCCGTACACGTGGATCACCTCGCGGTGGATGGTCGAGGTCACCAAGGTGCGGCCGGTGGACGTCCGTTGGCGGGTGATGAGTCTGTCGGTGCTCAACGAGCACCGGGACGACAACCCCGAGGGCGACTGGGGCGAGTGGGCCGACTACATGTGGGCTCCGGTACGGGTGTGTGCCGCCGTGGAGGAGCGGTTCGGTCAGCGGGCGCTCGGGGACCTCTTCACGGCGATGGGCACCCGCTTCCACCTCCGGGGCGACTGGGGGAACCTCGCGGGGGCCCTGACCGATGCCGGGCTGCCGGCTCAGATCGCCGAGGTCGCCTGGTCCACGGCGTACGACGAGGCGGTCCGGGCCTCGCACGCGCAGGCCGTCGCCCTGGCCGGGGACGACGTCGGCACCCCGGTGGTGTCGGCCACCGGGCCCCGTGGCGAACGGGTCGGCTTCTTCGGCCCGGTCGTCTCACCCGCTCCCACCGGGGAGGCCGCCGGACGGTTGTGGGACGGGTTTCTGCTGCTGGCCGCCGTGCCGGGCTTCTACGAGATCAAGCGCACCCGCACCGAAGAGCCCCGGTTCGACATGGCGGACTGATGCCGTGCGCGTGGGGCCCTCCGGCGGGGCGGGCTACTTCCTCAGGGCGACCGTCGCGGTGCCGGCGCCGACCGGACCGACCCTCAGCACGGTGCCGGTCAGGTCGGTGAACGAGGTCACCTGGACCCGGCCGGTGCACCCCGGGGTGGCCGCGATCACCCGGTACGCGGCCGGGTCGGCGTCGCCGATCTCCACTTCCAGGACGGCGCTGCTGTTGGGCGGCACCGTGACCTTCAGGGAGTGGGCGTCGGCGGAGCGGCGGACGGAGACCGAGACCGGGCCGCGCAGGGACGGGACCGTGCCGTCGACCTCGGTGAGGGCGCCGGTCCTGGGGCGGATCCGGAACCCGGCCGCGCCCGCCTCGGTGACCTGGACGCCCAGCACGTGCCGGGCGACGGCGTTGGCCGGGGCGGAGGCCCAGGCGTGGGAGAGGGTCGTGTTGGGCTTCAGCGCCGGGTCCCAGGCCTCGGTGACGATGGTGGCCTTCAGGGCGTCCAGCATGTGCAGCCAGGAGTTGGTCGCCGTCGAGGTGAGCAGCGCGAGGGCCGCGTCGGACCGGCCGAGCCGGAAGAGCGCGTCGAGCAGGAACTGCGCCCCGTAGACGCTCACCTTCATGCCGCCGGCGGCGAGTGTGTCGCCCAGTGCGGCCAGTACGGCGTCGTCCAGGGCGTCGGCGACCCCGAGCGCGACCGGGAACGCGGTGGCGTGCTGGGCGCTGTGAGTGGTGCCGGCGCCGTCGCGGAACCGGCCCGCCGCGCTGTCGAGCAGGGTGGCCCGCATGGCGGCGGCCAGGGTGTCGGCGCGGGCGTGGAGGGACGTGGCGTCGTCGGTCTTCCCGAGGGCGGTGGCGCACTTGGCGAGGGCGTCGAAAGCGGCGTACTGGAAGGCGTTGACGACGGTGTTGACGCTGGTGAAGACGTAGCCGTCGCGGCTGGCGACCGGCCAGTCGACCAGGTCGCCGAGGTCCTGGCTGGAGGAGCCCGGGGCCTTGTGGACCAGGCCGTCGGAGCCCAGGTAGGCGGTGAGGTTCTTGGCGGAGAGGAGGTCGTAGTCCTTGGCGAGCTGGCGGTCGTCGCCGGTGGCGAGGTAGTCCTCCCAGGCGGAGATCGCGCACATCAGGCGGTACTCGGTGGGCCAGGTGCCCAGGCGGACCAGATAGTCGTTGGACCAGCGGGCGAGCGCGTAGGAGCGCTGGACGCCGTACTCGGAGAGCTGGTTGATGAGCGCGTCGCCCTCGTAGGGGCCGCGTTCGCGGGTCGGGGTGTCCTGGTAGAGGTCGCCGCGGGTGGCCTCGATGGAGTAGCGGCACAGCTCCCAGACCCGGTCCAGGGCGGGGTCGGAGCTGCTGAAGGCGGTCTGGGAGTCGTCCCAGTCCAGCTTCCAGGCGCGGCCCTTGACGGTCGCCCCGGACAGGTCGAGGGAGGTGCGCAGCTCGGCCCAGCGGAATCCCCGGTAGCCCCAGTGCTCGAAGCGCTGGGCGCCGTCGCGCAGGGTCCACACCTCGCGGTAGGTGTTGGTGGCGCGGAGTACGTACTTGACCGTGCCGTCGCTGTTCAGCTCCTCGCCGAGCCGCACCTCGACGGTGTCGCCGGCACTGCCGGTGACCTCCAGGGCCAGCCCGCCGACGATCTCCCGGCCGAGGTCCACCAGCCAGCGGCCGTCGGCCACCTTGGTCACCGAGGCCGGGGTGACGTCGTGCAGCCGTACCGGCTCGATCGGGGCGGGGACGAGGCCGTCGATCGCGGCGCGGACGACGGGGGCCGACCAGCCGGCGTCGTCGAAGCCGGGGCCGGTCCAGCCGACGGGCTCCTGGCGCAGGTCCCAGTACTCCTGGGGAACCGTGAAGTAGCTGCTGCCCGCGCTGCCCTTGGCCGGCAGCAGACCGGCCTGGCGGCGCGCCTTCCAGTCGCCGCCGGAGCCGATGGTGGCCCGGCTGCCGTCGGCGTACGTGACCTCCAGCTGGGCCAGGAACTTCTGCTGCGAGGTGGTCCAGCACAGCGCGGCCAGGGCGTTGGTCTCGCCGGAGCGCAGCGTGTCGGTGATGTCGAAGGCCTGGTACGCCACTCCGCTGCCGGAGCGCACCGAGGCGTGGCCGACCGGGCTGCCGTTGCTCCACACCTTGGCGACGTACTGGCGGGCGGGCGTCGCGGAGGTGGCCGCGACATAGAGGACGGCGGCGGCGATGTCCTTGCCGGCCAGGTCGTACTCGTGGCGGAGCAGGGCCCAGGTGTCGTCGGCGCCGTAGGAGGAGAGCGAGGAGGCGCCGGTCGGGAAGGTGAGGACGCCGTTGGCCACGGTGCCGGCGGCGAAGGTGCCCTTGTCGGAGGCGAAGTCGTCCTGGAGCAGGACGGTGCCGTCGGCGGCGGTGAAGCGGACACTGTCGTACGCCTGCGATTCGGTGGAGCCGTTGCGCAGGCCGACGTTGCCCGAGGTGTAGCGGGTGTGGGTGGTGGTGTCGACGACGGTGCCGTTGACGGTGGTGGTGAGCGTGGAGCCGGTCATGGTGACCGCGAAGTCCACCCACTCGCCGGTGACGACCGGGAAGGGCAGCGTGACCTCGCCGAGGACGGTGTACGTCCCGTTCACGCACACGTGCTTGCGCAGCACTCCGGCAGCGGCGCCCGCGCGCAGCTGCCACATGTAGTTGTTGGCGGTGTTGGTGGCCCGGAACCAGAAGCCGGCGGCCACCGTGGTGATCCTCAGCCGGGCGGCGAAGGTGCCGTCGGTCATGGTCGGTCCGGCCGGCGCCCATATCGGCTCGGCCTCCCACTCGTCCTCCACCGAGGTCGCCAGCAGCACCGGCTGGGACCAGGACGACCGCCCGCCCTTGTCCGGCCAGGTGCTGACCCGCCACCAGTAGGCGGTACGGGGCTTCAGCGCCGGTCCGCCGTAGACCACGGCGGTGGACGCGGCGGAGTCCACCTTGCCGCTGTCCCAGAGGAGTTGGTCGTCGTCGAACCCGGTGGGCGTCGCGGCGAGCTGGAGCTTGTAGGCGCGCTGGAGGGTGCCCGCCCCGAAGTCGGGGACCTGCCAGCTGAACCGCGGCTGCTTCCCCGCGGTGGTGCCCAGCCCCTTCGGCAGCAGATCGGTCAGCATCCCGGTCGGCGCGGGAGGCGCCCCCTTGGCCGGTACGGCGGCGACCGCGCGCGGTCCGGTGAGGACGACGGAGGCGGTCACGACGCCCCCCAGCTGGAGGAGACTGCGGCGCGACAGGGGTCTGGGCATGGGCACCTTCGGGGGTGAAAGGTTTCAGTCGGGGTGCCCGGAGGTTAGAGGCAGGTACAGAAGCCGGTCAACAGATGGGACGGAATTGGCTGGAGTGACATTGAAACGATTTAATCCGCCCCTTGCGGTCCGGGGGTCGTGGCTTCGGGCCCCGGGGCCAGGGATCCGGGGCCCGGGCGGGCTGCGGTTGTCATCCCCGCACCCAGGGCCGACCCTTGTACGGAGATCCGCCGCACGAAGATCCTCTGCACGGAGGTCGCGTCACGATGCCCGCCGATGCCACGTCACCGAAGAAGCTGCGCAGCAACCGCGCCGCCCTCACCCACAAGGTCGGCTACGCCCTGCGCCACCCCGGCCGCGTCACCCCGTACCTCCGCCGGGCGGGCCGGGACGCCTGGCTGCGCCTGATCCACACCGACCACGTCGGCTACTACCGGGCCGTCATGGCCTCGGACACCCGCCGCGACCCGGAGGCGGCGGTCGGCAGCCGGAACCACGACCGCTGGCTGGCGCTCGGGCGGATGCAGTTCGACTACCTCGTGGAGCACGGGCTGCGCCCCGAACACCGCATGCTCGACGTCGGCTGCGGCAACCTGCGCGGCGGCTGGCGCTTCATCGAGCACCTCGACGCCTGCCACTACTACGGCATCGACATCTCGCCGGACATCCTGGTCGCCGCCAAGCGGACCCTCACCGAGCGCGGCCTCCAGGCCAAGCTGCCGCACCTGACCATCACCGGCGACCTCACCCTGGACTTCCTGCCCAGCGGCCACTTCGACGTCGTCCACGCGCACAGCGTCTTCTCCCACTCGCCGCTGGAGGTCATCGAGGAGTGCCTCAGCCATGTCGGCCGCGTGCTGACCGACACCGGGTTCTTCGACTTCACCTTCGACCGCACGGAGGGCACCGAACACCAGGTCCTGCGCGAGGACTTCTACTACCGCACCGGGACCCTCCTCGCCCTGGCCCGCCAACACGGCCTGCACGCGCGCTTCATGGAGGACTGGGAGGAGCGGCCGCACGGCCAGTCGAAGATACGGGTCAGTAAATATCGGCATCCAGGCACAACAGAGGCGTAATCAGCCGAATATGGCCGCGCGTAGAGCGCAGGGCACCTCCGGCCGGTGACGATGGGTTCGGCATGGGACACCCTCGACCGGGCAGGAGAGGACGAATGGGTAAGCAGGTCAAGTGCAGGTCGACCCGGACCACGACCGGCAAGCGGTGCCAGAATCCGGCGATGATCGGCTACCCCCGCTGCCAGTTGCACCGCGGCGAGTGGACGCCGCCGCAGAAGAAGAAGACCAAGAAACGCTGACCCCGAGCGTTGCCCGACCGGTCCCGCCGGCGCCGTCCTCAGGCCAGGGTGGCCGTGAACGCAGGCAGGTCCAGGGTCGTACGGATGCCGGGGTGCGGCGCAGACCGGCGGGACGGCGTTGACGGCTCGGCGGTCGGTGTAGCCGGGTGAGACCGCGCCCATGCGTCCGAGGGGGACCGCGAGGCGTATCACCTGCTTAGCAGCGGCCTGATGAACGGTCACCGGAGCGTTCCGGGTCGGCCGCCCCGCGACCGAACTGCCCGTCTCCCGGGGCCACTTGGGCAACGACCGTCGGTCGTGCCGCGGAATGCCTGCGCCGTCGGTCCCGTACCGGCCAGAACAGGACGTACGAGGTGGAGACGACGACGAAGCCCAGGCGGACCAGGCCGCGGGCCGCGTCGTCGGGCACGGCGAAGACGCTGCCGTACAGGGTGATCAGTGCGATCCAGCTCCACCAGGGGACCAGCCGCCGCTGCCCGATCACGTCCCACAGCAGGGTGCCCAGCAGGACGGAGGCGGTGTAGTACGTGTAGACGCTGGGGTCGAGAACGATGCGGGCGTTGGCGCCGAGCAGGACGACGGCGGGCCAGCGTCCGCGCCACACCGCGACGCAGCCCAGGGCCAGGCCCAGCGCGGCCTGCGCCGGGCGGACCCAGGGCGGGGTCACCGGATCGCCGACGCCGAGGCGGCGGAGCGCGGACGCGGGCTGGTTGGGGATGACGAACTCCGCCGCGTCGAACGAGTGCGGGGCGCCGAGGAAGAACGGCAGCCAGACCACCGCGATCAGGCCGGCGCACCATAGGGCGGCGCGCGGCCATTTCGGTCTCGGCAGGGCCAGCAGGAGGGGGAGGAAGGCGAGCGCGGTCGGTTTCGAGTCGACGGCGAGGGCCAGGAGGATGCCGGTCGCGGCGGCGTCCCCGCGCGTGAGGGAACGTACGGCCAGGGCCGTGAAGAAGAGCGCCAGTACGTCGTCGAGGTGGCCGAAGCGGACGGCGACCTCGATCCACATCGGGATGAAGGCGAGGCCCGCGATCAGCACGCGTTGCCGCAACCGCTGGTGGTTGGTCCCGGTGCCCAGGAAGTACTGGGCGGCGCTGCGTCCGGCCACCACCAGGATCACCAGGCCGAGGAACGACATCACGGCGGCGGCCAGGAACTGCCCGACGTGCTCGGGGAAGGGGTTCAGCAGGCCCGCCGCCAGGAAACTGACGGGGCCCATCTGGAGTTCGGGGTGGTGGGCGTAGAGGTTCAGGCCGCCGTCGGGGCTGCCCGGGCCCTCGTAGATCAGCTCCCCGCCGGTGCGCAGGTAGTGCCAGGAGAACCCGCCGTGCGGCTCGACCACGGCGAACCACAGGATCGTCCAGGCGGCGAGCAGCACGAGGTGCGTCCGCTGGCCTATGACCGGCACGTGTCCCCGGTTCCCTTCCGCTCGCTCGGCCCTCTCGAAGAGCTGGGCCCTCTCATAGAGAGGGTCGAACGGCGGTGCGGGTTCTCTCCGGAGGCGTGAATCACCGCGATTCCGTCGCGATTCACTGTGATCACCAACGATTCGCTGCGTTCCTCGCGATTCGGAACGATTCGGGTTTCCGGTACAACCCCGGCCCCCGGTCCGGGGTCTAACGGGTAATCAGAAGCGCTCAGGAGCTCTCAGAAGCGCCGATCACCGCGACCCACCCACCCACGGCACCACTCCCCCGAAGGGGCTGCTTCCGCATGCGTACACGGAGAAGGATCGCCACCGCGACGACCACCGCTGTCACCCTCACCCTCGCCCTGGGCGCCGCCGCGCTCACGGCCCCCGCCGCCCAGGCGGCGACCCCGAGCGCCGGCACGCTGCGCCAGACGGCCGGCGAGCTCTGGTACAAGGCCGCCGCCGGCCAGACCAACCGGCTGACGGTCTCGATGAGGATCGAGACCCGTGACTCCGACCTCGACTCCTACTACATCCTCACCTTCCGCGACCGCGCCCCCATCACCATCGACAACAGCGCGGCGGACAAGTACGAGTGCGTGCACCCCTCGGCGACCGACCACACGTTCGCCCGCTGCGCGGTCCACATCCCGGTGGGCTCGGACGACACCGACATCTACGACGTCGACCTGGGCGACGGCAACGACACCGCGACGATCGCCGCCAACAACCACGCGTACGCCGCGATCTACGGCGGCAAGGGCAACGACGTTCTGGTGGGCACCGGTTGGGACGTCCTCCACGGCCAGGACGGCAACGACCATCTCGTCGGCGGCGGCGGGATCTGGGGTCTCGGGGCGCTCGGCGGCGCCGGCAACGACGTCCTCACCGGCTGCTCGGTCGCGTGTTACGGCGGCGCCGGCAACGACTCGCTCACGGGCGACGCCGACGAGGACGGCGACGAGAACATCCTGAACGGCGGCGACGGCAACGACGTCGCGTACGGACGGTCGGGCGACGACCGCATCTACGGCGGCAGGGGCAACGACCGTCTGTACGGCGAGCAGGGCAACGACCGGATCTTCGGCAACAGCGGCAACGACGTCGTGTACGGCGGCCCGGGCAAGGACACCCTCTCGGGCGGCCCGGGCGTCGACAAGGTGTACCAGAACTAGGGCGGCAACTAGATCACACCGGGTGCGGGCCGCGCCCTTAAGGGGCGCGGGGAACTGCGCGACAAGCCCCCACCGGGCCCGCGGCAAAAGAACCGCCTGTCCCGCGGAGCGCTCAGTTCAGGTCTCCCAGGCCCCTCAGTTCCGGGATGTCGTCGAACTCCCCCGGGTTCAGGAACATCAGCTCCAGCGCGCTGTCCGGTGTCTCGTCCCGTCGGTTCTCCGGGGGCTGGAGGGCCTGTTCCGTCCAGATGCACTTGCCGGTCGGGGTGTAGCGCGTGCCCCAGCGCTGGGAGAGGGCGGTGATCAGTTGCAGGCCCCGGCCGCCCTCGTCGGTCTCCGTGGCCCGGCGGATGCGGGGCATCGTCAGGCTGCCGTCGAAGACCTCGCAGATCAGCTCGGCGCCGTGCAGGAGGCGGAGCCGGACGGGGCCCTTGGCGTGCCGTACGACGTTGCCGACCAGCTCGCTGGCCAGGAGTTCCGTGGTGGGCGTGAGGTCGTCCAGGCCCCACTCGGCGAGCTGTTCGCGGACATGGCGGCGGGCCTGGCCGGCCGCCCTCGGGTCCTCGGGGAGCGGCCAGGAGGCGACCCGGTCGGCGGTCAGCGCGTGCAGACGGGCGACGAGGAGGGCCGCGTCGTCCGCGCTCGGTTGGTCGGCGGGGAGCAGCCCCGTGGTGAGCGTGTCGCAGAGCCCTTCGAGGTCGTCTCCCTGGCCGGCGTCGTACGCACCCTTTAACAGGCGCGCCAGCTGGCCCATCCCCTCGTCGATCTCCCGCTTCGACGACTCCACCAGACCGTCCGTGTACAGCACCAGCAGGCTGCCCTCGGGGACCCTCAACTCGACGGTCTCGAAGGGGGGTTCGGCCGCACCGAGGGGCGGGTCGGCGTCGAACTCGGGGAAGTACACGGTGCCGTCGGGGTGCACGATCGCCGGTGGCGGATGGCCGGCGCGGGCTATGGAACAGGTCTGGGTGGTGGAGTCGTAGAGGGCGTACAGGCAGGTGACGTACGACTCCTCGCCCATGCCGCCGACGATGTCGTTGAGGTGGCTCATGATCTCGTCGGGGGGCAGTTCGAGGTCGGCGAGGGTGTGGACGGCGGTGCGCAGCCGGCCCATGGTGACCGCCTGGGGCAGGCCGTGGCCCATGACGTCGCCGACGACGAGGGCGACCTGGCCGCCGGAGAGCGGGATGATGTCGTACCAGTCGCCGCCGACGTCCACTCCCTGGGCGGCGGGAAGGTAGCGGGCGGCGGCCGTGCAGGCGGGCAGGTTGGGCAACTCGCGTGGGAGCAGGCCGCGTTGGAGTTCGCGGGAGCGGCTGTACTCGGCGTCGTACAGGCGGGCCCGGGCCAGGGCCTGGGCGACCAGGGCGCTGGTCGTGGTGAGGAGGGTGCGTTCCTCGTCGGTGAAACCGCGCGGGCGGTCGAAGCTGACCGAGCAGACGCCGAAGGTGTTGCCGGAGGCGGTCAGCGGCAGGAACGCCCAGGCCTGTTTGCCGGTGCGCCCGGGCAGGTCGGCCAGCGCGGGATAGTGGGCGGTGAACTCCTCCGCGGACGAGAAGAACGCGGGGGTCCCGGTGGTGATCACGTCACAGCTGGGGAAGCCGGGCGTCAGCGGGGTGTCGCTGATCCGGTCGAGGAAGTCGTCCTCGTAGCCGATGGCTCCGACGGTGCACAGGCGGTCGTCCTCGATGGTCTGGACGATGAGGCCGGCTGCGGCGAACGGTGGCAGTACGCGCCGGGCGACCGCGTCGACGACGTCCCGCGAGGTGGTCGCCTTGGCGAGGGCGGCGGTCAACTCCGCTGTCCGGGCGGCGCGTTCGGACGCGGCGCGTTCGGCGGCCTGTCGTTCCTCCGCGAGCCGCCGCTTCTCCGTGACGTCCTGGAGGTAGAGGGTGCGGCCGTCGGGGCCCGGGACCAGTCGCAGGTGGTAGCGGCGACCGGTGCCGGGCACGCGTATGTCGAAGCCGGCCGGCTTGTCCTCGGCGGCGGCCTTCCGGCAACGCCTCTCCAGTCCGGGCAGCTCCTGCACGGTCGGCAGGTCCCACAGGACCCGCCCGAACAGTTCGTCCTCGGACAGGCCGAGCGTGCGTTCGGCCTCCAGGTTGGCGAAGGTGATCCGCCAGGCGTCGTCGACCGCGAGGAACCCGTCGCTCATGTGCCGCAGGGCCCGGCTGAGCGCGTCCCGGGCGGTCCGCGACTCGTTGCTGTCCCAGCCCATGCCGAGCATGCGCAGGGGCTCACCCTGCTCGTCGTACGTCGCCATGCCGCGCGCCTGGTGCCAGCCGTACGTCCCGTCGAAGCGCCGTACGCGGTACTCGGCCTCGAACACCGAGTGGCCGCGGATGGCCTGGTCGACGAGGGCGAGGGTGGGCCCGAGGTCGTCGGGGTGGACGCAGCGCATCCAGTTCTCGACGCGGGCGGTGTACTCCTCGGGCCGGGTGCCGTACAGCTCCATCGCGGCTTCGTCCCAGATGAGTTCACCGTTCGTGATGTGCCAGTCCCACGACCCGACGCGGACCTCCTTCAGCGCCTGCCGGAGCCGGTCGCCGCTCAGCTCCGAGTGCACGGGGCCGGCCGGCAGGGGCGCCTGGACCATGCGTTCCTCGGTCCAGGTGACGACGGCCCGGAGGAACTCCCAGTGGGCGGGCGTCGGTTGACCGCCGTCCCCCGTGAAAACGGTGAGGGCTCCTATGCTCCGGTCGCCACGGACGACGGGTACGGCGGCCAGACCGCTGCCGGGCAGCGGGGCGGTGGACGGACAGACCGGGGCGGTCGGATCGCGGCGCCCGGCCGGATCCCCCGGTATCCACACACCGCTGCCACTACCGCTGCGGTCGCCGCGGCCCTCGTACAGGGCGCGGGCAGGGGCCAGCGGGCCCTCCTGGTCGATGATCTCCCAGGGGCCGGTGAGCGCCGTGGGCAGACCGGTGGCCGACACCAGGCGCAGGGCCGACATGGGGCCGCGAAGGTGAATCGTTCCCCCCAGCGCGCCCAGCTCCGCCACCGAGTGCTGGAGCGCCAGCCGGAAGACCTCGCTCTCCGCGACACCGGGATCCACCGAGCCGAGCAGTGCCAGCCGTGCGTTCATGCTTGAAGTTTTACCGTTCCGGTGCCACCTGAAGCGAGGCTTTGCAGGAATCTCTCCTACACCTCCGGCCACCTTCACCAGGCTTGACGGGCACCAACGGCTGTGGTTCCAGGGCAAGTTGTGCGACATATCGCCGTCATGACGGCCATGTACCGTCCCGTTGGCGGACAGTTGAGTTTTTAACGTAAGTGACTGTCGAGGACTTCACATCGTCCGAGGAACGTCTGAGCATCGCCAGAGGAACGTCTGAGGAGCGGCATGGACATCGGTGTTTTCATCCCCATCGGCAACAACGGCTGGCTGATCTCGAAGAGTTCGCCCCAGTACATGCCGAGTTTCGACCTCAACAAGGCGATCGTGCAGAAGGCGGAGGCCCACGACCTGGACTTCGCCCTCTCCATGATCAAACTGAAGGGCTTCGGCGGCGAAACGGAGTTCTGGGACCACAACCTGGAGTCGTTCACGCTGATGGCGGGCCTGGCGGCGGTGACCGACCGCATCAAGCTCTACGCCTCCACCCCGATCCTGGCCCTGCCCCCCGCGATCGTCGCGCGCATGGCGGTCACGGTCGACTCGATCGCCCCCGGCCGCTTCGGCATCAACATCGTGACGGGCTGGGCCCCCGGTGAGTACTCCCAGATGGGCCTGTGGCCCGGCGACGACCACTTCGGCAACCGCTACGCGCGAGCCGTCGAGTACGTCACCGTGATGAAGGACCTGTGGCGCGACGGCGTCAGCAACTTCAAGGGCGAGTTCTACGAGATGGACGACTGCGTCCTCTCCCCGCGCCCGGCGAACGGCCACATCGACATCGTCGCGGCCGGCCAGAGCGGCACCGGCATGAAGTTCGCCGCGGAGCACGGGGAGTACAACTTCATCCTGGGCAGCGGCGTCAACACCCCCACGGCACTGTCGGGCAGCACGGCCACGCTGGTGGAGGAGGCCGAGCGGACGGGCCGGGACGTGGGAGCCCTGTCCCTGTTCATGATCATCGCCGCCGAGACGGACGAGGCCGCCCAGGCCAAGTGGCAGGACTACCACGACAACGCCGACCGCGCGGCGCTCGCGTACATGGCCGGCGAAACGGCCACGGACACCACCTCCACCGGCACCTCGACGGCACGGACGATCGCGCTGCCCGAGGGCGCGGTCAACTTCAACATGGGCACGCTCGTCGGGTCGTACGAGAGCGTGGCGAGGATGCTCGACGAGGTCGCCGGGGTGACGGGCACGAAGGGGATCATGCTGGTCTTCGACGACTTCCTGGAGGGCCTGGAGAACTTCGGCACACACATCCAGCCGCTGATGAAGTGCCGGGCAGGGAGGGGGAGTTCGGCGTGAGCCCGACTCCGGGTGCTGGTGCGGGGAGGCCCGGCGCCGGGAGGACTGACGCCCGGCGGGCCGGTGCGGGGAGGGCTGGTGCCGTGAGCGCCGGTGCCGTGCGGGCCGGTGCACGGCGGGCCGGTGCCGTGAGCGCCGGTGTCGTGAGCGCCGGTGTCGTGAGCGCCGGTGAGCGGGCTCAGGAGGAGGACTACGAACGTGCCGGTCTGGGCGGCGAGTTGACCCCCGGCGCCGCCCCCGCCCTCCTCCTCGTGGACCCGGCCCGGGCGTACGTGGATCCGGCCTGCCCTCTTTACGCGGGGGCGGGCGCGGAGACGGCCGTCGAGGCGATGAGGGAACTGCTGCCGCATGCCCGCCGGGCCGGCATCCCGGTGATCGTGACACGCGTGGTGCTGCGCCCCGACGGCAGCGACGGCGGCGTCTTCTTCCGCAAGGTGCCGAGCCTGCGCGTGTTCGTCGAGGGCAGCCCGTACGCCGAGTTCATCGAGGGCCTGGCGCCGGGCGACAACGACCTGACGGTGACGAAGCAGTACCCGAGCGCCTTCTTCGCCACCGCCCTGTCCACCTACCTCACCTCCAACGGCATCGACACCCTCCTCATCGCCGGCCTGACGACCAGCGGCTGCGTACGGGCCACCGCGCTCGACGCCATGCAGCACGGGTTCGTTCCGGTGGTGGTGGAGGAGGCGGTCGGGGACCGCGACCCGGGGGTCCACGAAGCAAACCTGTTCGACATCCGGCACAAGATCGGTGAGGTTTGGGGGGTGGGCCGGGTGAAGGAGTACCTGTCCCGGGCGTGAGCTGACACGGGATGCGGGACACAGGAGGAGCGGATCGTGAGCGGCGGCAACGGGCGGGGGCCGGTGTTCCTGACCTCGGGGCAGCGGACCAGTACGACGGTGCTGCTCACGGAGGTCGCGGCCGGCCGGGGGATGGACGTGCGGTCGCTGGACGATCCGGCGGACCGGGCCCGCTGGGCGGACTCGGTGGCCGGGTCGGTGCACTGGTACGGGGGTCCCCTCGCGGCCGACCGGATCGCCGGTGCGCTCGGCCTCGGGCTGCTCGAACCCTCGGACGGCTGGCTGGCGGAACTGCCGGAGGAGTTCACGGGACGGCGCGTACAACTGACCACCCTCGCGGAGGCGTGGCAGTCCCGGCGCCCGGCGTTCGTGAAGCCACCGAGCGCCAAGTCGTTCCCGGCGGCGGTGTATTCGGACGGGTCGCGGGTTCCCCGTACGGGGGAGGACCTGACCCCGGACACGGCGGTACTGGTGTCGGACGTCGTCACGTTCGCCGTCGAGTACCGCCTGTTCGTACTCGACGGCCGGGTGGTGACCGGAAGCCGGTACGCGGTGTACGGACGGCTCGACCCGGCCCCCCTCGACGGGGACGCGCGGGCATCCCATGTCCTCCGGTTCGCGGATCAACTCCTCACCGAGGAGGGGGACTCCCTGCCGAGCGCGGTCACCGTCGACATCGGCCTCGTCCAGGATCCCGACCGGGGAGGGCGCGAGCGATGGGCTGTGGTGGAGGCCAACATGCCGTGGTTCTCGCACAGTTACGCGGCGGGGGTGGAGGGGGTTCTCGACGTCGTGCTTCGGGCTGCGGGGCCTCGGGGGCGGGTCGGTCGGGGGGACGAGAGGTTTTTGAGGGGGGTGCCACGGGCGGTCCAGTAAGAGAACGGACGCGGTGCCGGCCCACGGCGCCGACCCTGACGCAGGGCCACGCTCAGGCGTTCCACCACTCGTCGGTGCCACAGCCGACGTCGTAGTGCCACCATCCCTCCTCTTGGCCCTGCGTCAGAAGGGCCTTGATCCCGGCGAAGTCCGCGCCTGCCGGTGCGGTGACGGCAACCATGGGGAAGTCCTCGCTGAAGACCTCGCCGCCGAGTCCGAACGCCGCAAGGCGCTGATGTACTGCCTGCGGACTTCGTCCCAGAGGCCCGTTAGGCACCGGCACCACTCGGATGGTGCAACTGCCGGAGGAACTGACCCGCCCGACGGCCCAGTGGAGCCCGTCGGAGTCGGTCCGATACCGCACTACGTCGCCCTCGGCCACCCCGTCCTGTAGGAAGGGCGCGTTCTGCACGCCGGCCGTGTCATCGCTGAGCTTCGTCGCCCACAGGCCCTCGGTGTCCTGCGCGAACCACCCCTCGCGAGGGACGAACCGAAACCAGACCTTGATCTTCTCGACCGGGTTCTCCATGACGGCCATCATGCGCCGACCGGCAGTACGTCCGCGCACCGCGTCTGAGCTGGGCGATCGAACGTAGCTGTCACGGGGCCGCCCGAGGTCGGAAGACAAGCTCAGTGAGTTCCCGAAGGGTTCGCCACCCCGGCGAGATCGAGGAGCCGGTGCATCGTCTCGGGCGCCAGGGTGGGATTCGCCGCTGCGTCGCGTGCGGAGGCTGGGACGCCGAGGCGTCGGTGCAGTTCCTCGGTGGGCAGTCGGGGGTCCCGCAGTGCCCAGCGGGCGACTTCCGCATCCGGATCGTCGATCAGCCGCATGACCAGCTCGGGTCCGGCCTCGGGATCGTCCAGGGCGGCGCGACGCAGCCGCGGATTGGGATGGTCGACGAAGCGGGCGAGGCCGGGTCTGGCGAAGTTCGGGTGGACGCGCAGGAAGCTCCACCTGAGACCGTGCCAGTGGGTGTACATCTCCAGCACGAGTTCGTGCGGGGCGTCCTGGCACGACTCGCACAGGGTGAGCTTGACGAAGAAGTCCTCGTCCTGCGCGAGGCGGTCCACGACGTCCGCGGGCAGATGCCGCCGGCCGGCGATGCCCCGCCGCAGCAGGACGTGCCCGGAGGCGGCGGCCCGCCGGGCCACGTCCGGTTCGTGACCGCGTTCCATGATCCAACGCGGCGTTGTGGCGTAGCCACCCGGCACGACGTACGCGATGGAGGAGCGCTGTTCCGCCGTAAGGTCCTCGCGCATCGAGAGATCGAGCCGGACTCTGTCGTCGGGGTCCTCGGCGAGCCGCAGGGCCAGGGCGGTCGGTACGTCGGGGTCCAGGGCCGCCCGACTCCGTACGCGGGGGTCGGGATCCTGCACGCGTAGGTGGGGCTCGGGCAGGGGTTCCGGGTTGCTCGGCAACAACTTGGCTACGGCGTCCCGGACTTGGGGCTCCGGGTCGGCGAGCAGAGCCTCGCGTACGGCGGACGAAAGCTGCGGCCACAGTTCCTCGGTGAGGGCAGCGGCCCGCACCGAGGCGTCCTCGTCCTCGGCAAGCCGGGCCCGTACAGGAACCGGCAGAGGCAAGCGCGCCGCTGCCCGCCGGACTCTCGGTTCGCTGTCGGCGGCCAGGATCTCCAGCACACCCTCCGATATACGCCGACCGCCGTCACCCACACTCGCCGCATGGGCCACCCGGACCCGGGGTTCGGGATCACGGGCGAGCCGCGCCAGTACGTCGACGTCAGCGTACGGGTTTTCCGTCACCAGACGCCGGTGGTCGGAGTGCGGGGAGGCCACCAGCGCTGCCGTTTTGTCCCGGTCGAGCGAGCAGTGGGCGAGCCAGAAGGCGGCGGTGGCGGTCAGCTTTCCGCCAGTGAGCAGTCGTGCCAGCACGGGCGCGGGCAGCGCGGGATTGAGGATCAACCCATCGCGCCACACCTGCGCCAACTGCTCGTCCCCGGTCAACCCGTCCAAGCCTTCGCTCGCGTCAGTCACGCGCCTATCTTCCCTCCGCGCGAGTCACCCGAGCGTGGTCGGTCACGACCCGGCGGAACAGGGCGTGACCGGTACGCCCGGTGTGCCGCAGGGCCCAGTCCTGCGCGTTCTCCTGGGCGCCCTGCGGCCCGGACTCCTCCGTACAGCCAGGTGCGGAGCAGTACGCCGCGTAGCTCACTCCGGCTTCCGGTATCTGCCTGATGGTGTGCGGAACGTAGCGGTACACCGTGTGCGGGCCAGGACTCATGGGTGGGCTCCCGACACGACCTCGAAGACATCGGTGTCCTCGGCGTCGTCACCGTCCGAAACGGGCAGCCGCATCCCCCTCGATTCGGCGACCCGCAACACATCCCCCAGGCACTCGGCGAGCCGAATCCCGGCGTACCGGACCTCGGCGGTCGGGGACACCGGATCGTCCAGCACCTTGCGGGCGAGGCCCAGCACGTCCGTGCCCATGGACAGTTGCGTCGCCTCCATCTCGTCGGCCAGGCGTGAGACGTAGCCGCGTTCGCTGCCGTGCACGAGAAAACACGGCTTGCCTTCGGGGGAGGGCCAGGGGAGGAGGCGGGGTGGGATGAGTGGTTCCATCAGGCGGCCACCTCCGGTGCACCCGTTGAGTGCCGGTCGAGGTCGATCCGAAAGTCGGCAGCGAGCACCAGAGCGAGCCGAGGCCGCTGCCGCCGTGTGCACTCCCGCTCGTACGCATCGAGGTACGGGCGCACCATGGCGATCGCACCACCGTCGAGGGGATCGTCCAGGCCGTACGGCGACCGGAGGGCCGGGAGCCGCATCGCGCAGGAGCGGGCGGGGTCCTGCCAATCGGCCGTGGGAAGCGAGGCAAGGTGAGCTCCCGCTCGACGTCGCCCCGTACCCGGGGACAACAGAAGCCTCACCCAAGCGACGGTCCGGCGGAGGAAGTCAAGCATGTCGGTGTGCTCCTTTGCTGAGGGACTTCGCCACGGCTGCCTCCTTGGTCGGCCGCCATGTCACCGTCCACGCAAGCAGTTGGGGCCGAGCGGGAGCGATGCCAGCCCGATGCAAGAACGATGCAAGTCCATCCAGCACGGGTGATCCCGCCTCAAAAGCGGGGCATGCCAGAGGGAGGACCCGTACGATCTCCGCACCCTTTTCCGCACACGGATGCAGCCCCGGAGTCCGGTATGGCCGACCGCCGCCACAGTCCCAACGTCCAGCTGCGCGCTGTGCGCGAGCTGGAGTTTCAGATGAGCCGTCAGGAGTTCGCGAAACTGGTTGTCTCCATAGGCGAGAAGATGGGCGAACCTGTCGGCTGCACGTCGCGTCTGGTGGCCGCATGGGAGGACGGAGACGTCGACTGTCCGAGAGCCGTCTATCGCAGGATCCTCAGCAAACTCACCGGTGGACGAACCATGACCGAGCTGGGATTTCGCCCGGCATCCTCAGCAAGCGGACGACAGCCGGTCCTCGCGTCGCACGAGCCTGAGCCGGTCGCGCCGGTGAACCGGCGCGACTTCCTCTTCGACAGCGCGGGCGCAGCCTTCTCCTTCTCCCTCGGTGCCCTGGTTCAGAGGCGTCCCGGCCGAATCGGCATCGCGGACGTCCGAGCCGTCGACCAGGCTGTCACCACCATCTACAGCCACGACCACGACCACGGTTCCGCCGCACTGCGTCGGGATGCCTCGAACGTGCTGCACATCGCGTACGACTGGCTGCGAGACGGCTCGTACACCGAGAAGACCGGCAAACGGCTCCGTACTGCGACCGGGCACCTGTCGATCGCCGCCGGATGGCTCTCCTACGACTCGGGGCGCGCCGCCGACGCCCGCTCCCTGTACAGCGAAGCACTGGCCGCCGCCAGGATCGCTGACGACCCCGGCTTGGAAGGGCACGCGTTCGGCTGCCTGAGCCTGCTGGCCAAAGCCAGCGGACGGCCGCGTGAGGCCATCAGCGCCGCCCAGGGCGCGCAGAGCGTCGTCCGCGCTTACGGCTCCTCGCGGTTACTCAGCCTGTTCGCCATGCGCGAGGCCGGAGGATGGGCCCTTCTCAGCGATCGTGGAGCCGCCGACCAGGCCGTCGTACGCGCACATCGCCTCTACGCGAAGGGCCCCACCGAATCCGACCCGGAGTGGCTGGAGTTCTACACACCCGCCGAACTCGCCGGCCTGGAGGCCCTCGCCCGCGCCGACCTCGACCAGCACGAGCGAGCTGCCTCCGGAGCCGAGCAAGCCGTCCTGCTCCACGGCGACCAGTTCGCCCGTAACAGGGCCCTGTACACCGCCGATGTCGCCATCCAACATGCGGTGAGGGAACGTCCCGAGCCCGAGGCAGCCGCCGAGGCTGCCGGACGCGTCCTCGCATACCTCCCCGAAGTCCGCTCCGACAGGCTCCTACAGCAGTTGCAGAACGTGGAGAGCGCACTCCAGCGGCATGCTGCGGTCCCCGCGGTCGCCGACTGGTTGGAGGAGTATCGCACCACCACCGGCGTCAGCTAGGAGAAGACGGTGAGCACCCCGAACACCCGCACAGACCTGGTGATCCGCACCTACGGCCCCGGCCATGTCCCACCCCTGCTCGACGTAATTGCCGACATCTGGGCCGACGCCCACCCCGAGTTGGTCAACGCCCCCGGAGCGGAAGTCTCCGGTCTGTCCGTACCCGCGCTCCACCGCCAGGTCCAAGGCCACCTCAAGCACGCCGGGTTCACTCTCGTCGTGGCGTACGTCCGAGGAACCGCCGTCGGGTTCGGGTACGCCTTTCCGTGCAGCGCGTCGTACTGGTTCGGCCCCAGCCTTGTGGACGAGGTTCCCGAAGGCGCCCGTACCGAACGGCTGATGGGGCTGTGCGAGTTGGCCGTACGACCGCCGTGGCAGGCAAAAGGGATCGGTACGCGGCTGCACACCGAGTTGCTCACAGCCATCGCCCCGCAGTGGTCCTCGCTCCTCGCCCTGCCATCCAACCGGCGGGGTCAGGATCTGTACGCCCGGCTCGGCTACCGGTACGCGGGTCCGTACCGGGGCAGGGCCGACGGGCCCGAGTTCGATCTGCTGCTCCTGCACGTCGATCTCAAGTAAACGTCGAGGCAGGCGTCGGCGCCGTGCCCTTCTCCGGCCTTGTTGATCTCTGCGAACGACTTGAACACGGCCCCACTGCGGCAAATAACCGAGCGATGGCCCTTGCCCGACACTTCCGGACCGGAAGAGAAGTACGACGTCCCGCTGGGCAAGAAGGACCGATGGCTGACCGTCGTCTCGCCCGACGAGCCCGGCGGCACCGAACTCCTCCTGGAGCCTGCAGGCGACCCGGTCGTCAAGCCCTACCGCGACGCGCTCGTCAAGGACGGCATCCCGCTCGCGCAGTTCGCCGTCGAGGCCGTGCAGGCGGAGTACGCGCGCCTGCACGGCCTCGGTGTCCGCTTCGCCCAGGAGCCCCTGGAGATGGGGCCCGTCACCACCGCCGTTTTCGACGACACCTGCGGCAACCTGATCCAGATCGCGACGCAGCCGCGGTAGGCGGTCGGGGACAGCAGGCCGCGCGCAGAGTTCCTGCGGATCTGGGACCGAACAAGCTCAGGCGGCGGCAGGGCCTTGAGCCAGTTGGTCAGCAGGCGCTGGTCTCCACCGGACGTTCAGGTAACCGGGTGGGCGTTGATCGCGCCGGCCAGGCAGGTGGTGGAGGCGTCCAGGGAGCCGCCGATGAACGGGCGGGGCCGGTGCTTGTCATTCGATGTGTCCGGTGTCGGGGTCGACCTGCGAGGAGCCAGGAAGGGGACCGCACCCGGCCCCCACCGCACACCCGCCACGATCACCTGTACGTGCGGATCACGCGACGGTGAAGTCCGCGGCCTTGGTGACCAGCTTCGTGTCGCCGTCCTTCGATGTGGCCAGGACGGCGACGTGCCACACACCGCGCGGGGACGCCTCGGCGTCGGCACCGGTGACCTTGACGGTGTAGGTGCAGCGCGCCGTGTCCCCACCGGACGGCTTGCACACGGCCGACTCCACGGCGGCCATGTCCTTGGCGGTCAGCCCCTTCTTGGCGAAGGACGAGTTCGCCGGCCAGGCCAGCACCTTCAGGTCCTTGACACCGGAGGACGCCGTGACGTCAGTGGTGAAGGTCAACGACCCGTCGCGCTCACCAACGGGAGCCGCGTAGCGGGCGGCGCTGTGCGCCACCGAGGGTGACTGCTCCCCGGCGTAGGCGAGAGCGAAGGCTCCGGCACCTCCGAGAACGACGACACCAGCGGCCACGGCCAGAACGGTACGACGCGCCATGAGAATTCCCCCATCAGATTCAGCAGAATCAACCTGGCGCACTTGGCTGCGCCGTTGCACCCATCCTGGCCGCGCAACAGGCACCGGGTATGAGCGCACGTACTCAACTCCGGTCTGAGTAACCGTCGTTCGCAGTAGGGACCCAGACGCAAGGCGGGCAGCTGCAATCTGGACGCTGAATTCCCTTACATGGGAAGGGACTTGAGCCGCCCGCTCAGGAGGGCGTCGGTCTTCTCGGGGCGTTCCTGCTGGAGCCAGGGGGCGTGCCGGAGCGTCGAGCAGCGCTCACCACGCGGCTCCCCTGATCTCATCTGGCGTGCTGCAGCCAGCGCTGGAGGGTGTCGTTGACGTCTGCCGGCAGGGCGCTGAGCTGGTCGATGACGGCACGGTCCTCGGGCATCGGGGGGATGCCTGCGACGGTGAGTGCCGCGTGCAGGGCGAGGCGTTGCCGGTCGGACGGGGTGAGGGTGTAGTTGAGGCGGTGGGCGGGGTTGGGCGGCGGCAGGAAGTAGTCGATGTCGTCGCAGGGCTGGGCGGGAGTCGGCCAGGCAATGTCACTGGGATGTGCGACGTAGGGGTCGACGAAGGCGCACGAACCAAGGCTCTCGTTGCTCCAGAGGGTCATCTCTGTCTCCTCACCGGTGAATTGCGGGTCACAGGTCCAGAGCCGCGCAAGGGCCCCCTCGGTTGCAGCCGCGACCGTATGTCACGCTGACGGCGTCTTCGGCGGCTGATCACCTAGTGTGACCGGAAGATGACAGCCGACCCCGCATTTCGGCGATGTCCGGCATGGAAGCGGTGACGGAACGTCACACAAGACCGCTTGTTGGCCCCGTTTGCTGACCATGCGGGTCGGTCTCAACTGATCGACGGGACGCGGTCAGTGTCAGTGCCGCCTCCTGGACTCCCGCCGACTCGGTCGAAGGGCGGGAACACCATGGAAGACCTGACAGGGACAGAAGAGGCAACAGAGACAACGGCGTTGCGGCAGTTGCTGCCTCCTGGTCCCGGTGCGGGCGAGCGCATCGACTGGGCGGCGGCCGAAACGCGTTGGGGAACCGGTTTCCGCAGGACTACATGGACTTCATGTCCGTGTACGGCGTCGACTTCCCGCCCGCTCCGCGCTTCGTGCACTGGCGTGAGCGGCGATGACAGGCAATGAACAGGTGAGTACGGGCGGAAGCGCGCGGGTCAGCCCGCCGGCCAGTGCGGGTTCGGTGTGCCGTCATCGCTCATGTGCGCCCGCTTCCAGATCTCGTTCCAGCCGTACGGGATCCCCGGCACGAGCCGGTGCTGCTGCCCGCACGGACAGGGCATCGGCGCCCACGCGCACCCACGGCACAGTTCGACCCAGCTGTGCCCGGTCGAGTGCGGCTCCAGCCGTCCCTCGTCCCCGCAGGCCGGGCAGCCGGGGAGATCGGCGCCGTCCAGAATGGCGTTCTGTCGCCGGACGTACTCGGAAAGTCGCAGCGACGGGTGGCGAAACGGGTCTTCGTACCAGGCGCGGCCCGGCCCCTCCCACTTGCTCCGCAGCCACCACGGTCGCGGGTTCGCCACAGCCCGCCGCCCGGCCTGCTTCTCCGCCCGGCGCTGCGCGATGAACTCCTCCGCCCGCGCGACCCACAGCACCCTCGCCTCGTGCAGTTCCTCCACCGCCCGCACCACCGCGTCCGGATCCGCCTCCAGCCGCCGGGGGATCGCGGCGCTGAGGGTGAGGTGGTGGTAGGTCGCCCGGAAGCCGTACGGCGCGAAGAGGGTGATGCAGGTCCGCAGCGCGCTGTGCCGGCGGCGGAGAGGAAGGCGGGCGTCGTGCACGCGCGCTCGGTGAGTCAGGAAGCTGGTCATTGTGGGAGCTCCAGGTCCAGTGCCCGGGCCAGGGCGGCGGTGACGGCGGCGGCGTGTGCCGGCAGGTGTTGTTCCGCCCAGGTGCCGGCGAGGCTGAGGAAGTCCCGCAAGTCCTGCTGGGCGCCGGTGACGAGCGTGCGTACCTGGTCCAGCGGCAGCTCGATCACCGGGCTGCCGTCCTTCGCGTAGGCGTCGAGAGTCAGCCGGACGGTGTCGCCGACGCGTTCGGCCACCGAGGACGGGTCGTGGCCGAAGGAGGAGCAGCCGGTGCCGTCGAGCACCTCCAGCCAGTCCCGCCAGCTCTCCAGACCGCTGCAGCAACCCGGCTCGACGAAGACGGTGCCGGTGGCGTTGTCGGTCACCCGGAACCCGCCGGCGGCGAACAGGTCGGGCATGGTGAGCAGCCCGTGCAGGAACGCGCCGAGCGGGTCGGTCGGACACGGCTGCCCGTGCTCCTCCTCCGGCTCGAAGTCGTTGCAGTCAGCGATCCGCATGACCGCCGTACCGACCTCCGCCGGAGTCAGCTCCCCGTCCAGAACGAGGTAGCCGTACGACTCGTGCTCGCCAACCTGCCAGAGCGCGAAGTCGTCGGCAGCGAAGATCTCCAGAACGGGTTGCATCACCGGTTGCATCACCATCACACGGGGATGATGCCGGAGCCACTGCCACACCGCCACGGGCTTTGGCTGCGGTATCGGGCTCAGGCCGACCCGCCCGGGCACTGGCGGCCAGATTCGCGTGCTCCGGTTCGGCGTGCGCGGTCGCCATGTATCGAAGTGTCGCCACTCGTTGACCGGCGGATCGTCAGCGACCGTCATCGCTGGTGGTAGCGAGTGCGGGGACCGTACAAGTTCAGACAGCAGGCAGCGACTTGAGCCAGTCGACCAGGAGGACGTTGGTCTCCTCAGGGCGTTCCTGCTGGAGCCAGTGGCCGCAGCGTCCCTGATCAGCTTAGTGATCCCATGTCAGACGTGGTGTCCGGTATGGGGTCTGCCCACCGTGGAGGGGTGGCGTGAGCGTGCAGGTGGAAACCCGCGCCCAGCGCCGCCCATCGCGGCCGGTGAGGTGTGCTGATCGTCGTCACGCCCTGGTGCCGGTCAGCTGCGCGGGGCAGCCGTCTGCGGTCCGTGGACGAGACGGACGACGTCAAGAACCCCATCATCGAATTCATCTCACAGGGCCTGGGCAAGCTGCCCGCCGCATCGCAATGGAGGACACTGGTGGCCGTGGACCTTTCTTTCTACAAGTCGCCCATCTTCGAAGAAGCCCGCGAGAAAGCCTGCGCTGAAGCCCGCGCTAAAGGCCTGGCCGAAGGCCGCGCTGAAGCCCGCGCTGAAGCCCTGGCCGGGAATATCCTGACCGTCCTCACCGAGCGCGGCATCGATGTCCCCGAGGACGTCCGCGAACGCATCACCGGCTGCGGCGACCCCGAGACCCTGAGCTGCTGGCTCCGCCGCGCCGTCACCGCAGCGTCCGCCGCAGAGATCTTCGAAGCCCGGTAGCGCAGTCGGTCGGTTCGGACGGTGTCGTTGCCAACCCTGCTCCCCCGGTCGACGCGGTCCACGATCCCGGGAAGCAGAGTATGGGCCGCCTGACACGTCATCAAGAGGGCGTATGGGTATGGCTATTGGATACCTACGGGCGCTCGCGCGGCTCCCGTACGACCGCCACCCCGCCCGGCGCGATCGTCACCCTGCCGGAGGGCGAAGTACCGGTGAGGAGTTCACTCGCCCCCTCCGCCACCTCGACCTCGGCCCCGTCCCCCGCATGGTCGATCAGGAAGAGATAGTCGGCATCCGGCCCCCGCCGCACCACCGCCTCCACCCCCACCGGAGTCGCCCGCGCCGCCTCGACACCCGCCTCCGCGCACATACGGCCGAGCAGCGCCCCCAGCGTCGAAGCGTCCGGCCGGGTCGCCATGTACCAACCGACGCCCGCGCCAAGGGAGTTACGTGTCACCGCCGGCACCCCGGTCAGCGGGCCGTCCGTGTACGACAGCACCGCCTCCGTCCCCTCCCCCTCCAGCCGCAGCCGCTCCGACCACAGCGACCCCGTGCCGTCGCCGCCGCTGAGCCCGACCGACTCCCCCGGCAGCAACGGGAACAGCTCGTCCGCCCGCACCCCGAGGGCCTCCCGGAACGCGCCCGGGTAACCCCCCAGCCGTACATGGCAGTTGGCGTCCACGGCACCGCTGTGGAAGCCGACGGCCAGCGTGCCGCCGCGCTCCGCGAAGCCCACGAGGTTCGCCGCGCCCTCGTCGTCGACCAGGTACAGGCTGGGAGCGAGCACCAGCCGGTACCCCTCCAGCTCGTCCCCCGGCCGTACGAAGTCCACCGCGACGCCCGCTCGCCACAGGGGCTCGTACCAGTCCCGTACAAGGTCCTGGAAGCGGAGTTCGCCGCTCGGCTGAGAAGGAAGTTCCAGTGCCCAACGGGCGTCCCAGTCCCAGACGATGGCCACGGAAGCCGTGCCCGTGCTGCCGCGCACCTCCGCCAACGCCCTTAGATCTGCGCCCAGTTGGACCACGTCACGCCAGATCTGGCTGTCCGTGCCGGCGTGCGGAAGCATGGCCGAGTGCCACTGCTCCGCGCCCGCCTTCGCGGCCCGCCACTGGAAGTAGGCGATGCCGTCGGCGCCATGGGCGACATGGGCGAGGGCGTTGCGGCGCAACTCCCCTGCCGTCTTCGCCCTGTTGACCGGCTGCCAGTTCACCGCGCCCGTCGAGTGCTCCATCAGGAACCAGGGGCCGCCGGCCAGGGAACGCATGAGGTCGCCGCTCAGGGCGATGTCGATCTCCGACTCGGGGTCCGTCGAGCGGAGGTAGTGGTCGTTCGCCACCACATCCAGTTCCGGGGCCCAGCGCCAGTAGTCCAGCGCGTCGAAGTTGTACATCACCATGAAGTTGGTCGTGGCGGGAGTCGACGGGGCCGCTGCCCTCAGGACGTCCCGCTCCGCCTTGTACAGCGACAGCAGCTCGTCGCTGCAGAAGCGGCGCCAGTCCAGCTGATGGGTCGGGTTCGGGACCGCTCCCGTCGCACGCGGCGGAATGATCTCGGCCCAGTCGTAGTACCACTGGCTCCAGAAGGTGGTCCCCCAGGCGGCGTTCAGCGCCGCCAGGTCGTCCCCGTACCGTTCCCGCAGCCAGCGGCGGAAGGACTCCGCGCTCTCGTCGCAGTAGCAGGCGGGGTTGTGGCAGCCGTACTCGTTGTGGACGTGCCACATCACCACCGCCGGATGGCCGGCATACCGCTCCGCCAGCGCGCCCGCGATCCGCAGCGCCGCCTCCCGGTAGGCCGGGCTGCTCGGGCAGAACGTCTGGCGGCTGCCGTACGACAGTCGGCGACCGTCCTTGTCGACCGGGAGCGCCTCGGGGTGGGCGCGGAAGAACCAGGCGGGCGGCGCTGCCGTCGGGGTCGCCAGGTCGGCCGCGATGCCGTTCTCCGCCAGCAGGTCCAGGAGTCGGTCCATGCGGGTGAAGTCGTAGACGCCCTCGGCCGGTTCGAGCAGCGCCCAGGAGAAGATGCCGACGCTCACCATGGTGACCCCGGCCTCGCGCATCAGCCGCATGTCCTCGGCCCAGATCTCCTCGGGCCACTGCTCGGGGTTGTAGTCACCCCCGTACGCGATACCGGGAACAGCGAGTTCACGCTTCGTCGTGAAGTGGTGAGGCACGGTGTTGTTCTCTTTCGAGCAAAGGGCGTCAGCCCTTGTTGGCGCCCAGGGTGAGGCCGCTGACGAACTGGCGCTGAAGCGCGAAGTACACGATCAGGGTGGGGATCGCGGTCAGCAACGCACCTGCGGCGACCAGGTTGGGGTCGGTGAAGTACTGGCCGGAGAGGTTGTTGAGGGCCGAGGTGATCGGCATGTTCTCGCCGGTGGAGATGAGCACGATGGCCCAGAAGAAGTCGTTGTAGATCCAGATGGAGAGAAGTGTGGCCAGGGCGGCCATCGCCGGGCGGCACAGGGGCAGCACGATCTGCCAGTACATGCGCCACACCGAGGCGCCGTCGACCAGCGCGGCTTCGGTCAGTTCGTGCGGGAGCATCCGCATGTAGTTGCTGAGGACGAAGGCGCAGAACCCGGACTGGAAGGCGATGTGGATGAGGACGAGGCCGAGCGCGGAGTCGTACAGCTTGCCGGAGTCGGTGATCCCCGGCAGGTCGATGAGCAGGTAGAGGCGGTACAGCGGGGTGATGATGACCTGCTGGGGGAGCAGGTTGCCGGCGGTGAACACCAGGAGCAGGAACAGGTTGATCCGGAAGTCGAAGCGGGCGACGTAGAAGGCGACCATCGACGACAGGAACAGCGTCAGCAGCACCGCGGGGACGGCGATGATCAGCGTGTTGAGGAAGTAGTGCTCCATGTCGGACTGCGTGAAGGCGTCCGTGAAGTTGGAGAAACTCAGCTTGTCGGGCCAGGAGACGTAGCCCTTGTCGCTGGTCTCGGAGTACGGGCGCAGGGCCGCGTACATCGCCCACGCCAGCGGGGCGAGCCAGGCCAGCGACATGACGACGAGGAAGACGTGCAGCAGCACACGGCCGGGACGGACGGGCGCGCGGACCTTGCCCGCACTGTCGACCGCGTGCATGCCGCCGCTCCCGCTCCCGCCTGCGCCCTTGGTGTTCATGGCGTCGGCGCTCATGCCCGTCGCTCCTTCCGGAAGGTGCTGACCAGGTACGGGATGATCACGACGAGGGAGATCAGCAGCAGTACGACGGCGATGGCGGACCCGTATCCGATACGGCTGGACTCGCCGATGATGTTGTTGGTGACCAGGATCGAGAGGAGTTCGGTGCCCTCGGCGCCGCCGTTGAAGACGTACACGAGGTCGAAGGCGCGCAGCGATTCGATGATCGTGACGACCAGGACGATGGTGTTGGTGGGGCGCAGGGTCGGGAAGATGACGTTCTTGAACGTCTGCCACTCGTTGGCGCCGTCGAGCGAGGACGCCTCGCGCAGGGACGGGTCCACGCCCTTGAGGCCGGCCAGGTAGAGGATCATCATGTAGCCGGTGTGGCGCCAGGCGGCGGCGACGAGGATGGCCCAGAGGTTGAGGTCCGGGTCGCCGATCCAGTCGATGTAGTGGCCGGGCTCGTTGGCGCCGATGACGCTGTTGATCAGGCCGGTGTCGGGGTTGTAGATGAGCTGCCAGACGAAACCGATGACGGCCATCGACACGACGACGGGCAGGAAGAAGGCCGTCTGGTAGACCCGGCTGAAGCGGATGTTCTTGTCCAGCTGCACGGCCAGGAACAGCCCGAGCGGGGTCGGGATCGCGATGAGCACGACGAACCAGACGACGTTGTGCTGGACGGCCGGCCAGAACTGCGGGTTGTCCGCGAAGAGGTCGCGGAAGTTCTGCAGCCCGACCCACTCGATCGAGCCGAAGCCGATGCCGTCCCAGGTGGTGAAGGCCAGCGCGATCGAGGCGAAGGCCGTCACCCACACGAGGGCGATGTGCAGGAAGGTCGGCAGACCCGCCATGAAGCCCAGGGCGATCCTGTCGCGGCGGGTCAGCAGCCGGCGGTGGCCCACGGGCGCCCGGCGGCTGTGCGGGGACGAAGGGGTACGGGTACCGCCCGGGGGCGGTACATCGGCCGCCCCCGGGATCACGGGAGTCGAATCGGGGATGCTCATGAGGACGCGAAGATCGTCTTCTTCTGGCGCTCGATGGACGAGAGCAGGCTGTCGATGCCCTTGGGATCGCGGATGAACTTCTGGAGCGCGGGCTGCATCACCGTCGAGGTGAAGTCGGGGCGGCTGTCGCGGTCCATGAACTGGGTCAGGCTCTTCGCCTCACTGATCATCGTGTACGCCTTCTTCTGCAGGGCGCTGTACGAGGAGGTGTCGGCGGTGGTGGAGGCGGCGACGACGTTCGGGTCGGCCTTGAGGTAGATCTCCTCGGCCTCCGGAGTGCCCAGGAACTCAAGCAGCTCGACGGAACCGGCCTTGTTCTTCGGCGACTTGCTGAGCATGAAGCCGTCGGTGGGCGCCTCGACCGTGTCCTGTCCGAAGGAGGGGTCGATCTCCGGGAAGGCGAAGAAGTCGAGGTCCTCAAGATCGGTCGCGTTCGTGAACTGCTGGCCCACGAAAGTGCCCAGCAGATACATGCCGGCCTTCTTCGCGACGAGCGTCTGGGCCGCGTCCTGCCAGGTGCGGCCCGTCGAGCCCTCCTGGTGGTAGGGGAGAATTTCGGCCCAGTTGTCGAACGTGGCGCGAACCTTCGCGTCGGTCCAGGACGCCTTTCCGGCCATCAGCTCGGTGTGGAAGTCGTACCCGTTGGTACGGAAGTTGATCTGGTCGAAGGTGCCGAGCGCGGGCCAGGCGTCCTTGTCGCCGAAGGCGATCGGGACCAGGCCGTCCGCCTTCATCTGCTTGCACAGCGCGATGAACTGCGCCCAGGTGGTGGGCACTTCGTAGCCGTGCTCCTTGAAGACGCTCTTCCGGTAGAACATCGCCCAGGGGTACGTGTACAGCGGCACGAAGTAGTACTTGCCGTCCGCGCCCTTGCTGAGCGTCTTCATCGCCTCGGGGAAGTTGCTCCCGATCGTCTGCCACACGTCGTCGATGGGGCTGGCCAGGCCCTTTCCCGCGAAGAACTGCATGCGGTAGCCGGCGAACCAGGTGAACACGTCGTCCGGGGTGCCCTGGAGGTAGGAGTTGATCTGCTCCTGGAACGTGTTGTGGTCCTTGGTGTTCACGTCGACCTTGATGCCGGACTTCTTCGTGAACGCCGCGTAGATCTCGGCGAAGGCCTTCTTCGGCACGGCGTCCGACGCGTTCGAGCCGAGGGTGACGGTCTTCTCGTCGGAACCCGAGTCACTGTCGCCGCAGGCGCTCAGCAGCGGGACGGCAGCGCCGAGCGCCGCCGCGCCGCCGATACCGCGCAGCAGGGTGCGGCGGCTCGGACCGGGGACGGACAGACCGGAGGAAGTGTGGTGCATGACGGCTCCTGAGGACAGACTCCCCGAAACGGGGAGCAAGGTCACGACTACGCTGAGTCCATGCTGATCTAAATCGACCAGAAATCAACTTGACCAAACATCGTGGCGGCAATAAGAGCGTCATGTCCTGTCATGCGTCAAGAGCTGGCGCCCGCCGTGCCTGAAACGTAATGGACATCGCCCCGCAGTCCTTTGCTAACAAACAGCTAGCAAACAATTGGCGCGCAGGGGGTGAGGGAGGGCACGAGCGTGGCCGGGAAAGAGCGGCTGGGCCGCGTCGGCCGTTCGGCCGACCGGCCCAGCCCGCCGGCCCCGAAAGGTGACCGTTCGGCCTGGGCGGCCCCCGGCCCGGGAACGGCATGGGCGGCGATCACCCCTCACCGCCAGCCGCCCGAAGCCGACAGCAGCCCGCCCCTGGCCTCCGGCCATGCCCCCGCCCGCCACCACGGGCACCCGACACCGGCACCGCCTCGGCCACCCGCCACCCCGCCACGGCCCGTCGCCACGGCGCCCGGTCTTCTTCCCCGCCGGGGCCCTGCCCCTCGCCATCGGCGGGGTGGACCTGCCGGTGGCGGGCTGATGCACCTGGGGCTCGCGTCGGCGGGCCGGGGCGGGGCGGCCAGGGCGGAGCGGTTCTGGCCGGGCCGGGGCGGTTCCGACCGGGGCAGGGCGGGGCGGTTCCAGCCGGAGCGGGGCGGTTCCGGCGGGGCGGCCATAGCGGCGCGCCGCAACCAGGCCAGTTCCGCCGCAGCCAGGCCGGTGCACGGCAAAGCCGGGCCGGTCCCAGCAGCGCAGCCAGGCCGGTGCACGGCGAAGCCGATGCGCGGCCGGGCCGGTTATCGGCGGCGCGGCCGCGCTGAAGTGGGCCGCCTGGATGCTGCCGCCCTCGGCCCCGCACTGATCGTCGTGGCGGCGGAGCAGACGGCGGCCAAACGGGCTACCGCGCCGGCCGCCCCCTCCTGACGGCCCCGTCGTCATCACCCCGTCGTCATCGCCCCGTCGCCCTGAGCGATCCGCACGCCCCGATCGACCCGCACGCCCGGACCGACCCGCACGCCCCGATCCGCCCCGCACGCCCCGCCCGACCCGCACGCCCCGATCCGCCCCGCACGCCCCGCCCGACCCGCACGCCCAGACCGACCCGCACGCCCAGACCGACCCGCACGCCCCGATCCGCCCCGCACGCCCAGACCGACCCGCACGCCCCGATCCGCCCCGCACGCCCCGCCCGACCCGCACGCCCAGACCGACCCGTACGCCCTCGTCGAGCACGTGGTGCTGTTTCCGCGGGGCAGGGCCGGCGTCCGCTCTCCGGCGGCGAGCCCGCTGCCCGGGCACCTGCCGGCGGAGCACGGCCCGCACCGCTTCGTCCTCGCGGTCGCTCTGCTGGTCGCGAGTGGCGTCGCGGCGAGCGGGCGGACCGGTTCGGCGGGGCCCGCGCATCCGATCGTCCTGGCGGTGCGATTCCGCGTCGGCCCCTACGATGAGCGGCGCGCGTGGCGCGAGGGCCGGCGCCGGGGCGGACTGGGGGACAGCGAACGTGATCGAGCAGCGCCGGGCACGAACGGGCCTGTACGGGACGACAGTTGAGGGGGCTCCAGTCGTCAGGGCAGTGGGCCGTGTCTTCCGGCGAGGGCTGCTCGACGGCCGCTCCGCTCTCGTCCCGGGGCTGACCATCTGGACGTACGACACGGCGGTCGACCTACGGCGCCGGTTCGTCGACCAGCCGGACCAGTCCTCCGACACCTTCCTGGTGAAGCTGGAACGGCAGTTGGCCGGCGCGCCCCACGCGACGATCGTCCTCGCCGCCGAACTCCTCTACGTGAACCTCGTACCGCTGAAGCCGGAACAGATAGGTGTGCCGAGGAAACGGGAGATCCTGAACGAGGTTCTCTCCTGGGCCAATGGGGACATCGTCATACCGGCCGAACTCGACGCCCCGCTCACCGGGTTCATCAACGGCGGCCAGGCCTTCCTCAACTACCGCTGGGCGCAGTTCCAGTTCCTCGTCCTCCTGGTGGAGCAGCTGACGGCGTGGACTCCCAAGGAGAGGGGGGACCTGCTGGCCGACCCGTGGCACTTCCAGGAGGAGTGCCGTCAGGTGCTCGCCTCCATGGGACACAACAAGGCCCGCGCCCAACTCCACGTCCTCCAGGCACTCCTGTTCCCCGAGACCTTCCTCCCCATCGCCAGCACCCAGAGCAAGCGGCGCATCCTGACCGGCTACCGCGAGCGCCTCCCGGACCCCACCGGCGACGACGACCGCGACCTCCTCGCCCTCCGCACCCTGTTGCAGGAGGAGTCCAAGGACCCGGTGAACTTCTTCGCCGACCCCTGGCTCAGCCACTGGCGCCCCGGGGCGGCCCAGGTCGGTCAACAGGGCTGGCTGGTACGGGGGTTCGGCGCCGCCGGGCAGAGCTTCCTGCCGGACTGGCTGGCCCACGGCTACTGCTCGACCGCCTTCGGCGAAATACCGGAGATTCCCGCGGGCGCCACCAAACCCGCGATCCAGCAGGCCGTCGCCCGAGCCATGCCGGACGCCACCGCGCAGGCACGCGGCCAGGCGACCGGCCAACTCCACCTGTTCCTCAGCCAGATGAAGCAGGGGGACGTCGTCGTCACCGTCACCGCCGACGAAGTGCACGTGGGCACGATCGAGGGCCCGGCGCTGTACGACCTGTCCGACGGCCCCGACCAAGCCCGCCGCCGCCCGGTCAAGTGGGCCACCACCACCCGCCCCCTGCGCCGCGCCGACCTCCCCGAGCAGGTGCAGAGCCAGCTCCAACGCCCGCCCACCGTCTACGACATCAGCACGGTCGCCGCCGAACTCGCCGAAGCCGCAGGCCTGACCGACGCCGTCGAGGAGGAGCTGCTCAAGGCCGACGCGACCCGCCCGATCGAGCTGCCGCCGGTCGGGGAGGACCTCGCGGGCGAACTGCTCATGCCCGTCCCCTGGTTGCGGGACACCGCGCGCCAGCTGGAGCGGATGCAGCAGATCATCCTGTACGGCCCGCCCGGCACCGGCAAGACCTTCCTGGCCCGGCGCCTCGCCCAGCACGTGGCCGGGTCCGACCGTACGAAGCTGGTGCAGTTCCACCCGTCGTACACCTACGAGGACTTCTTCGAAGGGTTCCGTCCGGTGAGGAGCGACGGCGGCAACGTGGCCTTCGAGGTCGTACCGGGGCCGTTCAAGCTGCTGGTGGACCGGGCCCGGCAGGACCCGGCGAACCCGTATGTGCTGGTCATCGACGAGATCAACCGGGCCAACCTCGCCAAGGTCTTCGGCGAGCTGTACTTCCTGCTGGAGTACCGGGACGAGCCGATCACCACCCAGTACTCGCCCGACCAGGAGTTCGACCTGCCCAAGAACGTCTACGTCATCGGCACGATGAACACCGCCGACCGTTCCATCGCCCTCGTGGACGCGGCCATGCGCCGCCGCTTCGCCTTCCGCCGGCTCTCCCCGGACCGCCCGCCCGTCGCCGGTCTGCTGCGACGCTGGCTGGACCGTCACGACCTGCCCGGGCGCCCGGCCGACCTCCTCGATGCCCTCAACTCCCGCCTCGCCGACCCGGATCGGGCGATCGGACCGTCGTACCTGATGAACCATCAGGCTGCGGACCCCGAAGGCCTGGAACTGATCTGGAGCACCCAGATCCTGCCCCTCCTGGAGGACCAGCTGTACGGCACGGGTGTCGATGTGGAGGAGGAGTACGGACTCGACGCCCTCCAGGCCGTCGTCGCCGAGGGCGAGTGACCCGGTGGCCCTCAGCACCGGCCCCGAACCCATCCGCCTCACCGAGACCGGCCCGGGCGTCGAAGTCGCCCTGCACCCCGCCCAGGTCGCCACGCTGATCAACAGCCCGCGCCTCGTCCGGCTCACCCCCGTCCCCGGCCCCGGCGGACGGTGGCGTGTCTCCGGCCTCGAACGCGTCGGCCTGGTGCGCCTCGGACGCGGAGACGGCGCCGTCGAACTCCACATCGACCCCAAACTCCCCGTCGCCCAGCTGCTGTTCCTCCTCACCTACGCCCCGGGCACCCCCTGGCGGGACCAGCAGGTCACCGCATCGGCATCCGACGACGACCTGCTCCCCGCCCTCGCCGACGCCTACGCCCGCGCCGCCCGACGCGCCCTCGACCCGGGCGTCCTGCACGGCTACCGCGTCACCGACGACGAACTCCCCGTCGTACGCGGCCGCATCCGCACCGCCGAGCAGCTGCGCCGCACCGGACTTCCGCTCCCCGTGGCCGTCCGCTACGACGACTTCACCGCCGACATCCCCGAGAACCGCGTCCTGCTCGCCGCCCTGCACCGCCTCGAACACCTCCCCGGGGTCACGGACACGACCCGCCGCACCCTGCGCCACCTCGCCGCCCGCCTCCCCGAGGTCACGCCCCTGCGCCCCGGCACCCCGCTCCCCGTCTGGACGCCGACCCGCCTCAACTCCCGTTACGCGCCGGTCCTGCGCCTCGCGGAGCTGATCCTCACCGACCGCACCCTCACCCCGCACGGGCCCACCCCCGTGACGACCGACGGCTTCGTCCTCGACCTGGCCACGGTCTTCGAGCGGTTCCTCACCGACACCCTGACCGCCGCCCTGCGCCCCCACCGGGTACGCGTCGAACCCCAGGAACGGCATCACCGCCTGGACGTCGGCGCCCGCGTCCGGATCAGACCCGACCTGGTCCTCTACCGCGCCGGACGCCCGCTGACCGTCGTCGACGCCAAGTACAAGGACCTCGGTGCCAGCACACCGTCCACCGACAACCTGTACCAACTGCTCGGCTACTGCACGGCGTTGGCGATCCCGCACGGCCACCTCGTCTACGCGGCCCAGCGGGGCGACGCCCCCGTCCCCCACGCGATCCGCAACGCGGGCATCACCCTCACCGCCCACGCCGTCGACCTGTCCCGCCCTCCGGCGGAGATCCTGGCGTCGGTCGCGGCCCTCGCCGACCACCTCGCACAGCAGCCGGGTCAGAGCAGCCGGGTAGACCAGGTCACTGCCCGATCTTCACCTTCCGCGACACACTCACCTGATCCACCTCCGAGACCCGGACCGTCACCTTCATCGTCCAGGTGCCGGCGATGGGCAGGTTGAGGTTGTTGGTGCCCCAGTAGCCGCCCTGGTCGGTGAGTTCGGCGTTGAGCGGACCGATGTCCTTGCTGGGCAGGGAGAACGCGAGGCGCAGCTCGGGGACGATCGCGAAGCCGTCGTCGGGGCCGAACACCACGGCCTGCACGGTGTTCTCGCCGACCCGGCCGGGTTCGAGGGTGACCTGCACCTTGCCGTGCCCGCCCGGCGTACCGACGTCGAAGGGGACCGTCGTCGTGGACGCGCTGATCACCCCGGGCACGGGCGCGTCCTTCGCCGCCTCCGCCGCCTCGGCGGCGGACCGGCCCGGCAGGGTGGTCGTCAGCACGGTGGTGATCACCAACACCGCGACCCCGACGGTCACTTCGGCCAGCACGGACCGGCGCAGCCGACGCCGGTAGGAGGGAGAGGAGGAGGACGGAGAGGGGGACGTGTCCGGGCGTACGTCGTCGGGAGCGTCGTCGGTGCTCCCGTCCCCCGGCGCCGATCCACCGACCGGCACCCGCACCGGCACCTGCTCCGCAACCTTCACCTCCGACGTCGCCTCCGCCAGCAGCAGCCGCCCCGTCCACCGGCGCGAGTACCCCGCCGCCACCAGCAACAACACCACCGCGCCCACCTTGGCGATCAGGATGCGACCGTACGACGTGCCGGTGAACGCGTCCCAGGAGCCGAGGCCGCGCCAGGACTGGTAGACGCCGGTGACCGTCAGGACACTCACCGAGGCGAAGGCCAGCCGGGAGAAGCGGGCGACGGTGGCCGCCGGGAGCGGCTGCGCCGCCTGGAGGCTGGTGAGCAGGGCCGCGAGGCCGCCCAGCCAGGCGGACATGGCGAGCAGATGCAGCACGGAGGACGTCATCGCCACCGGCACCTGGATGCCGGCGGACGCGTGCTCGGCGGCGGCCCAGGTCAGCGAGAGGCCGACGGCGAGCACGCCCCCGGCGGCGAGGAGTGCCGGTTTCTCGCGGTCGCCGCGCTGCCGTACCCGGACGAGCACCCGGAGGAACACGGCCGTTGCCGCCAGCAGGGCCACCCGGGCCAGAAGTGCCAGGCCCGGCCTGCCGGTCGTGGTCCGTTCCAGGGTGGAGAGGTCGAAGGCCGTGGCCGGGGAGGTGCCCGCCTCGTACGGGCCGCGCAGCAGGAGCAGCGCGACGGAGGACGCGAGGAGGGTCCACCAGCCCGCCAGGACCAGCTTGCGCAGGGGGTCCACGGTCGCCGGGCGGCAGAGGAGGACGAAGACGACGGTGCCGATGAGCAGCGCCAGGGCCGCGTACGCGAGGTAGCGGACGATGTCGTAGAGGGCAGTGGTCGCCGCGTTCTCGGCGGGGCCGGTGTCGACGGTGGCCGTGGTCGCGGAGGGCTCGCCGATGGAGAAGGTGAAGGCGCCCGAGATGGGGTGGCTGTCCGCCGAGACGACCCGCCAGGCCACGGTGAACGTGCCCTCGCCGAGACCCTCGGGCAGGCTCACGCGCACCGCGTCGGAACGCCCGTCCGCATGCTCGGCCTCGCCGGTGCTCACGCGTCGGCCGTCGGGGTCGAAGGCGCGGAAGGAGTCGTCGAGCAGACCGACGGCCTCGGTGAAGCTCAGGGTGACCTGTCGGGGCGCGGAGTCGAGGACGCTGCCGTCCCGGGGGTCGGTGTCCCGGAGAGCGGCGTGCGCGGACGCGGTACCCGCCCCGCCGACGAGGAGGAGCAGGACCAGCACGGTGCCCAGCAGCACCAGCCTTTGAAATCCCCTTCTGCCGGCTCCTGGGTGCTCACCTCCCGCGGCTCGTCGGTCATCGCGCCCTTCGTTCCGTAGTCGGCCCACGTACCTTCTCCGTCTCCGGGACATTCCGGCTCTCGTATACGTACGGACGATCCTGACGCCCCGCTCACCGCGCCGGCACGGGATTCGCCGTGGCCTTCACCACGTGGGCCGGGCGGACACCCCTCCGTCGACGACCAGGTCATGGCCGCTGACCCAGGACGCGAGCCGCGAGGCGAGGAACACGCACGCGTCGCCGATGTCCTCGGCCCGCCCCAACCTCCCGACAGGCGCCGCCTGTTGGAACCGCCGCACCCCGTCCGGCCAGGCCTCCGCCAGCCCCTCCCGGTCGACGAGCCCGGGCGAGACGGTGTTGACCCGGATGCCGTACGGCCCGTACTCCAGGGCCGCCGACCGGGCGTGCATCACCACCGCCGCCTTCGAGGCGCAGTAGTGGGCGTGCCCGGACGCCGGATGCGCGGCCTCGATGGAAGCGACGTGCGTAACACTGCCCCCGCCCCCTCCCTCCTTTTCCCGCATGATCTCGGCGGCGGCCTGCGTACAGGCGAAGACGCTGAGCACGTTCGTGTCGACGACGGCCCGCCAGTCCGCGACCGTCATCCCGGCCAGCTCCTGGACCGGCTGCACGCCCGCGTTGTTGACCAGCGCGTCGAGCCGCCCGCCACCCCACTCGGCGGCCTCTCGCACCACCCGCCGGCACTCGTCCTCGACGGCGAGATCGGCCCGCAGTACGACGGCCTCCCCGCCCAACTCCCGTACCCGCGCCGCCACTTCTTGCGCACCCTCGTCGGACGTCCGGCAGTGCAGCGCGACGGCGGCCCCCTCCGCCGCGAACCGCAAAGCAATCCCACGCCCGATACCGCCACCGGCCCCGGTGACAAGGGCGACCTGACCGGCAAGAAGACCCACAGCGCTCATGGGCGACACAGTCCCTCAATACGGGCCGCCTCGGCCGGATAACGCGCGGCCAGCTCGACGGCGTCCCCGTGCTCGTACGTCTCGAAGGTGAACCCGGGCGCCATGGTGCACCCGAAGAACGTCCACGCGCCGCCCGCGACGACCCGCGCACCCATCCAGGTACCGGCGGGCACGGTGAGCTGGACCTCCTGACCGTCCAGAAGACCGGGCCCGAGCACCACCGTCCGAGAGGTCCCGTCCGGTGCGAGGAGGAGCATCTCCAGCGGATCGCCGAGGTAGAAGTGCCAGACCTCGTCCGACGGCAGCCGGTGGAGCGCGGAGAAGTCGCCGGGCGCGGAGGTGAGCAGCGCGACGATCGCCGAGCCCTCCGGCCGCCCGTCGGCGCGTTCGGGTCCTGCCCACGTACGCCGGAACAGCCCGCCCTCACGCGGGATCGGCTCCAGCCCGTAGTGGGCGATCAGATCGGCGGGCGTCGGATGTCCTGAGGTCGGGGTCACCCGGGAAAAACTACCTCCCGGGGAAGAAAGGCCAGCTGGGCGCGCTTCTGGGGCAGATACACGTCAGGCAGGTCGATCTCGGGCAGGACGACCACGGGCCCTGCCACGAACCCCTTCCGTACGACCGCCGACCGCGCCTGGGCAACTGGCGGCCGTGACGAACGGCCGACCGGGCAACCCGGCACCGATCGGGGCATGATCGACCCATGGACGTCACTCTCCACCTCGCCCAGGACCCCGAGGCCGACGCACTCCTCGGCCGCAGCCCGCTCGCCGCGCTGACCGGAATGCTGCTGGACCAGCACATTCGCATACGAGGTGGTGCGGACAGGGACAGTCTACCCCTGTTGAGTAGCCCCCGACAGGGTGCCTGAGCGGGCCAAACGCGCAGGTCAGCGACCATGTGACAGGCCATCAGGCGTGCCAGGCGCCTACGACGGCCGACGCTGCGCCAGTACCGGGATTGCCGCGATCTTCTCGGGCGTTAGATCTGCCCACACCAACCCGCGCGGACGGCGGCGGTTGGGGCACGGGATCACCTCGTCGGGCGTGACGATGTAGTCCACGCTGAAATCGTGATCGGTCTCGGGGATCTCGTCCTCGATGACCTGAAGTTGGTGCACTGGCGCGACGATGACCGTCTTCTCGGTGACGAGGCCGGCTTCGATAAGAAGCGCCACTTCAAGGTCGGAGTACCCGGCACCCTTGCCGATGCGAGCACCGGAGCGGTTCACGGCGACACTGCCGCAGACCACGATGTCGATGGGTTGCACCTCATCTACGCTGACACGTCGAGCGACCCGAGCCGCGCCCTTCTTCTCGGCGGCCTCCTCGGGTGGGATGCTCAGCGCCTCAGGGTCGAGCAGGTAGAACGGTTGGACGCTGGCCATCTTCGGCACGGCCATGTAAACGCGCTTGCCCTCCTTCAGGGCACGGACGCGCACAGGAAGCTGCGCCCAGTCGGGGTTGGCCTTGATGGTGGTCGCTGCCCGCCACTCATCCAGACCGGCAAGTTGTTCCGCCGTCGCCTCCGAGCCGTAGAACCCGGGGATCTTCCCGTACGAGTCGGCCGGGGCGCCGCCACCGTCAATCAGTCGCTGCCATACCCGCTCGCGTACGGCCTGCTTGGCCTGGTCGATGTCTGTCACGCCCCACCCATCTACATCAGGGCGAGCAGACGATCATTAATCTCCTGCGCCCACGGCTCCGACCTCCACTGCCGCAGCTCGCGCCCGGCAGAGAAGGCCAGATTAAGACCACCTCCGCCACGAGTCAGCTCGACGGCATCAATGGTGCGGTGCATGGTCGCAGCGGCTTCGTCGAGCTTCCCTTGACGGATGAGCGCCAATGTCAGGTTGCCGAGCGCGATGGCCTGACTCTTCTTCTTGGCGGCCAGCGCCCGGGAAGTCATGCGGAGGATCGGTTCGGCCCGCTCTGGGAGGTCGAGAGCCAAGTAGCAGGAGCCCGCCAGCCGGTTGTACTCGTTCACCGTGTAGTAGGGCGCGGCCAGATCATCCGAGTGCACACGATCGAACTGAGCCTCGGCCTTCTTCAGGGCCTCCTCGCACTCCTTGAGCGCGCCGGTCATGGCGTGCCCCTCGGCGACGTGAAGAAGACTCAAGCCCGTCAGCGACGGGCTGACCAACCGGGCCGCCTCGACTGCCCGCTCGGCGAGCATGACCCCGCGCTCCGCGTTCTTCTCGCCGTACAGGGCGACGAAGCTCATGCGGAGGGTGGCGTACGACTCGGTGGACGGATCACGAGCGTGTCTTGCTGCCGCCACCACTTCCTCGAAGTACCCAAGTGGTGCGGCATGGTCGCGGCGTTGGGAAGCATCCCAGGCCAACTGGCCGAGAAAGGTTGCCGAATCGGCCTCGACTTCGTACAGCGCTCGGCGTACACGAGGGTTCCTGGCGTTCTCACGGAGGTAGCGAACCTGCCCGTGCAGCTGACCGGCCGTACCAAGGAGACTGGTCGAAGACTGTTGGTCGTACGACTCATCCAGTTGCCGCAGGCGCTCGTGAAGGTAGGCAACCACCACCAGGTCCGCGGACGCTGGGTTTTCGAGAACATAACTCATGCGGTCGCTGGGCTTGGTGTCCGTGACTGTGATGTCTTCGAGGAGCGCCTGTAGTTCGTCGCGACCAACCTTGAGCGCCCGTGCCAGTTTTGGCCGTATATACGCTTGAGGCTCCGTGTCGGCGCTTTCCCAGCGACCTACCGTTGACCGCTCGACGCCTAGATGCTCAGCTAGTCCCTCTTGGGTGAAGCCTGCTGATTTCCGGCGCCTGGCGAGGCCTATACGTCTCGCTGCCATCGCCCATCCCTCCGTTACGGGGCGAGTCTCTACCGTAGCGGCCAGTGGGTCATCTGTGCAGGCCAGACCGGTGAATGCGTCACGGATGCGACATTCGTGCAGCACGTTTGCTGTGGTGTTTTCCCAGGTCAAACCGCTTCTCTGGGTGGCGTGTTGGCGGGCAGTCGGAACCCCCGTGCCACTGCTCGCCAACCGTTCCTCAGCCCCCGGAGGACGGATGACCCCCAACATGTTCGGTTACATGCGGCAGCTCGCCCGCGACGACGACAAGGACGAAAACGAGGCAATCAAAGCGGAGTTGGCCAGACATGCAACTCGCGAGGGCTTCACGCTGGAGCGACTTTTTATCGAACGGCTCCGCGCCGACGAGGAGTCGGCGTTCTTCGCGCTGACCGACGCACTCAAGAGCACTGACGTCCGCCACGTCATCGTGCCGTCCCTGTGGCACTTCGCTCGCCTGCCTGGTCTGCAAGCTGCCATGCGCGACCACATTGAACGCGAGATCGGCGCTCGTCTTTGGGTGGTTCAGGGCTCCTCGATGCCAAGGAGCAACGCGTCATGAACCATGCCGACATCGTGCGCCCCATTCCACTGCTCGCGGCGTCGCTTCGGTTGACCGCCGTTCCTACGGCAGTCGGCCACTCCCGGACGTTCGTCCGTTTCACGTTGAACCGCTGGAACCTCTTGGATCAGGAGGAGTCGGCGACGCTCATCATGAGCGAGCTGGTCACGAACGCGATCCAGGCCAGCGGCATCACCGACCCCGACCCGAAGCCGTGGCAGATCAAGGAAGAGCACGTCATCGGCGTGCAGCTGCAAGTCGTACACGGAACGCTCTTCGCCGAGGTCTGGGATCGCACACCAGAGACGCCAGTGCGCCAGAACCCCGACTTCAACGCCACCAGTGGCCGAGGGTTGTTGCTGGTCGAGGCTCTCGCCGAGAAGTGGGACGTCTACCGCCCGCACGTTGGCGGCAAGGTCGTGTGGGCGGAACTTGCCCTGGGGTCTACAGAGCCGCCGCCTTCTGACCCTCCGCACCGTCCCCTCTTGTTGCCCGCAGGCATCCGAGCCCCATGGGGGCCGGTTGAACTTCAGGCGCGTCAAGCACTGCTTGACCGCCTGATGGTGACGACCTTCGAGCGGAGGAGGTGACCCATGGGCGGAGGAGCCCCGTAAGCGAGGCCGGCTGACGGTTGGTCGGCTCGATCAAGCAAGAGAGCACCCTGCACTCATCCAGTGCAGGGTGCTCTTCGTCGCGCGTCAGCCTTCGCTCGCCTCGTCCTCGTGCGGGTTCACCAGTTCATCCCGCGTCACGACTCGCGGACTTGCCTTCCCCCGCTTGCTCGCCGACGGAAGTGGCTTGGCGTTGACGGTCACCAAGTAAACGGTGACGCCATCAACGTGAAGTCGAGGCGGCCAGGGCTTCGTCACCTCATCCGTCGGCATCTGGAGCCCTTGGTCACTCAAGTTGAACGTCACCAGGTACGCAACGCTCTTGCTGTAGTCATGCGCGTAGTCGAGTGCTTGGCGGAAGCCCTTGGCTACGTACGGAACTCCGTAGCCCTTCCTTGAGGTGTCGTACAGCTTGACCTCGCAGACCAACGGGTCGTCTCCGTCCAGCCCTGAGACAACGTCCACTTGCCCTGAAGCGGACTTCGGTTGCGAGAACGGATAGTCGATGCCCTGGTCAAAGAGGAACTTACGCAGGTGGGTGTCGTAGGTGTCTTCGCCGTGCTTGGTGTCAGCTCCGTACTTCGCGTACAGCTCAGCCTGGTCGAACCACTCAAGACGCCGTGCGAAGCGTTCGAGCATGTAGAGCACTTCGCTCGCGGAGCCGAGTTGCTCCATGAGGTACTCAACAAACGGCCGAACCGTCTGCTCCGTCATCTCACGAAGGATGACATCGAGATATTTGCTAACTGAGAAGGATTGGGCAACACCAAAAGGGTCTGCCCCGTCTGCCCATCGTTGAATGAACCACCAGATAATTTTTGCCCGTCCCGACTCGGTGTCAGGCCAAGAAAAGCTGCGCGTACGAAAATTGTCGCGAACCCATTCAGCGGGATTAATTTCGGTGTTGGAATTTTCGAGCGTTTCGGTGATAGCTCGGAGAGCCGGAGACTTCTGGATGAAGTCGCGAAGGTACCGAATCTCGTGCTTGTACGCATCGTGATGGGCTCCGTAGACGAGGCCGTACTTCTGCTTGAGCTTTGCTTGCAGGTTGTGCTCGTAGCGCATGTTAGATCCCTTCAACGAGATAGATGATGTTTAAAACCCCGTGACATTATGTCACGGGGCCAGAGTCGTTACATTGCCTCTACCAGAGGGGTGCAGGACTGGCAGGTTCGACAATGGACATGAGGAATTGGATAGTCACACTTGAACGCCTCATGGCTCCTTCGACTGTCGTAGTGAGCCTTTTTAAGCTCAAGAGCTTCCTTAAGCCGCCTGTCAAACCACTCGGGAGCCGCGTCCCTATCGACGTCAGGCATGATTTCGAGGGCGCAACTTGCCTCTAGAAGCGCATAATGAGTCTCGGTGGCCTCAGTGACGTACTCACTCTTGTTACCATCATCATCGATGATTACGATGCGCATTTTTCCTCCAGGGGCTAGATAGCTTGCCCCCATTAAGAATGAAATGCACATCAAGGTCAATAGCTATTTTTACCGCAAGAGACCATCCACAATGGAGACAACAGAGGTCTCCGGTTTCTGTGGGTCGTTTTTCTCTACAGCTCCGGCAACAATCGCGAGGATTGCATAGCCAAGCAGAGTCCGGCGCTTCTCGTGGTCAACGACACGAGCATTCGGATTGGACTTCATGAGAGCTACAAGACCATCCGCTTGTGCAGTAAGGATGTCTGTAAGCTGACCAATTTTCATTCCGTCACGAAGCCGGAGTCTATGGAGTTTAAGGATAGACGAGTACACCTCTTTCCAGTTCCTATGAATCTCGGCATACACCCGACTAGCCGCCTCCCCAACATCAGGGTTCCCAGCGACAAAACAACTAGAAATTAGGGAAATCTGAGCACTTTTGATACTGACGCAAAAATCGTTGTATGCAACCTCGTGGATGGCATGAGACAGCCCGCTTCCTGGCTTCGACAGGGTCGATTTCCCGTCTGAAGCGACTTTAAAATGAGCTTTCCAATGACCCACCCATACCGAATAGTGAAGGATATCGACTGCGCAATCATCGACACCCCTCCATAGGATATAGAAGTCGGTTGGCGATCCAGTTCCCGTATCAATTTGCGCCTTCTTGGTCAAAGCCTCGACTGAGAATTTATGGGGAGCTACCGGCACCTCTTTTCCATCCCCAAAGAGCAGACTCAATCCCGCGTTCAGATAGCCAACTACTCGCTTGAGTTCCGTCTCTCCTCGAAAAGAGCCTGGCGAATATTTGAGGCGAACTTTCTTAAGGACTTCCCGCAGCCCTTCGTATTGGTTCGGCTGGTAGCGCTCTCTGGTGTCCATGACCGAACCGTATCGACAACCGTGCCCACCTCCCGCCTAGTCACACAATCGCAAGAGTGGGCAGTTTTCCCCCGCCGATTGGCGACCTGTCTCGGCAGACTCCAAGCTCCTCACCGCAAGCCCAGAACGACTACGGCGCAAGGTGCCAGCAGTCGCATGGGAAGTCGGAAGGAACCTTCATGTCATACGAGATCGTGCCGAGGGGACAGGCAAGATCCACCCCCTCTGCTCGCACACGGCGCGACATTAGCCGCATCGCGGACTACACCAAGATCGAGCAGAGCCGAGTCCAGTCCAAGGCCATGGTCGGCGAGTTCGCCATCCAGGAAGTCGGCTACATCAAGGCCATCCAGCACCAGGCCGAGCAGGCCAACCCCGATGCGGCCGAAGCCATCGCCCTGATCGTCAACATCACAGTGCAGGGCATCGCTCGAAGCGTCGCCAACTTCAACAACGACTGGCAGTAGAGATGAACAGCGTCACCATCCTCCTGCTGCTGGTCTTGGCTTTCTTCGGAGGCCGAGCCTGGCAGTGGCAGCGCGACCGGGCGGCCGTGCGATTCAGCGAAACGGCCTCGGAGCTGTACGCCACCATCACGGACATCACCGAGTTCCGGCGAAGGGCGCAACGGGACATTGACCGGCTGAAGAAGCGGTAAGCCCGTGCGCAAGGCTCGCCACTACCTTGTGTTGGTCATCGGGTTCGCGTTAGGCATCCGGGTTCTGTGGTGGTCGCTTGAACCAGTCATTCCATACATCATCGGCGCCGCAGCGACTCTGCTTGTGCTGGTAACCATCTTCGGCATCTTGGTCTACCGACGTCGGTAAGCAGCAAAAACTCAGGGGCTCATACGAAAATTCTCAGTATGAGCCCCTTTGTGTTGCTCGCCTTTGCAACACCCCTACTGGTCTTAGCTGGATTGTGGTACATGCGACAAAATAAGCAGGCGGCACGAGACGACAGCCGCCGCGCGTACACGCTCCTATTTCCGCCCGACCTGACGGCCGAGCAAGTTACCTCGTGGCTCCAAGCGATTAGCGGCACGCTGCGCACGGGCGCGTTCGGCGTCTTTGGGGTCAACACGCTCGCCTTTGAACTCCTCGCCACCGAACGTGGCATCTCCTATCGGTTGAGGGCTCCCGCAGCGCACGCCGACCTGATCGCCAGTGAACTGCGCACCTTGCTGCCCGGCACGGTGGTCACACCCGAGGAGACTCCACCAACGCACGAGTGGAGCTGGGTAGTTGAGCTAGGCCAGACCTCACCGGATCGGCTACTGAACATCCCGAAGCCTGCGAACCTCGCGGCCACGTTGCTCGCGAGCGTCCAGCAGCTCGGCCCCGGCGAGGCAGTCCTGACGCAATTGGTCGTCACCGCGGCTGTCCCTAAAAGACCCCCGACCAAAGCCCCGCCGGCCACGAGGGCCAAGACGACGCGACTTCTCGGCGAGCTCGCCGTGTCCTTCGCCGCCGAGGACATCGAGGAACAGCGCAAGAAGCTGAGTGAGGCCAACTTCCTCGCTGCTCTGCGTATCGCGTCGAAGGCCAAGACCGATACTCGCGCCGAGCACCTGGTCGGCCGGATCACCACCGCGCTTGCGAGCACCAGGAGCGCGACGACTCGGTTCCGTCCGCGCCGTCGGTTGAGTGGACGGCTTCGGGACGACCTGGCCGGCGCTCGTGCTCCCCTCGCCTTTCCTGCCCAGCTCGCTGCAACGGAACTAGCCGGTCTTCTTGCATGGCCGCTCGGTGCGCCACATGTCGCCGGTCTACCTGCTGGCCGGACTCGTCAGCTTCCGCCCTCGGGTTCTGTACCGCGTGCGGGACGCGTGCTCGCCTTCTCCAACTTCCCAGGCTCCGAACGCCCGTTGGCCACCAGCGCGACGGATGGTCTGAAGCACTTGCATGTCATCGGGCCAACCGGCGTGGGCAAGACGACCTTGTTGGCAAACCTCGCCGCCCAAGACATCTCGGCGGGGTACGGCGTGGTGGTCATCGAAAGTAAGGGTGACCTCCACCGTGCAGTACTCGACGCAGTACCGGAGCACCGGCTTGACGACCTGGTGGTGCTCGATGTCACCGATTCATCCCGCCCGGTGGGCTTCAACGTGCTCGACCAGACCAACCCGCGCGCCGTCGTCGAGGAGATCGGGGGGCTCTTCGAGTACCTGTACCGGGAGACAAGGGGCGTCTACACAAGGGAGGTTCTGTACTTCGGGCTGTCGACGCTGACCAGTCGAGCCGGCCACACCTTCGTAGACCTGACCGCTCTACTTGCACCGCGCAGCCCCGGTGAACAGCGCTGGCGTGACGCCTTGATCCGAGAGCTCAAGGAGCCTGAGCTGCGTCACTTCTGGGATCGGTTCAACGCCCTGCCGCGGCCACAACAGGAGCGAGTCGTTCAACCGGTGCTCGACCGCATCTGGCAGTTGAACGCACGTCCTGAAATTCGGAACATTATTGGTCAAACACACTCAAGCTTCCAGATGCGCGACGTAATCGAGCAGAACAAGATTCTGCTGGTCAACCTCGCCGGCCTCGGGCAAGAAACCGCAAGTCTCACCGGGACGCTGCTCATCAACGCCCTGTGGCAAGCCGTACGCCAGGGTCGCGGACGACAACCGACCTTCCTGTACGTCGATGAGTTCCAGGACTTCTTGCAGCTCCCGATCTCCCCTGAGTCGATGCTCGCCCAAGCTCGGGGGTTCGGGCTCGGGATGGTGCTCGCTCACCAGCACCTCGACCAGCTACCGCGCGAGATGCGGGCGGCCGTCATGGCGAACGCCCGCAGCAAGGTGGTCTTCCAGACCACCCGCGATGACGCGTACGCCTTCTCCCGAGAGTTCGGCAAGGCCGTCACCGAGGAGGACTTCATGAACCTCGGCGCGTACGAGGTGATCACCCGCCTGGTCACCGGGGACGGGGTGAGCCCACCCATGACCGGCCGGACTGCCCAGCCCTTCGCGGGCTTTGGTCTGGCCGACCAAGCGTGGGAACGAGCCACCAACCGCTACGGCCGTCCACGTGACGAGGTGCTGGCTGAGATTACCCAGCGGACAACTGCACCCGAGCCACCCGCACCGCAGCGACCGCGCGTCGGGTCGCAGGAATGGACACCTTGATGGCTCCCGATCTACCGGACCTCCAGCGATTCATTCTGGAGGCCGAGGCGTATGCGCATGCCACGTTCGGTGAACTGACTCATCTAGCTAATCAGGCTGAACGGCTCTGGCCGATGTCGAGCGACTCGATGAGCAGCGACACCATTACTCAGACTGTCGAGCAGGTTCGAGAGCACATCAAGGAGTCGCTCCGAGAGCTTGGTGTGGGCATCACTGCCATGACGAATCTCTATCACGAGTTAGATGCTGGGGTGCGGGGGTGGTAGAAGTAAAAACCCGGCCGCAAGAAAAAGCGGCCGGGTCACCTTGGAGGGTGAACTCTTATAATGGCACAATCAGCTAGCGTTTGAAAATACCAGACGCGTTGCGAAATTGACGCCGATCTGCAACACAACCACGGCGACAACAAGACTTGAGAATATCACCCACCTGCGTTTTGGAGTGAGCACTCGGACCTCCAACAGATGTGCACCTAAGGAAAAAGCGACGGAGTAGAGCAAGAAAAAGGCCGCCCCGCGCACGAACACATTGGAGATCAAATGGATATATCCGATGAGCCCGAGAGAAAGCAGAACTACAAATATGCCAATTTCAGCTCCGGCCTTAAAGTTAAACCTACCGACCATGAACGAACCCGCAGCAACGGGCAGTACGAGTGAAAGCATGAAGCCAATTGGGCTTCCTGATGCCTGTCGGACACCAATTAGCATTACGACAGCCTCAAACAAAGCAATAGCAGCAGCGACTCCAAGGCCAACCAGGGCAGGTAATTTCAAATTTTCCATACAGGAGAATTTTAACTTATCCTTGACCTAATTGCAAAAAGTTGCAAAACTCAAAAGGCAAGCTTCAATACTTTCACCTTGGAGGGGTGAGTTGAGAAGACTGAAAAAGGCAATCGTGGTGGGAGTTACCTCTGCCACGTTGCTATTTGGCGTTCCGGCTACGGCCGACGCCGAAACTGGGGGCTGTTACGGCTCCGACTGTACGGGCAAGAATCCACAAGGACTCTGCGACGGTGACGCCATCACAGTTGGCCGCCAAGCCATCACGTATGGAGACGATGAGGTAGGAACGCTTGAACTGCGTTACTCACCTTCGTGTGCAGCTAACTGGGGCCGCTACACGGCGCTCACAGAACTCAAGCGAACAACCCTGATCTTCGGTAAAGATTTCATCTACGGTCGCGTGACCGTCTGGAATCCTGGTGAAGAAAGCCAAGGGGTGTATCGCAAGAGCATCGGATCGGGAGACGACTCAAGTTGGTCTTACATGACCGACGGAACCAAAGTTGCTTGTACTGGAGTTGAACCCTTCTTCGAGGACCCAACTCCATATGGCTGGCTCATGAGCAGGCCAGATATCTCCGCTGGTTGGCAAGATGGGCCGTGCTATTAGCACTGTGACCTGAGCCACCAAACATTCACCCTGCCGCATCCAGCGGCAGGGTTTTTACTTTTCTACCTTGATCGAGCTACGAGCCGGCCTCCTCGCCCTCCCACGTAGCCAGTTCAGCATCCGACATATTCGGCATGTAGAACATAACTATCTAATATGGATCTATTGCGGCAATTAATATCTTTCTGCGGCATCCATAGAGAAGACATATGCCAAAAGTCATGATCAAAAAGGGAAATTCACGATCTCGACGTCTGAACGGCGGAAGTTCTGTAACTTGCCCCCACGGGGTATCTGGCGCGGCTTGAAGATCATTTTCACGCTGTGCCATGTTCGTGTACCGACAGGCCGTCCGCCTCACCGCGTGGCGGGATCGACAAGAGGATCAAGTGCAAGAGAGCTTCAGCCGAGCGGAGCTGGCGCAGATCTGCCAGAAATACCGCACTCATGTAGATGCGATGCAGCTGCTCGATGCGGCAGGGTTCCCCAGCGACCATGCTCCTTCGTCAGCTGCCTTCACCACTGCCGGTTCCTTTTGGAAGGACGTCAACAGGCAACTAAGCGCTGGTCGCATGGTCGACGGCAGGAACAAGATCTGGGCTCAGGTGCTGAGCGACTTCCCAGCCATCCAGCTCAACGCAACACCCCACCAGCACGAGGCCGCCGCCTCTTTTCAAGACATTCCGGTTTCATCTGGCGGCCAGGCCACAACACAGACTCGACGGCCGGACCCTCCCGGCTCGGCGTCATCCCAGGAACCTCCTGGGGGCTCAAAAATAGCAATTATTGTGGCTGCCATCGGTGCAGGCGCTGTCATCGTGGCTGCCCTTATTGCAGCCGCCCCCATCTTTATTAGGGAAGATGAGCCCGAGGACAAGAAATCGCCGAGTCCTTCCGCACCTGTCAGCGCGTCCGTATTAGTCACGCCTGATGGACCACCCTTGCCCCCCTCGTCCAGCCCGACAACCCGGCCGCAAATCTCCATCAACCCATCGTCGGGCCTTGGGGGAAGCACAGACATCAAGGTCCGGGCCACTGGATTCCTCCCCAACGAAGACGTGAAAATCGAGTTCGACAAGGGAACTGGCCTCACGAAGTTCGAAGGCCCTTACAACGGTGAACACGTCTACCGGGCCGACAAGAACGGTGTTGTCGCCGAAGAAATTCCTGTTCCTGGCGGCAGCGTGGGTGTTTGTTGCTCGGGAGGAAAGCTCATAGTCCGTGTAACAAGCGTGGAGCGCCACAGCCAGGCAAGTGATCAGACTCCGTACACTCTCACTTAGTCCCTCGGGTCTTGCAAGGGGATGAGCCGCCACCTACGGCCTCGTCCCCTGCAAAGCGCTCAGATAGCTTGACGAACCAGAAGCATAATTCATAATCAAAAGCGTTGAGCGTAGGCACTGCCCAATAACCTTGTTGCGCAGATGTGAGACCACATGGCTTTCCATGTCGGATAGATCTGGGGCTCTACCCCTCCGGGAGCTCCACGGCGACATGGTGCGCCTGATCTACGCCGCCCAGAGCCACGGGGATGACCGTGCCTCATCCGCGTCACGGTGAACGCCCAAGAACCACGCGACCTCGCCCCGCCGCCGGCGTGAGGATGGAACCGCACCACCAGGCCGACGCCGCGGTGGCCGCCTGTCGCGGCGTTCATCTCAGCGCGTCACAGCTCCGTCACCGCTTCACTTCAAGGGGCAGCCTCCTGACACGCTGGCCTCATGGCAGACGACAAGTTCCTTCAGGCTCTCGGAGAGATCACCGTCGAAGCATCGGCCGTCGAGTACTGCGTGGCCTACCTCGTCACAGTGGCGCGAGGCCATGACAAGTCGCAACTGTCGTCCACCCTGAAACGTGTGGGTGGGGCACGTCAGCAGCTCCTGAAGCTCTGCGATGAAACCCGAGCGGCTAGAGGTACGGACGACGGGCTTTACAAGGATCTCGTCAACCTGGAACAGCGGATGTCCAAAGCGCTCTGGGAGCGCAACCGGTTGGTTCACGCCGTCGAGGTGCTGCGGCTTGCCGACCATCTGTCGGAAGCAGAGCTAGCGCTATGGCACCCGAAGACCGACACCGACCTACGAGTCAGCGCGAGCGAGATGGATGAGCTCGTCCGTGAGCTGCGGGGCATCGCAGGAACAACACTCCGCATGACTCACCGCTTCAACGGACCCAAGCCGACTGGGCAGATGGACAAGAGCTGACCCCGGCTCCGAGTGTCGTTGAACCCGACCGTCTTACCGCAGCCGGCCACGAGGGCCAGGAGCCCGAGGACATCGACAGGCTCAGCAGCACGCAAGCCCAAACTCAGAATCAGGCATCAAGATAGAAAGTGGGGTGTAACCCCCAGATAGGAGGAAATATAGAAACTCACCCACAGAACCATCATCCCGATGAACCCGAGCTCCTGACAGTTAAGGAGGCGTCGGAGAAACTGCGGATCAGCAAGTGGACGCTCTACCAGTTGATCCGTTCCCGCCGACTGGCCACCATCCAGATCGGTAGGCGGCGACTTATCCCCGCCGCGGCCGTGCAGGCACTCGTGCAGCAACTTCAGCAGGAGTCCACAGCCTGATGGCTCGCCGTCACTCCAACGGCGAAGGCACGACCTACCAGCGCAAGGACGGGCGTTGGGAAGGTGCCGTCTACGTCCTGACCACCAGCGGTGTGCGCAAGCGGGTCCGCGTCTACGGCGCGACCCGCGCCGAGGCGCACAAGAAGCTCACCGAAGCCAAAGCGAAGAACGACCAGGGCATTCCGGCCGCAGACAAGTCATGGAAGCTCGGTGACTACCTGGACTACTGGTTGGCGGAGGTCGTTCAGCGAACCAAGCGCCCGAAGACCTACGAGCAGTACGAACTGATCTGTCGCCTGAACCTCAAGCCTGCGCTCGGCCACCACACCCTCGCCGGTCTCAGCGTCAAGGCCGTCCAAGCCTTCCTCAACGAGCAGGCCGCAGAAGGCCACTACTCGTCACGCCGCATCGAGATGATGCGGAACACCTTGAGTGCAGCCCTCCGCCGCGCTATGCGTGAGGAACTGATCTCTCGCAACGTCGCACGTCTAGTGGAACTCCCTCGTGCGGGGACGCAGGCCAGCGAGGTGATTCCGTGGACCATCGAAGAGGCACAACAGTTCCTTGCCACTGCACGACATCACCGACTACACGCAGCCTTCGTGCTCGCCCTGTTCTACGGCATGCGCCGGGGCGAGGTACTTGGGCTGCGCTGGCAAGACATCGACTTCGTGGAAGGCACCTTCGACGTGCGTCAGCAGCTCCAGGACGTCAAGGGCAAGATCGAGGTCGGGCCGCTCAAAACCAACGCCAGCCGCCGCGGACTCCCGCTCATCAAGGTTGCTGCCGACGCTCTCGTTGTTCTTCGCGACCTGACAGGCTCGCCGGCGTCCGCACACGACTTGGTGTTCACCTCAACGACCGGAACACCCTTGAACCCGCGCAACTTCGGCAGGACGTTCCGGCAGCTCTGCACCGAAGCGGAGGTACGGATCATCAAGCTTCATCATCAGCGCCACACGGCCGCGACCATCATGCTTCGCCTTGGCGTACCGCCCCGAGTGGTTCAGCTCATCCTCGGCCACTCCCACGTCTCCGTGACCCAACAGATTTACCAGCACGCTGACATGGACGTGAAGCGGGATGCGTTGGAGGCACTGCAAGACGTTCTGAGTCAACCAACTGATAGCGCGGAGAAGTCGACGGAAGGCGATGACGGCAACCGTAGCCGTCAAATTAGCCGTCAAAGCACGTTTGAGGCCGTCGTGAAGCAAACCCAAAAGACAACCAAAGAAAAAAGTCCACCACTGTTGTGGTCGACTTTTTTCCGTGGAGGGCCAGGTGGGGCTCGAACCCACGACACCCTGCTTAAGAGTTCCAATTATTGCTGCGTACACGAGCGTACAACAGAGGTGAAGAGGGTTATGGCGAGATGCACAAGGAGCTGGGTTCTTGGTGTCGTTGCCGTCGACTTAGCCGTCAAACAGCAAGCTCAAACCTCTAGCTCTCGATGTTCAGATCCTCGGCGTGCTGATAACGAAGCTGCGTAAGGATCAAGCTGCCGAGACCCAATACACCAAAAGCGTACCGTTTTGCGTCGGTACGCTTTTGAATGTTATGGCGATCGACATTGCCAAGCGCCTGCGCAAACCCCATACCGAGCCCGCGCCAACCTTCCCACTCTCCGGCTTCCTTACCGAGTCGGAACTGTCCGTCGTTAGCGAAGACCTTGGCGAATAGCCCTTTACCGACCAGCGTTTGTCCGTCCTTACCTTTCGGGTCGCCGCACCATTGACGTACGCGGTCTTCTACAAAGATCGCTGTTTGGCTTGCTACAGCCGACCAGTCTTCATTCTGTACGTGAGTCTGCACATGCGCCCAGAGGTCCGGATCAAATGCCGTCTCGTCCACCGCGTCGTCGCTGGTGCCAGCCTGCTGAAGTTCAAAGATAGCTGCATCAATAATTCCCGTAGCGCGATTTACTCCACCAAGGAAAGCCTTGTCCCATTGACTCTGTGGCGTGTCAGATGAGGCGACAGAAAGGGAATAGCGGTTCTTTGCAAACCCCTGAGTCAAGTGATGATCCGCACCAAGCGACCTAGTGAGGACTGATTGTACCCTTCCTTTCCAGGAGGAGAACTTGCTCGATTTCCTCAGATCCAATCCCTCCGTGTCAGCTTCCTGCTTGAGCTCTTGAAGGTTCTGAATGGCCTGACGCGTCTGCATAGCCGTAACTTATATCAGTTGACCGCCCAGGTTGCTAGCCCTCTAGTTCAAACCCAACTTGCGGGCGACCTTCTGTAGCATCGATTCATGCCGATCAACCTGTGAGGTGACGGCAGCTCGCTCAGTTTCATCTCGGTCAAGTCTGCTCACAATCGCATCCAAGGATGCGTAAGTTCGTCCGGCATCCGCCTTGGTATCGAGCTTTGCATCAAGGGCATCAATCTTGTCATCGAAATACTTAAAGAGCTTCGCGAACTGCTCACCAAACTGCTTGTCGATCTGTTCTAGTAGTTCTTCCTGCTGCTTACTCATTGCGCTCTATTATGAAGCCTCCTATATATTGGTCAATAGTATCGAGCAAGACTGAGGCAGACCTGAACGTCACGGCGCTACCAAGAATCCGGCAGCAAGCTCGTCGAACAGTCCGACACTGAAAACCTCCCGGCCTTCAGCCAGCCGGCCGAGCACCCGAGAAACCTCAGACTTCCGCCACTCGTCAGGCACGAGGAAGAGGACGTACGGGAACGGGTCGCGCAGGCCGCGCTTGAATGCCTCGATGTACGCGGCGCACTTGGCTGTAATGATTCGCGGCTTCTCGGAGCCAAGGTCCACCTCGATCGCGTAACTCGTCTTCTGGCGCTGCTGGACGAGTCCGAGTTCAACAGTCAGGTCTGGCCGAGCGTTGCCAATGGGTTGCTCCAGTTCAGCATGCAGAATCTTGATCCCTCCTGCCCGTTCCGCAGTCACGAGGTCCACGTACACATCTGCCACCCGCAACGCGTGGTGGTTAATCGAGCGGTACGGTCGGTAGCGACCCTCACGCCCGAGAAGCCACCAACCACGCGCGCCGAGTTGGTACACGTAAGCGCCAGCTCCACCCTGCGGGCCGGTTGCACGCCGACCGATCCGGTTCAACGCTTCCAGGCGAACCAGTCGAGCCAGCGTCCTATCCACCGGCGTCCCCGTCGTGTCTGGAAAAAGCAGCGTCGCTACATGCGAGGACGCTAGTTGGTAGAAGCGTCCAACGACCCTGACCACCTCCATATCCCTTGCGCTGAGTTCCATCAGAAGAACCTCCCTTCTGCGGGTAGCTGTGCCCGCGTTGAGTCGCCCGTTCACAGAGGTCAACGACCGTCCAGGCGTAGGGGTCACCACACGCTCGCCACACGGGGTACGCACACACCCTGAGTGTCGAGAGATGCCCGTGCTTCCCACCACCGCAGTGGTAGTGAGAAGCACGGGCTTTTGGTGACTACGCCTCAGCCGCCGTTGCCATTGACCTTGGTTCCAGGTCGACGGCCACGAGTGCCGCGAGCCTGACCAAGTAGTGCGGCCATGTTGTCTTTAGGTGCAAGCGCGTCGAAGTCGTCGCGGAGCATGTGGACGAGTTCGGAATCGTTGCTGCCGGGTTGCTTGACTTCGACTATGACAACTTCCTCGTTGTCCTTGAGTTCCTTGATCTCCTCCGGCGTCACGTCCAGCTGAACGGGCTTTTCAAGGCCCGGGTACCGGCGAACGGTGAGGGCTGCGAAATCGGACTCTGCACCTTCGGTGCCAGACAGATCGCTGACGCGCCGTGTCACGTATGCCATGCCGACAACTCCTTTCAGTATTCAAAGTGTCGAACAGGACTGATATAATTAAGCAATAAGAAGTTGAATTTTTGCTGTGAGCAACAAAACCACCCCACCAGAACCGAAAGAGCACAAGAAAGAAGCGCCAGCCGCTAAGGCCGACGCTTCTTCTGATGCCGAGATTCAGGCTTGGGTGGCGTCACAGCTCAAGGACGCACCTCCGCTTACGCCTAAGCAGCGGAAGCGTATTGAGCAAATTCTTGCCGATAGACCACCTGAAGCCTAGCCGGGTTAAATCGGTTCGCACCCTTGGTTGCCGAGTTCAAGATGATCGCCTCGAACTGTTCGGCGCAAATCTCGCGCCGTTGCTCCACTTCCAAGCTGGGCCACACTTCCACTAGGTTAGGTCGCTGCGTTCGTGCCGTCTTGCGCAAATAGGCCGCCCGCTCCCTGGTCAGCTTGGTAATCTCCATCTCCCGCTTACGAACTTCCGGCCAGATGTGTGCCCCCATGTCGGGGTTCTCTTTGAACTGAGCGAGCAAACCAGCCTTGGAGGCTTCTAGCGCTGCAAGCTCGTCTGTCTTGGGCCAGTTGGCAACCGGGACAGCCAACTGTTCTTGTTCAAGGCGAGCAAGAACTAGTTCGGTGATCAGTTTGTCGATTGCCCTTCCCGAACCCGTCACCTTGCGACAACCGTCACAGACATACTCGTGACTGTTCTTCGCCTTGGCGTTACCGCGCAACTTGGTACCGCAGTTGCCACAGCGGATGATGCCCGAGCACATGTATTTGAGTTTTCCGGTGTACTCACCGGCACCAGGGCGGTCCGGCCCCTTCAAGAGGTCGACGACTGCCCGCCAAATCTTCTCGTCCAGCAGAGCCTCGTACTGCGCCTTGATCGGGTTACCTTCTGCATCACGGGCGTAGCGCTCATGAAGCGGCTGATTCTCCGGACCGTGCACTCGCCAGCCGACCATGCGCGGCGATGTAATCATGTGGATGAAGGTTGAGCGCACCCAGAAGTTGCCTCGTGCCGTGCGAACGTCCTTCTTCTTCCACTGCTTCAGTACAGTGTTGACGTTGACACCATCCAGCAAGTCGCGGGCGGCGTCTTCAATGAGCTTCTTCTCTTCAGGGTCAGCTGTGCGCTTGTCCGCCTTCCAACCAAACGGGCGGGTGCCACCTACCGGAATACCCTCACGGGCCATGGCACGGTGAATGTTCTTGACTCGGCGGGAAGTTGCGGCCGACTGCTTACCCGCCATCGTCACCATGACGCGGGCCATATCTCGGCCGTTCTCACTCAGCAGGTCGAGCGTGCCCGTGATGTCGATGATCGGGCGATTGAAGAACTCCACCGTCTCGATGGCGTCTTCAAGATGCCGGTTGTCGCGCGTCAAGCGGTCGACGTCGTAGACGATGGCAGCGTCGACTTCTGTGCGCGGCAAGAAGCCGTTGAGCGGCGTGAAGAACTTGGTGCTGGTGGCGCCGCGCTTGAGGTCGCCCAACATCCCCTCGAAGACGGGGCGAATGACCCGGTACGCATACGAGCCGTCAGGCTGCGTGATGCGCTTCTTCTTCCAAGCTGAGGTGTGGGGCTCGTCGTACGTCCCGATGTACGTGCCACCCCGTGACTCGACGTACTCGCGACACAACCGCTCTTGTTCTTCACGGTTGTTGATGTCTGCGCCGGAGAGGGGGACTTCCGACCGCTCACGGTCGGGGTTGATCTCGAAGGACAACCGAACCAGCCCGGCGAACTTGAGGCCGGTGAAATCGCCACGATGGGCGAGCTGGATGATATTCGGTTGTGACTGCATAGGGTGATCTCCTGTTACTTATTGTAACATTGATCACCTCTTTTGCGAATGTTCTGCGACCAGCAGGTTCCGATGGAATGGGCGTTCAAAGGGCCCGCGACGATCGCGCAACGCCTCGACTCGACCGACCTCGACGCGCACGAGATCGCGGCCCACGACCCCGAGGCTTTCGCAGCCCTCCTCTCCGACAAACCGGCCGTCCACCGCTACCCCGGCTCCATGGCCAAGCGCATCCAGCAGCTCTGCCAGTACCTCGTCGAGCACTACGACGGCGACGCCGAGGCGGTCTGGCGGGACGCGGAGACCGGCCAGGAGCTCCTGAAGCGGCTCACCGACCTGCCCGGCTTCGGCAAACAGAAGGCCCAGATCTTCCTGGCCCTGCTCGGCAAGCAGCTCGGCGTACAGCCCAAGGGCTGGCGCGAGGCCGCGGGCGCCTACGGCGAACCGAAGTCCTTCCGTTCCGTCGCCGACATCACCGGCCCCGAGTCCCTGACCAAGGTCCGGGCGCACAAGCAGGAGATGAAGGCGGCGGCGAAGGCCGCGAAGGCCTCCGGCAAGTAGCGGCCGTCCGGGCGGCGACGGGTACGCCGAGCGGGCGGTTCTCCCCGCCGATGGGATGAACGACGTACTCCGCACGGGGAGATCACCCCCGTGAACACCGCCGCACCGCACGCCCTCGGCCCCGCCCGTAGGTACGCCTGGCTGCGGGCGTTCGTCCTGCTGCTCGCCCTGTCCGTGCCGGGCGCGCACGCGCAGGCGGTACCCGCCCCCCTGACGGCGGCCGAGAGCGGCTCGGCGGTCTTCGAGTACGACGTCCTGGACACCGTGCTGCGACCGGTGACACGGGGCACCGGCCGCCCCGTCGCACCACTGCGGCCCGCCCCCTTCCCGGCCGCGGCTCCCACCACCCCGCCCGCCCGGTCCCTGCCCCCGCACACCCCGCGTTCCCTCCACGCCCTGCGCTCGGTGGTCCTGCGCTGCTGACAGACCCGGCTCCCCCGGTCCATCAGTACGACGCAAGGGACAAGGAACCCGACATGGCCATCGACCCCTACGCGGTCCTGCGCGCCCTGCTGCGCGCCGAGGCCGCACGCAACGCGCCGAAACCGCAGGTCAAGGAAGCAACACCGCAGCAGCCCCAGAAGGAGCCGGGCCGCTGACCCGTCGGCGGGGGCGGAGCTTCTCGCGGAGCTACCGCCTCCGTCGTGCCGTCCCGAAGAGGGAGCGGGTGATCTCCCGCCCGATCTGCGTGCCCACGGAACGGGCGAGGGACTTGAACATGCCGCTGCCCACCACCTGTTCGACGACGGAGGGGTCCTCCTTGGGCTTCACGACCTTGGCAGGCTTCGTGGGCTGCGCGGGCTTCATCTCGTCCGGACCCTTGGCTCCACCCGCTCCGCCCGCTCCGCCGGAGGTCCGCGCCGCCGTCAGCCTCTCGTACGCCGATTCCCGGTCCACAGCCTGTGCATAACGCCCGTGCAGCGGGGACTCCGTGACCGCCCGGTCGAGGGTGGCCGCGTCGACCGGACCCATCAGCGACTCGGGGGCGCGCAACCGCGTCGCGGCGACCGGTGTCGGGGCGCCCTTCTCGCTCAGAACGGTCACCACGGCCTCCCCCGTCCCGAGGCCGGTGAGCAGTTCCTCCAGGTCGTAGGCGGAGTCCGGGAAGGTCCTCACCGTGGCCTTGAGCGCCTTCTGGTCGTCCGGCGTGAAGGCGCGCAGCGCGTGCTGGACGCGGTTGCCGAGCTGGGCGAGGACATCGGCGGGCACGTCTTTCGGCGTCTGCGTCACGAAGAAGACGCCGACCCCCTTCGAACGAATGAGCCGCACGGTCTGTGTGATCGCGTCCAGGAAGGCCTTCGACGCGTCGTTGAAGAGCAGATGCGCCTCGTCGAAGAAGAAGACCAGCTTGGGCTTGTCAACGTCACCGACCTCCGGGAGATCGTGGAAGAGGTCGGCCAGCAGCCACATCAGGAACGTCGAGAACAGCTGCGGTCTGTCCTGTACGGCGGGCAGTTCGAGGACCGAGACCAGGCCCCGCCCGTCCGCCGCCGTACGCAGCAGCTCGGCCGTGTCGAACTCCGGTTCGCCGAAGAAGTCCGCCATGCCCTGCGCCTCGAAGGCGGTGAGGGAACGGAGGATCACCCCGGCCGTGGCCGTCGACAACCCGCCGATGTTCTTCAGCTCGGCCCTGCCCTCGTCGGAGGTGAGGAAGGCGACGACGGCCCTCAGGTCCTTGAGGTCGACCAGCTCCAGCCCTTTCTGGTCGGCGTAGTGGAAGATCAGGCCGAGCGACTGCTCCTGGGTCTGGTTGAGCCGGAGCACCTTGGACAGCAGCACCGGGCCGAAGCTGGTGATCGTGGCGCGGACGGGGATGCCGTGGCCTATCCCGCCGAGGGCGTAGAACTCGGCGGGGAATCCGGTCGCCGTCCACCGCTGGTGCACCTCGGCGGCGCGCGAGGCGACCCTGTCGTTCGTCACCCCCGGCGCCGAGATGCCGGAGACGTCCCCCTTCACATCGGCCAGGAAAACGGGCACACCCTGTGCACTGAGCTGTTCGGCGATCACCTGGAGCGTCTTGGTCTTGCCGGTGCCGGTGGCGCCCGCGACCAGACCGTGCCGGTTGAGCATGGGGAGCGGGATGCGGATCTGGGCGTCCGGGAGACAGGTTCCGTCCCACAGCAGGGCGCCCAGATCGAGCGCCGGGCCGGTGAAGGCGTATCCGGCGGCGATCTCCAGGGCACGCTGGGGGAGCGCGGGGGCGCCCCCCGGCGCGCGGGGTGGTGAGCCGGGCGCGTTTGCCGGTGGCATGGGCTCCGCGGCGGCCTTCGCAGTGGCCGATGGCACGGTCTCGCTGTCGCTCATGTCGGGCCCCTCTTCCGGTTTGCCCCGGTTTACGGCATCTTTTCCAGCGTCGCACTCCGTCGCCATGGCTGCGCCCGGAACGTCAGGACCGGTAGGCTTTCCGTGTGATCTTCAAGCGCATCGGAAACGGCCGGCCGTATCCCGACCACGGCCGGGAAAGCACCCGGCAGTGGGCGGATGTCGCGCCGCGCCCGGTCCGCCTCGATCAGCTCGTGACGACCAAGGGCCAGCTCGACCTGGAAACCCTGCTCGCCGAGGACTCCACGTTCTACGGCGACCTCTTCGCGCATGTCGTGAAGTGGCAGGGCGACCTGTATCTGGAGGACGGTCTGCACCGCGCGGTCCGGGCGGCCCTCCAGCAACGCCAGGTGCTGCACGCCCGTGTCCTGGAACTGGACTGACGTCCTTCCCGGCCTCGTTCGCGGCTCTCTTTACCTTCCTTATTGGCCCTTTCGGGTAGTACCCCGGCCAGGTCAATGATCATTTAGTAGGCATCGCCCTCCAGGCGCACTACGCTGCGCCCATGAGCATGCTGACTCCCCCCGGAATGGGCGGCCAGTACCGCATCACGGGCGACAAGTACCCGCGGATGCGCCGACCCCGGGGGCGCCGCAGGTTCGTACTCGGACTCGTGGCCTCCGTCGCCGCCCTCGGCCTGATCGGCTGGGGCACCTTGCAGCTCATCGACGTCTTCACCGGCGGCGGCAGCAAGGCCACGGCGGCCGGACCCAAGGCGGACTGCGCGACCAGGGCCACCCCCTCGCCCACGGCGACGACGGCCTCCAGAGCGCTGCCCGAGCCCGGCCGGATCACCGTCAACGTCCTGAACGCCACGCCCCGCAGCGGACTCGCCAAGAAGACCGCGGACGAGCTGAAGAAGCGCGGCTTCCGCATCGGCGACGTCGGCAACGCGAGCAAGACCTACGACAAGAAGGTCCCCGGCGCCGGCATGGTGCTCGGCGCGAAGTCGGCCGCCGACGCCGCCCTGCCCGTCCTCGGCACCCAGCTCGCCGGCGCGCCCCTGAAGACCGACACGCGCACGTCGGCCACCGAGGTCGACCTGATCATCGGCACCGCGTTCACGGCCCTGAGCAGCAAAAAGGACGCCGACCAGGCCCTGGTCGCGCTGACCAGGCCCGCACCGACGCCCTCCAGCAGCCCGAAGGGCTGCTGAGCCTCGTACGCCCACCCCCTACTGGGGTGTGCTACTCGGCCGCGCCGTACAGCCGGTCGCCCGCGTCTCCGAGGCCGGGGACGATGTAGCCGTGCTCGTTCAGGCGCTCGTCGATCGAGGCCGTCACGACCGTCACCGGGGCGCCCGCCAGCTCGCGTTCCATGATCTCGACGCCCTCCGGGGCGGCCAGCAGGACCACGGCCGTCACGTCGTCGGCGCCGCGCTTGATCAGCTCCCGGATCGCCGCGACCAGGGTGCCGCCGGTGGCGAGCATCGGGTCGAGGACGTACACCTGGCGCCCGGAGAGGTCCTCGGGCATGCGGGTGGCGTACGTGGACGCCTGCAGCGTCTCCTCGTCGCGCACCATGCCCATGAAGCCCACCTCGGCGGTCGGCAGCAGCCGGACCATGCCGTCCAGCATGCCGAGGCCGGCCCGCAGGATCGGCACCACCAGCGGGCGCGGGTAGGACAGCTTGACACCGGTGGTCGAGGCGACCGGCGTCGTGATGTCGACCTGTTCGGTGCGCACGTCTCGCGTGGCCTCGTAGGCGAGCAGGGTGACCAGCTCGTCGGCGAGGCGGCGGAAGGTCGCGGAATCCGTGCGCTGGTCGCGCAGGGTGGTGAGCTTGTGGGCGACCAGAGGGTGGTCGACGACGTGGAGACGCATGTCCCTAACAGTAGCCGTGCTCCCGTACAGCGGCTCTGCCTCCCCATCACCCTCCCGCTGGCATCAAACCGCCCGACGGAGGGAAAGTGGGAGGGATCGGACTGGGGGTGTTCCCATGCCTGACCACGAACCCGACCGTGCACCCGACCGCGCCCGCGACGGTCGGTCGGAGACCGAGGCCGAGCGGCGTCGGCGACGGGCCCTGTTCCTGCGCGAGCTGACCGAGGCGCGCGAGTTGCGCGACCGTGTCCAGCCACGCCGCGCCAAGGCGGCCAGGCTGCGCCACGCCATGCGTATGCGTACGTTCCGCTGGTAGTGCGCGCGTTGATGGGGTGGCCGTGCCGGGGCGGGCAGGGAAGGCGGTTACGATCCGCTCGTGCGATCAAAAGAGCCGGACACAGGGAGCCGAAGACGTCCCCTGAACGCTCCGTTTCTGCCACGATTCCGAGTGGGCGGGGCTCGGCGCACAGCATTCCCCGCCCATGACCTCCGCCGGGAGGACCTCCAACCGGCACACCTATGACCAGTGGGAGAGTCACGGTGTACTTCGCCGCACTGCTCGCGCGCACCGAAGACGGGTGGGAAGCGAGCGACACAGAGATCGACGATGTGGAAACGCTGTCGGACCTGGCCGAACTGGCCCGTGAATCCTCACCCGAGGACGACACGGTGCTGGTGCTGATCGAGCAGGAGGACGCCTGGTTCGGCGTCGTCCGCATCGACGGCGAGGACGACCCCCGTATCTACGTCTCGGACGCCGCCGCCGCCGCTCGTAGCTCCTACGGCGAGATCCTGCTCACGGCCGAGCTGCTCGGCCGCGATCCGGACGCCGACGAGCCCGATCTGGACGCCCTGGACCTTGACGGTACCGAGGACGGTGAGACGGACAGCGATCCGGACGCCGACGACGAACCCGACGACACCTCCGCCGAGGCGGTACCGCACGGTCCCGTCGGGGACACCCAGATCCTCGACGACCTCGGCGTCGGCGAGAAGGAACTGCGCGCTCTCGACGCCGACGAGGCGCTGGGCGCGATCGCCGAGGCCCTGGGAGCGTCGGAGGTCCTGGAGACAGTGCGCTGAGCGAAGAGGGTCTGACCAGCGAGGAACCGCTCGACCCGGTACGTGATCCCTGGCGGGCCGCGATGCGGCTCGCCCTGGACGAGGCCGGGCGGGCGGTCCTCGGCGGTGACGTTCCCGTCGGTGCCGTCGTCCTGGCCGCGGACGGTACGACCGTACTCGCGACCGGGCACAACGAGCGCGAGGCGACGGGCGATCCGACCGCGCACGCGGAGGTCCTCGCGATCCGGCGAGCGGCGGCCGACCTGGGGGAGTGGCGGCTGTCCGGCTGCACGCTCGTCGTGACGCTGGAGCCCTGCACGATGTGCGCGGGCGCCCTCGTGCAGTCCCGGGTCGACCGGGTCGTCTACGGCGCCCGCGACGAGAAGGCGGGCGCGGCCGGCTCCCTCTGGGACGTCGTCCGCGACCGCCGGCTCAACCACCGGCCGGAGGTGATCGCCGGCGTCCTCGCGGACGACTGCGCCCGCCTCCTGACCGACTTCTTCCGGCACGACCGCCGCGACCGCTGACCTCGCATACTGATTTCTGACCTCGCCGCACCTTGATGTAAGGTCTCTCTCGGTAGCGTGTCCGAGCGGCCGAAGGAGCTCGCCTCGAAAGCGAGTGTGGCGCAAGTCACCGAGGGTTCAAATCCCTCCGCTACCGCTGGAGAAGGGCCTCGCCGGACGGCGGGGCCTTTCGTGCGACATCAGTCGGGTCTGGTCCGGTGGGGTCTGAGGGGAGGCCGCGATGGCGGTGAATTCGAAGAAGGTCGCCATCTATGCGGTCGTGGTCTTCGTGCTGTACGTGATCATCACGGACCCTAGAGGGGCGGCCGACTACGTCGGGATAGCGTTCGAAGGTGTCTCGGACGCGGCCAGCGCGATAGGCGACTTCATGACGTGGGTCGCCGACGGCGCCAAGTAGCAGCCAGGGAGTACATGTGATCCGCCATCTGGTCCTCTTCAAGCTCAACGAGGGCGTCAAGCGCGACGATCCGAGTGTGGTGGCCGGCGTCGAGGCGTTCCGTGCGCTGCCCGGCCAGATCGGCGAGGTCCGCTTCTGGGAGTGCGCCTGGAACATCACCGACCGCCCCATCGCCTACGACTTCGCGATCAACTCGGCGGTCGAGGACACGGACGCGCTTTCGCGGTACCTGGAACACCCGGCGCATCAGGCGGCGGTCGCGCCGTGGCGCGAGTTCGCCACGTGGGTGATCGCCGACTACGAATTCTGAGCCCTGGGGCCGCCATTCGGCCGCACGGTCAACCCCGCATCGGATCGGTGCGGGGCTTTTTCGCGTCTTGCGCCCCAACTTCTCCCTCAACACGGTGTTATGGGGTGCTTGCACACAGTGCACATGTCTTGTGATGCTATGACCGCTTTTGACGGATGAGTTGACTGCTACAGACCGAGTGAAGACCGATGAAGAGGTGGCGTTGACCGTGTCGGCCAGTACTGCGCCACCCCAGGAAGCCGCACCCCAGCACATCTCACCTGTCGTCCCCCAGGACCACGTCACGCCCCACGTCACGCCCCACGTCACGCCCCACGTCACGCCTGTCGTCCCCCAGGAAGCCGCTCCCCAGGAGCCCGCTCCCCCACGGAGCCGCGGCGCGGACACCCGGGCGCTCACTCAGGTCCTCTTCGGCCAGCTCAAGGAGCTGGACCCGGGTACGCCGGAGCACAACCGCGTACGCGGGGCGCTCATCGAGGCCAACCTCCCGCTCGTGCGCTACGCGGCCGCCCGTTTCCGCTCCCGCAACGAGCCGATGGAGGACGTCGTCCAGGTCGGCACCATCGGCCTGATCAACGCCATCGACCGGTTCGACCCGGACCGGGGCGTGCAGTTCCCGACCTTCGCGATGCCGACCGTCGTCGGCGAGATCAAGCGGTACTTCCGGGACAACGTCCGCACGGTCCACGTACCGCGCCGGCTGCACGAGCTGTGGGTGCAGGTCAGCGGTGCGACCGAGGACCTGACGACAGCGTTCGGGCGTACCCCGACGACCGCCGAGATCGCCGAGCGGCTGCGCATCTCCGAGGACGACGTGCTGTCGTGCATCGAGGCCGGCCGTTCGTACCACGCGACCTCGCTGGAGGCGGCCCAGGAGGGCGACGGCCTGCCGGGCCTGGTCGACCGCCTCGGCTACGAGGACCCGGCGCTGGACGGCGTGGAGCACCGCGACCTGGTCCGCCATCTCCTGGTCCAACTCCCCGAACGCGAACAGCGGATCCTGCTCCTGCGCTACTACAGCAACCTCACCCAGTCGCAGATCAGCGCGGAACTGGGCGTGTCCCAGATGCACGTGTCCCGGCTACTGGCGCGTAGCTTCGCGCGGCTGCGCTCGGCGAACCGCATCGAGGCGTAGCCGGTCACCCGACCGGACACAGGATCGAGTCGTCACCTGCGAGAGCGAATCGCTCAGCAAGGTCTTTCCCGGTGGTTCTTGGCTGAAAAACCGTCAGACCCCCTCTTTCCAGGGCCGATTCGGTACCTCCATGTCGACATGTCACTACAGCGTGTTGCCGACATGTGACATTCTGCGGGAAGAGCGTTTGCCGGGGCTTCGGCTCCGGTATTCAGGTGAAGGCTGCGTTCCTCAGACGGGAGCGTCCGCCGCGACCGTCCGCGACCCAAAGGGGGTGGCATGTCCGTAGACCAGGGCAGCTCGAAGGTGCTCACGCTCATGAAGAGCGAGCCGGCGCCCGCCGAGCTTCACGACGTCCCGGCCCTCGTAGTGGAGGTCGAGGCAGAGGCAGCCCCGGCCGTCCAGGCCCTCCCGGCCGCTCCGGCCACGGGGGCCATCGACACCCGCACCCTGTCCCGTTCCCTGTTCCTGCGGCTCGCCGCCCTCGACGAGAACAGCCCCGAGCGTGCGTACGTCCGGGACACCCTCATCGAGCTCAACCTCCCTCTCGTCCGGTACGCGGCGGCCCGCTTCCGCTCCCGCAACGAGCCGATGGAGGACATCGTCCAGGTCGGCACCATCGGCCTGATCAAGGCGATCGACCGCTTCGACTGCGAACGCGGCGTCGAGTTCCCGACGTTCGCGATGCCGACGGTCGTCGGCGAGATCAAGCGCTTCTTCCGCGACACGTCGTGGTCGGTGCGCGTACCTCGCCGCCTCCAGGAGCTGCGCCTGGCCCTCACCAAGGCCAGCGACGAGCTCGCCCAGAAGCTGGACCGCTCGCCGACGGTGCCCGAACTCGCCGTGGTCCTGGGCGTGTCCGAGGAGGACGTCGTCGACGGCCTCGCGGTCGGCAACGCGTACACGGCCTCCTCCCTGGACTCCCCGGCCCCCGAGGACGACGGCGGCGAGGGCTCCCTGGCCGACCGCCTCGGCTACGAGGACACCGCGCTGGAGGGCGTGGAGTACCGCGAGTCGCTGAAGCCGCTGCTGGCCAAACTCCCGCCGCGCGAGCGCCGAATCATCATGCTGCGCTTCTTCGCCAACATGACCCAGTCGCAGATCGGCGAGGAGGTCGGCATCTCCCAGATGCACGTGTCCCGCCTCCTGACCCGGACCCTGTCCACGCTCCGCGAGGGCCTGATCTCCGACTGAGGGAACTGAGCGAGTCGAAGGCCGCCGGCCCCAGGGCCGGGCTCGATCCCCGTCCGAGGGTTCACTTCTGACGGGGTATCAGCGACGATGTCGCGATGCCGCTTCGACCGACGCGCCTGTCCGACCACCGGGGCACCCCCGCCCTGGCCATCTGCGCCGCCCTGGCAGGGGTGTTGGTGGCCTGCGGAGGCGGTGGCGGACACGACGAGGGCTACGTCGCGGTCGAGCGACCGGCGGTCGGCGGTACGGCGGTCGCTCCCACCGGGGACGTGACGTTCGTACCGCTGGACGAGCCGAAACCAAGGGTCACGTCCAACTCGCCTCCCGCACAGGCAAGTCGGCCGCCCACCACCACACCGGCGCCGGTCCGCACACCGGGCAGTCGGGCGCCTTCTTCCGTTTCTTCCGTGGAGGGCACCAACTCCGGCGGTGCGGACACCAGTACAGGCCCAGGCCCAGGTATGGGTGCGGGTGCGGGCCCGAGTACAGGCGTGGGCGCGAGTCCTAGTTCGCCGCCTCCCACAAAGGTTCCCTCGGCAGGTCCCGCGCGCCTGATCACGGGCGACCCCGAACGCGAACCCACGGACGAACGCTGGTGCGAGCAGGTGACGCTCGCCTTCCACAACGCCGGTGGCTCACCGGTGCGTTCGGGGACGGTGACCTTCGGTACGCACATCATCGACGCGCTGGGGATCGACTGGGCGACGATCGAGTCCAGCGTGCCGCTTCCGGTGCCGATCGGGCCGGGTGCGAGAGCGAAAGAGACCTGGACGGTGTGCGTCGAGGCGTGGCGCGTGCCGTGGGGGATGCGGGTGGAGACACGGGACGTCGAGGTCGAGTGGGCGTGACGGCGACGGTGCCCGTCACCCGATCCGGAGTTCGTAGCGCAGGCGTTGGCGGTGGGCGGGCATGGTCATCAGGTCGGCCTGAAGGGGGCCGTCGCCGGCGTCGAGGGTGAGCCGGGTCAGCCGCAGGACGGGTTGGTCCGGGCCGAGCCGGAGCGCCCGCTGTTCCGCCGCGTTGGGCAGCCCGGCGGTCACGTCCTCACGTACCCGTACGCCCACGTGCCCGAGCCGCGCGAGCAGGGTGACGGCCCCACCGGGAATCTTGGCCGCACCGGCGAGTGCGGTGCCCGAGGCGATCCGGGCGGGTAGTAGGTGTCCGTCAACTCGCAGGGCTCACCGTCGAGTTCGACGACCCGGCGCCGCACGATCACCGTCTCGCCCGCGGCGACGCCGAGCAGCCCGGCGACCTTCCCGGACGCCGGCTCCTCCCCCGCGTGGACGATGCGCTGTGTCCCCCGGCGCCCTGAGCGGTCCTGGTGAGGTCGAGTGCGCGGCGGAGCCGCGCATCTCAGGGGCGCGGGGCTGTATCGATCTGCGGCTCCGCCGAGGGGCGCGACCAGCCCCCACCGGCCCGCGGCGTACGAACTGCATATCCCGCGGAGCGCTTGGCGCGGCGGCCTCCTCGCTCCAGGCGTCACGCTGCCCGTTCGCTCGCGGCGCCAGATAGGGCATGGAGGTGCTGACCCAGTCGCTGCCGGGGGACATCGGTGCGCGCCTGTCCTACTTCAGGGCCAGCCAGGCCACCGCCGCGACGATCAGTACGGCGGCGACCACGCCGACGATCAGGCCGATGCGGGGGCCGGCCGGGGCGGCAGCCGGCCGGCTGCCCTGGGGGGTCTCGTCGACGAACGCTCGGAACATCTGGGTGCTGCCCGCGGGGTCGTGGTTGCCCTCGGGGTTCTGGGTGTTGGCCATGGTGCGAGACCCTAGCGAACCCGGCGGTGCGCACCCAAGTGGGGGGCGTCTCGCCCTGCCCCCACCTGGGCGTTTACGTTCGCCAACGGTTGCCTTTGCCAAGTTTTTAGCCCGTTCCCTCCCCATTTCATTTGCCTGTAGCAACCATTCTTTTCTATGGTTGCCCCAAGCAACAAATACTGCGGGATTCCTCATGACTCAGGGGGTGTGATGGCCGAGCAGGCGCAGTACGAGGAGTTGGTGCGTCAGTTCAGTGCCTTCGGGGCCGTGAAGCGGGAGATGGGGCGGATTCTGCCGCCCGAGTGTTCCGGCGGCTCCGCCACCGTGCTGACGTTGCTCGGGCGGTACGGGGACATGCGGATGAGCCGGCTCGCGGAGCTGCTCGCCGTCGACATGTCCGTGACCAGCCGTCATGTCGCACACGTCGCCGGACGCGGCTGGATCGAACGGCTGCCCGACCCCACCGACAAGCGCTCCCGCATTCTGCGGCTCACCCCGGCCGGGCACGACCAGATCGGCGAGCTGTCGCGGCGGACCACCGAGCTGCTCACCCACCGGCTCGCCGACTGGAGCGACGAGGAGGTCGGCCAGCTCGCCCGGCTCATGGGACGGCTCCGGGACAGCTTCGACGCCCAACGAACGACGCAGCACACGACACACCACACGACGCAGCACACGTAAGAAAACGCGGAAACAGACAAGGAAGCTCATGGCAACGACCACACCGGCCGGTGTGCGGGCGGCGCACGCCAAGCACGGGGGAGGCTCCCAGGTCTCCCGAGGCTCCGCCGACGGCGCGCCGATGTCGCACCGGCAGATCATGGAAGCGCTCACCGGGCTGCTGCTCGGCATGTTCGTCGCGATCCTGTCGTCGACGATCGTCTCCAACGCCCTGCCCGACATCATCAAGGACCTCGGCGGCGGCCAGAACGCCTACACCTGGGTCGTGACCGCGTCGCTGCTCGCGATGACCGCGTCCACCCCGCTGTGGGGCAAGCTCGCCGACCTCATCTCCAAGAAGCTGCTGATCCAGGTCGCGCTCGTCATCTTCGTCCTGGGGTCGGCCGCCGCCGGGCTCTCCCAGAACGCCGCCATGCTCATCGGCTTCCGCGCCGTGCAGGGCGTCGGCATGGGCGGTCTGTCCGCCCTCGCCCAGATCATTCTCGCGGCGATGATCTCCCCGCGTGAGCGCGGACGTTACAACGGCTACCTCGGCGCCACGTTCGCGACCGCGATGGTCGGCGGCCCGCTGATCGGCGGTGTCATCACCGACACCAGCTGGCTGGGCTGGCGCTGGTGCTTCTACGTCGGCGTACCCTTCGCCGTCATCGCGCTCATCGTGCTCCAGCGGACGCTGCACCTGCCCGTCGTCAAGCGTCAGGTCAAGGTCGACTGGGCCGGCGCCTTCTTCATCTCCGCGGCCGTCAGCCTGCTGCTGGTCTGGGTGACGTTCGCCGGCGACAAGTACGACTGGCTGTCCTGGCAGACCGGCGCCATGCTCGGCGGTACGGCCCTGCTGCTCGGTCTCTTCGTCCTCGTCGAGGCGAAGGCGAGCGAGCCGATCATCCCGCTGCGGCTCTTCCGCAACCGCACGATCACCCTCGCCTCCCTGGCCTCGCTCTTCGTCGGCGTCGCGATGTTCGCGGGCACCATCTTCTTCAGCCAGTACTTCCAGCTGGCCCGCGACAAGTCGCCGACCATGTCCGGCGTCATGACGATCCCGATGATCGGCGGCCTGTTCGTCGCCTCCACCGTCTCCGGCCAGGTCATCACCCGTACGGGACGCTGGAAGGCCTGGCTCCTCGCGGGTGGCGTGCTGGTGACGGCCGGACTGGGCCTGCTGGGCACCCTGCGCTACGACACCCCGTACTGGCACGTCGCCGTCTACATGGCGCTGCTCGGCCTCGGCGTCGGCATGATGATGCAGAACCTGGTGCTGTGCACCCAGAACCAGGTCGACCCCTCCGACCTGGGCGTCGCCAGCTCGGTCGTCACCTTCTTCCGCTCCCTCGGCGGCGCGATCGGCGTCTCCGCGCTGGGCGCGGTACTGAGCCACCGGATCACCGACCACCTCAAGGACGGTCTGGCGACCATCGACCCGAAGTACGCGTCGGGGCTCTCCGGTTCCACCTCCAACACCATCCCCGACCTCGACGCGATGCCCGCGCCGCTGCGCACGGTCATCGAGGGCGCGTACGGACACGGCATCGGCGACGTCTTCCTCTACGCCGCCCCGGCCGCCCTGCTCGCCCTCGTCTTCTCCCTCTTCATCAAGGAGGTCCCGTTGCGGACCAAGGGCGCGCTCGCGCAGGCCGCGGAGGAGGCGGGTGCCGCTCCTTCGACTCCGGTCGCGAAGACAGAGGCGGAGACGGGTACGGCTGTTCAGTCCGCCGCCGTCGCCACGGTGACTGTGGAGGAGCCGGCCGGCGGTGGCGGGATTCCGGTACGCGGTCACGTGCGCGGGGCCGAGAGCGCGCCCGTTCCGCAGGCCGCCGTCACGCTGATCTCCCTCGCCGGGCGGCAGTTGGGCCGCGCGGTCGCACAGGGCGACGGCAGCTACGCGCTGGACGCGCCGGGCACGGGCTCGTACGTCCTGATCGCCTCGGCGGACGGGTTCCAGCCGCAGGCCTCGACCGTCGTCGTGAACGGTGAGCCGGTCTCGTACGACGTCCTGCTCAGTGGCACCAGCGGGCTGGGCGGGTTCGTGCGGGGCGCCGGGAGCGGGCTGCCCGTCAAGGACGCGATGGTGATCGTCACCGATGTGCGCGGGGATGTGCTGGCCACCGGGACCACCGGTGAGCAGGGCGAGTTCACGTTCGCCGAGCTGGTGCCGGGTGCGGTGACCGTCGCCGTGAACGCCGCCGGGTACCGGCCGCGGGCGCTGCCTGTCGAGGTCGGGGGCACGGGCGTGACCCGTGTCGAGGTGGAACTGGCGTCCGGAGCGCATGTCCAGGGTGTCGTACGGGCGCCGCACGGGCCGCTCGGGGACGCGCGGGTCACGCTCGTCGACGCGGCGGGCAACGTGGTCGGCACGTCGACGACCGGTGCGGACGGGGCGTACGCCTTCACTGATCTGGACAACGGCGAGTACACGGTCATCGCGACCGGCTACCCGCCGGTGGCCACCGCCCTGACCGTCACCGGCCGCGGCGCCGACGGCCACGACATCGAACTCGCCCACCCGGGCGGGGAGTAGCGGACCATGGCAGGCACGGCAGGCACAACAGGGCTGAGCGCGCGGGTTCTCACCCGGGACGGGTGGGCCCTGTCCCACGCCGTCGTCACCGTGACCGACCTCACCGGGCAGCAGGTGGTGCGCGCCGGGGCCGACGCGGACGGGGTCGTGCGCGACACGGCTCCGCTCGCGCCGGGGGCGTACACCGTGATCGTGACGGCCGTCGGATACGCGCCCACCGCGTCCAGTGCCATTGTCACCGCGAGCGGGCGGGCCGAGGTCGGGACCGTCGCCCTCGCCCGGCTGGGCGGCGGCGCCGAACTGCCGCCGTCCGGGCCGTGGACCGTCGACCCGGCCCACTCGTCCGTCGGCGCGGTCGCCCGGCATCTGGGTATCTCCAGCGTGCGCGGGCGGTTCACCGAGTTCACTGCGGTCATCGAGATCGCGCCGGACGAGGTCGCCAAGTCCCGTGTGGAGGCGGTCATTTCGGCCGCCTCGATCGACACGGGGAACGCGATGCGGGACGGTCATCTGCGGTCCGCCGACTTTCTGGACGTGGAATCCCACCCCGAGATCACGTACCGCTCGACCGGTCTCACCCCGGCCGCCGGCACCGACCGCTGGACCGTCCACGGCGAGCTGAGCATGCGCGGTGTCGTCCGGCCGGTCGACCTCGACCTCGCCTACCTCGGCACCGGCGCCGACCCGTGGGGCGGTACGCGGGCCGCGTTCCGGGCGAGCGCGGAGCTGCGGCGCGAGGACTTCGCCATGAACGACAACCAGGTGGTGCAGGCAGGGATCGCGGCCATCGGTACGACCCTGCGGGTCGAGATCGAGGTGCAGGCGGTGTGGGGGGAGGCGCTGCCGCAGCCGTAGGAACGGCACTGCTCCAACTACGCTGCCTGTATGGCACCGAACATCGCTACGAACACCTCCGTGTCCCTGGCCGAGCTGCTCGACTTCGTACGGCCCCGGCACCGCGCCATCCTCCTCACCCGGCGTGCGGACGGGTCCCCGCAGGCCTCGCCGCTCACCTGCGGGGTCGACGACTCGGGGCGGGTCGTCGTGTCGACGTACCCTGAGCGCGCGAAGACGCGCAACGCCAAGCGGGACGAGCGCGTCAGCCTCCTGGTGCTGAGCGACGACTGGAACGGGCCGTGGGTTCAGATCGACGGAACGGCCGAGGTCGTCGACTCCCCCGAGTCGGTCGAGCCGCTCGTGGAGTACTACCGGAACATCGCCGGTGAGCACCCGGACTGGGACGAGTACCGGGAAGCCATGCTGAAGCAGGGCAAGTCGATCATCCGGGTCACGCCGGAGCGGTGGGGGCCGGTGGCGACGGGTGGGTTCCCGGCGCGGCTTGCGACCGAGGAGGCGTAAGAGGTACGAGAAGTACTCGGCGTACGCGAACTACATCGCGTACGCGGGACTCTCAGGCCTTCTCCACCATCGCCTCGATGCCCGCCACCAGCAGCTCCAGCGCGAAGTCGAAGTCCCGCTCGCGCATCTCCTCCACCGTGCCGCCGCCCCGCGCCGCCATCAGGTCCACCGACTCCTGGATGACCTCGGCGGTCTCCGGGGCGGCGCCGACGGCGCTCATGGCGTGGCGGAAGTAGGCGTCCTGGCTCATGCCGGCGTCCGCGCAGCGGGCGATGAAGTGGCCCTCGATCGTGCCGAACCCGTACACGAACTGGAAGACTGCGGCGATCGCACCCGTCAGGCCTCGCGCGGGCAGGCCGGTACGGCGCAGGACGCGTTGGACGGCACGGGAGAACGCCAGGGAGTGCGGGCCGATGTTGAGGTAGGTCCCGGCGAGCGGCGACACCCAGGGGTGGCGGACCAGCAGGGCGCGGTACTCGCCGGCCAGCACGCGCAGCTGGTCGCGCCAGTCCTCGCCCTCGGCGTCCGGGTCGGGGAGGCGCAGCTCGCCGTAGGTCTCGTCGAGGGCGAGTTCGAGCAGGTCGTCCTTGGTGTCGACGTACCAGTACACGGACATCGCCGTCACGTTCAGCTCGGCGGCCAGCCGGCGCATCGAGAACCTGGCCAGCCCCTCCGCGTCCAGCTGCCCCACGGTCACCTCGGTGATCCGCCCCCGATCGAGCCCGGAGGGCTGCCCACCACGGCCCCCACCACCCCGCCGCACGGCTTTCCCGTCCAACCACACACTGGTCCGCGTGGGCCCCTCGGCTGCCCTCACCATGGCCGTACTTACCTTTCGTCAGCCTTCCAACACGGGCCATGCTAGGCGCCCCCTTCAGGGGCGCGGGGAACTGCGCGATCAGCCACAGACAACCCGCGGCCGCACAACAAGCCGAACCCCCGAGTTCCTAGGCAGTCGTTACCCGCTCAGCCCTACGCAGCAGACCCGCTGCGACCAAACCTCCCAGCAACACCGCCCCCGCCCCCACCAACTGACTGGCCTCCAAGCCGGAGGCGAACGCATCAGTAATCCGCCCCCTCTCAGCCGCCGACCCCGCCTCCGCCAACGCCCCCGGCAGGGACACCGCGGCAACAGGAATCAGCGCCGCGAACCGCGAGTTCAGCACAGCGCCGAGCACCGCGACGCCCAACCCCTGCCCGAACTCCGCCACCGTGCCGTTGATCCCCGCCCCGACCCCGGCCTTCTCCGGCGGGATCGCGCTCATGATCGCGTGTGCCATCGCCGGGCTGGCCACCGCGGCGCCCGTACCGATGAGCACCAGGCCCAGCAACGTACCGGCGTAACCGCCGGAGGCGACCGTCGCGATCGAGAACAGGCCCGCCGCCATCAGCGTCATGCCCAGCCCGATGGCAAGGGGGGTCCCGAGCCGGGCCGCCCACTTCGCCGACACCCCGGTGAAGTTCAGCGCCACGATCATGAGCGCGAGCGGCGCCGTCCGCAGCCCCGCCTCCAGGGGGCCGTAGCCGAGCACGAACTGCATGTGCTGGGTGAGCAGGAAGAGCGACCCGCCCATCCCGAAGGTGATGAGCACCGCGCCCGCGACCGCGCCGGTGAACCGGCGGTTCCTGAAGAAGTGCATGTCGAGCATGGGGTACGGGATCCGGCTCTCCCAGTACGCGAAGGCGGCCAGCGCCACGACCGCGACGGCCGCCGGCACCAGCACCCGGCCGGACGTCCAGCCGTGCTCGGGGCCGGAGATGATCGCGAACACGAGGGAGGACATGCCGATCGTGGAGAGCAGGGCGCCGAGGAGGTCGGGGCGGTCGCCCTGCGGGTTTTTGGACTCCGGGACGAGGGCGATCACCGCCACCAGCCCCAGCGCCGCGACCGGCAGGTTGATCAGGAAGATCGCGCCCCACCAGAAGTGGTCGAGCACGAAGCCGCCGATGAGTGGTCCGGTCGCGAAACCCAGCGAGTTCACCGCGGCCCAGATGCCGATGGCCCTCGGCTGTTCCTCGGGCGTGAAGATCTGCATCGCCACGGCGAGGGTGGTCGTCATCAGCAGCGCGCCGCCGACGCCCATCCCGGCGCGCGCCGCGATCAACTGGCCGGTGCTGTCGGCCAGTCCGGCCACCAGTGAGCCCACACCGAACAGGGCCAGCCCGGCTATCAGCATCTTCTTGCGGCCGTAGCGGTCGGCCGCGCTGCCGGCGGTGAGCAGCAGGCCCGACTGGACCAGCGAGTACGCGTTGATCATCCACTGGATGTCGGAGGTACCGGCGCCCAGTTCCCGGGTGAGCGAGGGGATCGCGACGTTCAGGACGGTGTTGTCGAGCAGCACGGTGAGCTGCGCGAGACAGATGACACCGAGGATCAGCCAGCGCTGGGGGTGGCCCTGGGCGGGCGGCGACTCCAGGGGGTTCGCCTGGGGGGACGTAGTCATGCTGTACACCGTAGAACAATTCCTGTACGGCGTACAACAAAGAGAAATGGTGATGGCCCGGAGCGAGCTCGCTCCGGGCCATCAGGGGAAAAGAACCCTCAGCTCGTCGGTTGGGTCAGGTCGTAGAAGGTGGCCGAACCCACCGTCACTTCCTTGAAGTTGCTCTCGACCCATGTGCTGATCTGCGACGACGTGCTCGTCGTGCTGCTGCTGCCGCCCATGCCACCGCCGCCGGAGCCGCTGGAGATGAAGTAGTGGATCTTGCCGTCCTCCACGTACTTCTTGAACTCGGCCAGCGTCGGGGACGGGTCGGTGCCGTTGAAGCCGCCGATCGCCATCACCGGGTCGCCGGTGGAGAGCTGGTAACTCGCCGCGTTCTGGGCGCCGATGGCCGCCGCGGCCCAGGTGTAGTCACTCGCGTTCTTCTCCAGCAGCGCCTTGGCCTCGCTGGTGACACTGGCGCCGTTGATCAGGCCACCCATGCCACCACCACCGCCGCCGCCCATACCGCCACCGTCACCGGTCCCACCGCCGGGGGCACCCTGCTGGGTGTTGCCGTTGGTGCTGCCGCCGCCGGGGAAGCCGCCGGTCGGGGGCTGACCCGTGCCGCCGCCCTGCTGGTTGCCCTGCTGGCCACGCTGGGTGGTGCCGCCGCCACCGGGACCGCCACCCATACCGCCGCCGGGGCCACCGCGACCGCCCGACACCGACGGACCGGCGGTGACGATCGAGCCGGTGTGCCCCTCGTTGAGGGTGGTGAGGGAGTAGGCCGCCGGACCCGCGACCGCGGTCACGAAGCTCAACCCGACGACCGCCAGGGCGAGTTGGCGCCCGAGCTTGTTGATGAAGAGAAGACCCAGCGCGGCCACGAGCCCGCCCACCAGCACGAGCCACTTCAGCCAGGGCAGGTAGTCGGAGGAGCGGTTGAGGAGGACGTACCCCCAGACCGCGGTGGCCGTCATGGCGCCCGCGAGCGTCAGCGACGCCCACATCTTGTCCCGCTCCCGCCAGAGCAGAGCCGCGCCGATACCGATCAGCGGCGCGATGTAGGGGGCGAGGGCGACCGTGTAGTACTCGTGGAAGATGCCCTGCATGAAGCTGAAGATCACCATGGTGATCAGCAGCGAGCCGCCCCAGAGGAGAAGCGCGGCGCGGACGCCGTCCGTGCGCGTGGCCTTGCGGCCGGCCCAGATGCCCGCGACGAGCAGGATCAGTGCGGCCGGGATCAGCCAGGAGATCTGGCCACCGATGCTGGAGCTGAACATCCGGTCCCAGCCGGTCTCGCCCCAGCCACCTCCGCCGCCACCGCCGACGCTGCCGGTCTCCTCACCGTTGATCCGGCCAAGTCCGTTGTAGCCGAAGGTCAGTTCAAGGAACGAGTTGTTCTGCGAGCCGCCGATGTAGGGGCGCGAGGACGCCGGCCACAGCTCGACGATCGCGACCCACCAGCCACCCGCGACGATCATCGCGAGCCCGGCGGCCAGCACCTGTCCGATACGCCTGCGCACGCTCGTCGGCGCGAACAGGACGTACACCAGGGCCAGTACCGGCAGGATCAGGAAGGCCTGGAGCGTCTTGACCAGGAAGGCGAAACCGATCGCCGTACCCGCCCAGAGCAGCCACTTCGTCTGGGCCTCCTCCATGGCGCGCTGGGTGGCGTACACCGCGGCGGCCATGAGGAGCGCGAGGAGCGCGTCCGGGTTGTTGAAGCGGAACATCAGCGCGGCGACGGGCGTCAGCGCGAAGACCGCCATCGTGAGGAAGCCCGCCGTGGCGCTGAACCGGCGCCGCACGGACGCGTACAGCACACCCGCCGTGGCGACGGCCATGAGGACCTGCGGGAACAGGATCGCGAAGGAGTTGAGGCCGAAGACCCGGACCGACAGCGACATCGGCCAGAGGGAGGCCGGGGGCTTGTCGACGGTGATGGCGTTGGCCGAGTCGAGCGAGCCGAAGAAGAAGGCCTTCCAGGACTGGCTGCCGGCCTGAACCGCCGCCGAGTAGAAGGAGTTGGCGTATCCGGAGGCGGTCAGGTTCCAGGTGTACAGCGCGCCGATCACCAGCAGCGTGGCGAGGAACGCGGGCCGCGTCCACTGGTTGTCCTCGGGCCGTCCGCGCCACAGTCTGCGGACGAAGGGCTGCTTGGGCTCGTCGGAGGACGGCCCCGGCACGACGGTTTCGGGAACTACCGCCTGCTGTACGGCAGTTGAGTCCGGCGGCGGATACGAGGGGCTCGCATCCCCCGGGCCCGAACGGGTCGTCTGGTCGAAGTGAGTGGTCATCGCGGGTTCCTCGGATCCTGGCTGTCGTGCGGGCGCACCGGCCGGAGCCGCGTGGTGGGGTAAGGGGAGTTGTCGTAGGCAGAAGAAGTGCCGTTGTACGAAGGGCTGTTGTACGAAGTCGAGGTGTACGCCCGATAGGTGGGCGAGTCCGGCGTGTGCGAGGCCACGACGGTCGAGGCCGTCGGCTCGTCGCGCTGGTCCGGGAACACCCAGGCCCTGAAGAGCAGGAACCGCAGCACCGTCGCCGCGAGGTTGGCGGCGATGAGCACCGCCAGTTCCGTGGAGTGGCCGGGGTCGCTGGTCGCCGCGTTGAGGGCGGCGAGCGAGCCACTGGTGAGGGCGAGTCCGATGCCGAAGACCACCAGGCCCTGCGCCTGGTGGCGGACGGCACCGCCCTTGCCGGTCACCCCGAAGGTCAGGCGCCGGTTGGCCGCCGTGTTGGCGACGGCGGAGACGAGCAGGGCCATCGCGTTGGCGATCTGCGAGTCCGCGAAGCCCCGGAAGGCGCTGTAGAGCAGCAGGTAGAAGAGGGTCGACATGGCGCCGACCACACAGAACCCGACGAGCTGGCGGGCCAGCCCCTTGGGTACGTCCTTGATGTCGCGGTCACGCGGATCGTCGCCGAAGGGTCGGGCGAGCCGGTCCAGCGGCAGCGAACCGGAGGCCAGGGCCTTGCCCACGCGCAACACCCCCTTCAGGTCGTCGGTCGCGGTCTTGACGATGTGGACGGTCGACTCCGGGTCGTCGACCCAGTCGACCGGCACCTCGTGGATGCGCAGGCCGGCGCGTTCGGCGAGCACCAGCATCTCGGTGTCGAAGAACCAGCCGGTGTCCTCGATCAGCGGCAGCAGGATCTGGGCGACATCACGCCGGATGGCCTTGAACCCGCACTGCGCGTCCGAGAAGCGGGCCTGCAGCGAGCCACGCAGGATCAGGTTGTACGTCCGGCTGATGAACTCCCGCTTGGCACCGCGCACGACGCGCGAGGAGCGGGCGAGCCGGGAGCCGATCGCGAGGTCCGAGTGACCGGAGATCAGCGGTGCCACCAGCGGCAGCAGGGCGTTCAGGTCGGTCGACAGGTCGACGTCCATGTAGGCGAGGATCGGCGCGTCGGACGCGGACCACACGGTCCGCAGAGCCCGGCCGCGCCCCTTCTGCTCCAGCCGGAAGGACCTGACCTCCGGTATGTCCGCCGCCAGCCGCGCCGCCACCAGCGGGGTGGTGTCCGTGGACGCGTTGTCCGCGACCGTGATGCGGAACGCGTACGGGAACGTGCGCTTGAGGTGCTCGTGCAGTCTGAGCACACATGGCTGGAGGTCCTTCTCCTCGTTGTAGACGGGGATCACTACGTCCAGGACAGGCGTACCGGCTGCTGCGGCCGGGAGGTGCTCCCGCGCCGGCAGGGTGCCGGGAGAAGAGTCGGTTCGCATAGGACCGACTTTCGTCAGGCCCCCTGTTCCACCCATGTGGTGGCACTGTGCTGTGCCTGTGAGTCCGATTGCCAGTCTGTTTCGGGTACGGACTCGGGGGCGAGGGCAGGCAGATGCACCGTGAAGACGGTCTGCCCGGGCACGCTGTCGACGGTCACGGCACCGCCGTGCGCGGTCGCGACGGCCTGCACGATGGCGAGCCCGAGGCCGGTGGATCCGGTGGTGCGGGAGCGCGCGGTGTCGCCGCGCGCGAACCGTTCGAACACGTGCGGCAACAGGTCGGCCGGGATGCCCTGCCCGTCGTCCTGCACGTCCACACACAGCCACGGCCCGCGCCGCTGCACGCGCGCGGTGACGGTCGTACCGGGCGGGGTGTGCGTACGGGCGTTGGCCAGCAGGTTCACCAGGACCTGCTGGAGCCGGGCGGCATCCGCCGACACCAGCGCGGGCTCGTCGGGCAGGTCGAGGCGCCAGTTGTGGTCCCGGCCGGCGGCGCGCGCGTCGCTGACGGTGTCCACGACGAGCGGTACGAGGTCGGTCTGGTCGAACTGGAGCGGCCGGCCCGCGTCGAGGCGCGCGAGGAGGAGGAGATCCTCGACGAGGAGGGTCATACGGCCCGCCTCGGACTCGATCCGCCCCAGGGCGTGCCGGGTGTCGGGCCCCGTTTCCTCGCGTCCACGTCTGGTCAGCTCGGCGTACCCGCGAATCGACGCCAGGGGCGTACGCAGCTCATGGCTGGCGTCCGCGACGAACTGGCGTACGCGCATCTCGCTCTGCTGACGCGAGTGCAGGGCGCCGTGCACATGGTCGAGCATCCGGTTGAGGGCGGCGCCGACCTGCCCGACCTCCGTATGCGGGTCGGTCTCGGACTCGGCGACCCGCTCGTTGAGGGTCACCTCGCCGGTGTGCAGGGGGAGTTCGGAGACCCGGGTGGCCGTCGAGGCGACCTTCCGGAGGGGACGCAGGGCCACACCGACAAGGACGGAGCCTGCGATACCGGCGGCGACGAGGCCTGCGGCGGTGACGCTGACTTCTACGAGGATCAGGGTGTTGATGGTCGTGTTGACCGACTTGGTGGGCAGAGCGACGTAGTAGTTGCCGTTGCCGTTGCTGCTGATGACGTACTTGACCCGGTACTCACCGAGGTTGCCGAGGGTGGCGGTGTGCACGCCGCCGTCGCGGGAGACAGCGGCGAGTTCGGACATCTGGGCCTGGTTCAGCGCGGTGGCGTTCATCTTGAAGTCGGTGTTGGTGTTGGAGGCCTCCGTCGCGATGACCGCACTGGTGACGCCACCGTTCGCATCCACACTGGCAGCGATGGTGTCCACCTGCGTCGGACCGCTGGTGACGAACAACGCGATCCGCGCCTCGGGCGAGAGGTTCTGCGTGGAGGCGCCGGTGGTGGTGCTGGTACCCGACGTGCCGGAAGAAGTCTCCGTCGAGCCGCTGTTCGGCTGCTCGGGAGCCCTCGGGGCGCTCTCGCCGTCGCCTGGGCCCGCCCCCTTCGGAGGACCGCCGGCCCGCTTGGCGGCGTCGCTGACCTGGGAGTCGAGCTGAGTGTAGAGATGCTTCTCCAGCGCGATGGTCGTCACCGTGCCCATCACCGCGCACACCACCGCGATCAGCGTGACCGCCGAGACGACGAGCCGCGTACGCAGGGTCCGCGGCTTGTTCCGCCGCTGCTGCTCCTTCTGCTGCGACCTGCCGAGCCTTCGCTGCCCGCCCGCTTTCCTCTTACTGCTCACTGTGCTGCCCTCCTGCCGGGCTCGACGACGTCTTCCGGAGCGGCACCACCAGTGACATGGGGTCAGCCGGCGGGCTTGATCAGATACCCGGCGCCGCGCCGGGTGTGGATCATCGGCTCGCGCCCGGCGTCGATCTTCCGCCGCAGGTAGGAGATGTACAGCTCGACGACGTTGGCCTGGCCACCGAAGTCGTACGACCACACGCGGTCGAGTATCTGGGCCTTGCTGAGCACGCGCCGCGGGTTGCGCATCAGGAACCGCAGCAGCTCGAACTCCGTCGCGGTGAGGTGGATGCCGTCCCCGGCCCGTGACACCTCGTGGCTGTCCTCGTCGAGGGTGAGGTCCCCGACCATCAGCACGGATTCGGACCGCCGGTCGGCGGCACCGGAACGCCGGATCAGCCCGCGCAGCCGCGCCACGACCTCTTCGAGGCTGAAGGGCTTGGTGACGTAGTCGTCGCCGCCGGCGGTAAGGCCCGCGATCCGGTCCTCGACGGCGTCCTTCGCCGTCAGGAACAGCACGGGTACGTCGGGCAGCTCGCGCCGCAGCCGGCCGAGGACGGTGAGGCCGTCCATGTCGGGCAGCATCATGTCGAGGACGACGGCGTCGGGCCGGAACTCGCGCGCGGTCTGCACCGCACCCGTTCCGTCACCCGCGCTGCGGATCTGCCAGCCTTCGTAGCGGAGGGCCATGGACAGCAGCTCGGTGATCGACAGCTCGTCGTCCACCACAAGCACTCGGACGGGGCTCCCGTCCGGCCTCAGCAGTTCGGTGCGCCCCTGGGGCGAGGTTGTGGTCATAGCGGACACCATGTCGGTGTCCTCTGAGAGCGAGCTTTCTGGAACCTGTGATTTTCCTGAGAAACTCACAGGAACCACTCAGGGAACCGTTCCTGGGGACTGAGCGGGAGTGAGTCCGTTCAGCCGCGCGCCCCGAACGGTCTTGGGCGCCCTGGTCCCCGGCGTACTCGACCCCGGGTGGCGACACGCATCCTGTGCGTGGTCCGGGCCCGGGAGGCCCCGCGGCCGGAGGCCGCTTATGAACACAGCCCTCACGACCTGGCCAGATGGGTACGGCCAGGGGCGACGGGGAGGCCCTGAACCATCCTCTGGTGGAACAGGGGCCCCGCACGCTGACGCCGTACCCGGTGTCCCAGGTCGCACGACCACGCTAACCCGAACGGCCCAGGGCGCCGCAAGCCCGCAAGCCCGCAAGCCCGCAAGCCCGCAAGCCCGCAAGCGGACCATCACACGATCGAGCTAATGCGGCCTTGTGCGCACGCCTTGGTGAGCAGCTCCAACCCCCTCACACCCTCACAGCCCGAACAGCCGCGCCCCGTTGTCGTGGCACACGGCCCTGAGCCAGGCGTCGCCGAGGTCCAGGCGCTCCAGGGCGTGCAGCTGGTGGAGGTACGGATACGGGATGTTCGGGAAGTCCGAGCCGAGCAGGATGCGGTCGCCGAGGTCCGCCAGCCGGGGGAGCGCGGGCCGGGGGAACGGGGTCATCCGCTCCGCGAAGTCGGTGAACGACATCGTCGTGTCCAGCCGCACCTCGCCGTACCGCTCGGCGAGGTCGAGGAACTCGACGTACTCGGGCATGCCCATGTGCGCGATCACCAGCCGCAGCCGGGGATGCCGGGCCAGCACCCGCCCGATCGGCTCGGGCCCGGTGTGCTTGCCGGGCGCCGGTCCGGAACCGCAGTGGATCACCACGGGTGTGCCTGCCTCGGCGAGCAGTCCCCAGACCGGGTCGAGGAGTTCGTCGGCCGGGTCGTACGCCCCCACCTGGACGTGCGCCTTGAAGATCCGCGCGCCCGACTCGACGGCCTCCCGGACATACGCCTCGACGCCCGGCTCGGGGAAGAGGGTCGAGGTGTGCAGACAGTCGGGGGTCCGGCCGGCGAAGTCGGCGGCCCACTGGTTGAGCCACTGGGCCATACCGGCCTTGTGCGGGTAGAGCATGGCGGTGAAGGCCCGCACCCCGAACTCCCGGATCAGCGCGACCCGTTCGTCCTCCTCCAGGCGGTAGGTGATCGGCCACTCGACGCCGTTGTGCATCGCCCCCGCCGCGTCGAAGTAGGCCCAGACCTTGCGCAGTACACGCTCGGGCATGAAGTGCGTGTGCACGTCGACGAGACCGGGCAGGCCGAGCCGCGCCCAGAACCGCCGGACCTCGGCGGCCTCGGACACGGCATCGGCGGCCTCGACATCGGCGTTGCCGTCGCCGTCGCCGATTCCGCCCTCCGGGGCTTCCCTCGTGGCGTCCACCGTCATCCCCTCTCCGTACGGCGTCCGGGCTCAGAACAACCCGTCCTGCACCCCGGCCGCCTCCTTGAACTCCCGTACCGGAACGGTAAGTCCACCGCTCCCGACCGGCACCAGCTCCCACCCCGTCATCAGCCGCGTGTCCAGCACCACCACGCCCCGCCCGCCCTCGGCCGCGAGATGCAGATCGGGCCCGGCCGCCGCCACCAGCTCGCCCCCGACGACGCCCCCCGCCGCCAGCTCCCTCACCGCGCACACGGCCGGCGCCAGCCCCGTCAGCCCGAACGCCCCGACGTGGTCGACGACCTGACAGGGCTCCCGCTCCAGGGAATCGGGCCAGCCGCCCAGCCCCACCGCCCGGGCGTGCAGCTCCTCGACCTCGGCGGCCCGCTCCGCCGCCGTCCCCGGCAGCGCGGCCCGCACCGCCCGCTTGTCGGCGTACGGAATCCGGTCCGGCACTCCGAGCGCGGCGCGCAGCAGCTCCTCGGTACGCCGGGCGGCCATCAACGGGCCGACCCCGAGCCAGCTGAAGACGACCGCACCCTGCTCAAGCAGCCGCGCCGAGCCCCGCTCCAGCGCCGTGATGCCGACCTTGGTCATCCCTGGCCCGAACCACGCCAGATATACGTGATAGGGGCGTGGATCGTCCGCGATCGTGTCGGCAGCCACCGAGTGCGCCCGGTCCAGCCGCGCACACTCCTCGCACCGCGCCCCCGTACTCCGCCCCGACACCCCCGCCCGTATCGGACAGGCGTTGCCCCGCGCTCCCACACATGTCCGTACGCCCCCTTCCGCGACCCCGAAGGCCACCCTCTTCCCCCACGTCAGCGCACTACTGCGCCCACCGTCCCACCGCAGCGCGGGACCGTCCGCCGACCAGCGCAGCCCCGAGCATCTCCATGCGTGTGCCATCCCCTGCGAGATTAGGGGGTCCCACTGACAACGCCCCCTCCACCAACAAACGCCCAGGTCAGATAGCCAGTGGGACCAGAACGAGCAGGACGCGCCGGACGGGACGAGAGGCAGCCGTCCGGAGAGTCAGACGCGTTCCGGCACGACGACCTCGGCGACAGCGACCGTCCGTTCCGCACCGGCCGCACGACGCTCCCGCCCCGCCAGCCGGCACCCCAAGCATCCCGTGTGCCCAGCCCGCGCCGAGCGGTCCCGGACGCGCATCCCCCACTCGCCCACCGGCCGCACCCCCGGCGGCTTCCCCCACCCGGCGAGATGCAGTACCCAGGTGACCAGCCAGGCGACCGCCAGCATCGCGATCCCGCCCGACATCACCGGAGCCGAGACCATCACGACCCCCAGCCCGAGCACGGTGGACCCGGCGGTCGCGATGGCGGTGCCGGTCCAGCCGGCGACGGTGTGTCCCTCGTCGTGTGCGCTCACGTCGATGCGTCTCCCCGTAGGATTGCGATCTCTCACGTCGTAAGTAGTTTAGCAAAAAAACCTCTCACCATCTAAGGCAATTCTCGATGCAAGACACGCCCCGCCCGCCCGCGACCCCGGCCCAAGCCCTCACCGCGATGGACCACACCATCGCGACGCACCTGCTCAGCCAGCAGGAGATGGCGCGTCGTCTCCACCTGAACGTCACCGACCTGACCTGCTTCGCCTTCGTCCTGGAGGCCGGCGAGGAGCTGCTCACCGCAGGTGACCTCGCCGAGCGCGCCCACGTCACCACGGGCGCGGTCACCGGAATCCTCAACCGCCTCGAACGCGCGGGCTACATCACCCGCCGCCCCGACCCGAACGACCGCCGCCGGGTCCGCGTGGCCGCCCAATCGGACGCCGTCGCCCGGCTCCACGCCCTCTACGGGCCCTACTACGCCCGCCTCGCCGCCCTCATCGCCGACTACTCCCCCGCCGAAGTCGCCGTACTGGCCGACTGGTTCACCCGCCAGGGCCGCCTCGCCCGGGAGTACATGGACGAGATCGGCGGGACAGACACCTGAAAAGGAGAACGGGGAAGGGGCAGACGGGAGAGACCAGCAGACGAGAACCGTCTCGGAGCCTCAACACCGTCGGGCACGAAGAAATGTTGCCGGGTCAGCTCCCACAACTCGCCCTCACCGACCCACCCGTGGCAGGCGATCTTCGCTGGATCGGGGGAGAGTTCCTGGGCGACAACGGCTTCGTGAACGCCGAGCCAGTAGGGGCTGATGGCCCCCTGGCAAAGGAACTTGAAAGCGAACCGCACATCCACCCGCACCCCCAACTCCTCGGCGAGTTCACGCGCGGCGGCCTCCTCCCAGCTCTCCCCGACGTCGGCACCACCGCCGACCAGCCAGTCGTACTGCCCCGGTAAACCGCGCGAGCCCATCAGCCCGCCGATGCACCAGCACCCGCCCACCGGCAGCCCGTCACACGGTGACGGCGACCCGGTGCAGCCACCCACGCCGAACGGCCGCCCCGCGCTCCACCACCCCGACGACCCGATCCCGTTCGTCCACCCGCTCCACCAGCTCCACACGCCCCACCGGCTCGGCCATGGGCCCACGGTGACACAGAAGGAGGCCGTGGAGGAGGACGAGAAAGAGGTCAACTCCGCACCGGCTGCCGCCACACCAGCGTGTACCGCCAGAAGAGCCGCCGCCGCACCCGACACCCGGGCAGCACCCTCCGAGCCTCCCTCACCACCTCACGAAACCCCATCTCCGCCGCCCGCGTCGGCGCACTCATGGCAACCGGCCGCGCCACCGGCCGCCCCCGGTTCTTCACCCAGGCAATGACGACGTTCGCGGGAATGGCGACACTCCCCAGCAGATGATCAACGAGACTCTCGGCCCGAGCCAGCCCCACCACGACCAGCGTCCCGCCGGGCGCCAACTGCCGCCGGAAGAGGGCGAGTGCGTCGACATACGGAAGGTGGTGGACGACGGCGACGCAGGTGATGACGTCGTACGAACTGTCTGGGCCGTCGGACAGGCCGGTCATCGCGTCCGCAGCGGTGAACGTGATGGGGAGGGTGGGGAAAGTGAGCTCCCGCGCCTGATCGACGATCACAGGGTCGGAGTCGACGCCGAGCACCGACGACGTACTCCGCCCGGCCAGCAACCGCACCAGATCGCCGCTGCCGCACCCGACGTCCAGCACACGGCCGTACCGCCTCGGCAACTGCCGCATGATCCACGGGTGGTAGCGGGCGTTGTGGTCCCAGGGGTGAGCAGCGTGAAATCGCTCAAGCGCGCGCAGGACGGACGGCGGCAAGATCGTCATACCTGAACGCTAAAGGCCCCGGAGTAATCCAGGGCCTTTGACCTATGTGCACTCGGCGGGATTCGAACCTGCACCCTCCTGATCCGCAGGATCGGGCGGGCAGTCTGAGGGAAGCTTCGTCTTCGCCAGAACGGATTGCTGACCGCGGTGATCAACATCCACGTGTGTGCCGTGGTTGCCGTCATGTCGACCGGGCCAACTGAGGGCTCTCGTAGCAACCTTCGCCCACCTCGTCCGCCCACGACCAGGAACGCGTTTCCCGCCTCGATGGCCTCCAGGAGCCGGTCAGCGAAGTAGCGCCGCTGCCACTGATCGGCACCAAGCCGAGAAAGCCAAGCTGCCGGCCTCCGCATGGAAGGCCGGCAGCTTGGCAACGTCGTCCGGGTGGACGGGAGTGATCATCACCGAGGCTCACTCCCGCTTCGGACCGTCAGGCCGTCATATCTCGCGGTTCATCCGGTCGGTTCGACCCGCCCGCTCGCGTTCCCGCGACGGGCGTAGCCACCCGTCACGGCCATCAGCCGGCCGGGGGTGAATCAGTGGCGGCCGCCGCCACGGTGGCCGCCACCACGGTGGTGGTCACGGTCGCCCCAGGAGCTGTCGTCGACGAAGCGGCCGTGGTCGTTACGCAGGGTGGCCGTGTCGGAGCGGTTGTCCCAGAACTCGCGGCGACGGTCCTGGAACAGGTCACTACGACTGTCACGGCCATCGCCGGTACGGACGCGGACGGTGGCCCGTCCGTCCAGGCGGTAGTGGTGGAAGGTGTAGGTGTGGCCGTCCTTGTCGGCCAGCGTCCACCCGTCCAGGTTCACGCTGTGGCGGCTGTTGTTCTTGATCTCCACCCACTCCTTGTTCAGAGAGCGGTTCGAGTTGTCGTTGCGGCCCGGGGCGTCGTACTGGACGTCGCTGATCTCCACGTTCGACCGGTGCGGACGGCGGTCGGCCGCGGACGCCGACAGCGTCACCGTCCCGACCAGGACGCCGGCTGCCAGCGCCGCGGCGGCCAGACTGCGGGCGGTTACGATCTTGGAAACAGGCACAGGTTCTCCCTGCTCGGTGCACAACCCCGCCTGCGGCCAGTCGACCGACGGGGTCTGCGGTGTGCGGGTGGCGACCGGTCGGCCGCACATCCACACCATGGACCCGATATGCCAGAGATGCGGACGAGACATGAACTACGTTACGAATCGCCCACATCATCGTGACTCTCCCCTGTATCACCCATCTATGAGACGTATGCACCAGTTTGACACCCCGACGCGACAGCGGCCCGTGCGCCTATTGCCCCCGGACATTCGCCACTCCTGCCACGCCACCCCACCAACGCGTGCGACGCCACCCGAAAGTGAGTAACAAGCGCCGGCGCCCGTCGCCCACCCCTCACCTCGGGGCGCTCCCGCTCAACGCAAAAACCAGAGGCCCCGTGGATTCCTCCACGGGGCCTCTGGTCTGCTGTGCACTCGGCAGGATTCGAACCTGCAACCTTCTGATCCGTAGTCAGATGCTCTATCCGTTAAGCTACGAGTGCTTGTCTGTTCTGTTGTGTTTGCTCTTCCTTCCGGGTTTTTCGACCCGGTCGGCGTTGCGGGAACAACATTACATGACTGGCGGCGTGAGGTGAAATCCGTTAACCGCACCCCGCCTGACCTGCGAAAACGACCTTTCAGGGCCTGCTGGAGCACCCGGCGCGGCCGGGAACGGCCGAAGCCCCGGTCAGGGTGACCAGGGCTTCGGGGTGAGGTGCGGAGGCGGAGGGATTTGAACCCTCGATGGGATGTAAGTCCCAAACCGCATTAGCAGTGCGGCGCCATAGACCGGACTAGGCGACGCCTCCAGCACAACCGCCCGCGCGAGCGCGAATGGTGCGTGCAGATGATGACACAGACGAGCGCGGTGTCACCAATCGCCTCCCACGGTACTAGGCAGGCGGGGCGCAGGGCAAAGCCGATATGCCGCGTGTGCTGCCAGGTGACGACCGGGCTTGCGCAACGTCCTTCGGCATCAGGCGTTAGTCAGGTCATGTTCAAGGTCACCCCTGTTATCCCTGCCATCTCTGTCGTCCCCATCGCCCCTGGCATCCCTGAGGCCGGTCATCCCACCCGCACCCGCGCCCTCCGGCGCCTCGTCTTCGCGGCCACCGCCGGCGCCTCCCTCGCCGCCGCGTCCTTCTCCGCGTCGCCCGCCGCCGCGTACGCCGACGCGGCGCCCCGGGTTCGACCCTTCACGCCCTTCGCACCCCTCCTCACACCCACGAGGCGCGCCTCCGACCACCTCACCGTCACCGTCCGCGGCACCGGTGGGCGCGGTGACGGGCGGTTCGAGCTGTACTGCCATCCCGGTGGCGGCTCCCACCCCGACGTCGATGACGCCTGCGGGTCGCTCGACCGGGGCGCGCGGTGGGGGAAGGACCCGTTCGCCCCCGTACCCCCCGACAGCGTCTGCACCATGATGTACGGGGGTCCCGCCACCGCTCATGTGACCGGGACCTGGGCCGGGCGTCCCGTCGACGCCACGTACGACCGCAGCAACGGGTGCCAGATCGCGCGCTGGGACCGGCTCGTGCCGTTGCTTCCTGATCTTCGGTAGGCCCTCGCCGGTACGACAACGCCTCCCGAGGGCCTTCACACCACGGTCACAGGGACCCCGTACCGCATAAGTGGTGTGACGTGCACGGTCACCGGGTCTCTGTCACTTCGTCGTGCGACCTCCCTCTCATCCGGCGTCGCGAGCGCAACCACTGCCCTTAGACTCCCTCGCGTGACAGGTTGCGGGCCGGTTGGCAAGATGGCGCCCGCGGTCGGCAAGGTGCGGTAACAGGGAGGAAGCGTCTCGTGAGCAGCAGGCCATCCCGAGGCGCTGCTCGCCTCGCAGCCATACTCGACGCGCTGCCCGATGCGTTGGTGCTGGTCAACGCCAATGGGACCGTCGTCAACGCCAATACGATCGCCCTCGCGGCCTTCGAGACGCCGGGCACCGCCCTCGTCGGGCGCGGGCTGCTCGATCTGCTGCCGCAGTTCGACTCGCGGCTGATCCCCGGCACCATGCGGCGGCCCGACTCCATGGACCCGCACGGCCAGACCAAGCCGACCCGGATGATCGCCCGGCGGACGGACGGCAGCGAGTTTCCCGTCGAGGTCACCAGTGCGAATCTGGAGAACGGCCAGCAGGCGTACGACAGCTACGGCGCCAATGACGAGCTGCTCATGCTGGTCGTGCGCGATCTGTCCGGCACCGTCGACACCGAGGCCGAACTCGCGCGTTCGCAACGTCAGACCGAGATGATCCTGCGCGCCGCGGCGGAAGGCGTCGTCGGGACGGACACCGAGGGACGGGTCGTTCTCGTCAATCCGGCCGCCGCTCAGATACTGGGTTACCGGGCCAGCGATCTCGGCGGGCGCGAGCTGCACACGCTGATCCTGCACTCGCGCGCCGACGGTGAGCCCTTCCCGTACGGCGAGTCGCCGCTCGCGGACACCCTGCGGTCCGGGCGCAAGCACCGGGTGCGCGGGCAGGTGCTGTGGTCCAAGAGCGGGGACCAGGTCGCCGTCGACCTGACGACCGCGCCCGTCCGTGACGGGGACCAGCTCGTCGGCGCCGTGATGACCTTCACCGACCGGCGTCCGTACGACTCCCTCGCCGAGGAGAAGGACGCCGCCGACAAGCTGCACGAGGAGGCGCTGGAGCGCGTCGCCGAGGAGCACGCCTCCGAACTCACCGCCCTGCGCCAGCAGCACGTCACCGAACTCGAGCGGCTGCGCGAGGAGCACGAGGAGGAACTCGCCGCCGGTGAGGACCGCTACGCGGCGCTCGGCGAGCGCGAGAAGGACCGGTACGAGGCCCTCGCCGGCCGGCAGGAGCAGTTGCTCGTCCTGCTCGGACGTTCGCTGCGCGGGCCCCTCGACGAGCTGCGCCGCGAACTGGCCGCCCTCGCCGCCGACGACGCCGGGCAGCTGTGGCCCGAGGCCAACCAGGTGCTGCACCACCTGTCCGCCGGTTACTCGCGTATCACCACACTCGTCGACAATGTCCTCTCCTACCAGCGGCTCGACACGGGCACCGACTCCATCACCCGTACGAAGGTGATGCTCGACGCGGTGGTCGCCGCCGGTGTCGACGGGGCCGTCGAACTGATCGGGCCCGGGCGCGTCCAGTTCGCCGTGCACGCGCCGCCCATCGAGGCCGAGGTCGATCCGAAGCGCCTCGCCACCGCGCTCGCGCACCTCGTCGCGGACGTCGCCGGCGTCGACGCGACCGGCAATTCCCCCGCCTCGGCGGGCGGTTACATGGACAACACCGTGGTGGTCGCCGCCGCGCAGCGCGGTGAGGTCGTACGGATCGAGGTGCGCGGGCCGTACACCGGGGGAGACCCGGTGCACGAGCCGATCGTGCGCGGGATCGTGCGCGCCCACGGCGGTGTGCTCCAGACGCACGAGGTGCCGGGGATGAGCGGCAGCGCGTACGTCCTTGAGGTGCCCATCGGGGGTGGGGCGGGCGCGGTCATCGCCGAGGAACCCTCCACCGGCGCCGAACTCGCCCTGCCCGAGCAGTCCCCGGCAGGCGACGACAACCACAACGACAACGGAAACGGCACCACTGGCGTCAGCGCGCGGCGCCGGGCCCGGCGGTCCTCCGTGGACGCCTTCCTGGAGAGCGACGTCCCTGAGGGCGCCGCCGAGGTCGACGCCGATGGCGACGGTGACAGCGATGGCGAGTCCGGTGACGGCCTCGTCCCCGTGGGCACCGGCGGCTCCGGCGACTCCGCGAGCGAGGCGGTCGCGCCCACGGGGCGGCGCCGGAGGCGTGCCGCCGAGGAGGCCGTCGCCGCTCCCGGTGCCGCCCCTCAGCCGGCGTCGGCGCCCTCGCCCGAGGGGGACAGCGGCACCGGACGGCGTCGTGGCCGGCCCAGCCCCGTCGACGCGGGCACCCCGGACAACACAGCAGGCGGCGACGGTGTCTCCGAGGGTGCCGTCGTCATGGCGGGCGAGCACGGCGTGAGTACCGCTGCCGTGGGCACCGGTCTGGGCGGGACGGTGCCGCCGCAGGGCGTGCCCGGCGCTCCGGCGCGGCGTGGCGGAGGCGAGCAGCACGCGTTGCCGCCCGCCCTGCCCGCGGCTCCTTCCCAGGACGCCGGTGCGGAGGGCGCCGCCGACGACAGCGCGGGCGGCCAGCCGACCGGGCGCCGGCGCCGTGCCCTCGCGGCAGCGGCCGAGCGCGGCGCCGCACAGGAGGCGGGCGCCCGTACGGTGTTCGCCCTGCCCCCGGCCGAGGCCGACCGGACGGACCAGGGCGCCCCCGAGGTGCCTGTCGTACCCGCCGGACCAGCCGGATCCGTCGGCGCCGCCCAGTTCGATGACGGCGGCCGTCATGACGGGCTCACGCACGATCCCGACGCCGACCACACCCCGCCCCAGCCACACCCGACCTCCACCCCGACCGGCCGCCGCCGCGCACGCCAGGCCCCGGACCAGCCGACGGCGACGCCCGCGGCGCCGGGGACCGTACCCCCGGGCGGGATCCCCGGACAGGCGGCTCCCGCACAGGCCGTTCCTGCGGCCCAGGTCGCGCAGGTCGCGCAGTCCGTACCGGCACAGGCGGTCCCCGCACAGGGGCTTCCTGGGCAGCCGACGCTCGGCCAGCCGGTCGCGCAGCCCGCCCCGGGGCAGCCCGTTCCGGCACAGGGCGTCCAGGTTCCGGGCCGGCAGATTCCCCAACAGGTCCCCCAACAGGTCCCGCAGCAGGCCCCCCAGCCCGTTGCACAGCAGGTGCCCCAGCAGGTCCCGGCGCAGGGTATGGCGCCCCAGCCCGCCCCCGCACAGGGCCTCGCCCCCGCCCAGGCGATCCCGGCCCAGGCCGCCCCCGTTCCGCAGCCCCAGCCCTGGCCCCAGGCCGACGACGAGACCCCCGACACCGGCACCCCCGTACTGCCGACCCCGAACGTCCCGCCCGTTGCCGCTGCTCCCGTTGCTCCCGCTGCCCCCGTCGCCCAGTCGGCAGCCGCCCCGCTTCCGCCCGAGCGTCCCGCGCCGTCCCGGCTCGGGCAGGCGGTGCCCGCCGAGGCCGCCGCGTTCGACCCGAACTCGACGCAGGGGCGGGCGTTCAGTGTGCGGACCCTCGGGCAGGGCGTGCCGTTCAGTCGGCAGGCGGCGCAGGTCCAGACGCCGGGCCAGCCCCAGCCGGCCACACCCGCGCACGGCACCAACGGCTCGAACGGCTCCGGCCGCCGCCGCAAGCTCGGTACGCGCCCCGAGCCCGCAGGGCAGCCGGAGACAACGGCCCGGCCCCACCCGCAGGGTGCTCCCACCGCGCCGCCGGCAGCCCAGCCCGCCGCCCCCGCCCCGGCCGCACCGGTCCCGGCCCAGCCCTCCCTCGCCGGACAGGCGCCCCTGCCCGGTCAGCCGTCCCTCGCCGGACAAGTGCCGCTCGCCCAGGTGCCGTTGCCCGCGCAGCCCTCGCTCGCCGGGCAGACGCAGCTCGCCCCGGGCACTCCCCGGCTTCCCGGGTTCACCGACGGAGCAGGGCGCTCGTACGCCATAGGAGCACCGGACAAGAACGCCGACGAAGGGCCCGAGCCGCTGGACGGGCCGGGCGGGGCCGTCGAGGTCTCCGACCAGCCGCAGCCGCAGCCCATGGACGACGAGCTGCCGCCCGAGCCGCTCGACAACCCGCGCCGGCTGCTGGTGTGGCCCGCGCCGGACGTCACCACCCAGCAGGCGCTCAGCGACCGCGGGTACCGGCCCGTCATCGTGCACTCGCGCGAGGAGGTCAACGCCCAGATCGCGGCCTTCCCGGCGGCACTGTTCGTCGATCCGCTGACCGGGCCGATCACCCGGACCGCCCTCCAGTCGCTACGGCAGGCCGCCGTGGCCGCCGAGGTCCCGGTACTGGTGACGGCGGGACTCGGTCAGGCGACGCGCGAGGCGGCGTACGGCGCCGATCCCGCCGTACTCCTGAAGGCGCTAGCCCCGCGTGACAGTGAGCAGCATCCGCCGCGGGTGCTGCTCATCGAGGAGCACGCGGAGATCGCGCTCGCGCTCACGGCGTCGCTGGAGCGGCGCGGGATGCAGGTCGCGCGGGCCGCGAGCGACGCCGACGCGGTCACGCTGGCCTCGCAACTGCGGCCGAACCTGGTGGTCATGGATCTGCTTCAGGTACGGCGGCGCAGGGCCGGAATCGTGGACTGGCTGCGGGCGAACGGGCAGTTGAACCGCACTCCGCTGGTCGTCTACACGGCCGCCGTCGACCAGGCCGACCTGCCGAGGCTCGCCTCGGGCGAGACGGTGCTGTTCCTCGCCGAGCGGTCCACCAGTACCGAGGTGCAGGAGCGGATCGTCGATCTGCTAGCGCGTATCGGTACCAATTAGCTCATTCCGCACGCGGGGTGGGGCAGTGTTTCACGTGAAACACTGCCCCACCCCGCTACACATCCAAGCCCTCAGAGCTTGACTCAGAGCTTGGTGACCTCGAAGCCGCCCTCCGCGTACTGCTTACGCAGCAGCTTCTTGTCGAACTTGCCGACGCTCGTCTTCGGTACCGCCTCGATGGCCGTCCAGCGCTCCGGGAGCTGCCACTTGGCGATCTTGCCCTCGTCGCCGAGGAAGGCGCGCAGGGACCCGAAGTCGGCCGTGGAGCCTTCCGACAGCACGACGATGGCCAGCGGGCGCTCGCCCCACTTCTCGTCGGGGACGGCGACGACGGTCGCCTCCACGATGTCCGAGTGGGCCATGAGGGCGTTCTCCAGCTCGACGGACGAGATCCACTCGCCGCCGGACTTGATGACGTCCTTGGCCCGGTCGGTGAGGGTCAGGAAGCCGTCGGCGCTGATGGTGCCCACGTCGCCCGTCTTGAGCCAGCCGTCCTCGCTGAACTTGTCGACGGGGCGCAGGGGTTCGGCGTCGACGCCGTTGTAGTAGGAGGCCGCGATCCAAGGGCCGCGCACCTCCAGTTCACCGGCCGACTCGCCGTCCCAGGGGAGCCGTTCGCCGTCGGGACCGGTCAGCCGGGCCTCGACGCCCGCCGGGAAACGGCCCTGCGTCAGGCGGTAGGCGAACTCCTCCTCCGTACCCATCGCGTGGGCCGGCGGCCGGGCCATCGTGCCGAGCGGGGAGGTCTCCGTCATGCCCCAGGCGTGGTAGACGCGCATGCCCAGCTTGTCGAAGGCCGCCATGAGCGAGGGCGGGCAGGCGGAGCCGCCGACGCTGACCTGAACCAGCGACTTCACGTCCCGGGGACGGGCGTGGAGCTCGGCGAGCAGGCCCTGCCAAATGGTGGGGACGGCGGCGGCGTGCGTCGGCCGCTCCTTCTCGATCATCTCGGCGAGCGGGCCGGGCTGCAGGAACCGGTCCGGCATCAGCATGTTGATGCCGGTCATGAAGGCCGCGTGCGGCACTCCCCAGGCGTTGACGTGGAACTGCGGGACCACGACGAGGGAGAGATCCTGGTCGGTCAGCCCCATGGACTGGGCCATGTTGAGCTGCATGGAGTGCAGATAGATGGAACGGTGGCTGTACACCACACCCTTGGGATCACCTGTCGTCCCGGAGGTGTAACACATGGCGGCGGCCGTACGTTCGTCCAGCTCGGGCCAGTCGTAGCTGGTCGGCTTCCCGGCGATGAGGTCCTCGTACTCATGCACCTGGGCGTGCGATCCGGCGAGGCCGGAACGGTCACCGGGGCCGGAGACGATCACGTGCTCGACCGTCTTGAGGTGCGGGAGCAGCGGGACGAGCAGCGGCAGCAGCGAGCCGTTCGCGATGACCACCTTGTCGGCGGCGTGGTTGACGATCCACGCCAGCTGCTCGGGGGGCAGACGCAGGTTGAGGGTGTGCAGAACGGCGCCCATGGAGGAGATGCCGAAATAGGCCTCGACATGCTCGGCCGAATTCCACATGAGGGTCGCGACCCGGTCATCGTCCCTGACACCCAGGTCGTCACGCAGGGCGTGTGCGAGCTGTGCCGTCCGGGCCCCGATCTCGGCGAAGGAGCGACGCTGCGGTTCGGCCTCGCCGGTCCAGGTGATGACCTGCGACTCGCCGTGGATCGTCGACCCATGGGTCAGGATCCTTGAGATCAGCAGCGGTGCGTCCTGCATGGTGCTCAGCACGGCGTCCTCCCGGGGCTTCATTGCCTACTCGGTGGTAAATGGTGTGCTGATTCTGCGCACATACCGAGTGGTACGTCACTAGGGGAGTGTGATCGATCAGATCACGTCGTGCCTGGGGAACTATCGGGAGTCAGCAGAGGTTCCCTTTGGGAACCCATGGGTTCTTCTTGGGCTACCGGGCGAGCACCAGCTCAGGATCCTCGCGCAGCTTGCCGAGCGCCCGTGAGACGGCCGACTTGACCGTGCCGACCGACACCCCGAGTACCTCGGCCGTCTGGACCTCGCTCAGATCCTCGTAGTACCGCAGTACCACCATCGCCCGCTGCCGCGCCGGCAGCTTCAGGATCGCGCGCCACATCGCGTCGTGCAGCGCCTGGTGCTCCGCCGGATCGCCGACCGGCGTCCCGTCGGGCTCCGGCAGCTCGTCGCAGGCGAACTCGTCGACCTTCCGCTTCCGCCACTGCGACGTCCGCGTGTTGAGGAGCGCCCGGCGGACGTAGCCGTCCAGCGCGCGATGGTCCTCGATCCGCTCCCACGCGACATACGTCTTGGTCAGCGCGGTCTGCAACAGGTCCTCCGCGTCACTCGGGTTCGCGGTGAGCGACCGGGCGGTACGCAGCAGCACCGGGCGGCGGGCCTTCACGTACGACGAGAACGACGGGTACGAGGTGTACGACGCGAACGACAGGGTCTGCGTCGCCGGCGTGGCCGCGTTCGACGCGCTGGTGCAGACGAGTGTGGTCATGGCTCTACGCTAGGTTCGCCCCCTACTCGGGCGGATCGGCCGCAGGTCCCGAAGCCGCGTCCGCCTCAGGTTGTAGGTGGGGGGCTGGCTCCACCTCCTACAGGTGGAGGCAGGGTACGGGCCTATGAGGGTTCAACCCTGAGGGGTCGTACATCGGTAGTACGGAGGCTGCTCCTCCGGTAGTAGCCGGAGCCGCGGGCCCGGCGGCCGACCGGCCGGCCGATCTCACCCGGCGGCCTCCAGCACCAACCCCGAGGTCGGCACCCCCGTACCCGCAGTGACCAGCACCCTTTCCGCGCCCGGCACCTGGTTCACGGACGTTCCGCGCAGCTGCCGTACGCCCTCCGCGATGCCGTTCATACCGTGCAGATACGCCTCCCCGAGCTGACCCCCGTGCGTGTTCAGGGGCAGCCCGTCGGCCGCGACGAAATCGGCCGCCTCACCCGGGGCGCAGAAACCGAACTCCTCCAGCTGCATCAGCACGAACGGCGTGAAGTGGTCGTACAGGATGGCCACATCGATGTCGGCCGGGCGCACCCCGGCGGTCCGCCACAGCTGCCGCGCGACCACGCCCATCTCGGGAAGCCCGGTGAGGTCGTCGCGGTAGAAGCTGGTCATCTGCTCCTGGGCCCGCCCTGCGCCCTGAGCAGCCGCGGCGACAACGACGGACGGCTGCCGCAGCTCGCGCGCCCGTTCGACGGAGGTGACGACGACCGCCTGGCCGCCGTCCGTCTCCTGGCAGCAGTCCAGCAGCCGCAGCGGCTCGGCGATCCAGCGCGAGGCCGCGTGGTCGGCGAGGGTGATGGGCCGGCCGTGGAAGTAGGCGGCCGGGTTCGTCGCCGCGTACTTCCGGCCACGGACGGCGACCTGCCCGAAAGCCTCCGCCGTCAGCCCGTACGCGTACAGGTACCGCTGGGCCGCCATCGCCACCCAGGAGGCGGGCGTGAGCAGCCCGAAGGGCAGCGACCAGCCGAGCGCCACCCCCTCGGCCGACGGTTCCCGCCGCTGCACCCCCGACCCGAACCGCCGCCCGGAGCGCTCATTGAAGGCCCGGTAACAGACAACGACATCGGCCACCCCGGCCGCGACGGCGAGCGCGGCCTGCTGCACGGTCGCACAGGCGGCGCCGCCCCCGTAGTGGACCCGCGAGAAGAACGACAGCTCCCCGATCCCGGCGGCCTGCGCGACGGTGATCTCCGGACTCGTGTCCATCGTGAACGTGACCATCCCGTCCACGTCGGCGGGCGTCAGCCCGGCGTCGTCGAGCGCGGCCCGCACCGCCTCCACGGCCAGCCGCAACTCGCTGCGCCCCGAGTCCTTGGAGAACTCGGTAGCCCCGATGCCCACGACAGCCGCCCGGCCCCCGAGATCGTCGCGCGCGTGCAGGGTCACGGGGTGCCTCCCGGCAAGGACGACGGGGATGACGGGAGTGACGGCGGGACAGAGACGGTCACCGTCCCGGACACGTGCCGGCCGATCCCGTTGGCCCCGAGGACGCGTACGACGGCCGTGTCGCCGTCGATCCCCTCGATGACCTCCTCGATGCGGCCGGTCAACACCATGGTGTCGCCGGGGTGGTTGGGGGCGCCGAGGCGGATGGCGATGCGGCGCAGTACGGCGGCGGGCCCGAAGAAGTCGGTGATGTACCGCCCCACCAGCCCGTTCGTGGTGAGGATGTTCATGAAGATGTCCGGAGACCCCTTCGCCCGCGCCGACTCGGCGTCGTGGTGGACGTCCTGGTAGTCACGGGACGCGATCGCCCCCGCGACGATCAGCGTGCGCGTGACCGCGATCTCCAGCGGCGGCAGCTCGTCCCCGGCCTTCATACGCCGCCCGCCTCTCCCACGGACTCGCCCCGGAACACGGGAAGTTCGGACTGTCCCTCCTCGTACCGCACGAACTCCAGCCGTACCGGCATCCCGATCCGCACCTTGTCGTACGGCACACCGACCACGTTGCTGACGATCCGCACGCCCTCCGCCAGCTCGATCAGCCCGACCGCGTAGGGCGGGTCGAACGCCGGGAAGGGCGGGTGATGCAGGACGACGTACGAGAAGACGGTGCCGTCGCCGCACGCCTCGACGGTGTCCCAGTCGCCGCCGCCGCAGGCGTTGCACCCGGGCAGCCAGGGGAAACGGAGGGTGCGGCATCCGAGGCACCGCTGGATGAGCAGCTGATGCCGCTCCACGCCGGCCCAGAATCCGGCGTTGTCGCGGTTGACGACGGGCCGGGGGCGGGTGCTGGGCTGTTCAGGAGGCTCAGTGGCGCGCGAGGGGGCGTACTTGAGGATCCGGAACCGATGGGTGCCCACCGGCTCACCGTCCACTCGTACATCCATCCGGGTCGTGACGAAGTACCCGGTGCCGAGCTTGGTCGCCTTGGGCCCGACGACGGACTCGACGACCGAGTCGAAGGCGACCCGGTCCCCTGGCCGCAGGGGCCGCAGATACTCCTGCTCGCAGTCGGTGGCGACGACGGAGGTGCAGCCCGCGCCGTCGAGCAGGGCCAGCAGTTCCTCGTACGCGGCCGAGCGGCCCGAATGCCCGGAGAGGCCGCCCATGGTCCACACCTGGAGCATGGCGGCCGGCGCGACGGCGTGCGGCCCCGTGTACGCCGGACCGGCGTCGCCCAGCGCCTCGCACCAGTGCCGGATCATCGGCTCGTTGACGGGATCCTTGCCGACACCACCGACGACGGCGGGGCGCCCTTCGAACGCGGCGAGCCGCTCGGCGAGTTGACGACTCGCCCGATTACTGGATGAGTGACTCACAGTTTCTGACTGTCCGTCAGATACGGAAGGGTGTCAAGGGTTGGAAAGCCTCTGCACGCACGCCTGCGCACACGCCTGCGCGGCGACACGAAGTACCGAAGTACGTGCCGCCGCGCAGACGCGTTACACCCCATGAAGCGCTCCCCACAAGGGAGTTCAGGACCGCCGGGGACCCACGACCCCGTCGGCCCCCGGGCCTACCAGAGGTTGGTGAAGTTGACGACGGCGTTGGACTGGTCGATGGCCGTGAACCCGGAGCCGTTCACCTGGGCCGTGTTGTTCTGGTTCGAGGCACCGGAGCCGACCGCCTGCTGCTGCGAGGTGGACGAGTTGCCGTTGTTGTCACCACCCACGCCGCTGCCGATGATGCTCGCGGCGGCCGCGTTCGATCCGTCGTCCGCGAAGGCGCCGTTGTCCGCCGTCGCGACACCGCTGAAGAGAGCGGCGGCGAGGGGCAGAGCCGAAACGGCGGCTAGAACGCGGGCGGTACGGATGCTTGCCATGTCTGTTCCTCCAGAACATGTACGCCCCGGCTCCGTGCCGGACCGTACGAAGTACGTGTGAAGCAAGATGCGAAATACGTGAACTACCTCTACTCCCAAGGCAGTTGGCCACCCGCCCCGGTGTTGCATCGCCGCCGTGCACTGCGTCGCAAGATCAGGATTGCCCACCGAATCCCCGGCGAACCACCCCGGAACCGTTTATTCCCCCTGAAGCGTGATGACAAGTCGATAAACCCTCTTCACATCACAGAATCCGCAGGTCAGGGCAGTAGGGGTGAAGGAGCAACAATTCACGCCACCCAGCCACTGACGACACCCAAGGGACACAAGGGACGAAGCGTTCCCGCACATTTCCAGCCATTCCGCCGAACCGGTCACGGCGACCGGCCACCCTCTTCCCTTTCTCGAACACACGTACGAAAATAGAAGCATGGCCACCACCGACCGGCAGGCCACGACGCTGGCCCTCGCACACGCCCTGTCAGCCGCCGAACGCGGCCTGGCCGTCATCCCCCTGTCCCGGACGAAACTCCCGGCCCTGCGCTCCCCCCACCGCGACGACCCGGTCCCCGTCCCCTGCCACGGCGAGTGCGGAGCCGCGGGCCACGGCGTCTACGACGCCACGACCGACCCGTCCCGCATCCGCGAACTCTTCGCCGCCGCCCCCTGGGCCACCGGCTACGGCATCGCCTGCGGCCTGCCCCCGCACCACCTCATCGGCATCGACCTGGACACCAAGTCGGGTACGGACTCCTCGGCCGCCCTGCGCGAACTGGCCCTGCGCCACCTGTTCACGATCCCCGAGACAGTGGTCGTCCTCACCCCGTCCGGCGGCCGCCACCTCTGGCTCACGGGCCCCCCGGAGGCCGTTGTCCCCAACTCCGCCGGCCGCCTGGCCCCCGGCATCGACATCCGAGGAGCCGGCGGCTACCTCGTCGGCCCCGGTTCCCGCACCGACCACGGCGTCTACGGCACAGCCCCCGGCACCGCCCACCTCACCCCGGCCCTCTGCCCACCGTCCCTCCTACGCCTCCTCCTCCCCCCACCCCGCCCCCACCGCTCCACGCCCCCCTCATCCCCCGCATCGGGCGAACACGGCCAGGGCCTCGTCCAGTTCGTCCTCGCCGCCCACGAGGGCCAACGCAACACCCGCCTCTTCTGGGCAGCCTGCCGCGCCTACGAAAACGGCCTGGGGCCCGCCCTGGAGGCCCCGTTGATCGACGCGGCCGTCCAGACGGGGCTGACGGAACGGGAGGCGCGGGCGACTGTGGCTTCGGCGGGGCGGATGACGGGGTGGCGGGGGTGAGAGTCCGGGGCCGTCCGGGGAAGCCCCGCCCCCGCCCTAGGGTGTCCCCATGCCACTGGCCAGCCTCGTCCTCATCTCGGGCCGCTCCGTAGAACTGACCGCGCTGCACCTCTCATCGACGTACAGCGGCTTCTTGGAGGGGTACCCCTGCCGGCCGGTCAACGACATGAAGACCAAGGGCCTCCTGCACACCGCCGGACTGACTTTCCCCGCCTCACCGGTGCACTTGATCCGGCCACCCCTGGAACGCCCCGACACCGGCCCGCCCGTCGGCCCCTTCGGCCCGGTCGAGGTGCTACCCGCGGTGGCCTGTATCGGAGCGTTCTCGTCCACACCGGTCGCCTCGGACCATGACCCCCTGCTGTACCGCTCCGCTCTCACGGTGGTCTGGTTCCAGGCGACGGCGACCGTGCCATCCGGCGACGACGCGGACTCCGCCCTGCACGCCATCTCCTGGGAGGAACTGGCCCTGGATCACGAGCTGTAGGAACCCGCGTGTACTGGCGGAGCGGCCCGGACTCCGGAACCGCATGCCACAAGGCCGCCCTACTGAAAGGGCGCCGCGCCGGCGTCACTCATCCTCGGGCGTCTTGCGGCTCACCGGGATCACCGCGCGGGGCGCCGATGGAAGCCCCCTGGCCCACACATGGCCACACGCGCTGGCTCCAAGCCGGGACAGCTCCGAGCCAGCGTGAGGCAAGGTGAACACAGAAGGGGTGCCCCGAAACCGGGACACCCCTTCTGACCAGCACATCTATGACCTACGCGGAAGCGGTGAGATTCGAACTCACGGTGACATCGCTGCCACGACGGTTTTCAAGAGCGTCGCGGAATCAGGAACAAAACCCTGTCTGACCTGCGCAGGAGCGTCGTTCCGGCGCCGTTGGCGGGCCTCCGGCCCGCACATGGCCCACAGTCCCCGGCCGTGAGGCGAAACGTCAGCTATTGGCGTCGGCATGCGCCCGCCCCACCGCCGAGCAAAGAGTGCCTGCGGCGAGCAGCTCCCGGTACGGCTCACAGGTCACCATTGTGGCGGTGCCGCATTCCCGACGGCGATGTCACGTCAGACTTCCTCCGGCGAGGAACACCACATCTGCTGGGACGCGCGAGCATGCTCGTAGCTACGTTCTGGTCGTCGATGTCAAGGAAAGGGTCACAGAAGGGCACTGGAAGGAGGACCATGCTGTGTACGCAGGGCGCTCTCACGTGCTCGGTAGGGCCGAGAAGCTATGCGCTGGCACCGGTTGACGCAGGGGGTACTCCAGTGGTCCGACGTAAGCGTAGAGACAAGCAGCGGAAAGCGAGCACGGAGTTTCCGGCTCCTACCGAGGTCACTCTCGAAGCAGAGAAAACAATCCCACACGTACCCGTCCCTGCGGCATCGACAAAGTTGCCTAAAGGTGCCATCGGTCGAATCAAGATCGGTCAGTCATTCGCGGAATACGACTCGGCATTGAGCGACCTGAGTATTTATGTCCACACTCCGGCACTTTCCTCTGCGCAAGATCCAGAAAGCGGAAAAGTCTTCTTCGTTGGACGGCGGGGAACGGGCAAAACGGCGATTCGCAAATACTGCGACCAAAACGGTGGCCAGACTCGCGTCATCGTCCCCGAAATATTTAGCCCCTCTTCCACACTACAAGAAAAGGGATTGTTGGCTAACACTAGACAACGTCCATTTCGCTCACTGGTTTCAGCATTCCGTAGAGCCTTGCAGGTGGAAATTTTGTCCATGTGGCATCAACGCCACCCTGCCCACTTTGAGCTTCCGAGCGATATTGCTGGAGAGCTTGAGTCATTCGCAGAAATGGATTTCGATCTTCGATGTCTGCACTTTATCTCTCGCATCAGCGGTGCACTCGCTGATGGCGATGACGAGAAATGGCTCATAGAAAACAAGGTCGCTAAAAATATTGCGGAGAGCATGAAGGTTTTGGGATCAGGAGGGCTGGCGACTCACACGCTACTCATCGACAGCATCGATGACTATTGGGAGGGCAGCGACGAGGGCCTCATCTATCTCACCGCCTTCATGCACGCATGCCTTGAGACATCGACACAAATTCCATGGGCAAGAACTATTCTATTTGTACGAGAGAACATTTTTGAACGTGTCAGGGCTCGGGATATGGAATCTTCCCGACTCGAAACAGCCGTGGTCGGGATGGAATGGAATGACCGTCAGCTACTCGAAGTCGTAGAGCGCAGGCTTAATCGAGGACTCACGGCCAAATTCGGCCTAGGCGGTAGCACCTGGAACGCCTTCTTTGAAGACCCTGAGGACTCATGGGGGTCGGTCTTGGAATATTGCCAGAAAAGGCCGCGCGATATCCTCATCTATACGAGTAATGCAGTAGAGGCAGCCCAGAATAGCGGGCACGAAAAAATCACGATCGACGATGTTCGACAAGCCAGAAGGAGGTTCTCAGACAACCGATTCCGCGACCTCGGCGACGAGTATGCAGAAAACTATCCGAAAATTTCGCTCGTCCTCTCTCGGTTTTACGGGTTGGGCAATGCATATACCTTCGGAGGTATCGAGTCATTTATCCGCAAATTGCACAATGATGCCGAAGTAGTTCGCCTGTGCGGATCATGGCTGCACGATAATGCATCGCCAGAGAAGTTCATCCGCCTTCTATATAACATCGGGTTCGTGGGAATTAGAGCCAACGGTAAGCTGCCCAAGTTCCGAGCTCTGGGCCCACAGGACACCAGCCCTCCACCCGTATCTGATACTACAGATGTCGTGATTCACCGATGCTATTGGGATGCACTCGACCTGCAAGAATCCCTGGTAAGAGATCTGCCAGTAGACAAGGAATTCGGTCGCATCGGGATCATCGAGGATCTCCCGAATGGCTTTGATGAATCCGAATATGCGGATTCTATCGATCTTGTGATGTCATCCCTGAAGGAACTTCCACTCGGTCCCGAAGGAGCCACCGACTTTGAAGAGATCGTCGGCGATGTAATCAAACTTTGCTTTTTCAGAGCCCTGGGAAACGTAGAAGAAAAGAGCAGAAGTCAGGGCGGGAGGGTAATCCGAGATTGGATCGCCGCAAACAGGGCCCAGATTGGATTCTGGGAGTCAATTCGAGTTAAATACGGCGCGGTCCAAGTAATCTGGGAATGCAAGAACTACGATAACCTTTCGGCGGATGACTTCCATCAGCTCAGCTACTACATGAGCGACGTGGGAGGTCGATTTGTTGTCCTAGCCTTCCGAGGTGAGATGAAACCCGCTTACTTCGGCCACCTGGATCGCATCGTCACGAACAATAATGGGTTCGTCCTGCCTCTGAACGAAAAAGACCTGATGATTTTCTTGCGTCAGGCCAGGAATGGGAAAGTAAAAGAGGATCACATTCAGGAACGCTACGACAATATCGTCCGCAAATTGTCTTGACGGCCCTTGTCGCGCTGCTGGGAGGGAGGTCGCTTCCAATGGCTTCCCACGTCGGCTCGTCAAGGTGACGCGAAAGGATCCGAACCTGCGCCCACCTCTCGATCGGTCTGAGATCCTGGAGTCCGATCGAGAGGGGCCGCAGGCATGGAGTGGAAGACCCACGGTGAGCGACAGATCTACACCAACCAGTGGGTGAACCTGTGTCTGGTCGACGTCCAGCAGCCTGACGGAGCCCGGTGGGAGTACCACGTCGTTCGCCTCCGGCACCTGGCTGTGGCCGCCGTCGTCAACGACCGCCAGGAGGTGCTGATGATGTGGCGGCACCGCTTCATCACCGACTCCTGGGCCTGGGAGTTGCCCATGGGCCTGGTCGAGGAGGGTGAGTCCCCTGAAGAGGCGGCTGCGCGTGAAGTCCTGGAGGAGACGGGCTGGCGCCCCGGTCCCATCAAGCCGCTGATCTACGCCGAGCCGGCCAACGGGATCACCGACTCCCAGCATCACGTCTTCCGCGCGGACGGCGCGGCCTACGACGGCCCGCCAACCGAGAAGAACGAGTCCGACCGCATCGAGTGGATCCCCCTCAGCGAGGTGCGCGGGATGATCGACCGCCGGGAGATCGTGAGCAGCGGATCCCTCGTCGGCCTCCTGTACGTGCTCATGGACGAAGCGATCCGCTGACGCACCACTTTCTTGAGCGGCGGCGGTAAGGGCAACTACCGGAGTTTCCCCGACCCGTACCACTCCACACTCGGCGCGCGGCCTCGGTACCGTCTAAGGGTAGAAGCCTACGGATGGAGCACCGATGCTGGAGGAAGCCGAAGAGATCGGTCGTCGCGCACGCCGCGCACGGCTCCGCCTCGGCATGACGCAGGCCGACCTCGCCGCCGCTCTTGGCAAGACGCAAGGGTGGGTGTCCAAGATGGAACGCGGGCACATCGAACTCGACCGCGTCGGCCTGCTCAACCTGCTCGCCTCGGAGCTGCACGTACACCCCAACGACCTGATCGGGCGTCCTTACAACAGTTCCCCGGCCGAGAATCAGTGGCAGGTCGCTGCCGCAGCCATCACGCGCGAGATGCGCCGTTACGACCTGGCCCCCGTCTTCGACGGCACGCCCAGGCCAGCCCGTCAGCTCTGGCAGGAAACCACCCGTCTCCATCGCCTCCGCGATGCCGCCGCCAACGTGGCGATCCTGGAGGTGCTGCCTGACCTGCTCCGAGAGACGCGTGCCCTGGCCGAGATCGCCAACGGGCACGAGCGGGAAGAGGCTTTCGCGATATACGCGGTGTGCTGCAAGTTCGCTCACACTTCCGCGCATGCCCTCGGTCACCCGGAGCTGGTCGCCATGGCCTGCGAACGGGCCGCCTGGTCCGCGCGACAGTCCGCAGACCCCGTCCTGCCAGCTGTCGCCGACTGGATGCGCGTCTGGGACATGTGGGCTACCGCGGACTGGGACGACGCCATCGCCCTGTCGGACAAAGCCATCCGCAGTGTGCAGGAGGGATACGACCTGGGTGAGCCACTCGCCGTACGGGCGTGGGGTTCCCTGCAACTGCGCGCGGCCATCTCCGCCGCTCGGGGTGGTCACCGTGCAGAAGCTCGTGACCGAGTCGACTACGCGCGGACCGCAGCGGATCGAATGACGGAGTACGCCGGCCCTCCGGTGTACGACCGCCACAGCACAACTTTCTCGCCCGGCAACGTACAGATCCACGCAATCAGCGTCGCGCTGGAGATGCACGAACAGGGCAAGGCACTGTCGATAAACCGGCGCACAAGTCCGAACGTGATCGAATCGCTTCCCAACTCCCGCCGCGGCCATCACCACATGGATCTGGCGCGAGCCTGGCTGTGGGATGGGAATCGTGACAAGTCGCTGAAGGAGCTGGAGAAGGCCGAGCTCATCGCGCCCCAGCTCGTCCGCAACCACCCCATCGCTCGGTCAACCCTGCGCAGCATCGTGTACGCCGAGCGAGCGACCACCCGTGAGAAGCTGCGCCGCATGTCAGACCGCTTTCACCTCGACGGATAAGGGTCGTATTCCTGCGGTTCATATTGGGCCCAGCGCGTCTGCCTAGCTTCGGGGCATGGCCGATCGAACCTCGAAGCAACTCCCCTCGCGCAGCGCCGCGTTAGGCGCAGGCAGCCCCTTCCACCCCCGCCTTGGTGACCTCGCCGTTGATCTCGCCAAGGGGGGAACAATCGGGGTGGTCGTCGCGCTGCCCAGCGACAGTTCGGCGTCGTACCAACTGCGTCCGCCCGGCGGTGGCGCGGACTGGCGCGCACGATCCGACGGAACCACCCTCCGCGCCGTGCCGGTCCCGGTCACGCACGCCACGCCTATGCGGCGCGACGCCGTTTACGACCCTCGTGCGCAACAGGCCGGCCTGGCGGTAACCGTCCACTACGAGGATGGGGGCAGTTGCGAGTCACTGCTCGTTCTCACCCCCGCACAAGTCGAGCTGTTCCACACCCAGTTGGAACGCATGATCAAGGCGAGGGAATCGGCCCAGGATCGTAAGCGGTGAGCCCAGACGTGCTGATGCTCGCCCCACCGACCTCTGCACGTGCTCTCGTGCGCCCCCCGTCGCATTCCGCTGCGAAGCCACCGCCCACGACCTCAGTGGCTCCCGCGAAGTCCTGCTCGCCACCTACAGCGGCCGTTCCCCACGCCTCGCCGCCCGGTGGCTGCGGGCCTCCGCGTACCGTTTCGCCCGGCTGCTGTGCCCGGACCTCGGGGCCGTGGGCCTCCATGACGCACCGCACATCCTCGCCGGTCCTGAAATCCCGCGTCCCGATGCGGAGTTGCGCGCGTGGGCCGACAGCGATCGGGCGTACGAGCAAGCGCTCCGCGCCCTCGCCGTAGGCCACGTGATCGTGTTCACCGTGACGGACTACGACGCGCGGTACTCCCTCTGCGTGTACCCGCTGCCGAGTCGCCGCCGCGCCTCCCGCAGCATCCCGCCCTCGCCGGGGGTCCGCCTCACCCTCAGTCGGGGACGGGCCCCCACCGACGACCCCGCGAGCGTCGCCCGCCCCGATGACTCCCGCCCTCGCGTCTCTTCCGGTTCCCCCCGGCGCAGGGGCGGGTCCACCACGCAAGCGCAGCTCTACCGCTGAACTCACACCCGTCGCTCTGCGGCGCAGTCCTGCCCATCTACCGAGGGGAAGACGCGGTGACCACCTATCCCGTATCGCCGAACACCGTGCTGGCCAACGCGCTCACGCACGCCGAGGACCTACTCAGGCCACACATCGCCGACGCGGCTCCGGAGCGCATCGTGTTCGTGGTGGGAACGCAGATCAACGGAGCGCCGCACGTCGGGACATCCCTGGTTCAGTCGCTCACGTTCGCCACTGCGGCCCGCATCCGGGACAGGTTCGGCCTCCCGAACAAAGTCCAGTTCGGTGCCCTGGACAACGCCCCGTACGCCATCGTCACCGACAAGGAGACCGGGCACCGCTACCAGCGTGCCTATGTGCACGCCCTGGGCGAGGCATGCATCGCTGATCAGATCGACGAGTTGTACCGCCCACTGTTCACCGCTCTGTCCAAGCGCCTGAACGTGCCCTACTCCGTCGAGACCTACAGCCAGCAGCAGTCGGGCGAGCACTTCCGCCGTACCTGGCTGCGCATGCTGCCCCGCGTAGACGCCGCCCGCTGGTATCTGTCCCCGTCGTCGGGCATCCCACACGTTCGCGTTCCGTGTCCCCGGCCTGGCTGCGGGTGGGCCGAGAAGTACGCCGAGCGCACCCGCGTACGCGACGACGGCTTCGAGCGGGCAACCATCTCGGCCGCGTGTCTGCACCATGGCGAGTACGAGGTCGTCATCGAACCGACGAGCGGCGGGTACCTGGACCTCGCCACGCTCTACCGGAACCTCGTCAAGGAACTGGCCGTCACCGGAGCGGTCGGCACGCTACATGTCATGGTGAAGGGCTCCGACTGGATGCCCGGTTGCATGCTCGTCGACGGTGCCCTACAGGCCGTCGGTCTCACCCACGGACAGCTGACTGCGCGACTGTTCTGCCCCCAGGTGGTCACGGACACGGGCGCCAAGCTGTCCAAGTCCCTCATCAGGGAGGGCCGGGCGTCCTTGCCCGAAGGGGCGGCGCCCTGGATGCTCGACACCCGAGAATGGCCAGGGTCGTTGACTGAGTACGTCGACCGCCTACTCGCCCTGACCGAGGTGTTACTCGCCGACCCTCGCCACTTCTTCCGCTCGTACTCAGCCGGCGAACTCGGTCGGCTGATGAACACCGCAACACCAGTACCTAGGAGCGTTCCCGCCCCATGACGGAAACCGCCGCTGCTCGCGTCCGCGAGTTGCACCTCTACCGCCGGTACTTCGATCTCGTCGCCGCTCGTCGGAAGACGATCGAAGTGCGGGTGAAGTACCCCCACCTCGAAGACCTCACGCCCGGAGACGTGATCCGCTTCCGCATCAAAGGCACGGACGAGACATGTGACGTCCGAGTGAAGCGGGTGACCGAGTACGCGACGTTCGAGGAACTGCTCGATGGGGAGGGACCGGCGAAGATCAACCCTGCATCGAGCCGCAAGCAGCAACTCGCCAACATCCGCGAGATCTACCCAGCAGAGAAGGAAGCCCTCGGCACACTCGCCATCGAAATCGACCTGCTGCCCCAGTAAGCCAGCCGCACAGCCCCCGCTCCCCCGAGAGGGCCGTACGGCTTCCCAGGAGGGGCGCCCCGGTACCGGGGCGCCCCTCCTGGTCAGCTCACAGGCTGACCTGCTGCGGTGGGTGTGGGATTTGAACCCACGGTGACATCGCTGCCACGACGGTTTTCAAGACCGTTTCCTTAGGCCGCTCGGACAACCCACCTGTGCCGGGCGTGATCAGCGCGGCGCGGGACAAGAGTAACGGGTCCGGGCGGGCGGGGGTGGGTCAGCTGTCGCCCACGCGAGAGCCGAGGGTCAGTTCGGTGGTGTTTTCCTTGCCGTCGCGCTCGTAGGTGATCTGGACCTTGTCGCCGGGCTGGTGGGTCCAGATCTCGCCGATGAGGGTCGGGCCGCTGTCGATCACGTGGTCGTCGAGCTTGGTGATGACGTCGCCGGGCTTCAGACCCGCCGCGGCCGCCGGGCCGCCCGCCTCGACGGGTTCGGTGCTGTCCGTGGTCTTCTCGGTGATCTGCGCGCCGCCCGTGCCCTCGGTCAGGGAGACCGAGGCGCCGATCTTCGCGTAGACCGGCTTGCCGGTCTTGATCAGCTCCTGGGCGACGTACTTGGCCTGGTTGATCGGGATGGCGAAGCCCAGGCCGATCGAGCCGGACTGGCCGGTGCCGCCCAGGCCGCCGCTGCTGGAGGACTGGATGGCCGAGTTGATGCCGATGACGTTGCCCGACGCGTCCAGGAGCGGGCCGCCGGAGTTGCCGGGGTTGATCGACGCGTCCGTCTGGAGAGCGCTCATGTAGGACGCCTTGCTGGTGGCGCTGCCGTCGCTGGAGGCCACCGGGCGGTTCTTGGCGCTGATGATGCCCGTGGTCACCGTGTTGGAGAGGCCGAAGGGGGCGCCGATCGCGATCGTCGAGTCACCGACGGCCACCTTGTCGGAGTCGCCGAGGGTGAGCGGCTGGAGATCCGACGGGGCGTTCTTGAGCTTGATGACCGCGACGTCGTAGCCCTGCGCGTGGCCGACGACCTCGGCGTCGTACTTCTTGCCGTCGGGGAAGGTCGCCGTCAGCTTGCCGCCGTCGACCGCGTCCGCGACGACGTGGTTGTTGGTGACGATGTGGCCCTGGGTGTCGAAGACGAAGCCCGTGCCGGTGCCGCCCTCGCCGCCGGCGCTCTCGGCCTCGATGGTGACCGTGCTCGGCAGGGCCTTGGCGGTCACGCCCGCGACCGTGCCCGCGTCGCGCTTGAGGTCGCCGCCGCTCTGCTGCGCCGCGGAGACCGTCGTCGACGTGGTGGAGTCGTTGTCCTTGGCCAGCGTGTAGCCGAGGCCGCCGCCCAGGCCGCCGGCGACCAGCGCGGCCACCAGCACCGCGGCGAACAGTCCGCCGCGCCCGGACTTGGGCTTGGGCTGCTGGTCGTACGTGGCGCCCCAGGGCGCGCCGGTGTCAGCGCCGCCTCCGCCGTCCATGTACGACGGTGTGTTCGGCGGCTGCGGGGGTGGCCACGAGGCCGGGCCCGGGCCCTGGGCTCCCTCAGGCGCTCCTGCCGACGCGTACGCGGATGCCTGGCCCGCGTGCGCGAATTCCTGCTCCGGTGCGCTGGGCGGCACCGGCGGGAGCGGAGCCGTCGGGGCCTCGTGCGCGGTGGCCTGCGGGGAGGCGGCAGGAGTTTCCACCGGCACGGGAGGTGCGGACGGGGCGGGGGGTACCGCAGTGCCCTCGTTCTCGGTGCTCACAGCTCTTCTCCTCGGTCCACGGCTGGTCCTTCTCGATCGCACTAGGTCACGCCCGACACACGTACTCGTACCCGTTAGTACGGGTACACGGTCGTCCGTGACTCGGTGGTGCGTGTCCTTTTGTATGCCGTCAGCTTTTCCCACAGGGCGTCAGGGCACCATAAGCGGTGCCTGTGGGTCCACTGCCATCCTTTATATCGGACAAGTCGCACGAACGAGAGCGTCCGTTACGCGCCCTGGGCGCCTCCGGCGTCACGTCCGCTCTCCGACGGTGACACCATGACGCGGTGACCCACGCACGACAGCACCCGATCCAGGTCGTCGCCCACCGCGGAGCCTCCGAAGAGGCTCCGGAGCACACACTGGCCGCCTACAAGAAGGCCATCGAGGACGGCGCCGACGCCCTGGAGTGCGATGTACGGCTGACCGCGGACGGACATCTCGTCTGCGTCCACGACCGTCGCGTCAACCGTACGTCCAATGGTCGCGGCGCGGTCTCCGCGCTGGAGCTCGCCGACCTCGCCGCCCTGGACTTCGGCTCCTGGAAGAACCGCGACGAGGCCCCCGACTGGGAGCACCGTCCCGAGGACCGCGAGGACACCTCCGTACTCACCCTGGAGCGGCTGCTCGGGCTCGTCGCCGACGCCGGGCGGCGGGTGGAGCTGGCCATCGAGACCAAGCACCCCACCCGCTGGGCGGGCCAGGTGGAGGAGCGGCTGCTGTTCCTGCTCAAACGGTTCGGTCTGGACACCCCGGAGTCCCCGGACGAGTCGCAGGTACGGGTCATGAGCTTCTCGGCGCGCTCGCTGCACCGCGTGCGAGCCGCCTCGCCGACGCTGCCCACGGTCTATCTGAACCAGTTCCTCTCGCCCCGGCTGCGCGACGGACGGCTGCCCGTGGGGGTCCGGATCGCGGGCCCCTCGATCCGGATCGTGCGCAGTCACCCGGCGTACGTCGAGCGGCTGAAACGCGCCGGTCACCAGGTGCACGTCTGGACCGTGAACGAGCCCTCGGACGTCAGCCTCTGCGTCGATCTGGGCATCGACGCCATCATCACCAACCGCCCGGGCGCGGTCCTGCGGCAACTCGGCCGCTGACCTGGCGCACTTCCGCAACCGTGCAATCTCCCGAGCCGCGAGCCGTCTCTTACCCGACTCCGACCCCGGTTCGCGTCCAGGCTCTTGACCTGGCGGTCCTTGTGAGGAAACCTCCACCTTCGGCCATACCGTCGAAAACAGGCCACTCGGTTACAGGGAGTGCACCGGCGCGTTCGGTCCGTGTTCGATCATTGCGAGTGCGTCACTGAAGGTCGAGCGGCCGGTTTCCGGTACAGGCCAAAGGGGCATCCACACCGTGGCGTGGGGCAAAGGAGGTCTCGGGGGTGGCGTTTGTGGTGGCACAGGAGGTGCCCGCGTCGTCGAGCATGGCCGTTCCCCATGGTCCTGCGGGCGTGGGGAAAGCGAGACACCGGATGCGCGATCAGCTGCGCACGGGTGGCGTGGCGGAATCGGTCATCGACGACGCCGTATTGATCCTGTCCGAACTCTTGAGCAATGCGTGCAAGCACGGTCGGCCACTGGGCGAAGCCCTGGCCGGGGACGGCGACGTCCGGGCCGCGTGGCGCGTGGACTCCGGCGGCAGACTCACCGTCGAGGTGACGGACGGCGGCGGCCCGACCCGCCCGGTTCCGGCGACCCCTTCGGTCACGGCGCACGGCGGTCGCGGGCTGAACATCATCACGGCGCTGGCCAACGACTGGGGCGTCCGGGACGACACGCGCGGCGAGGTCACGGTGTGGGTCGTCGTCAACGACGACGTCCACGATCCGGATGCCGGCCACCGGCGTACGGACTTCGCGACCCGCATCACGGCGCGCTCGATGTCCGCGATACCCGACCTGGGCTTCGCAGACGCGTTCGACGACCTGGACTGACGGCAGATCGAAGGTCGGATCGACGACAGATCGACGGCGGTACGTGTCCACAGGTCCGGCCGCCGTCGTACGGTGCGTTGTCCACAGGGTCCCTTCGGCCGTCGTACGAGCGGCTAGGCTCGCGCCAGTACGAGACGAGCCGTAACCGGGAGACACCCACGATGGCGAAGAAGCGACCCCAGACCAAGGCCTCGCGGCCTCAGCTCGCCGCAGGAGAGATCCCGGTTGTGGGCGCCCGCGAGCCCTGCCCCTGCAACAGCGGCCGGCGCTACAAGGCCTGCCACGGCCGGGCCGCCGCGCACGCGGTGACCGAACTGGTGCACCGGCCCTTCGAGGGCCTGCCCGGCGAGGGCGACTGGGTCGCCCTGCGCGAGCTGGTCCCGGCCGCCACGGTGGAGCTGACCCTGAAGGCCGGCCTCCCCGAGGGCGTTCCCTCGGTCACACTCGCGACGGTCCTGCCGATGGCCTGGCCCGCCCTGCGCCGCGACGACGGCTCGGTGCTGCTCGGCCTCCAGAACGACACGGCGTCCGGCGACATCAGCCGCGACCTGGCCGACACCCTCCAGCGCGCGCTCGCCGCCGCGCCCGGGACTCCCGTCCAGGGCCGCCGCGCCCCGGCCGAGGGGCCGCGCCTGCAGGATCTGCTCGATCCCGAAGGCGTGTTCGAGCCAGTTGTGCACACGGGCTTCGAGTTCTGGGTTCCGGACGCGCAGAACGCGACGCCGGATGTCACCGCCTCCCTGGAGCGGGCCAACGACGCCGCCATCCCGACCGTGAAGCTGACGGGTGTCGACGCCGCGTACTGGTGCGAGACCCCGGAGAAGAACCACCTGCGCTGGGTGATGCCGCACGCCGAGGAGCACCTGCTCGACGCGCTCGCGCGGCTGCACGCGGCTGGGCAGTCCAGCCTGGGCGAGGGCACCCGTCTGGTGGGCTCCTTCCGTGCGCACGGGCTCACCGTCCCGGTCTGGGACCTGCCGACCGGCGTCACCGCGGAGGACATCGAGAAGCCGGCCGCCGAGTTCGCCGACCGCCTCGCCACCGCGCTGGCCTCGGACTCCCCGCTCACCCCCGAAGAGCGCCGGGCCCGCGGCGGCCTGACCAACCGGCAGGTCACGCTCAGCTGACACCCAGCGGACTTCGGAAGGCGGTGACTCCGGTCACAACTCCCTCTGAGAACCGGTGAATCGGTGTCCGAATAGCCGAGATCGAATTTGCTAACAGCCGATCTCTTGTTAGCGTTGGAGCAGCCCGGTTGCTGGTGCATCCCCCGTCGCCAGCAACCGGGTCTTTCTCTGCCCGGAGATCCGCACGACGTTCTGTACGGAACAGCGTCGTCCGTCAACTCCCGCCAGGCGCCCCGGAGTTGCTCCCCGAACGCAGCAGCAGCGGACCCTCTCCGACATCCCGCGCCTGCGCCCCGCCCCGTGCCGCCGCCGCGAACTCCGCGACCGCCGTGTAGGACCCCGGCCCGCCCGCCGTGCGCTCCCTGGGCGTCTCGCACACCCCCGGCTCGTCCTCCGCGCCCACGGCGCACCGGAGTTGCACCGTGCGGCCCCGAGGGCCCATGAGGCTGAGTACGGACGTGAGTTCGTGGCCGGTCGCGTTGCGGTAGTAGGTGCGCGCCCAGGTCTCCTCCCCCTGGGCCAGGACACAGGTCTGTGCCTCGATGCCGTCGGGAGAGGTGACTTCGGGACCGCAGCGGGCGGCCGTGGCGAGCCCCAGGCCCAGCTGTGTCGGGGAGTCGGTGGGTTCGGCGGCTTCGCCCGCCTTGCCGTCCCCAGGAGCCCCGGAAGGGACCTCCTGAGAACCTTCGTCCGGCAGCAGGGAAAGGAGGGCGTCGCGGTCCGCGTCGCCCACGGGACCCGCGGACGCGACGGCCAGCGGCAGCACGACCGTGAGCGCCACGACGCCCGAGAGAGCGAGCAGACGGAGGTTCATGGTGGTGAACATAACGACCGGGGAGGGGCGCCCGGTTCCCCGCGCGCCCGACACCCCTACAACTCGGGCGCGCTCACACCCGTACGAGTGAGGGCCTCGACCACGGCGTCCACCACGGCCTCGACATCGGGTACCCAGGGCGAGGCCGAGCCGGGCAGCGGTGCGCGCTCCCAGCGGATCTGACCCTGGCCGGTCTCGGACGGGGGCAGCGCGATGTAGCCGCCCTCGCTGTGGAAGCGGAGGGAGCCGGGCACGAAGTCCTTCGCGTACAGCAGCTCGCCCAGCTGTTCCATCGTGTACGGCTTCACGAGCAGCGACCAGCGGGTGGGCGCCGCGACGACCGGGCCGAGCCGCATGCCCATGCGGTCGAGTGCGCCGAGAGCACGGGCCGCGGCCGGGGCCGGCAGGCTGACCGCGCACGGGGCCGCGCCGCCGGTGGCGAGGATGATCGGGGCCGTCGGCCGGTTCGTCCACCACCAGCGGACCATGCGCTCGTCGGTGGTGGCCGCGAGCAGACCGGGGTCGAACGGATGAGCACCCGGGACCGTGCACTCCGGGTCGGGGCAGCCGCAACGGGCGCGCCCCTCTGGATCCGGTGCCACGCCCGGGAGTACGGGCCACTGCCATGCGGCCGCGAACGTCAGGGCCGCGCCGAGCACCTCAGGCTTCCCGCCGTTACGCCGGGACAGGAGCCTGCGTCGCCTTCCGAGCCTTCCGAGGATCTCGCGCATGAGCGCTCGTTCCTTTCCGTTGCACGCCTGGCAACACCGTGGGCCACTCACACCATGTGTCGATCACTTCGCTGTGCGTACCTGTTGGCGCATCACACCCCTGCCGCAGACAAAGGGCGGCCCGCTGGCGGGCCGAGCATCAAGCGTTGGCTGCGTCCGCGTCCACACTGATCTTCATCAAAAGCATGGGCATGGCGTGGGGTGGCGGAGTCTGGCGTTTGCTGTCCCGCGTAGTTCTCTCCGCCTCCACCACGGGAGGATGGGGCACGGTCGTCGATGGTTAAGACGCCCGGGTCCGACGCCAGGTTCCGGGCGGTTGTACAACCACCCCTGGCCTTCACCGAGTACGTACCCATCAAGACCGCTGTGACGCTCCGTCGAACCAGGCCAGTCGACCGCAATAACCCGCTACCCGAGTCAGTTTTAGGCCAACTTTGCTTTTTCGCAAGGGGACCCGGTGAACTCACGGACACCAGGAATCCCGGCAGGACAATGCTGGACATCCCCTCACGAGTGCGTGTACATGTGGAGACACTGCTAGCGGCGCAGAATCACATGGGGGTTTGCGATGCTATTGAGCAATAAGCGCCGGTCGGAAAGCCGGACGCCATGAACGCCCCTCACCTCCCGAAAGTGGCTGGAATCGATGCAACGGTTCCCTCGCCCGCACACACTGTCGCGCCCGCGCCCGTGGTCCCGGACACCTCTGCGGACACAACCGCGCTGACCTGCCAGAACGGCCCCGGTGCCCTCCTTCAGGACCGGCTCGCCGGGTGGGTGTCCGACCTCACAACGCTGCACGAACTCACCGAACGGCTGGTGCGCACGGCGACACTCACCGACGCACTCCAGGAACTGCTGCGCGCCGGAGCCGCCCTCGTGGGTGCCCGGCGCGGTCTCGTCGTCCTGGAACCCGGTGACGGACTCGGCCCCGACACCACCCTTGGCCTGGGACTTGCCCGCGCGGACCTCGGTCACATGGAGACGATCCCGCGCGGCGCGATGCCGTACGGACCGCTCCTCGACACGGCCGCCGGGCTGCCCGGCGGCGAGAGCGAAATCACACACCCGGATCTCCTCGCGGAGGACGGTCTCGACCCCCGCCACCGTGAGGTGGCCGCCCGTCTCGGCTACGCGGCGAGCTACGCGCTCCCCCTCTCCACCGAGGCCGCGGGCCGCCTGGGCGCGGCCGTCTGGCTGTACGACGAGCCCGCGGAGCCCGTCGAACGGCAGCGCCATCTCGTCGGCCTGTACGCGCGGTACGCGACCGAGCACCTGGCGCGGCTGGTCGAGGTGGAGCGCACGCGCGCGTGCCTGACGACGATCGCCGAGGAACTGCTGCCCGCCCGGCTGCCCCGGGTGGCCGGCGTCCAGCTCGCCGCCCGGCACCGCACCGGTCCGCGCGGCGGTGGCGACTGGTACGACGCGCTGCCGCTCCCCGACGCGGCCCTCGGCCTGGCCGTGGGCGCGGTGACCGGCTCGGGGCCCAGCGCGATCGCCGCGATGGGCCGGCTGCGGGCCTCCCTGCGCGCGTACGCCGTGATGGAGGGCGAGGACCCGGTGGCTGTCCTCTCCGACCTGGAGCTGCTCCTGAGGCTCACCGAACCCGCCCGCTGCGCCACCGCCCTGTTCGCGTACTGCGAGCCCGCGCTGCGCAAGGTCACGCTGGCCGGCGCCGGGCACTGCCCGCCCCTGGTGATCGGCGAGCGGCGCACGGAGTTCGTGGAGACCACCGTGTCGGCGCCGCTCGGGATGCTGGCCTGCTGGGAGGCGCCCAGCGTGGAGTTCCTGACCGAGCCCGGGGAGACGGTTCTGCTCTACACCGACGGGCTGCTGCACCGTACCGGCGACCCCGTGGACCGGGCCTTCTCGCGGCTGCACGCGGCGGCGGTGAGCGTGCCCAAGGGGCTGCGGGACGATCCCGGCGCGGTCGCGGACCACGTCCTGCGGAGCATGCTGCCGGACGAGGTGGACGCGTCGGACGGCCAGGAGGACGTCGTACTGCTGGCGGCTCGGTTCGAGTGAGCGGCCGGTCGCCTTTTATGGCTCCGGGCCCTGTCTTGTACGACCGTACGATGGACGGGGTCCAGTGCCGTATCTAGGAGGATGACCGTGGCGGACGAGCTCAATCCGGCGATCCCGGAAACTGAGACCGAGCCTGAAGAACCGATCAAGCAGCGGAAGAACGGTCTGTACCCGGGCGTGTCCGACGAACTGGCCGAGAGCATGAAGTCCGGCTGGGCGGACACCGAGCTGCACGGGCTCGAACCCATCGCGCAGGCCGGGCACACCGCTGCCCGCCGCGCCGCGCTCTCCGCGCGTTTCCCGGGCGAGCGCCTGGTGATCCCCGCGGGCAACCTGAAGACGCGTTCGAACGACACGGAGTACCCCTTCCGCGCCTCGGTCGAGTACGCCTACCTGACCGGCAACCAGACAGAGGACGGCGTCCTCGTCCTGGAGCCGGTCGCCGACGGCCACAGGGCGACGATCTATCTCCTGCCGCGCTCCGACCGTGAGAACGGTGAGTTCTGGCTCTCGGGACAGGGTGAGCTGTGGGTCGGCCGCCGGCACTCCCTCACCGAGGCCGAACAGGTGTACGGCATTCCGGCCTCGGACGTGCGGGAGCTGGCCGGCGCGCTGACGGAGTCCACCGGCCCGGTGCGGGTCGTACGCGGGTTCGACGCCGGTATCGAGGCCGCGCTGACCGACAAGGTCACCGCCGAGCGCGACGAGGAGCTGCGGGTCTTCCTGTCCGAGGCCCGGCTGGTCAAGGACGAGTTCGAGATCGGTGAGCTGCAGAAGGCCGTCGACTCGACGGTGCGCGGTTTCGAGGACGTGGTGAAGGTCCTCGACAAGGCCGAGGCCACGAGCGAGCGGTACATCGAGGGGACGTTCTTCCTGCGCGCGCGCGTGGAGGGCAACGACATCGGCTACGGCTCCATCTGCGCGGCCGGTCCGCACGCCTGCACGCTGCACTGGGTGCGCAACGACGGGGCCGTGCGCTCCGGTGAGCTGCTGCTGCTGGACGCGGGCGTCGAGACGCACACGTACTACACGGCCGACGTGACACGGACGCTGCCGATCAACGGCACGTACACCGACATCCAGAAGAAGATCTACGACGCGGTGTACGACGCCCAGGAGGCCGGTATCGCGGCGGTACGGCCCGGGGGCAAGTACCGGGACTTCCACGATGCGGCGCAGCATGTGCTGGCCGAGCGGATCGTGGAGTGGGGGCTTGTCGAGGGGCCTGTGGAGCGGGTGCTGGAGCTGGGGTTGCAGCGGCGGTGGACGCTGCACGGGACGGGGCACATGCTCGGCATGGATGTTCATGACTGTGCTGCGGCGCGCGTGGAGTCGTATGTCGACGGGACGTTGGAGCCTGGGATGGTGCTGACCGTTGAGCCCGGGCTGTATTTCCAGGCTGATGATCTGACTGTGCCTGTGGAGTATCGGGGTATCGGGGTGCGGATCGAGGACGACATTCTGGTGACTGAGTCCGGGAACCGGAATCTGTCGGGTGGGCTGCCTCGGCGTTCTGACGAGGTCGAGGCTTGGATGGCGCGACTCAAGGGTTGAGTTTTGTCTGCGGGTGGTTCGTGGCTGATCGCGCAGTTCCCCGCGCCCTATAGGGGCGCCGCGTTGACCGGCAACGAGTCCAGGAACAGGGTCCCCGCGAGGAGGCCCGCGCTGCCGCGGGGGCTCCAGGCGCGGGTGTGGAGGTCGTCGTCGAAGGCGGCCAGGGCTGTGGCTCCCGCCTTCGTGGACGTGCCGCCCGCTTCCAGTACTTCGCGGGCGCCCGCCTGGACGTGCCGTAGGCCGTGCGGGCCCGCCGTGTAGAGCAACTCGGTGTCCTGGAGCGTCGACATGACGGTCAGGAGGGCGTCGAGGCGGGCCTCGGCCTCCGGTGCGCCGTTCGAGCGGGCGGTGGCCAGGGCGTCCAACGCCCGCCGTACGTGCGGGAATCCGGCCCTCGCCTCGCCGCGGGCGCCGGCCGCACCGTACTTGGCCGACACCGAGGAACCCCGGGAGGGGCGGCGCGGGGCGCGCTTGTCGGGGTGGGAGGCGATGCGTTTGGCCGCTGCGGCGACGTCGAGTGCCTTGGCCCCGGGGTTCAGGGCGGCTGCCGCGACCAGCAGGCCGAGCGCCCACAGGGCACCCCGGTGGCCTCCGCCCGCGAGTGCCACCGAGTGCTCGGTGGACCGGCCGATCGCGCCGAGTTCCGTACGGAGCGCGGGGGTCGGTTCGCCGGTGCGGCGGGCCGCGGCGGCCATCGCCGCGAGGCCCGGCGCGAGCGCCTTCGCCGACCAGCGCAGGGCAAGTTGGTCCTTGCGCGTGGCGCGGGCGTCGAGATCGCGCGGGTCGGGCAGGCCCGGCTTGGGAGCCAGGGCCAGCTGCCCGGTCAGCGCGTCCACGGCGGCCAGCGCCAGAGCCTCGTCCTCACGGCTGCTCATGGCCGTACCTTACGAGGACGCCGAGGCGGCGGGGGAGGCGCTGTCGGACGGGGCATCCGTCGGAGGCTCGCCGCTCGGAGGCGTACCGCCACCGCCCGCGCCGGTGTTCTCGGCGTCCGGATCGATGCCCAGGGTGATGAAGCCCTTGTAGCCCTTGGAGACGTCCTTCTTGTGGACCGGCTGCAGAGTGAGGAGACCGCTGGAGGCGCCGCCGCCGTCGTACACCATGTCGTTGTCGAGGGTGGTGTAGCTGCCGGAGTGCTGGGAGTAGGGCTCCAGGGCGAAGATCGCCTCGGCCGCGTCGTCGGGGAAGAACAGCTGGCCGGTGTAGTTGACCGTGCCGCCCTCGTAGGTGCCGTCCTCCTTCTGGCCGCCGGTGTGGACCTTGAGGTGGATGTGGCAGGTGCGCGGGGTGTACCAGCCGGGGAAGATCGTCTCGAACTTGACGACCCCGTTGGCGTTGGCGATCTGGTAGCCGCGCAGATAGGTGTTGTCGTCGGCGGTGGAGCCGTCCTCGCTCTCGGCGGGAGCCGAGCCGCCGGGGTTGGCGGTGGTGTAGCCGGAGTAGTAGCCCCAGGCGTCGCAGTGCCAGATCTCCACGGCCGCGCCGGCGACCGGGGCGCAGGATTCGGTGGTGTCCTGGACGGTGATGCGCAGTGTCAGTGGGACGCCGGATTTGCCCTCGGTGATGTCTTTTCTCACCAGCGCGTTGTCGAGGTAGTACGGCCCCTCCGTGACGCTGGACATGAGGACGCAGGTGCCGCTGCTCTCACTTGCGCTGTCGGACGCGGTGGCCGTGGCCGTGGTCGTCGCCTCGTCGGCGAAGGCCGACTGGTAGCCCGCGACCGCGAGTCCGCCGGCGGCGAGCGTGCCTCCGGTCACCGCGAGAGCGCGGCGCCGGGTGATCGTTGTGTCCTTGTGGTTTCCCGTCATGAACGGGACGGTAGAAGCGCGGGCTCTCAAGAACTTGGGCGGGAGCTGTGTGCGGGCTGAGGATGCTGAAAAAGCTAAAACGGCACCTTTGACAGGCGCACGGGGGTGCGACCGTGACGCGCGTGCGTGAACTTGCGCGCGGGTACTGCCGTTTCAAACCCCCCACCGCGGTAACGATTCGATAACATACCCTCACGTTCACAACCGGTCGGGTATTGCTTGAATCCCTAAAAAATGACTCCGACGCCGAAAAACCCACGACAAACACTCTCTCGGGACCGGGGATTCGAAGCCCATATGGTCATATGCGCAACCCCCTTAGCCAGAAGCGGAGTTGGGCGACCGTCACACGGCGAGCCGCATGGATGGTTTCATGGCTGCCCGAAGGCCCGGCATCCGGGCCGCCATCAGCCATGAGCGTGTTCGCCACCCGGGACGCTCCAGGTATCGTAATGTCCTTTTTGTCCGGACTTACGGAAGATCGAGGTTCGCCCATGAACGCGCCCACCACCGCCTCGACCGAAGAGCCGGGGAAGCAGTCGGCCGCCGGACCCGAGCGGGTCCCCCTGGTGCGGCTCGCCGCCCGCGCGGACGGTCTCGGTTCCGGTGCCCTCACCCGTGTCGTGTCGCACGGCGACCCGGGCCGCGGGCCCGGTCGTGTGTCGGTCGCGGCATTCCAGTCGGCGCTCTGATCCGCCGCCGCCGGGCAGGCAACCGCGCCGAGCGCTCATGGACCCGTCGCCGCACCCTCTGAGCCAGTTCGTACTGAAGATGCACAGCCGCTGTGATCTCGCCTGTGATCACTGCTATGTGTTCGAACATGCGGACCAGAGTTGGCGTGGCCGTCCCAAGGTGATCTCCGGTGAGATCCTGGACCTCACCGCCCAACGCATCGCCGAGCACGCCCGCGCCCATCGGCTCGACACCGTTCACGTCGTCCTGCACGGCGGGGAGCCCCTCCTCGCCGGCCGGGCGAGACTGCGCCGGGCGGCGGAGAACTTACAGACCGCCCTTTCCGGTGTCTGCGCCCTCGATCTGCGCATTCACACCAACGGCGTCACCCTCGACGAGAAGTTCTGCGACCTGTTCGCGGAGTTCGACATCAAGGTCAGCGTCTCGCTCGACGGCGGACGCGCCGCCAACGACCTGCACCGCCGCTATCGCGACGGCCGCAGCAGCCACGATCAGGTGCTGCGCGCGATCGGCCTGCTGAGCCGGCCCCGCTACCTCCACCTCTTCGCCGGCCTGCTCTGCACGGTCGATCTGCGCAACGATCCCGTCGCCGTCTACGACTCCCTGGCCGAGCTCGCGCCGCCGCGCATCGACTTCCTCATCCCCCACGCCACCTGGGACGAGCCACCGGCACGCCCCGTCGGCAGCATGTCCTACGGCGACTGGCTGCTGACCGTCCATGACCGCTGGACCGCGACGGGCCGGCCCATGGGAGTACGGGTGCTCGACTCCGTGCTGCGCACCCTGCGCGGGGCGGACAGTCTCACCGAGTCCCTCGGACTGGCCCCGGTGGAGCTGGCGGTCATCGAGACCGACGGCTCGCTCGAACAGGCGGACTCGCTGAAGACGGCGTACGACGGAGCACCCGGCACCGGCATGAACGTCACCGCCGACTCGCTGGACGCGATGGCCGCGCACCCCGGCATCGTGGCCCGGCAGCTGGGGCTGGACGGACTGTGCGACACCTGCCGCACCTGTGAGGTCGTCCAGTCGTGCGGCGGCGGGCTGTACGCGCACCGCTACCGCTCCGGGAGCGGTGCCGGCGGATTCATGAACCCGTCCGTGTACTGCGCCGACCTGAAACAGCTCATCACCGGGATCCGTGACAGGGAGGCCCGCAGGATGCCCGTTCCCCAACTCCCCCTGGACGACGCGCACTTCAGTGAACTCGCCGCCGGCTTCGGTGGCGCCGACGCCGTGGAGGCGCTGGCCCGGCACGAGCTGACCGTCAACCGCGAACTCCTCGGCGCCGTCTGGCACAACAGCCGGCACGACGCGACCGGTACGGCGGCCTGGGAGACCCTGGCGGTCCTCGACGCCGAGGCGCCCGAGTCGGTGGACGCGGTGCTGGCCCACCCCTACCTGCGGCCCTGGGCGCAGCGGGTCCTGACCGGCGACGCGGAGGCCGGTCCGCTCGCGATGCGCGGGGTGGCGGAACTCGCCGCGGCCGCGCTGCTCCGGTCCGGGCGGGGGGGCACGGTCACCGTGCCGACCGGCTCCGGGGTGCTGCGGCTGCCGACGCTGGGCGCCCTGGTGGTGGGCGAGGCGGGCGAGGCGCGGGTCACCGCGAGTGGGGACGAGGGCTTCGGTGTCCGGGTCTCGGGGCGGGAGCACCTCGTGGGCCGCAAGGCCGGTTCGGATCCGGCGTGGCTGGCCCGGCACCGGTTCGAACTGTCCGGCTGGGCCGTCGCCCTGGAGGACACCGACCCCTGGCGGGACGCCCACGGGTATCCCGTACGGGCCCGGCTGTCCGCCGCGGCGGCCGAGGACTGGCGGAGCGATCTCGCCGCCGCGTGGGAGTGGATCCGACGCGAACTGCCCGCGTACGCGCCGGGCCTCGCCGCGGGGCTGAGTGTCGTCACCCCCCTGCGTGAGGCCGCCACGGGCGCGGACATCAGCTCGGCGGCGCGGGACGCCTTCGGCGCGGTCGCCGTCGCGCGGCCCGGGGAGCCCCGGACTCTGGCATGTCTGCTGGTGCACGAGTTCCAGCACGTCAAGCTGGGCGCCGTACTCGATCTGACGGATCTTTACGACCCCGGCTGCGAGCGGCTGTTCTACGCGCCCTGGCGTCCGGATCCGCGGCCGCTGGAGGGGCTGCTGCAGGGGACGTACGCACACATCGCCGTGGTGGACTACTGGCGCGCGCGGTGGCGGACCGCGGCAGACGGCGCCGAGGCGCGTGCCGCCGAGGTGCGGTTCGCCCGGTGGCGCGAGCAGACCGTGGCGGCGGCCGGGACGCTGGCCGGCTCCGGGGCCCTGACGGCGCTGGGGGAGCGGTTCGTGACGGCCATGGAGGAGACCCTGTCGGCACGCCTGACGGATCCGGTGAGCGCCGACGCCCTGGCCGAGGCCCGCAGGACGGCGGCGGACCACAGGGTGCGGGCCACGCCGTAGGCACAAGCACTTCCGCCGTCAACTTCGCTGCGCTGTTCCGCAGTTGAGGCTCACGTTCCTACACTGAGTCGTCATCGGCGGCGTATCGGGGGGTCTTCGTGCGGGTGGACGCGGAAAACCCCAGGAACGGGCGACCGTACTTCTTCCTCAGTTACGCGCACACGCCACGGAACGACTCCGAGGTCGCCGGTCCCAACGCATGGGTGAAAAAGCTCTACGACGGGCTGTGTGCGCACATTCTGGAGATGACGTCGTTACCGGTGGGCGCGAAGGCCGGTTTTCTGGACCAGGGAATGGCGCTGGGGACGCGGTGGACGGACGAGTTGTCGGAGAATCTGGCGCGCTGCCAGGTGTTCGTGCCGCTGTACTCGCCCCGGTACTTCATCAGCGACCAGTGCGGACGTGAGTGGTGGGCGTTCTCCCAGCGGGAGATCTACCGCCGGGCCCTGCGCGGGGAGTCACGCGAGAGCGCCATCGTCCCGGCGTTATGGGTGCCCGTCGAACTCGCCCAACTGCCCCAGGTGGCGAAGGACCTGCAGTTCCACCACGCGGACTTCGGGGACGACTACTCGACGGAGGGTTTCTACGGACTGACCAAGCTCAGCTACCTCAACGAGCAGTACGAACGCGCCGTGTACCGGCTGGCCCAGCGGATCGTGCGCGCCAGCAGGGCCGTCGACCTGGAGGAAGGACAGGTCTTCCGGCAGTACGAGTCGCTGCCCAGCGCCTTCGGTGACGCCGCGCACCCTCCCGAGTTCGACGTCACGGTGATCGCCCCCTCCCGGTCGGACCTGCCCCTGGGCCGGATGCCCGACTACTACGGGGACACGCCGGCCGAGTGGAACCCGTACCACCCGGTGTCGACCCGCCCCATCGCGGAGCACGCCGCCGACCTCGTACGGGCCATGAACTACCAGGTCACCGTCAGCGACTTCGAGAACGATGCCGACCGCCTCCTCTCCACGGGCCCGCCCACCGCCCCCGTCCTGCTGCTGCTCGACCGGTGGGCCCTGTACTCCCCGCGCGTCGCCCAGCTCATGGCGCAACTGGGCGAGCAGCAGCGGCCCTGGATCAGCGTGATGGTCCCCCAGTACAAGGACGACGCGATCCCCCCGGACCGGGAGCGGCAACTGCAGGAACTCACCGACCGGGCCCTGGCCGCACGGCAGACCGTCGGCTCGGGTCATCGGTCGCACAGCGGTGGCATCCGCACGCTGGAAGCCTTCCAGGCCGAACTCCACAAGGCCGTACGACAGGCAGTGACCTACTACGAGGCCCACGCGAAGACCTACCCGCCGCCGGGGACGCCCACCGATCCTCCGTGGCTGCCCAGGCTGGGGAATCCCGTCTGAGCACGCCGCCGGGAGACCCGGCGGACACGGCACGAGGGAAGAGCAAGGCCGACACAGCGGAGGGTTCCATGACCGAGAACCGCAAGGGTTCAGTGATCACCTTCTACTCGTACAAGGGCGGGACCGGCCGGACCATGGCGCTCGCCAACGTGGCCTGGATCCTGGCCGCCAACGGGTATCGCGTGCTCGCCGTCGACTGGGACCTGGAGGCCCCGGGCCTGCACCGGTTCTTCCACCCGTTCCTCAAGCCCTCCTTACTGCGGGCCACCCCCGGCCTGATCAACCTGATCGACGACTACCGCCGCGAGGCACTGCGCGACCTCCCCGACCGCGAGCCGGACTGGCACCGCCGCTACGCCCGCGTCCGCCCCCATGCCATCTCCCTGGACTGGACCTTCCCGAAGCCGGGCAGCCTGGACTTCCTGTCGGCCGGCATGCAGCACCGCGACTACCCGATCGTCGGCAACATGGACTGGGACAGCTTCTACAGCAGCTACGGCGGCGGGCAGTTCTTCGACGCGATGCGCTCGGACATGGAGCGGTACTACGACTACACACTGATCGACAGCCGTACCGGCCACAGCGACCTGGCCGACATCTGCACCGTGCAGATGCCCAGCACCCTGGTGGTCTGCTACACCCTCAGCGACCAGAGCATCGACGGCGCCGCCGCGGTCGCCCAGGACATCGAGGAGCGCTACGGCGACAAGGGGATCCGCATCCTCCCGGTCGCCATGCGCATCGACGACGGCGAGAAGGACAAGGTCGACGCGGGACGGGCGCTGGCAAGGGAGCGCTTCGAAGGCCTGCCCAGCGGTCTGGACGCCGATGAACTCGACGCCTACTGGGGCGCGTTGGAGATCCCCTACCGCCCCTACTACGCCTACGAGGAGATCCTCGCCCCCTTCGGCGACCCGCCCAAGGTCGCCAGCTCCATGCTGACCGCCTGCGAACGGCTGACCTCCGTCGTCACCGCGGGCCGCGTGGCCTCCTTGCCGCCCTTCAACGAGGTCAAGCGCAACCAGTACGTCACGGCCTACACCCGCCGCCGCCCCCTGCCCCCGTCGAAGCTGCTGCTGCAGTACGTCTCCGAGGACCGGATGTGGGTGGACTGGCTGGAGTCGGTGCTGGGCGAGGCGCGGTTCGACGTGGTCTCCCAGGACGTGCGGGCGATGACGACCCTGGAGGTCGGCGGCGAGGCCGTCTCCAGCGGCTCGCACCGGGTGCTCGCCGTGGTCTCCCCCACCTTCCTCAGTTCCCGCACGGCCATGGCGGCCTGGGAGGCCACGGTGCACTTCGGCGGTTCGCAGAAGCACCAGCCGGTCGCCCTGCGGGTCGGTGACGTGCAGCAGATCCCGAACGCGAGCCGGGGCGGCACCATCGATCTCGCCCGGCTGGACGAGGAGACGGCGACGACCGCGCTGCTCACCGGTCTGGGCCGCCCCGGATCGCCCCAGACGACCGCCCGCCCGCCCGGCACACGCTTCCCGAACACCAGCACCAGTGTGTCCAACGTCCAGCCCCGCTACCCGTTCTTCACCGGCCGCTCGCCGCTCCTGGAGCAGGTGCGCAGCCAGTTCGTGGCAGCCGCCGCCGGACAGCGGCTGCCCCAGGTGCTGCACGGTCTCGGCGGCGTGGGAAAGACCCATCTGGCCCGTGAGTACGCCAACCGCTTCAAGGCCGACTACGACCTGGTGTGGTGGGTCGACGCCGAACAGCCCGACCTGGTCGCGCCCAAGCTCGCCGACCTCGGCCGGCGGCTCGACCCGAGCATCGGCGACGAGGTGTCCGAGGCCGTCGAGGCCGCGCTCCAGGCGCTCAGGGCGGCCCGCCCGTACAAGCGCTGGCTGCTGGTCTTCGACAACGTCGAGGACCTGGACCAGGTGATCAACCGCTTCAGCGAACTGACCGGCCCGATCCCGGACGATGTCTACGGCCATCTCCTCGTCACCACCCGCACCAAGCCGACCTCCACCCAGGTGCGGTCGCTGCAGGTCGAGGTCTTCACCCGGGAGGAGAGCGTCGAGCACCTGACCCGGCGGGTCCCGGGACTGAGCGAGGAGGACGCGGCCCTGGTCGCCGACGCGGTCGGCGACCTGCCCCTGGCGATCGAGGTCGCGGCGGGCTGGCTGGAGACGACCGCGACGCCCGTGGGCGAGTACATCGAGCAGCTGCGCGAGCAGAGCACCCGGGTGCTGTCGATGCCCGCCGCCGTCGACGCCGTGGAGTACCCGTCCTCCGTGGGCGCCACCTGGAACATCTCGATCACCCGGCTGCGCCATGAATCCCCCGCGGCGGCCCGGCTGCTCGAACTGTGCAGCTTCCTGTCCGCCGAGCCGATCTCCATGACCCTCGTCGGCAGCGACCCCATGATCAGGGCGCTGCTGCCCTACGACAAGGACCTGCGCGCCCGGTACATGCTCGGCAAGGTCACCCAGGCGCTGCGCAAGTTCGCGCTGGCCAAGGTCGACTCCACCGACAACACCATCCAGGTGCACCGGCTGGTCCAGGCCGCGGTGCGCGACAGCATGGCCCCGGACGTGGCCGAGGACACCGTCCACGAGGTGCACCGCATCCTCGCCGCCGTACGGCCGCCGGAGGGCGCGGTGGACAACCCCGCCGAGTGGCCGAAGTTCGAAGTGATCTGGCCGCACCTCGTCCCCTCCAACATCCGCGAGTGCGCGGAGGAGGAACCCCGGCAGCTGATGGTGGACCGGATGCGCTATCTGTGGAAGCGCGGCGAACTGCATGTCGCCCGCACCCTGGGCACGCAGCTCAACGAGTTCTGGAGCACCGAGTTCCCGGACTCCAACGACGAGCAGATCCTCAACCTCCGTTTCGAGCTGGCCAACATCCTGCGCTCCCAGGGCGAGTACCAGGCCGCCCGCAAGATGGACGAGGACACCCTGACCTCACAACGCCGGCTCCTCGGCGAGGACCATCCCTCCCTGCTCATCACCTCCGGCAGTGTGGCCGCCGACCTGCGGGCGCTCGGCCGCTTCAACGAGGCTCTGCAGTTGGACCAGCGGATCTACAGCGGATTCCGCGGGATCCTCGGCGAGGACGACTCCCGGACCCTGCGCTCCGCCAACAACCTCGCCATCGACCACCGCCTCACCGGGGACAGCGAGGCCGCCCTGCGACTCGACGAGGACACCGTGCGCCGCCGCACCGCGCTGGACGGCCCCCGGCACCCGTACACCCTCACCACCCGCAGCCACTACGCCCGCGACCTGAGGGAGCTCGGCGCGTACGACGACTCGGTGGAGATCCTGCGCGAGGTCAGGGACAACTTCGGGCAGGTGCTCAACCCGTACGTTCCGGAGGTGCTGCGGGTCGACAAGAGCCTCGCCGTGTCCCTGCGCAGGGCCGGCCGGCTCGAGGAGGCGCTGCGGCTGAGCGAGCAGACCTGGGAGACCCACACCCGCTACCGCGACCGGTACGGCCGCTCCATTCCCGAGGAACTGGCCTGCGGACTCAATCTCGCCGCCGACTACTTCGCCACCGACCCCGAGCAGGGGGCCCGGCGGGCGGTGCAGCAGATCGCGGAGGTGCAGGCGGGCTACCGGAACTCCTTCGGTCCCGAACACCCGTTCACCATGTTCTGCCTCAACAACCTGGCGACCTACCACCGGGCCCTCGGCGAGCCGGAGAAGGCCGCGGAACTGGCCGAACAGGCCCACGCCGGTCTCGCGGCGACCCTCGGCGACGAACACCCGTCCACCCTCAGCACGCGGACCACCCTCGCCAACGCCCTGGCCGACCTCGGACGCCTGGAAGAGGCCGAGCGCTGGGAGCGGCCGGCCGTGACCGGCCTGCGGGGGCGGCTCGGCCCCACCCATCCCGACACCCTGAGCAGCATGGCCAACCTCGCGATCACCCTCCGCGAGCTGGGCCGGGACAAGGAGGCCACCCAGCTCCACCAGGAGGCGGAGACCGGGCTGCTCCAACGTCTGGTCGAGACGCATCCCCTGAGCGCGGCGGTGGTCGGGTGGCTGCGGATCGACCGGGATCTGGAGCCGCAGCAGGTGTGAGCGGGCGCGTGGTGCTCATCCGTCGCGGTCATCCGTCGTGCTCATCCGTCGTGCCGGGAGGCCCATCCGATGATGCGGGTCATCACGCGCAGCGCTCCGAAGTGGGCGGCATGGCGTTCGACCTCGACGCGGGCGCCGGGGATGTTGCGGCCGAGCCAGCGGGTGTGTTCCACCGGGGCGAAGATGTCCTCCTCGCCGTGCCAGAGGAAGACGGGGGCGGTGATGCCCGACGGCTCGAAGCCCCAGCCGGTGCTGAACGCCATGACGTCGTCCACCCAGCCGTCGGCGGAACTGCGCAGCCCCTCGGCGAAGTTGCGCTCCAGCATGGCCCGGATACCGGCGTCCGCGATGATCCAGCGGTCGGACTCGGGCAGCCCGCTGCGCATCTCGGCGATGGAGGCCGCCGGATCGGCGCGGATGGTCAGCGTGCGCCGCCCCAAGGTGGCGGTGAGCCGGTGCCGTCCCGCGGCCGCGTTGACGTACGCGTGGACGTTGGCCTCGGTCATACCGGCGAACCAGTCGAGGTCGGCGGCGTCCGGAGGGGCGAGCCCGACCAGTGAGCCGACCCGTGCCGTGCGCTCCGGAAGCAGCGCCGCGCAGGCGAGCGCGTGCGGAGCGCCGCCCGAGCGGCCCACCACCCCGAACGTGCCGAGTCCGAGGGCGTCGGCGATCAGGCGGACGTCCTCGGCCGCCGCGCTCACCGAACGGCCCGGGCTGCGGTCCGAACCTCCGTATCCCGGCCGGTCGAACGTGATCAGCCGGACCCTCATGCGGTAGAGAAGCGACGGCCGCGGCGCGGGTCCGAGTCTGCTGCCGGGGGTGCCGTGCAGCAGAAACACCGGACGGCCCTGCGGATCACCCCGTTCCTCGACCGACAGCCGCCGCCCGTCCCCCGCCCGTACCGTCCATGCCATGGTCAGTCCCCCCGTGGCCCGACGTCACGCCGACTTCCCGTCCGGTCAGTATGCAGACCGGAATCTCCCCAGTCATGACGTCGGCGGAAAGGGCGTCGGGTGGGAAGGGCGTCCGGCTGAAAAGGGTCTAGGGCCGGAAGGGCGTCACACCGCCATCAGCGGCGCGTCCTTCCGCCACTTGAGGATCTTGTCGAAGCTGACCACCGCACCGCCCCGGCCCGGCTTGTTGCCGATGGTGACGTGATCGGCGAGTTCCTCGATCAGGGACAGACCGCGGCCGTGCTCCGCGTCGTACGGCACGGCGGCGACGGGTACCGGTCGGCGCGGGGCCTCCTGGACGGCGAGGACTCCTCGCTCCCCCCGGACCGCCGGGAAACCGGGGCCCGAGTCCGCGACCTCGATGCGGCACTTCTCCCCGTCGAGGTACGCGGTGACGCGATAGGCCCCGAGGGAGTCGCCGTGCGCGGTGCCCCCGCCGTGCTCGACGGCGTTCGCGCACGCCTCGGTGAGCGCGACGGAGAGGTCGTAGGAGATGTCCGGGTCGACGCCCGCCGTCTCCATGGTGCCCAGCAGCAGGCGCCTGGCGAGCGGAACGCTCGCAGCCTCGCGCCGCAGATGGAGTGACCACCAGATGCTCATGCTCCAGCCTCCAGGCCGCGGCTCGACATACCTGTACGTATTGCCGCGAGTGGCGGTGTGTAAGCACGCTATTGACGTGATGCCGCCCATACGGGGGATGTAGCGAGGGCTGCAATCGGTGTATGTAGGGCGTCAGGTGGCAATACCGATCTTCCGTTTGTGCCTGTCTTTATCTGTCTTCATCTGTTTTTGCCCGGCGGTACCCGGCCGTACGCCACCTTGTGGACCTGCCCTGTGTGCGCGGTGGGGCCAGTGCGATGATGACCCCGCCATGACTGCCCGCCGCCGGCGCACAGCGCACTCCGGGAACGCCTCCGGAAGCGATCTGCGGATACTGAGGGCCGCGGTGTTCGCCGCGGTCTGTGTCGTGCTGGCCGGGGCCGGTCACACGCTCGCCTCCTGCGCCTCGGTTCCGCTGTGGACGCTGGGCGCCGGTTTCCTCGGGGTCCTCGCGTGCGCGGCGCCGCTCGCCGGACGGCAACGCTCGCTCCCGGGCATAGCCGCCCTGCTGGCCGCCGGCCAGACCGTCCTGCACACGCTCTTCGGACTGGGCCAGCATTCGACGTCGCCGGTGGCCTCCACCGCCGCCGCGACGGACACCGACCTGGTCGCCCGCGCCGCCCGCCTGCTGTGCGGCGCCCCGCTCGCGGCGATCAGCCCGGCCCGGGCCCAGCAGATGCTCGCCGACGCGCGGATCGGTACGGGTACGGACCTGGCGTCCGGACACCACGCGGCGGACGCCGTCGCCTCCGCCGGGTCCGCCACCTCCGTACTGCCGTCCCTCCTGCCGTCCCTGCCCATGCTGCTCGGTCACGTCCTCGCGGCCGTCGCCACCGGCTGGCTGCTGCGCCACGGCGATCTGGCCCTGCTGCGGCTCCTGCGGCTGTCGGCACACGGGGTGGCCGAGGGGGCGCTCGTACGATCCCTGCGCGGGGCGCTCGCTCTGGCGCGCGCACTCCGTACGGGCCTTCCGGGTACGCCCGGTACCGCACCGTGTGCCCCGCGCGCGTGGACCCTCGTACCGATCGGGCCGCCCGCCACCGCGCTCCAGCACACGGTGATCCGGCGCGGCCCGCCCGCCGACGCTCCCGTGCTCGCCGCCTGACACGACGCGACCGCTCCCCGGACACCGGAAGGAGACGCCGCCGTCGTGCGGCACGCGCGCGTGTGCCGGTGTTCCCCACGGCTCGCTCTGGCCGCTCCAGACGCTCCCGTGGGCACCGCTTCGCACCCGCGCCCCTCTTCCTCACCGGATCGTCACTCGAAGTGGAGCTCTCTCACGTCATGAAGGTTTCCCGTATCGCCGCCGCCGGCGCCCTCGCCGGTGCCACCGTCCTCGCCCTGTCCGGCCCCGCCTTCGCGCACGTCAGCGTGTCGGCGGAGGGCACCGCCGCCAAGGGCGGTTACGCGACCGTCAACTTCAAGGTGCCGAACGAGCGCGACAACGCCTCGACGACCAAGCTCGAGGTCAGCTTCCCGACCGACCACCCGCTCGCCTCGGTGATGCCGGAGCCGATCGACGGCTGGACCATCAAGGTCACCAGCTCCAAGCTGGACAAGCCCGTCGAGCTGCACGGCGAGAAGATCTCCGAGGCCGTCTCCAAGGTCACCTGGACCGCCGACGACGGGAAGGGCATCCAGGCCGGCTTCTTCCAGAAGTTCCCGCTCTCCATCGGCCAGCTGCCCGAGGACACCGACGAACTCGTCTTCAAGGCGCTCCAGACGTACTCCAACAAGGAGGTCGTCCGCTGGATCGAGGTCCCGGAGGCGGGCGCCGAGGAGCCTGACAACCCCGCTCCGATGCTGGCGCTGTCCGCCGCCACCGAGGACCACCACGGCGGCTCCTCGACCGCCGAGGAGTCCGCGGCGGCCTCCGCCGAGCCCGCCGCGAAGACCACGACCACCGCCGCCGAGCCCGCCGACACCAGCGACACCACCGCGCGCGTGCTGGGCGTCGTGGGCATCGTCGTCGGGGTCGCGGGCGTGGCGTTCGGCGTACTGGCCGGCCGTCGCCGCACCACCGCCTGACACCCGTTCACCTTCCGGTGCGCGCCGGGGGCGGGCGGTTGTCCCGCACGCCCCCTGTGTCCCGTACACCCTCGGGTGCGCACCGGACCTCCCACGAACAACACCTTCGGGAAACCTCTCTTATGCGCAAGAAGCTGTTCGCCGCGTCCGCCCTGCTCGTCGCGGCCACCCTGACCCTCTCCGCCTGCGCCAGTGGCGATGATTCCGGCCAGTCCGTCGCCGACGTCTCCGTCGAGACCGGCACGGACAAGGCGGCCACGATCCTCGACCAGCCGTTCGAGAAGCCCGACCTCGTCCTCACCGACACCCAGGGCAAGCAGTACGACCTCCGCAAGGAGACCAAGGGCCGGCCCACGCTCGTCTACTTCGGCTACACCAACTGCCCCGACGTCTGCCCGCTGACGATGAGCAACATCGCCGTCGCCAAGAAGCAGCTGTCCGAGGCCGACCAGGACAAGCTCCGCATCGTGTTCGTCACCACCGACCCGAAGCGGGACACCCCAGCCGAGCTCGGCAAGTGGCTCAAGGGCATCGACCCCCAGGTGGTCGGCCTGACCGGCGACTTCGCCACCATCCAGGCCGGCGCCCGCACCCTCGGCATCTCCATCGAGCCGACGTCCAAGGACAAGAACGGCAAGACGATCTCGATGCACGGCACCCAGGTCATCGCGTTCTCCCCGAAGACCGACGGCGGCTATGTCCTGTACGGCGAGGACGCCACCGTCGACGACTACACCAAGGACCTCCCCAAGATCATCAAGGGGCAGAACCCGTGAGGCCCGTAAAGCTCCCGAGGCCCGCAAGGCCCGTGCGGCATCTCGCCCTCGCGACGGCCACGGTCCTCGCCGGAGCGCTCGCCCTTGCCGGGTGCGGGAGTTCGGGCTCAGGGTCCGACGACGCCGCCGGCACCGGACTGTCCGTCGGCTCGGCCTACATGCCCCAGCCGGTCTCGGACTCCATGGCCGCGGGCTTCCTCGTCATCACCAACAACGGCGGCGCCGGTGACGCGCTCACCCGCGTCACCAGTGACATCGCGGGCCAGGTCACCGTGCACAGGACCGTCGGGCAGACCATGGAGGAGGCCTCGCGCCTCGACATCCCCGCCCACGGCGAACTCGTCCTCCAGAGCGGCGGAAACCATCTGATGTTCGAACAGCTCAAGCGCAAGCCGCGCGAGGGCGAGAAGGTCACCGTCGAACTGCGCTTTGCCAAAGCCTCGCCGATCACCGTCGATGTGCCGGTGAAGTCCCCGACGTACAACCCGAAGACCGGACACTGAGACCGAGGGAGGGATCACCGTGACACAGACCATCGCCCCCCGCGTACGGCCCCTGGTGCTGCTGTTCCTCGCGGTCGTCGGCGCGCTGCTCGCCGGCCTGGCCGGCGCCGCGCCGGTCTCCGCACACGCCGCACTGATCGGCAGCGCACCGCAGCAGGGAGCGGTGGCCGACAAGGCACCGGCCCGGGTGACGCTGACCTTCTCCGAGCAGATCGCGCTGTCCGACGGCGCGATCCGCGTGCTCGACCCCAAGGGCAAGCGCGTCGACACCGGCAAGGCCACCGAGGTGAGCGGCACGACCTACGCCGTCCCGCTCCACTCCGGCCTGCCCGACGGCACGTTCACCGTCGCCTACCAGGTCGTCTCGGCGGACAGCCACCCCGTCGCCGGCGCCTTCACCTTCTCCATCGGCGCCCCCTCCGTCACCTCCGTCAAGGTCTCCGACGAGTCGGCGGGCGGCGGAGTCGTCGGCGCCCTCTACGGCTTCGGGCGGTACGTCTCGTACGCCGGCTTCATCGTCATGGTCGGTGGCGCCGCCTTCGTCCTCGCCTGCTGGCAGCGCGGGGCCGGCGTACGGGCACTCCAGCGGTTCGTCGCCGCCGGGTGGCTCGCGATGACCGCGGCCACGCTCGCGCTGCTGCTGATGCGCGGCTCGTACACCGGCTCCGGCAAGGTCGGCGACATCTTCGACCTCGGCCTGCTCTCAGACGTCCTCCAGACCAAGACGGGCGCGGCCCTCGTCTCCCGGCTGCTGCTGCTCGCGGCCGCCGCGCTGTTCATCGCGGTCCTCTTCGGGGCGTACGCCCGGCCCGAGGACGAGGCCGACAAGGACGCTGCCGCGGACTCGGACGAAGGGGCCGAGGGGGCCGACGAGTCCGAGGACGGCTACTCCGCGAAGCGGGACCTCACCTTCGGGCTCGCGATCGGCGGCGGTGTCGTGGCGATCGGGCTGGCCGCCACCTGGGCGCTGGCCGAACACGCCTCGACCGGCCTCCAGGCCGGCATCGCGATGCCCGTCGACGTGGTCCACCTGCTGGCCGTCGCCCTCTGGCTCGGCGGCCTCTGCGCACTCCTGGTCGCCCTGTTCCGGGCGCCCGCGGACGCCCCGATCGAGGGTTCGGCCGTACGCCGCTTCTCCCAGGTCGCCTTCGGCAGCGTGCTGGCGCTGGTCGCGACCGGCATCTACCAGTCGTGGCGCCAGGTCGGCTCCTGGTCGGCGTTCACCGGCACCTCGTACGGCCAGTTGCTGCTCGTCAAGATCGGCCTGGTGGTCGTCCTCGTCGGCATCGCCTACATCTCGCGCCGCTGGACCGCACAGCTGCCGGAGACCGCGGCCACCGTGGCGGCGGAGCATACGGAGGACCTGGCCGCCGACGCCGAGAAGGAACCGGTCGCCGCCGGGGCCGCCGGGGGCGGGGACGCCAAGCGGACCGCCCAGCTCGCGCGGCAGCGCGCGGCCGTCGACACCGCACGGCTGAAGCGGCTGCGCAACGCCGACCCGCTGCGCTCGGGGCTGCGCCGCTCGGTGCTCGCCGAGGCGGGCATCGCCGTCGTGCTGCTGGCCGTCACCACGGCGCTGACGTCCACCGAACCGGGCCGCACGGAGGAGGAGGCCAAGGCCGCCACCTCGGCGTCGTCGTCCTCCTCTTCCTCCGATTCCTCGTCGGACGCGACGGGCGCGCTGACCCTGGACATGCCCTTCGACACCGGCGGCCAGGACGGCAAGGGCGTCGTCCGGGTCGACATCAGCCCCGCCCAGGTCGGCGGCAACGTCATGCACGTGTACGTGGACCGGCCCAACGGCAGGGCGTTCGACGTGCCCGAGGTGAAGGTCGCCTTCACCCTCACCGCCAAGAAGATCGGGCCGCTGCCCGTGACCCCGGACCACCTCGCCACCGGACACTGGACGGCGAACGGACTCCAGATCCCCATGGCCGGCAACTGGAACATCGCCGTGACCGTGCGGACCTCCGACATCGACCAAGTAACCGTCGACAAGAACGCGCAGATCGGCTGAACCGCACCATGTCTGACCAGTCCACCAAGGAAAGCAACAGCAACAAGGACAGCGCCGAGGCAGGGGCCGCGGGAAAGGCCCCGCAGGGCTTCTCGCGTCGCCGGCTGCTCGGTACCGCCGGTGCCACCGGGCTCGCGCTCGGGGCTGCGGGCGGGGCCACCGGCTATGCCGTCGGCTCCTCCGACTCCTCCGGTTCCGAGTCCTCCGGCCGGTCCGTGGCGCTCACTTCGGTGGGCGCGGACATGGCAATGTTTCACGGGAAACATCAGCCGGGGATCACCGAAGGCCTCCAGGCCCGCGGCCACCTCGTCGCCTTCGACCTGGCGGCGGGCGCGGGCCGCAAGGAGGCCGCCGCGCTGCTGCGCCGCTGGTCCGACACCGCCCAGCGGCTCATGGCGGGCGAGGCCGCCGCGAACGACGACACGGACGTCGCCCGGGACGCGGGCCCGTCGTCCCTGACGGTCACCTTCGGCTTCGGGTACGGCTTCTTCGCCCGCACCGGGCTGGAGAAACAGCGCCCGGTCGCGCTCGACCCGCTGCCCGACTTCTCCTCCGACCACCTCGACAAGGCCCGCAGCAACGGCGATCTCTGGGTCCAGATCGGCGCCAACGACGCCCTGGTCGCCTTCCACGCGCTGCGCGCGATCCAGAAGGACGCGGGCAACGCGGCCCGCGTCCGCTGGCAGATGAACGGCTTCAACCGGTCGCCGGGTGCCACCGCCCACCCGATGACCGCCCGCAACCTGATGGGCCAGATCGACGGCACCCGCAACCCGAAGCCGTCCGAGGCCGACTTCGACCAGCGCATCTTCGTGCCCGCCTCCGGCGAACCAGCCTGGATGGCGAACGGCTCCTATGCCGTCGTACGCCGTATCCGCATGCTTCTCGACGACTGGGAACAGCTGTCGGTCAAGGACCAGGAGAACGTCGTCGGGCGGCGGAAAACGAACGGGGCACCGCTCTCCGGCGGCGGTGAGACGACCGCGATGGACCTGGAGAAGGTCGACGCCAACGGCGATCTGGTCGTCCCCATCAACGCCCACGCCCGGATCACCCGCCCCGACGAGAACGGGGGCGCGGCCGTCCTGCGGCGCCCGTTCTCCTTCCACGACGGGATCGGCACGGACGGGACGCCCGACGCCGGACTCCTGTTCGTCTGCTGGCAGGCCGACCCGCTGCGCGGTTTCGTCCCCGTCCAGCGCAAGCTCGACCGAGGGGACGCGCTGTCCACGTTCATCCGGCACGAGTCGAGCGGGCTGTACGCGGTACCGGGCGGGGCGGCCGAGGGAGAGTACGTGGGTCAGCGGCTGCTGGAGGGGTGAGGCGGACCGGGGATGCGTCCGGGGCCCGGTCTCACCCCTTGGGGCGGTGGGGGCGGGAAGCGTGCGCCGGCCTCCGCAAGGGCCATTAGGGTGAGGTCATGCCAGCCAGCTACGCCTATCTCGGCCCCGAGGGCACCTTCACCGAGGTCGCCCTGCGCACGCTTCCCGAGGCGGCCACCCGGGAACTGATCCCGATGGTGTCCGTGCCGGCCGCGCTCGACGCGGTGCGCAGCGGTGAGGCCGAGGCCGCGTTCGTCCCGATCGAGAACTCCGTCGAGGGCGGTATCACCACCACCCTCGACGAGCTGGTCGCCGGCACCCCGCTGATGATCTACCGCGAGGTGCTGCTGTCGATCACCTTCGCGCTGCTGGTCAGGCCGGGCACGAAGCTGTCGGAGATCAAGACGGTCACCGCCCATCCGGCCGCGCAGACCCAGGTCCGCAACTGGATGAAGATCAACCTCCCGGACGTGATCTGGGAGTCGTCCGCCTCGAACGCGGACGGTGCCCGGCTGGTGCAGGAGGGTCGCTACGACGCCGCCTTCGCGGGCGAGTTCGCCGCCGCCCGGTACGGCCTGGTCCCGCTGGAGACCGGCATCCACGACGCGGAGAACGCGCAGACACGGTTCGTCCTGGTGGGCAGACCCGCCCGGCCCGCGGCACCGACCGGCGCGGACAAGACGTCCGTCGTCATCTGGCAGCGCGACGACCACCCCGGCGGACTGCGCGATCTGCTGGGCGAGTTCGCCGTGCGGGGCGTCAACCTGATGCTGCTCCAGTCCCGGCCGACCGGGCAGGGCATCGGCAACTACTGCTTCGCCATTGACGCCGAGGGCCATATCTCCGACCGGAAGGTCGCCGAGGCCCTGATGGGGCTCAGGCGGATCTGTCTCCAGGTGCGGTACCTGGGGTCGTACCCGCGTGCGGACATCGGCGTGGAGGATGTCCGGGCACCGCTGCCGGGGACGTCCGACGAGGAGTTCGTGACGGCCGCGGACTGGGTGGCGCGCTGCCAGGACGGCCGCTTCTAACCAGGGGTGCCCGGTGTGGGCGGCCGGCAGGTGCCGGGCGGGCGCCAGGTGCCGGGCGGGCGCCAGGTGCCGGGTGGGCGGCCGGTCCTACCAGCAGATTTCCGTTATCCACAGAAGTTATCCACAGGCTGGCTTCTCGACCTGGGGACAAGTCGACAACGGTATGCCGGTCTGTCGACAAATCGGCCTGCGGACGCCGAGTTCGTCCACAACCGCACACACCACCCTTCGTCCACCCGTTTCCCTGGCGTAACCCGCGGGGGTTACGCATTTCCACCCGAAAGTGGGCGTGAAGGTGGTTTGCTTCGGGAATTGATCACCTCGTGGACACCTTTCGGAACGATCACTTCCGTAATCCACAGATCTTTCGCACAGCCTGTGGATAACTTTTCCAGGGTGTGGATTACCGGGCCCGGGACCACCCCCAAGTCCCGTTCTCCACAAGGGATTCGAGTCAACCGAGAGGCGGCTCCCTGACCCTTCCAGGGAGTCGCATCCTTCTCTTTGACGTGAGAGACATTTAGGGCAAATGGCCGGTTAAGCCATGTAAGGAAAGACCTAGTCGTGAGCGCCAATCCCACACCGGTAGCCTTGGAGGGTGATTGACCTTCGCCTGCTTCGTGAGGACCCCGACCGTGTGCGCGCTTCGCAACGCGCCCGTGGAGAGGACGTCGCGCTCGTCGACGCTCTCCTGTCCGCCGACGAGCGGCGCAGGTCGTCCGGCGTCCGTTTCGACGAGCTGCGTTCCGAGCAGAAGGCGCTCGGCAAGCTGATCCCCAAGGCCTCGGGCGACGAGAAGGCCGAGCTGCTGGCGAAGGCCGGGCAGCTCGCCGCCGGCGTCAAGGCGGCCGACGCCGAGCAGCACGAGGCGGACGAGGAGGCCAAGAAGCTTCTCCTCCAGCTCGGCAACGTGGTCCACCCGGACGTCCCGGTCGGCGGCGAGGAGGACTTCGTCGTCCTGGAGACGCACGGCACGATCCGCGACTTCGGCGCCGAGGGCTTCGAGCCCAAGGACCACCTGGAGCTGGGCGAGGCGCTGGGCGCCATCGACGTCGAGCGCGGCGCCAAGGTGTCCGGCTCGCGCTTCTACTACCTCACCGGCATCGGCGCGCTCCTTGAGCTCGCCCTCGTCAACGCGGCGATCGCGCAGGCCACCGAGGCCGGCTTCACGCCGATGCTGACCCCGGCGCTGGTCCGCCCGCGCGCGATGGAGGGCACCGGCTTCCTCGGCCAGGCCGCGGAGAACGTGTACCACCTGGAGAACGACGACCTCTACCTGGTCGGCACCTCCGAGGTCCCCCTCGCCGCTTACCACATGGACGAGATCCTCGACGCCGACAAGCTGCCGATGCGCTACGCCGGCTTCTCGCCGTGCTTCCGCCGCGAGGCCGGCACCTACGGCAAGGACACCCGCGGCATCTTCCGCGTGCACCAGTTCGACAAGGTCGAGATGTTCTCGTACGTCGACCCCGCGGACGCGGAGAACGAGCACCAGCGTCTCCTGGACTGGGAGAAGCAGTGGCTGACCGCCCTCGACCTGCCCTTCCAGGTCATCGACGTGGCCTCGGGCGACCTGGGCGCGTCCGCCTCGCGCAAGTTCGACTGTGAGGCGTGGATCCCGACCCAGGGCAAGTACCGCGAGCTGACCTCGGCCTCCAACTGCGACGGCTTCCAGGCGCGGCGCCTGTCCGTGCGGATGCGCGACACCCGCGACGGCAAGAGCAAGGTGCAGCCGCTCGCGACGCTGAACGGCACGCTGTGCGCCGTACCGCGCACGATCGTGGCGATCCTGGAGAACCACCAGCTGGCCGACGGCTCGGTGCGCGTCCCCGAGGTGCTGCGTCCGTACCTGGGCGGCCGGGAGCTGCTGGAGCCGGTCTCCAAGTGACCGACGCCGCCGGGTCGTTCCCGTACAAACTCGTCGCGACCGACCTCGACGGAACGCTCCTGCGCTCCGACGACTCGGTCTCGGCGCGCACCCGCGAGGCCCTCACCGCGACCGCCGCGGCGGGCGCCGCGCACATCGTCGTCACCGGCCGGGGGGTGCGCTGGACGCGCCACATACTCGACGAACTGGGCTACGAGGGACTCGCGGTCTGCGGCCAGGGCGCACAGGTGTACGACGTCGGGGCGCATCGCCTGCTGACGTCGATCACCCTGGACCGGCAGCTGGCCTCGCTGGCGCTGGCGAAGATCGAGGCGGAGGTCGGGCCACTGTTCCTGGCGGCGAGCCGGGCCGGCCTCGACGGCGAGGTGCTGGTCGGGCCGGGCTACGCGAGCATGGGCGCGCTGCCCTTCGTCCCGCTCACGGACCCGTCGGACCTCTGGTCCGAGCCGCTGGGCAAGATCTACATCCAGCATCCGACCCTGTCCTCCGACGAGCTCACCGAGGTCGCCGTGCGGACCGCGGGCGGCTTCGTGACGGTCGCCATGGCAGGCGAGGGGATCGTCGAACTTCTCCCCCTGGGCCTGTCCAAGGCGAAGGGCCTGTCGCTGGCGGCCCGCCGGCTGGGCCTGAAGTCCGCGGACACGATCGCCTTCGGCGACATGCCGAACGACATCCCGATGTTCGCCTGGGCGGCACGCGGGGTGGCGATGGCCAACGCCCACGCCGAACTGCGGGCGGTGGCGGACGAGGTGACGTCGTCGAACGACGAGGACGGCATCGCGGTGGTGCTGGAGCGGTTGCTGTCGTAGGCGGGGCCTGAGAGTTGGGGGCCTGAGAGTCGGAGGGCCTGGGGAGGGCGGCCCGCGCGAAGTGACTCGCGCGCTCGAATTGGCCGCCCCGGGCAGCTCCCCCAGCTGAGCGGCCCCCCGGAGGTAGTGACTGCTCCGGAGCCCGCCGCGGGCTGCCCTGAAGGGAGCCGTGCGGTACGCCGTGCACCGGCGTCGCTCGGCTCCGCTCCCAGACCCGACACCAGACACTGGATCCGCGACTCGGACAGATCCGGCGTACTGGACACAACTACTGTGCCTGTCCGCCAACTCGAACGCCACCCAATACTGCGCCTTCCCGGGGGATAACCCCCGGACCCCCAGCATAAAAGAGCAGGTCGGCAGCTGTGACCGGTGCGGACATCGCCAGGAAAACCTGAGTGAACTCGTGAACAGGCGCCGGGGGCGGGCCGGCTGCTCTGCCGACCGCCGTACCGACCGTCCTACCGGCGGCGCCACCTGCGGCGACGCGACTTGCTGAAGAACCAGCCGGCCGGGGGCTCGTCCGACCGCCAGGGCTGCGGCTCCGGCGCCTTGTCGCGCCACCGCGCCGCGAGCATCCGGGCGCGGGCGGACGGTTCGGCGGTGTCGGCGGAGCGTATGAAGTCCTCGTCGAGGACCAGCTCCCCCCAGGTGTCCCCGGACTCGGACCCGGCGGGTCCGTCGCCCTGTTCCTGGCCCCGGCCCTCTCCCCGTACTGCCTTCCTTGCCATCCCCGTCCTCCTCGCCCCTGCGTCCCCGTTTGTCCAGTGTGCCGGGACACGCGTGAAGTCCCTGTCAAGAAGCCGCCGTCGGGCCTACTCCTCGCCGGTCGGCGTCAGTGTGCGCAGCTTCTGCCCCGCGTACCAGGTGGCGAGGACGGTGACCGCGATCAGCAGGACCGTCGCCGTGGTCAGTCCGACGTCCGAGGTGACCAGTTCGCCGCCCGTGACCTCGTGGCCGACGGCCAGCGCCCACTGCTGGACGCTCAGCGTGCGCGCCCCGGGCACCAGGGAGCCGAACAGGGCCTCCCAGACCAGGGCGTAGACGAGCCCGAAGACCACCGCGTGCCGGGACACCGTGCCGAGCAGCAGGAAGAGCGCGGCGTACGCGATGGAGGCGACCAGCGCGGCGACCGTGTAGGCGACGGCGATCTGCTGGCCGTTGCCGTTGAGGATGAGGCCCGCGATGAACGTCGGCACCGCCGAGAACGCCATGGTGACGCCGATCGCGACGATCAGCTTGGTGAAGATGATCGTGGGCCGCTTGATCGGCTTGGAGAGCAGGTAGACGACGGAGCCGTCGTCGATCTCCGGGCCGATCGCGCCGGTTCCCGCGATGACACCGATGAGCGGCACCATCGTGGCGAGGGCGAGCCCGCCCAGGACGTCCGCCGCGGTCTGGTCGTCGGCTCCGACGAGGACGCGTACGGCGACGGCGATGACGATGAGCAGCAGCGGCAGCGCGCCGAGGATGAGGGCTCGGCGGCGGCCGAGCAGGGCCCGGTAGGTGAGCCGGGCGACTGTGGGGTCGTACATGTTCGGCCTCCTACGCGGCGACGAGATACGAGAACACGGATTCGAGGGACTCGTCGGACGGCGAGACCGTGAGCAGCCGGATGCCGTGATCGCGGGCGACGCGGGGCAGCAGGGCGGTGAAGCGGCCGAAGTCGACGGCCTGGATGCGCAAGGCGCCCTCCGCGAGGTCCACTTCGATGCCGGAGGTGGACGCGTCGGCGATCAGTGCGGCGGCGAGGGCGCGGTCGTCGCTGGAGCGGACGAGGTAGCGGTGCGGGCGGTCGGTCATCAGGCGGCGGATGCGCCGGAAGTCGCCGCTGGCCGCGTGCCGTCCGGCGACGACGACCTCGATGTGGGAGGCCAGCTGCTCGACCTCTTCGAGGATGTGCGAGGAGAACAGGACCGTGCGGCCCTCGGCGCCCATGCGGCGCAGGAGGTCCATGAGCTGCATGCGCTGACGCGGGTCCATGCCGTTGAACGGCTCGTCGAGCAGGAAGAGCGACGGGTCGTGGACGAGCGCGCTCGCCATCTTGACGCGCTGGCGCATGCCCTTGGAGTACGTGGCGATCTTGCGGTCCTGCGCGTACTCCATCTCGACCGTGGCGAGCGCCCGCTGGGCCGCCTTGGCGCCCAGACCGTGCAGCTCGGCGTTGGCGACCACGAATTCCTTGCCGGTCAGGAAGTCGTACATCGCCTCGCGCTCGGGGACGATGCCGATGTGCTTGTAGATCTGCTCGTTGCGCCACACGGGCTGTCCGTCGAGGGTGACGGTGCCGGTGGAGGGGGCCAGGAAGCCGCCCATCATGTTGATGAGGGTGGACTTCCCCGCGCCGTTGGGGCCGAGGAGGCCGGTGACGCCGGGGCCGATCGTCATGGTGATGTCGTTGACCGCCACCACGTTGCCGAACCAGCGCGAGACATGGTCGATGTTGAGCGTGGTCACAGTCCGACCTTTCGGTAGCGGCGCATCAGAAGGCCGTAGCAGCCGGCGACGAGACCCAGGAAGACAAGGAGGAAGACCACGCCTTCACCGGTGCTGGGGCCTACCCCTCCGGGGTAGGCGGACGTCGCGCCCAGGAAGGCCGTCTGCACCCCGTCGATGAGCGTGATGGGCGAGAAGAGGCCGATCCAGGGGACGGCACCGCCGCTGCCCTGCACGTCGGCGATGGCCTGGAGCGTGGACACCGCGCCGTAGGAGATGGTCAGTACGGCGATGACGGCCGCGATACCGAAGCCGCGGCGCGGGGTGACCGCCGAGATGACGAGGCCGATACCGGCGAACAGCAGCGAGAGCAGTGCCACGGAGACGAGCCCCTGGAGGAATCCCTTGGTCTGGTCGGTGAAGTCGAGCTTGGCCAGCAGGGCGCCCACGTAGAGCACGACCAGCGGCACCGCGGTGATGAGGAACAGGGCCGAGGCCAGCGCCGCGAACTTCGCGCGGACGTAGTCCGCGGTCTCGATCGGGCGCGAGAAGTACAGGGGGACGGTCTTGAAGCGCAGGTCGCGGGAGACGGCCTGGGGTGCCTGCGAGGCGACGTACAGACCGATGACCGCCTGCATGACGATCGCGTAGTTCGTGTACTCGACGGGCAGTTCGTTGGCCGTGGTGGCGACCGTGACCGCCACCATGATGGCCGCCGGGACGCACATCACCGCGAAGAGCACCATCGGCAGCACTTTGGACTTGACCGAGCGGCCGAGGCCGTAGGAGCCGCGCAGGGACTGCGAGTAGAGCGATCGCCGGGCGTAGGCCCGGCCGAGGCGCGGGCCGTCGTACGAGCGGTAGCCGATGTTGTGGATGCGGGACTGGGGGCCCGCCTGTGCCGGGGTCTGCTCAACCGCCATGGCCGACCGCCTCCTTTCCCGCGCTGTGCTGTGCGGTGCTCTGTTTCTCGTCGCTGTCGGTGAAGACCTCGGAGATGTGGTGCCTGCGCTGTTCCATGCGCACCAGGCCGAGGCCGAGGTCGGCGACCGTGTCCCGTACGAGGTCGTAGGTGTCCTCGCCCTGGGCGGTGAGCAGCAGGATGTGTCCGGCGCCGGGCAGGCCGCCGCTGCCCTCATGGGTGTCCACCCCGCGCGCGTGGAGCGCCTCGCGCACCGCGTTGGTGCCGTCCGGGTGTTCGTCGGTGTCGGTCACCTCGATGGCGAGGATGGCCGTGGACTGGGTGAAGTCCGTGGTGGAGCTGGACCGCAGGAGTTTGCCGCCGTCGACGACCACCACGTGGTCGCAGGTCCGCTCCAGCTCGCCGAGCAGGTGCGAGGTGACCAGGACCGAGATGCCGAAGTCGGTGTGGATCCGGCGGATCAGGCCGAGCATCTCGTCGCGGCCGACCGGGTCGAGGCCGTTGGTCGGCTCGTCCAGGAAGACCAGCTGCGGGTCGTGGACCAGCGCCTGGGCGAGCTTCACGCGCTGTTTCATGCCGGTCGAGTAGCCGCCGATGGGTCGGTAGCGCTCCTCGTACAGGCCGACATGGCGCAGAGTGTCGGCGGTGCGCTCGCGGGCGGCGGCAGGCGGGAGTCCGGACATGCGCGCCATGTGCACGACGAACTCGGTGGCCGAGACGTCGGGTGGCAGGCAGTCGTGCTCCGGCATGTAGCCGACCCGCTCACGGATGTCGCCGCCCTTGGTGGCGACATCGAGGCCGAGCACTTCGGCGCGGCCCTCCGTAGCGGGAGACAGACCCAGCAGGATCTTGATCAGGGTGGATTTGCCGGCGCCGTTGGCGCCGACGAGTCCGGTCACACCGGGTCCGATGTCCATGGAGAGCCGGTCGAGCGCGGTCACCCGGGGGAACCGCTTGCTCAGGCTTTCGGTCGCGATCACAGTCACGTCCTCGACGGTAGTGGCGCACACCACACCGGTCGTCAACCCGAAGAGCTGTCTCGGCGTCCGACTTCAGGCGTACGGGCCCGTAGGGGTCCCCCTGAGGTCGAACAACCGACGACGGGTTGTCCACATCAGCGCGGTTATCCACAGACAGACGTTCGACTGTTGACGCAGGCTCTAACAAGTGCCAGATTCGCGAGGTCAAGTTACGGGCGCGTAGCGCGGTCGATGGGGACGGTGGGCGGCGGCAATGGCGACGGCGGAGGCGGGCGAACTCACCGCGGAACTGGCCGGGTTCAGGCGGGTGCAGCGGCTGGCGTACGAGTGCGCGGAGGCCGTCGCGGCACGCCTCGAACCGGGGATCACCGAGCGGGAGGCGGCCCGGATGCAGCGGGAGTGGCTGCGTGAGCGGGGTGTGCGGGACTGGTTCCATCTGCCCTTCGCCTGGTTCGGGGACCGCACCGCCTTCGTGAACTTCCGCGTCCCGCTCCAGTTCTTCCCGACCGGCCGCCGGCTGGAGCCCGGGATGCCGTTCATCCTGGACCTCGCCCCGGTCCACCAGGGCTTCGCGGCCGACATCGGCTACTCGGGCTCGCTCGACGGCAACCCGGTGCAGGACCGGCTGATGGCCGACCTGGAGTCGCACCGCGAGCTGATCCTGCGCGAGGTGCGCGAGCGGCGCCCGCTGCGCGAGATCTATGAGGACGTGGACCGCCTCATGGTCCGCCAGGGCTACGCCAACCGGCATCGCGCGTACCCCTTCGGAGTGATCGCGCACAAGATCGACCGGGTGCGGGAACGGCCCTGGTCACCCAGGCTGTTCGGGTTCGGTACGCAGTCCCTGAAGGGGCTGGCGGGCGACGCGCTGCGCGGCCACCGCGAGGGCTGGTCGCCGCTGTGGTCGCCGTACCGCTTCTCCGACCACCCTCCGCAGCCGGGCCTGTGGGCGGTCGAGCCGCATCTCGGATTCCGGGGCACGGGTGCGAAGTTCGAGGAGATCCTGGTCGTCACGGACTCCGCGGACCCGCAGGAGAGCGCGTTCTGGCTGGACGACGATCTGCCGCATGTGCGGCGCTGGGCGGAGGCGAAGTGACGGTCGTGGACCTTGAGGACGCGCAGGAGCGCCGGGTGGAGGACGAGTGACTCTCGACGGAGCGCGTGAGCGCCGGGTGCGGACGGGCGGAATCGAGCTGTGCGTCGCCGAGTCGGGGAACCCGGCGAACCCCACGGTGATCCTTCTGCACGGCTTCCCGGACACCAAGGAGGTGTGGTCGGAGGTCGCCGCGCGCCTCGCCGGCCGTTTCCATGTGGTGGTGTACGACGTGCGGGGCCACGGCCGTTCCACGGCGCCGCGTCCGCTGCGCGGCGGCTTCACCCTGGAGAAGCTGACCGACGACTTCCTGGCGGTCGCGGACGCGGTCAGCCCGGACCGGCCGGTGCACCTGGTGGGACACGACTGGGGCTCGGTGCAGTCCTGGGAGTTCGTCACCGTCGCCCGTACCGAGGGCCGGATCGCGTCGTTCACGTCGATGTCCGGGCCGTCCCTGGACCACTTGGGCCACTGGATAAAGCAGCGCATGAGAAGGCCCACGCCGCGCGCCCTCGCCCAACTCCTCGGCCAGGCCGGCAAGTCCTGGTACGTGTACGCGATGCACACGCCCGTGCTGCCCGAACTCGCCTGGCGCGGCCCGCTCGGCAAACGCTGGCCGAAGATGCTGACCCGCCTCGAACAGGTCTCCACGGACTCCTATCCGACCGCCTCCCTGTCCTCGGACGCGGTCAACGGCCTGTGGCTGTACCGGGACAACGTGCGGTCCCGGCTGAACAGGCCGCGCACGGACGCGTACGCCCACACGCCCGTGCAGCTCATCACGCCCCTGCAGGATGTCTTCCTCTCCGAGCGGCTGTGCGACGGACTGGAGCGGTGGGCGCCCCGACTGACGCGCCGCACGCTCCCTGCCAGACACTGGGTCCCGCGCACCCGGCCCGACCAACTGGCCGCCTGGATCGACGAGTTCGTGACCGCCAACGAGAGCGGACGGCTCCCGAAGAAGGCAACAGGCGCGTACGCGGAGCGTTTCTCCGGCCGGCTCGTCCTGGTCACCGGGGCGGGCAGTGGCATCGGACGGGCCACGGCGTTCGCGTTCGCCGAGGCGGGCGCCCGCGTGGTGGCCGTCGACCGGGATGCCGAAGGCGCGGCGCGCACCGCCGAGTTGGCCCGTCTGGTCGGCGCCCCCGAGGCCTGGGCGGAAACGGTCGACGTCTCGGACGAACAGGCCATGGAGAAGCTGGCCGAGAAGGTCGCCACCGAGTACGGCGTGGTGGACGTACTCGTGAACAACGCGGGGATCGGGCTCTCCGGGTCCTTCTTCGACACGACGCCGGAGGACTGGAAGAAGGTCCTGGACGTCAACTTGTGGGGCGTGATCCACGGTTGCCGCCTCTTCGGGAAGCAGATGACCGAGCGCGGGCAGGGCGGCCACATCGTGAACATCGCGTCGGCCGCGGCGTACCAGCCCTCCAAGGCGCTGCCCGCGTACAGCACTTCGAAAGCCGCGGTGCTCATGCTCAGCGAGTGTCTGCGCGCCGAGCTGGCGAACCAGGGCATCGGCGTCTCGGCGATCTGCCCCGGGTTCGTCAACACGAACATCACAACGACCGCGCGCTTCACGGGAGTCGACGCCGAGGAGCAGGCCCGTCGGCAGAAGCGGACGGCCCGTCTGTACGGGCTGCGCAACTACCCGCCGGAGAAGGTCGCTTCGGCGATCCTGCGTGCGGTGGCGCGTGACGAGGCGGTCGTCCCGGTGACCCCGGAGGCCCGGGGCACGCATCTCATGTCCCGCTTCATGCCGGGGGCGTTGAGGGCGTTGGCGCGGGTGGATCCACCGCTGTGACCGGAAACCCCAAAGAGGAACAAATAGAACTAAGTTGACGAATAGCCCCAAAGCCGCAGGCCAGTTGTCCACAGTTTCTTCAATTCCCCTGTGGATAACTGGACTTGGCTGTGGATCAAACCTCCGGACCAAAATCAAATGCGTGATCACCGTCTCGCCCGGCACCCTTACGGGATGACCGAGAACAGGATGGATGAAAGACGCACCGTGAAGGTGTCGAAGTACCTGTCGAAGCATCTGCGGCACCAGCCGGAGCGGATCGGGCTCACGCTCGACGAGGCCGGCTGGGTCGAGATCGACGAGCTGATCGCCGCGTGCGCCGCACACGGCTTCCGGTTCAGCCGGGACGAGCTGGACCACGTGGTCGCCGCCAACGACAAGAAGCGCTTCGCGATCGACGGCACCCGGATCCGCGCCAGCCAGGGCCACAGCGTCGAGGTCGACCTCGGGCTGCCCCCGGCGACCCCGCCGCCGTACCTCTACCACGGCACGGTGGGCCTCTTTCTGGACGCGATCCGCGCCGAGGGCCTCCGGCCCATGAACCGGCACGCCGTCCACCTCTCGCCCGACCGTGAGACCGCGACCCGGGTCGGCGCCCGCCGAGGCCGGCCCGTGGTGCTCCCCGTGGACTCGGCCGCCATGCACCGCGACGGCCACCTCTTCCACGTCAGCGCGAACGGGGTGTGGCTCACCGAGGCCGTACCGCCGCGCTATCTGCGGTTTCCCAGGCCGCACTGACACCTGACCGCGCTCGGTGACCGCCCGGTGTCATGTTTCACGTGAAACATGACGGCATCTAGGCTTTGAGGCATGAGTCTGCGTCTGAGCACCGTGATCCTGCCGTACCGCCGTTGGCACGAGGGCGGCCGTTCGACCTGGCAGCACGCGGAGCAGCTCGGCTTCCACACCGCGTTCACGTACGACCACCTGTCCTGGCGCACCTTCCGGGACGGCCCCTGGTTCGGTGCCGTCCCCACGCTCACGGCCGCCGCCGCTGTCACCGACCGGCTGCGCCTGGGCACCCTGGTGACGTCGCCGAACTTCCGGCACCCGGTGACGCTCGCCAAGGATCTGATCTCCCTCGATGACGTGTCGAACGGCCGGTTCACCCTCGGCGTCGGCGCGGGTGGCACCGGATTCGACGCCACCGCGCTGGGCCAGGACCCGTGGACACCCCGGGAGCGTGCCGACCGGTTCGGCGAGTTCGTCACCCTGCTCGACAAGCTGCTGGTCGAGGACGGCAAGGACGGCGTCTCGTACCAGGGCGACTACTACTCGGCGCACGAGGTGCGCAACATCCCGGGCTGTGTGCAGCGTCCCCGGCTGCCCTTGGCGGTGGCCGCCACCGGGCCGCGCGGGATGAAACTCGCGGCGCGGTACGGGCAGGCCTGGGTGACGACCGGCGACCCCCGGCTGTACGAGAAGGGCACGCCCGAGCAGTCGGTCCAGGCGCTGCGCGGACAGGCCGAGAAGCTGGCCGACGCCTGTGCCGCGATCGGCCGGGACGTGAACGGGATCGACAGGATCCTGCTCACCGGGTTCACCCCGGACCGGGGCCGCCCGCTGCAGTCCGTGGACGCGTTCGTCGACTTCGCGGGCCGGCACCAGGAACTGGGCTTCACCGAGATCGTGGTCCACTGGCCCATCCCCGACTCCGACTTCGCCGCCGACCAGCAGGTCTTCGAGCGCATCGCCACGGAGGCACCGGCACAGCTGCGCTGACGCTTTCTGCCGGGACGGCCACCCGCCTGTGCGGGCGCCCGCCTGGGTGTGCGCGCACATACGCGAGAATGGCCCGGTGACCTCAGCGACCAGAGAGCCCGAGACCCCCGCCGCCGCCGTCCCGATCCGGCTGATCGCCACCGACCTCGACGGCACGCTGCTGCGCGACGACCAGTCGGTGTCCCCGCGCACGGTCGCCGCCCTGGCCGCCGCCGAGGCCGCGGGTGTCGAGGTCTTCTTCGTCACCGGCCGCCCGGCCCGCTGGATGGACGTCGTCAGCCAGCACGTCCACGGGCACGGCCTGGCGATCTGCGGCAACGGCGCCGCCGTGGTCGACCTGCACGGCGGCCCCGGCGCCCACCGCTTCGTGAAGGTGCGGGACCTGGCCAGGGACAACGCGCTGGACGCCGTACGCCTGCTGCGCGAGGCCGCGCCGGGAACCGTGTACGCCGTGGAGCAGACGTACGGCTTCCACCAGGAGCCGGAGTACCCGAAGCTGCACATGGAGGTGCCGGACAACCTCCAGCCCGCCGAGAAACTGCTGGCCCCGGGCGGGCCGAGCGACGGTGAGCCCGTGCTCAAGATCCTCGCGTACCACCGCACGATCGACCCCGACGCCTTCCTCACCACCGCCCGGCTCGCGATCGGCGACCGTGCCACCGTCACCCGCTCCAGCCCCAGTGCCCTGCTGGAGATCAGCGGCCCCGGTGTCTCCAAGGCCAGCACGCTGGCCCTGTGCTGCGCCGAGCGGGGCATCTCGCACGAGGAGGTCGTCGCCTTCGGGGACATGCCGAACGACGTCGAGATGCTCACCTGGGCGGGCCGGTCGTACGCGATGGGCAACGCGCACCCCGACGTCCTCGCCGCGGCCTCGGGACGGACGGCGCCCAACAACGAGGACGGGGTGGCGGTCGTGATCGAGCGGCTGCTCGCGGAACGCCTCTGAGCCGGCCGGACCGGGCCCCTACAACTGCACCCCGCGCGCCGTCAGCCAGGGTGCCGGGTCCACCCCCGACCCCAGTTCCGGTGTGACGCGTACCTCGAAGTGCAGGTGCGGGCCGGTCGAGTTGCCGGTCGTGCCGGTCTGGCCGATCCACTGCCCGGGGGTCACCCGCTGACCCTGGTCGACGGTGACGGCGGCGAGGTGCGCGTACTGCGTGTAGTAGCCCCCGGCATGCTCGATCACGATCTCGATGCCGAAGGCGCCCCCGCACGACACCGACACCACGGTGCCGGCGCCGACCGCCCGCACCGGCGTGCCGATCGGTACCGCGAAGTCCTGCCCGGTGTGCCCGTTCGCCCAGCGGTCGCCGCCACTGCCGAAACTCGCGGAGAGTTCGTACGCCTCCACGGGCGTGACGTACTCCGGCATGGTCCCGGGGTCCGGCTGGTCGAGCCGGACGGCGCCCCGGCAGGAGCCCGCCGCGACCGAGGCGTCGGCGCGGCCCTGCAGCGTCCAGCGGGCCTCTTCGAGCTTCTCCTCGATCGTCCGCTTCAGCTTGGCGATCTCGCTGTTTTGCCGCTCCAGCGTCTGCCACTGCGCCGCCGCCTTCGCCTCGTCGGCGGCGAGCCGGGCCTCCGCACGCCGGCTCTTGTCGATCGCGTTGTTCACGGCGAGATCGGCCTGCCACACGGCCCGCTGACCGCGCATCAGCTCTTCGGGGTTGTCCGCGAGCAGCATCTGCGCGGTGAGCGGCAGGCCGCCGCCGCTGCGGTACTGGCCGCGGGCGATCCGGCCGAGGTCCTCGTGCAGGACGGCGATGTCGCGCCGTTCGCGGGTGAGGAGTTCCTCGTACCGCCGGGCCCTCGCCCGCTCCACCTCGGCCTCGCGCCGCCCGGCCTCGTACTGCTGGGTCACCACGGCGGCATCGGCGTACAGCCGTGTCACCTGGGTGCTGAGGCCCGAGTCCGTGGCGGAGTCCGGCCCGGGGTCGGCGTCTTCGCCGGAGGCGGCCGTGGGCCGGGCGACCAGGACCGCGAGCGCGCACAGCAGTGCCGGAACGAGCAGCGGGTGACGGCGAGGTGAGCCCATGTCAGCGATCGTGTACCGCAAACCGGCCCGTTTGCCTGTTCAAGTCGTACGCCTGGGGGACCCGTTGCCACGAACGGGTCAGCCGGGGCCGTTCACGGGCTCAGTACGGCGCCTGCCATACGACCGTCGTACCGCCGCCGTCCGAGCCGCTGCCGGGCCCGTGCCGGCTGTCGCCGCCCAGCGACTCGGCACGCCGTTTCAGGTTCCTGAGGCCGCTGCGCCGACCGCCTTGAGGGATGCCGACGCCGTCGTCGGCGACGGTCAGCCGTACGGCCGGCCGGCCGTCGGGCAGGGTCACGTTCGCGTCGACCACGACGTCGATCCTGGACGCCCCGGCATGCCGGAAGGCGTTGGACAGGCCCTCGCGGAGAGCGGCGACGAGATTCTTGCCGGTCGGTTCGCCGACGGCGGTGTCGACCGGACCGGCAACGCGGAGCGAGGGCTTGAAGCCGAGCGCCACGGCAGCCATGTGGACCTCCCGCTCCACCCGGGTGGACAGCTCGGACGGCACCTCGCCGGGGTCCTCCTCCAGGGCGAAGATCGCGGTGCGGATCTCCTGGATGGTGACGTCGAGTTCGTCGACGGCCCTGCCGACCCCGTCCCGTACCTCGGGCGCGACCGGCCCGCGCTGGGCGCTCTCCAGCATCATCCCGGTGGCGAACAGTCGTTGGATGACGAGATCGTGCAGGTCACGGGCGATCCGGTCGCGGTCCTCGTACACCGCGAGGCGCTCCCGGTCGCGCTGTGCCTCGGCCATCATCAGCGCGAGGGCGGCCTGCGCGGCGAACTGGACGGCGAGGGCGCGTTCCGTCTCCGTGAACGCGTGCTCGCCCCGGGCGCGGAGCATGGCGAGGCTGCCGACGACCCGGCCGTCGCTCTGGAGGGGCAGCAGCATGGTGGGCCCGTGGTCGCGGGTGAGGCCGGTCACGTGGGCCAACCGGGGGTCGGTGGCCGCGTCCGCGACGAACACCGGCTCGCCGTCGAGGAGTTCGGCGACGATCTCGCTCTCCGGCGGGAGAATCACGCCGAGCGCGTCCGACGCCGGTTCCGCGTCCACGGCGACGATCTCCAGGCCGCCCTCGTCGGCGGGCAGCAGCACGATCCCGGCCGCGGCCCCGGAGAGCCGGCGGGCCTGTTCGGCGACGATCCGGAGGGAGCCGTCGATGTCGCCGCCGGAGAGCAGCGCGGTGGTCACGGCCACGGAGCCGTCGATCCAGCGCTCGCGCTGCCGGGCGGCCTCGTACAGGCGGGCGTTGCCGATGGCGATGCCCGCCTCGGTGGCCAGCACGCGGACCAGGGTCACGTCGTGCTCGGTGAACGGCCCGCCACCGCGCTTGCCGGCCAGGTACAGGGTCCCGAGGACCTCGCCGTGCACCCGGACAGGGACGTCGAGGAGGCCCTGGCTCAGCAGCGCTTCGTGCCCGTCGGTCAGCCCCTGCGCCCACCGGGCGCTCTCCTCGTCGACGCCGTGGTGGACGAGGTCGGCGAAACCGGCGGTGCCCTCGGCGACGACCCCGATGGCCGCGTGCGCGGCGTCCGTCAAGGCCACCGCCGTCGCGCAGATCCGCTCCAGGGTGGCGTGCAGTCCGAGCCCGCTCCCGACGGCCCGCATCGCCTCCAGCAACTGCGGGACGCACGCGGTCGACTCCGGGGAATGCGGTACGTCGGACATCCCCCGAGCGTAGTTAGTCGCGTTTGCCCCCGAAAGTCGAGCGCAGCGCCCCCTGCCGGGCAGGCGCCTACCCCACCGCCGCCAGCAGCGACAGCTTCTCGGACTCCGCCTCCCGTTCCGCCATCCTCCGCAGCGGCCCGTCCACGGCGACGAGCTCCGAGTACGCCCCCCGCTGCGCGACCCGTCCGCCGTCCAGCACGATCACCTCGTCCACGGCGTCGAGGCCGGCCAGCCGGTGCGTGATGAGCAGTGTCGTACGGCCCTCGGTGGCGGCCAGCAGATCGGCGGTGAGCGCGTCGGCGGTCGGCAGGTCGAGGTGTTCGGCGGGTTCGTCGAGCACGAGCACCGGGAAGTCCGCCAGCAGCGCCCGGGCGAGCGCCAGCCGCTGCCGCTGCCCGCCGGACAGCCGCGCCCCGTGCTCGCCGACCAGCGTGTCGAGCCCGTCGGGCAGCGACTCGGCCCAGTCCAGCAGCCGCGCCCGCGCGAGCACGTCCCGCAACTCGCCCTCGGTCGCGTCCTTCTTCGCCAGCAGCAGGTTCTCGCGGACGGAACTGTCGAAGAGGTGCGCGTCCTGGGCACACAGCCCGACCAGTCGCCGTACGTCGTCGCCGTCCAGCGCGTACGCGTCCACTCCGCCCAGCGTGTAGGAGCCGGTGTCCGCGTCCAGGAACCGCAGCAGGACCTGCGCGAGCGTCGTCTTGCCGGACCCGGACGGGCCGACCACGGCGATCCGACGCCCTTCGTCGAGGGTGAGGTCGAGCCGGGCGAGCGCGTCCCGGTCCTGTCCGGCATGGCGGGCGGCCAGTTCCTGGAGAACGACCGGGAAGGGCGACAGCGGCGCCGGCTGCGGCTGTTCGGGTTCGCGTACGGGCTCGGGCGCGTCCAGGACCTCGTACACGCGCTCCGCGCTCCTGCGCACCCGCTGCCGGTACCGCGCGGCGAGCGGCAGCCCGAGGACGGCCTCGAAGGCGGCCAGGGGAGTGAGGACGACCACGGCCATCGTCACGCCGCTCAGCGCCCCGTCGGCGACGCCCTGGGCGCCCACGAGGGCGGTGGCCGCGACGGTGAGTCCGGACAGCAGCGCGGTGAGTCCGTCACCGAGCGCGGTGGCGGTGGCGGCGCGCGAGGCGATCCGGGTGAGTTCGGAGTCGCATCGCCGCACTTGCCCGGTACGTCCGTTCAGGGCGCCGGCGACCGTCGACTCGGCGGTTCCGGTGAGCAGGTCGGCCACGTGTGTCGCGAGTGCCCCGCGGGCCGGGGACAGCCTGCGCTCCGCGCGCCGGGCGACGGCACTGGTCACGAGCGGGACGCCGACGCCGGCCGCGAGCAGCCCGGCCGCGAGCACGGCCCCGGCCTCGGGCAGCAGCCACGCCGTGAACCCGACGGAGGCGGCGGACACGACGAGCGCGGCCCCGGCGGGCAGCAGCCAGCGCAGCCAGTAGTCCTGGAGGGCGTCCACATCGGCGACGAGCCGCGACAGCAGGTCCCCGCGCCGGGTCGTCCGCAGTCCGGCGGGCGCCAGCCGCTCAAGCCGCCGGTAGACGGCGACCCGGGTGTCGGCCAGCATCCGCAGCACGGCGTCGTGCGACACCAGCCGCTCGGCGTACCGGAAGACGGCCCGCCCGATCCCGAAGGCCCGCGTGGCCGTCACGGCGACCATCAGATACAGCACGGGCGGCTGCTGCGAGGCCCGCGAGATCAGCCACCCGGAGGTCGCCATGAGCCCCACGGCACTGCCGAGCGCGAGACTCCCGAGCAGCAGCGCGAGTCCGAGCCGGCCGTGCCAGGCGCCGGACATGGCCCGCACCCGCGCGAGCACACCACGTTGCCCTGCGGGAGCCCCGGAAACGGCTTCCGCATCGCCGAACACGGGCACCTGCGCGCTCTCCCGATGGCCCACGAGCAGCCCATCTCCGCCGGCAGCCCCGAACGCACTGTCCGGTTGCCCGGAACCAAGCAGGTGAGCGGGCCCGGCAGCCTCCTCCAGGCGCACCACCCGGTCCGCCACTCCCAGCAGCGCCGGCCGATGGACGACCAGCAGTACCGTCCGCCCGACGGCAAGGCGCCGCACGGCGGCCACGACCTCGGCCTCGGTCTCCCCGTCCAACGCGGCAGTCGGCTCGTCGAGCAGCAGCACGGGCCGGTCCGCGAGGAACGCCCGGGCCAGCGCGAGCCGTTGCCGCTGCCCGGCGGAGAGCCCGGCCCCGTCCTCACCGAGCACCGCGTGGACGCCCTCGGGCAGCGCGTCCACGAACGCCAGCGCACCGGCGTCGGCCAGTGCCCGCCGTACGGCGGTGTCGTCGGCGTCGGGGCGGGCCAGCCGTACGTTCTCGGCGATCGACCCGGCGAACAGATGGGGCCGCTGCGGCACCCAGGCCACCCTGGAGCGCCACTGCTCCAGGTCGAGGCCGGCAAGGTCGGCGCCCCCGACGCGCACCCGCCCTTCCGTCGGTTGTACGAACCCGAGCAGCGCGTGCAGCAGCGTCGACTTGCCCACACCGCTGGGCCCGACGAGCGCGACCGTCTCGCCGGCCTCCACCGCGAAGGACGCGTCTGTCACCGCGTCCGCCGACCGCCCGGGGTACCGGACCGTCACGCCCTCGAAGGCCACCCCGCCCTCCGGAACCGCCCCGGTCCCGGATGCCGGCACCGGCGTCTCCAGGACGGCGAAGATCTCCTCGGCCGCGGCCAGCCCCTCAGCCGCCGCGTGGAACTGGGCGCCCACCTGCCTCAGCGGCAGGTACGCCTCGGGCGCGAGGATGAGGATGACGAGCCCGATGTACAGGTCCATCTCGCCGTGCACGAGCCGCATACCGATGGTCACCGCGACCAGCGCCACGGACAGCGTCGCCAGCAGTTCCAGTGCGAAGGACGAGATGAAGGCGATCCGCAGGGTCCGCATCGTCGCCTGCCGGTACTCGCCGGTGATCCGCCGGATCGAGTCGGCCTGCGCCTTGGCCCGGCCGAACACCTTCAGCGTCGGCAGACCGGCCACGACATCGAGGAAATGGCCCGACAGCCGGGACAGCAGCCGCCACTGGCGGTCCATCCGGGACTGGGTCGCCCAGCCGATCAGCACCATGAAGACCGGGATGAGCGGCAGAGTGCCGACGATGATCGCCGCCGACACCCAGTCCTCGGTGACGATCCGCGCCAGCACCGCCACGGGCACCACCACCGCGAGCCCCAACTGCGGCACATAGCGCGAGAAGTAGTCGTCGAGCGCGTCGACCCCCCGGGTCGCGAGGGCGACCAGCGACCCGGTCCGCTGCCCGCTCAGCCACCCGGGACCGAGTGCGACAGCCCGCTCCAGCAACCGCCCGCGCAGTTCCGACTTCACCGCCGCGCTCGTCCGGTGCGCGGCCAGCTCGGTGAGCCAGGACACGATCGCCCGGCCCCCGGCGACCGCCACCAACAGCAGCAGGGGCGTACGGAGTTCAGTGACCGACAGCCTGTGCTGGAAGGCGCCGACCACCACCTCGGCGATGAGCATGGCCTGCGCGATGACCAGCCCCGCGCCGACGGCACCCAGGCCGACGACCGCCAGCAGGAAGCGGCGCGTGGCACCGGCGTACCGGAGGAGCCGCGGATCGATTGGTTTCACGTGAAACACACCCTTCGGTCCAAGGGGACGGTTTCACGATGTTTCACGTGAAACATCGCGAAACCGTCCCCCGCAGACAAAGCGACTCAGTGCGCGGCTTCGGCGAGGTGCTGCGTGCCGATCCGCTTGCGGAACACCCAGTACGTCCAGCCCTGGTAGAGCAGAACCACGGGAGTGGCGATCCCCGCACACCACGTCATGATCTTCAGCGTGTACGGGCTCGACGAGGCGTTGGTGACCGTGAGGCTCCAGTCCGGGTTGAGCGAGGACGGCATGACGTTCGGGAAGAGCGTCAGGAACAGCATCGCGACGGTGGCCACGATGGTGACCCCGGAGAACGCGAACGCCCAGCCCTCACGTCCCCTCTGTGCCGCCCCCAGCGCCACGAGAAGCGCGACCACGGCCACGATCGTCGCGGCCAGGGAGCCGCTGTCGCCCTTGTCGGCCTGGGTCCAGGCCAGGAAGACGAGCGCGGCGACGGCGGCCACCAGTCCGACGCGAACCGCCAGCTTCCGTGCCCGTTCCCGGATGTCCCCGACGGTCTTGAGGCCGACGAACACCGTGCCGTGGAAGGTGAACAGCGACAGGGTGACCAGGCCGCCGAGCAGGGCGTACGGGTTGAGCAGGTCGGCGAGACTGCCGACGTACTCGAAGTCGGCGTCGATCTTCACCCCACGCGTGATGTTGGCGAAGGCCACGCCCCACAGGAACGCGGGCAGCAGGGAGGTCCAGAAGATCGCGGTCTCCCAGTTGCGCTGCCAGTTCTCCTCGGGGCGCTTCACCCGGTACTCGAAGGCGACGCCCCGCACGATCAGGCAGACCAGGATGAGCAGCAGCGGCAGATAGAACCCGGAGAAGAGGGTGGCGTACCACTCGGGGAAGGCGGCGAAGGTGGCGCCGGCCGCCGACAGCAGCCACACCTCGTTGCCGTCCCAGACGGGCCCGATGGTGTTGATCAGGACCCGCTTCTCCGCCCGGTCGCGGGCGAGCAGCTTGGTGAGGACGCCGACCCCGAAGTCGAAGCCCTCCAGGAAGAAGTAGCCGGTCCACAGGACGGCGATGAGGACGAACCAGACGTCGTGAAGTTCCATGGCGATTCCAGCTCCCTGGGCCTAGTAGGAGAAGGCCATCGGCTTGTCGGCGTCCTGTGGGTCGCCGCCGATCTTCGTGGGCGGGTTGAGGTCGGCCTCGGTCAGTTCGGGCGGCCCGGCCTTGACGTACTTCACCAGGAGCTTGACCTCGATGACGGCGAGGATCGCGTACAGCGAGGTGAAGACGATCATCGAGGTGATGATCTCGCCCTGCGAGACCCCGGGGGAGACCGCGTCCCGGGTCTGGAAGAGGCCGTACACGACCCACGGCTGGCGGCCCATCTCGGTGAAGATCCAGCCCCAGGAACTGGCGATCAGCGGGAAGCCCAGGGTCAGAATCGCGATGCGCCAGTACCACTTGGTGAGCGCCGGACCGAGCGCCTTACCCGGCAGCAGTGAGAGGTGCGGCACCTCGCCGTCGCCGACCCGTAGATGCTGCGGCAGCATGAACTTCTTGCGGGTCAGCCAGAGCCCGAGCAACCCGATCGCGAAGGACGTCATGCCGAAGCCGATCATCCAGCGGAAGCCCCAGTAGGCGACCGGGATGTTGGGCCGGTAGTCACCGGGCCCGAACTTCTCCTGCTCGGCCTTGTTGACGTCATTGATGCCCGGGACGTACGAGCTGAAGTCGTCGTTGGCGAGGAAGGACAGCAGGCCGGGGATCTCGATGGCGACCTTGTTGTGGCCGGCGTCGACGTCGCCATAGGCGAAGACGGAGAAGGGCGCGGGCGCCTCGCCGTCCCACAGGGCCTCGGCGGCGGCCATCTTCATCGGCTGCTGCTTGAACATGACCTTGCCGAGGAAGTCCCCGCTCACCGCGGTGAGCAGACCGCCGATGACTACGGTGACCAGCCCGAGCCGCAGCGAGGTCTTCATCACCTCGATGTGCTTCTTGCGCGTCAGATGGAAGGCGGCGATGCCGACCATGAAGGCGCCACCCGTGAGGAAGGCCGCGGTAAGGGTGTGGAAGACCTGGGTCAGCGCGGTGTTCTGGGTGAGAACCAGCCAGAAGTCGGTGAGTTCGGCGCGCCCCTTCTGCTCGTTGATCCGGTAGCCGACGGGGTGCTGCATCCAGGAGTTGGCCGCGAGGATGAAGTACGCCGACAGGATCGTGCCGATCGAGACCATCCAGATGCAGGCCAGGTGGATCCTCTTCGGCAGCTTGTCCCAGCCGAAGATCCACAGCCCGATGAAGGTGGACTCGAAGAAGAAGGCGATCAGCGCCTCGAAGGCGAGCGGGGCACCGAAGACATCGCCGACGAAGCGCGAGTAGTCGGACCAGTTCATGCCGAACTGGAACTCCTGCACGATGCCGGTGACGACACCCATCGCGATGTTGATCAGGAAGAGCTTGCCCCAGAACTTGGTGGCCTTGAGGTACTTCTCCTTCTCCGTGCGCACCCAGGCGGTCTGCAGGCCGGCGGTGAGCGCGGCGAGGGAGATCGTCAGCGGGACGAACAGGAAGTGGTAGACGGTGGTGATGCCGAACTGCCATCGCGCCAGGGTCTCCGGCGCCAAAGCGATGTCCACTTCTCCTCCTTACGTGCCGTGGTCGTTGCGGCAGTCTGCCCCGGTTGCCACCCGCACGAGAGGAACAAACGGGACACGCTTGTGAACGCGTTCACATTCACAAGCAATTATGGCGCATGCCCGTTCGAGCGAGGAGAGGTGGGGGTCGATAAGCCGCCCCGGGCGGCCCGGAACACGCGGTTCCAGCCGCCTGCGGACACAAAACGGCACGTCACCCATGGTGAGTGACGTGCCGCACATGGTCTGCCCGAGAGGGCCGGAGCAGGGCTCCGGCCGGGCTAGAGCTCCTTGCGGAACCCCTCCGCCGTCTTCAGGAAGATGTCGTTCGCCTCGGTCTCCCCGACCGTCACCCGAACCCCCTCGCCCGGGAACGGCCGTACGACCACCCCGGCGCGCTCGCACACCGCCGCGAAGTCCACCGTGCGCTCCCCCAGCCGCAGCCACACGAAGTTCGCCTGGGTATCGGGCACCGTCCAGCCCTGGCCGCGCAGGCCGTCGACCACGCGGGTGCGCTCGGACACCAGTGAACCGACCCGGCCGAGCAGCGCGTCCTCGGCCCGCAGCGAGGCCACCGCCGCGTCCTGGGCGAGCTGGCTCACCCCGAACGGCACCGCCGTCTTGCGCAGCGCCGCGGCCACCGGCTCGTGCGCGATCGCGAAGCCGACCCGGAGCCCGGCGAGCCCGTACGCCTTGGAGAAGGTCCGCAGCACACAGACGTTCGGCCGGTCGCGGTAGAGCATGACCCCGTCCGGCACCTCGAGATCGCGGACGAACTCCTTGTACGCCTCGTCGATCACCACCAGCACATCACCGGGCACCCGGTCCAGGAAGCGCTCCAGCTCGGCCCGCCGTACGGCCGTCCCCGTCGGGTTGTTGGGGTTGCAGACGAAGATCAGCCGGGTCCGGTCGGTGATCGCGTCCGCCATCGCGTCAAGGTCGTGCACATCCCCCGGCGTCAACGGGACCTTGACCGACGTGGCACCGCTGATCTGCGTGATGATCGGATAGGCCTCGAAGGACCGCCAGGCGTAGATCACTTCGTCGCCGGGCCCACTGGTGGACTGGACCAGCTGCTGCGCGACCCCGACCGAACCGGTGCCGGTGGCGAGGTGCGTGACCGGCACGGCGAAACGTTCGGCCAGCTCGTTCATGAGCCCCGTGCAGGCCATGTCCGGGTAGCGGTTGAAGGCACCGGCCGCCGCCGTCACGGTCTCCAGCACACCGGGCAGCGGCGGGTAGGGGTTCTCGTTCGAGGACAGCTTGTAGGCCACCGGACCGTCGGCCGCGGCCGGCCTGCCCGGCTTGTAGGTGGGGATACCCGCCAGCTCCGCGCGCAGCTTGGGGCTCGTCTCGCTCACCACAGTCCTCCTCGTGACCACCACCGGCTCAGCACGGCCACCCGCCGCCGGTTACCCGGTTCCAATGCTTCTCACCTTATGAGGATTCGCCGCCGCCGCGTACGGGTCGGACACGTCTGCCGCGCTCGGCGAGGTCGGCCCCACCGGCCCTGCCGACCCCAGCAACCTCACAGGCACCCCGCGCAACACCGTACAAAATTGCATCAACTGGGGGGCGCGTCACGCTTATCAGCATGCGCCGGTGGCTCACGCCGTGGCGCGCATCCCTCGTAGTGGTGAGTTGAGACCTCTTCGAAACATCGGTCACTTGGCAGGCCTATGCGCGCCGACAAGTCACGTAGGGCAGTAATATCGTTCAACTGGCTTTCTTTCTGAGGCAGTTGATGATTGTTGACCATGCAGAAACGTGCCTGTCAACGGCTGCATATGCGTCCGCACTACCCCACCGCATGAGCCCTACTATCGGCTCGCCATGACAGCAGCAGGGAAGCAACAGGTGAGCCGCGCGGAGACAACCCGACGAAACGGTCGGCCGGGCCGGGCAGGCATCAGAGACGTGGCTGCCGCCGCCGGGGTCTCGATCACGACCGTCTCCGACGCCCTCAACGGGAAGGGCAGGCTCCCGGACGCCACCCGACGCCATGTCCGTGAGGTCGCCGACCGGCTGGGCTACCGCCCGTCGGCCGCGGCCCGAACCCTCCGTACCGGCAAGTCAGGACTGATCGGCCTGACCGTGACGACGTACGGGGATGAACCTTTCACCTTCACCGAGTTCGCGTACTTCGCGGAGATGGCGAGAGCCGCCACCTCGGCCGCGCTCGCCCGGGGCTACGCCCTGGTCATCCTCCCCGCGACCTCGCGCCACGACGTGTGGTCCAACGTCGCCCTGGACGGCACGGTCGTCATTGACCCGTCCGACCAGGACCCGGTGGTCACCGAACTGGTCCGGCAGGGTCTGCCGGTCGTCTCCGACGGCCGCCCGGCGGGCTCGCTGCCGGTCACCGCGTGGGTCGACAACGACCACGAGGCGGCCGTCCTGGGCATCCTCGACCACCTGGCCGCCGCCGGCGCCCGCCGGATCGGCCTCCTTACGGGCACCTCGACCGACACGTACACCAACCTCTCCACCACGGCCTATCTGCGCTGGTGCGAGCGGGTCGGCCAGGACCCGGTGTACGAGGCCTACCCGGCCCACGACCCGTGCGCGGGCGCCTTGGCCGCCGATCGGCTGCTGGCCCGTCCGGACCGTCCGGACGCCGTCTACGGCCTCTTCGACCCGAACGGCACCGACCTGCTGGCCGCGGCCCGCCGCTACGGCCTGCGCGTACCCGACGACCTCCTGCTGGTCTGCTGCAGCGAGTCCACCGTGTACGCCACCACGGAGCCGCCGATCACCACGCTCTCGCTGAAACCGCGCCGCATCGGCACGGCGGTGGTCCAGCTCCTGATCGACGCCATCGAGAACCTCGATTCGGACCTGCCGGTCGAGCAGGTGATACCGACGGAACTGATCGTGCGGACGTCCTCGCAGCGCCGTCCGCCGCGTACGACGGTCAGTCCTCCCCGATCGCCCGAGGAAGGGTGACCGGGCCTGCGCGGGGCGGGTTCCCGGAGGGCGGGGCCGTACGAGGGGTCGGCCCCGCAGGGGGAACGGGAGCCCGACCCCGTTCAGGGTTCAGGAATGCGGGGCACCGGCGTCGGAACGGTTCGCGGGTGGGTGTGGGTGTTGGCGTGGATGCGTTGATCGTACGAATCAGGGGAGTCCGGGGCGGGTCCCGTACGGGAAAGCCCCTCCGAATCGGGGCGAAAGCCGCGGTGAACTGGGCCCCTTCGCCGATTCACCACCCCTGGGTCATCACATGGCGCGATCCGCATTCCTATGATGGGCCCACGACACCGCGGGCCGCTGCGACCAGGCAGTCCGATGCGGTGCAGATGCGGCGCGATGGTGGAGGGGTCGATGACTCAGGGGGCCGGTCAGGGACCCGAGGTGACGCGCACGGCGACGTTGCGCGACTTCCGGGTGCCCGCGTACGTCCATGAGACCGGTCCGTACGCGCACGGCACCGAGGTCCCGGAGGCTCGGGAGACCTCGGCGGGCGCGTCGGGCGCGGAGGCCCTGGCGGACGTGGAGGAGTACCCCGACGGGTACACGCCCACGCAGCGGGACCTGCCCGTCATCAACCGCGGTGACACGCTTCAGGTGACCGTCGACCCCGCCGCCCCGGCCGCCGACGGCCCGGGACCTCTGTTCGTCGTCGGGGACGTCCACGGCTACCTCGCCGAACTGGTGGGCGCACTCCAGGAACAGGGCCTGATCGACAGCGAGAGCAACTGGTCCGCGGGCACCGCCCGGCTCTGGTTCCTCGGCGACTTCACCGATCGCGGCCCGGACGGCATCGGCGTCATCGACCTGGTCATGCGGCTGTCCGCCGAGGCAGCCGCGGCCGGCGGCTACTGCAAGGCCCTCATGGGCAACCACGAGCTGCTGCTCCTTGGCGCCAAGCGGTTCGGTGACACGCCCGTCAACTCGGGCGCGGGCACGGCCACCTTCCAGGCGGCCTGGCTGCTGAACGGCGGCCAGAAGACCGACATGGACCGGCTCCAGGACCACCATCTCCAGTGGATGGCCCGCCTCGACGCGATCGAGGAGGTCGACGGCCACCTCCTCGTGCACTCGGACACCACCGCCTACCTCGACTACGGCGACTCGATCGAGGCGGTCAACGACACCGTCCGCGAGACGATCACGCGCAACGACGCGGACGAGGTGTGGGATCTGTTCCGCAAGTTCACCAAGCGCTTCTCCTTCCGCGACGAGGGCGGTGCCGAGGCCGTTCGCTCCCTCCTCGACATGTACGGCGGCACCCGCATCGTCCACGGCCACAGCCCCATCCCGTATCTGGTGGGCGATGTCGGCGCCGAGGACGACGGCGAGGACAACTCCGGTCCGAACATCGAACATCCGCATGTCTACGCCGACGGACTCGCCATCGCGATGGACGGCGGCGTGACCATGGCCGGAAAACTGCTGGTCCAGGAACTTCCGCTGGATCTCTGAGGGATATCCGAGCCCTCCCCGGGCAGGCGTCCTGCGACGAGGGACAGCACCCGACGGGGGACAGTCACACGGCATTTTCTTCAAACCCCCTGTCACCGCACACCTTCGCCGCTCTACCATCGGCTTATCCGTAGCAGGCTCCCCTCCGTTTCTGCCCGACGGCTCGTCAGCATGCCGAGCCCCAAGCCCTACGGAGCATCGGGGGATGCACATGAACAGCGTTCCGCAGCACCTGCTGAGCGAGGACCGCCAGGAATACGAGCGGATCCTCGATGAGGCGCTGCGCTCCGCCCCACACCGCCCGGAACTGGCCGCCGTCGGTCAGCGGCTGAACCCCGAACAACTGCGGACCATGGCGCTCAACGCCACCGCGCTCATCACGGTCGCCGCGGCGGCCGAATACCAGCACTATGTGAAGGTCCGCGACGAAATGCGCCACCCGGCGCCGTCCGCCCCGTCGTCCGTCCGCGAATCCGGTTCCACCGAGCCGGGCACGAGCGCGGTGGGGTTCGCGACCACCATGGGTGAGACCGCCGTCGAGACCACCGGGGCGGGCGCCGTCGCCGTCGTGGCGGTCCTGGCTCCGGTTCTCGCCGGCACGGCAGCGGCGATCTTCCTGCTCGTGGGCTACATCCTCAAGATGCTCGACCCCGAGCCGGCGTTCGCCCAGACCATGCTCACCACCGGATGGGTGTTCGGTGCGGTGACCGCGGCAGCGATATTCGTCGCCGCAGTCGGCCTGCTGCTCACCGCCCTGCGCAACAGCCCGGACGCGGAGGAGGCCGGGGCGTACGGCGAACTGACCGGGGAAGTGGCCCAAGCCAGGGAAGTCTGGCGCGAGGCCCTGCTGGAGCGCGGCATCCTGCCGTTCCTCCGCGAGGCCCTCGCCCACTCCGATTCGTCGGCCGCCAGCCGCAAACCGACCCCGGAACCCACCACCGGCCGTATGCCTCACCTCGGCTACAACCGGCCCGGTTTCAGCAGCCCCGACGACAACGCCTCAACCGGCCACCGCCCCAGCTACACCAGCCCGGACTTCAGCAGCCCGGACTTCGGAGGCCCCGACCACCCGCCGGAATGACACCCCGCCCCGCCGTTACGGACGCGGGGCGGCACATGGGACTCAGGTGGAACGGGCGGCTAGAGCCGCCTGACCACCTGGGCCTCTGCGCGTTCGACCGGCGTACGGCCGTGGACGTGGACCAGGGCCAGGTGGAACAGAGCCGGTGCGAGCGGCGCCCACCGGTGGATCCGGTCCGCGTGCAACAGGAACCTGGCGACTTCTGCCGGGCGGAACGGCACGTAGTCGATCGTCTGGTGTTCCCAGCGGTCGGCGACGCCCCGGCTCATCCGGTCCCGGAGCCCCTCGCTGGTGAGCTCCTTGAGGCGGGCGTAGAAGTGGGCGCTCCAGTGGCGCCGTTCCACGTCCAGCACGAAGGCGAGCAGGACGAGCGAGTACTCGTGGGACTCCAGCGACAGTTCCTCACGCATCCCACGGCGAGCCACCGCGTGGAGGTCCGGCGCATTGCGGCCGGCGGAATCTATGTGCCGTGACATCCCTTCGTTGACGGACGAGTTCCACACCCCCGGCGCCATCCTGACCCGCTCGCTGCGACGGGTGACGACCAGCAGCTCGTCAGCGGTCACCACGGCGACGTTGACCGCGAAGCTGCACTGGAGGAACGCCGGTGCGGCGAGCGGATCGTCCGGGTCGAGATAGCGGCTACGGGGTGTCGTACCGTCCGGGAGACGGCGGTCGAGCTGCTGCGCGGCGAGGAACGTGTAGTAGTCGGTGGACTTCAGACGTATGTGGACCTCCGGATGCTCGGCCAGGGCCGTACGGGAGATGCCGAGCGACTCGACCGCGTAGCGCGGGCCGTTCCACACGGGCGTCCGGCCCTCCACCCGCAGCCGCTCGCTCTCCACCTCGATCTCGTCCCGCCAGCCGGCCATGTCCTCGGGGAGCGTGACCTCCTGGTCGAGCACATGCACATGCACGTCCTCGGGGGCGATCGGCACGTCACCGTCCCCTTCGACGATCAGGGCGGAGGTGTGCAGGGGCCCGAGGGAGAACGACCGCCAGGCCGGGCTGCTCTCCTCCCGCCTGCGCAGCCCCCGCACCGCGCTGCCCCACCGTTTCCGCAGCCGGAACCAGGCATCCTGCAACGGCTGTTGGAACAGCGTCGCGAACACGATGCCGAGTACGGCTCCCACCACGCCATTGCCCACGTCGATTCCGCCCATGGCACGGAGGTTAGAGAGGAACGATCAAGGAACGGGGGTTCTTGTCCCTTCCGTTACCGCTCGCACCGGAACCCTCCGCGATCCTCCCTGCCCACCCGTGACCGCCCGCGTCTCCGAGACGCCCTGCGAACGACCCGGAACCCGCTCCCCCTCGGAGACGCGAACCGCCACGGACCGGCCACCGTCATCGACCGGCGCCGGAGGGCGCCTCAGTCCGCGATCGGCAGATACACCCGGTTGCCGGCCGCCGCGAACTCCTTCGACTTCTGCGCCATGCCCTGCTCGATCTCCACCGGCGTGCTGCCGTGCTCGCGTCGGATGTCCTGCGAGATCTTCATCGAGCAGAACTTCGGCCCGCACATCGAGCAGAAGTGGGCCGTCTTGGCGGGCTCGGCAGGCAGGGTCTCGTCGTGGAACTGGCGGGCCGTGTCCGGGTCGAGGGCCAGGTTGAACTGGTCCTCCCACCGGAACTCGAAGCGGGCGTCAGAGAGCGCGTCATCCCATTCCTGCGCACCTGGGTGCCCCTTGGCGAGGTCGGCTGCGTGGGCGGCGATCTTGTAGGTGATGACGCCGGTCTTGACGTCGTCACGGTTGGGCAGGCCCAGGTGCTCCTTGGGCGTGACGTAGCAGAGCATGGCCGTGCCCCACCAGGCGATCATCGCGGCACCGATACCGGAAGTGATGTGGTCGTACGCAGGCGCGACGTCCGTCGTCAGCGGGCCGAGCGTATAGAACGGAGCTTCATCGCAGATCTCCTGCTGTAGGTCGATGTTCTCCTTGATCTTGTGCATCGGGACATGTCCCGGGCCTTCGATCATCGTCTGTACATGGAAACGCTTCGCGATCGTGTTGAGTTCCCCGAGCGTCCTCAACTCGGCGAACTGTGCCTCGTCGTTGGCGTCCGCGATCGAGCCGGGCCGCAGGCCGTCGCCGAGCGAGTACGTGACGTCGTACGTGGCGAGGATTTCGCACAGTTCTTCGAAGTTCTCGTACAGGAACGACTCCTTGTGGTGCGCCAGGCACCACGCCGCCATGATCGAGCCGCCGCGCGAGACGATGCCGGTCTTGCGGTTCGCGGTGAGCGGTACGTACGCCAGGCGGACGCCCGCGTGGACCGTCATGTAGTCCACGCCCTGCTCGGCCTGCTCGACGACCGTGTCCTTGTAGATGTCCCAGGTCAGTTCCTCGGCCCTGCCGTCCACCTTCTCCAACGCCTGGTAGAGCGGCACCGTGCCGATGGGAACGGGGGAGTTGCGCAGTACCCATTCGCGGGTGGTGTGGATGTTGCGGCCGGTGGACAGGTCCATGACCGTGTCGGCGCCCCAGCGCGTCGCCCAGGTCATCTTCTCGACCTCTTCCTCGATGGAGGAAGTGACCGCGGAGTTGCCGATGTTGGCGTTGACCTTCACCAGGAACCGTTTGCCGATGATCATCGGCTCGATCTCCGGGTGGTTGACGTTGGCGGGCAGCACCGCACGCCCGGCGGCGATCTCCTCACGGACCACCTCGGGGTCGACGTTCTCCCGGACGGCCACGAACTCCATCTCGGGCGTGATCTCCCCGCGGCGGGCGTACGCGAGTTGCGTCACCGCCTGTCCGTCCCGGCTCCGGCGCGGCTGCCGGGGCCGTCCCGGGAACACCGCGTCGAGGTTCCTGAGCCCGCCGCGCGGCGAGGTGTGCTTGATCCCGTCGTCCTCCGGGCGGAGAGGCCGGCCCGCGTACTCCTCGGTGTCGCCGCGGGCGATGATCCAGTTCTCGCGCAGCGGCGCCAGCCCCCTGCGGACGTCGGTGTCGACCAGCGGATCGGTGTACGGGCCCGAGGTGTCGTACAGGGTGACCGACTTCCCGTTCGTGAGATGCACCTGACGGACCGGCACCCGCAGGTCGGGGCGCGAGCCGTCGACGTACCCCTTGTGCCAGCCGATGGACTTCCCGGCCTCCTGGGACTGTTCGCCCTGAGGGGGCTGTTCGTCCTGGCTGGAGGCAGGCGTGCGTGTGTCCTTGATGGTCATGAGACCTACTCCCTACGCCGGCATTACCCGGTAACAGGTTCAGCGGTCGACGCAGCGGAATCCGTCTGCCGATGTTTCATGTGAAACATCACTCGTTTCACGTGTTCCACGTGAAACATGGCAAAGACGGAGGTCAGCGCCCTCTCAGCCCGGTGCTCCGAGCTCCCGCGTGTGCAAAGGTGCCTCCACGCTAGCGCCAATTTGGGCGAGGTGAACAGAGGGCCCCTGTCGTTCTTGCGATGATCGGGCGGTGACCACGACGCAAGGACCCCCGTACCCGCCCTCCGAGCCACCGCGCCGAAGCGGTGCCGGACACGGCTCCGGGCAGGACAGCGGAAACGGCGGCGGCACCGGCCAGGAACGCGGGCTCCGGTCCGGCGATGGCCCCGGCGGCCTCGGTGGCGTGTCCCGGCCCGGCGCAGGAACAGGCGGGGCCGGCGGGGCGACCGGACCGAGTGGCAGTCCCGGGTACGGGCCCGGGCGGAGGATCGATCGCGGCTACGGGCCCGGAGCGGGTGCGGGTCAGGGCGGCCGCACGGGCCCGGGCGACCAGGGCCCGGGGTTCGGAGCCGAGGGGCCCGGAACCGGTCAGTTCGACCCCTTTCCCGTATCCGGTGACGGACCAGGTCCTGGTCCCGGCACGGGCGGTGGCGGTGGGCACGACCACGGATCCGTCCCGGGGCAAGGCGCCGGCCATGGACACGGGAACGGCCCGGGCGACAGGTACAGCGGCGGACCCGGCGGCGGTTCCAGCGGTGGACGCGGACCCGGAGCGGGTGGCGGGCAGGGGGGCGGGCACGGCCCCGGACCCGATGACGCCCACGGATCCGACGACGGCCACGGTCAGTCGCACGGCCACAGTCACAGCCATGGCCCGGCCGCCCCGGCCTCTCGCCATCTGCGGAAGATCATCGGGGCGATTCTGATCCCGTTCGCCGCAGCGGTCGTGGTCGGGCTCGTGGTGCTGTGGCCCGGGGGCGCCCCGGGCCACGAGCGCACCGGCGTCGGCTTCGACCGGCAGACCCAGGAGGCCACGGTCACCAAGGTCGTCGCGGTGGACTGCAAGTCCGTCAACGCCTCGGGGGGCACCCCGACCGGCGACACGTCCACCGCCGAGGGCTCCTCGGCGCAGCAGCAGGCGACCGGCGACTGCAAGAGGGCGACGATCCGCGTCGACACCGGTGACGACAAGGGCCGTACCTTCACGGAGATCGTCCAGCCCGACCAGTCACGGCAGTTGCACCAGGATCAGAAGGTCGTGGTCGCCTACGAGCCCTCCGCTCCGAGGGACCTGCAGTACTCGGTCACCGACGTGAACCGCAGGCTCCCCTTGGCCCTGCTCGCCGGCATCTTCGCGCTCGCCGTCGTGGCCGTCGGACGCCTGCGCGGTGTGATGGCGCTGGTCGCGCTGGCCGCCAGTTTCATGGTGCTGACCCTCTTCATCCTGCCGGCGATTCTCCAGGGCTCGAATCCGCTGGTCGTGGCAGTGATCGGAGCGAGCGCCATCATGCTGATCGCGCTCTACATGTGCCATGGCCTGTCGGCCCGTACGTCGGTGGCGGTGCTCGGCACCCTGATCTCGCTGGTGCTGATCGGCGTCCTCGGCTCACTGTTCATCGGCTGGGCCGCGCTGACCGGCAACACGGACGACAACACCGGTCTGATCCATGGCTTGTACCCGTCCATCGACATGAGCGGTCTGCTGCTCGCGGGCGTCATCATCGGTTCGCTCGGTGTCCTCGACGATGTGACGGTGACGCAGACATCGGCGGTCTGGGAGCTGCACGAGGCCAATCCCACGATGGGCTGGCGCGGCCTGTACCGCGCCGGCATCCGTATCGGTCGCGACCACATCGCATCCGTCGTCAACACTCTCGTCCTCGCCTACGCGGGCGCCGCCCTGCCGCTGCTGCTGCTCTTCTCGATCGCGCAGAGCAGCGTCGGTACGGTCGCCAACAGCGAACTCGTCGCGGCGGAGATCGTCCGGACGCTGGTGGGCTCGATCGGCCTGGTCGCGTCGGTCCCGGTGACCACGGCCCTGGCGGCCCTGATGGTCTCGGCCGACCGCCCGGGCTCGGCACCACTGACCTCAAAGGCGGGACCGGCAGCAGGAACCGGGTCCGGAACAGGGACGGTCGCGGCGGAGACAGGGGCAGGGGCCCAGCCGGTACCGGCCCGGGGTGGGAAGGGCCGACGCCGCAAGCACTGACGGCAGCTGGGCCAGACCGGCTCGGCGACTCCGCCGCAGTACGGTGTGGCGCTTCTCCTCCGGTCGAGGAGGAGAAGCGTTACACCACCGCCGCGCTCCGGCGCGGATCTGCTCAGCCCGCGCTCTGCTCCTCCGCCAGGATGCGGACCAGCGCCTCGTCGAGATGGGCGTCGAAATCGGCGAGGGCACGCTCCTGCCCCAGCGGCACCAGCTTGTCCGTGCGGTCGAGGAACGCCACCAGCGGCGCCGCACCGGAGCGGAACAGCGCCTGGTCGCCGCCGACCTGAAGCCGGATCAGTACCTCGCCCAGCACATCGGTGTCGGCGGGTGAGATTCGCACATCTCCGTCCCCGCATGGCCGCCCCACGCCGTCGATCAGCAGCTCGCGCCCGAAGGCCCAGGTCACAGGGGCGTCGCCGGGCAGATGGAAGGTCAGCCGGACGGCATAGGGATCACAGGTCTCGTAGCGCAACTCCACCGGAATACGGAAGGAGAGCTCCTCCGAGACAAGAAAGCTCATCATGACTTCTGCCTGGACCGACTCGCGCATCGCCTACCCCGTCACTTGCCGTGGACTGGCCTGGAATCATCGCTCTGATACTGCTGGCATCTTGCTGAAAGTACACGGCAGATCACAAGGAGTGAGTTTTCAGATACTGATAGAGATCGCGAGCGACCCCAGCAGTCTTCCGACCTCTGCCTGCAGCTGCTGTGCCGCTCTTAGCAGTCGATCGGCTTGGTGGGAAGGAAGAGAAATGGCCAAAGTTCCGGCCGTTGAGCCGACGGTGATCGGAATCGCCGCACAGACCGTCCCCAGCGCGTACTCCTGCCGTTCCACGACCAGTTCCATTCGCCGCATCCGGTCGAGACGCCGCAGCAACGCGTGGTCGTCACGCACCGTGTAGGGCGTAACCGCCTGTACGGGGTGGCGGTCGAGATGGTCCCGACGACCCTGCTCGTCCAACTGCGAGAGCAGACACTGTCCGACGGCATGCGCGTGTCCGGTCTCGCGGAAGGCCGCCCACTCCTCGACCGCCGGGTTGTCGGGGGTGTCGGAGACGCACATGACCTCGATCTCACCCTCGCGGTACACCGCGTAGTACACGGGTACGCCGATCACGTCCCGCCAGTGCGCGAGGGCGTCCACCACCGTGCTGCGGCGCTTCTGCCTCGCTCCGCTGCTGCCCAGGCGCTCGGCAGCCTCACCGAGGAAGAACAGCCCCTTCTCGCGCCGCAGATAGCCCTCGAAGACGAGCGTGCGCAGCAGGTGGTAGGCGGTCGGGAGCGCGAGGCCGGTCTCGCGGGCCAGCTGTTTGGCCGGGGCGCCGTGCTCGTGCGCGGCAACGGACTCCAGCAGATGCATCGCACGCTGTACGGAGCCGATGAGGGTCGCCGTGGCGTGCGGTTCAGCAGGCGGTACGACCACGGGGCCAGGTGCCGATACGCGCTCGGGCAGGGGTGCTGACGAGGGTCTCTCGTCGGGCCGGACGCGAGTCCCCGGGGAAGGCGCGGTCCGCTGCTCGGGCCGTCGCTGTACGGGTGGAGCCTGTGGTTCCGCGGATGCGGTGTCGACCATGTCGAGGGTCACTCTCGAAGGCGAGGGGGCTGCCCGTGCGGAGGAACACGGGAGGAGGGGAAACGCCGTCCACGGGGGCGGTCCCCGCGTCGAATTCCGGACTCTAACCGCCTGTCACCGCACTCAGACGGCCCGTACGGGAAACTTCCCCCGCCCGAGGGAACCGGCGATTCCTGTTACCGGCGCCCGCACCGCCCCACCTACCGGCCCCGTACGCCGATCACCCCGCCGCGCTCACCAGTCGCTGCGCGACGACGAAGTCGACATGAACTTCCGTACGACGTAGATCAGTCCACCGACCAGGGCGACGAAGACCAGCGCCTTGAAGAGCAGGCCGATGACGAAGCCCACGACCGTGGCTATCAGCCCGCCGAACACGACGAGGGCGATGACCGGCACCGCGACCCACTTCACCCACCACGGCATTCCCGCGAAGATCTCTCGCATCGCCTTTTCCTCACTTCTCCGCCCGTCGCATCCGCCGGGGCCTGTGCCCTTCGCTCGTGCCGGGACATTCGATGTTCCGCCTTCGATGCTAGGGCCGGGAGCAGGCCCGGCGGGGGCCTCGCACCCCTTGTCCTCCCCTGATCGATCCCCTAGGGAACCCCGAGGCGGCGCCTCAGCTCTCGGGTGGAGAGAAGACCACCATGACCCGCAGATCTTCACTGATGTGGTGGAACTTGTGGGCCACACCGGCCGGCACGTACACGACGCTGCCGCGCGCCACCTGGGTCGTCTCCATACCGACCGTGATCGCGGCACGCCCGCTCACCACGAAGTACACCTCGTCCTGACGGTGGGGCTGCTGCGGATCCTGCTCGCCCGCGTCCAGCGCGTACAGGCCGACCGACATGTTCCGTTCGTGCAGGAACTGCAGGTAGGCGCCGTCGTTGGCGGCACGTTCCGCCTCCAGTTCATCCAACCGGAATGCCTTCATCGCCCTCGCCCACGCTCGTAACCGATCTCTTCTGCCACGATCAGACACATGAAGAATTTCGTAGTCAAGACGATCGCCAACGCGGGCGCTCTCGGCGTGGCCGTGTGGGTGCTCGACAAGATCACCCTGACCGGTGACAGCACGGGCAAGAAGATCGGCACACTGATAGTCGTCGCGCTCCTGTTCGGCCTGGTGAACTTCCTGGTCAAGCCCATCGTGAAGGTGCTCACCTTCCCGCTGTTCCTCCTCACGCTCGGCCTGATCACCTTGGTGGTCAACGCCCTGATGCTGCTGCTCACCTCGTGGCTGGCCGACAAGTTCGACCTGAGCTTCCACGTCGAGGGCTTCTGGACGGCCGTCCTGGGCGGCCTGATCATTTCGATCGTCTCCTGGGCGCTGCACGTCGTCCTGCCCGACGAGGACTGAGGACGCCCGATGTCCTACCGCGTCTGTTTCGTCTGCACCGGCAATATCTGCCGCTCCCCGATGGCCGAGTCCGTCTTCCGCACGCGCGTGGCGGAGGCCGGACTGGCCGGCCTGGTCGAGGTCGACAGCGCCGGCACGGACGGCTGGCACGAGGGCGACGGCGCCGACCCGCGCACGGTCTCCGTGCTGGAGGCGGGCGGTTACGACAGCGGCCACGCGGCCCGGCGGTTCCGGGCCGCGTGGTTCGCCCACCTCGACCTCGTCATCGCCCTCGACGCCGGTCATCTGAAGGCCCTGCGCCGCCTCGCGCCCACTCCGGAGGACGCGGCGAAGGTGCGGCTGCTGCGCTCGTTCGATCCCTCCTCGAACTCGAACACTGATCTCGACGTCCCGGACCCGTACTACGGGGGTATGGACGGCTTCGAGGAGTGCCTTGAGATGGTGGAGGCGGCGAGCGCGGGCCTGCTCGCCGCGGTGCGGGTGGAAGTGGAGGGACGGGCGGCATGAGTGATTCGGCTGCGAACAAGAGTTTGGGTGGGCGTGTGACCTCGAGCATGGGTGACGGCACACGCGCGGTACGGGCGGGGCTGCCCGAGCCGGTCACGTACGAACCGGCCCTCCCCGGACCCGTGTTCGCGGCCCACTACCACCTGCCGGGTGACCCCACCGGCCCGTACACCTACGGCCGCGACGAGAACCCGACCTGGACACTCCTGGAGCGTGCCATCGGCGAGCTGGAGGCGCCGGAGCAGGACGGCGTCGAGACGCTCGTCTTCGCCTCCGGCATGGCCGCCGTCTCGTCGGTGCTCTTCTCCCAGCTGCGCACCGGGGACACGGTCGTCCTGCCCGGCGACGGTTACCAGGCGCTGCACCTCGTGCGGGCCCAGCTGGAGGAGTACGGCATCGAGGTGCGCACCGCTCCGACCGGCGGCGACGCCCAGCTCGACGTCCTCGACGGCGCGCGCCTGCTGTGGATCGAGACCCCGTCGAACCCCGGGCTCGACGTGTGCGACGTACGACGACTCGCCGAGGCGGCACACGCGCGTGGCTGTCTGGTGGCCGTCGACAACACCCTGGCGACACCGCTCGGTCAGCGCCCGCTGGAGCTCGGCGCCGACTTCTCGGTGGCCAGCGGCACCAAACAGCTCACCGGCCACGGAGACGTCCTGCTCGGATATGTCAGCGGTACGGACGCTTCCGCGATGGCGGTCGTACGAAGGTGGCGCAAGGTCGTCGGGGCGATTCCCGGTCCCATGGAGGCCTGGCTCGCGCACCGGTCGATCGCCACGCTCCCGTTGCGCGTCGACCGGCAGGACACCACCGCCCTGGCTCTCGCCGAGGCCCTGCGCGGGCGGCCCGGGGTGACCGGGCTGCGCTATCCGGGGCTGCCGGAGGATCCCTCGCACAAGATCGCTTCGCAGCAGATGCGGCGCTATGGGTGTGTGGTTTCCTTCGCGCTGCCCACGCGCGCGCGTGCCGACCGTTTTCTCGGCGCACTGCGGCTCGTGGACGACGCGACGAGCTTCGGCGGCGTGCGGTCCACGGCCGAACGGCGCGGCCGGTGGGGCGGGGACGCGGTGCCGGAGGGCTTCATCCGCTTCTCGGTCGGTGCCGAGGATCCGGGTGACCTGGTGGCTGATGTGCTGCGCGCGCTGGACGAGTCGACAGACTGACCGCTCGGCGCGGGGCTTACGAGGGGCCCGCTACGCACAACAGACGGTCCGAGCCTCCCCCCTCGTGGCTCGGACCGCCCCGGTTCCGCGCGCGAGGAACCGCGCGAGCAAGGCTAGTTGACTCTCTGTCAGTGTCCAATCACCGTAGCGACAGAGGCCTATCGACTTATTTATAGTTGGGCGCGGCCGGGGGGCCGGGACCAGGGCAGAGGAGGAGGCGGGCGCGCCGTGGATCTGACGTTGCTGCGCACCTTCGTGACCGTCCACCGGGCCGGCTCCTTCACCCGTGCCGCCGCCCTGCTCGGCCTCTCGCAGCCTGCCGTCACCTCTCAGATCCGCACCCTGGAACGGCAGCTGGGGCGCCCTCTGTTCCTGCGCCAGGCCCGTGGCGTGACCCCCACGACCATCGGCGACGAGCTCGCGCACAAGGCCGCGCCGCATCTCGACGCCCTGGTGGAGATCGCCGAGACCGGGCTCGACGAGGACTCTTCCGTACGCACGCTGCATCTCGCAGGGCCACCGGAGTTCACCGCGGAACGCGCGGTTCCCGCACTCACGGAGCTGACCGGTGACGACGGCCAGAGCCTCGCGCTGCGCGTCTCTTTCGGCAACGCCGAGGAAACCCTGGAGGGGCTGTCCGCCGGGCATCACGATCTGGCCATCAGTACGGCCCGTCCGCGCGGTTCCCTGCTCACGGCGACTGCGCTCTGCGACGAGGAACACGTCCTGGTCGCCGCTCCGCGCTGGGCCGCCCACAACGGCTGCGGGAAGCCGCGCCGTCTCGGAGCGTCCGACCTGGAGAACCTCCCCGTGGTGGAGGTCCACGAGTCGCTGCCCCTGGTAGCCCGCTACTGGGCCTCCGTCTTCGACTCCCGCCCGGCCGCCTCGGGCACGGTCATTGTGCCCGACCTGCGTGCTGTCCTCGCGTGTGCGGCTGCGGGCGCGGGCCTCGCGGTGCTGCCCCGCTATCTGTGCGCGGCCGCCCTGGAGCGCGGTGAGGTGGTCACGCTGCTCGATCCGGCGGTGCCCCCGCTACGAACGTACTTCCTGGTGGTCCGCACCGGCACACTGGCGATGCCGCACATCGCACGGGCACACGAGTGGCTCCAGCGCGCGGCTACCGACTGGAGCTGAACCCCTCGGGCCTCGCTTCTTTCCCCTCATGGGCCCCTGCGATGTTTCACGTGAAACAGGCATTTCGCCTCTCGCGGGTCCGTCATCTTCGCCTCACGGAGAGCACTCGGAGTACTTCGCGTAGAGCTGACATGTTTCACGTGGAACCAGCCGGGCCACATTTCTCCCATGACCGTCCGACCCGTGGTCAAGCGCACCGCACGCGCCATCCTGCTCGATGGCGACGACCTGATCCTCATCAAGCGCACCAAGCCAGGTGTCGATCCCTACTGGCTCACTCCGGGCGGCGGGGTCGAACCGGACGACACGACCGTCGTCGACGCCCTGCACCGTGAAGTACATGAAGAACTCGGCGCCAAGGTCACCGACGTGGTGCCCTGTTTCGTGGACACCGTCGAGCACATCGGCTCGGACATCGGCACGACCGGCGTGAAAGTCCAGCACTTCTTCGTCTGCCGTCTGGAGTCCATGAACCTCTCACTGCGGCACGGCCCCGAAATCGACGAGCCCTCCGGTGAGTACGAGATCGTCCGTATCCCCTTCACCCGGGTCGGCATCGCCTCTGTCCATCTCGTACCGCTGTCGTTGCGCCACTTCCTGGACGGGAACATCGAGGGCGTACGGGCCATGCACGCGCCCGACCTGGGCTGACAGTGCGCAGGCCCGATCAGTTCCCCGTGACGACCAGTTCCTCCACCGAGTCGTGGCGGATCCGCTCCGTGGGGAATCCGGCGTGCCGCAGCGCGTCCACACCGCTGCGGATCATCCCGGGCGGGCCCGACAGATAGGCGTCGTACTCGTACCAGGGCCCGTACTCCCGTACGGCGTCGGGGAGCTGGAGATGCGCCTGCTGGTCGATGACCGCGCGTACCGCGAGCCAGGGGTGGCTCTGCTGGAGCCGCAGCATGGTGTCGATGTCGTACAGGTCGAGATCGGTGCGGGCGCCGTAGAACACCTCGACTCGCCGCCGGTCGCCGTGTTCGGCGACGTCCTCGACCAGTGCCTTGATGGGTGCGATGCCGGTGCCACCGCCCAGACAGAGCAGGCCGCTGTCGGTGGTGTGGTCAACGGTCATCGTGCCGGCAGGCGGGCCGAGCCGGACAACGTCGCCGGGCCGGGCGCGGTGCACCAGCGCGTTGGAGACCCAGCCCGCGGGGACCGCCTTCACGTGGAACGACAGCAGACCGTCGGAGCGAGGCGCGGAGGCGAAGGAGTAGTGCCGCCAGATGCGGGGCCACCAGGGCGTCTCCAGGCTCGTGTACTGCCCGGCGCGGAACGGGTACGGCTGGTTGGGCCGGACGGTGATGACGGCGATGTCCGGGGTCCTGAGATCGTGCGAGACGACCTCCCCGTACCACCAGGCCGGCGCGCGCAGTTCGTCCACGGCAGCCGCGTCGATCATCACCTGCGACATCGTCGTGTACACCCGCACCCAGGCCGCTTCTGTCTCCTGGTCCCAGATCGCGGCGGCGTACCGGCTCAGCGAGCCGATGAGGCACTCGCCGACGGCCGGGTAGTGCTCGGGCCGGGTGTCGTATTTACGGTGGCCGCGGCCGAGGTTCTGCAGATATGCGACGAGGACCTCGGTGTTGTCGATGTGCTCGGCGGCGGTGAGCAGTGCCTTGAGCAGCCGGTCCCGCTGGGTGTCCATCGCGGCCGGGAACAGTGAGCGCAGTTCGGGATGACGAACGAAGAGGAGCGCGTAGAAGTACGAGGTGACCTTGTCGGCGACAGTCCCGATCTCGTCCATGGTCCGCCGGATGAGCACCGCATCCGAGGATGCCTCCCGGAGAGGGGCGGAGGTCAGGGCGGACGGCTGATCGAGGGCCGACTCCGGACGGGCCGGCGCTGCGGGAGGCGGGGAAGCTGCCGTATCGGAAACCTGAGGGCCCGGCGCGAACGGGGAAGGCGCGGACTCGGTGACCGGAGGCGCAGGAGTGAAGGGCGCGGGCAGCGGCGACGCGGGGGCGAGCGGCAGGGGAGGCAGGGGTGCGAGTGGCGGAGACGCGGCGGCCCGGGGCGCGGACGTCACAGGGGCCGTCGGGGGCACGGAGGTCGGCGGCGCGGGTATTCGCTCCTGCTCCGGCGTGGGACCAGCCTCAGCAGGACGGGCGCTGTCGTTCGGTGAGGAGCCCGTGGCACCGCTCGTCATGGGCCGGCCGACAGGACGCAGCGCGGCCAGCCGACTGCCCTCGGTCGCTTCCTGTTCACCGCCGGGAGGCACCTCGGGCTGCTTGCGCGGCTTGAACCAGCCGCCCCCGCCGCTGCCGCCGGAAGTGCCATTGTCGGCGGACGTGGTGGTCGGAGCGTCCATGGTGTGCCTCGCCTCGAACATCTTTCAGTCGGTCTGAGCACTTCCTCGTTCGGAATGTGCCCACGTTCCCCCGCTGACGGCTTGCTTTCCCCGTTCGGCCCCCGACCGATGCGGCCACATTCAACCCGGACTACCGCTCCGTACGGACAAGTAAGGCCAGAGTGTGACATTGGCCGCAGCGCTCTCACCGCAGCGTCCCACTGTGGACGAACGCCTCCATGTGTAACCGGAAATACGGGTTTTCGATCTCTCCATCCCGTTAGGCTGCATTGCCCTGCTCTTGCCGCGTGCGCGGGATACGCACCCCGACGCGTACAAGAACCGGAGTCGACGATACCGGCCGCCGCCGCGCGCACAACTCCCGCCCGCCCTCACCGCGAACACGCAGGGGGCGAACCATCAATTCCGTCAATTACCGGGCGCCGCGCACCAATTCATAGGCATCCCACAAGTCCCGGCCCACGTAGGTGTGGGTCGCCAGGCCCGCCAGATGACGGTCCGCGTTGACCGCGACGGAGACCGGTACGACCCCGAAGAGCTCCGCGTCGGAGAGTGAATCGCCGTACGCGACACAGTCGGCCCGGGTCAGCCCGAACTGTCCACAGAGCCGGTCCGCTATCTCCACTTTGGCCGCGGAGTTCAGGATCCCGGTCGGATCCAACGGCTCCGTGAACGGCACCACGGGGAAGCGCGAACCGTGCGCCGCATGGGCACCCCACCCTGTCAGCCGCTCGACGAAGAACGAGGGCGACAGCGAGACGACGGCGCAGTACTCCCCTCGGTCCCTGATCTCGGCCCAGGTCTCCCTGATCCGGCTCAGCCAGGGCGCTCCCCTGAAGGCAGCGTCGACATGCGCCTCGGTCAGCTCCGCCCAGAGGAGGTGCACACGCCGGGCGTACTCGGCCGGCTCTGTACGCCGCGCCACGAAGTCCCGCTCCAGTTCGGCTATTTCGCGGTCGAGCCCCAACTGCCGGGATATCTCCACCGTCGCGGCCGAACCGCGAAGCAGCGTTCCGTCGAGGTCGAAGAGATGCAGTCGCGTCATGTGTGCCGAGGCTAGGGCCTGTCGCCCTATGACCGATGCTCACCGTTTCACGTGAAACATCTGTCCATGCGCTGCACGGACCGGCACGACATGGCCAAAAGGCCGTGCGTCCGACCACAAACAGGTGGACGCCGAGTGCACTGGTCGGACAGCCTGACCTGCGTGCCGACTCCTTCCCTCGCTGATCTGCCCATCCGCCGTCTGACGCGCCGCGACCTCACCGCCTGCGCCGACCTGTCCGAAGACCGGGGCTGGCCCCGCGAGGAGCACAAGTGGAGTCTCCTGCTCACGGCCGCGAAGGGCTACGGCATCGACGACCCCGGCGGCGGACTGGTCGCCGCATGCGTCGTCACCGAGTACGGACCGTACGGAAACCCCGAGTTGGGTGCCATCGGCATGGTGCTGGTCGCCGAGCGGCATGCCCGCCAGGGTGTCGGGCGACGGCTGATGCGGCACATCGTCGCCGCGATGGGCACCACGCCACTGACACTGCACGCGACCCCGTACGGCCGTCCGCTCTACGAGGAACTCGGCTTCAAGGTCACCGGCAGGGCCGAGATGGTGCACGGGCGCTTCACACCGCACGGGCCGGAGCCCAGGGTCGGCACGCGCCCGGCCACGGCCGAGGATCTCGCCGGGATCATCCGGCTCGACGAGGACGTGTTCGGCGCCGACCGCACCCACATCATCACCCGGCTGCCCGCTTTCGCCGACCGGCTACGAATCGCCGAGAAAGACGGCCGGATCATCGGCTACGCGGCGGCCTGGCCCAACATGGACACCCATGTGGTCGGCCCTCTCATCGCCCACGACACGGAGACGGCGAAGGCCCTCCTCGCCTCACTCGCCGCCCACACCGACCGCCCGCTGCGTACGGACATCGACGTACAGCACGAGGAACTGCTGACGTGGGTGAAGGAGCGCGGGCTGGCACCCGTGGCCTTCAACTCGGTGATGACGTACGGCATCTCCGAATTGCCGGGTGACTGGACACGGCGTTTCGCACCGCTGACGGTGGCGGCGGGCTGAGTATCCGCAACAAGCCGCACACGTCGGCGGGCGTGTAGGCGGGGCCTGGAGGCGGCTGTGAGGACGGTCGTCGCCATGGTGAGCAGGACTTGGATGTTCCTGAAGACGGCCAGTCCGTGGCACAGATGCGCGCCTTCTGCCTTGGGCCTCCCGGGGACGGGCTTACCGACGCCGGTGAGTCCGTCCCTTGGTCCGGTCCGTGGAGTCGGTGAACCTGCGGACATAGGCTGTGGCCATGGGAGATCTCGATATACGGCCCGCGACGGCGGCGGACGTTCCCGCGATCGTCGGCATGCTCGCCGATGATCCGCTGGGCGCGCAGCGCGAATCGCCGGACGACCTGACCCCGTACCTGACCGCACTGAACCGTCTGTCCTCCGACCCGAACCAACACCTGGTCGTCGCGGTCCGCGAAGGCCAGGTGGTCGGCACGCTCCAGCTCACCATCATTCCCGGGTTGTCCCGCAAGGGGGCGACCCGCTCCATCATCGAAGGCGTGCGCGTCCACTCCGACGAACGCGGCAGCGGCCTGGGCACGCAGCTCATCGAGTGGGCGATCGACACGTCTCGTCACGAGAACTGCCAGTTGGTTCAGCTGACCTCGGACGCCACTCGCACGGACGCCCACCGTTTCTACGAGCGGCTCGGTTTCACGCCTTCACACGTGGGCTTCAAGCTCCAGCTCTGAACACCGCCGGGGCCTGCGGTCGAAGGCGTCAGGCCCCGCCGGCCACCGTTTCACACCAAGAGCGTCATGTTTCACGTGAAACATGACGCTTCCCGGCAAGCGTCGCCTAGCTGATGCCGCGCCACCCCTCCGGGTCCACCCCGCCCGGCACAGAAGCCCCCTCCTCGTACGGCTGACGCACGAAGACGAACGACCCGAGGTCCAGGTGGTCCACCGTCCCGTCCGGCCGCCGTACGACCCGCAGAGGCTCTCCGGCGAAGTAGCCGTCGAGCCCCGTCCAGGTGCCGCCGGCGTTCGCCCTGAAACGCGAACGGCGGCCGATACCGGACAAGGGCCCCAGCGAGACGTCCCCATCGGCCAACAGTCGCAGGACATAGGGGGCGGTCCCCCAGTACCACTGCCCCGCCAACTCCAGTACGGACCTGTCGACTTCGGGCAACGGACGCCACGGCTCAGGAATCCGCGGTTCGGCCTCCGCGACGATCCTCACGAGATCGGCGGCGACCGCGGCCACCGGCGGGCCCGAGGTGCAGTTGGCCAGAACGACGGCCGCGAGGTCGTCCGCCACGCTGATCGTGAGACTCGCCAGGAAGCCTGGCAGCGATCCGCCATGCCCCACCAGCATCCGGCCGTCCCGGCACTGGACCTGCATCCCGAGTCCGTACGCCGAGCCTGCGGCCACGTCCTCCGACTCGGCCGGAGCAGCGGGCGTACGCATCTCCAGAACGGATGCGGCGCTCAGCACCCGGTCGTCCCCCTTGGTCAGGAAGGCGGCGAAGCGCGCCAAGTCCCCTGTGGTGGACCAGAGCTGACCGGCCGGCGCCATCCGCCCGAGGTCCTCGGTCGGCTCCGGCAGCATCACATCGGCCCAGGGATGCACGGCCCAGCCGCCCGCCTGAGGTGCCTGCGGCTGTCCGCTGGTCCGCTCCAGCCCCAGAGGTTCGAGCACCTCCCGCCGCAGCACGTCCTCCCACGGGGCGCCGCGCAACTCCTCGACCATCGCGCCGAGGAGGCTGTAGCCAGGGTTCGAATAGTGGTGGCGCCGCCCCACGGGGTGCAGGAACGGCCGATCCCCGAGTACGTCGGCCAGCTCGGGCCGCAGGGATCCGGGTGTCCGCTCCCACCAGGGAGCGGGCGCCTCGGCCGCCAACCCACCGGTGTGCGCGAGCAGTTCGGCGACCGTGACCTCCCCCGCACCGGTTCCCGGCAGGTGCTTCTCCAGCGGATCGACGAGGTCGAGAAGCCCCTCGTCACGCAGTCGCATCACCAGCACGGCCGTAAAGGTCTTGGTGATCGAACCGATCCGGTACTGCACGTTGGCATCGGGCGCATGCCCGTCCACCGAGGTGCGTGCCCCGTTCCACACGGTCTCCCCGCCCCGCACAACCGCCGCAACCAACGACGGTGCCCGCCCTTCACTCTGGGCAACAGCGATCCGATGCAGCAACGCCCGCTGCGTACCGGGAAGGAGTTCGTCCTGAGGTGTTGTCATGCGGCAAGTTCATCGGTCGGGGTCGCGTCGCGTCGAACGCATTTCCCGCGGCGGAGGCTCGGCCCGTCGTCACGGGCTCCCTCGCCTCACGTCTGCGCCATGTCCACGAACCGTGAGTAGTGTCCCTGGAAGGCGACAGTGATCGTCGCCGTCGGGCCGTTTCGGTGCTTGCCCACGATGATGTCCGCCTCGCCCGCGCGCGGGGACTCCTTCTCGTACGCGTCCTCTCGGTGCAGCAGGATCACCATGTCCGCGTCCTGCTCGATAGAGCCGGATTCACGCAGGTCGGAGACCATGGGCTTCTTGTCCGTGCGCTGCTCGGGGCCACGGTTCAGCTGCGAGAGCGCGATCACCGGCAGCTCCAGCTCCTTGGCGAGGAGCTTCAGGTTTCGTGACATGTCAGAGACTTCCTGCTGGCGGCTCTCGGACCGCTTGCCGCCGGACTGCATCAGCTGGAGGTAGTCGATGATCACGAGCTTCAGGTCGGCGCGCTGCTTGAGGCGGCGGCACTTGGCACGGATCTCCATCATCGACAGGTTCGGGGAGTCGTCGATGTACAGCGGCGCAGCCGAGACGTCCGGCATGCGGCGAGCGAGCCGGGTCCAGTCGTCGTCGGTCAGCGTGCCGGAGCGCATGTGGTGCAGAGCCACGCGCGCCTCGGCGGACAGCAGACGCATCGCGATCTCGTTGCGGCCCATTTCGAGGGAGAAGATCACACTCGGCATGTTGTGCTTGATCGAGCAGGCCCGGGCGAAGTCCAGCGCCAGCGTCGACTTACCCATGGCGGGACGGGCCGCGATGATGATCATCTGGCCGGGGTGCAGACCGTTGGTGAGCTGGTCGAGGTCGGTGAACCCGGTCGGCACACCGGTCATCTCCCCCGAACGCGAGCCGATCGCCTCGATCTCGTCGAGAGCGCCCTCCATGATGTCGCCGAGCGGCAGATAGTCCTCGGTGGTGCGTTGCTCGGTGACCGCGTAGATCTCGGCCTGGGCGCTGTTGACGATCTCGTCGACGTCCCCGTCGGCCGCGTATCCCATCTGCGTGATGCGGGTTCCGGCCTCGACCAGGCGCCGCAGGACCGCGCGCTCGTGCACGATCTCTGCGTAGTACTCGGCGTTCGCCGCCGTCGGCACCGTCTGCACCAGCGCATGCAGATACGGTGCGCCGCCGACCTTGGTGATCTCGCCGCGTCTGGTGAGCTCGGCCGCGACCGTGATGGGGTCGGCCGGCTCGCCCTTCGCGTAGAGATCGAGGATCGCCCCGTAGACGATCTCGTGCGCGGGGCGGTAGAAGTCATGGCCCTTGAGGACCTCGACGACGTCGGCGATCGCTTCCTTGGACAGGAGCATGCCGCCGAGGACGGACTGCTCGGCATCGAGATCCTGCGGCGGTACTCGCTCGAAGGAGGTGCCCTCGCTCTCCCACGCACCGTTCTCCCGGCCGCGGTCGTGCTGTTCGTCGCGACCCCGGCCTCCGTCGCGACGCTGTCGGGAGGGGGGCAGACGATCACTGGGACCGCTGTCGGCCCATGGATCGTCCAAGGGCTCGGAAATACTCACCGAGCCACCTCCTCCCGTCCGCTGAGCGGACCTCACCGTGCCACTCTTTTCTACGGCACGGCACTGACAAATAAGACGCCCAACTCCGGTTCTGGCGCGTCGGTTTTGTGACGTTTCCGAGGCCTGCGGACGGAGTGGGCGCCGCACCACCGTAGGCCTGTCGGCACCGTCAGCCAATCTGGTTATCCACAGGCCATGTGGACGACGGCCCGGATGCTGTGGAGAACTCCGCAAAACCTGTGCACGACCCGGTGGACAGCCCTGTGAACAAGCTTTCGCGGCTTTCATAAAACAGCCACTGACCTGCGCTTTCCCCATCCACCGGCTGTGCAGAAGAAAAACTTTCCCCATCAGGCCAAGATCTCCGCGAGCGGCACGCGGCAGCACGTGCCCAAAGCGAGGAGGTAATAGTCACAGGCCGATTGCATCTCTTACCTGTGGAAGATTAGATTGGTGGTCATGACACAGGCTCCCGCTGACCCCAGGGCGACCCGGCGCCGGCACGACCGCGAGATCGTCGCACTGGCCGTCCCCGCCTTCGGCGCACTCGTCGCCGAGCCCCTCTTCGTCATGGTCGACAGCGCGATCATCGGCCACCTCGGCACGGCTCAACTGGCCGGACTCGCCATCGCCTCTGTCCTCCTCACCACCGCCGTCAGCATCTTCGTCTTCCTCGCGTACGCCACCACGGCCGCCGTCGCCCGGCGAGTCGGCGCGGGTGATCTCCAGGCCGCCATCCGCCAGGGCATCGACGGCATCTGGCTCGCCCTGCTGCTCGGAGCCGCGGTCATCGCCATCGTCCCGCCCGCGGCACCCGCACTCGTGGACCTTTTCGGCGCCTCGGACATCACGGCCCCGTACGCGGCCACCTATCTGCGGATCTCGGCGTTCGGCATTCCGGCCATGCTCGTCGTCCTCGCCTCCACCGGTGTTCTGCGCGGCCTCCAGGACACCAGAACCCCGCTGTACGTCGCCATTGCGGGTTTCGTCGCCAACGCCGCCCTGAACGCCGGCCTCGTCTACGGCGCGGACCTGGGTATCGCCGGTTCCGCCTGGGGCACCGTCATCGCCCAGTGGGGCATGGCGGCGGCCTACTTGACGGTGGTCGTTCGCGGCGCACGCAAGCACGGCGCCTCGCTGCGCCCCGACGCTACCGGGATACGGGCCTCCGCACAGGCGGGCGCACCGCTCCTCGTGCGTACCCTCTCCCTGCGGGCGATCCTGATGATCGCCACGGCCGTCGCCGCGCGGCTCGGTGACGCGGACGTCGCCGCACACCAGATCATCCTGTCCCTGTGGAGTCTGCTCGCTTTCGCACTCGACGCGATCGCCATCGCAGGGCAGGCCATCATCGGGCGCTACCTCGGCGCGAACGACGTCCGGGGTGCCCGCGAAGCGTGTCGCCGCATGGTGGAGTGGGGTATCGCCACCGGAGTCGTGCTCGGGCTACTGGTGATCGTCAGCCGTCCGCTGTTCCTGCCCCTGTTCACCAGTGACTCCGTGGTCAAGGACATCGCGTTGCCGGCCCTGCTCATGGTGGCGCTGTCGCAACCGATCTGCGGAATCGTCTTCGTCCTCGACGGCGTACTGATGGGCGCGGGCGACGGCCGCTATCTGGCCGCGGCGATGCTGGTGACTCTGGCCGTGTTCACACCGGTGGCCCTGCTCGTACCGGCCTTCGGCGGCGGCCTCACCGCCCTCTGGGGAGCGATGACTCTCATGATGACCGTCCGCATGGTGACTTTGTGGCTGCGAGCGCGTTCGGGCCGGTGGATGGTCACAGGCGCCACTCGCTGAAAGCGCCGAGAGAGCCGCAAGCCCCGAACCACGCCCTGCTTCCTGCTCCGCTCTCTCTGTTTCACGTGAAACATCGACCCGATTCCTGCCGTTTCACGTGAAACACAGGCGTGCTGAGCCCCCGAGCGGCCCGAGGCCCGCGCGCCCCTGCGCCACGCGCTCACCCATCCGCTTACGCAGAAGGGCCGCACCCCGAAGGATGCGGCCCCACAGCTACTGCTTCAGCGAACGAATCGCTCAGGCAGCGACAACCTCGATGCTGACCTTGGCGGCAACCTCGGGGTGCAGACGAACGGACGTCTCGTGAGCGCCCAGCGTCTTGATCGGCGCGCCCAGCTCGATGCGGCGCTTGTCGACCTCGGGGCCACCGGAAGCCTTGATCGCCGAGGCGATGTCGGCCGGGGTGACGGAACCGAAGAGACGACCGGCGTCGCCGGAGCGGACAGCCAGACGGACCCGGACGCCTTCGAGGCGGGCCTTGATGTCGTTGGCCTGCTCGATGGTCTGGATCTCGTGGATCTTGCGAGCGCGACGAATCTGCTCGACGTCCTTCTCGCCACCCTTGGTCCAGCGGATCGCAAAGTTCCGCGGGATCAGGTAGTTGCGAGCGTAGCCGTCCTTGACGTCGACGACGTCGCCCGCGGCACCGAGGCCGGAGACCTCGTGGGTGAGGATGATCTTCATTAGTCGGTCACCCTTCCCTTATCGCGCGGTGGACGTGTAGGGCAGCAGCGCCATCTCACGGCTGTTCTTGACAGCCGTGGCGACGTCACGCTGGTGCTGCGTGCAGTTGCCGGTCACCCGGCGGGCACGGATCTTGCCGCGGTCGGAAATGAACTTCCGCAGCATGTTCGTGTCCTTGTAGTCCACGTACTGGACCTTGTCCTTGCAGAAAGCGCAGACCTTCTTCTTCGGCTTGCGCACAGGCGGCTTCGCCATGGTGTATCTCCTGTGTGATCAAGAAGTATGGGTACGACCCACCCTCGGCCCGAGGGCCTAGAAGGGGGGCTCGTCCGAGTAGCCGCCGCCGGAGCTGCTGGAGCCGCCGGAGTTTCCACCCCAGCCGCCACCGCCACCGGCACCGCCGCCGCCCTGGCTGCCACCGGCGGGAGTGCCGGTCGCCCAGGGATCTTCGGCCGGAGCGCCGCCGCCCTGCGGAGCGCCGCCGGAGTTTCCACCCCAGCTGCCGCCCTGCTGGCCGCCACCGCCACCACCGCCGCCACCGCTGTAACCACCCTGGCCACCTCGGCCGGCGGTCTTGGTGACCTTGGCCGTGGCACTGCGCAGGCTGGCGCCGACTTCCTCGACGTCCAGCTCGTAGACCGTGCGCTTCTCGCCCTGGGTGGTCTCGTAGGACCGCTGCTTCAGCCGGCCCTGCACGATGACGCGCATGCCTCGCTGGAGCGACTCTGCGACGTTCTCCGCCGCCTGACGCCAGACCGAGCAGGTCAAGAACAGGCTCTCGCCGTCCTTCCACTCGTTCGTCTGACGGTCGAACGTGCGGGGGGTCGACGCGACACGGAACTTCGCGACCGCCGCACCGGAGGGGGTGAAGCGCAGCTCGGGGTCGTCGACAAGATTGCCGACGACCGTGATGACGGTCTCGCCTGCCATAGGGGAACCTCTCGGCGGGTTTGCTGCTGGCTGCTTTTGGTGCTGCTACTCGAAATCCCGAGCTCAGCTGAGCGGGAGGCTCAGTGGGTCTCGGGGCGGAGGACCTTGGTCCGGAGGACCGACTCGTTCAGGTTCATCTGGCGGTCGAGCTCCTTGACGATCGCAGGCTCGGCCTGCAGATCGATGACCGAGTAGATGCCCTCGGGCTTCTTCTTGATCTCGTACGAGAGACGACGACGGCCCCAGGTGTCGACCTTCTCGACCTTTCCGTTGCCCTCACGGACGACGGAGAGGAAGTTCTCGATCAGGGGAGCGACAGCGCGCTCCTCCAGCTCGGGGTCGAGGATGACCATCACTTCGTAGTGACGCATGTGGAACCCACCTCCTTTGGACTCAGCGGCCACGGTCGTTCCGTGGCAGGAGGGTTGTTGATGCGTTCGCAACGGTATCGGCAGCCACTGACAATCGGAGGTCCTGAAAGGAATTCCTTGCCGTGGCCTGGGCAGACACCGGTGCAGACGGTACAGACTACCCGCACAGCGGCTTCCGGTTGAAAGCAGGCCCCCGTGACCGTCAATCTGTACACATCGGGTGTGTATGGCGCTACGATGCGCCGCCTTCCGCAGGAGGTGCCACATGGCACAGGCATTGCGACCCAACACCGCCGGATCTCTCTTCGCCACCGACGGCAAGCCCCATCCGCTCCAGGACAGTCTCCTCGCTGTGACACTGGTGCTCGGGGTGACGGCTTTCGTCACGGCGATGTTCCACAGCCTGCATCTGCTCAGCTCCTGGACCGGCTTGGTGGGGATCCTCACCGGCGCGTACGGACAGTTCGTCTCGGAGACGACCCGTGAACGCTTCGGGCTGATCCTGGGCCTCGGTGCCGCAGCGATCGGCTTCTTCCTCGGTATGGCGCACGGTGGCCTCTTCGGCGGCGTGATCGGCTGACGCGGACCGTTCCCTGGTGCCCCGGCCGACGCAGGGCCGGGGCACAGGTGCCGTACGGCCAGACGAGGCGCTCGCAGGGCGCAGTAGGCTTCGGCGCGAGAGCCGGAGCCCCTGTACCCATGGGGACACACCAGCCCGAGGAGCACCCACGAATGAGCCTGACCCTGAGGACGATCAGCCGAGAGCAGCATCTGGCGTACATCCAGAGCCTGCCGTCGGCGAGCCACATGCAGGTTCCGGCCTGGGCCGATGTCAAGGCCGAGTGGCGCTCAGAGAGCCTCGGATGGTTCGACGACCGGACGGGCGACATCGTCGGCGCCGGTCTTGTGCTGTACCGCCAGCTGCCCAAGATCAAGCGGTATCTCGCGTATCTGCCCGAGGGCCCGGTCATCAACTGGTTCGCGCCGAATCTCGACGACTGGATCCAGCCGATGCTGGCGCACCTCAAGCAGCAGGGTGCCTTCTCCGTGAAGATGGGCCCGCCGGTGATCATCCGGCGCTGGGAGGCCACCTCCATCAAGGCGGGCATCCAGAGCCCGGACGTGAAGCGGCTGCGTGACATCGAGGCCGACTTCATCGAGCCGCGTGCCTTCGAGGTCGCGGACAAGCTGCGTCGCATGGGCTGGCAGCAGGGCGAGGACGGCGGGGCCGGCTTCGGCGACGTGCAGCCCCGGTACGTCTACCAGGTGCCGCTCGCGAACCGCTCGCTGGAAGAGGTCCTCAAGAACTTCAACCAGTTGTGGCGCCGCAACATCAAGAAGGCTGAGAAGGCCGAGGTCGAGGTCGTCCAGGGCGGTTACCAGGACCTGGAGGAGTGGCAGCGGCTGTACGAGATCACCGCGGTGCGCGACCACTTCCGGCCCCGCCCGCTGTCGTACTTCCAGCGCATGTGGACGGCTCTCAACACCGAGGACCCCAACCGCATGAGGCTGTACTTCGCCCGCCACAACGGGGTGAACCTGTCGGCGGCGACGATGCTGATCGTCGGCGGGCACGTCTGGTACTCCTACGGCGCCTCGGACAACATCGGCCGCGAGGTCCGCCCGTCGAACGCCATGCAGTGGCGGATGCTGCGCGACGCCTACGCACTGGGCGCCACGGTCTATGACCTGCGGGGCATCTCCGACTCGCTGGACGAGACGGACCACCTCTTCGGGCTGATCCAGTTCAAGGTCGGCACGGGTGGGCAGGCTGCCGAATACCTCGGTGAGTGGGACTTCCCGCTCAACAAGCTGCTCCACAAGGCGCTCGACATCTACATGTCGCGCCGCTGATGTCCCGGAATTTCCGTTCGTACCTCTGATACACCGCAGCCACGAGAAAGGTTCCAGGTCCCGGCCATGGCGCTCACGCTCTACGTCGACACCGCGCGCTGGCGTGCGCACCACAAGCACGTGTCCGAGCAGTTCCCGGGGCTCGTCCCGGTCTGCAAGGGCAATGGCTACGGCTTCGGGCACGAGCGGCTGGCGGAGGAGGCCACACGGCTGGGCTCGGACATCCTGGCCGTCGGCACGACGTACGAGGCCGCCCGGACCAAGGACTGGTTCGGCGGTGATCTGCTGGTGCTGACGCCCTTCAGACGGGGCGAGGAGCCCGTACCGCTGCCCGACCGTGTGATCCGCTCGGTGTCGTCGGTGGACGGGGTGCACGGCCTCGTCGGCGCCCGTGTCGTCATCGAGGTCATGTCCTCCATGAAGCGCCACGGCGTGACCGAGCAGGAGCTGCCCCTGCTGCACGCCGCCATAGAGGACGTACGCCTCGAAGGCTTCGCGATCCACCTGCCGCTGGACCGCACCGACGGCTCGGACGCCGTCGAGGAGGTCATCGGCTGGATGGACCGGCTGCGCGCGGCCCGGCTGCCGCTGCACACCATGTTCGTCAGCCATCTCAAGGCCGAGGACCTCGCGCGGTTGCAGCAGCAGTTCCCGCAGACCCGCTTCCGCGCCCGTATCGGGACGCGGCTGTGGCTGGGGGACCACGAGGCCACGGAGTACCGCGGCGCCGTCCTGGACGTCACCCACGTGGCCAAGGGCGACCGCTTCGGCTACCGGCAGCAGAAGGCGGCCTCGGACGGCTATCTGGTGGTCGTCGCGGGCGGTACGTCGCACGGGGTGGGTCTGGAGGCCCCCAAGGCGCTGCACGGCGTCATGCCACGCGCCAAGGGCGTGGCCCGCGCCGGCCTCGCCACGGTCAACCGGAACCTCGCTCCGTTCGTCTGGGGCGGCAAGCAGCGCTGGTTCGCCGAGCCGCCGCACATGCAGGTCTCGATCCTCTTCGTTCCCTCGGACGCCCCGGAGCCGAAGGTCGGCGAGGAGCTGGTGGCCCATCTGCGGCACACCACCACGCAGTTCGACCGTATGGTCGACCGCTGACCGCACAGCCGAAGGTCATGTGAAAGGCCGTACACGGAGTCCGTGTACGGCCTTTCACCTGTCTCCCTGCGCGTGGTGTTCGCTCAGAGCGAACGGTCGTCGTCCTCCCGCACCCGCTGGCTGCCCCATTCCACCTGCGGTCCGTCGAAGGGCGCGGCGTGCCGCGGCGGACGGGCGGCGGGGCCGAGCACGAAGACGTCCTCGGCGCCGTTGAGCACGCCGCCGGACGGGTCGTCGTCACCGGCCCGGCGCACCACGTCCCGCTCCGGCATGAGGATGTCCCGGACGATCACGGCGCACAGATACAGCGTGCCCACCAGGTGCGCGGCGATGACGAATTGGTAGCCCTCGGTGGGCAGACCCTTGTGGGCGTCGCCGCTGGTCGTGTAGGCGAGGTACATCCAGATCCCCAGGAAGTACGCGACTTCGCACGCCTGCCAGATCAGGAAGTCCCGCCACTTCGGGCGGGCCAGTACGGCGAGCGGGACCAGCCACAGGACGTACTGCGGTGAGTAGACCTTGTTGGTGAGGATGAAGGCCGCGACGATCAGAAAGGCGAGCTGGGCGAAGCGCGGACGGCGCGGCGCGGTCAGCGTGAGCGCCGCGATGCCGGCGGCCGAGACCAGCATCAGGAGCGTCGCGAAGGTGTTGACGGTGTCGGTGGTGAGCGGGTTGTCCGAGCGCTGGGCGAGGATCAGCCAGAAGGAGCCGAAGTCGACGCCCCGTTCCTGGCTGAACGTGTAGAACTTCGACCAGCCCTCGAATGCGAAGACCATCACCGGAAGGTTCACGGCGAGCCAGGCGAGGGCCGCGCCTCCCAGTGCCTTGCCGAACGGCCGCCACATGCCCGCGCGCCAGCACAGCACGAACAACGGCCCCAGCAGCAGGAAGGGATAGAGCTTGGCGGCCGTGGCGAGCCCCAGCAGGACACCGAAGGCGAGCGACCGGCCCCGGGACCACATCAGCATCGCCGCGGCCGTCAGAGCGACCGCCAGCAGGTCCCAGTTGATGGTGGCGGTCAGTGCGACGGCGGGCGCCAGAGCGACCAGCAGACCGTCCCAGGGGCGCCGTGCGTGCGTACGCGACACGCATACGGCGATGATCGCCGCGCACACCATCAGCATTCCGGCGTTGACGAACCAGTACCACTGCTCCTGGTGCTGGATACTGCCGCTGCCGGGCGTGAGCCAGGCGGCCACCTCCATGAACACGCCGGTCAGCACCGGGTATTCGAGGTACTGCATGTCGCCGTCGAACTTGTCGAAGTACGGCACGAGTCCGTCGGCGAATCCGCGGCCCTGGTAGAGGTGCGGAATGTCGGAGTAGCAGGCATGCGTGTACTGCGTACTGGCGCCGAAGAACCAGCCGCCGTCGTAGCAGGGCGCCTTCTGGACCAGGCCGAGGGCGAACATGCCGATCGCCACGAGCGCGACCACCCGTACCGGAGTCCACCAGGACGTCCCCAGCAGGGCACGCCGTCCGATAGGGCCGCCGATCAGCTCACTGCCGGCCACGGCGATCTCGTCGTCCTTGGTCGGCCGTACTGGATCCGGCTCGCGCACGCTCGCTCGCGTCGTCTCTGCACTCGACATGGGCCTCATCCTGCCGTACGCGCCTAGGAATACGCCGAGGGCCGCCGCACCTGATCGGTGCGACGGCCCCATGTTTCACGTGAAACAACGTGAATCGGATCGGTGTTTCACGTGAAACACACGCGCCGGGTGCTGCGCGGCTACGCGTCCGGTCAGCCGAAGATGCCTCCGCTGCCGTTGCCGTTCGCGTTGCCGTTACTGGTTTCGTTGCTCTCCGTGGGCGTTGGACTGGACGTCACTCCGCCATCGGTAGTGCCTTCGTCCGTGCCGCCCGTCTCGCTTCCCCCGGTGTCTTCGCAGTTGACTTCGAAGGGGCCGCAGGACGACTCAGTCGGTGAGGGCGATGGCGACGGCTCGATCTCAATCTCGCTGCGTGTCGGCGTCGGTGTCGGCGTCGGCGTCGCTTCCTCGGTCTCGGTGTCAGAGGGAGTCGGACTCGGCAGCGGGTCCTCGTCGACGATCTCGCCGTAGGGCTCGGGAGTCGGGAAGTCCTTCACCGGCGCGCCCTTGAGCGCCTGTTCCATGTAGTCGTGCCAGATCTCGGCCGGGAACGAGGCGCCGTGGATCTTCTCCTGGCCACCCGTGCCGTACATCTCCAGGAACTCGCGGTTCTTCTTGGTCTCGTCGTCGTCCATCCGGAACATGCTGATCGCGGTGGACAGCTGCGGGGTGTAGCCGACGAACCAGGCCGACTTGTTGCCGTCGGTGGTACCGGTCTTGCCGGCAACCTCACGGCCGGTCAGCTGAGCCGCTGTACCCGTTCCGTCGTCGACCACGGTCTTGAGGACGTCGGTGACGTTGTCGGCGACCTGCTCGGTGAACGCCTGCTTGGAGGTGGCGATCTTCTCGTGCTCGAAGACCGTGCCGTCCTTGTTGCTGACCTTCTCGACCGAGTACGGGGTGTTCTGCTTGCCGCTGGCCGCAAAGGTCGCATAGGCGCCGGCCATGCGGATCGCGCTCGGCGACGACGTACCGATCGAGAACGACGGGAAGTCGGCACTGGCCAGGCTGCTGTCAAGGATGCCCGCGTCGGTGGCGGACTCCCTGACCTTGTCCAGGCCCACATCCATACCGAGCTGGACATACGCGGAGTTGGACGAGACCCGCATCGCCTCACGCAGATCGATCCGGAAGCTGGGCGCGTTGTACGACTCGTCGCCGTCGTTGCGCTGCAGCCACTCCTTGTCGTCCTTGTCCTTCCAGATCGTGCCGTCGTAGTTCTCGATCTTCAGCTTGTTCTTGCCGCTGTAGATGCTCTCCGGGGAGGTCTGGGTCCGCTCGTCCTGTGCCTGCGTCGCCCCCAGCTCCGGATCTCGTACGCCCCACTTCATCGCGGCGGCGAGTACGAACGTCTTGAACGTCGAGCCCACCTGGGCACCCGTCGTGTCGGCGTTGTTGGTGAAGTGCTTGGTCGCATCCACACCGCCGTAGATGGCCTTGATCGCGCCCGTTGCCGGGTCGACGGAGGCTCCACCGAACTGGACGTACTTGTCGGTGTCCGGACGCTTGGCCTCGTCGATGTTCGCCTTCTGGACCTTCGTGACCGCCTTCTCCAGCGCCTGGACCTTCTTCTTGTCGAAGGTCGTCTGGATCGAGTACCCGCCCTGCTGCAACTGGCTGGCGGTGATCCCGGTCTTGTCGGTGTTGTTGATCAGGTAGCCCTTGGCGAGGTCGACGAGGTAGCCGACCTGACCGCCCAGCGCGGTGTTGGAACGCGGGTTCTGGATCTTCGGGAAGGCCGTGTACTTGGCGCGCTCGGCCGCGGTCATGCGCCCGTCCTTGACCTCCTCGTCGAGGATGTACCTCCACCGCTTCACGGCCCGCTGGGTGTTGGCATCCTTGGTGGCGTTCACGGGGTCGACGGCCACGTTGCCTGCGGGGTCGTAGTACGTGGCACCCTTCAGCACCGCGGCCAGGAAGGCGCACTCGCTGGGGTCCAGATCCTTGGCGTTCTTGTTGAAGTACGCGCGGGCAGCTGCCTGCAGACCGTAGGAGTCCCGGCCGTAGAAGGCGGTGTTCAGGTAACCGGCCATGATCTCCTTCTTGTCGACGTTGGTGCCGACCTTGATGGAGATGAACAGCTCCTTGAACTTCCGCGTGAGTGTCTGCGACTGATCGTCCAGGCGGGCGTTCTTCACATACTGCTGAGTGATCGTCGAACCACCCTGTGTCTGACCGCCCTTGGCCATGTTGAACAGGGCACGGCCGATACCCATCGGGTCGATGCCGCTGTCGGTCTCGAACGTCTTGTTCTCGGCCGACATCACGGCGTACCGCATCGACGCGGGAATCTGCTCGTAGCCGATGATCTGACGATTGGCCTCACCACCGGTCGCGACCATCTCGCTGCCGTCGGCCCAGTAGTAGACGTTGTTCTGGGCCTTGGCAGCCTCGGCGACATTCGGCACGCCCACCAGGGCGTAGCCGATGCCGGCCACCGCCACCAGGCTGCCCACGAAGCCGATGAACAGGCCCGTCACCTGCCGCCATGACGGCATCCAGCGCGCCGCTCCGTACTTGCCCGCGCGCGGATAGTCGATGAGTCGCTTCTTGGGGGGAGGGCCGCCCGCGCGGCCTCTGCCGCGCCCGGGCCCGTTCGGGCCGCCGGGACCGCCGCGGCGTCCGCCGCCCTCGGCCGCTCTGCGGCGTCCACCAGTACTTCTCTGCGAGGCGCGCCGGGCTTCGGCGCGGCCTCCGGACAGGCGCTCTTCACCTTCCGCTCCATAGGGACCCGACCCGTAGGAACCCGATCCATAGGAGTCGGAAGGAGACTCGGTGGCGCCTCGCGGTGCCGCACGGCGGCCGGAGGACGAGCCGGACTGGCCGCGTCGGCCCTCGGCACGTCCGCCTCCCTGCGGCTGCGGCGGTTTGCGACGGTGCTCGCTCATCGAACGATTACTCCTTGGGCAGGCGCACCCGTGCGCGCCTGGAAACGGCGGCTGGTTTCCGGTCCCCCCAAAGTACGGATGCGGCCGTGTTCGCATTCACCCGTACCGCACCAAGCACGACGACGTCCCCAAACGTCACTCGGTTCCCGGTGGACTGCATGGCCCACAGACTACGCACCGTCAAAACCTGCCTAGTCCCGAAGTTCACCCCAAATCAGGCAACTTGCTTCCTGCGAATCGGTGATGTGATCCCGTTCACGACCTTCCCTCTTGTCGCATCCACAGGCTCGTTCTATCGTCTGGATGTATCGAGTCGATACATCAGCTCGGCATAATGAGTGCCCAAGACCGTCACGGCCCGACCGCGGGAGAGAGGAGGCGACGATGAGCCGGCGTTCCGGAATCCTTGAGTTCGCCGTCCTCGGCCTGCTCCGCGAGTCCCCGATGCACGGCTATGAGCTGCGCAAACGACTCAATACGTCACTGGGTGTGTTCCGCGCCTTCAGCTACGGCACGCTGTACCCCTGCCTCAAGACGCTGGTCGCGAGCGGCTGGTTGATCGAGGAGTCCGGGGGTGCGTCCGAGGACGCGCTCGCCGCTCCACTCACGGGGCGCCGCGCCAAGATCGTCTATCGGTTGACGGCGGAAGGTAAGGAGCACTTCGAGGAGCTGCTCTCGCAGACGGGCCCGGACGCGTACGAGGACGAGCACTTCGCCGCTCGATTCGCCTTCTTCGGGCAGACGTCCCGCGATGTACGCATGCGCGTGCTCGAGGGCCGCCGCAGCCGGCTGGAGGAGCGTCTGGAGAAGATGCGCATCTCTCTGGCGCGTACGCGAGAGCGCCTCGACGACTACACCCTTGAGCTCCAGCGCCACGGAATGGAGTCCGTGGAGCGCGAAGTGCGCTGGCTGAACGAGCTCATCGAGAGCGAGCGGGCCGGTCGGGACCTCAAGGGTGCCGTTTCCGGGGAACCCGACTCGCAGGACACCACATCTGGAGCGCCGGGCGGCCTGCCCCGGTCCCGGGAGGACGACTCCCGGACCGGTCCGTCCGACGACACCGCCACGTGAGGGCCGTCTCGGTCCTCACTCGTACACACAGGGAGCAACCGGAATGGGTTCGGTTCGCGTAGCCGTCGTCGGCGTGGGCAACTGCGCCGCGTCGCTGGTACAGGGAGTCGAGTACTACAAGGACGCCGATCCGGCGTCCAGGGTCCCGGGCCTCATGCACGTGAAGTTCGGGGAGTACCACGTCAGTGACGTGGAGTTCGTCGCCGCGTTCGATGTCGACGCGAAGAAGGTCGGTCTCGACCTCGCGGACGCCATCGGCGCCTCCGAGAACAACACCATCAAGATCTGCGACGTCCCCACCACGGGGGTGAGCGTCCAGCGCGGCCACACCCTCGACGGCCTCGGCAAGTACTACCGCGAGACCATCGAGGAGTCCGACCAGGACCCGGTCGACATCGTCCAGGTCCTCAAGGACAAGCAGGTCGACGTCCTCGTCTGCTACCTGCCCGTCGGTTCCGAGGCCGCGGCGAAGTTCTACGCCCAGTGCGCCATCGACGCCAAGGTCGCCTTCGTCAACGCCCTCCCGGTCTTCATCGCCGGTACGAAGGAGTGGGCGGACAAGTTCACCGAGGCGGGCGTCCCGATCGTCGGCGACGACATCAAGTCGCAGGTCGGCGCCACGATCACGCACCGCGTGATGGCGAAGCTGTTCGAGGACCGGGGTGTGGTCCTGGACCGCACGATGCAGCTGAACGTCGGCGGCAACATGGACTTCAAGAACATGCTGGAGCGCGAGCGTCTGGAGTCCAAGAAGATCTCCAAGACGCAGGCCGTCACCTCCCAGATCCGCGACCGCGAACTCGGCGCCGACAACGTCCACATCGGCCCGTCCGACTACGTGGCCTGGCTGGACGACCGCAAGTGGGCGTACGTCCGCCTGGAGGGCCGCGCGTTCGGTGACGTCCCGCTGAACCTGGAGTACAAGCTGGAGGTCTGGGACTCCCCGAACTCCGCCGGCGTCATCATCGACGCCGTGCGCGCCGCGAAGATCGCCAAGGACCGCGGCATCGGCGGCCCGATCCTCTCCGCGTCGAGCTACTTCATGAAGTCCCCGCCGGTCCAGTACTTCGACGACGAGGCGCGGGAAAACGTCGAGAAGTTCATCAAGGGCGAGGTCGAGCGCTGAGGAGTCCAGCGCTGATCAAGCCCTGACAGGCTTGTCGCTCCTGCCCGTCGAGGGTCCCCGGGTCATCCGCCCGGGGACCCTCCTCGTATGTGAGGCTGTGCCCCATGGCTGTCGTGCGTGACCTGCGCGTACTCCTGCGCCTGAGGAACTTCCGGCGACTGCTCGCCGTGCGGCTGCTCTCCCAGGGCGCCGACGGTGTCTACCAGGTCGCGCTCGCCACGTACGTCGTCTTCTCACCGGAGAAACAGACCTCGCCGACCGCGATCGCCTCCGCGATGGCGGTCCTGCTCCTTCCGTACTCCCTGGTCGGCCCCTTCGCGGGCGTCCTGCTGGACCGCTGGCGACGCCGCCAGGTCTTCCTGTACGGCAACCTGCTGCGCGCCCTGCTGGCATGCGTGACCGCCGTCCTGATGCTGAGCCACGTCCCCGACTGGCTCTTCTACGCCTCCGCGCTGTGCGTCACCGCCGTCAACCGTTTCGTCCTGGCCGGGCTCTCGGCGTCCCTGCCGCGCGTGGTCGACGACGACCGACTGGTCATCGCCAACTCGCTCTCCCCGACAGCCGGCACGCTTGCCGCCACGGCCGGCGGAGGACTCGCCTTCGTCGTACGCCTGGCGGCCTCCGACTCCGACGCCGCGGTGGTCCTCCTGGGCGCCGCCCTGTACCTCTGCGCCTCGCTCGCCTCCCTGCGCCTGGGCCGGGACCTGCTCGGCCCCGACCCCGAGTTGGTGCAGCCCCGGCTGGGAGCCGCGCTCACCGGCACCGCACGTGGCCTGGCCGCGGGCGTACGGCACCTCGCCGAGCCGGGGCGCCGGGAGGCGGCCTGGTCGCTGGCCGCGATGACGCTGATGCGGTTCTGCTACGGCGCCCTGACGGTCATGGTGCTGATGCTCTGCCGGTACGCCTGGTCGGACGGCTCCGACGACGGGCTGGCCCTGCTGGGGCTCGCCGTGGGCATCTCCGGCGCGGGTTTCTTCGTCGCGGCCGTGATGACCCCGGCGGCGGCCGGACGACTCGGTGCCGGCGGCTGGATCGTGGTCTGCGCCGGGACGGCGGCGATCCTGGTGCCCGGCCTCGGCCTGGCGTTCGCCGAAGTCCCCATGCTGATCGCGGCGTTCGTCCTGGGCCTCGTCACCCAGGGCTCGAAGATCGCCACGGACACGATCGTCCAGTCATCGGTCGACGACGGGTTCCGCGGCCGGATCTTCTCCGTCTACGACGTTCTGTTCAACGTCGCCTTCGTCGGCGCGGCTGGGGTTGCGGCCCTGATGCTGCCATCCGACGGCCGCTCGGTGGCCCTCCTGGTCACAATCGCCGTTATCTACGGGGCAATTGCTGCGACTATGGCCCGCTTTGAGCGCCGGTAAGTGTCACATGAAGGCCACAGAGACCCTCTGAGGTACAGAGTTGTCAGTGGGTCCCGATAACTTACGTGCGTCTTACTTCACACCAAGCGCACCCATAGCCAAGGGGGACTCCCGAATGACCACTCCGCCGCCACAGGACCCGACCGCGCCTGTACCCGTCCAGCCGGGGGCTCCCCAGCAGCCGTACCCGCCGCACCAGGGTGGCGCCCCGTTCCAGGGAGCTCCAGTTCCGCCGCCCGCGCCGGCCAAGCGCTTCGGTAAGAAGTTGCTGCGCTTCGGCGTGTTCATCGCCATCGCGATAGCCATCGGCCTGGGCAAGTGGTACTTCAACCAGAGTGACGCCGAGACAACGTCCGTGGGCGCCTGCATGCACAACGACGGTTCAGACACGAGTGCCGACCTCAACGAGGTCGACTGCACCTCCAGCGACGCCCAGTACAAGGTCGTCCAGAAGTTTGACAACACCAGCGACGCCGACAAGTGCGAGGCCGTCACGGAAGCGACGATCTCCTACTACCAGCAGGGCAGCAGCCACGACGTCGTGCTCTGCCTCAAGGAAGTCTGAGCGAGGCTCGGTACACCAACGCGCTGAGGGCGGTGTTTCACGTGAAACACCGCCCTCAGCGCGTTCCGGGCTCATGTTTCACGTGAAACATGAGCCCGTTTCACGTGAAACATTCCCCAGACGTGAACAGCTCAGCTCTGCTCGGCCCACCATTCCTTGAGCGCCGCCGCCGCCGACTCCTGCTCCATCGGCCCGTTCTCCAGCCGCAGTTCCAGCAGGAACTTGTACGCCTGCCCGATCCCCGGCCCGGGTCCGACGCCCAGGATCTCCATGATCTGGTTCCCGTCGAGGTCGGGACGGATCGCGTCCAGCTCCTCCTGCTCCTGAAGCTGGGCGATGCGCTCCTCCAGGCCGTCGTACGCCCGTGAGAGGGCCGTCGCCCTCCGCTTGTTCCGCGTCGTGCAGTCCGAACGGGTCAGCTGGTGGAGACGGCCGAGGAGCGGACCCGAGTCCCGGACATAGCGGCGGACCGCCGAGTCCGTCCACTCTCCGGTGCCGTAGCCGTGGAAGCGCAGGTGGAGTTCCACCAGACGTGAGACGTCCTTCACCAGCTCGTTGGAGTACTTGAGCGCCGTCATACGCTTCTTGGTCATCTTCGCCCCGACCACCTCGTGGTGGTGGAACGAGACCCGCCCGTCCTCCTCGAAGCGGCGCGTACGCGGCTTGCCGATGTCGTGCAGCAGCGCGGCGAGGCGCAGAACGAGGTCCCGTCCGTCCTGCTCCAGCTCCATCGCCTGCTCCAGGACGATCAGCGTGTGCTCGTAGACGTCCTTGTGCCGGTGGTGCTCGTCACGCTCCAGACGCAGGGCAGGCAGCTCGGGCAGTACGTGATCGGCGAGGCCGGTGTCCACCAGCAGCGTCAGGCCCTTGCGCGGGTGCGCGGACAGGACCAGCTTGTTCAGTTCGTCCCGTACCCGTTCGGCCGAGACGATCTCGATGCGCCCGGCCATCTCGGTCATCGCCGTGACGACCTCAGGAGCCACCTCGAAGTCGAGCTGGGCGGCGAACCGCGCGGCCCTCATCATCCGCAGCGGATCGTCCGAGAAGGACTCCTCGGGCGTACCCGGCGTGCGAAGCACCCTCTCGGCAAGGTGCTCACGTCCGCCGTGCGGGTCGATGAACTTCCTCTCCGGCAGCGCCACGGCCATGGCGTTCACCGTGAAGTCACGCCGGACGAGGTCCTCCTCGATGGAGTCGCCGTACGACACCTCAGGCTTGCGCGAGGTCCGGTCGTACGCCTCCGACCGATAGGTCGTCACCTCAACCTGGTAGCCGTCCTTCTGCGCCCCGACCGTGCCGAAGGCGATCCCGACCTCCCACACGGCGTCCGCCCAGGGCCGGACGATCTTCAGTACGTCCTCGGGGCGGGCGTCTGTCGTGAAGTCCAGGTCGTTGCCGAGCCGGCCCAGCAGCGCGTCCCGGACGGAGCCGCCGACCAGGGCGAGCGAGAACCCGGCCTCCTGGAAACGGCGGGCGAGGTCGTCGGCGACCGGGGCCACCCACTGCAGGTCACTCACCGCGGGGTGCTGCACCTGGGTCGGGGTCGGGGCACTGGCATTGTCTTCGTTGGCGTTCGGCACAACAGAAAAGGGTACGTGGCCCGGGCCACGGCGCGCGCCTCCATAAAACGTTTACGCACTCCACCGGGGACTCCTCCATCAATACACGCACATAGAGGACAGTCCGCCGGTGTTTCACGATCTTGTGGACCAGTGCGCGGCACTTCCCCTCAGCGCGCATCGTTACCATGCGTGGACGCACTTCCGACGACCACTGACGACGAGGGACGGGCGAACGCGTGGCCGAGGCGGCAGACTTCCCGGGGCTGACTCTCTCTCCCGCGCGCCGGTGGTTCCGGCGGGCCGGAGTGCTGCTCACGGGGGCGCCCCTGCTGGCCGGTCTGATGCAGCTCCCCGCCGGACAGCCGGCGTATGCCGCCGGGTCGGACCCGGTGGTCGTCTCCGTCGACTCGCTCACCCCCAGCGCCCCCACGGACGGGGACACGCTGACCCTGTCCGGCACGGTGACCAACAAGGGCAAGCGGGCGGTCACGGACGCCCACGTGGATCTGCGCGTGGGACAGCTGCTGACCACCCGCTCGGGGATCGACGACATCGCCGCGCGCACCGACTACGTACCGGGCGCCGACGGGACGGAGATCGGCGGCAAGTACGTCGAGGAGTTCTCGAAGCTCACGCCGGGTGTCGCCCAGCCGTTCACCATCTCCGTGCCGGTCGACAAGCTGGGCCTCGGCCAGGACGGCGTCTACCAGATCGGCGTCTCACTGTCCGGCGAGACCTCAGCGGAACCGTACGAGCAGGTGCTCGGAATCCAGCGGACGTTCCTGCCGTGGCAGCCGGAGGAGGCGGACACGAGGACGCGGACGACGTATCTGTGGCCGCTGATCTCCACGGTCCACATGACGGCGGAGACGGGCCCCGGCGAACAGCAGACCCCCGTCTTCCTCAACGACGACCTCGCCACGGAGATCTCCCCGGGCGGACGCCTGCAGCAGATGCTGTCCCTGGGCAAGGACCTCGACGTCACCTGGGTGATCGATCCCGACCTGCTGGCCTCCGTCGACGCGATGATCGGCAGCTACGGTGTGCAGGGTGCCGGCGGCACCAGTACGCCCGGCGCCGGTCAGACGGTCGCCAAGCAGTGGCTCGCCGAACTCCAGGACGCGGTCGAGGGCAAGGAGGTCGTCGCCCTCCCCTTCGCCGACCCCGACCTCGCCTCCATCGCGCACAACGGCAAGAACGTCACCGGCACCCTGAGCCACCTCAAGAGCGCCACGGATGTCGCCGCCAGCACCGTGGAGACGATCCTCCACGTCACCCCCAGCACCGACTTCGCCTGGCCGGTGAACGGAGCCGTCGACCCGTCGATCGTCAAGATCGCCACCTCGGCGGGCGCCGACAAGGTGATCGCGCGCAGCGACAGCCTGAAAGAGACCGGCGATCTGCCATACACGCCCTCGGCGGCCCGCCCCATCGGCGGCGGCACCACGGCGGTGGTCGCGGACATGCGGATGTCCACGGCCTTCCAGGGCGACATGACGAACGCCGACGGCTCCACGCTCGCGGTACAGAAGTTCCTCGCCCAGAGCCTCACGGCCACGCTCCAGACTGACAAGCAGCGCACCACGGTCGTCGCCCCGCAGCGCATGCCGTCCGCGAGCCAGGCCCAGACGATGGCGGAGGCAGTCACCGCCCTCCAGAACGGGAACTGGTCCCAGTCCCAGGAACTCACCGCGACCGCCGGCACCAAGCCGGACCCGGGCGCCTCCACCAAGGTGCCCTCGGCGTCGTCGTACTCCGCCACGCTGCGCCGGCAGCAGCTGCCGCAGTCGGCCTTCACGAAGATCGCGACCACGCAGGACAAGCTCGGCAACTTCAAGATCATCCTCACTGACAAGACCCGTGTGGAGACCCCCTTCGGGCGGGCCATCAATCGTGAGATGGCCACGTCCTGGCGCGGCCGGTCCGGCGCGGCGGACAGTTTCCGCAGCAGTGTGGACTCCTACCTCGAAGAACTGACCCAACAGGTCAACCTGATCAAGAAGTCCGAGACGAAGCTCTCCGGCCGCAGCGCCACGATCCCGGTGACGGTCCAGAACAACCTCGTGCAGCCCGTCGACAACCTCGTACTGCGGGTCACATCGACCAACCCGACCCGGCTCAAGGTCGGCGGCAAGGACTATCAGGAGCAGGACGTCGCAGTCTCCGGCGGGCACAGCCAGTCGGTGAAGTTCACCACGTCGTCCAACGCCAACGGCCCGGTGGCTGTGATCGCCCAGCTGTACACGAAGGGTGGCCAGCCGTACGGCCCCCCCATCTCCTTCGACGTGCGGGCCACCGAGATCACGCCCACGGTGATGCTGGTCATCGGCGGCGGCTTCCTGCTGCTCGTGCTCGCCGGCCTGCGCATGTACACCCAGCGCAAGCGCGCCGCCGCCCGGCGCGCCGAGGAGTCCGGTGACGGGCACGAGGACGGGGCCACGGAGGGCGACGGAGCCGACGAGAGCCACGCCGACTCCGAGAGCCGTCCCCAGGGGGAGTCGGACACAGCGTTGCGGGCAGACGCCCCGGAGCAGCCGAGTGACCCGACGCCGAACACCGCACCGGAAAGCGCCGACCCGTCCGGGACGGGTGAGAGAGTGGACCGTTGAGCGATGTCGTGGCCGGTGGGCCGGCAAACGATGAGGTGGGGTATCCATGAACGCGCCGTACGACGGTGACCGCGGCCAGGACGCGGGCAGCTCGGGCTACCCCGAGGGCCCGCCGCCCGAGCACGGCCAGGTGCCGGCGCAGCCCCCTGCGGACATGTACCTCCAGGACGCCTACACCCAGGACGCCTACACCCAGGACCCCTACCGGGCCCAGGACCTCTCCGCCCAGGACCCGGTGGCCGAGGCGCTCTACGACCGCGCCGCGCATCCCCCGCCGCCGGCCGGCACCTACCAGCCGCAGCCCCCGCTCTACGGACAGCCCGCCCAGTCGCCGTACGCTCCCGACCCTCAGGTGTGGGCCCAGACCCCGGCCCCCGAACCGGACGCGGCCACCCAGTACCTGCCGTACGGCGACGACCCCCGCACCACCCAGTACGTGGGCGTCGACGCCCTGGTCAGCCAGGCCGGCGAACAACGGCACGAGCCGGACGCCTTCGCGCATCTGTTCCGGGACCAGCAACAGGGCAGCGGACAGCCGCCGGTGGGGCCCCCCGCGGTCCCCGGCCCGTCCCCCTCGCCCGCCCCGGGCAACGGCCCCGAGCCGTGGGCCCAGGTCCCGGCGTCCGACGCCACGATGCAGCTCACCCCGACGGCGGCACCCGCCCCCGCTGCGGCACCGGCGGCTCCCAAGAAGGGCGGTCGTGCCGCGGGCCTGCTGAAGTCGAGCGCCGTCATGGCGGCGGGCACGATGGTCTCCCGCCTCACCGGCTTCATCCGGTCGGCGCTGATCGTGTCGGCCCTCGGCCTCGGCATGCTGGGCGACTCGTTCCAGGTCGCCTACCAACTGCCCACGATGATCTACATCCTGACCGTGGGCGGCGGCCTCAACTCCGTCTTCGTGCCACAGCTCGTCCGCGCCATGAAGGATGACGACGACGGCGGCGAGGCGTTCGCAAACCGTCTGCTGACTCTCGTCATGGTGGCCCTCGCCGCACTCACCGCACTCGCGGTGTTCGCCGCGCCCCTGCTGGTCCGCGCCCTCTCTGTGGAGATCGCCTACAATCCGGCGGCCAACGAGACAGCCGTCACCTTCACCCGCTACTTCCTGCCCACCATCTTCTTCATGGGCATCCATGTCGTGATGGGACAGATCCTCAACGCGCGCGGGAAGTTCGGCGCGATGATGTGGACGCCGGTCCTGAACAACGTCGTCATCATCATCACCCTCGGCATGTTCATCTGGGTATACGGCAGCGCGGCGGACTCCGGCATGGAGGTCACCACCATCCCGCCGGAGGGCCAGCGGCTCCTCGGCATCGGCGTGCTGCTCGGCCTCGTTGTCCAAGCCCTCGCGATGATCCCGTATCTGCGCGAGACCGGCTTCAGGATGCGGCTGCGCTTCGACTGGAAGGGCCACGGCCTCGGCAAGGCGGCGATGCTCGCCAAGTGGACGATCCTGTTCGTCCTCGCCAACCAGGCGGGCGCGCTCGTCGTCACCCAGCTGGCCACCGCCGCCGCCGGCGAGAACCCCACGGTCAAGGGCACCGGCTTCGCGGCCTACGCCAACGCCCAGCTCGTCTGGGGCCTGCCGCAGGCCATCATCACGGTCTCCCTGATGGCGGCCCTGCTACCGCGACTGGCGCGCTCGGCCCACGAGGGCGACGGCGGCGCGGTCCGCGACGACATTTCCCAGGGCCTGCGCACCACCGCCGTCGCGATCGTGCCCATCGCCTTCGGCTTCGTCGCCCTCGGCATCCCGATGTGCACCCTGATCTTCGGTTCCTCGGGCATCACCGAAGCCACCAACATGGGCTTCATGCTGATGGCCTTCGCCCTCGGCCTGATCCCGTACTCCGTGCAGTACGTCGTCCTGCGCGCCTTCTACGCGTACGAGGACACCCGCACCCCCTTCTACAACACGGTGATCGTGGCCGCCGTCAACGCGACGGCCTCCGCCCTCTGCTTTTTCCTGCTCCCGGCCCGCTGGGCCGTGGTCGGCATGGCTGCCTCGTACGGCCTCGCGTACGCGATCGGAGTCGGCGTCGCCTGGAACCGGCTGCGTAAGCGGCTGGACGGCGACCTCGACGGCACCCGCGTGCTGCGGACGTACGCCCGGCTGAGCATCGCCTCGGTACCGGCCGCGCTGCTCAGCGGCGCTGCCTGCTACGGCATCGGCCGCACACTGGGCCAGGGCGTCGGCGGCTCGTTCGCCGCCCTGCTCGGCGGCGGTGCCGTCCTCCTCGTCGTCTTCTACGTCGCCGCCCGCCGTATGCGCATCGAGGAACTCAACTCGCTGGTGGGTATGGTGCGCGGGCGACTGGGGCGGTGAGTCGGGGGCAGGCGCACAACCATCGTCCGCCACCGCGTGTCGTGCAGAGGGGCGGACTGTGGGCACAATTGGGTTTGGCGTCGGAGAGCTCGCAACGAATGGGGAGGCAGGAGCGACGGTGGCGGAACGGAGCACGGCTGCCGTCGACGTGGCAGACAACAGCGGCGACGAGCCGCTGACCGCGCAGGCGGACGAGTCCACGGCCGACGGCGTGGCCCAGAACCGGGAGCGGGACACGGAGAACGACGAGGCACAGGGGAGCGGCGGGACCGAGAGTCCCGAAAAGGCCTCACCGCCCGAACTGCACAGCGGCCACAAACTCGCCAGGCGCTACCGCCTGGAGGAGTGCGTCACCCGTCTGGACGGATTCAGCAGCTGGCGCGCGGTCGACGAGAAACTGCGTCGCGCCGTCGGAGTGCACATCCTGCCCGCGGACCATTCAAGAGCGCGTTCCGTGCTGGCCGCGGCCCGCTCCTCGGCGTTGCTCGGCGACCCACGCTTCGTGCAGGTCCTCGACGCCGTCGAGGAGAACGATCTCGTGTACGTGGTCCACGAGTGGCTGCCCGACGCCACGGAGCTGACGGCGCTTCTGGCCGCAGGCCCGCTGGAGGCGCACGACGCCTACCAGATGGTCAGCCAGATCGCCTCCGCCATGGCGGCCGCCCACCGTGAGGGCCTCGCGCATCTGCGCCTGACCCCGGGGACCATCCTGCGGAGTTCGTCCGGCCAGTGGCGCGTGCGCGGCCTCGCGGTCAACGCCGCGCTGCGCGGCATCACTTCCGACACCCCGCAGCGCACCGACACGGAGGCGATCGGCGCCCTGCTGTACGCGGCGCTCACTCAGCGCTGGCCGTACGAGAACGACGCGTACGGCCTGTCCGGGCTACCCAAGGGCGTCGGTCTCATCGCGCCCGACCAGGTCCGGGCCGGAGTCCACCGCGGTCTGTCGGAGCTCGCCATGCGCGCGCTCGCCAACGACGGCGCCACCGCCTCGCGGCACGAGTCCGCGTGCACGACACCCGAGGAACTCGTCAAGGCGATCGGTGAGATGCCCCGCATCCGCCCGCCGGAGCCGGTGTTCACGGCCCCGCCCGACTACCAGCGCACGACCTACCAGCAGGGCTCGTACGGCCGCCAGGCGCCCCGCCCGGGCCTCACGCAGCCCCTGCCGACCCCACCGCCTCCGCTGCAGAGCCGTACCGGCAAGGCGTTGAAGTGGGCCGTGTCAGCGCTCCTGATCGCCGCACTGGGCCTGGGAAGCTGGCAGTTGGCGGACGCGCTCCTCGACCAGGGCGGCTCCGACGACACCAACCAGACGCAGACACCGGACGAGAACGAAAAGGGCGGCGCGACAGCCAAGCCGGTCACGACGCTGAAGATCCAGGGTGCCGAGGAGTATGTCGCCAAGGGCAGCGCCCAGCACCCGGCCGACGTCGGCAAGACATACGACAACAGCAGCTCGACGTACTGGCGGACCGCGAGCTACAAAGACGGTCCGGACATGAACCCGGCGTACAAGCCCGGAGTGGGCATCGTCTACGACTTCGGCTCGGCCCAAGAGGTCTCGGCCGCTTCGATAGGGCTCCTCTTCGACGGGGATCACACGACGGTCACTCTGTACGCGACGGATTCACCGAGTTCGTCCGTCCCTCTGACCTCGATGACGAAGCTCGGTACGGTGACGACGACCGGCACCACCGCGAAGGTGGCTGTCGCCAAGCCAGTGAAGAGCCAGTACGTGCTGGTCTGGTTCACCGCCCTTCCGTACGCGGCTGGTGATTCCTTCAGCGACTCGGGCTACAAGCAGGCCATAACAGACCTGAAGTTCAGCGGCTGACGCATCACTGAGGGGAAGGGGTTCCATGGCGGAAGGCGCCGCGTTCGACGGAGTGAGCGATCAGGATCTCCTCGCCCGCCATGTCGACGGTGACCCCGACGCCTTCGGTGAGCTCGTGCGGCGTCACCGCGACCGGCTCTGGGCGGTGGCCCTGCGGACGCTGGGGGACCGCGAGGAGGCCGCTGACGCCGTCCAGGACGCCCTCGTCTCCGCCTACCGGGCTGCCCACACCTTCCGGGGCCATTCGGCCGTCACGACCTGGCTGCACCGCATCACCGTGAACGCCTGCCTCGACCGCGCCCGCAAGGCCGCCTCCCGCAAGACGTCACCGGTCGACGACACCGAACGGCTGGAGCAGCTGCTCGAACCGCACGAGTCGGCCTCGGCGCCGGCCGAGCGCAACGATCTGCACCGCCAGCTCATCGAGGCGCTCGGCACCCTCCCTCCCGACCAGCGCGCCGCCCTCGTCCTGGTGGACATGCAGGGCTACCCGGTCGCGGAGGCCGCCCGTGTCCTCGACGTACCCACCGGGACGGTGAAGAGCCGCTGCGCCCGGGGCAGAGCCAGACTGCTGCCGCTGCTCACCCATCTGCGGCCGGAAAAATCCGGTCACGGCAAGGAATCGGGTGACGGACGGAACCGGGCGGAGGGGACATCCGTCCCACCCGCAGCGGGACCAACGGATGCAGGGCCAAGCGATTCAGCTGCTGTGAAGGGCGGAGGTGGGCGAGCGTGACATCCACGACCGACACGGCCGGGCACCCGGACGTCACGGAGATCTCCGACCTCACCGAGGGCCTGCTCACACCGTCCCGGACCACCGACGTACGACGGCATCTGGACGCGTGTGTTCTCTGCGCCGAGGTGTACGCCTCGCTGGAGGAGATCCAAGGCCTGCTCGGCTCGGTGCCGGGTCCGGCGCGCATGCCCGACGACATCGCCGCCCGGATCGACGCCGCGCTCGCCGCTGAGGCTCCACTGCATGCCGCAGCCCCTGATGCCGTGACCACTCCTGTGTCGGTGGGCGTGGCCGGTGCAGTGTCCGGCGAGACCGAGGCCGCGCATGTTTCACGTGAAACATCGCCTCCCGCCGACCGGTCCACGGATCGTCCCACCGGTCACGCTCACGCGACGACCGGGCCGGGGCGCAAGGGCAACGCGCGACGCGGGCGGCGCCGGACCATCGTTCTGAGTACGGTTTTCACGGCTGCCGCCCTGGGCCTCGGCTCTCTGCTGTTGTCATCACTGGGCGATGACAACAATCAGCCCGAGGCTGCAAGCACGTTCTCCGGGCAGAAGGTCGAGAACCAGGTCACTAAGCTCCTCAAGAGTCAGGGCGGCAAGAAGAGCGAGATGCAGGCCACTGGCGATCCCCGCATCAAGCGGGTACTCACGGCCCCTGACTGCATCATGGAGGGCATCGGTCGCGGTAACCCCACCATCCTCGGTGTCGACGAAGGCACCTACGACGGCACGGACGCGTATCTCGTGGTGCTGCCCGCCGCGGGCGACAAGACCCGCGTCACCGCCTACGTCGTCGACTCGGCTTGTGTGACTCGCCCTTCGGTGCAGCCGAAGGTTCTGCTGAAGCAGTCCTACGCGCATCCCTGAGTGCGGACGCTTCAGCTCCTCCCTCCGCCCCCTCCCCGGTATCCCGTACCGAGTGGCGCCCCTGTGTGCCCGGACACAGCGGGAATGCGCGCCCCGTAGGATCCGTTGGGTGGGGTGAGAGTTCTGAGAGAGGCTCCCACCGGTCGTACGAAGCCGTCCAGAAACGAGGAAACACGCCGTGAGCGACGTCCGTAACGTGATCATCATCGGCTCCGGGCCTGCCGGCTACACGGCAGCGCTCTATACCGCACGCGCGTCGCTGAAGCCGTTGGTCTTCGAGGGCGCCGTCACCGCCGGCGGTGCGCTCATGACCACCACCGAGGTGGAGAACTTCCCCGGCTTCCAGGACGGCATCATGGGCCCCGAGCTCATGGACAACATGCGTGCCCAGTCCGAGCGTTTCGGCGCCGAGCTCGTTCCGGACGACATCGTCGCCGTCGACCTGGCGGGTGACATCAAGACCGTCACCGACACCGCCGGCACCGTGCACCGGGCGAAGGCCATCATCGTCGCCACCGGCTCGCAGCACCGCAAGCTCGGCCTGCCGAACGAGGACGCCCTGTCCGGCCGCGGCGTCTCCTGGTGTGCGACATGCGACGGCTTCTTCTTCAAGGACCAGGACATCGCCGTGATCGGCGGCGGCGACACCGCGATGGAGGAGGCGACCTTCCTCTCCCGCTTCGCCAAGTCGGTGACGATCGTCCACCGCCGGGACACCCTGCGCGCGTCCAAGGCGATGCAGGAGCGCGCCTTCGCTGACCCGAAGATCCGCTTCGTCTGGGACAGCGAGATCGCCGAGATCCAGGGCGACCCGAAGCTCTCCGGCCTGAAGCTGCGCAACCTCAAGACCGGCGAGCTGTCGGACCTGGCCGTGACGGGCCTGTTCATCGCGATCGGCCACGACCCGCGCACCGAGCTCTTCAAGGGGCAGCTGGACCTCGACGAAGAGGGCTACCTGAAGGTCGACGCGCCCTCGACCCGGACGAACCTGAGCGGTGTCTTCGGCGCCGGTGACGTGGTCGACCACACCTACCGCCAGGCGATCACCGCGGCCGGCACCGGCTGCTCCTCCGCGCTGGACGCCGAGCGATTCCTCGCCGACCTGGCGGACAGCGAGCAGCAGGCCGAGCCCGAGAAGACCGCTGTCTGACCCCCATCCGCCCCACCGCAGCATCGAGTTAAGGAGCCCTCTGTGGCCGGCACCCTGAAGAACGTGACCGAAGACTCCTTCGACGAGGACGTCCTCAAGAACGACAAGCCCGTCCTGGTGGACTTCTGGGCCGCCTGGTGCGGACCGTGCCGCCAGATCGCGCCGTCGCTCGAGGCGATCGCCGCCGAGTACGGCGACAAGATCGAGGTCGTCAAGCTCAACATCGACGAAAACCCGGGTATCGCCGCCAAGTACGGTGTGATGTCCATCCCGACTCTGAACGTGTACCAGGGTGGCGAGGTCGCCAAGACCATCGTCGGCGCAAAGCCGAAGGCCGCGATCGTGCGTGACCTTGAGGACTTCATCTCATAGTCGATGCAGCAGTCGATGTTTCACGTGAAACACGAGTGGGCCGACCCGAAAGGGTCGGCCCACTCGTGTTTCAGTCTCTAGAGCGGCCGAAGCACCGGTTCCTTCTGTACGGCTCCCAGCAGCCGGTCCAGCGCCATCTCCACGTCTTCCTTCCAGGAGAGCGTCGTCCGCAGCTCCAGCCTCAACCGAGGATGCGTGGGATGGAAGCGCACCGTCTTGAAGCCCACAGCCAGCAGATGGTCGGCGGGCAGAACGCAGACCGCCTCCTTCCAACGGGCGTCTCCGAAGGCCTCGATCGCCCTGAAGCCCCGGCGCAGAAGATCCTTGGCAACCGTCTGGACCATCACACGCCCCAGCCCCTGCCCCTGGTAGCCCGGCATGATGAAGGCGGTCATCAGCTGCACCGCGTCCGGTGAGACCGGGCTCGTAGGAAACGCCGTGGACCGGGGAACGTAGGCGGGAGGCGCGTAGAGCACGAACCCCACCGGATTGTCGTCGACGTAGACGACACGGCCGCAGGAACCCCAGTCGAGCAGGACGGCCGAGATCCACGCTTCCTTCTCCAGGGCGGGTGTGCCCGCCTTTACCGCGGCTTCCCCGCTGACGGGGTCCAGTTCCCAGAAGACACACGCGCGGCAGCGCTGGGGAAGGTCCTGAAGGTTGTCCAACGTGAGCGGTACGAGCCGACGCCCCATGGAGGCTGTTCCTCGCTTCCTTCACCCGCAGCGTCGCGGGCGGCTGTCAGAGCACTCCGTTCCCTGAGCAGACTGCCGACGAAACCGCCGACGGCGCCCAGTCCCAGGCCTGCGCTCACCAGTCCGGTGCGGCTCACCGTTCGCATGGCCCCCGCCTCCCCACTCAGAGGTGCTGCCAGGTGGATGTGCCATACCCGAACGCATCGTATCCACCAAGTCATTGCATCGATACCGCCTGAAAGCAAAGAGCGGGCCGGGTTCCGGTACCCACCGGACACGACCCGCTCTGGCCGCCGGTCGAGCGGAAACCGCCCGGCCGGCCGAGGGCTCAGTCCTCCGATTCCTCGGAGTCGTCGTCCAGGAGGCTCTTCTGGAGAACCGGCCCCTCACCCGGGGCCAGGCTGCTGAGGATGCGCTCCAGGTCCTCCATCGAGGCGAACTCGACGGTGATCTTGCCCTTCTTCTGTCCCAGGTCGACCTTCACCCGCGTCTCGAAGCGGTCCGAGAGACGGCCGGCGAGATCAGTCAGCGCCGGAGACACCAGGGCACCGGCCCGTGGCCCCTTGGCCCGTGCGGCCGCCTTGGGCCGCGAGCCCATGAGGGTCACGATCTCCTCGACGGCCCGCACCGAGAGCCCCTCGGCCACGATCCGATGGGCCAGCCGGTCCTGCTCCTCCGAGTCGTCGACGGAGAGAAGCGCCCGGGCATGTCCGGCGGAGAGAACTCCGGCGGCGACTCGGCGCTGGACCGCCGGCGAGAGCTTCAGCAGGCGCAGGGTGTTGGAGACCTGCGGGCGGGAACGGCCGATCCGGTCCGCCAGCTGATCGTGCGTGCAGTGGAAGTCCTTGAGCAACTGGTCGTAGGCGGCTGCCTCTTCCAGCGGGTTCAGTTGAGCCCTGTGAAGGTTCTCCAGCAGCGCGTCCAGGAGGAGCTTCTCGTCCTCCGTGGCCCGCACGATCGCCGGGATCGCCTCAAGGCCCGCTTCCCGGCAGGCCCGCCAGCGCCGCTCGCCCATGATGAGCTCGTAGCTGGTGGGACCCACCTGTCGCACGACGACCGGCTGGAGGAGACCGACCTCCTTGATGGAGGTGACCAGCTCCGCCAGCGCGTCCTCGTCGAACACATCACGCGGCTGTCGCGGGTTCGGCGTGATGAAGTCGATGGGGAGCTCGGCGAAGTGGGCACCGATAGGAGGCGCCGGGACCTCCCCGAACTCGTTCGAGAGCGCATCCTCTGTTTCACGTGAAACAGGCGGCAGCGTGGCCACCCTCGCCGCAGCCACTCCGCGTTCGGCGGTGAGTACGGGTACCGCCGCCGGTGAGGTGGAGGCACCCCCCATCGCCGGTGGCGTCGGCCTGTCTCCGGTCGGTGCAGCTGGGATCAGTGCGCCGAGACCACGGCCCAACCCCCTCCGTCGCTCGCTCACTGGATCCCCTCCACGATGCTCTGTTCGCTCTGTGCGCCGATGTGGACGTGCTGCGCGTCATAGCTGACGCCGACACCCTTCAGCGCGATTTCCCGGGCCGCCTCAAGGTAGGACAGGGCACCGCTCGATCCTGGATCGTAGGTGAGCACCGTCTGTCCGTAGCTCGGCGCCTCGGAAATACGGACCGAGCGCGGAATGCTCGTCCGCAACACCTCGTCGCCGAAGTGGTTGCGCACCTCGTCCGCGACCTGGGACGCGAGGCGCGTCCGGCCGTCGTACATGGTGAGCAGGATCGTCGTGACATGAAGGTCGGGGTTCAGATGGGCCCGTACCAGATCGACGTTCCGCAGCAGCTGACCCAGACCTTCCAGCGCGTAGTACTCGCACTGGATCGGGATGAGGACCTCGGCACCGGCGACCAGTGCGTTGACCGTCAGCAGACCGAGCGAGGGCGGGCAGTCGATGAGGATGTAGTCCAGGGGCTGCTCGTACGCCTGGATCGCTCGCTCAAGCCGGCTCTCTCGTGCTACCAGGGACACCAGCTCGATCTCCGCACCGGCGAGATCGATCGTGGCGGGTGCGCAGAAGAGGCCCTCGACATCGGGGACCGGCTGAACGACTTCCGAGAGTGGCCTGCTGTCGATCAACACGTCATAGATGGAAGGAACATCGGCGTGATGGTCGATCCCCAGTGCCGTGGAAGCGTTGCCCTGAGGGTCGAGGTCCACGACCAGAACGCGGGCCCCGTGCAGGGCCAGCGAGGCGGCAAGGTTGACGGTTGTCGTCGTCTTCCCCACTCCGCCCTTCTGGTTGGCGACCACCATGACGCGGGTCTGCTCCGGCCGTGGCAGGCCTTCGCCGGCCCGCCCCAGAGCCTCCACCGCCAATTGGGCAGCACGACCGATGGGAGTGTCGTCCATCGGGGGCGGTGTTTCACGTGAAACATCCGCCCCGATCGACTCGGTACGGGGACCGGGGACCGGATCGGTCATCGGTCCCGCGATGTTGGCGTTGGACCGCAAGGATTCACTCTCCTCGACTTCAGGCTCGCAATGAACAGAGCCTGCCATGCCTTCGGGGTCGTGAACCAGTGAGGCCTGCTGTTCTGTGGAGAAATCCACCTCTGTGGACAACTCCGTTACCTCTCCGAGTGAACGAGGAGGCTTTCGGTCGCGGGGGGCGGCCGCGGCCCGGCCGCGGCTGATGATGCCGTGCAGCAGTGAGCGACGTTTCACGTGAAACAAGATGCCCAGCCGCGAGGACAACGGAGGCGCGACACTCCGAGATGTATAGGTTTGACTGCTTGTGTGGAGTACGGCTCGTCGTCAGGACGGATCAACGAACGTGACGAAAAACTCCCGGCTCCGTCCTGCGGGAGCCGGGAGTTCCCCAGCATTCAGCCGTCCTGAGACAGCCGCCAACTCTCCAAGCTCAGCGTCGGCGCCGCGTCCGCCCCGTGCGCGCGGCCTTGGCCCGCTTCGCCGCGAACCGCACTCCACCGGGACTCTCCCCGACCTCGACCCGGACGACAGTGGACAACGGATCCACCACGCCTTCGCCCACATGGAGGATGGACGTCTGGACCGCCCCGAGTTTGCTCAGCGCGGTGGCCGAGGCCTTCAGCTCCTCCTCGGCGGCCTCCCCCTTGAGCGCGAGCATCTCCCCGTACGGACGCAGCAGAGGAATGCCCCAGGTGGCCAGCCGGTCCAGCGGGGCCACGGCACGCGCCGTCACCACATGAACCGGATGCAGCGTCCCCATGACTTCCTCGGCCCGGCCTCGGACGACCGTGACATGGTCCAGGCCCAGCAGCTCCACGACTTCGGTGAGGAAGGTGGTCCGCCGCAGCAGGGGTTCAAGCAGCGTGATCTTCAGATCCTCCCGGACCAGCGCCAACGGAATGCCGGGGAGGCCGGCGCCCGAGCCGACATCGCACACGGTCACGTTCTCGGGCACGACCTCGGAGAGCACCGCACAGTTCAGCAGGTGCCGCTCCCACAGGCGGGGCACCTCACGCGGTCCGATCAGACCGCGCTGCACACCCGCCTCCGCGAGCAGCTGCGCGTATCGGACCGCGTCCGCGAAGCGATCGCCGAACACCTCGCGCGCCTGCTCGGGCGCCGGGGGGAGCTCCGCTGCCTCCGTCACGGGGGACCGTCCTTCCGTACCGCATAAGCGCACTGGGCGCTGATCAGGAACTACAGGCTGACAAAGGTCGGCCCCGTCTGCGCAACAGACGGGGCCGGAGGGACGTACGTACCGATCAGGCAGGAAGGACGACGACGAAGCGCTGGGGCTCCTCGCCCTCGGACTCGCTGCGCAGGCCGGCGGCCTTCACCGCGTCGTGCACGACCTTGCGCTCGAACGGGGTCATCGGGTTCATCTTGACGGGCTCGCCGGAGCTCTTGACCTCGGCCGCGGCCTTGGCGCCCAGCTCCGAGAGCTCCTCACGCTTCCTGGCGCGGTAGCCCGCGATGTCGAGCATCAGCCGGCTGCGGTCACCGGTCTCCCGGTGCACGGCCAGACGGGTGAGCTCCTGGAGAGCCTCCAGCACCTCGCCGTCCCGGCCGACCAGCTTCTGCAGGTCGCGACCGCCCGCGTCGCTGATGATCGAGACAGCGGCGCGGTCGGCCTCGACGTCCATGTCGATGTCGCCGTCGAGGTCGGCGATGTCCAGCAGACCCTCGAGGTAGTCCGCCGCGATCTCGCCCTCCTGCTCCAGGCGGGACAGGGTGTCGACACCCTCGGCTGCGGCGGAGGTGGTGGTGCCTTCCGTCACGGGATGGACTCCTTCTTACTTCTTGGACGGGGACTTGGGGCGCTGCGGACCCTTGCGCTGTCCGGACTGTGCCTTGCTGCGGGCACCGGAACCGGGCTTGGAGGCGGCCTGCTTGGCGGCTCCTCCCGCCGGCTTGGCGTCCTCGGGCTCGTCGGACTTGGTCAGCGACGTCGTGGGGGTCTCCGGCTCGGAACCGCCTGCGGGCTTCGCACCGCCCTGACGCTGGGACTTGCTCTGACGCTTGGGCTGCTGGCGCTTGGCGGCGCCGGTGCCTGGCGTACCGTCCTCGGTCTCGGCGACTTCCGGGTTCACGCCCTTCGTCACCGTGCCGTCGGGCTGGGCCGCCAGACCCGCCTTGTTCAGACCGTTGATGAACTTGCGCTCGAACTCGTTGCGGTCACGGCCCTTGGCGACGATGGCCTTCACGATGGCGCGCTCACCGCGGCTGCGGGTCTTGCCGTGGTGCGTGACGTGCTTGTGCAGGCGCTCCAGGTAGGCGGCCTGAGCCGTGCTGCCCGGGGTCGGGTTGTTGCGGATGACGTACATCTGCTGGCCCATGGTCCACACGTTGGTGGTCAGCCAGTAGACGAGGACACCGACCGGGAAGTTGATGCCGAACACGGCGAACATGATCGGGAAGACGTACATCAGCATCTTCTGCTGCTGCATGAACGGCGTCTTCACCGTGGTGTCGACGTTCTTCGTCATCAGCTGGCGCTGCGTGTAGAACTGCGACGCCGACATCAGGACGATCATGATCGCGGTGACGATGCGCACGTTGGTCAGCGTGGCGTCGAGCGCCGTGACGTCTGCGGAGCTGTCGGTGAACTTCGCGGCCAGCGGGGCGCCGAAGACATGCGCCTTCTGCGCGCTCTCCAGCAGACCCTTGTTGATCACACCGATGGTGTCGTTGTTCGCGATGCTGTTGAGCACGTGGTAGAGGGCGAAGAAGAACGGGGACTGCGCCAGGATGGGGAGGCACGAGGAGAGCGGGTTGGTGCCCGTCTCCTTGTACAGCTTCATCATCTCTTCGGACTGGCGCTGCTTGTCGTTCTTGTAGCGCTCCTGGATCTTCTTCATCTCGGGCTGCAGTGTCTGCATGGCCCGGGTCGCCTTGATCTGCTTCACGAAGAGCGGGATCAGACAGATGCGGATCAGGATCACCAGGGACACGATGGACAAGCCCCAGGCCCAACCGGTGTCGTCGCCGAAGATCGCGCCGTACACACTGTGGAACTGGACGATGACCCAGGAAACGGGTGTCGTGATGAAGCTGAAAATGCTGGCAATCGTGTCCACTAATCATGCTCCTTGGACATGGGACGGGGTCTCGGCGGCCGGGCTCGAAGGATTCTGCCCCTCGATGGCCGCGCCGGCGGCGGAGGTCCCGCCCTTGCGTGCACGCCAGGTGTTGCGCAGCATTTCGTGCCACCGCGGACGCTTGCGCGGCGGGACATGGTCCACACCGCCCAGCGACCACGGGTTGCACCGCAGGATGCGCCAGGCCGTGAGTGCCGTTCCCTTGACCGCGCCGTGCCGGTCGATGGCCGAATAGCCGTAGTGGGAGCACGACGGGTAGTACTTGCACACGGGCCCCAGCAGTGGACTGATCGTCCACTGGTACAACTTGATCAGAGCCAGCAGCGGGTACTTCATCGCGCGCCCCCTCCCAGCAGCCGCTGCAGAGCGGCGTCCAGGTCTCGGGCCAGCTGTGCATGGTCGGCGTCACCCGCACCGGGCAACGCTCGTACGACTACCAGGCTACCGGGGGGCAGCTCGGCGACTCGGTCCCGCATCAGGTGGCGAAGCCTGCGCCTCACCTTGTTGCGTACGACCGCGCCGCCCACTGCCTTGCTGACGACGAAACCCGCACGCGTCGGGGGAGCGCTCTCCCCAGGCGCGTGCGGGTCCGTGGTACCGCTACGAAAATGGACGACGAGAAGCGGGCGGCCGGCCCGGCGACCCCGTCGTACCGCGGTCGCGAAGTCCTCGCGCCGCCTCAGCCGATGCTCGGTAGGCAGCACGACGTCATGACCTGATCGGGATCAGGCGGACAGGCTGCTGCGACCCTTGCCACGGCGGTTCGCGAGAATCGCGCGACCGGCACGGGTACGCATCCGCAGGCGGAAACCGTGGGTCTTCGCGCGGCGACGGTTGTTCGGCTGGAAGGTGCGCTTGCTCACTCGGGGGCTCCAGAAAGAATCGGTAGGTACCGGGGTGCCGTCTTGGCTGTCACCGTGCGCCCACGAGTAGCTCGCTTACGCCCGAGTGCACCGCTCCCGATCACTGAAAGGTCCCTGGTAGGAGACCTCGTACGTGATCTATGCCCATCGGAGGCAGGCGGCAGCAGCCATCGACAACTCGACCTGGTCACGGTACGCGGGGCTACGCCATCCGGTCAAACCAGCGGTCAGGGCGAGACACTATCCACAGGCTGGGGACAACAACTTGAACCGCACCCGTCGCCCTGACTACCGTGGCCGGACTCCCTATCGCCCGTCCCACCCGATTTACATCCCGATACGTCCCAGAACCACACGTTCGTGGGACCCGTGAGAGAGCGTGCCCTGTGGCTGACGTACCTGCCGATCTTGCCGCAGTGTGGCCACGAGTGCTGGAACAACTCCTCGGCGAGGGCCGCGGACAGGGCGTAGAGGTGAAGGACGAGCGGTGGATCAGACGCTGCCAGCCGCTGGCCCTCGTCGCGGACACCGCACTGCTCGCCGTACCGAACGAGTTTGCGAAAGGCGTCCTCGAAGGCCGCCTCGCACCGATCGTCAGCGAGACGCTCAGCCGTGAGTGCGGCCGGCCGATCCGCATCGCGATCACCGTGGACGACTCCGTCGGCGAGTCCTCCCCGCCCGCGCCCCCCGCCCCGCCGCAGTCGCGCTACGAGGACCCCGAGCTCCCCCCGGCCCGCGACCCGTACCAGGGATACGGCCGCCACCGCGCCGACGAGCGCCCTCAGACACGTGACGGCCAGCAGCCCTCCCACCCGGACCAGCTGCCCAACGCCCGCCCCGCCTACCCCTCGGAGTACCAGCGCCCCGAGCCCGGCGCCTGGCCCCGGCCGCCCCAGGACGACTACGGCTGGCAGCAGCCCCGGCTCGGCTTCCCGGACCGCGACCCGTACGCGTCACCGTCCTCGGACTACCGCCAGCAGCCACCGCGCGACCGCTCACCGTACGAACAGCAGCGCTCCGAGTACGAGCAGCAGCGCGGCGACTACGGACAGCAGCGCTCGGAGTACGAGCAGCGCGACGGCCGCCGCGACCTGTCGGAGCCGCCGTCGGGCGGCGGCCACTCGCACCGCGGCGGACCCGGTCAGTCGTCCTCGAAGCAGGCGCCGACGCCCGGTCCCGGCGAGCCCACCGCACGCCTCAACCCCAAATACCTGTTCGACACGTTCGTCATCGGCGCGTCGAACCGTTTCGCCCACGCGGCCGCCGTCGCCGTCGCCGAGGCGCCCGCGAAGGCATACAACCCGCTCTTCATCTACGGGGAGTCGGGACTCGGCAAGACGCACCTGCTGCACGCCATCGGGCACTACGCGCGCAGCCTCTACCCCGGCACGCGTGTGCGGTACGTGAGCTCCGAGGAGTTCACCAACGAGTTCATCAACTCCATCCGCGACGGCAAGGGCGACAGCTTCCGCAAGCGCTACCGCGAGATGGACATCCTTCTCGTCGACGACATCCAGTTCCTCGCGGACAAGGAGTCGACGCAGGAGGAGTTCTTCCACACCTTCAACACGCTCCACAACGCGAACAAGCAGATCGTGCTCTCCTCCGACCGGCCGCCCAGGCAGCTGGTGACGCTGGAGGACCGGCTGAGGAACCGTTTCGAGTGGGGCCTGACCACCGACGTCCAGCCGCCCGAGCTGGAGACGCGTATCGCCATCCTCCGTAAGAAGGCGGTCCAGGAGCAGCTCAACGCTCCGCCGGAGGTCCTGGAGTTCATCGCCTCCCGCATCTCGCGCAACATCCGCGAGCTGGAGGGGGCGCTGATCCGGGTGACGGCGTTCGCGTCGCTCAACCGGCAGCCGGTGGACCTCGGCCTCACGGAGATCGTCCTCAAGGACCTCATCCCGGGCGGCGAGGACTCGGCCCCTGAGATCACCGCGCCGGCCATCATGGCGGCGACCGCCGACTACTTCGGCCTCACGGTCGAGGACCTGTGCGGCACCTCGCGAGGCCGGGCACTGGTGACCGCCCGCCAGATCGCCATGTACCTCTGCCGCGAGCTCACGGACCTGTCGCTGCCGAAGATCGGCGCACAGTTCGGCGGCCGCGACCACACGACCGTCATGCACGCCGACCGCAAGATCCGCGCGCTGATGGCCGAACGCCGCTCCATCTACAACCAGGTCACCGAGCTGACCAACCGCATCAAGAACGGCTGACAGCCGCGCAGTCACGGCACCGAGGGCGCCCCGGGACGAGTTCCCGAGGGCGCCTTCGGCGTTCCGGACGCGCTTCGGCCGTTGCCTCGCCGCAACCCACTGTTCGAATGCGGGCCGGGTTACGGCCACCCTCCACAGATTCGGTGACTTTCTCCCGTCCACACCCTGGGGACCGGGAAGTTGTCCAGACTGTGTCCACAGGCCAGGCTGGTGATAGACCATCAGACCAGCTCAGGTGGCTGTGGATCGGTGGACAAAAGATCTCCACAGGCTGTGGACAAAGAAATGATCCACAGGCTGTGCACGGAGTTGTCCACCGGCGGCCCACAGGCTGCGGCCGGTTGTCCCCAGCGATCAGCGGCTTCTCCACACCTCTGTCCACTGTTCGGCAACCCGACGCGCCTCCTCACCGGGTCGAGTGAAAGGCGTCACACCAAGGTGTCGGGTTGGGCTGTGGGAAAGATGGGCAAAGCTGGGGACGGCCCTGGGGAGAAGTCGCCCTCTCCTGTGCATGGAGTGTGCAGAACTTTCTGTTCTCCACAGAGAGGCCTGGTTATCCACTGCCTCCACCCACAGGGCCGGTGGACAAAATCTGCGGCCTGAGCTGCGAAAACGGGGTTATCCACGGTATCCACAGCCCCTACTACTACTAGCAACTAGAGAGAGCTGGATATCCGTTTCGAAGCGGGTCCTGTGCACAACTTGCTGTCGGGAGCCCGACTGCCCCTCGTCACGACTTGACCCGACAGGCACCTACTGTCAGTGCTGTGCGTCAGACTGTTCCCCGGTGTCCTTCCCAGCACAGGGACCGACGACACCGAGACAGACGACGAAGCCAGGCAGGCCGAGAAGCGCCGGCAACAGCAGGAGGCGGCAACAGTGAAGATCCGGGTGGAACGCGACGTACTTGCGGAGGCAGTTGCCTGGGCGGCACGCAGCCTCCCGGCCCGTCCACCGGCGCCTGTCCTCGCCGGCCTCCTTCTGAAGGCCGAGGAAGGCCAGCTGAGCCTGTCGAGCTTCGACTACGAGGTATCCGCGCGGGTCTCGGTCGAGGCCGAAGTCGAGGAAGTGGGCACGGTCCTGGTGTCCGGCCGGCTGCTCGCCGACATCTGCCGCGCGCTTCCCAACCGCCCGGTGGAGATCTCCACAGACGGTTCACGGGCGACGGTGGTGTGCGGCTCCTCCCGCTTCACCCTCCACACACTGCCTGTGGAGGAGTACCCGTCGCTGCCGCAGATGCCGACCGCGACCGGCACGGTGCCCGGTGAGGTCTTCGCCTCCGCCGCCGCGCAGGTGGCCATCGCCGCCGGACGTGACGACACGCTGCCCGTCCTCACCGGTGTGCGCATCGAGATCGAGGGCGACACGGTGACGCTGGCCTCCACCGACCGCTACCGCTTCGCGGTCCGTGAGTTCCTGTGGAAGCCGGAGGACCCGGAGGCGTCCGCGGTGGCCCTGGTGCCCGCCAAGACGCTCCTGGACACCGCCAAGGCCCTTACGAGCGGCGACAGCGTGATCCTGGCCCTGTCCGGCTCCGGTGCGGGCGAGGGCCTCATCGGTTTCGAGGGCGCCGGCCGCCGCACGACCACGCGGCTGCTGGAGGGCGACCTCCCGAAGTACCGTTCGCTGTTCCCGACGGAGTTCAACTCCATCGCCGTGATCGAGACGGCGCCGTTCGTGGAGGCCGTCAAGCGTGTGGCCCTGGTGGCCGAGCGGAACACCCCGGTGCGGCTCAGCTTCGAGCAGGGCGTGCTCATCCTGGAGGCGGGTTCCAGCGACGACGCACAGGCTGTGGAGAGGGTCGACGCCCAGCTGGAGGGCGACGACGTCTCGATCGCCTTCAACCCGACGTTCCTGCTGGACGGCCTGAGCGCCATCGACTCCCCGGTGGCCCAGCTCTCGTTCACGACGTCCACGAAGCCCGCGCTGCTCAGCGGCAAGCCGGCCGTGGACGCCGAGGCGGACGAGGCGTACAAGTACCTGATCATGCCGGTCCGCCTCAGCGGCTGAGCGGCTGATCGCTTCCCGACGAGAACAGCGCAGGTGGGGGCATACGTCTGAGCGCGTATGCCCACAGATGTGCATGAGCGTCCGGGTTTAGGCTCGGACGTGGGTACGAGCAACAGGAGTGCCCTCATGCCACGTCGCAACCTAAGGAACAACTGATGGAGCTCGGTCTCGTCGGCCTCGGCAAGATGGGCGGCAACATGCGCGAGCGGATCCGCCGCGCAGGCCACACCGTCATCGGATACGACCGCAACCCGGACGTCGCCGATGTCCACAGCCTCAAGGAGCTTGTGGGCAAGCTCAGCGCCCCGCGAGTGGTGTGGGTGATGGTCCCGGCCGGCGCCCCGACCCAGTCCACCGTCGACGAGCTCGCCGAACTCCTGGAGCCCGGCGACGTCGTCGTGGACGGCGGCAACTCGCGCTGGACGGACGACGAGAAGCACGCCGAGGAGCTGGCGGCCAAGGGCATCGGCTTCGTCGACTGCGGCGTCTCCGGCGGCGTCTGGGGCCTGGAGAACGGCTACGCGCTGATGTACGGCGGCGACGCGGCGGACATCGCCAAGGTGGAGCCGGTCTTCGAGGCGCTCAAGCCGAAGGGCGACTTCGGCGCCGTCCACGCGGGCAAGGTGGGCGCCGGGCACTTCTCGAAGATGGTCCACAACGGCATCGAGTACGCGATGATGCAGGCGTACGCCGAGGGCTGGGAGCTGCTGGAGAAGGTCGACTCCGTCACGGACGTACGGGAGGTCTTCCGGTCCTGGCAGGAGGGCACCGTCATCCGCTCGTGGCTGTTGGACCTCGCGGTCAACGCCCTCGGAGAGGACGAGCACCTGGACAGGCTGCGCGGTGTCGCGGCGGACTCCGGTGAGGGCCGCTGGACCGTGGAGGCCGCCATCGACCACGCCGTTCCGCTGCCCGCGATCACCGCGTCGCTGTTCGCGCGGTTCGCGTCCCGGCAGGACGACTCTCCGCAGATGAAGATGATCGCGGCGCTGCGCAACCAGTTCGGCGGCCACGCGGTCGAGTCGAAGTAGTCCACAGGGCCGCCCAGCGGTCCACAAGCTCGGGGGAGGTCGGTGAACGACCATGCACGTCACGCATCTGTCGCTGGCCGACTTCCGTTCGTACGCCCAGGTCGAGGTGCCGCTGGAGCCGGGTGTCACCGCCTTCGTGGGCCCCAACGGGCAGGGCAAGACGAACCTGGTCGAGGCGGTCGGCTATCTCGCCACCCTGGGCAGCCACCGGGTCGCCTCGGATGCGCCCCTGGTCCGCATGGGCGCCGAGCGGGCGGTCATCAGGGCGCAGGTCAAGCAGGGCGAGCGGCAGCAGCTGATCGAGCTGGAGCTGAACCCGGGCCGCGCCAACCGCGCCCGCATCAACAGGTCCTCGCAGGTCAGACCGCGTGACGTACTGGGGATCGTCCGGACGGTGCTGTTCGCGCCCGAGGATCTCGCCCTGGTGAAGGGCGACCCGGGTGAGCGGCGCCGCTTTCTGGACGAGCTGATCACCGCGCGTTTCCCGCGGATGGCCGGGGTGCGCTCCGACTACGACCGGGTCCTCAAGCAGCGCAACACGCTCCTCAAGTCGGCGGCGCTGGCCCGGCGGCACGGCGGTCGCACGATGGACCTGTCGACGCTCGACGTGTGGGACCAGCATCTCGCGCGCGTGGGGGCCGAGTTGCTGGCCCAGCGGCTCGACCTGGTCGCCGCGATCCAGCCGCTGGCCGACAAGGCGTACGAGCAGCTGGCGCCCGGCGGCGGTCCGGTGGCCCTGGAGTACAAGTCGTCGGCGCCGGGTGAGGCACACGCGCGCGATGACCTGTACGAGCAGTTGATGGGGGCCCTGGCCGAGGTCCGCAAGCAGGAGATCGAGCGGGGCGTCACCCTCGTGGGACCGCATCGGGACGACCTGCATCTCAAGCTCGGTGAGCTGCCCGCCAAGGGGTACGCGTCCCACGGTGAGTCGTGGTCGTACGCCCTGGCGCTGCGGCTGGCCTCGTACGACCTGCTGCGGGCCGAGGGGAACGAGCCGGTGCTCGTTCTCGACGACGTGTTCGCGGAGCTGGACACCCGGCGCCGGGAGCGGCTGGCGGAGCTGGTGGCGCCCGGCGAGCAGGTGCTGGTGACGGCCGCGGTCGACGACGACGTACCGCATGTCCTGGCGGGGACGCGGTACTCGGTGTCGGACGGGGTGGTGGAGCGCGCATGACGGCCGAGGAGCCCGCGTCCGGAGGCGGCCCGGAGGAAGCCCCCAAACCGTCTGCCGAGCCCTCCGGGGTGGATCTGGCGCGGGTGGCGCTGCGGGCGGCGAAAGAGGCCGCACGCGCGCGTGGGGACGCGGCGCAGCAGAAGAAGCAGGTGCGGCGCGGGTCCGGTCTGCGGTCCGGGTCGGGCCGTGACGGCCGTGACCCCATGGCGCTCGGTGCGGCGATCAACCGGCTCGTCACGGAGCGCGGGTGGGAGGCGCCCGCCGCGGTGGGCGGGGTGATGGGCCGCTGGCCGCAGATCGTCGGTGAGGACCTGGCCAATCACTGTGTGCCGGAGTCGTACGACGAGGACGAGCGGGTGCTGACCGTGCGCTGCGACTCGACGGCGTGGGCGACGAACGTGCGGCTGCTCGCACCGCAGTTGGTCGCACGGCTGAACGAGGACCTCGGGCACGGCAGGGTGCGGCTCCTCAAGGTGCTCGGACCGCATGGTCCGGCCCGTCGTTTCGGCCCGTTGCGGGCTCCTGGGAGCACGGGTCCCGGCGACACCTACGGGTGAGCCCCACCACACTCTGTGGGTGAGCTGCGTCACATGCGCGAGGTGGCGGGGGCGGGTCGACGACGGTGCGCGCGTTGGCGAATCCCGAACTGACTCGCCGGTAGCCAAGGGTTGACACCCGGAAGCGCTGAGTGCCTCTCCAAGCCTCTTGGAGCCCCGTTCCGTATATGGGGACTCGGGAGACGCCGGTTGAGGGCGGCACATGCGGACTCAGGTACCGGCAAACCCCCATCACCGTCGGCGCTACCGGTAGACTGGAAGACAATCCCGCCCCATTGGAGGGGACCACCGGGAAATGGTGTGCACCGCTGACTAAGGCTTACCCAACGCAACACGCCGCAGCCGCTCCGGCCATCGGCCGGGAGCTTGGCCTGTGCTGTGCCAGAAAGGGCGCTTCGTGGCCGATTCCGGCAACCCCAACGAGAACATCCCGTCCACCGACGCCGGCGCGAAACCCGAGGCGACCTCCATGAACGACGAGGTCACCGCCTCGTACGACGCCAGCGCCATCACCGTCCTCGAGGGTCTGGACGCGGTCCGCAAGCGACCTGGCATGTACATCGGTTCCACCGGTGAGCGTGGCCTGCACCACCTGGTGCAGGAGGTCGTCGACAACTCCGTCGACGAGGCGCTGGCCGGTCACGCGGACACCATCGACGTGACGATCCTGGCCGACGGTGGCGTGCGCGTCATCGACAACGGCCGTGGCATCCCGGTGGGCATCGTCCCCTCCGAGGGGAAGCCGGCCCTCGAGGTCGTGCTGACGGTGCTGCACGCGGGCGGCAAGTTCGGCGGTGGCGGCTACGCGGTCTCCGGCGGTCTGCACGGCGTGGGCGTCTCCGTCGTGAACGCGCTGTCGAGCAGGGTCTCCGTCGAGGTCAGGACCGACGGCCACCGCTGGACGCAGGACTACAAGCTGGGCGTCCCAACGGCTCCGCTGGCGCAGCACGAGGCCACGGCCGAGACCGGCACGTCGGTCACCTTCTGGGCCGACGCCGACATCTTCGAGACCACCGAGTACTCCTTCGAGACGCTCTCGCGGCGCTTCCAGGAGATGGCGTTCCTCAACAAGGGTTTGACCATCAAACTCACTGACGAGCGCGAGGTGGCGAAGGCCACAGCCGGTGCGGACGAGGCGGGTGCCGACGAGAAGGACGAGGTCAGGACCGTCTCGTACCACTACGAGGGCGGCATCGTCGACTACGTGACGTACCTCAACTCCCGTAAGGGAGAAGCGGTGCACCCGACCGTCATCGACCTGGAGGCGGAGGACAAGGAAAAGAGCCTGTCCCTCGAGGTCGCGATGCAGTGGAACAGCGGTTACACCGAGGGTGTGTACTCCTTCGCCAACATCATCCACACGCATGAGGGCGGTACGCACGAGGAGGGCTTCCGGGCCGCGCTGACCTCGTTGATCAACAAGTACGCGCGCGACAAGAAGCTGCTCCGCGAGAAGGACGACAACCTCACGGGCGACGACATCCGCGAGGGTCTGACCGCGATCATCTCGGTCAAGCTCAGCGAGCCCCAGTTCGAGGGCCAGACCAAGACCAAGCTGGGCAACACCGAGGCGAAGACCTTCGTGCAGAAGGCGGTCTACGAGCACCTCAACGACTGGCTGGACCGCAACCCGGTCGAGGCCTCGGACATCATCCGCAAGGGCATCCAGGCGGCCACCGCGCGCGTGGCGGCCCGAAAGGCCCGTGACCTCACGCGTCGCAAGGGTCTGCTGGAGACGGCGTCGCTGCCGGGCAAGCTGTCCGACTGCCAGTCGAACGACCCCGTGAAGTGCGAGATCTTCATCGTCGAGGGTGACTCCGCCGGCGGCTCGGCCAAGTCCGGCCGCAACCCGCAGTACCAGGCGATCCTCCCGATCCGCGGCAAGATCCTGAACGTCGAGAAGGCTCGGATCGACAAGATCCTGCAGAACCAGGAGATCCAGGCGCTGATCTCGGCGTTCGGTACCGGGGTGCACGAGGACTTCGACATCGAGAAGCTCCGCTATCACAAGATCATCCTGATGGCGGACGCCGACGTCGACGGCCAGCACATCAACACCCTGCTGCTGACCTTCCTGTTCCGCTTCATGCGCCCGCTGGTCGAGGCCGGACACGTGTTCCTCTCCCGTCCCCCGCTGTACAAGATCAAGTGGGGCCGGGACGACTTCGAGTACGCGTACTCGGACCGCGAGCGCGACGCCCTGATCGAGCACGGCCGGCAGAACGGCAAGCGCACCCGCGACGACTCGGTCCAGCGCTTCAAGGGTCTCGGCGAGATGAACGCCGAGGAACTGCGCATCACGACGATGGACCAGGAGCACCGCGTCCTCGGCCAGGTCACGCTCGACGACGCCGCCCAGGCCGACGACCTGTTCTCGGTCCTGATGGGCGAGGACGTCGAAGCACGCCGCGCGTTCATCCAGCGCAACGCCAAGGACGTCCGCTTCCTCGACATCTGAGTCGGTCTCAGCTGACCGCACCAGGAAGGAACTTCACCAGCAATGACCGACGAGACACCCCTTTCCCCCACGGGTCCGAGCACTCCTGAAGAGGGCCAGATCACGCTGCGTGTCGAGCCTGTCGGGCTCGAGACCGAGATGCAGCGCTCGTACCTCGACTACGCGATGTCCGTCATCGTGTCGCGTGCGCTGCCCGACGTACGGGACGGTCTCAAGCCCGTCCACCGCCGCGTCCTGTACGCCATGTACGACGGCGGCTACCGGCCCGAGAAGGGCTTCTACAAGTGCGCCCGCGTCGTCGGCGACGTCATGGGCACCTACCACCCGCACGGCGACTCCTCGATCTACGACGCGCTGGTCCGCCTCGCGCAGCCGTGGTCGATGCGGATGCCGCTGGTGGACTCCAACGGCAACTTCGGCTCTCCAGGCAACGACCCGGCCGCCGCGATGCGGTACACCGAGTGCAAGCTGAAGCCGCTGTCCATGGAGATGGTCCGCGACATCGACGAGGACACCGTCGACTTCACGGACAACTACGACGGCCGCAACCAGGAGCCGACGGTTCTGCCGGCCCGCTTCCCGAACCTGCTGATCAACGGTTCCGCGGGCATCGCGGTCGGTATGGCGACCAACATCCCGCCGCACAACCTCCGTGAGGTCGCGTCCGGTGCCCAGTGGTACCTGGAGAACCCCGAGGCCTCCCACGAGGAGCTGCTCGATGCCCTGATCGAGCGCATCAAGGGCCCCGACTTCCCCAGCGGTGCCCTGGTGGTGGGCCGCAAGGGCATCGAGGAGGCGTACCGCACCGGTCGTGGCTCCATCACGATGCGCGCGGTCGTCGACGTCGAGGAGATCCAGAACCGCCAGTGCCTGGTGGTCACCGAACTCCCCTACCAGGTCAACCCGGACAACCTGGCGCAGAAGATCGCCGACCTGGTGAAGGACGCCAAGATCGGCGGCATCGCCGACGTCCGCGACGAGACGTCGTCCCGTACGGGCCAGCGCCTCGTCATCGTCCTGAAGCGGGACGCGGTCGCCAAGGTCGTCCTGAACAACCTGTACAAGCACACCGACCTCCAGACGAACTTCGGCGCGAACATGCTGGCGCTCGTCGACGGCGTGCCCCGCACCCTCTCCCTGGACGCGTTCATCCGGCACTGGGTGACGCACCAGATCGAGGTCATCGTCCGGCGTACGCGCTTCAGGCTGCGCAAGGCCGAGGAGCGCGCGCACATCCTGCGTGGCCTGCTGAAGGCCCTGGACGCCATCGACGAGGTCATCGCGCTGATCCGGCGCAGTGACACCGTGGAGATCGCGCGTGAGGGCCTGATGGGCCTCCTGGAGATCGACGAGATCCAGGCCAACGCCATCCTCGAGATGCAGCTGCGCCGGCTGGCGGCTCTGGAGCGCCAGAAGATCGTCGCCGAGCACGACGAGCTGCAGGCGAAGATCCGTGAGTACAACGCGATCCTCGCCTCGCCCGTGCGTCAGCGCGGCATCATCAGCGAGGAACTCGCCGCGATCGTCGAGAAGTTCGGCGACGACCGCCGTTCCAAGCTGGTTCCCTTCGACGGCGACATGTCCATGGAGGACCTGATCGCCGAAGAGGACATCGTCGTCACCATCTCGCGCGGCGGCTACGTCAAGCGCACCAAGACGTACGACTACCGCTCCCAGAAGCGTGGCGGCAAGGGCGTACGCGGCACGAAGCTCAAGGAAGACGACATCGTCGACCACTTCTTCGTGTCGACGACGCACCATTGGCTGCTGTTCTTCACGAACAAGGGCCGTGTGTACCGCGCGAAGGCGTACGAGCTGCCCGACGCCGGACGGGAGGCGCGTGGACAGCACGTCGCCAACCTGCTGGCCTTCCAGCCGGACGAGGCGATCGCGGAGATCCTCGCGATCCGCGACTACGAGGCGGCGCCCTACCTGGTGCTGGCCACCAAGGGCGGTCTTGTGAAGAAGACGCCTCTGAAGGATTACGATTCGCCGCGTTCCGGCGGTGTCATCGCGATCAATCTCCGTGAGACGGAGGACGGTTCCGACGACGAACTGATCGGAGCCGAACTCGTCTCGTCCGAGGACGATCTCCTGCTGATCAGCAGGAAGGCACAGTCGATCAGGTTCACGGCGACGGACGACGCTCTGCGTCCGATGGGCCGTGCCACCTCGGGTGTCAAGGGCATGAGCTTCCGTGAGGGAGACCAGCTGCTCTCGATGAATGTTGTTCGACCCGGTACGTTCGTGTTCACTGCCACAGACGGCGGGTACGCGAAGCGGACCAACGTCGACGAGTACCGCGTCCAGGGTCGCGGCGGCCTCGGTATCAAGGCCGCCAAGATCGTCGAGGACCGCGGCTCGCTCGTGGGTGCGCTGGTGGTCGAGGAGACCGACGAGATCCTCGCCATCACGCTGTCCGGCGGTGTGATTCGTACGCGGGTCAATGAGGTCAGGGAGACGGGCCGTGACACCATGGGCGTCCAACTGATCAACCTGGGCAAGCGCGATGCCGTGGTCGGCATCGCACGAAACGCCGAGGCGGGACGTGAGGCCGAGGAGGTCGACGGCGACGACGCCGTCGACGAGTCGGCCGAGGGTGCCGCGACCACCGGCACGGACGAGGGCGATCAGTCCTCGTCGGAGTAACGCGAGGAGTGAGTCATCGTGAGCGGAGCCACGGGCGCCGGGTCGTCCGGCAGTACGTCCGGTCCCTCGACCGGTACGGAAACGGACGGCGGCGGTCGTGGCTCCGCCGCGCGTGCGACTGATGCGCAGGGTGCGAAGCCGCCGCCCAGCGGTTCGAACAGCACTTCACACAGTGCGACGGATCCGCACACGACCAACCTGCAAGCCATCAAGCCGCACGCGACCGACTCACGCTCGCCCGACAAGCATGGATCCCAGGGGGGAACTGTGACGGACACCCGAGGTCCGCAGACCCAGCAGTACGGGGGCGGCGCGGGCCCGGCAGCCCCGCCCGCCGCTCCGGGCGCCCAGCCCGCCGCACAGCGTGCGGCAGCGCCGCCGCAGCAGGCATCGCCGTTGCCCGGCGAGCGCCAGCCGCAGCAGTCCGCGGGGCCCTACCACCCGCCGCAGGCCTACTCGCCGGCCGCTCCGGCGGGCCCGCCGGCACAAGCACAGGCACAGTCGGGCGGTCCGGCAGGGGCGGTACGCCGCCCGCGCACGGGCGCGCGCACCCTGCCGCGCACCCGCAAGGCACGCCTGCGCGTGTCCAAGGCCGACCCGTGGTCGGTGATGAAGGTCAGCTTCCTGCTGTCGATCGCGCTGGGCATCTGCACGATCGTGGCGGCGGTGGTGCTGTGGATGGTCATGGACGCGATGGGCGTCTTCTCGACGGTCGGCGGCACGATCTCGGAGGCCACGGGCTCGAACGAGTCGAACGGCTTCGACCTCCAGTCCTTCCTGTCGCTCCAGAACGTCGTGCTGTTCACGTCGGTCATCGCGGTCATCGACGTCGTCCTCGCGACGGCGCTGGCGACGCTCGGCGCGTTCATCTACAACCTCTCCGCGGGCTTCGTGGGCGGCATCGAGCTGACGCTCGCAGAGGACGAGTGAGTTCGTACTGAGCTGGTACTGAGCTCGCAGTGATCTCACGGTGGGCTTGTGACGTGCGCGTGAACTGCGGGTGCGGCGCGGGTGAGGTGCAGGCGCGGGGCGGTCCCAAACGTCGCCCGACTATCGATTTTGGGACTGGCCACGTCGTGCGCTAATCTTCAGAGGTCAGCGCGCGGGTCGTACACCGCAGAGCGCGGCGGGGCTATAGCTCAGTTGGTTAGAGCGCATCCCTGATAAGGATGAGGCCACAGGTTCAAATCCTGTTAGCCCCACAGCGAAAAGACCCCCAACCAGTGATGGTTGGGGGTCTTTCGTTTGTCCTGGTGCTTCTCCGTGTGGCTTTGTACGCAAGTTCGCCGCTACATAGGGAGGGGCGTCAGGGGAGGGCGGTCACGGGGGGTCAGGAAAGCGGCTGTGCCGCCGTCTCGGCGTCCGGGTCCGCGTCGGACTCGGTGCCGGCCTCCGCGTCCGTGTCGGCCGGTGAGCGGTGGCGGCAGCTCGGGGAGGAGCCGTGGGCCTCGGCGCGGATGCGCTGTTTCATCGTGGGGGGCAGGGAGCGGGCGTAGGACCAGGCCCAGGCGGCCGTCGCGGGCAGCGCTGCGGGTGCGGTGCAGTTGCGGGCCGGGCGGCTCTCGGCTACCGCCGTGGTGGCGGTCGTCGTGATCAGTCCGAGCGTCGTGCACAGCGCCAGGAAGGCGGTGACGGCGGCGGTCCACAGCTTCATGACCTTGTTCTGGGCCACGGCCCCTCACTTTCAGGTTGGGCGATTTGCGTACTTTCCTCATGATGTGTATGGGGGTCGCGAAGTGGTGGACCGACGCCCGTGGCGCGTCGATCTTCGGATGAACACCACCCGGATGGACGCAAAGGCGGAGTGTGGCGAAAAGTCACGGTACGTGGAGATCTGATCACCCTCCGATCGGAGCGGTGGCATCCGGTTCTACTGCGTTACGCCGGGCGGGAGTTGGGGGCGGACGCAGGTCACTGATCGGTCTCGGCCGGAGGGTATAGTCGGGCGGCAGAGGTCCCCTACGTCAAGGAAAGACGAGGTCGCACGGTGAAGAAGCTTCTCCTGGTCGCACTGGCCGCCATCGGCGGGCTCCTCGTGTACCGCCAGATCCAGGCGGATCGCGCCGAGCAGGATCTGTGGACGGAGGCGACCGACTCCGTGCCCACGGGTTCGTGAGTACCGACAGCAGTCTCTGAGCAGACCCCGGCCGCCGACGCGGTCGGGGTTTTGTGTTGTCGGGGCGGTTCCGCGCGGTGTGGCCGGATGGCGTCGGGGGACGGTGGGTAGTTCGCCGTCGTGAAGGAAATGCGTGCCAGGGCAAATCGAGATGCGCCGGAGACGGTTGTTTCGGTCACGCGTACGCATTGCGCGGGTGCCGGGGCGGCCGGCGGGGCAGGATGGGCGACGATCCGGGCAGAAACGGTGCCCGGTCGCGGCGGAGCCCGTGGACGGTTCGGGCAGCATGACGAGGGGTGGCGCGTGATGGGGCGGCGCACGGTGCGGGGCGCGGTCGTGGCGGCGGTGCTGTGCGCGGTGGTGGGTGCGGGCGCGGGCTCGGGGGCCGGCTCCGAGGCGGTCGCCGCGTCAGGTGCGTACACGTACGCCTTCGCGGAGGACGCCCAGGTCGTCGAGGGAGCCGCGAGCACCACGGACGCCGTGCAGCTGGAGCCCGGCGGGACGTACCGGAGCACCCTCCCGGTCAACGGCAGGCTCTACTACCGCCTCGAACTCGACGCCACGTCGAACGCGTACGTCTCCGCCACCGCCGTCCCCCGGCCGGGCACGACGGTGTCCGCCTCCGACGGCGTCAAGGTGACCGTGCAGGACACCGACGCCCGCTCCTGCTCCTACGACAGCACACGCTTCGGGGCCTCCCGCAGCCCGCATCCGGTCGCCGCCTGGGCATCGCGCACGACCGGCGGCGAGACGACGGCATGTCAGAGCGCCGGTACGTACTACCTCGTCGTGGACCGCATCGACTCGGCGGGTTCGTCGTCGGACGACTGGGGCCTGGAGCTGACGTACGCGTCGGAACCGCGCCTCGCGAACGAGGAGGCGCCGGGAGCCACCCCCTCGCCCGAGTCATGGGACTCCGCCTCGCCCGCGCCCCTCGCCGGCGACGCCGTCCGCCGCGAGGGCGGCGCGGGCTTCGGCTCGGCCACCGCGGTGGGCCAGGGGGTCTGGCAGGACGACATCACGCCCGGCGAGACGCTGTTCTACCGGGTACCGGTCGACTGGGGGCAGCAACTGCACGCCGTCGCCGAACTGGGCAGTTCCAGCGGCGGCAAGGGGTTCGTCAGCAGCGCGCTGGTCATGTCGCTCTACAACCCCGCGCGCGGGTACGTCGACGACGAGGGCCTCGGTTACGACGGCCGGCAGACCTCGGCAGCCCTCGATCCGCTGCCACCGGTCGCGTACGCCAACCGCTCGGGCGTCGGCGACCGGCTGAGCGGTATGCGGTTCGCCGGCTCGTACTACCTCGTCGTCCATCTCGGCGAGCAGCTGAAGACACGGTTCGGCGCGGGCCCGTACGGGCTGACGCTGCGGGTGCAGGTGAGCGGTACGGCGAAGGACGCGCCCGGGTATCTGGGGCAGTCCGTGCCCCGGGACATGTTCGCGGTCACGGATCAGGACCGGCAGGCGGCCGCGGGGTGGGCGTCCGGCGCGGTGGCGGGCGGTACGGGCGCTGACGGAGCCGCGGGTAGCGGCGGGAGCGGTGATGCCGCGATGCGGGTGGTCGCGGTGAGCGGCATCGGGGCGGGGAGCGCGCTGGTGCTGGGCCTCGCCCTGTGGACGATCGTCGCCAGACGGCGGGCCGGGGCCTCCGCGGCCTCGTAGGCGGGCCGGTGGGGAGGTCGCGGGCCGTTCAGATGCGGAACAGCGCCCAGAATCCGACGGCGTAGCAGGCCAGAGCGAGGAGCAGGACCGGTATCGCCACCTTCGCGGGCGGGCCGGGACGGCGCCGGCGGCGTCGGGAGCGGTGCTGCGGCGCCGGCTGCGGGGAGGACGGAACCTCCGGCGGCCTGGCGGCGTACGGAGAAGCAGAGGCGTACGTGTCCTGCCGCAGCGTGGGCGTGGGGGTCGCGGTCGGCCCTTCGTAGGCCGGGCGTACGTGGACGCCGGCCGGTACCGGGAGCGGGAGAGCCGTGGGGGGAGTGGGGGGCTGCTCCGGCTGGTGGCGGGCACGCTGGTGCGCCGGCGGTGCGGAGGGGGCCGCGACGTGGGGCGGCGGCAGATGGAAGCTGCCCGTGTCCGACATGGAGGACGGCCGCGCCGGGGCAGGAACCGGATCGGCGGCCGAGCGCTGGGAGGGACTGGGAGCGGGAGGGTGTGTGGGGCGCGGCGGCGCTGTGTCCGGCTGGGGAGGCACGCCGTTCTGCTGAGCCGGTACGGAGCCGGTGCCGGGCCAGGCCGAGGCGGCACCGGAGGCCTGCCAGGGGGCCGCGACGGCGGAGTCGGGCGGTGCGGGGTCCGTGACCGGCCTGGAGGGTAGGGCACCGGGGCCGGATCCGGAGGGCGGCGAGACCGTTCCCGGCGCCGGCGCGCGATCCGGCATCGGACCGGGTATCGAACCCGGCATCGGACCGGGTATCGAACCCGGTATCGCACCGGGCATCGGCCCCGGCATCGCCCTCAGCCCCGTCCCCGTGTGGGTGCCGCCTGTCGCCGGGCCGGTGGGCGTGCCGTCCGGGTGGGGCTCGCTGTACGGGTCGTAGCGGCCCGCTGGTCCCGCGCCGGTGTGGGTGCCGCCCGAGTTCGGCCCGCCGTGTCCGGCGCCGGTGGCCGGCCCGCTTCCTGTGCCGCCGCCCGCTGCCGTGCCGGTGCGCGTGCCGTTCGTGGTCACGCCGGGGGACGGTTTGAGGGGGCCGGTCGGGGCGAAGCCCTTTGGGAGGGGGCCGAGTTGGTCGAATATCTCGATCAGCTCGTCGTCGGGGCCGGGCTCGGGCAGGAGCTCGGTCGCCTGGGCGAGGGCCTTGCGGGCACCCGTGGCGGTGCGGAACCGTGCCTGCGGGTCCGGTTGCAGCAGCGTGGCCACGACCTGCCAGAGCGGCTCGGGTATGCCCTGCGGGGCGCTGGGCGTGCCGTGTTCCGCAAAGTACTCGATGAGGGCCTTGGAGTCCGGCTTGGCGCCCTCCAGGAGATAGAGCGCGACCAGGCCCACCGCGAACAGGTCGGAGGGGAAGTCCGGGTCGGCGCCCAGCATTTGCTCGGGAGCGAAGTAACCGGGCGTGCCCACCACGTAGTCGGTCTCAGTCAGCCGCGGTTCGCCCAGCCGCATCGCGATGCCGAAGTCGGACAGCCGCAGCCGGGGGCGTCCCGTACCGGTCGCTTCGAGCAGCACGTTGGCGGGCTTGATGTCACGGTGGACGACGCCTTCCGCGTGCACGGCGGCGAGGCCCGAGAGGAGCTGGTCGAGGAGGGTGCAGACGAACACGGGGGGCAGCGGGCCGTAGTCCGCGATCAGGTGGACGAGCGAGCCCCCGGCGACCAGGTCCATGGTGAACAGGACCTTGTCGTCATCGGCGGCCCAGCTGGCCGGGGCGAGGACATGCGGGTGGTCGATCCGCAGCGCCTGTTCGCGGACGAAGCGCAGCAGCGAGTGGGCGTCGCTCTGCTGGAGGACCTTGGCGGCCACGTACCGGCGGCGGCGGTGGTCCCAGGCGCGCCAGACGGCGCCGACTCCTCCACGCCCGATCGGGTCGGCCAGTTCGTACCGGCCGGCGAAGACCTCACCCATGGCTCTGCGTCGATCCCCCTTCGGATCCCCCCTCGGTCGGCTCTGGACCGGCGGAACGCACCTGTCGTACGGCTTCCTCCTACCCCGCTCCGGAGTCCGCTGTCACCCCGCTCGCCCAGAACCTGATTCCGTCCCCCGGTTCACTTCACGTCGTGGCCCGCTTCCGGGCCTGTCCCCCTGCCCCGCCCTGTCCCCCGTACGCCTGCCTCTTTTGCCTCTTCGTTTCTGCCCCGTTCCTGCCCCTGAGCCGTAGCCCGGCCGCCGAACCCCCGGTCGGCGGCCGGGCCGGCGGCTCAGTTCTGGTGGGACTGGTAGTGCGTCACGGCGTCGGACGTGCGGCCCGCGCCGTACACCCGGAGGAACTCTGCCAGTTCCGGGTGGGTCGGGGCGAGAGTGTCGGCCGCCTCGATGATGTCCCCGGCGGCGGACACCGAGCGCAGCAGCGACTGGATCTCGCGGACCACCCGCTTGACCGTGGGCGCCCCCGAACTCGTGGTCGACTGCGCGGTGTTGCTGAGCACCGAACCCCCCTGCGACTTCTTGATCTCGTCCATCCGCTCGGTCGCCTCGGCCGCGCTGACGCTGCCGTCCGCGACCTGACCGGCCAGATCCTGCAGCAACTGAACCCGCTGCACCACTGCCGGATTGCCGATCTTGGCCCGCTGGCCGCTCATCAGCTGTGACAGCATCGGCGCGGACAGCCCCAGTACCCCCGCGAGACGAGCCTGGTTGAGTCCAAGATCGTCGATGAGCTTACGGAAGAGCGCCTGCAGCGGCTCCCCGTACCAGTTCCGCTGAAGCTCCCGCGCTCTTGCGGTGGCTTCCTGCTGTGCGGCATCCATTGCGTCTCCCCATCGCTTCCCCAAATACCGCGGTTCGCTGTAGCGAACCACGTCGAGCATCTTACGGAGAGTGGTCGTCCACGGGGAGCCCCAATCCTTTTGCGAGATACCGGGGATGACCCGGTACTCTGGTCGTCGGCGCCCACCAGTACGTGGTTGTTCTGGGCGGACGTCTTCCTCCGGGGCCTTAGCTCAGTTGGTAGAGCGCTGTCTTTGCATGGCAGATGTCAGGGGTTCGACTCCCCTAGGCTCCACCCCGGAAATGCCCTTCGAACTGCGGAAACGCGGTTCGGAGGCATTTTGCGTCGGTCCGGTCCGCTGTGCCGTACGGCTCCCTGCGCGAAGCGCTGTTTCCGGTCGGCCGGGCCGGAACGCGCACGCCCCTCCGGGGTGCGGAGGGGCGTGGCCGTGACGGGAGGCCGCCGGTGGAGGCGGGGTCGCGTCAGAGGTCGAACTCGTGCGGGGGCAGGTCGAGGGCGAAGCAGGCCTCCCGGACGACCGCCTGTTCGGTTTTGTCGAAGTCGCCGTCCGCGCCGCCGATGACGATGCCGATCTGGATGACGGCACGGGCCTCGGCGGGCTTCTTCTTCGCCTTGGCGACCTCCTGGAGCACGCTCACCTTGCCGAAGGCGAAGTCGGCCGTCAGCTTGCCGATGTTCTCGTCGAAGCGGCGGCGCAGGTCGTCGGCGGGGAAGTTCTGGAGGACCTCGTTCGTGGCGATGAGCTGGGCCACGCGCTGGCGTTCCGCCGGGTCGATCGTGCCGTCCGCGGCGGCGACCAGTGCGCACATCGCCATGCTCGCATCCCGGAACGCGCCGCTCTTCAAGTCGTTCTTCTTCGCCTCGAGCTGGGTCTGCATCGTCGATGCGGACTCCTTGATGCGGTCCCACAGGGCCATGCGAACTCCTTGTTGCTCCGGCTTGGTTCCGCTGCTGTTTCTACGTCCGTGTAGAAGCTATCAGTGCCCGTACTCCCGTACTCCCGTACTCCCGTGGGTGTATGTGCCGTCCGTGGTCCGCTCGTATCGTGAAACGCATGCCGCTGTCCGCACAGGCCGTGGATCTCGTGATCGCCGCTGTCGTCGCGGTGTTCACGGGCGCGGACGCCGCCTCCAACGCCTCCGGATACCGGCAGGCCGACTGGGTGACCTGGTCGCTGTACACCGTCTCGGTCGGCGCACTGCTCGTGCGCAGCCGGTGGCCCGTCGCCGTCGCACTTGTCACCGGCTCCGGGTGCGCGGGCTGGGCGCTGTACGGGCACATCGGGGAGCTGCTCAACCTGCCGGTCATGGTCGCGCTGTACGCCGTGGCGGTGACGGGCGGACGACGCCGCACCCTTCGTACGGCCGTCGTCACCGCCGTCGTCTCCGGCGTCGTGTCGATGATCGCCGGCATCGACGTGGTCCAGCCGCAGGGTGCTCCCCTGCTGGAGATGCTGTGGCCGCTCGTGCCGCTGCTCCTCGGCGAAGTGGTCCGTGGACGCCGGGAGCTGATGGCGCAGTACGAGGACCGGGCCGCGCGGGCGGAGGCGGAGCGGGACCGGGAGGCGCGGCTGCGGGTGGCACGGGAACGGGTGCGGATCGCCCGCGAACTGCACGACGTCGTCGCGCACACCGTGTCCGCGATGACCGTGCAGGCCGCGCTCGCACTGGACGCGCTCGACGCGAAACCGGAGGTGGCACGGCAGGCGATGCGGCAGGTACGGACCTCGGGCAAGGAGGCGGTACGGGAGCTGCGGGCCGCGGTGGGCGTGCTGCGGCAGGGCGAGCCGGACGCCGGACCCGCGCCCCGGCTGGCCGAGTTGGCCGAGCTGTCCGAGCGCGTACGGGCGACCGGACTGCGGGTCACCCTGCGCACCCCGGACACGGATGCCGAGGGCGCCGACGCGGGCGGGGAGCTGCCGCCCCTGGTGGAACTGGCGGCGTACCGGATCGTCCAGGAGGCGCTGACGAACGTGCTCAAGCACGCGGACGCCCGGCAGGTGTCGGTGACGGTGTCCCTGGTGAGGGGATCGGGCGGGGACGGGGAACGGCTGGTGGTCGAGGTCGTCGACGACGGGACAGGGACGGTGGACGCGGGTCCGGTGGGGGACGGCTACGGCCTGATCGGGATGCGGGAGCGGGCCGCCGGGGTCGGTGGGACGGTGGTGGCCGGGCCGATGGTGGACGGGGGCTGGCGGGTGTCCGCGGTCCTGCCTGTGCACGGGGCCGGGGCGGAGGCCGAGGCATGATCCGGGTGCTGCTGGCCGACGATCAGACCGTGGTCCGCGCGGGATTCCGCGCGCTGCTGGAACTGAGCCCCGACCTGGCGGTCGTCGCCGAGGCCGCCGACGGGCTGGCGGCGGTGGAACTGACCCGCACGACCCGTCCGGACGTCGTGCTGATGGACATCCGGATGCCCAGGTCCGACGGTCTGGAAGCCACCCGCCGCATCGTCGCGGACAGCGCCCTGGACGCCGTACGAGTCCTGGTGCTGACCACCTACGAGGCCGACGAGTACGTGTTTGAGGCCCTGCGCGCGGGTGCCGCCGGCTTCCTCCTCAAGGACGCCGAGCCCGACGAACTGCGTGCCGCGATCCGTACGGTGGCCGCCGGGCGGAGCCTGTTGGCGTCGGCCGTCACCCGCCGGGTGATCGAGGAGTTCGCCCGACTGAAGGCACCGGAGACGGTGGCCAGGGCGCGGCTGGCGCCGTTGACGGACCGCGAACGCGAGGTGCTCGCGCTGGTCGGACGGGGGCTGTCGAACGACGAGATCGGCGTACGTCTCCTCATGTCGCCGCTCACCGCCAAGACCCACGTCAGCCGGACGATGAGCAAGCTGGGGGCGCGGGACCGGGCGCAACTGGTGGTGCTCGCCTACGAGGCGGGACTGGTGCGGGCGGGCGAGGGTGAGGGGTGAGCGGCGAGGGCCGGCTGCCATGCACGGGGGGCGTTTCGCGGGCGTTGGTAGTGCCTCCCGGGGGCTGAAGGTGGTGCCAGCTACACCCCCGGTTCGGGAGTACACGTCATCGTTTCCCTGAGCGCGCGAAGGCATCGTTGAACCCAGTTGATCCCCCGTGATCCACAGAGGTTCACAGGCCCCGCCCGGAAGGAAACCGCCGTGAAGTCGCTGCTCTCGTCGAAGCCCAGGACGACCGGCGCCGCGCTGCGTACGGAGGTGACCACGGCGACGGAGACCACCGGCGCCGCTGCCGCTCCCGGTCCGCTCGCCTCCTTCGCGCGGTTCGTCCTCTGCGGCGGCGGTGTCGGCGTCCTCTCCAGCGGCGCCGTGGCGCTGCTCGCCGCGACGATGCCCTGGGTACTGGCCAACGCGCTGATCACGGTCGCCTCGACCATCCTGTGCACCGAGCTGCACGCCCGCTTCACCTTCGGCGCCGGCGAGCGCGCCGGATGGCGCCAGCACTGGCAGTCCGCGGGCTCGGCCACCGCCGCCTACGTCGTCACCTGCCTCGCGATGTTCGCCCTGCACATGGTCCAGTCGTCACCCGGCGCCCTCACCGAGCAGGCCGTCTACCTCAGCGCCTCCGGCCTCGCCGGCATCGGCCGCTTCCTGGTCCTGCGCCTGTTCGTCTTCGCCACCGGCCGGAACCAGGGCACGGAGGAGCAAGGTGACCTCGCGATCCAGGCGACCTCGGTGGCCTCTCCGGTCCGCCGCAACGCCCGCCGGCCCTTGACCCTGAAGGGCATCGGCGGCCTGCGGACGGGCACGGAACTGGCCGTCGCCTCCTGACGGGTCACACCAGCGTCGACGCCGAGTCGGCATCGCCGGGAGATCGGATCCGGCGATGTTTCACGTGAAACAACGCCTCTCAACGTTTCACGTGAAACATCGCTGTGGGGCGGGAGACCCTCAGGCCTCCCGCCCCACAGCGACACCACCACGCGAATCGTCCGCCGAACAGTGGTCAGCGGCGGTTCTCGTCGTCCTTCGCCGCCTCCGACTCGGCCTCCTTCGCCTGGACTTCGGGGTCCAGAACCGACTGACCGGTGCCGTCCACCGACGTCAGGTGGCCCGTCTCCGGGACCTCGGTCGCGGCGGGCGGCTCGACCAGCCAGTCGGGGTTGGCCTGCTTGTCCCACCACTTCCAGGCGGCGAACGCACCGCCCGCCAGGACGCCCAGCACGGCCAGCCCCTTCGCGAGCCGGCCCGCACGGGCCCGCCGCTCGTGCTTGCGCACCAGCTTCCGGATCTCCTTCGGAGTGACCTGACCGCGCAGCGCGGCCAACGCCGCAGCACCACGTGCGGCGGCCTCCTCTCGTGCGGGCCCGGCCACAGCGACCGCCCGCTCCATACGTGGCGCGGTGTAGTCGGCAGCCTGCCGGGCAGCCTTGGCGGTACGAGCGGCAGCCTCGTGGGCGGCATGGTCGACCTTCGGCGGCACATGCGCACGGGCCTGCTCCAGTCGCGGCGCGAGGTGCGCGCCGTACTGGACGCGGGCCTGATCGGCGGCCTGAGACACCCTGGGCGCAAGCCGTACGCGTGCCTCGTGTGCGTAGTGCGCGGCCCTGTCCTTGGCCGTGTCGGCGTAGGGCCCCACCACTTCCGCGGCGTGCAGGACGCTGTCCCTCGCCGAGCCGGTCGCGGCGCGCACGCTTTCAATGCGGGTCACGGGATCCTCCTCCTCGGTGGCGTACGGTTATTCGACTTTCCACCCTTTTACGGATCATGCCTGCCAATCCGCCGCGGGGCATGCGAGGGCGGGCATCCGGGTCATGGACGGCCGATCGCACGGCACTGATGGCACCGAACCGATCACATGTGGCAACGGATGACGATCACATGCAATAGCGCTGAATACGGGCAACAGGAGCTTGTCGTCGACAATGCCACGGATCCCCGCGCAGCGCCCCCGTCCCGTGCCTACTCGGCCGGTTTTCTGTGGCCCGACCGTTTCCGGAGCGGGCCGAAGTGAGCTGGAGTGAGCCGGTACGCAAGCGAAAACGCCGGAAATTCGCCCGGAGGAGGGCGCTGAGCGACGCACGGCGTCGACCGTGCGAGGATCGGGGAGTCACAAGAGGACAACGGAAGGCAGATCGTGGCTGAGCAGCTTTACGCCACCCTGAAGACCAATCAAGGCGACATCGAAGTCCGGCTCCTGCCGAACCACGCGCCCAAGACGGTCCGGAACTTCGTCGAACTCGCCACCGGCGAGCGTGAGTGGACCAACCCGGAGACGGGCGAGAAGTCCACGGACAAGCTCTACGACGGCACGGTCTTCCACCGGGTGATCAGCGGATTCATGATCCAGGGCGGTGACCCGCTCGGCAACGGTACCGGCGGCCCCGGCTACCAGTTCGAGGACGAGTTCCACCCGGACCTCCGTTTCGACAAGCCGTACCTCCTGGCCATGGCCAACGCCGGCCCGGGTACCAACGGTTCGCAGTTCTTCATCACCGTCTCCCCGACGGCCTGGCTGACCCGCAAGCACAGCATCTTCGGTGAGATCACCGACGCGGCCAGCCAGAAGATCGTGGACGCCATCGCGACCACAGCGACCAACCCGCGCACCGACCGCCCGGTCAACGACGTCGTCATCGAGTCGGTGGTCGTCCAGACCCGCGAGGGCTGAGACCCGGGAGACCCTCCCGCAGGGAACCAAACGCCCCGCTCATCCGTAAGGATGGGCGGGGCGGTGCATTGCGCAAAACATGCGCAGGGCAGCCACAACGAGGGTGCGCATGCCGATGCGTACGACGGACTTAGGGGACCTCATGGACCAGGCGCCAGGCAGCCCGCAGGGCCCGCAGGACGCCCAGAGCCTGCCCACGTGCTACCGCCACCCGGACCGCGAGACAGGCATCCGCTGCACCCGCTGCGAACGCCCCATCTGCCCCGAGTGCATGGTCAGCGCGTCCGTCGGCTTCCAGTGCCCGGAATGCGTCCGCAACGGCTCCGGCACGGGACACGCGCCGGGTGCCTCCACCCCCCGCACCATCGCCGGCGGCACCATCACGGCCGACCCCCGGTTCCTGACCAAGATCCTGATCGGCCTCAACGTCGCGGTCTTCCTGCTCCAGCTGTCGATCGGCGAGCGCTTCGACGAACGCTTCGAGCTCCTCGGCAGCGCCTACATCCCGGGCCTCGGCTCGGTGGAGGGCGTCGCGGAGGGGCAGTGGTACCGGCTGCTGACGTCGATGTTCCTGCACGGCAGCATCATCCACATCATCTTCAACATGCTCAGCCTGTGGTGGATCGGTGGCCCTCTGGAAGCCGCTCTCGGCCGCGCCCGCTACCTTGCGCTGTACGCGGTCTCCGGCCTCGCCGGCAGCGCGCTGACGTATCTGATCGCAGCCCCGAACCAGCCGTCCCTCGGTGCCTCCGGCGCCATCTTCGGCCTCTTCGGCGCGACCGCGGTCCTGATGCGCCGCCTCAACTACGACATGCGGCCGATCATCGCCCTGCTGGTCATCAATATGATCTTCACCTTCAACCCCGGGTTCAACATCGCCTGGCAGGCCCACGTCGGCGGTCTCGTCGCCGGCGTCGTGATCGGCTATGCCATGGTCCACGCCCCGCGTGAGCGCCGGTCCCTGATCCAGTACGGCGTCTGTGCCCTGGTCCTGGTCGTGGTGGTCGTCATGACGCTGATCCGCACGGGTCAGCTCGTCTGATCCTGTCACTCAGTGCCTGTTGTCCACAGTCCGTGGCGCTACCTGTGCACAGTGTGCGGGAATAGCTGCGCCCCCTGTCACTGACCGGAGTTTTCCCAGGTCAGGCAGGGGGCGAACAAGCTTGCGGATACCGGTGTTTCAGTCGTACCGGCGTCAACACTCAGTGGGTTATCCACAGATCGTCGTCTTTTCCCCAGGCGGGGTGTGGAAATGACGCCCTGGCTGTGGATAACTCAGCGGAAAGCCCTGGGCAGAGCCAGGTTCACCCGAAGGTGACCAGCAGGCCGACCGCCGAGCGAGCCCTTACTTCCACTGCGTGGAGACACCGAATCCGGCGGCGATGAAGCCGAAGCCCACGACGATGTTCCAGTTGTCCAGTGAGTCGATCGGCAGCTTGCCGTCGGTCACATAGAACAGGACGATCCAGGCCAGGCCGATGAGGAACATCGCCAGCATGACCGGTGCGACCCAGCCGCGGCTGTTCAGTTTGATGGCCGTCGCCTGCTTGGCGGGCGGCGGCGTGTAGTCGGCCTTCTTGCGGATACGTGACTTCGGCACGAGGGTCTCTCCTGTCGATGCGCTGCGTGGCCGCGCAGGGAACTGGGTCGGGCTCCGGGGCAGCGTACAAGGGGACACTTAGTGCTCCCCCGGGCGTCCGTTAGCGTAGTGCTTCCGCGGCGCCGAAGGAGATAAGGGTACGTTGAGCAATTCTGCCGACTCTCCCGGGACGGGTGCCAGTCCCACCCGTAACCGTCGTTTCCGCCCGGTGCGGGTGCTCACGGCAGGGGTTTTTGCTCTCGCCGGGCTGATTTTCTTCATCAGCTTCGACACGGCCAAGGGTACGAACATCCGCACGGACGCGTCCCTGCTGAGGCTCTCGGACCTCATCCAGGAGCGCAGTCACAAGAACGGCCGGCTCGACGAGTCCAACGCGGGCCTGCGTCAGGACCTCGATTCGTTCGCGGAACGTGACAACGGCAGCACCGCGGCCGAGGACGCCGGACTGGCGGCGCTGGAGAAGGCCGCGGGCACCCAGAAGCTCAAGGGCGAGGCGCTCACGGTCACGCTCAACGACGCCCCGCCGAACGCCACCGCGAAACTCCCCGGGTACCCGGAGCCGCAGCCCGACTACCTGGTCATCCACCAGCAGGACCTCCAGGCCGTGGTGAACGCCCTGTGGCAGGGCGGGGCCGAGGGCATCAAGGTCATGGACCAGCGCCTCATCTCCACCAGCGCGGTCCGCTGTGTGGGCAACACCCTGATCCTCCAGGGCCGCGTCTACTCACCCCCGTACAAGATCACGGCGGTGGGTGACCCGGAGAAGCTCAGGAGTGCGCTCACGGCGTCCAAGGCGATCCAGAACTACATGGTGTACGTCAACGTCTACGGCCTCGGCTGGCAGGTCGACGAGGACGGGACAGTGACTCTTCCCGGCTACTCGGGCACAGTGGATCTGCACTACGCGAAGCCTGTGGAGTAGCCGGAGCACCGGAGTCGCTCACCACTGGGGGGCCTGTGTCGGGGCGCGTGATCATCAGGACGGTCAGCGAGCTGTGCGTCACGGTGGGCACGGTGATCGTGCTCTTCGTCGTCTACGTGCTGCTCTGGACGGGCGTGAAGGCCGACGACGTCATGGACGACCAGATCCACCAGTTACAGGAACAGTGGTCGAAGGGGGCGGCGGCGCCAAAGACACCGGAGCCGCCGGAGTCGACAGCCGCGCCCGCGACCGCAGCACCGGGTCCCACCAGCCCAAAGGCCCCGGGGCCCTACACCGCGGACAGGCCTTTCGCGATCATGTACATCCCGAGGCTCGGTTTCACGTGGAACAAGCCGGTGCTCGAGGGCACGCGGACGAACACGCTGAAGAAGGGCCTCGGTCACTACGCCACCACCGCGCGGCTCGGCCAGGAGGGCAATTTCTCGGTCGCCGGCCACCGGCGAACGTACGGTGATCCCTTCAAGGACTTCCCGAAGCTGCGCCGCGGGGACGCGGTGGTGCTGACGGACGGGACGACGTGGTTCACGTATCGGATCGACAAAGGCCCCTACAAAACCGTGCCCACGGACATTGAGGTGATCGATCCTGTGCCACGTAAGAGCGGGTACACGCGTTCGGGCCGTTACCTCACGCTGACCACGTGTGATCCGGAGTGGGGACACAGTCATCGGTTGATCGTCTGGGCACATCTCGATTCCACACAGCCTGTGGAGGCCGGGAAACCTGCGGCGCTGCGCCGTTAATCTGGTGAGGTACGGCGTGAGTCCGGTGCCGCGAGTCGGGTGCCGTGGGCGACGGAAGGGACGGCATGTACGGCTGGATCTGGCGGCATCTGCCGGGGAACGCGTGGGTGAAGGCGTTGTTCTCCCTCGTGCTGGCGCTGGCGGTTGTCTACGTGCTTTTCCAGTACGTCTTCCCGTGGGCAGAACCTCTCCTCCCCTTCAACGATGTGACGGTGAACGACCAGTGACCGCACGGATTCTCGTCGTCGACAACTACGACAGCTTCGTCTTCAACCTGGTCCAGTACCTGTACCAGCTGGGCGCCGAGTGCGAGGTGCTGCGCAACGACGAGGTGTCGACGGCGCACGCGCAGGACGGTTTCGACGGCGTGCTGCTGTCGCCGGGCCCGGGTACGCCCGAGGAGGCCGGCGTCTGCATCGAGATGGTCCGCCACTGCGCGGCGACCGGGGTGCCGGTGTTCGGCGTGTGCCTGGGCATGCAGTCGATGCAGGTGGCGTACGGCGGTGTGGTGGACCGGGCTCCCGAGCTGCTGCACGGCAAGACGTCCCTCGTGGAACACGAGGGCAGGGGCGTCTTCGCGGGCCTGCCGAGCCCCTTCACGGCGACGCGCTACCACTCGCTCGCGGCGGAACCGGAGACGGTCCCGGCCGAGCTGGAGGTCACGGCCCGTACGCACGACGGGATCATCATGGGCCTCAGACACCGCGAACTTCCGGTCGAGGGTGTGCAGTTCCACCCCGAGTCGGTGCTGACCGAGCACGGTCACCTGATGCTGGCCAACTGGCTGGTCGAGTGCGGTGACCGGGGCGCCGTGGCGAGGTCGGCGGGGCTCGCCCCGGTGGTGGGCAGGGCCACGGCGTGACCGCCCTGCGCCCCGAGCGCGAGTCCGGCTCCGCATTCGGAGAGACCGGCGACCAGGGAACCTCGTACGGGCAGCAGCAGCCGTACGAGGCGCCGGGCGCGTTCGAGGCGGCGGTGGACGGGATGGCGGACCCGCTGAGCGACCCGTTGCCGGGGCAGCGGAACGATCCGCCTCCGCCGCCGGCCCGTACGCGGGGTCGGCGGAGGCGGAGCAGTCATGCGCGGCCCTATGACGCCTCGGCCGAGCGTGGGGCGGCGGAGCACCAGGACCCCGGACCCGAGTCGGGGTACGACTCGCGGGGGTACGCGCAGGACTGGCAGGTGGGGGTCTACGAGGAGCAGGAGCCGTACGCGCCTCCCGCGGCCTCTCCGGTGACGCCTCCCGCGCCCCCGACCGTGGCCTCTCCCTTGGTTTTCCCGCCCATCGACGAGGAGACGGTGGCCCTGCGGCTGCCGGAACCGCCTCCCGATCTGCTTCCCGAGGCGCCGCGAATAGTTGGCGAGGACCCGACATCCTCGTTCGCGGCTGCCACCGGGGCCACAGGCGCCTCTGAGGGCCCTTCTGCGGCTGGCGGGCGCGCAGCTCGCCGGAAGGCTGCCAAGGCCCGTCACGGACGCCCTGGGGGCCCACAGGAGGCATCGGAGGGCGCGAGCAGCGATGCGGCGGCGGAGGGAGCGCCTCTCTCCCGGGTGGCGGCGCGGCAGGCGGCGCGGGCGCAGAAGCCGGGGATGGCCGTGATGGCGAGCCGGGCGGTGGGTGAGGTGTTCATCACCACCGGCGTACTGATGCTGCTGTTCGTGACCTACCAGCTGTGGTGGACGAACGTACGGGCGCACGCGCAGGCCGGGAACGAGACGACCAGCCTCCAGGACGACTGGGCGAGCGGGAAGCGCGCGCCGGGGGTGTTCGAGCCGGGGCAGGGCTTCGCCATCCTGGACATCCCCAAGCTGGATGTGGTGGTGCCGATCGCGGAGGGCATCGACAAGAAGAAGGTGCTGGACCGGGGCATGGTCGGCCACTACGCGGAGGGCAGCCTGAACACGGCGATGCCGAGCGCTGCGACCGGCAACTTCGGGCTCGCGGGCCATCGCAACACGCACGGCGAGCCGTTCCGGTACATCAACCGGCTGAAGAAGGGCGACGCGATCGTCGTGGAGACGCAGGACAAGTACTACGTCTACAAGATGGAGGCGATCCTGCCCGTCACGTCGCCGAGCAACACGGCCGTGCTGAACCCGATTCCCGACGGTTCGGGTTTCACCGCGCCCGGCCGCTACATCACCCTCACGACGTGCACGCCGGAGTTCACGAGCAAGTACCGGATGATCGTGTGGGGCAAGATGGTCGAGGAACGGCCGCGCAGCGAGGGCAAGCCGGATGCGCTCCTGCAGTAGCAGTAGCAGTAAGGGCGGATGAGAGTGGCAGCGACGACGGACCACGGCGAGCAGACCGCCGACGCCCGGGTTTCCCCGTCGCAGGCCCGTCCGCGGAGGAAGGCCGGCAAACTGGCCACCGCGGTGAGCGTTCTGGGTGAACTCCTCATCACGGCGGGCCTGGTGCTGGGCCTGTTCGTCGCGTACTCCCTGTGGTGGACGAACGTCGTCGCGGACCGCGCGGCGAGCAAACAGGGCGACGAGGTACGCGACCACTGGGCCGACGCGGACACCGGCCCCGGCGCGCTGGACACCAAGGACGGCATTGGCTTCCTGCACGTCCCGGCGATGAAGAACGGCGAGGTCCTGGTCAAGAAGGGCACGACGTCCAAGATCCTGAACAACGGCGTCGCCGGCTACTACACGGACCCCGTCAAGTCGGCGCTCCCGCAGGCCAAGCAGGGCAACTTCACGCTGGCGGCACACCGGGACGGCCACGGCGCCAAGTTCCACAACATCGACAAGCTGAAGAAGGGCGACCCGATCGTCTTCGAGACGAAGACGGAGTGGTACGTCTACAAGGTCTACGACATCCTCCCCGAGACCTCGAAGTACAACGTCCAGGTCCTCTCCCCGATCCCCAAGGAGTCGGGGAAGAAGAAGGCCGGCCGCTACATCACCCTGACGACCTGCACACCGGTGTTCACGTCGGAGTACCGGTACATCGTGTGGGGGGAACTGGTGCGGGTGGAGAAGGTTGACGGGGAGCGGACGGTTCCTGAGGAACTGCGCTGACAGACCCCTCTACAGGGGGCCTGTCGATAACATGACGGAGGCCCGAAGCCGCAACTTGCCTTTGCGGCTTCGGGCCTCTTCACGTCAGGTCGTGTTACTCCAGTACCTTCAGCGGTTCCCCGGTGATCCCGGCCTCGGCGGCGATGCCCAGGGCCTCGGGGGTGAAGGGGCACGTCGCCACGAAGAGGGCCACCTCCGCGCTGTACAGGACCTTCGCCGACCCGACGAACCTCTGGAGATCGGGGCTGGTGATGGAGAGATAGGGCGCGAACCTCTTGCACTGGGCCACGAGGCGTCGCCCGTCGGAGGTGAGCGCGATGATGTCGACGCCCCGGTCGCCGTGGCCGCCTTGTACGACGACGTTGGTGCATCCGTCGCGGCGCAGCAGTTCGGCGATGTGATGTTCGAACGTGTCCCTTCCAGCCGCTTCAGCCGTGCGTGGTGGTGGAGCCGTCGTTCGACGCGCTGGACTCCTGCCCGCAGGGCGATCAGCTCCTGGCGGTGCTCGCCCGATGTTTCGATCAGGGCGTTGAACATGGGGACGACGGTCTTGCCGAGGATGTGGGTGATGCGCTGGTCGATGCGGTCGTCGAGGGAGACGACGTCTTGGTGGACGGAGTTATCCACAGGCTGCGTACGTGCCAGGTACTCGATGTCGAGGAGGTACGTGCGTACCTGACGTGCGGTTTCGCTGTCCCGGAGCAGCATGGCTACGTTGAGGACGGCTCGGCGGGAGTAGAGGGTGAGGCTCGATCGGGGCTGTTGAGGAGCTGGATAGCGTGACAGGATGTCACGCTTAAATTGCGTGAGTTCGGGGCCCCGCAGAGTCACCATTCCGTTGTCTGTCAGCTCTTCGCGGTGCCGTGCTTTGAGCTGGCGGATCGCCTCGGCGGTGACCCCGAAGTAGGTCGCCACCATCGCCGTAGTCACATGCATCCCGTCCGGTAGCAGTGACAGTGCCTTCACCCTGTCGAGCACGTCCGTCCGGTCCAGCGCACTGTCACGCAGCGCCTTCGACTCCAACAGCGCCGTTTCGTTGATCACGTTCCGTTTCTCCTCAACTCGGTGGGTTTCCTCACCCGTCCAACGAGTTCAGGCATACGAAGTTGTGGTCGGATTTCGTACATGGGTATGAGTGAGCCCCGGCACCCTTCTCAGGTGCCGGGGCTCACTCATGTGACCAGTGACAAGTGACAAGCGGTCAGCCGAAGATGCCGCCGTTGTCGTTGTCGCCATTGCCTCCGTTGTTGTTGCCGCCCCCGAAGTCGACGCTCTGGAGCGTGATCTGCGTGTTCCCCGGATCGTCGACCTCGTTGCCCTGGCCAGGGTCCTGGCCGGTGACGAAGGCGGTGTCGCTCTGGCTGCTGCCGTTGCTGAACTGGATGTTGTTGAAGCCGGCTGCTTGCAGGATCTGCCGGGCCTCTCCCACGGTCTTTCCGACGACGTTCGGGACCTGGGTCTTCTGCTGCTCGGCCTTCTTGCCGATCTGGATGTTCACCGTGGAGCCCGGGTCGGCCTCGGTGTTGGCCTGAGGTGTGGTCGAGATGACCTTGCCGACCTGGTTGTCGTCCTCGGTGTCGATCTCCGTGCACTCGCCGACGAGACCGTTGTCCTGCATCTGCTGCTTGGCGGTGTCACAGTCCTGGCCGATGACCGTCGGGACCGTCGACTTCTCCTCTTCCTTGGCGATGACGAGGGTGATCGTCGATCCCTTCTCCACCTCCTGGCCGGAAGCCGGGTCCTGCTCCAGGACGCTGTTCGGGTCCTCCGAAGACTCCCGTGTCTCGGTCTTGATCGTGAACTTGTAGTCGTCGCCCTCGAGCTTCGCCGTTGCCTCGTCGAGGCTCAGGTTGATCACGCTAGGCACCGCCACCTTCGGCGCCCCGGTGGACACCACCAGCGCGATGGTGTCGTTCTTCTTCACATCGGCACCGGCCGCGGGCGCCTGGGAGCAGATGTTGCCCTTGGGCTCGTCCTCGCAGGCCTTCTCGGTGAACGTCAGTTTCAGGTCGGAGTTCACCGCGGCCTTCTCCGCGTCGCTCTTGGTCTGGCTGACGAAGTTGGGGTTCTTGAAGGCGCTGTCGTTCACCGCCTGCCCGTCGAACACCCACTTGCCGATCAGGATCGCGCCGACCAGCACCAGTACGCCCGCCACGGCCAGCAGGATCGTCGAGGTGTTCGACTTCTTGGGCTGGCGGCGCCGGGATCGGTCGTCGTAGCCGAAGCCGCCGTCGTCCGGGCCCATCGGGGGGAGCATGGTGGTCGCGCCGGCGTCGGAGCGCAGGGCGGTGGTCGCCTGGTCGTCGGGGTAGCCGTAGCCGCCGTATCCGCCGGCCGAGCTCATGGCGGCGGTGGCCGCGACGGGCTGGCCGTCGAGGCAGGCCTCGATGTCGGCGCGCATCTCGTCGGCGGACTGGTAGCGGTAGTCCGGGTCCTTGACCAGGGCCTTCAGGACGATGGCGTCCATCTCGGGCGTGATCTCGGGGTCGAACACCGACGGGGGCTGCGGTTCCTCCCGTACGTGCTGGTACGCGACCGCGACCGGGGAGTCCCCGATGAACGGCGGGCGGACCGTCAGGAGCTCGTACAGCAGGCAGCCCGACGAGTACAGGTCGGACCTGGCGTCCACCTGCTCGCCCTTCGCCTGTTCCGGCGACAGGTACTGGGCTGTTCCTATGACCGCCGACGTCTGCGTCATCGTCATGCCGGAGTCGCCCATCGCGCGGGCGATGCCGAAGTCCATGACCTTGACCTGGCCGTTGCGCGTGAGCATCACGTTGGCCGGCTTGATGTCGCGGTGGACGATGCCGCTTCTGTGGGAGTACTCCAGTGCCTGGAGGATCCCGATGGTCATCTCCAGCGTCCGCTCGGGCAGCAGCTTGCGGCCCGAGTGGAGGAGTTCGCGGAGCGTTGAGCCGTCCACGTACTCCATGACGATGTACGGGATGGACGTCCCGTCGATGTAGTCCTCGCCGGTGTCGTACACGGCGACGATCGCGGGATGGTTGAGCGAGGCGGCCGACTGGGCCTCCCGGCGGAACCGGGCCTGGAAGGAAGGGTCGCGCGCGAGGTCGGCGCGCAACGTCTTCACTGCCACGGTGCGGCCCAGGCGGGTGTCATGTGCGAGGTATACCTCCGCCATGCCACCACGGCCGAGCACGTGACCCAGCTCGTACCGGCCGCCGAGGCGACGCGGCTCTTCCATAGCTTCCTACCAGCCCTCTCCGTCGGTCCCGACCGCACCTGTGTGTGGTCCGGCTGTGCCGTCCGGGCATACGGTACCCGGGTTCATTTGTGTGACCTGGCCAAGCCCGTCAGCCGATACCGGACCGGTATCGCAACGTGCACCGATGTGAAGGGGACGTGACGGGGCTCTCACTGCTTGCTCTGGATGACCGCCTCCATCACGCTCTTGGCGATGGGAGCGGCGAGGCCGCCGCCCGAGATGTTGTCGCGGATGGCGCCCTCGTCCTCGACCACGACCGCGACGGCGACCGGTGAGCTGCCGTCGGCGAGTCTGGCGTACGAGATGAACCAGGCGTACGGCTTCTCGCTGTTGTCGACGCCGTGCTGGGCGGTGCCGGTCTTGCCGCCGACGGTCACGCCGCTGATCTGCGCCTTCTTGCCGGTGCCGTCCTTGACGACCGTCTCCATCATGGACTGGAGGGTCTGGGCGTTCTTGGAGGACAGGGGCTGGCTCATCTCCTCCGGCTCGGTCTGTTCGAGCACGTCGAGGTTGGGGGCCTGGAGCCTGTCGACCATGTACGGCTTCATCAGCTTGCCGTCGTTGGCGATCGCGGAGACGACCATGGCCATCTGCAGGGGGGTCGTCGCGGTCTCGAACTGGCCGATCGAGCTGAGCGCGGTCTGCGGCCTGTCCATCGTCTCGGGGAAGTTGGAGGCGGCGGAGCGGACCGGGATGAACTGCTCGGAGTTGAAGCCGAACTTCTTGGCCTCTTCGAGCATCTTGTCCTTGCCGACGTCGACACCCATCTTGCCGAAGACGGTGTTGCAGGACCACTGGAGTGCGACGCGCATGGTCGCGTTCTCGCAGGGGATGGACCCCTCGTTCTTCAGCTCGGTCGTGGTGTCCGGCAGCGTGTAGGGGAGCGGCGACTTCGTCTTTTCGTCGGCATCCGTGTACACGCCGTTCTCGAGGGCGGCGGCTGCCGTGACGACCTTGAAGGTGGAGCCGGGCGGGTAGATGTCGCGCAGCGCCCGGTTGAGCATGGGCTCGTTGGGATCGGCCTTCTTCTGGAGCTTCTGCCAGGCCTCCGAGTCCTTGTCCGAGTTCCCGGCGAACACGGAGGGGTCGTATGAGGGGAAGGAGGCCAGTGCCAGGATCGCGCCGGTGGACGGGTCGATCGCGGCCACCGCGCCCTTGCCGCGGCCCTTGAGGCCGTCGTATGCGGCCTTCTGGGCGGCGGCGTTGAGGGTGGTGACGACGTTGCCGCCCTGCTTCTTCTTGCCCGTGATCATGTCCAGGGTGTTGCGGAAGAAAAGCCGGTCGTCGTTGCCGGTGAGGATGCCGTCGTCGATGGACTCCAGCTGCGTGGCGCCGAAGGCCTGCGAGGCGTAGCCGGTGACGGGGGCCCACATGGGGCCGTCCTTGTAGGTGCGCTTGTACTCGAAGTCGGTGCTGTTGGACGTGGTGGAGCCGGTGATCGACTCGCCGTCGACGATGATGTTGCCGCGGGGTGTGGCGTAGCGCTCGATGGCGACGCGGCGGTTGTACTTGTCGTCCTTGAGGGCGTCCGCCCGCACGTACTGGAGCCAGTTGTCGCGGACGAGCAGGGCGAGCACGAGGAGCCCGCAGAAGATCGCGATCCGGCGCAGGGGCTTGTTCACGGGCGGACCACCTGGGTCATCTCGGCGTCGGGGTTGGGGGCCGGGGCGGGGGCCGGGCGGCGTGCGGTGTCGCTGATTCTGAGCAGGATGCCGATGAGGGCCCAGTTGGCGATGACGGAGGAACCGCCGTACGCGAGGAAGGGCATCGTCATACCGGTCAGCGGGATCAGGCCCATGACGCCGCCGGCGACGACGAAGACCTGGAGGGCGAAGGCGCCGGACAGGCCGATCGCGAGGAGCTTGCCGAAGGGGTCGCGGGCGGCGAGGGCGGTACGGACGCCGCGTTCCACGATCAGCCCGTAGATGAGCAGGATCGCCATGACGCCGGCCAGGCCGAGTTCCTCGCCGAAGGTGGCGAGGATGAAGTCGGAGTTGGCGGCGAAGCCGATGAGGTCGGAGTTGCCCTGGCCGAGGCCGGTGCCGAGGGTGCCGCCGGAACCGAAGGCCCACAGGGCCTGCATGGACTGCTCGGTGTGGCCCTGGATGCCCTTCTGGCTGAGGAGGTATTCGTTCAGGGGGTCGAGCCAGGCCTCGACGCGCTGCTGGACGTGCGACTCGAAGCTGGCGACGCCGACCGCGCCGCCCGCCGACATCAGCAGACCGAAGACGATCCAGCTGGTCCGCTCGGTGGCGACGTACAGCATGATGATGAACATTCCGAAGAACAGCAGCGACGTTCCGAGGTCGGTCTCGAAGACCAGGATGAGGATCGACATCACCCAGACGACGAGGATCGGTCCGAGGTCGCGGCCGCGGGGCAGGTACAGGCCCAGGAAGCGGCGGCTGGCGAGGGCGAGCGCGTCGCGCTTCACCATCAGGTAGCCGGCGAAGAAGATCGCGAGGGCGATCTTCGCGAACTCGCCGGGCTGGACGCTGCCCAGGCCGGGGATCTTGATCCAGATCTTGGCGCCGAAGTTGTCGAAGCCGAGGCCCGGGACGAGCGGCAGGACCAGCAGGACGAGCGCGCCGGCCATGGAGATGTAGGTGTAGCGCTGCAGGATGCGGTGGTCCTTGAGGAAGACCAGCACGGCGACGAACAGGGCCACGCCCAGTGCGGAGTACAGCAGTTGGCGGGGGGCCGCCTCGACGTAGATGCTGAGCCGCTGGAGCCGCTTGGACTGGTCCAGCCGCCAGATGGCGACCAGGCCGATGCCGTTGAGCAGTGTGGCCAGGGGGAGCAGCAGGGGGTCGGCGTACGGGGCGAACTTGCGTACGACGAGGTGGCCGACGCCGGCGATCAGGCCGAGGCCGAGGCCGTAGCTGAGAAGGCCGGCGGGGATCTTGTCGTCGATGGCCAGGCCCACGTTGATGTAGGCGAAGACCGGGATGACGACGGCGAACACCAGCAGTGCCAGTTCGGTGTTGCGTCGGCTCGGAGTGCCGATCGCGCCGATCGTGGACGTGTGGTGTGCCGAGGTGTTCGTTGCACTGCTCATCGTATGAAGTGGCCCCTCACGGCTTGCCTACTGCTTACCGCACTGCGAGACCAGCTTCTGCTCTTCCTCAGAGAGGCTGGGGCCGGGTGTGGGACTGGGTGCGGTGGTGGACGGGGACGCCGATCCGGACGGCGTCGGGGTCGGCGTTGCCTTGGACGCGGCGGCGGTACGGGTGGTTCCCGTGGTGCCGCCGGCCTCGCCCTCGCCGGTCTGGGCGTTGTTCGCGTTGTCGGCCGCGCGCCGTGCTTCCTGCTTCTTGCATGCGGAGGCCTGGGTGGCCAGTTCGGAGATCTTCGACTGGGCGTCCTTGAGGCCGCCCTCCGTGATCGTGGCCTTGACCTGCTTCTGCTGGTACGCCGGCAGGTACTTGAGTTCGATCTCGGGGTGGTCCTTCTCGACCTTCGAGAGCGAGACCCAGGCCAGGTCCTGGCTGATGCCGCGGTACAGCGCGACGTGCTCGTCGTTGGAGCCGACGTAGTACTGCGTCTGCGTCCAGCGGTAGCCGCCGTACAGACCCCCGCCGATGACGGCGAGGGTGAGGGCGATGTAGAGGGATCTCTTGAACCACTTGCGGCCGGCGCTGGGTTTGACGAAGTCCTCGTCGGTGTAGCCGCCGAAGCTGCCGGTCTGGATGTAGTCGGTGGTGTCGCCGGAGCCGGGCGGGCCGAACTCGCCGCCCCCGCCGTGCGCGGGCCGCTGCCGGCCGAGGCCTGAGGCGCGTCCGGCGGGCGTCTGCATGGCCCCGCCGTCGTGCAGGTTGTGCTGGTTGTGCTGGTTCTCGGCGACCGCGCCGACCACGACGGGTACGTCGGACAGCTGTCCGGCGAGGGTGTCCCCGGTGTCGAGGTCCAGGACGTCGGCGACGATCACGGTGATGTTGTCGGGGCCGCCGCCGCGCAGCGCCAGCTCGATGAGCTGCTGGACGGTCTCCTGGGGGCCCTGGTAGCTGGCGAGGGTGTCCTCCATGGTCTGGTGGGACACGACGCCGCTCAGCCCGTCGGAGCAGATCAAGTACCGGTCGCCGGCCCGGACTTCACGGATCGACAGATCGGGTTCGACGTGGTCGCCACTGCCCAGTGCGCGCATCAGCAGGGAGCGCTGCGGGTGGGTGGTGGCCTCCTCCTCGGTGATCCGGCCCTCGTCGACGAGCCGCTGCACCCAGGTGTGGTCCTGCGTGATCTGCGTGAGGACGCCGTCCCGGAGGAGGTACGCACGAGAGTCGCCCACGTGTACGAGGCCGAGGCGCTGGCCCGTCCACAGGAGGGCGGTGAGCGTGGTGCCCATGCCCTCCAGCTGCGGGTCCTCCTCGACCATCATCCGGAGCTGGTCGTTGGCCCGCTGCACGGCGGTGCCGAGCGAGGTCAGGATGTCGGAGCCGGGAACGTCGTCGTCGAGGGCGACGATCGTGGAGATCACCTCGGAGGAGGCGACCTCACCGGCCGCCTGGCCGCCCATGCCGTCGGCGATCGCGAGGAGACGGGGACCGGCGTAACCGGAGTCCTCGTTCCCTTCACGGATCATGCCTTTGTGCGATCCGGCGGCGAAGCGCAGTGACAGACTCATGCGCACCTCGCCCGTCGGCTCCGGGTACATCCGCACGGTGCCCACCCTCCGGTCGGGAGCGCGCCGGGGCCCTTCGCGTGGACCGCCGCTGCGTGCTCGCTCCGCTGCCACTCAATCATGATGTAGCACTACTTCCGCAGCTCGATGACCGTCTTGCCGATGCGGATCGGCGCGCCCAGCGGAATCGGTGTGGGAGTCGTGAGCCGGGTCCGGTCGAGATAGGTGCCGTTGGTGGACCCGAGGTCCTCGACGATCCACTGGCCGTCCCGGTCCGGGTAGATCCTGGCATGCCTGCTGGAGGCGTAGTCGTCGTCCAGCACGATGGTCGAGTCGTGGGCCCGGCCGAGCGTGACCGTCTGCCCCTGGAGCGCGACGGTGGTGCCCGTCAGTGTGCCCTCGGAGACGACCAGCTTGCTGGGGGCGCCACGGCGTTGCCTGCCGCCGCCGGAAGACGGCTGCTGCTGGCGCTGCTGCGGGGGCGCGGCGGTCTGTCGGGCGGCCGCCTGCTGCTGGCGGCCGCTGTCACGCCTCGACCCGCGCTGGGTGACACGCGTACCGAACAGATCGCTGCGGATGACCTGCACGGCCACGATCACGAACAGCCACAGTACGGCCAGGAAACCCAGCCGCATGACCGTGAGGGTCAGCTCTGACATTGCCCCCGCTTCACCCTTCGGCTTGCCGGTAAATGATGGTGGTGCTGCCCACGACGATCCGCGAGCCGTCGCGGAGCGTAGCGCGGGTGGTGTGTGTCCCGTCCACCACGATGCCGTTGGTGGACCCGAGATCCTGGATCGTCGGGGGCGTTCCGGGCCGGATCTCACAGTGCCGGCGCGAGACGCCGGGGTCGTCGATCCGCACGTCGGCCTCGGTGCTGCGGCCCAGCACCAGGGTCGGGCGGGAGATCTGGTGGCGGGCACCGTTGATCTCGACCCAGCACCGCATCCGGCTCGCGCCGGCCGCCGTCGGCCGCTGCCCCATGGGCGGACCCGCCGGGGCGGCGCCGGGGCGCCCGCCGGGCGGCGGTGCGGCCGGCATGGGGGGCGCGGCGGCGGGCGGATAGCCGTATCCGCCGCCGGGCCGGCCCGCGGGCGGTGCCGCGGGAACGGCGGCGCCGGGGCCGCCGGGTGCCTGCTGGTTGGTGGAGGAGGCGAGCGTACGGCTGCGGACCCGGTACAGACCGGTGTCCAGGTCGTCGGCCTTCTCCAGGTGCACCTTGATGTTGCCCATGAAGGTGTACCGCTGCTGCTTGGCGTAGTCCCGCACCATCCCGGCGAGCTCGTCGCCGAGCTGCCCGGAGTAGGGGCTGAGGCGCTCGAAGTCCCCTGTGCTCAGTTCCACGATGAAGTCGTTGGGTACGACGGTCCGGTCGCGGTTCCAGATGGTGGCGTTGTTGTCGCACTCGCGTTGCAGCGCACCCGCGATCTCCACGGGCTGGACCTCGGACTTGAACACTTTGGCGAAGGTGCCGTTGACCAGACCTTCGAGACGCTGCTCGAACTTCTTCAGGACTCCCATGGGGCACCTCCTCCTGGTTGCTGCTCTGTCTGAGCCGTACTTGGTACTGCTTACTGATCGTATCCACGCGCCGGGAAATCGGCTGGTTCCCCCTGTCGGCGCGATCGACGGGTGTCGACGCCTGACGAAGTTCCCTGTGAAGCTCCTCTTCGAACTCCCCGGCCGTACTCAGATCGTAGAGGCGGCGCCAAACCAGTGTCCCGCACCTGACTGTGCACCTTGCCCGCCTCTTGAGGAGATGGGCTGGACCGGTACGAGGTTGATACGTGAACCGGTCGACGTTGATACGTAGCCGGAGGCCGTCCGGCTCGGTCCGCAGAGGAGCCGAGAGGGCTGCGGGGCGGGAACCTTCGCAGGTGGGCCGCCCTCGGGCGGCGGAGGGAAAGGGATGTGAACCCACCACCTCCAGCGTGCTAATCTTCTCGATGTCGGAAGGCCCCAGCACCGCTTGGAGCGGGACCCGAGGGCACACCGAATGCGCGAGTGGCGGAATGGCAGACGCGCTGGATTCAGGTTCCAGTGCCCGCAAGGGCGTGGGGGTTCAACTCCCCCCTCGCGCACAAAGAAGAACCGATGGAACGGGTCTTCACCAGTGACGAAAGTCATGGTGAGGGCCCGTTTCTCGTTGTTGCGGCTGACTCCGGTCGGGACGGTGAGGTATCTCACGGTCGGGGGGTGGCTTTTGTGCCTGGTGGGGCGCGTGCTCTTCGGGTTCCTGATCGCGTGCGGACAGTCCCGGTTGTCCTGACGTGACGTCGTGGGGATCAGGTCAACGGGTGCTGCTGCGCGGGGCGTTGTCATCCTCGTCCGAGACCTTCTCGAGCCACTCGGTCTCGGGGGTGTCGTCGCCGGTGCCCAGGTCGAGTCCCAGTGCTCCGACCTGACGATGCCGTTCCCGTGAGGGGTCCGTTCTGGGTTATCCACAGGGTCTGACGGGATGTGGCGGGCGGCTGTACGGTCATCGCGAGTTGATGTTGCCAGTGGTGAGCGGAGCGGGGGAGGCGGTCGCGATGACCGAGGTCGGTGCGGAGTCGGCGGGGACCGGGGCGGTGCGGAGCCGGTCGCGGGAGCTTCCCCAGGTGCGCGGGTTCGCCCAGCGGCAGGCGGAGGGCTCGCCCAAGGAGGAGGGGAAGGCGCTGCGGCGGCAGGTCCCGCGCAGTGCGCACGCCTCCTTCGACAGCGGCGCGGACGGCTCCCGGCCGGACGCGGAGACGGCGGTCCGGGAGTCCAACCGGGGCCGTATCCCCGGGCTGACCCCGATCAGGGTGGGCAGGATGGCGGCCACCCCCTTCGCCTTCCTGCGCGGTTCGGCGGGTCTGATGGCGTACGACCTCGCCCGTACCCCCATGACCAGGATCCGCGCCCAGATCTGCGGCGACGCCCACGCGGGCAACTTCGGCCTGTACGGCGACGCGCGCGGCGGTCTGGTCATGGATCTGAACGACTTCGACGAGACGGTCCAGGGGCCCTGGGAGTGGGACCTCAAGCGGCTCGCCGCGTCGCTCGTGCTCGCGGGCCGGGAGGCGGGCGCGGACGAGGACACCTGCCGCAGGGCGGCGCACGGCGCGGTCGGCGCGTACCGCCGTGCGATGCGGCTCCTCGCGAAGCTGTCGGTGCTGGACGCGTGGAACGCCATCGCGGACGAGGAGCTCGTCTCCTACACGGACGCGCACGACTTGATCGGCACGCTGGAGCGGGTCTCCGAGAAGGCGCGGGGCAACACCAGCGGGCGCTTCGCGGCCAGGTCGACGGAGGCCACGGAGGACGGTGGGCGGCGCTTCGTGGAGGCTCCGCCGGTGCTGCGTCAGGTGCCGGACGCGGAGGCCGCGGCGGTGGCGGCGTCCCTGGAGCAGTACGTGACCACGCTCTCGGAGGACCGCCTCCCGTTGCTGGCCCGTCACTCGGTGCACGACGTGGCGTTCCGCATCGTCGGCACGGGCAGTGTCGGCGCGCGGTCGTACGTCGTCCTGCTCCTGGACCACCGCGGCGAACCTCTCGTCCTCCAGGTGAAGGAGGCCCGCCCCTCGGTGCTGGTCCCGCACCTGGCCACCGCCGGCTTCGACCCGGTGGAGGCGACGGACCCGGCGGGTGCCTCGGGTGCGGCGCACGAGGGGCGTCGGGTCGTGCTCGGGCAGAAGCGGATGCAGGTCGTCAGCGACAGCCTGCTCGGCTGGACCACGGTCGACGGACTGCCGTTCCAGGTACGGCAGTTCCGCAACCGCAAGGGCAGCGTCGACCCGGCCGCCCTCTCCGCCGACCAGATCGACGACTACGGCCGGATGACGGGCGCCCTGCTGGCCCGCGCTCACTCCCACAGCGCCGACCCGCGCCTGATCGCCGCCTACTGCGGCAAGAGCGACGAACTGGACGAGGCGATGGCGACGTTCGCCACGGCCTACGCCGACCGAACGGAGGCGGATCACGCGGATCTGGTGGAGGCGGTGCGCGCGGGGAGGGTCGCCGCGGAGATGGGAGTGTGAGGGCTGCGGCGCGGACGGGGCCGTGACGTCTGCGGGGTCTGTCCGGTGGCCATGGGTGGACGGGTGAACCGTGGCCTACGCTGGGCGGGTGACGACCCCGGAAGCTGACCAGTCCTCGTCCGTGCCCGAAGCAGAAGGGCCGCGGGAGCGCCTTGGCGCGCAGGCGCCCTCCGGCACGGCCGGACAGGGCGCCGCCGACGGGGCCGGTGACGGGAGCGCCCAGGCAGGTCAGGACGGTCAGGCCGAGGGTGCGGCTGAGGAGGATCGGCCCGAGGCGCGGCTGGAGCGGGCCGTGCGGGTCGCCGAGCAGGCGCTCATCGAGTACGAGATCGCGGTGGAGACCTTCCGTATCGAGGTCGAGAACTTCTCCCGGCTGCACCACCAGAAACTCGGCCCGATGTACGCCCGCCTCGACGAGCTGGACGCGCAGATCGCCGAGGCGAAGGCCGTGCGCACCGGCGACCCCGAGGACGTACGCCAGGCGCAGGAGGCCAGGGCGCGGGTCATGCCGATGCCCGGGGTCGAGGAGCTGTTCCACGGCTGGATGGACGCGGAGGGCCTGTTCCCGGAGGCCGCGGCGATGCTGACCGAGCAGCCGGTGCAGCCCCCGCAGCGGGTGCGCCCGAGCGACGAGGCCCGCAAGCTCTTCCGTGAGCTGGTCCGCAAGGCCCACCCGGACCTGGCGCAGGACGATGTCGAACGGGCGCGGCGCGACGAGTTCATCTCCCGGGTCAACGCCGCCTACAGCAGGGGCGACGAACCGTTGCTGCGGGAGCTGGCCGAGGAGTGGGCGGCGGGCCCGGCGCCTGTCGAGTGGCGGCCGACCCGTAGCGAGGAGCTCTACGTTCGCCTCGAATGGCTTGCCCAGCGAAAGGAACTGCTCACGCTGGTCGCCCGTGAGCTGGAGGAGGGCGCGATCGGCGCGATGCTGAAGCTCGCTCCGGACGACCCCGACCGCCTCCTGGAGGAGATCGCCGAACAGCTCCTCGCCCAGGTCGCGCAGCGCGAGACGGAACTCGCGGAGCTGCACGGGCACTGACCTGGGTATCGTCGGGCACATGAGTTACGGATCTGGTGTGCCCACGGTCGAGGTCGCGGACCTCAAGGACGGCGACTTCCTCCTGGACGTCCGCGAGAACGACGAGTGGCAGGCGGGCCACGCCGAGGGGGCGTTGCACATCCCCATCAGCGAATTCGTCGCCCGCTACGGCGAGTTGACCCAGGCGGCACCGCAGGACGGCCGGGTCAACGTGATCTGCCGCTCCGGCGGGCGTTCGGCCCAGGTCACCAACTACCTGGTCCAGCAGGGCATCGACGCCGTGAACGTCGACGGCGGCATGCAGGTGTGGGAGGCGGCGGGCCGCCCGGTCGTGGACGACACGGGCGCGCCGGGCTTCGTCGCCTGAACCCCCGTACGGTCCTGCCCCCGCTCTCAGCCCAGCTGGTGTGCCGCGAGCAGGTCGCCCAGCATCTCCTCGTGTGCCGCCGCCGGGCCGAGCGACAGCTCCAGGTACTTGGCCCAGGCGTGGTACCGGTGCAGCGGATAGTCGGTGTCGGCGCCGAACCCTCCGTGCAGATGCTGCGCGGTCTGCGCCACACGTCGTACCCCCTCCGCGGCCCAGATCTTCGCGACGGCGACATCTCCGGAGACGGGCAGCGCACCCCCGGCCCCCGAGCCGATCCGCCACGCCGCCTGCCACAGCGTGGCCTCCATCGCGCGCAGGTCGATGTACCGGTCGGCGGCCTGCACGGCGACAGCCTGGAACGTCGCCAGCGGATGCCCGAACTGCTCCCGCTTTCCGGTGTAGTCGCTGGTCATGTCCAGCACCGCCGTACCCAGCCCGAGCGCCAGCGCGCACGTCCCGACGGTCAGCAGATCGCGCAGCCACGGCCAGGCACCGTCGGCGTCGAGGACGTACCGCCCCCGCACCCGCGCCGACTCCAGGCGCAGTTCGCCGAGCCGCTCGCCGGTGGTGGATATCTGCTCGGTGAGGACGACGCCTTCGTGGACGCGGGGAACGAGGGCGAGAACGGTCCGGTCGGCGCTCGTGCGCGCGGGTACGAGGACGAAGTCGGCGTTGTGCGCCCACGGCACCGCCGTCTGCACTCCGTCGAGCAGCCAGAGGTCACCGTCCCGCTGCGCGGTCACGGCGAGTTCGGCGGGGTCGTGGCCCGTGCGGCCGTGCGCGGCGACGGTGAGCACCAGCTCGCCGGCCCCGGCCCGGCCGAGCACCTCACCCCGCAACTCCTTGTCCCCGTACGCCTGTACGGCCGCCGCGGCCGCGCAGCTCTCCAGCAGCGGCACCCGGGCCAGCACCTTCGCGGACTCGCGCAGCACGAGGCACAGGGCGATGGCATCGAGGCCGGCCCCGCCGAACTCCTCGTCGAGCAGCAGGCTCAGCAGATCCGCACCGGCGAGCTTCCCCCACAGCACCCGGTCGAAGTCGTCCGCGACGGCACCCGCGACGAGCGACGGACTGGGCACCCCGTCCGGCACGACCCCGCCGAACACCGCCCGAGCCGCCTCGACCGCCGCCTGCTGCTCCTCACTGAACCTGAAGTCCACGGTGCTGTCCTCTCGGCCGGGGGCGGGTTGCCTGACGGGGCGTCAAGATAGAACAGGTTCTAGAAGAAGGGAACGGGTGGCTCTGATCGGCGCCCCACGTCCGGTCACCGACCGATCGTTCGGTACGGCTGATTCGATGATCCAGCGGTGGGCCGTAGGGTGTCAACGGCTGTGGATAACTCTCCGGTCCAGGGCAGGCGGGCGCCGTTCGCCGGTCGTGCAGGGTCTATGGAGGGGGCTGCGCGGGGCGGGTGGCCGTGAGTACCGTGCCCGTGCGCACGCCGTGTCGTGGTGTGTGTGGGCAGGCGGACCGCAGTGGGACCGGGGATCGGGAGACGGGGCGGAATGGACGCGTACGAGGCAGGCCCGAACGCCCGGCACGGGCGCGACGAGCCCGGCGAGGCCGAGGGCGCCCTGCCCGACGTCCCTCAGCCGCCGCCCGAGCCCGGCCCGCCGGACGACTCCGCGCCTCCCCCGGGCCCCCCGGAGGCCCCCCGCCCGGCACTGGCGGCCCTCTCCCTCCCGTACCAGATAGGCGCCGCCCTCGCCGTCGCGGTCGTCGCTGTTGCCGCGTGTGTCCACCTCGGCATGGTCTTCCTGCATGTCGCGCCCTCGAACACGGTCAGCAAGGAGCACACGCGGGCGATCGACGAGTGGATCTACCCGGAGTTCGAACAGAACTGGAAGCTCTTTGCCCCCAACCCGCTTCAGCAGAACATCGCTGTCGAGGTCCGCGCCGATGTCGCCACCGCGGAGGGCGAGGCCCGGACGACCGGCTGGTACGACCTCTCCGCGCTGGACGGTGAGGCCATCAAGGGCAATCTGCTGCCGAGCCACACGCAGCAGAACGAGCTGCGCCGGGCCTGGGACTTCCTCGTCGGCTCGCACGACGCCCAGAACCGCCCCTCGGGCCTGCGTGGTGTCCTCGCCGAGCAGTACCTGCGCCGCATCGTCGTCATGCGCCTCGACCGCGAGGACGTGGCCGGCCCCGGCGGCACGATCGACCGCGTCCAGGTCCGCTCCCGCAGCACGAACGTCCGACCGCCCGAGTGGAGCCAGGATCAGGTGGCCGACAAGCCCACGTACCGCGTACTGCCCTGGTGGCCCGTCCCCGACGACGAGACGCCCGCGGCGGCGGCAGGCGCGGTAGGCGCGACGGACGCGACGAAGGCGGACGCCTCATGACCCGCCTCGCGCTGTCGGCCTCCCGCTCTGCCTCCCGTTCCGTCTCGCTCGGCATCGGCCGGGTCACCGAGACCGCCCTGGGCCCCTACCAGGCCGCCGTCGTCCGTATCGGTTTCTCCGCGACCTGGCTGCTGTTCCTGCTGCGCGAGTTCCCGCACCGGCAGGAGCTGTACGGTCCCGACGGGCCCTGGAGCTGGGATCTTTCCCAGCAGCTCATCGCGGACAACGGCGCGTTCACGGTCCTCATGTGGTCCGGCAGCCAGCTCTGGTTCGAGCTCGTCTACGTGCTCGCCGTGCTCGCCAGTGTCCTGCTCCTGCTCGGCTGGCGGACCCGCACCCTGTCCGTGGTCTTCATGGTCGGCGTGCTCTCGCTCCAGAACCGCAGCATCTTCGTGGGCGACGGCGGCGACAACGTCCTGCACCTGATGTCCCTCTACCTGGTGTTCACGCGCTGCGGCCAGGTGTGGTCCCTGGACGCCCGGCGCAGGCGCGAGGCACGCGCGCGCGTTCCCGAAACCGCCCCCGACCGCGTGGGCCCCGCGCTCTGGACCGTCCTCGGGCTCCTCCTCGTCGCCGGTACCGCCGCAGGCAAGCTCGGCGGGGACTGGCTGGTGCCGACGATCCTCTGGGGCATGTGGCTGGCGCAGGGCGTGTGGTGGGCCGTGGAGCGCCGTGGGCGGGGCGGTGAGCCCCGGATGCTCCTCGACATCGTCGGCAACCTCGTCCACAACGCGGCCCTCTTCGTGATCATGGCCGAGGCCTGTCTGATCTACGCGACGGCCGGCTGGTACAAGATCCAGGGCTCGCGCTGGCAGGACGGCACCGCGGTCTACTACCCGCTCCACCTCGACTACTTCTCCCCGTGGCCTGCCCTGTCCGACCTGATGTCGTCGAGCGGCACGATGGTGATGCTCGTGACATACGGGACGGTGATCGTGCAGGTCGCCTTCCCCTTCACGCTCTTCAACCGGCGGGTCAAGAACGTCCTGCTCGCCGTGATGATGACCGAGCACGCCGTGATCGCCGTCGTCCTGGGGCTGCCCTTCTTCTCGCTCGCGATGATCGCCGCGGACGCGGTCTTCCTTCCGACCTCCTTCCTGCGCCGCCTCGGCGACGGGGCGGCACGCGCGCGTGGACGCCTGCTCGCCCGCCTGCCGGGGAACGGCCGTACGAAGCCGCCGGACCGGCGCACCCCGGGGGAGGCCGACGAGCCGGCGGTGGAGGAGCAGGCGGGACCCCCGCACGTAGGCTTTAAGGCATGAAGGACGCAGCGACGGACCCGGTGACAGCCCCAGGGACAGCCCCCGAGGCGGAGTCGGCGGCCGAGTGGCGCCGCCTCGCCGGTACCGCCGTCCTGCTCGACGGCTTCCACGCCCTCAAGCACGCCGTCCGTTTCGGCGCGCGTGTCCCGGTCGCCGTGACCACCGACCGCCGGGCGACGCTGGATCTCGCCGCCGAGCTGGCTCCGGACGTACGGGACACCCTGGACGCCCTCCTGGTGGAGGTCCCGGAAGCCACGTACAGGTCCTTCGTGCCGCGTCCGCATCCCACCGGGGTGGCCGCCCTGGCAGTACGGCCCTCCCGCGGGGCCAACCTGGAGGCGCTCGCGCGCACGCCCAGGACCGCGCCCGTCGTCGTCCTCGACAACCCGCGCAACCTCGGCAACGCCGGGGCCGTGATCCGGTTGGCGGCCGGTTTCGGCGCCACCGGGGTCGTCACCACCGGCACGCTCGACCCCTGGCACCCCACGGTCGTACGCGCCGGAGCGGGGCTGCACTTCGCGACGGCCGTGGAGCGGCTGACGGTGGCCGAGCTGCCCGCCGGGCCGGTGTTCGCCCTCGATCCGGAGGGCGACGACATCCGGGGGCTGAAGCTCCCGGACGACGCCGTGCTGGCCTTCGGCTCCGAGCGCAGCGGGCTGTCGCCCGAACTACGCGCGCGCGGCGACCACTTGGTGTCCCTCCCGATGCGCCCCCAGGTCTCCAGCTACAACCTCGCGACCAGCGTGGCCATGACGCTGTACCACTGGAGCGTCACCGGTAACGCGGCCCTCTAGGCCTGGCGGCGCACTTCCACCACCCGGAACCGGTTCGCCACGAACGCCCCGTCGCACAACGCCGCGTTCGCGGCCGGGTTGCCGCCCGAGCCGTGGAAGTCGGAGAAGGCGGCCGTCTGGTTGACGTACACCCCGCCGGTCAGGTTCAGCGACAGCTGGGCGCACTCCTCCAGGCAGGCCTCCTGGACGGCCTGTTCGAACTCCGTGTCGGTCGTGTACGCGCCGACCGTCATCGCGCCCTTGTCCCGGACCGTCCGCCGCAGCAGCTCCACCGCGTCCGCCGCCGAGTCGACCGCGACGGCGAAGGAGACCGGCCCGAAGCACTCGCTCATGTAGGCGGCCTCGGAGTCCGCCCCGTCCCAGTATTTCCGCGCGCCGTCGAGTTTCACGATCACCGGTGTACGGACCACCGCGTCCGGGAAGTCCGGGTTGGCGATCTCCCGTGAGGCCAGGGCGACTTCGCCGAGGCCGGCTGCCGCCTCCAGGCGTGCCTTCACGTCGGGGTTGACGATCGCGCCCAGCAGCCCGTTCGCCCGCGCGTCGTCGCCCAGGAGGCCGCCGACCGCGGCGGCGAGGCCGGTGACCACCTCGTCGTACGACTTGTGGCCCTCCTCCGTACGGATGCCGTCGCGGGGGATCAGGAGGTTCTGCGGGGTCGTGCACATCTGGCCGCTGTACAGGGAGAGAGCGAACGCGAGGTTCGACAGCAGGCCCTTGTAGTTGTCGGTCGACTCCACGATCACCGTGTTGACGCCGGCCTTCTCCGTGTAGACCTGCGCCTGGCGGGCGTTGGCCTCCAGCCAGTCGCCGAACGCCGTCGAGCCCGTGTAGTCGATGATCCGGATCTCGGGGCGCAGGGCGAGGGTCTTGGCGATGCCCTCGCCGGGGCGCTCGGCCGCCAGCGCCACCAGGTTCGGGTCGAAGCCCGTCTCCGTCAGGACCTCGCGCGCGATCTGGACGGTCAGCGCGAGCGGAAGTACCGCGCGCGGGTGGGGCTTCACGAGAACCGCGTTGCCCGTGGCCAGGGAGGCGAACAGGCCCGGGTAGCCGTTCCACGTGGGGAAGGTGTTGCAGCCGATGAGGAGGGCGATGCCGCGCGGGACCGGCGTGAACTGCTTCGTGAGGGCCAGCGGGTCGCGCTTGCCCTGGGGCTTGGTCCACTCCGCGGAGTCGGGGGTGCGGACCTGCTCCGCGTACGCGTACGCCACCGCCTCCAGGCCGCGGTCCTGGGCGTGCGGGCCGCCCGCCTGGAACGCCATCATGAAGGCCTGGCCGCTGGTGTGCATGACCGCGTGCGCGAACTCGTGCGTCCGGCCGCTGATCCGCTTCAGGATCTCCAGGCACACCATCGCGCGGGTCTCGGCGCCCGCGTCCCGCCAGGCGCCCTGGCCGGCCTTCATGGCGGGCAGCAGCACGTCGACGTCCGCGTGCGGGTAGGTGACGCCCAGGCCGATGCCGTACGGGGACACCTCGGCGCCCACCCAGTCGTCCGTGCCGGGCTGGCCGAGGTCGAGGCGGGTGTTCAGCACGGCGTCGAAGGCGGCCTTGCCCGCGGCCATGTCCAGGCTGCCGTCCGCCCCGTACGCCTTGGGGTGTTCGGGGTGCGGGGACCAGTACGCGCGCGTGCGGATCGCTTCCAGTGCCTGGTCCAGGGTGGGCCGGTGCTGGGCGATCAGCTGGTGCGCGGTGAGTTCGGCGGCCATGGGGTAACCATCTCCTCGTCTCAAGAGCACTTCTTCGAGCTCATGACCTGGGCACGAAAGACATGACAGAGTTAGAGTAACCGAACGATCGGTCGGGACAAGGGGGTCCGCCGCATCTGTGGAAAACCCCGTGCGGGAGGATCGCGCACATGACAGCACTCGACCTCAGCAGCCCCGTGGCCGTCGTCGGCGCCGGCACCATGGGCCAGGGCATCGCCCAGGTCGCGCTGGTCGCCGGTCATCACGTACGGCTGTTCGATGCCGCTCCGGGGCGGGCCCAGGAGGCCGCCCGGGCGATCGGCGAGCGGCTCGACAGGCTCGTCGAGAAGGACCGGCTGACGGCGGTCGACCGGGACGCCGCCCAAGGCCGGCTGCACACCGCCGGGAGCCTCGCCGAACTCGCCGACTGCTCCCTCGTCGTCGAGGCCGTCCTCGAACAGCTCGACGTGAAGCAGGAGTTGATGCGCGCGCTGGAGGACGTGGTCGACGACGACTGTCTGCTCGCCACCAACACCTCCTCCCTGTCCGTGACCGCCATCGGGGGCGTCATGCGCAACCCCGGCCGGTTCGTGGGCCTGCACTTCTTCAACCCGGCGCCGCTGCTGCCCCTCGTGGAGGTCGTCTCCGGGTTCGCCACCGACGTCACGTCGGCCACGCGCGCGTACGAGATGGCTCGCGCCTGGGGCAAGACCCCGGTGGCCTGCGCCGACACCCCCGGTTTCATCGTCAACCGGCTCGCCCGGCCCTTCTACGCGGAGGCCTTCGCGGCGTACGAGGCCCAGTCCGCGGACCCCGCCACCATCGACGCGGTGCTGCGCGAGTGCGGCGGCTTCAGGATGGGCGCCTTCGAACTGACCGACCTCATCGGGCAGGACGTCAACGAGGCCGTCACCCACTCCGTGTGGCAGGCCTTCTTCCAGGACGTGCGGTACACGCCCTCGCTCGCCCAGCGCCGGCTCGTCGAGTCGGGCCGGCTCGGCCGCAAGACCGGGCAGGGCTGGTACGACTACGGCGACGACGCCGAGCCGGCCGAACCGCACACCGCGGAGCAGGCCCAGGCGCCCGCGTACGTCGTCGCCGAGGGCGACCTTGGCCCCGCCGCCGAGCTGCTCGCGCTGATCCGCGAGGCGGGCATCCCCGTCCGTGAGGACGAGGAGGACCACGGGACCCGGCTGGTGCTGCCCAGCGGCGGTCAGCTGGTGCTCGCCGACGGGCAGACCTCCGTCGAGTTCCGTGACGTCGTCTACTTCGACCTGGCCCTCGACTACCGGCGGGCCACCCGCATGGCCCTCTCCGCGTCCCAGGACACCCAGCCGCAGACCCTCGCCGAGGCCATCGGCCTCTTCCAGGCGCTCGGCAAGGACGTCAGCGTCCTCCAGGACACCCCCGGCATGATCGTCGCCCGCACGGTGGCCCGGATCGTCGACCTCGCGCACGACGCCGTCGCCAAGGGCGTCGCCACCGAGGAGGACGTCGACACGGCGATGCGCCTCGGCGTCAACTACCCGCTCGGGCCCTTCGAATGGAGCCGCAGGCTCGGCCGGAGCTGGGCGCACGAGATCCTCGACGAACTGCACCAGCGCGACCCGAGCGGACGGTACGCGCCGTCCCTCGCGCTCTACCGCCACGCGTACGCCACCGACAAGCGGGAGGGCACCCCATGACCACCGCCAAGCGCGACACGTACACCCCGCAGACGCTGCTCCAGGTCGCCGTCCAGGTCTTCAACGAGCGGGGCTACGACGGCACCTCCATGGAGCACCTCTCCAAGGCCGCGGGCATCTCCAAGTCGTCGATCTACCACCACGTCACCGGCAAGGAGGAGCTGCTGCGCCGCGCCGTGGACCGGGCGCTGGACGGGCTCTTCGGGATCCTCGACGAGGAGCACGCGTGCGTGGGGCCCGCCGCCGGGCGTCTGGAGTACGTCGTGCGGCGCATGGTCGAGGTGCTCATCGCCGAACTGCCGTACGTGACGCTGCTGCTGCGGGTGCGCGGCAACACCGATACCGAGCGCCAGGCCCTGGAACGGCGCCGGGACTTCGACCACCGGGTCGCCGACCTGCTCAAGGCCGCGGCGGCCGAGGGGGACATACGCGGTGACGTGGAGGTCCGGCTTGCGACGCGGCTCGTCTTCGGGATGATCAACTCGGTCGTCGAGTGGTACCGGCCCGACGGGCGCGGCATGGGTGAGCGGGAGGTCTCCGACGCGGTGGTGCGGCTGGTCTTCGGGGGGCTGCGCAGTCCGGAGTGAGTCACCCTGTGCCAGTCGGTAGGGCGGACTCAGCCCTCCGGCTCCAGGTCCTCCTCCTCGAACACCAGCAGTGTGCGCGTGCTGAGCACCTCCGGGATCGCCTGGAGGCGGGTCAGCACCAGCTCGCGCAGCGCCTTGTTGTCGGGTGTGTGGACCAGCAGGAGTACGTCGAAGTCGCCGCCCACCAGGGCGATGTGGTCCGCTCCGGGGAGCAGTCTCAGCTGCTCGCGGACCGTGCGCCAGGAGTTCTGCACGATCTTCAGCGTGATGTAGGCGGAGGTGCCCTGCCCAGCGCGTTCGTGGTCCACGCGGGCGCCGAAGCCGCGGATCACGCCGTCCTCGATGAGGCGGTTGATGCGTGCGTAGGCGTTGGCCCGCGAGACGTGGACGCGTTCGGCCACGGACCGGATCGAGGCGCGGCCGTCGGCCTGGAGCATCTGGAGGATGTCCTGATCGATCGCGTCCAGCGGGCGAGGGGGTGGCAGGGCCGGGCCGCCGTCCGGGCGTTCGGCCATTTGTTCAGGTGCCATGTCCCCCCGCCTCCCTACCATGGACGTACTGCGTCCATCTCAGGTTGTGGAGAACCGTTTGTCCACAGCCTGGCGGTGCCTGTAGCCAAATTGTGCCGACGACCGAACAATCGGTAGGTGAGACGCCTCACATCCGTGGTGCGTCCGAAGCCGTCTCCCACGAGGAGGTGCCGTCATGACGGTCATGGAGCAGCGGGGCGCATACCGGCCAACGCCGCCGCCCGCCTGGCAGCCCCGCACCGACCCCGCGCCGCTGCTGCCCGACGCGGCTCCGTACCGCGTCCTCGGCACCGAGAAGGCGGCGCAGGCGGACCCGGGGCTGCTGCGCCGGCTGTACGCGCAGCTGGTGCGCGGGCGCCGGTACAACGCGCAGGCCACCGCCCTCACCAAGCAGGGCCGGCTCGCCGTGTATCCGTCCAGTGTCGGCCAGGAGGCCTGCGAGGTGGCCGCCGCGCTCGTCCTGGAGGACCGCGACTGGCTGTTCCCCAGCTACCGGGACACGCTCGCCGCCGTCGCCCGGGGCGTGGACCCCGTACAGGCGCTGACGCTGCTGCGCGGTGACTGGCACACCGGGTACGACCCGCGTGAGCACCGGGTGGCGCCCCTGTGTACGCCGCTCGCGACGCAGCTGCCGCACGCCGTCGGGCTCGCGCACGCCGCGCGTCTCAAGGGTGACGACGTGGTCGCGCTGGCTCTGGTCGGCGACGGCGGCACCAGTGAGGGCGACTTCCACGAGGCGCTGAACTTCGCCGCCGTGTGGCAGGCGCCGGTTGTCTTCCTGGTCCAGAACAACGGCTTCGCGATCTCCGTCCCGCTCGCCAAGCAGACCGCCGCCCCGTCGCTGGCCCACAAGGCCGTCGGCTACGGGATGCCGGGCCGCCTGGTCGACGGCAACGACGCGGTCGCCGTGTACGAGGTGCTGGGCGACGCCGTGCGGCACGCGCGCGCGGGTGGCGGTCCCACGCTGGTCGAGGCGGTGACCTACCGCGTGGAGGCGCACACCAACGCCGACGACGACAAGCGCTACCGGGCCGAGTCCGAGGTCGCCACCTGGCGCGAGCACGACCCGATCGTGCTCCTGGAACAGGAGCTCACCGCGCGCGGGCTGCTCGACGAGGACGGCATCCGGGCCGCCCGCGACGACGCCGAGGCCCTCGCCGCCGACCTGCGCGCCCGGATGAACCAGGACCCGGTGCTCGACCCCATGGACCTGTTCTCCCAGGTGTACGCCGAGCCGACCCCTCAACTGCGCGAGCAGCGGGCCCAGTTGCGGGCCGAGCTCGAAGCCGAGGCGGACGGGGCGCACCGATGACCACCGTCGCCCTCAAGCCCGCCACCATGGCGCAGGCCCTCACGCGCGCGATGCGCGACGCCATGGCCGCCGACCCGACCGTGCACGTCATGGGCGAGGACGTCGGCACCCTCGGCGGGGTCTTCCGGGTCACCGACGGTCTCGCGAAAGAGTTCGGCGAGGACCGCTGCACGGACACCCCGCTCGCCGAGGCGGGCATCCTCGGAACGGCCGTCGGCATGGCGATGTACGGCCTTCGCCCGGTCGTCGAGATGCAGTTCGACGCGTTCGCCTACCCCGCGTTCGAGCAGCTGATCTCGCACGTCTCCCGGATGCGCAACCGCACGCGCGGTGCCATGCCCCTGCCGATCACCGTCCGCGTGCCCTACGGCGGCGGCATCGGCGGCGTCGAACACCACAGCGACTCCTCCGAGGCGTACTACATGGCGACTCCGGGGCTCCATGTCGTCACGCCCGCCACGGTCGCTGACGCGTACGGCCTGCTGCGGGCCGCCATCGCCTCCGACGACCCGGTGGTCTTCCTGGAGCCCAAGCGTCTGTACTGGTCGAAGGATTCCTGGAACCCGGACGAGCCGTCGGCCGTTGAACCGATAGGACGCGCGGTGGTGCGGCGCCCGGGCCGCAGCGCCACCCTGATCACGTACGGGCCGTCCCTGCCCGTCTGCCTGGAGGCGGCGCGGGCGGCCGAAGCGGAGGGCTGGGACCTGGAGGTCGTCGACCTGCGTTCCCTGGTTCCGTTCGACGACGAGACGGTGTGCGCCTCGGTACGGCGGACCGGGCGGGCCCTCGTCGTCCATGAGTCGGGCGGTTTCGGCGGCCCGGGCGGGGAGATCGCGGCCCGCGTCACGGAGCGCTGCTTCCACCACCTGGAGGCGCCGGTGCTGCGCGTCGCCGGGTTCGACATCCCGTACCCGCCGCCGATGCTGGAACGGCACCACCTGCCCGGCGTCGACCGAGTCCTGGACGCTGTCGGGCGGCTGCAATGGGAGGCGGAACGCTGATGGCACAGGTACTGGAGTTCAGGCTCCCCGATCTCGGCGAGGGGCTCACCGAGGCACTGATCGTGCGCTGGCTGGTCGAGGTCGGCGAGGTCGTCGCCGTGGACCAGCCGGTCGTCGAGGTCGAGACGGCCAAGGCGATGGTCGACGTCCCGTGTCCGTACGGAGGCGTCGTCACCGCCCGCTTCGGCGAGGAGGGCACCGAACTCCCCGTCGGGGCGCCCCTGGTGACGGTCGCGGTAGGCACCCCGGCCCACCCCGACCCCGCCGGTGACGCGGACCGGGGCTCCGGCAACGTGCTGGTGGGGTACGGCACGTCCGAGGCGCCGGCGCGACGGCGGAGGGTACGGCGGGAACAGGCGGCGCCCGCCGCTGCGCCTGCTGCTCCGGTGGCCCTCAAGGAGGGCCCCGTACCGGTCATCTCGCCGCTCGTCCGCCGGCTCGCCCGCGAGAACGGCCTGGATCTGCGGGAGTTGGCGGGCACCGGGCCCAACGGACTGATCCTGCGCGCCGACGTGGAGCACGCCCTGCGCACCGGCACCGACACCGCGCGGCCCGGGTCCCCGGCTCCAGTTCCTGCCGCGCCCCCTGTCTCCGCCCCCACAGAGGGCACCCGCGTCCCCCTCAAGGGCATCCGCGGTGCCGTCGCCGACAAGCTCTCCCGCAGCCGGCGTGAGATCCCGGACGCGACCTGCTGGGTGGACGCCGACGCGACGGAACTGATGCACGCGCGCGTGCACATGAACGGAGCCTCGGGCCCGAAGATCTCCCTCCTCGCCCTGCTCGCCCGTGTCTGCACCGCCGCGCTCGCCCGGTACCCCGAGCTGAACTCGACGGTCGACCTGGAGGCCAGGGAGATCGTCCGGCTCGACCGCGTCCACCTCGGCTTCGCCGCGCAGACCGAGCGCGGACTCGTCGTCCCCGTCGTACGGGACGCGCACACGAGGAACACCGAGTCGCTGAGCGCGGAGGTGGCGCGGCTGACCGAGGCGGCCCGCACCGGCACCCTCACGCCCGCCGAACTCACCGGCGGGACCTTCACGTTGAACAACTACGGCGTGTTCGGTGTCGACGGCTCCACACCGATCGTCAACCACCCCGAGGCGGCCATGCTCGGCGTCGGCCGGATCGTCCCCAAGCCGTGGGTGCACGAGGGCGAGCTGGCGGTGCGCCAGGTCGTCCAGCTGTCGCTCACCTTCGACCACCGCGTGTGCGACGGCGGTACGGCGGGCGGTTTCCTGCGCTATGTGGCGGACTGCGTCGAACAACCGGCGGTGCTGCTGCGCACACTGTGATCAGGGTGGCGCGCAGACGTTCCCTGTGATCGGCGGCGGCCCGCATACTCGGAGGGTGACCGCCTACGAGCCCCAGCCCTCCGGGACCCCCGGCATCGACGGCTACGACGCCGTCGTGCTCGCGGGCGGGGCCGCCCGGCGGCTCGGCGGCGCCGACAAGCCCGGCGTGCGGGTGGGCGGGCGCGCGCTGCTCGACCGGGTGCTCGCCGCCTGCGCCGACGCCGGCACCACCGTGGTCGTGGCCGGCCCCCGGCCCACCGCACGACCCGTGACCTGGGCCCACGAGGACCCGCCGGGCGGCGGACCCGTGGCCGCGCTCGACGCGGGCCTGCGACACACGAAGGCCGCGCACGTCGTCGTACTCTCCGCCGATCTCCCGTTCCTCGAACCGGCGACGGTACGAGGGCTCCTCGGCGCCCTGCGGACGAGCGGCGCCGAGGGGGCGCTGCTCACCGACACCGGCGGCCGGGACCAGCCGCTCGTGGCCGCGTACCGGGCGTCCGCGCTGCGCCGGGAGCTGAGCGCGCTCGCCCTTGAACACGGCGGACTCACCGGGCTGCCGCTGCGCCGGCTGACCGGCGCGCTCGAACTCACCCGTGTGTCCGACCCCGTCGCGTCCTTCGACTGCGACACCTGGGACGACATCGCCGCCGCCAGAGCACGCATCAGGGAGCATGGGCACGTGTTGGACGAATGGATTTCCGCAGCCAAGGACGAACTGGGCATCGACCTCGACGTCGACACCACCCTCCTCCTCGACCTCGCCCGTGACGCCGCGCACGGAGTGGCCAGGCCGGCCGCCCCGCTGACGACGTTCCTCGTCGGCTACGCGGCGGGCCGGGCCGGGGGAGGCCCGGAAGCTGTCGCCGAGGCCACCCGCAAGGCCGTCGCCCTCGCGTTGCGCTGGGCCGACGAGGCCGCTGCCGCCGATGCCGGGCCCGATGCGGGCCAGGCACCCGACAGCCGCCCGGACGCCGGATGACCCCCGGCGGCCTCGCCTCCGACGGCCTGGACGACCTCGGCGCCGAGGAGGCGCTCGCTCTCGTGAAGGAAGGCAACAGCAACGGCAGGCAGGGCAACGGCCCGAACCCCGAGGGCGCCGCGGTACCGACCCCCGTGGGGGAGGGCGAACACCAGGGCGACGCTCCCGGAGCCCCGGGCGGCCGCCCCGCTGCCGGTGCCGGCGACGGCGTCTACGACGTGGAGGCCGACCGCTCGGGCCCCGGCACCGGCCCGGACGCCGCCTCCACCCCCACCGCCGCTTCCGCCGGCCCCGAGCGACCCCGGGCCACGCCCTGGCCCCAGGCCCGCGTCATCGCCGAGCGCGCCGCCCGCCAGGTCCCCCGTACCGCCGCGGCCCCCGTCTCCGTCCCCCTCGGCTCGGCCCTGGGCCTGGTCCTCGCCGCTCCCCTCGCGGCCCTCACCGACCTCCCCTCGTTCGACACCTCCGCGATGGACGGCTGGGCGGTGGCCGGCCCCGGCCCCTGGGACGTGCGCGAGGTCGGTGTGCTCGCCGGGCACGCACAGCCCGAGCCGCTCACCGACGGCGAGGCGGCACGGATCGCGACGGGCGCCCGTATCCCGCGCGACACGACCGCCGTACTGCGCAGCGAGCACGGCCGCACCGACGACAAGGGCCGACTGCACGCCACCCGGGACGTGAGCCACGGCCAGGACATCCGGCCGCGGGGCCAGGAGTGCCGCTCGGGTGACCAACTGCTGCCCACCGGCACCTTCGTGACCCCGGCCGTGCTCGGGCTCGCCGCCGCCGCCGGGTACGACACGCTCGCCGCGATCCCCCGCCCCCGTGCCGAAGTCCTCGTCCTGGGCGACGAGTTGCTCACCGAGGGGCTGCCGCACGACGGTCTGATCCGGGACGCGCTCGGCCCGATGCTGCCGCCCTGGCTGCGCTTGCTCGGCGCCGACGTCATCGCCGTACGCAAGCTCGGGGACGACGCCGAGGCGCTGTACGAGGCACTGAAGAACTCCCCCGCCGAGATCGTCGTCACCACCGGTGGCACCGCCGCCGGACCTGTCGACCATGTCCACCCCACCCTGCGCCGCCTCGGCGCCGAGCTGCTGGTGAACGGTGTCCAGGTGCGCCCCGGCCACCCCATGCTGCTGGCCCGGATCAAGGAGAACCAGCACCTCGTAGGGCTGCCCGGCAACCCGCTGGCCGCCGTCTCCGGGCTGCTCACCCTCGCCGAGCCCCTGCTGCGGACCCTCGCGGGACGGACGGCGCCGGAGCCGTACACGCTGCCGCTCAAGGGCGAGGTGCACGGGCACCCGCACGACACCCGGCTCATCCCTGTCGTCCTGCGCGGCGACCGGGCCGTGCCGCTGCATTACAACGGTCCGGCCATGCTGCGCGGCATCGCGGCGGCCGAGGCCCTCGCGGTCGTACCGCCCGGTGGCGCACGCCCCGGCCAGGAACTGGAACTCCTCGACCTTCCCTGGTCGGCAGCCGCCGAAGCCGGGGTGTGTTTCACGTGAAACATTCAGGTCGGAACGGCGTTCACCACAGGGGAGGATGTTTCACGTGAAACTGCCGGGCCACGACACGATCGCCCGTCAGGCGGACGAGCATCTGGTGACCCACCGGGTGAAACTTCCCCGGACAGTGGTGGAACGGCCGATCCGTCAGGTCGCCAAACGTGTCGCGATGGCGCTGCTGGTGCTGGTCGGAACCGCGTTCATCGTCTACGCCGACCGCGACGGCTACGGCGACAACACCGACGGTTCCGTCGACCTTCTCGACGCCTTCTACTACGCCACCGTCACCCTCTCCACCACCGGATACGGCGACATCGCGCCCGTCAGTGACGCCGCCCGGCTCACCAACATCTTCGTCATCACACCGCTGCGCGTGCTCTTCCTGATCATCCTGGTCGGCACGACTCTCGAAGTCCTCACGGAACGCACGCGCGAGGAGTGGCGGCAGAACCGCTGGAGGGCGGCCTTGCGAGATCACACCGTTGTCATCGGGTTCGGGACCAAGGGGCGGTCGGCCGTACAGACCGTCTGCACCACCGGGCTGAAGAAGGAACAGGTCGTGGTCGTCGACCCGAGCGCGAAAGCCGTGGACGCGGCCACCGCCGAGGGGTACGCCGGAGTGGTCGGGGACGCCACACGCAGTGACGTACTGCTGCGGGCCGAGCTCCAGAAGGCACGGCAGATCATCATCGCCACCCAGCGCGACGACACGGCCGTGCTCGTCACGCTGACCGCCCGGCAGCTCAACCGCCAGGCCAAGATCGTGGTCGCCGTGCGCGAGGAGGAGAACGCGCCGCTGCTCAAGCAGTCCGGCGCCGATGCCGTCATCACGAGCGCGAGCGCGGCCGGGCGGCTGCTCGGGCTGTCCGTGCTCAGCCCCGCCGCCGGCATGGTCATGGAGGACCTCATCCAGCAGGGCAGCGGGCTCGACATCGTCGAACGGCCGGTCATAAAAGCCGAGGTGGGCAAGGGGCCGCGCGAGACGGACGACCTCGTCGTGAGCGTCGTACGCGGGCATCGCGTGCTGGGATACGACGATCCGTCCATCGGTCAGCTCCAGGTGGCCGACCGGCTCATCACCATCGTGCGGGCGACGCCGGGCGCCCATGTCGCGCCCGACGTCCGCAAACTCCCGCAGGACTGAGCTACTTGCGGTTGTAGAGCCGCATCGTCACCGGCCCGAAGACCAGCACGAGCAGCCCCGCCCACCCCAGCGTCCAGGCGATCTCGGCGGCCGGCCACTCGCCGGCCATCAACTCCCGCACCGCCGACGACAGATGGGTGATCGGGCTGTTGTTGACGAAGGCCTGGAGCCAGCCGGGCATGGTGCTCGGGTCGACGAAGACGTTCGACAGGAAGGTCAGCGGGAAGATCACCATCATGCTGACGCCCATCACCGACTTCTCCGTGCGTAGCATCAGCCCGAACATCGTCCAGATCCACGAGAACGCGAACGAGAAGACCAGGAGCAGGGCGATGCCGGCGGCCACGCCCACCACTCCGCCGTCGGGGCGGTAGCCCAGGATGATGCCGACCGTCAGCATCACCACGGACGCCATGGTGTAGCGCAGGGCGTCGCCGAGGAGATAGCCGACCATCACCGACGGCCGCCAGATCGGCAGCGTACGGAAGCGGTCGAAGACGCCCTTCTCGATGTCCGTGTTGACCGAGACGCCCGTGTACATCGTGATCATCACGACCGACATCACCAGGATGCCCGGCAGCAGGAACTGGATGTACTCGCCCGGGGAGCCGGCCAGTGCGCCCCCGAACAGGTACGTGTACATCAGCACCATCATGATCGGGAACGCGGTGACGTCGAAGAGCTGCTCCGGGACGTGCTTGATCTTGAGCATCGCGCGCCAGCCGAAGGTGAGGGACGCCGAGAGCGCGCTGGGGCGCGGCGGCCGGTCCTTGGCGATGAGCAGCGCGGCGAGCGAATCGGTGCTGACCGGGGCGAGTTCCCTGTTCTCGGTGGTGGTGGTCGCGGTACTCATGCCGCAGCCTCGCCTTCCATGGAGTCGGCCGGGGAGTCAGTCGGGGAGCCGGCCTGCGTGTCGTGTCCGGTGAGGGCGAGGAAGACCTCGTCCAGGCTGGGCTGTCCCAGGGAGAAGTTGTCGACGGTGATGCCGGAACGGGCCAGTTCGGAGAGCGCGCGCGCCGCCTGCTCGGCCGCGGTGTCGCTGCCCGACGTACCCATGCGGGCCGTCAGCGCCACCGGATCGGGGTCGCGCTGCACCGGTGCGTCGAGGGCCCGCCGCAGCACCTCCTCCGCCTGTGGCCGCTGTGCAGGGTCGCGCAGCCGCAGATGGACGGATCCGGCGCCGACGGACGCCTTCAGCTCGCCCTTGGTGCCCTCGGCGATCACCTTGCCCTTGTCGATGACGGCGATCCGGGACGCCAACTGGTCGGCCTCGTCCAGATACTGCGTGGTCAGCAGCACCGTCGTGCCCTGGGCGACGACCGCGCGCACGATGTCCCACACCTGGTTGCGGCTGCGCGGGTCGAGGCCCGTCGTCGGCTCGTCGAGGAAGAGCAGGTCGGGGGTGTTGAGGATGGACGCGGCGATGTCGATACGGCGCCGCATACCGCCCGAGTAGTGCTTGACCTGCTTCGCCGCCGCGTCCGAGAGCCCGAAGGCCTCCAGGAGCTGGGCGGCACGCTCGCGGGCGGTCCGCTTGTGGTGGCCGAGGAGCCGGCCGAGCAGCATCAGGTTCTCGGTGCCGGTGAGGTCCTCGTCGACGGACGCGTACTGGCCGGTGAGGCTCACCCTGCCGCGTACCGTGTCGGCCTCGCGGACGACGTCGTGGCCGAAGACATGCGCTTCGCCGCCGTCGGGTCGCAACAGGGTGGCCAGCATCTTCACGGTGGTCGTCTTGCCGGCGCCGTTCGGCCCGAGGACCCCGTAGACCGTGCCGGTGGGCACGGTGAGGTCGACGCCGTCGACGGCCCGGGTGTCGCCGAACGTCTTCACCAGACCGGCGGTCTCGATCGCGATGTCCGGCGCCTCGGCCGCCCTGCCTGCTGTGGCTGCCTGTGGGCTCATGTCTCAGGGTCCTTCCGGAGTCCTTGCGCGTACGGGGTTACGCGAGGGGAGACCGCGGGCCGCCCGGAAACTCATCGGTCGCGCGGCACGTTTCTCCACGGTCTCTCCGTCGGACCCGGACCGCACCTCAATTTCGCCGGGGCGGGGAGTAGCGTCCCCTCATGCATGCGATCACGATTCCCGAACCCGGAGGGCCCGAGGCGCTGGTGTGGGCCGAGGTCCCCGATCCCGTGCCCGGCGAGGGCGAGGTGCTGGTCGAGGTGGTGGCCGGCGCCGTCAACCGTGCCGACATCCTGCAACGCCAGGGCTTCTACAACCCGCCGCCCGGCGCCTCCCCGTACCCCGGCCTGGAATGCTCCGGCCGGATCGCCGAGGTCGGCCCCGGGGTGTCCGGCTGGAGCGTCGGCGACGAGGTGTGCGCGCTGCTCGCGGGCGGCGGTTACGCGACGAAGGTGGCCGTCCCGGCCGGGCAGTTGCTGCCCGTGCCCGAGGGCGTCGACCTGAAGCGGGCGGCGGCGCTGCCCGAGGTGACCTGCACGGTCTGGTCGAACGTCTTCATGATCTCCCACCTCCGCCCCGGCGAGACCCTCCTCGTGCACGGCGGCTCCAGCGGCATCGGCACGATGGCCATCCAGCTCGCCAAGGCGGTCGGCGCGAAGGTCGCCGTGACGGCCGGGACGAAGGAGAAGCTCGACCAGTGCGCCGAACTCGGCGCCGACATCCTCGTCAACTACCGCGAGCAGGACTTCGTCGAGGAACTGAAGCAGGCCACCGGCGGCGCCGGCGCCGACGTCATCCTCGACAACATGGGCGCCAAGTACCTGGACCGCAACGTCCGCGCCCTCGCCGTCAACGGACGGCTCGCGATCATCGGTATGCAGGGCGGCGTCAAGGCCGAACTGAACATCGGCGCGCTCCTTGCCAAGCGGGCCGCGATCAGCGCGACCTCGCTGCGCGCCCGCCCGCTCGTGGAGAAGGCGGCGATCGTGGCCGCCGTACGCGAACACGTCTGGCCGCTGCTCGCAGCCGGTCACGTACGGCCGGTCGTCGACCGCGAGTTCCCGATGAGCAAGGTGGCGGCGGCACACCGGCTGGTGGAGGAGAGCGGGCACATCGGAAAGGTGCTGCTGGTGAACCCGTAGCCGGACGCCCGTAGGCCGGTCACGCCCTGCGTACGCGCAGCCGCAGGGCGAAGAGGGCGAGGCCCAGGCCGAGGCCGACGAGGACCAGTCCGCTGCCCAGCGGCAGTATCCGCAGCACCGGTCCGGAGACCGCGCCGGGCAGCGCGCCGGCGTCCTGCGGATCGTCCGGGTCGGAGGTGGGGATGGGGGCGGTTTCCTCGTACGCCGCCGGGTCCCCCGCCTCGTCGGGCGGCGCGGAGTCACGTCGTCCGGGGCGCTCCCGCCCCTCGCCCGCCCGGCTGCCGGCCCGGGACGCGTCGGGGGCGGGCCGGGCCACGTACGGGACGGGGGCGCCGGCGGTGTCGTACGACGGTGTCGTGCCCGGCAGGGAAGCGGCGAGCGCGGGTGCCGCCAGAGCCAGCAGAGTCGTCCCTGTGCGCAGTGCGCGGAGCCATGGAGTCATGTCGGTGGCCTCCTCCCGCAGCGGAGTCGCCAGTCACCAGGTTCGACGGGATCAGCCTCACACGCACCCGACGGTCCGGCATCCCGGGCGGGAAACCACCGGGCCGGACCTGCCGTCGGACCCGCCGCGGACCTGCCGACCGACGGAAACCTCCGGTCCGTACACGGTGGATCACTCCATAAGGGGGGCACCACGCTGATGGAGTGTGTGGGTGCGAGAGAATGGCGACATGGAGATGCCGAGGAACGAAAGGTCGCCGGAGAACCCTCAGATCCTGGTCGTTGGCCAGGACGGGATGGCTCTCGGCGGCGGTGGTGACGAGGACTCCCGAGAGATCCCGGTGACGGAGATGGTGGAGCAGCCCGCCAAGGTCATGAGGATCGGCAGCATGATCAAGCAGCTGCTGGAGGAGGTACGTGCGGCTCCTCTGGACGAGGCGAGCCGCGTTCGGCTCAAGGAGATCCACGCCAGCTCGGTCAAGGAGCTGGAGGACGGTCTGGCACCCGAGCTGGTCGACGAACTGGAGCGCCTGTCCCTGCCGTTCACGGACGAGGGGATTCCCAGCGACGCCGAACTGCGGATCGCGCAGGCCCAGCTGGTGGGCTGGCTGGAGGGCCTCTTCCACGGGATCCAGACCACCCTGTTCGCCCAGCAGATGGCGGCGCGCGCCCAGTTGGAGCAGATGCGCCGCGCGCTGCCGCCGGGAGTCGGCGGCCACGAGGGCGACGACGACCTGCGAGCGGGCGGGCGTACAGGCGGGCCCTACCTCTAGGTCCTGCTACCCAGATCTCATGGAGCGGGGCCCGGCAGCCGACTGACCGGCTGCCGGGCCCCGCTCCATGAACAACGGCATGAACAACCGTGCGCTCAGGCCGGGTTGCCCGTCGACACGCTCAGCTCGATCACCGGCATGTTCTCCGGATCGACGTCCGTGTCAGCGGACGGGAACTGGTCCATGACCGTGTCCTTGCCGTACGTGTTCTCGGCGACCCGCTTGACCTTCATCTGCCAGCCGGCCGCCTGGAAGCAGGTCTTGACCGAGGTCAGGTTTTTGAAGGCGAAGTTCGGCACCCGGATCTTGTCCGGGTCGTTGTACGACTCCCGCGCCTCCGAGCACTCCTCCTCGTCGATCTTCTTGCTCAGGTCCGGTCCCTTGTATCCCGAGGCCTGCGAGGCCGGAGCACTCGCGCTGCTGCCGGCGCCGGTGCCGGTGCTTGTGCCGCCACCGTTGTCGGTGCTGTCGTTGCCGCCCAGGTTCAGGGCCAGGAGCAGGCCGCCGATGGCGACGAGCGAGACGACGATCGAGCCCACGATCACCGGGGTGTTGCTCTTCCGTCCTCCTCCGGAGGAGGACGGGGGCGAGGGCGAGTAGGCGACCGGAGGCGTGTGCTGCGGCGCGTACGCACCCGGCGCCTGGTATGCGGCCTGCTGCGGATAGCCGTACGCCGGAGCGGGTGTCTGCGGGGGCGTGTGCGGCTGTGCGTATGACGGGGGCGGAGTGGCGCCGTACGGGTTCGCGTGCGGGTGCGGGGTCGGCTGGTACGGGGTCTGTACGGAGCCGGGCGGGGCCGGGGTCGCCTGGTCGACCGGCGGGAAGACGGCCGAGGCGACGCCCGCGCCGCTCTGCGACGGGGCGCCCGGGACGATGTTCGGCGCGGCCTGCTGGAGGGAGGCGGCCACGCGCAGGCACTCGTCGCGCATGGCGACGGCGCTCGGGAAACGCTCGTTCGGGTTCTTCTTCAGCGCGCGGGCGACGAGCGCGTCCAGCGCCGGGGGCAGCGCCCGGTTGACCGAGGACGGGGCGACCGGCTGCTCCTGGACGTGCGCGTACGCGATCGCAAGCGCCGAATCCGCGTAGAACGGCAGCCGTCCGGTGACCAGCTGGAACAGCATGATGCCGACCGAGTAGAGATCGGAACGAGCGTCCACACCGCGGCCCAGCGCCTGCTCCGGGGAGAGGTACTGCGGGGTGCCGACGACCATGCCGGTCTGCGTCATCGACGTGACGCCCGACTGCATGGCGCGGGCGATGCCGAAGTCCATGACCTTGACGACACCGCGCTTGGTCATCATCACGTTGCCCGGCTTGATGTCCCGGTGGACCAGCCCCATCTCGTGGCTGATCTCCAGCGCCGCCAGCACGTCCGCGGTGACCTTCAGGGCCTTGTCGGCGGGCATCGCCCCGAACTGACGTACGTCCGCGTCGAGAACGGAGCCGAGCGGCTGCCCCTCGACGTACTCCATGACGATGTACGGCGTCGTGGTGCCCGCGACATCGTCCTCACCGGTGTCGAAGACCGAGACGATGTTCGTGTGGGTGAGTTTGGCCACGGCCTGGGCCTCGCGGCGGAAGCGCTCGCGGAAGGCCGGTTCCCGGCCCAGCTCGGTGTGCAGCGTCTTGACCGCGACCTGCCGGTCGAGGACCGAGTCGTACGCGAGGTGCACCGAGGCCATACCGCCCTCGCCGAGCAGATCGCGCAGCTGGTAGCGCCCGCCGGCGAGCGCGTGCCCCGCGTACCTGCCGTGTGCGCCGTCCTGGCTCATGTCTCCGCGTCCCCCGAACTTCTCCACAGCCGCACGTGATCGATTGGCTGGTTCCCGGCCAAGTCTGCCGGAGGGCACTGACACGTCAAGCGCGGTGCCCGTTCCGTGACCGTACGCGAAGGAAGCGTCGCGGAAGCGTTACGGGGGTTGCACGGACACAGCACGCAATTTGCACGACGATACCCGCAACGGGTTTGATGGCCGGTCCGCCCGGGACCCGTATCCGGGCTCCTCGCGGAGCTCGTCCAGGATCTCCTCCCGGACCGGAGGCTTGCGCGGAGGCTGTAGCGTGGCCGACGGAGACCGTAACAAGACCGCGCGCACCGCGGGCAGAAACGACGGCGAGGACTGATGGCACAGCAGCGCGCTCAGGGCCCGTCCGACCCCGAGGCGGCAGGCGGCGGTATGTCAGACGCGCCTGAGTTGTGGGGTAACGGCGGATTGGTCGGGGACGGCCGGTATCGGCTCACCCACAGACTCGGCCGGGGCGGCATGGCAGAGGTGTTCGCCGCCGAGGACGTGCGCCTCGGGCGGACCGTCGCCATCAAACTGCTCCGCGCCGACCTCGCCGAGGACCCGACCTCCAAGGCCCGCTTCACGCGCGAGGCCCAGTCGGTGGCCGGGCTCAACCACCACTCGATCGTCGCCGTGTACGACTCCGGCGAGGACACGCTGCCCAACGGCGGCTACGGCGCGGGCGGCAGCCAGTCCGTCCCGTACATCGTGATGGAGATCGTCGAGGGGCGCACCATCCGCGACCTCCTCATCAACGCCGAGGCGCCGGGACCCGAGCAGGCCCTGATCATCGTCTCCGGGGTGCTGGAAGCGCTTGCCTATTCGCACCAGCACGGCATCGTGCACCGCGACATCAAGCCCGCCAACGTGATCATCACGCACGGCGGCGCGGTCAAGGTCATGGACTTCGGTATCGCGCGCGCCCTGCACGGTGCGCAGTCGACGATGACGCAGACCGGCATGGTCATGGGCACGCCGCAGTACCTCTCCCCGGAGCAGGCCCTCGGCAAGGCCGTCGACCACCGCTCCGACCTGTACGCGACGGGCTGCCTCCTCTACGAACTCCTCGCGCTGCGGCCCCCGTTCATCGGTGAGACGCCGCTGTCCGTGGTCTACCAGCACGTCCAGGACATTCCGGTGCCCCCGTCCGAGGTCTCGGACGCGGCGCCGCCGGAACTCGACGGGCTTGTCATGCGTTCCCTGGCCAAGGAGCCGGACGACCGGTTCCAGACGGCCGAGGAGATGCGCGGGCTGATCCAGTACGGCCTGCAGATGCTGTACGACCAGGGCAGCCACACCGGCACCTGGAACACCGGGCCCGTCGACATGCACGGCGGCCGGCACACCCCCTCGGCGGGCTTCGCGAGCACCACCGTGATTCCCCACCCGGGCGACCACTCCGGCACCACCCAGATCCCCCAGCAGATCCTGCCCTCCGGATACGGCGGCCGGGACGACGGCGGCTTCGAGGGGCACGGCAACCGGGGCGGCGGCGGCCGGGGCAAGCTGTGGATACTGGCCTTCTTCGCGGTGATCGCCATCGCCGCGGGCGTCGCCATCGCCCTCCAGAACGGCAACGGCGACGCGGGCAACACCGGCGTATCGGAGTCGCCGACCACCTCGCAGACCGCGACGCAGGACGACACCACGCCGAGCCCGAGCGACGAGGTGACCGACGAGCCGACGAGCAGTGCCACCGACGACGGCACAGGCTCGGACCCGGGGTCCGAGTGGACGCCGTCGTACACACCGTCGTACACACCCTCCGTGACCCCCTCCACCGAGCCGTCGCCCACACCGTCGGACGTCGAGACGAGCGCGGAGCCGTCGGCGACGGTGAGTGAGACGGGGGGCGAGGTGACGCCGTCGGTGGATCCGACGGGTGACGACGGCGGTGGCGGCGAGGAGGACGGCGGCACGGAGGGTGGCGGCGGCACCCCCTGACCGGCCGACCGCCCCTTTGGCCCTCCGGGTGAACAAACCCGTCGGCCGGTTGACGGAAAGCAGCCTCCACGCGCGCGTGCGGCCCGACGAGGGCTTCACGCGCGCGTGCCGTTGCCGGATTCGTCAGCGGTCGGTCTCGGCGGGTGTCAGTCCGCGAACGCCTCGCACACCGCGTCGTACTCGCGCGTCCACCACACCGCGAGCGCCGAGGCGGCCGGGAACTGGGAGTCGGCGCGGGTGTCCCCGCGCTCGTAGTGCCAGCGCAGCATCCAGAAGTCGTTGAGCCGCTCCCACCACACGCGGTGCACGGCGGCCGCCAGCTCCGAGGGCGTGGCACCCGCCGTACGCCGGTACGCGCGCGCGTACGCCCGTGTCTTGGGCAGGTCGAGGGTCCCGGCGGGACGTACGAAGAAGATCGCGGCGGCGCGTACGGCCTCCTCCGCGCGGGGCTGCACGCCGAGCCGGTCCCAGTCGACGATCGCGGCCGGGGCGTCCCCCTTGTAGAGCAGGTTGAACGGGTGGAAGTCGCCGTGCACCCACCCCACCGAGCCGCCCGGCGGGGGCCGCCGGTCCGCGTGCTGCTCCAGCAGCGCCCGCCGCTCCAGAAGCCGGTGCCTGGCCAGTTCGTCGAAGGCGTCGGTGGGGCGGTGCCGGCGTACATGGCCCAGGAGATCGTCGATGAGCGCGAAGGTGTCGGCGGGGTCGGCGCTGGCGGCGGGGGGCGGGAGGTTCGCGGGGGCGTGGGCATCGGTGGGGGTGTGGGGGTGGCTGGGCTGGTTGGGGTGGCCGGTGTGGCCGGTGGGGTGGGAGGCGGCTGAGCGCGGGGGCTCCGTAGGGCCGTCGGGAGCGGCTGGGGTGTGCGTTTCCGCGGAGGTGGTGGGTAGGGCGGAGCCAGTGGCTTCGGTGGAGGCGGCTCGGGTTCGGTCGGTGGGGCCGTCCTGCCGGGGTGCGTCTCCCCGCCGACCGGCTTCGCCACGCCGGCTCGGGTCTCCCGGGCGGCCGTCATCCCCTCGCCCGGCGGCTCCGTCCTGTCCGGCGGCCAGGCCTCGGGTGGCGTTCACTTGCCGGCCGGCGGTCACTGTCTGTGCGTCGGCCCGGCCCTCGCCGACATCCTCGCCCTCGCGGCCGCGCCCGTCCCCGGCCCGGCCGGCGGATGCCCGGCCCCGCGTCGGCATGACCCGTTCCAGGCTCGCGTGGACCACGCCCAGCAGGGCGCCCAGCCGGCCGCACTGGACGGTGCTGAGCTGGCCGCCGTGGCGGTGGCGGCCGTCGATCCAGGGGTGCAGGGCGTAGGCGTGGCCGCCGACGACGGCGACCGTACGTCCGTCGCGGCCGGGCAGCGGCGGGGCCACCGGGACCCCGAGATCCGCGAGGCGCTGGGTCGCCCGGTGCTGGCGGGCGATCGCGGCGGGGTCGGCGGTCTCGGGGTCGAAGTGGTGCTTCAGGAAGTAGTCGCCGCGGGTGGTGGCGAGCCGGTAGCCGCGGTTCAGCAGCCCTTGGTCGACGGGGTCGCAGGTCAGCGCGGACCCGGCGGCGTACTGGCGGAGGAGGGCGCCCAGCGGGGGCGCATGGGGCACAAGGGGTGGTACAGATGAGCGCGGCACGCGCCAGATGTTAGGGCACGAGCCGGGCGCGCGAGCGGGGCGCTTGTCCCAGGCAGTCACAGGTGACCGAGGGCGGTCAGAGGCTGTCGGTTTCGATCACGGAGTGCACGGTCGCGAACTGAGGTTCGACGCGCAGGTAGACGGGATCGAAGGGAACGCCGTCCACGGAGCGCGGCGCGGGCCCGAACCGGTCGAGCTCGGCGGTGGTCGGTTCCACGGCGGCGCACTCACCGACGACCTGCACGGACCACGACTGCCGACTCCGCGCGGACGGAGCCGCGGACGGAACCTCCGCGCCGTACGCGACGACCCCGCCCACGCACGCCCGGTGGTACCCGTGCCCCCTGTGCAGGCGCAGCAGGACCCGGCCGTCCACGACGATGTGCCGGGCGGACGCCAGGAAGGGCAGCGCGCGCATGCTGGTCGCGACCCGGCCGTGCTCGACACGGCCTAGGAGCTCGGCGGCGGCGCGCTGTTCGTCGGTCGGCATGCACTCACTGTGCGCGACCGGGGAACGGCCACACCAGGGGCGCTCGCCCCGAGAAGAAGGGTCTTAGGTCCCGATTCGGGTGTCCCGACCCCGAAGTACTTCTACTGGAACCCCTGCCGCTGCCCCTGCCCCTCCGCCTGCAACCGCGCCACGTACGCCGCCGCCTGCGCGCGCCTCTGCATGCCGAGCTTGGACAGCAGCCCGGACACGTAGTTCTTGATCGTCTTCTCGGCGAGGTGCAGCTGCTCACCGATCTCGCGATTGGTGAGCCCCTCGCCGATCAGGTCGAGGATCCTGCGCTCCCGCTCGCTGAGGTTCGCGAGCCGTTCGTCGCCCTTCGGCGGGCCGCCGCCGTCCCGCAGCCGTTCCAGGACGCTGGCGGTCGCCACCGGGTCGAGCAGGGACTTTCCGGCGGCCACGTCCCGTACGGCCGCCAGTAGTTCATGTCCGCGGATGGCCTTCAGGACGTATCCGGAGGCGCCCGCCATGATCGCGTCGAAGAGGGCCTCGTCGTCGGCGAACGAGGTCAGCATCAGGCACTTCACGCCCGGGTCCTGGGAGCGGATCTCGCGGCACACCTCGACGCCGCTGCCGTCCGGGAGCCGTACGTCCAGGACGGCCACGTCCGGGCGGGTGGCCGGAATCCGCGCCAGTGCGTCCGCCGCCGTGCCGGCCTCGCCGACCACCACGATGTCGTCCTCGACCGAGAGCAGTTCGTGGACTCCCCGGCGGACGACTTCATGGTCATCGAGGAGAAATACAGTGATTTTTCCATCTTCGGGCACGAAGTCAGTCTCACACACGGGCCTTCCCGTGACCTGGGTGCGCGGGATAACGTGCCGTTGTTCCGGCCCCCTGCAAGGCTGTGACCAGGGTCCCTTCCCGACTTGTTCAATTTACTTGGATTTCCAAGCAAAATCGCAGGTCAGGGGTGGTTCATAGAAATATGGCGCACTGGGTAACGTGATGCTTGCGGGACGCTCGCCGGGGCACCTTTCACGCCTGTTCCGGCCGAGTGGCACCCACCCCGTGCACGGGTATCGGGAACAGGTGAGCCGCACTGGTTACCCGGCAACCCCGGGGCCGGACCGACGGAGGAGTACACGTGACCGTGGAGAGCACTGCCGCGCGCAAACCGCGACGCAGCGCCGGAAGCAAGACCGGTACCAGCCGCACCACCGCGAAAACCACCGACGCACCCGCCGCCGACGCGCAGGCCACGGCCGCCCGGCCCGACACCGCGGCAACGACCAAGGCCCCGGCCGCGAAGCGTGCCACCACCAAACGCGCCGCCACCAAGAAGCCGGCCGCGAAGCCCGCGGGGACAGCCCGGACAGCCGGTACGACCGTCAGGACGACCGGTACGGGCGCCGATCCGGACCTCGTCCAGCTGCTGACCCCCGAGGGCAAGCGCGTCAAGAACGCCGACTACGACCACTACGTCGCCGCTCTCACCCCCGACGACCTGCGCGGTCTGTACCGGGACATGGTGCTGACCCGCCGCTTCGACGCCGAGGCCACCTCACTGCAGCGCCAGGGCGAGCTGGGCCTGTGGGCCTCGCTGCTCGGCCAGGAGGCCGCCCAGATCGGCTCCGGGCGGGCCACCCGCCCCGACGACTACGTCTTCCCGACCTACCGCGAGCACGGCGTCGCCTGGTGCCGGGACATCGACCCGACCAACCTGCTCGGCATGTTCCGCGGGGTCAACAACGGCGGTTGGGACCCCAACAGCAACAACTTCCACCTCTACACGATCGTCATCGGCTCGCAGACCCTGCACGCCACCGGCTACGCGATGGGCGTGGCCAAGGACGGCGCCGACTCGGCGGTCATCGCCTACTTCGGGGACGGCGCTTCCAGCCAGGGCGACGTCGCCGAGTCCTTCACCTTCGCCTCGGTCTACAACGCCCCCGTGGTGTTCTTCTGCCAGAACAACCAGTGGGCGATCTCCGAGCCGACCGAGCGCCAGACCCGCGTCCCGCTCTACCAGCGCGCGCAGGGCTACGGCTTCCCGGGCGTACGAGTGGACGGCAACGACGTCCTGGCCGTCCTCGCGGTGACGAAGTGGGCCCTGGAGCGGGCCCGCAGCGGCGAGGGCCCGACGCTGGTCGAGGCGTACACGTACCGCATGGGCGCCCACACCACCTCCGACGACCCGACCCGCTACCGCCACGACGACGAGCGGGCCGCCTGGGAGGCGAAGGACCCGATCGCGCGTCTTCGCACGTATCTGGAGTCCTCAAACCACGCGGACGAGGGATTTTTCGCGGAACTAGAGGTGGAGAGCGAGGCGTTGGGCAGGCGAGTGCGCGAAGCGGTCCGTGCCATGCCGGACCCGGATCCCTTCGCGATCTTCGAGCACACCTACGCCGACGGGCATGCGCTCGTGGACGAGGAGCGGGCCCAGTTCGCCGCCTACCAGGCGTCGTTCGCAGATGGGGAGGGGGCGTGACCATGGCGGCAGAGACAGTGACTTCGACAAGCACGACGTCCAAGAGCATGGCCCTGGCCAAGGCGATCAACGAATCGCTGCGCAAGGCCCTGGAGTCGGACCCCAAGGTCCTGATCATGGGTGAGGACGTCGGCAAGCTCGGCGGTGTCTTCCGGGTCACCGACGGCCTGCAGAAGGACTTCGGCGAGGACCGCGTCATCGACACCCCGCTCGCCGAGTCGGGCATCGTCGGCACGGCCATCGGCCTCGCCCTGCGCGGCTACCGCCCGGTGGTGGAGATCCAGTTCGACGGCTTCGTCTTCCCGGCGTACGACCAGATCGTCACCCAGCTCGCGAAGATGCACGCGCGTGCGCTGGGCAAGATCAAGCTCCCGGTCGTCATCCGCATTCCGTACGGCGGCGGCATCGGCGCGGTCGAGCACCACTCGGAGTCCCCGGAGGCGCTCTTCGCGCACGTGGCCGGCCTCAAGGTGGTCTCTCCGTCCAACTCCTCGGACGCGTACTGGATGATGCAGCAGGCCATCCAGAGCGACGACCCGGTGATCTTCTTCGAGCCGAAGCGGCGCTACTGGGACAAGGCCGAGGTCAATGTCGAGGCCATTCCGGGGCCGCTGCACAAGGCCCGGGTGGTCCGTGCGGGCACCGACCTCACCCTCGCCGCCTACGGCCCGATGGTGAAGCTCTGCCTGGAGGTCGCGAACGCGGCGGCCGAGGAGGGCCGGTCCCTGGAGGTCCTCGACCTGCGCTCGGTCTCCCCGCTCGACTTCGACGCCGTGCAGGCATCGGTCGAGAAGACCCGGCACCTGGTCGTGGTGCACGAGGCACCGGTGTTCTTCGGCTCGGGCGCGGAGATCGCCGCCCGGATCACGGAGCGCTGCTTCTACCATCTGGAGGCTCCGGTGCTCAGGGTCGGCGGCTATCACGCGCCGTATCCGCCGGCGCGTCTGGAAGAGGAGTACCTACCGAGCCTGGACCGGGTGCTCGACGCCGTCGACCGCTCGCTGGCGTACTGAGGAGAGGGACGTGACGACGATGACAGACGCGTCCGTTCGCGAGTTCAAGATGCCCGACGTGGGCGAGGGACTCACCGAGGCCGAGATCCTCAAGTGGTACGTCCAGCCGGGCGACACGGTGACCGACGGCCAGGTGGTGTGCGAGGTCGAGACCGCCAAGGCGGCCGTCGAACTGCCCATCCCGTACGACGGAGTCGTCCGCGCACTCCACTTCGCGGAGGGCACGACGGTCGACGTGGGTACGTCGATCATCGCGGTGGATCTGACGGGCGGGGCCGGGGCCGCAGCTCCGGCGGAGGCTGATCCTCCGGTTCAGGCCGCCGTTGCTGCCGAGGCGCCCGAGGAGGCGAAGCCGCCCGCCCGCCAGCCGGTCCTCGTCGGCTACGGCGTGGCCGTCTCCTCGACCAAACGCCGCCCCCGCAAGGGCGCCGAGGTCCCGCCCCAGGAGGTCGCCGCCGCGGTCCAGGCCGAGCTGAACGGCCACGGCGGGCCCCCGGAGACCAACGGGCGAGGCGGCCCCGGTGCCGTCCCCGGCCTGGCCGGCCTCGCCCTTGCCGGCGGCGCTGCCCGTCCGCTGGCGAAGCCGCCGGTGCGCAAGCTCGCCAAGGATCTCGGCGTCGACCTGGCCACGGTGACCCCGTCGGGCCCCGACGGCATCATCACGCGCGAGGACGTGCACGCGGCGGTGGCTCCGGCTGCCCCGGCGGCACTCGAGCCGGTGCGCACGACGCCGGTCACGGCCCCGGCGGCGCCGGCGCCGGTGACCACGTACGACGGCACGCGGGAGACACGCGTCCCGGTCAAGGGCGTACGGAAGGCGACCGCGGCGGCGATGGTCGGCTCGGCGTTCACGGCGCCGCATGTCACGGAGTTCGTGACGGTGGACGTGACACGCACGCTGAAGCTGGTGGAGGAGCTGAAGCGGAACCCCGATTCCTACGGGATGCGGGGCCTCCGGGTGAACCCGCTGCTCCTGATCGCCAAGGCACTGCTGGTCGCGATCAAGCGCCACCCGGACGTCAACGCGTCCTGGGACGAGGCGAACCAGGAGATCGTGCTCAAGCACTACGTCAACCTGGGTATCGCGGCGGCCACCCCGCGCGGCCTGATCGTCCCGAACATCAAGGACGCCCACGAGAAGACGCTTCCGCAACTGGCGGAGGCGCTCGGCGAGTTGGTGTCCACGGCACGGGACGGCAAGACCTCGCCCGGGGCGATGCAGGGCGGCACGGTGACGATCACGAACGTCGGCGTCTTCGGCGTCGACACGGGCACGCCGATCCTCAACCCCGGCGAGTCCGCGATCCTCGCGGTCGGCGCGATCAGGCTCCAGCCGTGGGTCCACAAGGGCAAGGTCAAGCCCCGTCAGGTGACGACCCTGGCCCTCTCCTTCGATCACCGGCTGGTGGACGGGGAGTTGGGGTCCAAGGTACTGGCGGACGTGGCGGCGGTCCTGGAGCAGCCGAAGAAGCTCATCGCCTGGGGGTGAGTTCTGGGCGGCCCTTGCTTGACGCGGGGGCCGCCGTGGCTGAGGCGGTCAGAGCGGCGTACTGCCGACCATGAGGATCTTGATGGAGACGGTCCTGCCGTCGATCTCGTAGGTAGCCCGGTAGGAGCCGACGCGTAACCGTCTTAGGTTTGTGCCGCCGAGCTTGCTGCTCGTGGCGGGTTCCGGGTTGTCGGCGAGTGCGTTGATTGCTTTGAGGAGCGGCTTCACCGCGTCGCCGTCGCGGGCGCGGAGGCGCTTGAGGCCCTCCGAGGCGTTTCTCTCCCAGATGATGGTGTGCCTCAAGACGCGTCCGCTCCGGCGATGAGGGCTTCGACCTCGGCCTGCGTGGATGTGGGTCCGTCTGCGGACCGTGCGTACAGGGACACGGCCACATCGGCGAAGTCGATCGCCTGCTCGCGTGCGTGCTCGTCCGGTGCCGAGTCGGCGAGGGCCTGGATCCACCAGTGACTGAGGAACGCCTCGAAGCCGCCGGAGTCGGACAGGCGGCCCAACTCGGTGTAGAAGTCGGCCCGGTGGTCGAGTCGCAGGGCAGTCCCGATGCCGTCGACGGTGCGTGGCACGACCTCACTCGTGAATCCGGTGACGTCCCGAGCCTCGGCTACTGCGTTCTGCCACTTGACTGCCATCTGCGTCTCCTTTCGCCGTGCGGCCAAGGTATCGCTGCGGCACCTTCGGAGCCGGTGGAGCGGGTTACGCATCCAAGCCCCCTGCGATGTCCAGCTCCGCCCACACCCTCTTGCCCACCGTGAGCTGCTCCACGGCCCAGCGGTCGGCGACTGCGCGCACGATGAGCAGGCCGCGGCCGAACTGGTCGCTGACGGTGATGGCACGCGGCTCGGGTAGCCGCTCGCCCTTCGGGTCGGTGACGGCGACGCGCAGCGCGTCGCCGGTCAGGGACGTTTCCACGCGGAAGAGACGGTCCCGCAGACACCCGTGCAGCAGGGCGTTCGTGCACAACTCGCTTGCCAGGAGCGCCGCGTCGCCTGCGGTGGCGGGGTGGCCCCAGTCGACGGCGAGCTGGGCTACGTGCCTGCGGGCGAGGGCAACGCTGCGGGGGTACGGGGTGTAGCTGACGGCGTCGTAATGGCCGTGCGGCTTCGGTGGGTTGGGCGGACAGCAGTCGGTCATGAGTGTGCACCTCCGTGTGTATGACGGGGCCGGTCAGTCGGGGTGGCTCCGCCGTGCGGCATGCGTGTGGGCAGCACGGTGCGCTTCCGCCAACTGGTTTCGCTGAGTGGGCGACTTGGGACTGACGGTAGTTGAATATAGGCGCGGCATCAATCTAACGTAGGCAGAAATATCAATGCCCAAGTTGTGGGTTGGCTGCACTGCACTACAGACTGAGGCGACTCATCGGGAGGGATCACTGCATGGGGAACAACCCGGACCGGGGGCGCACCATCTCAACCGTCCTCGGACGCAGGCTCGGCGGGGAACTGCTGCGCATGCGGGAGGAGTGCGGCCTACGGCAGACGCATGCCGCGGAGGCACTGACGGCATCTCCTGCGAAGGTCGCGAAGATTGAGCGTGGCCAGGTACCGCTGCGTGATCCCGATGTCAGGGCGCTATGTCATCTGTACGGTCAGACAGACGAGTTGGTGATCGACAGGCTGCTGGCCCTCGCGAAGGCCGACCGTGAGCGTCGCAAGGCGCACGGCTGGTGGAATCAGTACCCCCAGCTTGCCGCTATGGCCGAGTATGTGGCACTGGAGGACATCGCAACCAACGTCCGGACCTGGCAACTCGCGGTTGTACCGGGGCTGTTGCAGACGCCTGACTACGCTCGCGCACTGGCTGTCGGCAACGGCCACTGGGAGGACCCGGACGAGATCGAGCCGTTTGTGGAGTCCCGGATGACGCGACAGGCGCGTCTCAGGGGTGACAACCCGCTGGAGTTGTGGGCGGTGATGCACGAGGCGGCCCTGCGTCAGCTCGTGGGCGGACGCCAGGTTATGCGGGGACAACTCGGGCACCTGCTGGACGTAGGGCGACAGCCGAACGTGAAGTTGCAGGTGCTTCCTTACCTCGCGGGTGCTCACCCCGGGATGAACAGCGCCTTCACCATCGTGTCCTTCGCCGAGCCCGGAGCACTGGACGTCGTCCATGTGGACACCACCTCGTCGACCCTCTGGCTGGAGAGCAATACTGATGCCGACCGGCACAACGTGCTCTTCGACCGCGTCACGCGGCTGAGCCTGGCGCAGCGCAACTCGATCAGTCTGATCGAGGGGATCCTCAAGGAGACGTAGTCACCGTGCTCGCATTCGAGTTCGTGAAGTCCAGCTACAGCGGCGGCAACGCAGGCCAGGAATGCGTGGAAGTCGCTCGCAACGTACTCGGCACAGTGGCCATCCGCGATTCCAAGGACCTGGACGGTCCGATACTCAGCCTCGCCCCCTCCACCTGGGCGGCGTTCGGCGGGCTCATCGTCGCACGCGACGCCGACGCCTGACGGCGGAACGTACGGAAACCGGCACACACCGACCCCGGTCGCGTAGGCTCAGACGCCGAGCGGCCGGTCGCAATTTCGGTTTGCGACCGGCCGCTCAACTACCGTCACCCGGCTGCGACTACGGCCGAGCCGGCACGTAGACGAGTGCTCCCTCCTCCGTGCCGCCCAGTGACCGGATGCACGCATGCCTCCGCATGAACCGCAGGCACTCGTTGACCCGGTGGGTGTTCAGCCCCGTCCGGGCCGCGAGCGACTCCAGCGACATTCGGATCTCGCCGTGCTCGGCGAGCACGGGTGCGATCGTGACGGCCACGGCCCACACGTCCTCGGTCACCGACATCCGTGACCTCCAGTCCGCGAGAAGGGCTTCGGCACTCGTCCGGTACGTGTCCGCCGGGGCTGCCGAGGGGACCGCCCGGACAGGACGGAACGTCTCCAGCGCGTCCGCGATCCGGTCCATGGCATCCGCCATACGGGATTGCGTCTGCGCCGAGGTTCGTTGGAGGTCGAGCATCTCCAGTCGGGTCTGCTGGGCCTCCAAGCGTGTTCGCTGGGCTTCATGCCGAGTTTCCTGCGACATGCGCTGCGCCTCGGCGAACTCCTCGTCCAGTCGCGCGTTGTGCTCCTCGAGCCGCACGATCGCGTCGGCGACCTGTGCGGGCATCGCGTAGGACACAGGAGCGCTCGGGTCGCGGGGCTGCACCTCCGCCTTGGGAAGGGCGTATGAACCGTCCCGCTGGACCGTGATGATGACTTCCGCGACCCATCGTTTGAAGGGCCGTGTCTCCGGTTTCGTCGTAGCCGCGATGAGCATGATGAGCCCGTTCAGGTTCACCATGTTCATCGACTTCTTGAAGCCGTGACCAGCCGGAACATCCGAACCGTAACGTGTGGTTACGCTTTCGAGTTGGGTTCGGAACTCGTCCGGCACGTGGTCTTTCAGGGTCTTCCTCGGGTTGGTGTACCCAAGCTCACCGAGAACGTCCGCCGCCGGAAACCAATGGCTCCCGTCCGGCATCGTCAGCCTCCGCACCCGGGCCCCTGTAGCCCCGTACACGAAGTCGTTGATGTCGATCGCGTCGGTCTGCGGTGCCGTGCTCGACGTCGTGTCGTGTTCGCTCATACAAACCACCTCCGCAGCGGAACGTAGATCGGCACACAACGCATATGCCAACAGGATCCGGGATGTTCATCACTCCGAGCGCAGATCACGCATATCCCTGCGCAGGCGCCCAGAACGTGGTGGACGCACGACGGAGGGGGCGGCCACTGTCGAGTGGCCGCCCCCTCTTGCTTGTCGATCGTGTGTGTCAGGTGATCTTCGCGTAGCCGAAGTTGATGAGCTTCTGGACGTCCGCTGTGCGGTTGGTCGCGTTGGAGGCGGTCAGAACGGCGCCCATCACCGACTCGCCGTTCTTCGTGGCGGCGAAGATGAGGCAGTACTTGGCCTCGGTGCCCGAGCCGGTCTTGATGCCGAGCGTGCCGTTCCAGCCGAGCAGGGTGTTGGTGTTCGTCCAGGTCGTGTTGCGGGTGCCGCCGGTCTTCGTGATCGTCTTCGCCGTGTACGACTTGGTCTTCACGACGACCTTGAAGGCGCCGCTCTTCATCGCGCTGCGGGCGAGCAGCGTGAGGTCCTTCGGCGTCGAGTAGTTGTTGCCGTTGCTCAGACCGTCGAACGAGTCGAAGTGCGTGTTCCTCATGCCGAGACTCGTGGCCTTCGCGTTCATCTTCGCGATGAACGACTTCGTGCGCGCGGCCACTGTCGTGCCGGTACCGAACTTGTCGGCGAGGGCCATCGCGGCGTCGCAGCCGGACGGCAGCATCATCCCGTACAGCAGCTGACGGACGGTGACCTTGTCACCGACGATCAGCTTGGCGGACGAGGGGTAGCCCTTCTTGACCATGTAGTTGCTGATGTCCTGCTTGATCGTGACCTTGGTGTCCAGGTTCACGTTCGCCTGCGAGAGCACGACCGCCGCGGTCATGACCTTGGTGGTGGAAGCGGTGAGCCGCCTCGTGTCGGGAGCCTTGCTGAACAGGGTCGCGCCGTTGGTGCTGTTCATCATGAATCCGCCTGGGGCGGTGATGGTGGGCGTGGCGACAGCGGCCTGCGCGGGGGCCGCGGTGAGCGCTCCCGTCGCGAGCACGGCGCCGGTGGTGACCACGACGGCTGCGGCTCTGCGGAAACGGATGCCCTTGATGCCGGTTATCAACTTCAATACCCCGATTACGTCTGAATCGTCCGAATGCCCCTGGAGAGCGGCCGAGTTGGGCCGTGTCGGCGGAACGCCGCTCTCGTGTGACTCGTAACTAGCACAGATGGTTGTGCGCGTGCTGAGGCGGGTTCCCCGATTTTCCCTTTTCGAGGGACGCCGTATGGCTCTCCGTGGTTCCCGCGACCCTTCTGGAGACTGAACTGCTGTCCGGGCGGCGACGTCACGCCCGAGCGCCGGAACGGGTCGCGTAACGGTCCGTATGGTGGACGGCCGCCATCATGAATGCGTGTTGTATCTATGCTGTGGGCATGAGCAGCCTGGCCGTGCAGCACGTGAAGCAACCGCCCGCCGCCGACCGTGTCTACACCCACGTCAAAGAGGGTGTCCTGGACCGCCGTTACGAAGGCGGGACGCTGCTCACCGAGGGCGAGCTGGCCGAGGCCGTCGGGGTCTCCCGGACACCGGTGCGCGAGGCGCTGCTGCGTCTGGAGGCCGAGGGGCTGATCAAGCTCTACCCGAAGAAGGGCGCGCTCGTCCTGCCCGTCTCCGCACAGGAGATCGCGGACGTCGTCGAGACCCGGCAGCTGGTCGAGGAGCACGCGATCCGCAAGGCGGTGCCCGCGTCGCCGCAGCTCATCGCCCGGCTGACGGAACTGCTCGCACGGCAGCACGAACAGGCCGCGGCCGGCGACCTGGCCGGGGCCGCGGTCACCGACCGCTGCTTCCACGCCGAGATCGTCCGCAGCGGAGGCAACGAGATCCTCTCCCGCCTCTACGACCAGCTGCGCGACCGGCAGTTGAGGATGGGCGTCGCCGTCATGTACGCCCACCCCGACCGCATCACCAAGACGCTCGTCGAACACCAGGAGATCCTCGACGCGCTGCGCTCGGGCGACCCTGAGGCGGCGGTCGCCCTCGTGCACCGGCACGTCAGCTGGTTCTCCAACCTGGCCCGGGGCGAGGTCCGATGAGCCGCAAGGGCGCTGTGAAGGGCGGTTCCGGCCACGGTTCGCTGCCCGGCGATCCGCCCGGCGGGCGCCGCGCCGTCCTCGTCTGGTCCGTCGGCGTCTCGGTCTACTTCGTCGCCGTCATCTTCCGTACGTCGCTGGGAGTGGCCGGGCTCGACGCCGCCGACCGCTTCCACGTGGGCGCGTCCGCCCTGTCCACCTTCTCGATCCTCCAGCTCCTCGTCTACGCGGGCATGCAGATACCGGTCGGGCTGCTCGTCGACCGGCTCGGCACCAAGAAGGTGCTGGCCATCGGGGCGGTTCTGTTCACGGCCGGTCAGCTGGGGTTCGCCTTCTCCCCCTCGTACGGCATGGCTCTCGCGTCCCGTGCGCTGCTCGGGTGCGGTGACGCCATGACGTTCATCAGCGTGCTGCGGCTGGGGTCCCGGTGGTTCCCGGCGCGGCGCGGGCCGATGATCGCGCAGCTCGCGGGGCTGGCCGGGATGGCAGGCAACCTCGTCTCGACGCTCGTGCTGGCCCGGCTGCTGCACGGTGTGGGGTGGACGGCGGCCTTCGCGGGGAGCGCGGTGGCCGGTGTCGTCGTCCTCGTGCTGATGCTGGTGTTCCTCAAGGATCACCCCGAGGGGCATGAACCGGAGCCGTTCCCGCACATGGGGGCCGCTTACGTACGCCGGCAGATCGCCGCCTCGTGGCGCGAGCCCGGGACGCGGCTCGGACTGTGGGTGCACTTCACCACCCAGTTCCCGGCGATGGTGTTCCTGCTGCTGTGGGGCCTGCCGTTCCTCGTCGAGGCACAGGGCCTGACGCGGGCGACCGCGGGGGAGCTGCTGACGCTGGTCGTGCTCTCCAACATGGTCATCGGCCTGGTGTACGGGCAGATCGTCGCCCGGCACCACACGGCGCGGCTGCCGCTGGCGCTGGGCACGGTGGGCGCCACCGCGTTGATGTGGGCGGTGACGCTCGCCTACCCGGCGCTGGCCGGCGCCGACCACGCCCCGATGTGGCTGCTCGTGGCGCTGTGCGCGGTGCTCGGCGCCTGCGGGCCCGCTTCCATGCTCGGTTTCGACTTCGCCCGGCCCGCCAATCCGGCGGAGCGTCAGGGGACCGCCTCCGGGATCACCAACATGGGCGGTTTCGTCGCCTCCATGACGACGCTGTTCGCGATCGGCGTGCTGCTGGACGCGACCGGGGACAACTACGCCGTCGCGTTCTCGTTCGTGTTCCTGCTGCAGGGGGTCGGCGTCAGCCAGATCCTGCGGTTGCGGAAGCGGGCCGCTCTGCGGGAGTCGGAGCGGTTGGTTGCCAGCAGGGTTTCTACAGTGCACGTTCCCGTGTGAGCGCCGGTTTGCCGTGCGGGTGTGCTGGTGTGGGCGTCGCTGGGGGCTGCCGCCCCCAGGCCCCCGCTTCGGCCCTGAACGGGCCTTGTCCTCAATCGCCGGACGGGCTGGATGGGTTGGCGTTACGGCTTACGGCGTCACGGAGAAATGGCGCAGGATCGCCGCCGTCAGTCCCGGGTCGCCCTCCGCCTTGATGCGGTCCGCTGCCGCTTCCGGGGTCACCCGGCCGCAGGCGAGGCGCACGAAGGTCTCCCAGTCGAGGGCGAAACTGGCGGCGGGGCCGAGGGCCGGGGACGTTTCGAGGGTGCCGCGGCCGTTGATGTCGACGCGGATCGTGCGCAGGAACTCGATGGGACCGTGCACGTCGAGGACGATCGCCGAACTGCGCGGCGCCTGCGCGTCCTTGGCGATGGCCTTCGGCAGCCTGCCGAGCAGCACGTCCCGCGCGATGTGCGCGCCGGGCGAGTCGAGGTTGCCGGGCCGGCCGAGGGCGGTACGCAGGTCCTGCTCGTGCACCCACACGTCGAACGCCCGGGTGATCATGGCGTCCTCAAGGGCGGTCTCCTGGCCGTGGAGGCCGCGGATCTTCGCGTCCGGTTCCCGCGACTCGTTGCGCATCTGGCGGTTGCGGCGGATGACCGTGTACTCCAGCTCGGACGTCATCTCCGGGGCCGTGTGGTGCCGGCGTACGTCGACCTGCATCTCCATGTAGCGCTGGTGCTCGTTGGTGACGTGGTAGAGGTCGCGCGGGAGCGTGTGGATGGGGCGCGGGTCGCCGAGCATCTCGCACTCCATGCCGATGACATGGGAGACCACGTCACGGACCGACCAGCCTGGACACGGGGTCCGGCGGTTCCACTCGCCCTCCACGAGCGGCGTCACCAGCTCGGATATCGCTTCGATGGACTGGGTCCAGGCGTCGGCGTAGGGCTGGAGAGTGGGATGCAGACTCACGGAACGGGACCCCTCGGGCGGTCGGTACGCGGGCAGTGGCGACGGCGGGTGACGGCGAGTGTCGACGGCGTTGTCGGCGGTGGCGGTAGCGGCGGTAGCGGCGGTGGCGGCGGTGGCGGTGCGATGACGGCGGTGGTGTGGTGTCGGCTCTCGCGGTGGGTGGGGTAGGCGCGGGCGGGATAGCTGTCAGCGGGTGTCTTGGAACGTTAAGTTACGCTGCTGTGCGGCACCCCGGCAGTGCTTTCGTGTGACGATCGTAGGCCCGTGTGAACGGCTCGAATGTCAGGACGGTGGTAGTGTGCGCGCCTCGCTCATCCAGATCGGTGTAGAAGAGGACGAATCGGTCGATTCGCGCAGGCATCGTGTGGCCTCGCTGGTACGGGACCAGGCCGGTGCCGACCTCGTCGTCCTGCCCGAGCTGTGGACGACGGGGGCCTTCGCGTACGAGCAGTTCGCGACGGAGGCCGAGCCGCTGGACGGTCCGACGTACGAGGCGATGGCGAAGGCGGCGAGCGACGCGGGCGTGTGGCTGCACGCGGGCTCGATTCCTGAGCGTGACCCTGAGGGGCCGCTGTACAACACCTCCCTCGTCTTCTCCCCTGCCGGTGAGCTGGCCGCCTCCTATCGCAAGATCCACCGGTTCGGCTTCGACAAGGGCGAGGCCGTGCTGATGGGGGCGGGCGAGGAGTTGGTGACCGTCCGTCTCCCCGGGACGACCGTCGGCGTCGCCACGTGTTACGACCTCCGTTTCCCCGAACTCTTCCGTGGCCTTGTCGACGCGGGTGCCGAGACCCTTGTCGTCTCGGCGGGCTGGCCGGAGCGGCGGCGGGCCCACTGGACGCTGCTGGCGCAGGCACGGGCGGTCGAGAACCAGGCATACGTCCTTGCTTGTGGAACGGCCGGTACGCATGCGGGAGTTCCGCAGGCCGGTCACTCGATCGTGGTCGATCCGTGGGGTGAGGTGCTGGGGGAGGCGGGGGCGGACGAGGAGGTCCTGAGCGTCGAGTTCGACCCGGCGAAGGTTGCGTTGACGCGGGAGCAGTTTCCGGCGCTGAAGGATCGGATGCTGGGGCTGGCGGTGCCGGGCCGGCACTGAGGGTTTCTCGCCCCCGCCGCCCCTACCCGTCCCATCCCGTTCCTGGGGGCTGCGCCCCCAGACCCCCCTACGGCCCTGAACGGGCCTTGTCCTCAAACGCCGGACGGGCTGGAGATGCGGGCCCGCGTTCCAAGAGGTACCGCCCGGGCATGAGAGGTACTGCCCGCGCTCGGGCGGTACCGCCTGGGCTGAGAGATACCGCTTGGGTTTGAGAGGTGCCGGCCCGCGCTCCAAGAGGTACCGCCCGGGCTTGAGAGGTGCCGCCCGGGCTTGAGAGGTGCCGCCCGGGCTGGAGAGGTGCCGCCTGGGCTGGAGGAGCGGTGGGGGCGGGTGGGTGGGAGAGAAGGTGGGGCTGGGTGGGCCTTGTTCTCGGGTGCCGGGTGGGGGGAGAGGCCTGGGGCTGTGCTGGACAGGTACGGCAAACGGGTGGGTGGGTGGGTGGGAAACGCGGCCTGGGCGGCAGCGGCGGCGCCTCTCAGTCCTCCCCCCGCTCCTTCTCCGCCAGGTGGATCACGCACACCGCGACTGCGATCAGCAGCGCCGGGTCCGCGTCGTCCCGTACGACGTCGACTCCGTAGGTCTCGCGGATGTGCAGCCAGCGGCGCGAGATCTGGGCGAGCAGCTCACCGTCGTAGTCGACGGCGAACTCGCGGTCCAGGATCTTGCCGCTGACGTCCAGTTCCGTGCCGTCCGACATCGAGACACGGTAGTGATTGCGCAGGAGCGAGAGGCGTTTGCGTCGGATCGTCGCCAAGGGGGCGCCGTCCCGTTCGATCACCATCGTGTCCCGCAGGGCGAACATCTTCTGGCGGATGTCGATCAGCACCCGCCCCTGGGTGTCCTTCAGCTCGAAGGTGTCCCGCAGCCGCATCGCCTTGCCGTCGACCAGGTACACCTTGTTGCTGTGCTGGTCCTCGATCCAGTAGTCGTCGCCGATGCCGAGCAGCCGGTCGCGTACGAGGAATCTCATGTACACACCGGTTCCCCGCCACCGCGTCCGAAACGCCGCCGGTACGCCGATGGGCTGAGCCCGGTCTCGTGGCGGAGCCGGGCGCGTAGGTTCGCCGCCGTTCCGAGGCCGCTGCGTGCCGCTACGACGTCGAGGCGTTCCTCGCCGCGTTCGATGAGCCGGCGGGCCAGGGTCACCCGTTCGCCCGTCAGCCAGGCCAGCGGTGTCGTGCCGAGCTGGGCGCGGAAGCGGCGGTGGAGGGTGGCGGGCGAGACCGCCGCCCGGGACGCGAGAGCGGGCACCGTCAGCGGGTCGCCCAGTCGTTCCTGAGCCCATGCCAGCAGCGGGCCCAGCGACTCGTCGGGTACCGCGGGCACCGGACGTTCGACGAACTGGCGTTGCCCGCCGTCCCGGTGGGCCGCGAACACCAGGCGCCGGGAGACCGCGTTGGCGACCTCGGCACCATGGTCCGTACGCCAGATGTGCAGGCCGAGGTCGAGGGCGGCGGCGCTGCCGGCGGCGGTCAGGATGTCACCCTCGTCGGTGAACAGCACGTCCGGTTCCAGCAGGACCTGAGGGTGCAGTTGCTTGAAGGTCTCGGCCCAGAGCCAGTGGGTGGTGGCCCGGCGGCCGTCCAGCACCCCGGCTTCCGCGAGCGCGAAACTTCCCGTGCACAGGCTCATCATGCGTGCCCCGCGCGCGTGGGTGCGTCGTACGGCGTCGAGTACGGCATCGCCGCGCGGCACCACGTTGTCCGGGCGCCCCGGCACGACCAGGGTGTCGGCCGCGTCCACGGTCTCCAGTCCGGCCACCCCGGTGAGAGTGAAGAAGCCGTGGTTCAGACGGACTTCGGGGGTCGGCGCGCACATCGTCACCTCGTACAGCGGCCCCGGCAGCCCGAGTTCGGGCCGGGGCAGCCCGAACAGTTCGGTCGCGACACCGACCTCGAACGGATTGGTTCCCTCGTCGACGATCACGGCGACCCGATGCGGCTGCCGTCCGTCCGGCGGAGGCCGGAGCTGCGAGAATCCTTGCGGCATGTGCGATTTCTAGCACTCGTACGCCGGACGGGCCATGTCACAGGATGAGTCCATGACATCCAACTCGGCTTCATCCGTGACGAAGAGCGGCGAACCGGTTTCCCTCCCCGCCGCCCTGGCCTCCTTCACCGCCCTGTGGAGCCCCCGCATCGTCACCACCGTCAACGACTACGACGTACGCGTCGCGAAGGTCGAGGGTGAGCACGTCTGGCACGTGCACGACCGCACCGACGAGTTCTTCCTGGTCCTGGAGGGCGAGTTGCACATAGCCCTGCGGGAGCCGGACGGTGAGCGGACCGTCGTACTCCCCAAGGGCTCGGCCTTCACGGTCCCCCGCGGCACCGAACACAAGCCGTACGCACCCGTCCGCACCGAGATCCTCCTCCTCGAACCCACCGGCACCCTGAGCGTGGGCGACCACCACGACGACATACCGGTGCATGTGGACGCCACGACGGGACACGCCTTGGCGTAAGGGCTGTCCCGTCAAGGACTGTCTCGTCGTGGCCGCTCAGTTGTGGTGGCGGTCCTCGTCGATCACGGTCGTCGAGGGCGGTATCAGCACCCGCCTGCGCCGCGCGACGCTGCGGAATGTCAGGGTGCCGATCAGGCCGACGATCATCAGGATGACGCCGACCAGGTCGAGGTTGACCCCGTCCATGTCCCAGTCGGTCGCGAACGTGAGAATGGCTCCTACAGCGATGAGGATGATGCACCCGCCGAGGCCCATGAGTGTTGCCTCCCTGTCCGGTCCGGTCGTTCCGGTCGGGATCGGGTACCCGGACCGGGGACAGACATGCGGGGACCGCCCGCCAGGAGGCACCTCTCCGTGAACTAGCCCTCCAGGAAGGCCACCAGCGCGTTGGCGAGCAGGTGCGGGTCGTCGGCGCCGCACAACTCCCGGGCGCTGTGCATCGACAGGATCGCCACCCCGATGTCGACCGTCTTGATGCCGTGCCTCGCCGCGGTGATCGGGCCGATCGTCGTGCCGCAGGGCATGGAGTTGTTGGAGACGAAGTTCTGGAACGGGACGCCGGCCCGGTCGCAGGCCGCGACCCAGACCGCGCGGCCCGAACCGTCCGTGGCGTAGCGGTTGTTGACGTTCACCTTGAGGATGGGGCCGCCGTTGACGCGCGGGTGGTGCGTCGGGTCGTGCCGCTCCGCGTAGTTGGGGTGGACGGCGTGGCCCGTGTCGGAGGAGAGACAGACGGTGCCCGCGAACGCCCTGGCGCGGTCCTCGTACGAGCCGCCCCGCGCGAACACCGAACGCTCCAGCACGCTGCCGAGCAGCGGTCCGTCCGCGCCCGTGTCGCTCTGCGAGCCGTTCTCCTCGTGGTCGAAGGCCGCGAGGACCGGGATGTACGGCAGCGACTCGCCGGCGGGGGCGGTGGCGACCGCCGCCAGTGCCGCCGAACCGGCGTGCACGGACAGGAGGTTGTCCATGCGTGGGCCGGCGACCAGTTCCCGGTCGCGGCCCAGGTACGCGGGCGGTTCGACGGAGTGGGTCATCAGGTCCCAGCCGGTGACCTCGCCCGGCGCGAGTCCTGACTCCTGTTCGAGGAAGGCGATCAGGTCGCCCTCGCGGACGTCGTCCGACATGCCCCAGATCGGTTGCAGGTGGCGCTGCTTGTCGAGCTTCAGCCCGTCGGTGTTCACGGCACGGTCGAGGTGGATGGCGAGCTGGGGGACTCGCAGCAGGGGCCGGTCGATGTCGACGAGGCGCGTCGAGCCGTCCCGCAGGACCAGCCGGCCGGCCAGGCCCAGGTCGCGGTCGAGCCAGGAGTTGAGCAGCGGTCCGCCGTAGATCTCCACGGCGACCTGGCGCCAGCCGTGTCCCCCCAGGTCGGGCACCGGCTTGACGCGCAGGTTGGGGGAGTCGGTGTGGGCGCCGACGATCCGGAAGGGGGTGTGCGGCGCGGCGCCCTCGGGGACGTACCAGGCCACGATCGCGCCGCCGCGCAGCACGTACTTGCCGCCGCTCGTCCCGTCCCAGGCGTCCGTCTCGGCGACCTGGCGGAAGCCGGCCTTCTCCAGCCGCTGGGCGGTGTTCGCCACGGCGTGGTACGGCGACGGACTCGCCGCCAGGAAGGACATGAGGTCGTCGGTGTGGCCGCGGTCGAAGCGGTGGGGTGCGCTCATGGGTTCACCTTAACGACGTACAAGCGCCCGCTCCCTGGGATGGTGAGCGGGCTCTCGTAACGGGGATGTGAAGGCCGGACAGTCGGTTTTTGGACACTGGCCGGACCGTGGGGGTGTGTCCAGGGTGTGTCCCTGTTCAGTAGGACGGCGTCAATACGGCGGCCCGCCCGGAACGTGAATCCCGGTGCGGGCCGCCGAAGTTGCCTGTCCCTACGGACGTACGTCCGTCCTGCGTGCGTCCTAGAAGGCCGCCTCGTCCAGTTCCATCAGGTCGAGGTCGACGCCGGCCGCGAGCTTGCGGGCGCCGGTGACGCCCGGGAGGACGTTGGCCGCGAAGAACTTCGCCGCCGCGATCTTGCCGGTGTAGAACGGGACGTCCTTCGCCGACGCCGTCGGAAGCTTCTCGGCGGCCACGGCGGCACCCTTGAGCAGCAGGTAGCCGACGACGACGTCGCCCGAGGCCATCAGCAGGCGGGTGGTGTTGAGGCCCACCTTGTAGATGTTCTTGACGTCCTGCTCGGTCGCCGCGAGGTCCGTCAGCATCAGGCCGACGATCGCCTCCAGCTCGACGGCCGCCTTGGCGAGCTGCTCGCGTGCCACCGACAGCTCCTCGCCGCCCGTGCCCGGCGCGAGGAACTTCTTGATGTCCTCGGCGAGGGAGTTGAGGGCCGCGCCCTGGTTGCGGACGATCTTCCGGAAGAAGAAGTCCTGCCCCTGGATCGCGGTCGTGCCCTCGTACAGGGTGTCGATCTTGGCGTCGCGGATGTACTGCTCGATCGGGTACTCCTGGAGGAACCCGGAGCCGCCGAAGGTCTGGAGCGACTGGGCGAGCTGCTCGTAGCCCTTCTCGGAGCCGTAGCCCTTCACGATCGGGAGCAGGAGGTCGTTCATGGCCTCCAGGGCGGCGGCGTCCTCGCCGGCCGCCTCCTTGACCTGGATCTCGTCCTGGATCGACGCGGTGTGCAGGACGAGGGCGCGCATGCCCTCCGCGTACGCCTTCTGCGTGATCAGCGCGCGCCGCACGTCCGGGTGGTGCGTGATGGTGACCTTGGGCGCGGCCTTGTCCATGAACTGCGCGAGGTCGGGACCCTGGACGCGCTCCTTGGCGTACTCGAGGGCGTTGAGGTAGCCGGTCGACAGCGTCGAGATGGCCTTCGTGCCGACCATCATGCGGGCGAACTCGATGATCCGGAACATCTGGCGGATGCCGTCGTGCTTGTCGCCGATCAGCCAGCCCTTGGCCGGGTGCCGGTCGCCGAAGGTCATCTCGCAGGTGTTGGAGGCCTTGAGGCCCATCTTGTGCTCGACGTTCGTCGCGTACGCGCCGTTGCGCTCGCCCAGCTCGCCGGTCTCGAAGTCGAAGAGGTACTTCGGTACGAGGAAGAGGGACAGGCCCTTGGTGCCGGGGCCGTGGCCCTCCGGCCGCGCGAGGACGTAGTGGAGGATGTTCTCCTCCATGTCGTGCTCACCGGACGTGATGAACCGCTTCACGCCCTCGATGTGCCAGGAACCGTCCTCCTGCTGGATCGCCTTGGTGCGGCCGGCGCCCACGTCCGAGCCGGCGTCCGGCTCGGTGAGGACCATGGTGGAGCCCCAGGTCCTGTCGACCGCGATCTGGGCGATCTTCTTCTGTACGTCGTTGCCCTCGTCGAAGAGGATGCCGGCGAACGCCGGGCCGGAGGCGTACATCCACACGGCCGGGTTCGCGCCGAGCAGCATCTCCGCGTACGCCCAGATCAGGGAGCGCGGGGCGGTGGTGCCGCCGATCTCCTCGGGCAGGCCGAGGCGCCAGTACTCGGAGTCCATGAAGGCCTTGTAGCTCTTCTTGAAGGACGCCGGGACGGGCGCGGTGTTCGTCTCGGGGTCGAAGACCGGCGGATTGCGGTCGGCGTCCGTGAAGGACTCGGCCAGCTCGTTCTCCGCGAGGCGCGTCAGCTCCTCGAGGATGCTCTTGGCGGTGTCGGTGTCCATCTCCGCGAACGGGCCGGTGCCGTACAGCTTGTCCCGGCCGAGTACCTCGAACAGGTTGAACTCGATGTCGCGGAGATTCGATTTGTAGTGCCCCATGGCGACTGCTCCGTAGAGAGATCGGCGAGGCACTGACTCCTCGCGCCTAATTCACATACCAACTAGTAGCTTCTTCCCACGATGATGCTACCCGTCGGTAATAAGGCGCAACCCCATCCCGGAATCTGTGACGCGTCACGCGTCCGGGAGGGCCTGTCGGCGGCCCACTGAGGGCCTGGATGGTCTAGACCGGGACGGTGAGGGTGGCCGTGTAGCCCTTGTCCACGCTGCCTTCCATGGCCGCCATCTGCTGGTCGTAACCGTCGCTGAAGATCATGTCGCTCTCCAGGGAGAGCTCCCCCAGGTTCTCCACGCTCTTGCTGTACCCGTCCGTCGCGTACACCGTGTCGCAGACGTCCTTCGGGAACGCCAGCTGCGAGGTGTTCGTTATCGACGAGGCCGCGGTCGCGTCCTCCAGGCTGCCGTAGACCTCGAAGTGGATGTGCGGCCAGCGGCCCGTGTAGCAGCCCGGGAAGATGCTCGTGAAGGTGACCTGGCCCTTGTCGTCCGTCTCCTGGACGCCCCGCAGGTAGTTCTCGTCGGTGACTCCCTCCGTGTAGAGGGAGTAGTTGCCCTCGCGGTCGCAGTGCCACAGGTAGACGGCGGCGCCCACCTTGGGCGTGCCGCAGCCGGAGGCCGCGTCGACGACGGTGAGCGTGACGGTCAGCGGCACACCCTCGGCCGTACCGCCCGCCGAGTTCCCGAAGCTGGACCTGATGTCGCTGCGGACGACCCCGCTCTCCTTGAGCACGTTCACCCCGTTCGAACCGTCGCCCGGGTAGGGGCCGGCGGTCTCGTCCGGGATGGTCGCGCACTCGGCGGACGACGAGGAGCCGGTGCTGCTGGAGGAGGGGTCCGAGGTGGTGGCGGAGGCCGCGGAGTCGTCGTCGGTGGTGCAGCCCACCAGCGGAACCAGGCTCGCACCGGCCAGCAGCCGGATCATCCGGCGGCGGGCGAGGACGGGAAAGTCGTAGGAGAGGCCTCTGTCGTGCTCGTGGTCCTCGTGGTCGTGGTGCCCGTGTCCCTGGCCGGTCCCGTGTCCGCTCATGGCCGTCTCCTCCTGTGTGGTGCCTGCCGGCGATTATCCGGGCTTTGCCGTTGCCTGGTGATTTCTTTGTCGAGGGCGACGGTATGGGCGTCAGCTGTGGGAAATCAGGGCCGAACCTGTGAACTTCCGGTGGGGCGGGTCCGGGGCGGGCGGCGGAAGCGGGGGGACGGGCCCGCCCCGGTGCCGCCGGGCTCTCGGTACTCTTGCGCCCATGTATGGATATGGCCAGCAGGGGGACGGGGGTGCTGCGCAGCAGCAGTACGCCCAGCCGCAGCAGCAGATGCCGGGGCAGCAGATGCCGGGCGGGTATGGCCAGCAGCAGCCGCTGTACCCCGAGCCGTCCCCGCCGTCCCTCGCGGACGCGGTGCGCGCCTTCACCACGGGCTCGATGTCGGCCGAGGACTTCCAGCAGGTCTTCGCCACGTCGAAGGTGTACTGCCCGCGCGGCGACAACCCCGGGTTCCTCGCGCTGCACAACACCCAGCAGCCGGTCATCCCGATGTTCACCTCACTGAAGGAGCTGCGCCGGTACGCCGGCAAGGAGTCCAAGTACTTCGTGATCACCGGCGCCGAGGTCATCGACCTGCTGCCCACCGGCTACGGCTTCGTCGTGGACATGGAGGGCGAGCACCGCATGGTGTTCGACGCGAAGGCGGTCGAGCAGATGGTGGACTTCGCGATGCGCCGGATGTACGGCTGAGGACGCCGGTCGGGCGCGAGGGGTACGCGAGGGGTACGGCGGGCTGCCGCCGTCCATCTCATCGTCCATCTCGCCGTCCATGGCTCGCCTTCCGTTTCCCGCCCTCCCGTTCCCGCATCTCCCGTGTCCCATAAGCCCCTTGCCGGAAATCCCCTCCCCGATTGTCACAGGCATGCCATAGGGTTCCTTCTGGCAGCCGCGCCCCGTGTGCCACCGCTTTCGGCGGTCGTTCCGGGTGTCGCGCGGCGCTCTCATCTCCCGGCAACTCCGGGTTCCTTGTGGGGGTTCATTACTGTGCGCATGCGCAGCACTTCGACCGCGACGGCGCTCGCCGTCCTCTTCAGCTCGGTGGCGCTGAGCGTCGCCGCCACCGGCCCCGCCGCGGCCGCCGTCGCCACGGTGACCGCGCCCGGCGGCATCGTCGTGGACGGGACCCTGAAGCGGGTCTTCGTCGGCGACAACGGCCGCGTACTGGCGGCGGACTACTCGGGCAACGTCGTCGACACCGTCACCGGCCTCGGCTCGGTCGCCGACCTGGCGCTGTCCGCCGACGGCCGCACCCTGTACGCGTCCCTCCCGGCGCGGCACCAGATCGTGGCCCTGGACACGGTCACCCTGAACATCACCGCCCGCTACGACATCCCCACCGACACCGGCCCGCGCCACCTCGCGTTCACCGGCGGCAAGCTCTGGTTCAGCTATGGCGACCAGTGGGACGGCAACGTCGGCTCGGTCGACCCGACGGTGAGCGACAACCCGGACCCGGACCCGTCGCCGTCCCCGACGGTACCCGAGCCGACGCCGGAACCGACGCCGCCGTCCGAGCCGCCGGTGACGCCCACAGCGGAGCCGAGCGCCGAGCCCACCGGGGAACCCTCCGCCGAGCCCTCCTCCCCGGAGCCGTCGCCCGAGACCTCTGCCGACACTTCCGCGGAACCCTCCGTGGACCCGTCCGCCGAACCCACCGTCGACCCCACCGAGGCCTCCCCCGAGACGCCCACCGGGGCTCTCGCGGCAGCGGCCGGCCCGGTGTCGATGGAACTGTTCCCGCAGGGACACCCCGGCATCTGGGGCCAGGGGCTGCTCGACGCGGACCCGTCAGCGCCCGATCTGCTGGCCGTCGGTGAGACCGGCCTGACCACGTCCTCGATGGCCGTCGTGGACGTCTCCGGAGCGACGCCCCAGCTGACCGCCTGGCACAACGGCGACTACACGCTCAACGACGGCATCGGTGACATCGACCTCGTCCCCGGAGCCCCGCAGGTACTGGTCAACGGCACGGACCGGGACGCCTACGCGGACGGCACGTTCAAGAAGGCGGGCGCCTATCCCGTCGGCCGGAGCGCCGACATCGCCCCGAACGGCCTGGTGGCCCAGGTCAACGGCACCAAGGTGGCCGTCTTCCGGCCGAACGCCACGAGGCCGCTCCGTACGTACACGACCGGCGTCTACGGCAACGCCGAGGTGGCCTGGGCGCCGGATGCCTCCCGGGTCTTCGCCCTGGTCGGGACGTCCACCGGTTACACCCTCAAGGCGCTCACCGAGCCGACGAAGAGCGTCCCGACCCTGACGGTGAACGCTCCGTCGAAGGCCACCCGCGCCAAGAAGCTCACGGTCTCCGGGGGTCTGTCGGCGACGGTCGCGCTGCCGGCCGGCGTCAAGCTGACGGTCACCCGTACCGACATGGAGGCCCCGAACGGCAGGCGGCTGCCCTCGGTCACGGTGAAGCCGAACGGGACGTACTCGTTCACGGACACCCCGACGGTCGGCGGCACGGTCACCTACAAGGTGGCGTACGCGGGCGACGCCACGCACACCCCGGCCGTCGCCTCGGACAAGGTCGCGGTCTCCCGTGCGGCGACGACGCTGACCCTGAACAACAACAAGAAGACCTTCAACTACGGCACCGACGTCAAGTTCACCGCGCACCTGGGCGGGACGTACAAGAACCGCACCGTCGAGATCTGGGTCGACCCGCACGGCACCGACAGGCCGAAGAAGCTGATCAAGGTCGGCAAGGTCAACTCGGCCGGGAACCTCGCGGTGACCGTCGACATGACCCGCGACACGACCGTCACCGCGGTCTTCAAGGGTGACGCCCGGTTCGCTCCGAAGACGACCAAGGTCACGTCGAACGCCCGGACGAGGATTTCCACGGCCGTCTCCCGGCACTACAAGACGGGCAAGATCGGCTCGACCTCGTACTTCTGGTTCCGCAAGAACACGGACCCGGTGCTGACGACCTCGATGCCCTACTACCCGGGCCGCCAGCAGCGCTTCGACCTGGAGGTCTACTACGAGGGCAAGTGGTACTCCGGCGCCTCCGAGTACTTCGCGATCGGCAGGGACGGCAAGTCGTCCGTGCAGCTCCTCGCGCCCGGTGAGTCGGGCATCCGGGCCCGGGTCCGGTCGGTCTACGTCGACGGCGGTTCCGGCGACAACGTGAACGCGACGACGTTCGGAGCCTGGAAGTACCTGAACTTCACCAACTGACGGGCCTGCCCGTTCACGAGGAGAGCCCGGAGGGAATGCCCTCCGGGCTCTCCCTGTTAGGGGTAGCAGGAAGTTCAATAATCAACTAAACTGGCCGCACAAGGAGGTCCCGACATGCCTGCAGTGACCGTCGAGAACCCGCTGACCCTGCCCCGTGTGGCCGCACCGGCCGACGCCGTGGCCCGCCCCGTGCTCACCGTCACGACCGCGCCGAGCGGTTTCGAGGGCGAGGGCTTCCCGGTGCGCCGGGCGTTCGCCGGGATTGCCTACAAGCACCTCGACCCGTTCATCATGATGGACCAGATGGGTGAGGTGGATTACGGAGCTGGGGAGCCGAAGGGCACCCCTTGGCACCCCCACCGTGGTTTCGAGACCGTCACGTACATCATCGACGGGATCTTCGACCACCAGGACAGCCAGGGCGGCGGCGGCACCATCACCAACGGGGACACCCAGTGGATGACGGCCGGTTCGGGCCTCCTCCACATCGAGGCGCCCCCGGAGTCGCTCGTCATGTCCGGCGGTCTCTTCCACGGCATCCAGCTGTGGGTGAACCTCCCGGCCAAGGACAAGATGATGGCCCCGCGCTACCAGGACATCCGGGGCGGTCAGGTACAGCTCCTCACGTCCCACGACGGCGGCGCGCTCCTGCGCGTCATCGCCGGCGAGCTGGACGGCCACCAGGGCCCCGGCATCACCCACACCCCGATCAGCCTGGTCCACGCCACGCTGGCCCCGGGTGCGGAGATCACCATCCCCTGGCGGGAGGACTTCAACGGCCTGGCCTACGTCCTCGCGGGCCGCGGCAGCGTCGGCACGGACCGGCGCCCGGTCCACAAGGGCCAGACGGCGGTCTTCGGCGCGGGTTCCTCCCTGACGGTCCGCGCGGACGAACTGCAGGACGCGAACAGCCCGGACCTGGAGGTCGTCCTCCTCGGTGGGCAGCCGATCCGTGAGCCGATGGCCCACTACGGCCCCTTCGTGATGAACACGAGGGCGGAGCTTGAGCAGGCGTTCGAGGATTTCCAGAAGGGCCGGCTGGGAACTGTCCCGGCGGTGCACGGAATGTCGGAGGGTGGCCTGTAGGCCCCTCGAAAGTTGAGTACGGTACGACCAGGCCCGAAGCCGCAACTTCGTTTTGCGGCTTCGGGCCTGTCTTTCTGGGGGCTACTGGACTACGGCAGCACGTAGAACGGTGTGTCGTCCGGAGCGCGGCCCACCTGGCGTACGCAGTCCTGCTCGGACAGCAGCTCCAGGCTGTGGCGGACGCGGTCCGGGGAGAGCCCGGTGTGGACGGAGATCTCCTCCACGCTGTAGTTGGCGCCGCCGTGCAGCAGGGCCGGGGCCAGGTGGGCGGCGACCGTGTGGACGTCCTCGGTGACGACGAGGTTCCTGGACTTCCAGTTGGACAGGAGCTGTTGGGGTGTCAGCTCCGGCGCCTCGACCTGGCGGGTGCGGTCTCCTGTGCGGCGGAGGGTCCGGGTGATGTCGCCGAGCAGGTCGACGATCACGTTCTGCTTGTTGTCGATCTGGCGCAGCGTTTCGTCCTGCCGGTCGACGCGTTCTTCGAGACGGACGAGGGCGTCGGCCAGTTGTTGGGGGACGGCGTAGGCGGTGACGGTGGTCGGGGTGGGTTGCAGGGCGGCAGGTTCGAGGGAGTAGGAGCCGTCGCGCTGGATGGTGGCGATGACTTCCGAGACCCAGGATTTGAAGGGTTGGGACCCGGGCTTGGTGCAGCCGTTGACCAAGCGGATCAGGCCCTGGAGATCGATGAGGTTCATGTCTCGTCGCCACCCCCGACCTGCGGGAACGCTGAGACAGTGACTTCCAGTCACTGTCTCAAGAAACTCTCGGTGCTCTTCGGGGACATGGTCGAGCAGTGCCTTTCGGGGGGTTGTGTACCCCAGCTCTTTGCAGACGTCCACTGCGGGAAACCAGTGCGTCCCGTCCGGCATCGTCAGCCTCCGCACCCGCGCCCCTGTGGCCGCGTACACGAAGTCGTTGATGTCGACCGCGTCCTGCCGCTGTGCCGTCGATTCGTCCGACGGCCTGTTGTTGTTCTGCTCGTACATCGAGCATCACCTCCACCTCGGAAAGTAAGTGGGGTGGAGAAGCAACGTGCGTCCATAGCAAACTTGTTCATTCATTAGGGGGAGGCTGGCGCATCGGCTTTGACGCCGGGCCCCGGCCTGCGCGCCCGGACCCCCACCCGAGCCCTCCCCGCCGCCTGCAAGGTCACCGCCGCCGTCACCGGGACCTCGGTGTCCACCGCGTCGAGGTCGTACTCGCGCAGCAGTACCGCCAGGGCGAGGACCGACTCCAGCATCGAGAAGTGGCGGCCGATGCACGCGCGGGGGCCGCCGCCGAAGGGGAACCAGGCGTAGCGGTGGCGGGTGGATTCCTGGTCCGGGGTGAAGCGGTCCGGGTCGAAGCGGTCGGGGTCCGTCCAGTGGGCCGGGTGGCGGTGGGTGACCCAGGGTGCGATCAGGACGTCCGCGCCCGCGGGGATGACGTGGCCGTCGATCTCCGTGTCCGCCACCGCCCGCCGGCCCGTCAGCGGAGCGGCCGGGTAGAGGCGCATCGTCTCCTTCAGGACCCTTGTCAGGTACGGGAGTTGGTCCATCGTCGCGGCCGTGAAGGGCTCCCCGGGTGGAAGACGGTCGACCTCCTCCCTTGCGCGGGCCCGTGGCTCGGGGTGGCGGGCCAGGAGGTGGAGGGCGAAGGCCAGTGACGTCGCCGTCGTCTCGTGGCCCGCGAGGAGGAACACCAGGACCTGGTCGCGGAGTTCGGTGGCGTCGAGGCTGCCGTCCTCCTCGTTCGACGCCAGGGAGAGGAGGGAGAGCAGGTCGTCGCCGCCAGTACCCACGACCCCGTTCCCGTTCCCGTTCCCTATCCCTTCTCTGCGGGACGCGATGATCCGGTCGCAGACCTCGTACACCGCCCGGGTCGCCCTCTCCGCGCGTCGGTTGGACGGGGTGGGCCAGGTGCGGGGGACCCGGAGCGGGGAGTAGGCCCGGCCGGTGATGTACGCGCTGATGACCGGGAAGTTGGTGTGGATGACGTCCACCGCGGCCTCGACGTCGGCGCCGAACAGGACGCGTGCGACGGTGCGCAGGGCCAGGCGGTCCATCTCCCGTACGACGTCCACCTCGGGCGTGTTCCGCCAGTGTGCCGCTGTCGCCTCGGCCTCGTGGACGATCGCGGTGGCGTAGCCGTCGACCCGTTTCTTGGTGAACAGGGGCTGGATCAGGCGGCGTTGGCGCAGGTAGTCGTCGTCCTGGCTGGTGAGGAGGCCGTTGCCCGCGGTCTGGCGTATCTCCTCGTAGAAGACGTTCTCCTTGCGGAAGCCGGCGGCCTGCGTGGCCAGCACCTGCTGGGCGCCCTCGGGGGAGAACACGCAGTACATGACCGTACGGAGGCCGGGTGGGCCGGCGGTGAGGCGGACCACGTCGCCGTGCTCGCGCTGGGCGCGCAGGAAGGTGCCGAGCGGGTCCCTGCGGAGGTCGAGCGCCGAGCCCAGCAGGGGGTGGCCGGTGGGGCCGGGGACGGGAGTGGTCGTGCCTGCGGTCGTGCGTACGGTGCGCGTGACAGCCATGGTCTTATCATCCGCTTTTCGGAGTGCCCGGGGGGTCTCCTTTCCCGCTTCCCCTACTCCTCCAGCTCCTCCCCTGTCTTCTGCTCCGCCTTCTCCCCCGTCTTCTCTCCCTCCTTCTCGTACAGCTCGAACCAGATGCTCTTGCCTTCGCCCCGGGGGTCCACTCCCCATGCGTCCGCGAGCATCTCGATCAGCGTCAACCCCCGGCCCGAGGAGGCCAGTTCGCCCGGGCGGCGTGTGTGCGGGAGGTCGTCGCTGACGTCGGTGACCTCGACGCGTATGCGGCGCTCGCCGGGGTCGCCGGTGACCTCGGCGACGACCAGGGCGTCGGCGTCCGTGTGGACGAGGACGTTGGTGGTCGTCTCGGAGATCAGGAGGACCGCCGAGTCGACCTGGTCGGGGCAGGGCCAGTCGTGGAGCTGTTCGCGGAGTTGCTGGCGGGCCACGGCGATGCGCTCGGGTTCCGCCTGGGCGATCGTCAGCATGGTGCGGCGGACCGTGGGGTGCACCGCCGGTGGCAGGGTGCCGTCGGTTTCGCATGCGGTCGGGCGGCTCAGGAGCAGCAGCGCTATGTCGTCCTCGCGGCGGTCGGCCAGAGGGCCGGTGGTGTGGTGCGAGGACGGGCCGTGCACGGCCTGGACCAGGGCGTCGGCCAGTTCCTCCAGGCCGTCGTCCGTGAGGTCACCCTTGTGTTCCTCCAGGGTCGTACGGATGCGCTGCCAGCCCGTTTCCAGGTCGTGGCCGCCGGTCTCGATGAGGCCGTCGGTGCACAGCAGCATCGTCTCGCCGGGTTCGAGGGAGAGAAGGGTGGTGGGGTAGTCGGCGTCCGGGTCGATGCCCAGGGGCAGGCCGCCGGCGGTCGGGCGGGCCAGTACCGTGCCGTCCGCCATCCGGATCGCCGGGTCCGGGTGGCCGGCGCGGGCGATGTCGAGGACGCCGGTCGCGGGGTCGACCTCGACGTACAGGCAGGTCGCGAAGCGCAGGTCGCCGCTGCCCGTGCTGTCGGCGGAGTGGGTGATGCCGTGCAGGAAGCGGGAGGCGCGGGAGAGGACCGCGTCGGGGCGGTGGCCCTCGGAGGCGTAGGCACGCAGCGCTATGCGGAGCTGGCCCATCAGACCCGCGGCGCGGACGTCGTGGCCCTGGACGTCGCCGATGACCAGGGCGAAGCGCCCGCCGCCAGGCAGCGGGATCATGTCGTACCAGTCGCCGCCGACCTGGAGGCCGCCGCCGGTCGGTATGTAGCGGGCGGCGACGTCCATGCCGGGTATCTCGGGGCCGAGGGTCGGCAGCATGGAGCGTTGGAGGCCGTCCGTGAGCTCCCGTTCCGACTCCGCCACTCCTGCCCGGGAGAGGGCCTGGGCGAGCATGCGGGCGACCGTCGTCAGGACCGAGCGTTCGTCGGGGGTGAAGCTGACCGGGTAGGCGAAGCCGGCCATCCAGGCGCCCATCGTGCGGCCCGCGACGGTCAGCGGGAGGAACGCCCAGGACTGGCGGTCGAACACCTGGGCGAGTGGCCAGGCGGCGGGGTAGCGGGACCGGTAGGCCTCGGGGGAGGAGAGGTAGACGGCCCGGCCGGTGCGGACCACCTCGGCGGCCGGGTAGTCGGTCTCCAGGGGCATGTGGGAGAAGGGGCGCTCGTCGCCGGGGCGCTGGCCGTGGTGGCCGATGACGGTGAGGCGGTCGCCCTGGACGCCGAAGACTGCGAGGCCGTCCGGTGAGAAGCCCGGCATCGACAGGCCGGCCGCGACCCGCAGCACCTCCTCCGTGGACCGGGCCTCGGCCAGCGCCCGGCCCGCGTCCAGCAGGAACGCCTCGCGCGAGCGGCGCCAGTCCCCGGTGACCGGGGTGCGCGCGGCGGCACCCGGCGGGGGTTCGCTGACCTCCTGGAGGGTGCCGATCACGTCGTACGCCTTCAGGTCGTGCTTGAAGGTCGGCTTCGCGCGGCTGCGTGCCGTGCGGATCACCCGGCCCTGCTCGTCCATGACCCGGACCCGCACCTCGGCGATGCTGTCCTCGGCCACGGAGAGCTGGATGACTCCGGCGATCTCGTTCCAGTCGACCGGGTGGAGGCGGGCCCGGGTCGCGGCCTCCGTGAGGGTGGTCGGCTCGGCGGGCAGGCCGAGCAGGCGGGCCGCCTCGGCGTCCAGCGTGACCAGGTTGGTGGCCGTGTCCCAATGCCACAGGCCGGTCGCGAGGGCGACCAGGACGTCCCCCACGGCGGGCAGGGGCTCACCAGTGCGCATTGACCTACTTTATGGAGAGGTGATCGAAGCGTGCCACCCAAGCTGTACGGGGCAACCTGTGCGGGAGCTGTACCGGCAGCTGTGCCGGGAGCCGTACGCAGCAAGCTGTACAGGTTACGCGGTCGAACAATTGCGGGGAAGCGGTCTCGGGGTGGCCGGTACCCTGGGTCTGTGTTTCACGTGAAACATGTGAGAGCGCGAAACACACACCCCGATCCCCGATCCGCGAAGGCTGGATGAACGACGATGCATCGGTACAGGTCCCACACCTGCGGCGAGCTCCGCGCCTCTGACGTCGGCAGCGACGTCCGGCTGAGCGGCTGGCTGCACAATCGGCGCGACCTGGGCGGCATCCTCTTCATCGATCTGCGCGACCACTACGGCATCACGCAGCTCGTCGCCCGCCCCGGAACGCCCGCCTACGAGGCCCTCGACAAGGTCTCCAAGGAGTCGACGGTCCGCGTCGACGGCAAGGTCGTCTCGCGCGGCGCCGACAACATCAACCCCGAGCTGCCCACCGGCGAGGTCGAGGTCGAGGTCGGCGAGGTCGAGCTGCTGGGCGCCTCCCAGCCGCTGCCCTTCACGATCAACGCCGAGGACGGGGTCAACGAGGAACGGCGCCTGGAGTACCGCTTCCTGGACCTGCGGCGCGAGCGCATGCACCGCAACATCATGCTGCGTACGGCGGTCATCTCGGCCATCCGTCACAAGATGACCGCGCTCGGCTTCAACGAGATGGCGACGCCGATCCTGACGGCGACCTCCCCGGAGGGCGCTCGCGACTTCGTCGTGCCGTCCCGTCTCAACCCGGGCCGGTTCTACGCGCTCCCGCAGGCTCCGCAGCAGTTCAAGCAGCTGCTGATGATCTCCGGGTTCGACCGCTACTTCCAGATCGCGCCCTGTTTCCGTGACGAGGACGCGCGTGCGGACCGTTCGCCGGGTGAGTTCTACCAGCTCGACGTCGAGATGAGCTTCGTCGAGCAGGAGGACGTCTTCCAGCCGATCGAGCGGCTGATGACCGAGCTGTTCACCGAGTTCGGCAAGGGCCGTGAGGTCACCTCGCCCTTCCCGCGCATCCCGTTCCGCGAGGCGATGCTGAAGTACGGCTCCGACAAGCCGGACCTGCGCGCCCAGCTGGAACTGGTCGACATCACCGACGTCTTCGAGGGCTCGGAGTTCAAGGCCTTCGCCGGCAAGCACGTACGCGCCCTGCCGGTGCCGGACGTCGCCGGTCAGAGCAGGAAGTTCTTCGACCAGCTCGGCGACTTCGCCGTCACGCTGGGCGCGAAGGGCCTGGCCTGGGTGCGGGTGGCCGAGGACGGTTCGCTGACCGGGCCCATCGCCAAGTTCCTCACCGAGGAGAACGTCGCCGAGCTGACCAAGCGGCTGTCGCTGTCGGCCGGTCACGCCGTGTTCTTCGGCGCGGGCGAGTTCGACGAGGTCTCGAAGATCATGGGCGCGGTGCGGGTCGAGGCCGCCAAGCGCGCCGGGCACTTCGAGGAGAACGTCTTCCGGTTCTGCTGGATCGTCGACTTCCCGATGTTCGAGAAGGACGAGGACACCGGGAAGATCGACTTCTCGCACAACCCGTTCTCGATGCCCCAGGGCGGCATGGAGGCCCTGGAGACCCAGGACCCGCTGGACATCCTGGCCTGGCAGTACGACATCGTCTGCAACGGTACGGAGCTGTCCTCCGGCGCGATCCGTAACCACGAGCCCGACATCATGCTGAAGGCGTTCGGCATCGCGGGCTACGACGAGGAGACCGTCGAGCGCGAGTTCGCCGGCATGCTCCGCGCGCTCCGCTTCGGCGCCCCTCCGCACGGTGGGATCGCGCCCGGCGTCGACCGTATCGTCATGCTCCTCGCGGACGAGCCGAACATCCGCGAGACGATCGCTTTCCCGCTCAACGGCAACGCCCAGGACCTGATGATGGGCGCGCCGACGGAGCTGGAGGAAACGCGGCTGAGGGAGCTGCACATTTCGGTGCGGAAGCCGCAGCCGAAGTAGTCCTGAATAGACCCCCGGTAGTCGTGAATAGGCGCCCAGTGGTCCTGTAATTCACTGCACGAGACTGGCTCGGAATCGGCGACGGTTCCGAGCCATTCTCATGTGGCCCTCAGGAAACACGGGAAATCACAGCTCATTGACAGGTTGTGTTCCTAATCTCCGGGGCCATGACTGATACCCCCCAACAAGAGTTACGGGAATTGACGCGCCGCAGAGTCGTCGTCGCCGGTGGCGCGACGGCGGTGACGGCCACGGCGGTCGCTCTGGGCGCCGGCCTGGCGACCGCGCAGGGAGCGCCGGAGGCGGAGGGCCTCCCCACCGGCACCTCCACCGGCACCTCCACCGGTACCCCCTCCGGCACACCCGAGGTCTGTTACGTACTGACCACGGAGACCACCGAGGGCCCGTACTACATCGACGCCGACAAGCTCCGTCAGGACGTCACCGAGGACGAGGAGGGCATCCCCCTCACCCTCCGGCTCAAGGTGATCGACGCCGAGACCTGCAAGCCGGTGCGGAACGCCGCCGTCGACATCTGGCAGTGCTCGGCGCTCGGCATCTACTCCGGCTACGAGGACATGGGCAACGGTGACGGCGGCGGCGACACCCCGCCGTCCGGCGCGCCGACCGGCGTCCCCACAGGTCCACCCCCGACGGGCGGGCCCGGCGGACCCGGTGGCCACCAGGAGCCGACCGACGACGAGCGCTATCTGCGCGGTACGTGGAGGACGGACCGGCACGGCTACGTGACCTTCCGGTCCGTGTTCCCGGGCTGGTACCGGGGCCGCTGCGTGCACATCCACGTCAAGGTGCACGTGGACGGCACCTGGACCGACGCGGGCTACGAGGGCGGGCACACCTGCCACACGGGCCAGCTGTTCTTCGACGAGGAGTCGGTGCTGCTCTCGTCGGTGGTGGAGCCGTACTCGACGAACACGGCCCCTCGTACGACCCTCGACCAGGACGGGATCTACCCGGACAACGGCGCCGAGGGCGGGCTGCTGCGGCTGCGCTACAAGAAGGCGGACATCGGGCGCGGTGTTCTCGCCGAGCTGACGATGGGTGTGCAGCCGGACGAGACGAATGACGTGAATTGATTTAGGTAAGCCTTACCTAAATTACACGCCGGGTGGGCGGGAAATGGACGTCTATTTCCCGCCCCTTTCGTGGATTCGCGGAACGGCAAAGGAAAACACAGTCCTTTCCCATGGTCCTGACAGGCGTCTTACCTAAATTCCGGGCCATGACAGAGAATCAAGGGCCGAAGCACAAGCGGGATCTGACGCGTAGGAAGGTCGTCGTCACCGGCGCCGGAGCGGTCGTCGCGGTGGGCGTCGCGGGCGGAGTCGCGGCGGGCGCGTTCGCGGGTGAGACGGGGAAGAAGACCCCCACCCCCAAGGCGGCCGGCACCAGCTCCGAGGTCTGCTACACGCTCACCTCGGAGACCACGGAGGGTCCGTACTACATCGACGCGGACAAGCTCCGCCAGGACATCACCGAGGACAAGGAAGGCATCCCGCTGACCCTGAGCCTCCGGGTGATCGACAACGAGACGTGCAAGCCGATCGCCAACGCGGCCGTCGACGTCTGGCACTGCGACGCGCTGGGTCTCTACTCCGGCTATGAGAGCCTCTCCAGCGGCGGTGGCGGTGGCGCCCCGACCGACGCCCCCTCCGGCACCCCGACGGGTGAGCCGCCGACCGACGCGCCCTCCGGCGGCACGGGCGGTGGCGGTGGCGGCGGCCACGAGGAGCCCACCGACGACAAGCGCTATCTGCGCGGCACCTGGAGGACGGACCGGCAGGGCCGGGTCACCTTCAAGACGGTCTTCCCGGGCTGGTACCGCGGCCGCTGCGTCCACATCCACACGAAGGTGCACGTGAGCGGCACCTGGACGGACGCCGGCTACGAGGGCGGCACCACCTGCCACACCGGCCAGTTCTTCTTCGACGAGGAGTCGGTGCTCGCCTCCGCCGAGGTCGAGCCGTACTCGACGTCGACGACCGAGCGGACGACGCTCACCGAGGACACGATCTACGACCAGAGCGGCACCGCGGGCGGTTTGCTCAAGCTGAAGTACGACAAGAAGAACATCGCGAAGGGCGTGATCGGCTCCCTCACGATGGGCGTCGACCCGGAGGCGACGAACACCGGCACGGGCGACTCGGCGCAGCCGGACACGGCCTCGCCCTCCGCTTCGGCGAGCTGACGGACGTACGGCTCGCGCAGGAAGGTCCGGAACCCTCCCCCAGGTTCCGGGCCTTCGCCATTCGCGAATGCTTCACATATGTGTACATCGACCCAGCCCATTGACCCGGAAGTTCAGCCTCCGTAGTGTCCAGCGGTGCCCGCGTACGTGATTGCTGTTCACGTATGTGTACCGATGGGAGACAACGATGTCAGAAGTCGTGATACCTGGCGGCGGAACACCCGACGCCGAGAGCCGGGCGGTCGCCAAGTTCCTGCGCCGCATGCTGCCGATCCTCGTCCTGATGCTGCTGGTCAACCAGATGGACCGGACGAACGTCGGCTTCGTCCAGGACGAGCTCCGGGCCGACGTCGGGGTGAGTGCCACCGCGTACGGTCTCGGCGCCGGGCTGTTCTTCATCGGGTACGCGCTGTTCGAGGTGCCGAGCAACATGCTCCTGGAGCGCTTCGGCGCCCGGGTCTGGCTGACCCGCATCATGATCACCTGGGGTCTGGTGATCGTGACGATGTGCTTCATCCACAACGTCACGACGTTCTACGTCCTCCGCTTCCTCCTCGGTGTCGCCGAGGCGGGCTTCTTCCCCGGGGTGCTCCTCTACTTCACCCAGTGGCTGCCCGACTCCAGCCGGGGCCGGGCGAGCGCGATCTTCCTCGGCGGCTCGGCCACGGCGTACATCGTGACGGGCCCCATCACGGGCGCGCTCCTCGAACTCCACGGGACGGGCGGATTCGCCGGCTGGCGCTGGATGTTCGCGCTGGAGGGCCTCTTCTCGATCCTCGTCGGGGTCGTCGCCGGGTTCTTCCTCGTCTCGCGCATCGAGGACGCGCGCTGGCTCACACAGGAGGAGAAGGACGCGCTGAGTACGGCGGTCGCCCGGGACGAGGAGGCCCGCGCCCGGGCCCCCAAGGTGTCCCGCCTCAAGCTCATCCTGCACCCGCAGGTCGCCCTGCTGACCGGTGTCTTCTTCGCGATGGCGCTCACCGGGTACGCGATCACCTTCTGGCTGCCGAGCCTGGTCGACGACATCGGCGGGCTGTCGTCCTTCCAGGTCGGGCTGCTCACGGCCGTACCGTGGATCTGCGCCGTGATCGCGATGTACACGGTGAGCCACTTCACCGACAAGGCGCCCGACCGCCGCCCCTACCTCGCGGTCGCCCTGGTCCTGTCGGCCGTGGGCACCTTCCTCGCCACCCTGGGCTCCCCCTGGTTCGGGCTCGCCGCGCTCACGCTCGCCGCGGTCGGCGGGAAGTGCGCGGCCACCCTGTACTGGCCGATGGCCCAGTCCGGGCTGGACCTCAAGGTCGCGGCGCCGGGACTCGCGGTGGTCAACTCCATAGGAAACCTGGGCGGTTTCGTCTCCCCCTTCCTCTTCGGCTACCTCAAGGACACGACCGGCAGCACGAACGGAGGCCTGTACATGCTCTCCGCCGCGTCGCTGCTCGCGGTGGTGGGGGTGCTGTACATCAGGAACACGCGGGGGAGCGGGACGCCGGGTGCGGTGTCGCGGACGGCGACGGTCGCGTCCTGAGTCTCGTGCCGGGTCTCGTCCCGAGCAACGCCGAGGCGCCCGGGGTGAACCCACCCCGGGCGGCGGTACAGGTTGCCGGCGGTGTCGCGGGTGACGAGGTCGGCCCTGCCGTGATCTTGCCTCCCCGTAAGCCTGCTTGCGCCTGCCTCGGGCCTACTTGGCGCCTACTTGGCCACGAACTGCGTCAGGATCGCCTGCACCTCGTAGATGTCGACGCCCTTGGTGAACGTCTTCTGGACCGGGGTCGGGGAACCGGAGATCCAGATCTTGAGCTCGGCATCGAGGTCGAAGGTGCCGGCCGTCTCCACCGCGAAGTGGGTGATGCTGCGGTACGGGACCGAGTGGTACTCGACCTTCTTGCCGGTGATGCCCTGCTTGTCGACCAGGAGGAGCCGGCGGTCGGTGAACAGGATGGTGTCGCGGATCAGCTGGTACGCGGCGTGGACCTGCTCGTTCTGGCCGAGCAGCCGGGCGTAGTCCTGCTGTGCGGCGGACGGGTCGACGGTGTGCGCGTTGCCGAAGAGTGCCATGGACGAATCCCCCAGTAAGTGGACGTACGTATCCACTCATGTATTGGTAAGTCGTTGTAAGCCACGGTAAGTCGGTGGCTTCACATGATCTTCGCCCTGTATATCGCCCGAAAGAGGGGCCTGCCTAGAGGAGCGGGAGATTCCGTACATGCGGGAGATCGGCGTGGATCGCGGGCGTGCACGGGAGGTTCGCAGGAGGCGCACAGGCTTCTCGTCGGGAGCGCACAGCGGCCGGGCGTCTTATGGGGACCGTCGCACCGACGCTCGCTGGAGGAAGTCATGGGAATCGTTGTTCCGCTCACGCTGCTGCTGATCGTGGGAGCGGTGGCCTCCGTTGTCCTGCTGCGCAGGCAGGCGGGGGTGGGCGCGGTTCCGTCCGGGCTGGACGCGGAGGTCGAGGCCAACCGGTGGGTGGTGCGGCTCGGGGGGAGTCTGGCCGGTCTTCGGCCGGGGGCCGACGAAGCCGCCGCGCAGGCGCTGGCCGAGGCGGCCGGACGGCATCATGCCGCCCGGGGCCAACTGGCCTCCGCCCGCACTCCCGCCGAGTACGCCCTCGCGAGGCAGACCGCTGTGGAGGGGCTTCAGTATGTACGGGCCGCCCGGAGCGCCCTCGGTCTCGAATCCGCCCCGCCGGGCGCGGCCGACGAGGTGACCGGCGGCGCTGCCGACAGAACCGCCCGCCAACTCCGGGGAGCTGACGGGCGGTTCAGGGTCACTGCCTGAGCTGTACGGCTACTCGGACGCGCCGCCGAAGCGCTCCTTGTACGTCTCCAGGTCGTCGTCCGTCAGCTTCGCGAACAGGACCGGCGGGACCGTGAAGGCGGTGCCCGCGGGGACGGCGGACAGCGACTTCGCCTCGTCGGCCGTGATCCACGTCCGCGTGTCGTTCTGGAGCGCGAACGCCGCGCGCATCGTCGCCGCCGTCGCCGGGATGAAGGGTTCCGAGACCACCGAGTAGAGGTGGATGAGGTTCATCGCCGTACGGAGGGTCAGGGCCGCGCCGTCCTGGTCGGTCTTGATCTCCAGCCAGGGAGCCTTCTCCTCCAGGTAGGAGTTGCCCGCCGACCAGAGGGCGCGCAGGGCCGCCGCCGCCTTGCGGAACTGGAGCGCCTCCATCTGGCTCTCGTACTCCGCGAGCAGCTCGGCGATCTGCTCACCCAGCCGCGCCTCCGCCTCGCCGGCCGCCGCACCCGCCGGGACCTCGTCGCCGAAGCGCTTCTTCGAGAAGGAGAGGACACGGTTGACGAAGTTGCCGAGGGTGTCCGCCAGGTCCTTGTTCACTGTGGCCGTGAAGTGCTCCCAGGTGAAGGAAGAGTCGTCGGACTCGGGGGCGTTGGCGATCATGAAGTAGCGCCAGTAGTCGGCGGGCAGGATCTCCAGGGCGTCGTGCGTGAAGACGCCGCGCTGCTGCGAGGTGGAGAACTTTCCGCCGTAGTAGTTCAGCCAGTTGAAGGCCTTGATGACGTCGACCTTCTTCCACGGCGCGCGGGTGCCCAGCAGGGTCGCCGGGAACATCACGCTGTGGAAGGGGACGTTGTCCTTGCCCATGAACTGCGTGTAGTGGACGTCCGTTTCCGACTTCCACCACCAGGAGCGCCAGTCGCGGTTCTCCGGGCCTGTGTCTCGCGCGGCGTCTGCCCACTCCTTCGTCGCGCCGATGTACTCGATGGGGGCGTCGAACCAGACGTAGAAGACCTTGCCCTCCGCCGCCAGCTCTGGCCAGGTGTCCGCCGGGACCGGGACACCCCAGTCGAGGTCGCGGGTGATCGCGCGGTCGTGCAGGCCCTCGGTCAGCCACTTGCGGGCGATGGAGGAGGCGAGCACCGGCCAGTTGTCGGCGCGCTCGTCGACCCAGGCCTCGACCTCGTCGGCCAGTGCCGACTGGAGGAGGAAGAGGTGCTTGGTCTCGCGGATCTCCAGGTCACTGCTGCCGCTGATCGCCGAGCGCGGCTCGATCAGGTCCGTCGGGTCCAGGACGCGGGTGCAGTTCTCGCACTGGTCGCCGCGGGCCTTGTCGTAACCGCAGTGCGGGCAGGTGCCGATGATGTAGCGGTCGGGGAGGAAACGGCCGTCCGCGACCGAGTACACCTGGCGGATCGCCCGCTCCTCGATGAACCCGTTCGCCTTGAGCTCGCGGGCGATCTCCTGCGTGATCTCGTGGTTCTGGGGCGAGGAACTCCGGCCGAAGTAGTCGAAGGCCAGCGCGAAGCCGTCGTACACCGCCTTCTGCGCGTCGTGCGCCTGTGCGCAGAAGTCCGCTACGGGGATGCCCTGTTCCTTCGCCGCCAGCTCGGCCGGGGTGCCGTGTTCGTCCGTCGCGCAGATGTAGAGGACGTCGTGGCCGCGCTGGCGGAGGTAACGGGAGTAGACGTCCGCCGGGAGCATGGACCCCACCATGTTGCCCAGGTGCTTGATCCCGTTGATGTACGGAAGGGCGCTGGTGATGAGGTGTCGAGCCATTGCGGGCTGCTCCCAAGTCGCTACATGGAGTGACGGTTTCGGTGTGTTTGGACCGCCTACGAACCTTGAAATCGTAGCCGACGGACATGGGACGCCCGCCTCCCGTTTTTCTTGGTGGGAGGCGGGCGGTGGGTCGGGTACGGGGGTTGGTTACCGGGTTGGCTACGGGCGCCAGTTCGCCAGTACGCCCTCGTACAGCTCCGTGTCCGTCAGTTCGCGGGGGGTCGGGCCCGCGTGGAAGAAGGACGTGTTGTCCGTCTTCAGCTTGCGGAGGTAGTCGAAGGCCTTGTTCTCCTGCTCGCCGAAGGCGACGAAGGAGAAGAAGACGGAGGGGTGGCTCTTCGCCGCCTCCGTGAGGGACTGGGTCGCGGGGGTCTTGGCGTCCGGGGCGCCGTCCGTCTGGAAGACGACCAGAGCGGGATCGGTGGTGCCGGACTTCTGGTAGTGCGTGAGGACTTCTTCCACGGCTGCGTGGTAGCTCGTACGTCCCATGCGGCCGAGGCCGGCGTGGAGGTCGTCGATCTTGTTCTCGTGCTCGGTGAGGGTCAGCTCGCCGGTGCCGTCGAGTTCGGTGGAGAAGAAGACGACGTGGACGGTCGCGTCCGGGTCGAGGTGGGCGGCGAGGGCGAGGGTCTGCTCGCCGAGGGCCTGTGCGGAGCCGTCCTTGTAGTACGGGCGCATGGACGCGCTGCGGTCCAGGACGAGGTAGATCTTGGCTTGGGTGTGGGTGAGGTTGAGGGTGGTGAGGGTGGTGGTGCCGGCGTTGTATGCGGTGAGGAGGGATGCGGGTACTGCGGCCTCGGCTTCGCCGTCGGCCGTGTCTGTGTTCCCACCCGCACCACCCGTGACGGTTTCGTCTTCGGGTGCGGGTGGCCCCTGTGGGGCTTCCTCCACGTCGGCGGCTGCCGGTTCCAGGATCTCCGGCTCAGCGATCAGTTCCGGTTCCGGTTCCGGTTCCGGCTTCGATTCCAGCTCCAGCTCCGGTTCTGCCGTTGCCTCCGGCTCGACGATCGGCTCGGGCTCGGGTTCCGGGGTCACTTCGGCCGTCGGTTCCGGCGCGGGCTCCTCGGTGACCGCTTCGGGCTCGGGTTCGGGCTCGACAACGGCCTCGGGCTCCGGCTCGGGGGTCACCTCGGCGACCGGCTCCGCTTCGGGCTCCGGGGTGGGCTCCTCTACGACCGGCTCCGGCTCGGGCTCGGGGGTCACCTCGGCCACCGGCTCCGGCTCCGGCTCGGGTTCCGGGGTGGGCTCCTCGGCCACCGGCTCGGGCTCCGGCTCCGGGGTCACCTCGGCGACCGGTGCCTCGGGCTCCGGGGCGACGACCGCCTCGGCCTCCGGCTCGGCCGCAGCCTCGGCCTTCGGCTCAGCCGCAGCCTCGGCCTTCGGCTCAGCCGCAGCCTCAGCCTTCGGCTCAGCCGCAGCCTCAGCCGCCGGCTTCGGCTCCGTCTTGGCCTCGATCTCGTCCACCGGCCTTGCCGGCTTCGGGACCGTCACATTGTCGAAGGCTGCCGATACCAGGTCGTCCACCGCGGAGGGTGGCGTCGGTTCGGGGGTGGGCTCCGGGGTCCGGGTCAGTGTCGGTTCCGGGGACTGTGCCGGAATCTTTGGCTCGGTGGCTTCCTGCTGAGGAGCCGACTCCGCCTCCTGCGCGGGCGCCGCCTCGGCGTCACGCCCCTTGCGTGACCGGCCGAACGCGTTCCGCAGGAGAGTGAGAATGCCCATGTGCGCAACCCTTCACGTGAGTTGTAGCCGTCAATCCCTGGCCAGGACGGACACGTAAGGTTAGCGGGCCGTTCCGGCGATCTTGGGGTGGGTCTTTCACGGAACGCGTCGGACGTCAAGAGCGCCACTCCGCCAACCTCGGAACCGGGCCCTGACCAGCCCAGCTCGACACCGCCGGCACCCCCAATAGCCTTACCGCTCCCACAGGTTCACCCTTCGTTCACCCTGCGGCTCCACCCCCGCACCCGCGTCCACCTAGCGTCACGCTGACACCAAGGGCACGTATGGGGACAACAAGGGGAGAGTAAAGTGCGCAAGCTGCTGCCGATGATCGGAACGTCGTCCGGATCGCATCCTGGCGGACGGTCCGCGATGACCTGCCGTTTCCGGTGTGGTGACGCCTGCTTCCACGAGGTTCCCAACACCAGTGCCAACGAATACGTCGGCGATGTGATCGCCACCGCCCTCAGCCGCCGTTCCGTGATGCAGGCCGCCGCCGTCGTCACCGTGGCCACTGCGACCGGTGTCGCAGCGAACGTCGCCGGTGCGCAGGGTGCGGAAGCAGCCACTTCCGCCTCCCTCCCTTCCGGCTCACCCTTCTCCGCCGTACCGCGCGGGCTGCGTTTCACCGCCGTCGAGCCGAACACCGCCGACGCCGTGACCGTCCCCGGCGGGTATGAGCAGAACGTCGTCATCCGCTGGGGCGAGCCCATACTCCGTGGCGCCCCCGCCTTCGACCCGGAGAAGCAGACCGCCGCCGCGCAGGCCGGCCAGTTCGGGTACAACAACGACTTCCTCGCCCTTCTCCCCCTGCACGGGAACCAGAAGCTCCTGGTCGCCAACCACGAGTACACCGACGAGATCCTGATGTTCCGCGGCTACGACGCCGCCAACCCCACCCGCGAGCAGGTCGAGATCGCCTGGGCCGCGCACGGGCTCTCCGCTGTCGTGGTGGAGGGGGACCGCAGGACCGGGAAGCTCACGCCCGTACCGCGTCACCCGCTCAACCGGCGGGTCACCGCCACCACCGAGTTCCGGATCACGGGACCGGCTGCCGGGTCGGATCTCCTCAAGACCTCCACGGACCCGACCGGCCGCAAGGCCTTCGGCACCCTCAACAACTGCGCCGGCGGCACCACGCCCTGGGGGACCACCCTCCACGGCGAGGAGAACTTCAACCAGTACTTCGCCAACGCCTCCCGTGCCACCGACAAGCGGTACGGCATCGGCACCGGCGCCAGCGAGCGCAAGTGGGAGCGGTTCGACAAGCGGTTCGACGTCGCCCAGGAGCCCAACGAGGTCCACCGGTTCGGGTATGTGGTGGAGTTCGATCCGTACGACCCCTCCTCCACGCCCCGCAAGCACACCGCCCTCGGACGCTTCAAGCACGAGGGTGCCACCATCCGGCTGACCTCCGACGGGCGTCCCGTCGCCTACACCGGCGACGACGAGCGCTTCGACTACTTCTACAAGTTCGTCAGCAGCAAGCGGATGCGGCACGGGTCCTCGCGCTCCGACCGTGAGCACAACCTCTCCCTCCTCGACGAGGGCACGCTGTACGTCGCCAAGCTCACCGGTGACTCCCCCGCCATCGAGATCGACGGCACCGGCAAGCTGCCCGCCGACGGCGAGTTCGACGGCAGCGGTACGTGGATCCCGCTGGCCACCGCCACCGCCAAGGGCGCCGTCTCGCACGTCGACGGCATGACCGCCGAGGAGGTCTTCGTCTTCACGCGGCTCGCCGGGGACAAGGTCGGCGCCACCAAGATGGACCGGCCCGAGGACGTCGAGCCCAACCCGAAGACCGGCAAGGTGTACGTCGCGCTCACCAACAACACCAACCGCGGTGTCGGTACGAACGCCAAGCCCGACGAGGCAAACCCGCGCAACGCCAACAAGCACGGCCACGTCCTGGAGCTCACCGAGCGCTGGAACCGGGCCGACAGTACGTCGTTCGCCTGGCTGCTCTTCCTCGTCGCCGGCGACCCGAACGACCCGGCGACCTACTTCGCGGGCTTCCCGAAGGACAAGGTCAGCCAGATCTCCTGCCCGGACAACGTGGCCTTCGACCGGCACGGCAACCTGTGGATCTCCACGGACGGTGCCCAACTCGGCTCCCACGACGGCCTGTTCGGTGTGGCGACCCAGGGCCCCCGGCGCGGGGAGCTGAAGCAGTTCCTGACCGTGCCGAAGGGCGCCGAGACCTGCGGTCCGGTCATCGGGGAGCGCCAGGTGCTCGTCGCCGTGCAGCACCCGGGCGAGATCACCGGCGCGACCGTCGAGGCACCGGCCAGCACCTGGCCCGACGGACCGGGCACGTACGTCCGCCCGGCGGTCGTCGCGGTGTGGCGCAAGGACGGCTGCGACATCGGCGCCTGAGTCTGCCTACCTGTCTACCTTCTAGGGGAGGGCTGGGACCGGGGCTGGGGCCGGGGTTTTCGAACCACTCTGCTTCTGCTCCAGTTCCAGCCACTCCCGGTACGCCGGTGCCTGTCGCGCCGCCTCCCCGTACGCCTCCGCCAGCGCCGGATGCACCGCGTCCAGATCCGTCTCCGTACGGGCCGCCAGCAGCAGCCGTACGCCGAGTGGGTCGCCGTGCAGCCGGCGTACCGCAAGTCCGGGGCGTGGCAGGCAGGTCGGCTGGCAGACGGTGACGACCTCGCCGCTCGCGATCAGTGACGCCGTGGTGTGGTAATCGCCGTGCAGGACACGGGGGTTGAGGCCGGCGGTGTGCAGCATGCGCAGTACGGCGTCGAACTCGCCGTCGACCGTCTCGTCCACCATCCAGCGGTCGCCGGCCAGCTCGGAGAGGTCGACCACGGGTCTCGCGGTGGCCGGATGGTCGGCGGGCAGGGACACGAACTGGGGTTCCCGGTCGACCAGGACGCGCAGGCGCAGACTGTCGGGGACGCGGAGCGGACAGCCCTCCACCTCGTGCACGAACGCCACGTCCAGTCTGCCGTCGGCGACCATGCGCAGCAGTGCGTTCGCCGAGACGTCCATGCGGAGCGTGGGTTCCGGCCGGCTCTGGCGCAGTCGGCGGAGCCAGCCCGACAGGGCCCGGCTGCCGGTCGAGCCGATGCGCAGCTGCGGTCCTCCCGCGGCGGCGGTCCGTGCCTCCGTGACCAGTGCGCGCATCTCGGCCACCAGGGGACGGGCGCGGCTCAGGACGACCCGGCCGAGCGGGGTCGGACGGCAGCCGGCCCGGGTGCGGGTGAACAGCTCGCCGCCCAGCTCCTGCTCGATCCGGCGCAGCTGGGTGCTCAACGAGGGCTGTGCCACGCCCAGTTCACGGGCGGCCCGGTGCAGGCTGCCGGTGTCGGCGATGGCGCACAGCGCCCGGAGGTGCCTCACCTCTAGTTCCATGGGACCAGCTCCATGCGCATGCACATGCCCGAGTTCATGTCCATGCCATCGCAGCTTATGCCTGTCCGGCGGATCAGACCGGAGAGCCGGAGAAGAGCAGTGGTGGCGAGGGGGGTGGCGAGGGGGTGGTGATAGGGCCGGGCTATCACGACTTGCCATCATCACAGTCGTCGTGCGGTCGCTGACACTGACGATACGACCGGCCGACCCGCCGGTCATCACAGCCCCACCCCCCACTGGCGCGGGCCGTCCCCCTGCACGGAGACGGCCCGCGCCCCCCTTTTCCGACCCGGCTTTCCCACCCGTCCGGTCATTTGGGAGAGGTGATCGCCCGAGCCGCCGCCACCTCCTGGCGCAGGGGCTCCAGCACGCTGTCCGCCGGTCCGCTGAGGTCCGTACGCACCGCGTAGAGCGTCTCGATGCGGCGGAGTCCGTCCGACAACTCCTTCAGCTGGACGGCGACTTGGGAGATCTCGGCGGCGGACGGCGGCTCGGCGCCCTGCTTGATGTGGACGCGGGCGGCGGTCGTCGCGTCGACGATGCGTTCCACCGCGACGACGAGGGGCCACCAGGCTGCCGCCCGTCGTCCGGTGGGCGGCGGTTCGGTCAGGGCCCGCTGGAACTCCGTACGGACGACGGAGAGGTCGCGGTAGAGACGGCGGCGCATACGGGCGCGGGCAGCGCCCTCGGTGTCCGGGCGGAACGCGGATTCCACATACCGTGCCGTGTCCGCGACCGCGTCGGCGAGGCGGTCGCCGACGCGGGTGTGCCAGCTCTCCGGCCAGAGGAGATAGCCCGCGACCAGGGCGATTCCGCAGCCCATGAGGGAGTCGAGGAGCCGGGGCAGCAGCAGGGCCGCGCCCTGGTGGTTGAGGACGTCGGAGAGAAGGAGGATCACCGGCGTGATGGCGGCCGTCTGGTAGCCGTACCCGCGTGGGGTGAACGCCGGGATCAGCGGGGCCAGAAGGAGAATTACCGGTACGTCCCACCAGCCGCGCGGGACCTGGACGAGCACCGCCGCCGCGACGACCAGCCCCGCGACCGTGCCCAGCGCGCGCAGCAGTGCCCGGGAGAAGACGGAGCCGAAGTCGGGCTTCAGGACGAAGGTGATGGTCAGCGCGACCCAGTACGAGCGCGGCACCGGGACGGTGGACACCAGCACCTGGGCCAGGCCGATGCAGAGGGCGAGGCGCAGTCCGTAGCGCCAGGAGGTGGCGGACAGGACGACGTCCCGGGCGGCGCCGGCGGCGCGTACGCGTAGGGCGCCCGGGCGGCCGAGCCGGTCCTCGACCCCGGAGACGCGCAGGTCGGGGGAGCGGGTGCCGATCACCTCGGCGGCGTGGCGCAGCGCCCGTTCGACGGCGCGGGAGGTCTGGCCGGTCGGGGTGGGGAGAGTCAGTCCTATCGGGCCGCCGTAGCCGGTCTCGATGGCGTCGGCGAGGTGGCGGACCGCCTCCGGGACCTCGGGCGGCAGCGGGCGGCCGGTCTGGTGGGCGGCGGGGGCGGCCTCGACGACCGGCGTGATGGCGTTCAACTGGGCGAGCAGGCGCACGAGTTCGGGGCTGCGGCCGTGGTGGCGGGCGCGTCGGGCGAGAACGAGGTCGTACGACTGGTTGAGGGACTGGGTGACGGCGTGCCGGGCGTCCTCGTAGCCGTCGGTGGCGCAGGCGGCGAGCAGTTCGGCGACCGTACGGTAGGTCTGTGCGACCGACGCCCGCTCCGGCACCCCCGAGCGGAGCGGCCAGGCGAGCAGGGCCAGGGCAAGTACCAGCAGGCCGCCGCCCGACATCAGGACCGGTGCGAGCCACCAGGCCCCCGGCAGCGGCAGCCCCGCCCCGATCACCGAGTTGAGGAGCAGCAGCAGTCCGGATACGGAGGCCACGGCCCCGATCGTCGAGATCATCCCGGAGACGAGGGCCACGCCGGTGACGGCGGCGACGGCGACCCAGCCGTGGCCGAACACCAGTGATCCCAGGGTGACGCCGAGGGCGCCGAAGAACTGGGGGATCGCGATGTTGAGGATGCGCATCCGGTACGCGGCGGCGGTGTCGCCGATGACGCCCGAGAGAGCGCCCATGGAGGCGAGGGCGCCGTAGGCGGGGTGGCCGGTGGCGAGGCCGACGGCCAGGGGGAGCGACATCGCGATGGCCGCGCGGGCCACGGCGGGGCGGTTGACGGGCGGGGCCGCCTGGGGCCGGAGGTTCCGCACCAGCCAGTCGGGAGGCGTGAGGCCGATGGGGAACTCTCGGGACATGGGCCCATTATGGCCGGGTACGGGCGCGTCCTGTCTGCCCCGGCGGGCTCATTTCCGCTGGTGGGGGTCGAGGTGTGGACCCGCGTCCATCGGCCCCGTAATCCCACGGACCCGACCTTATTGCGCCGACGGCGCCGACGGGTCGATCCGTGTCGCCAGGAAGGTGGCCAGCGCCTCGTTGAACTCCGCCGGGCGTTCCAGGTTGGGCATGTGGGCCGAGCCCTCGATGAGGTGGAGGGTGGAGTCGGGGAGGATCGCGTGCATGGCCTCGGCGTCCGCGACCGGGGTGAACTCGTCGTCGGCGCCCACGACGACCAGCGCCGGGACGGCGAGACGGGCCAGCAGGGGGCGGTAGTCGGGGCGCTGTGCACGGCCCCGGAGCGCCGCCGCCGCGCCGCGCGGGTCCGTGGCCGTCATCATGCGGTGGACGTGGGCCTTGACCTGCGCGTCGGCGTACGGGGCCACCATCTTCCCCAGCACCTCGTCGGCGTACCCGCGCATGCCCTCGGCGAGCAGCCGGTCCGCCATCGCGTTGCGGGACAGGCGCCCCTCCGGGGTCTCGGGCTCCGGGAAGGTGTCGGCGAGGACCACGCCCCGGACGCGCTCCGGGAACCGGGCGCAGTACTCCATGACGATTTGGCCGCCCATCGACAGCCCGGCGAGGACGCACTCCGCCACCTTCGCCTCGTCGAGCAGCTCCTCGATGTCCTGCGCGAACCGGGAGAGCGGGGTCACGCCCGGTACGACCGGCGCGGTGCCGTAGCCGCGCAGGTCGGGGGCGATCACCTGGCGGGTGGCGGCGAACGCCTCGATCTGCGGGTTCCACATCGTGTGGTCGAAGGGGTGGCCGTGGATGAGAACAAGAGGGACCTGAAAAGGGACAAGAGGGGGCATGCGGACGACCCTAGATCGCCCCAACTGCTCGGTGCAATAAGATCTTTGCTCTCGGTGCAATGTGAAAGAACGATTCACCGGGAACGAGAACGAGTGCAAGAACAAGAGCGAGTGCAAGAACGAGTACGGGGATTCTTCATGGACGACTACCGGCGCCTCGCCGACCGCATAGCCGACGACATTGCCACCGGACGGCTCCGCCCCGGTGAACGGCTGCCCCCGCAACGGGCGTTCGCCCGGCGGCGCGGGGTCGCCGGGTCGACCGCGGGGCGCGTGTACGGCGAACTCGTGCGGCGCGGACTGGTCGTCGGCGAGGTCGGACGCGGCACGTTCGTCCGGGCCGCACCGCCCGCGCCGACCGGGCGGGCGCTCGCCGAACCGGCGGCCTGGACACCGGTGCCGGCGGTCAACTTGGAGCTCAACTACCCTTCCGCTCCCGGCCAGTCGGAGCTTCTCGCACCGGCGCTCGCGCCCCTCCTGCGGCCCGACGTGCTCACCGAGGCGCTGCGTCCCGCGGCCGCCGCCGGTACAGCCGAGGCCCGGTCGGCGGTCGCCGGGCTCCTCACCACCTCGGGCTGGCGGCCCGACCCCGACGGCGTCCTCTTCGCGGGCAACGCGCGTCAGGCGATCGCCGCCGCCCTCGCGTCCCTGGTCCGGCCGGGCGGCCGGGTCGGTGTCGAGGCGCTGACATACCCGCTGGTCAAGGAGATCGCGGGCCGCCTCGGTGTCACCCTCGTCCCGCTGGCCATGGACGCGGACGGCCTGCGCCCCGACGCCCTCGCCGCCGCCCACCGCACGGCCCCGCTGTCCGCGCTGTACGTCCAGCCGACGCTGCACAACCCGACGTCGGTGACGATGAGCGAGGGGAGGAGGCGTGAACTCGCGGGTGTGGTCCGGGAGTTGGGGGTGCCGGTGGTCGAGGACCGGATCTGGTCCTTCCTCGCCGATGCCAGTGCTGGTGCTGGTGCCGGTGCCGGTAGGGAAAGGGCTGCTGCTGGGGAGCGCGGGGAGCCCCTCGCCGCCCACGTCCCCGAACTGACCTACCTCGTCGACGGGTTGTCCAAGCGCGTGGCGCCCGGACTCACCGTCGGCATTCTCGTCGTACCGCCGGGCCGGGTAGAAGCCGTGGCGGCTGCTGTCCGGTCGGGTGGGTGGAGTGCCGGGCGGTTCGCGCTGGAGGCCGGGGTGCGGTGGGTCGAGGACGGGACCGTGGCGCGGCTCGTGGCGGCCAAGCGGGTGGACGCGGCGCGTCGACAGCGGCTCGTGGCACGGGAGTTGGCGGAGTTCGGGGACGCCGTGCGGTCCGATCCGTACGCCTACTACGCCTGGTGGGAGTTGCCCGCGCCCTGGCGGGCGGACACGTTCACGGCAGCCGCGGCGGCGCATGGCATCGCCGTCACCCCCGGGGACGCCTTCGCCGTGGGTCCGCAGCGGGCGCCGGACGCCGTCAGACTCGGGCTCGCGTCGGCTGCCGAACCGGAGCTGGCCCGGGCACTGCGGACGCTCGCCGCAGTCGCCCGGCGCGGCCGTACCGGTCCGTGAGCCACATGCCGAGGGCGACGGCGAGACCGAGGGCGAGGAGCAGCCAGGAGACCGTGCGGAGGGTGGCCGTCAGGGCGTCGTAGACGGCGCCTGCGGCGGGTGCGGAGACGCCCGGCGGCAGGTCGGCGAGGGTGAAGTGGCGGGCGATCACGAGCGCGACGCCGAGCAGCGCCCCGCCGAGCGCCGTACCGAGCGCGGTCGCCGTGATCGCCCGGCGGCGCCGGACGGCGAGGGCGATCCCGGCGACGGCGAGGGCGCCGGCCGTCACCGGAAGCCAGAAACCGGCGACTTCGAGCACGCGAAATCCCTTCCGGAGCGGCACGAGATCCTGGGCCGGCAGGACCGCGACCTCGGTGTGCGCGATCGGGATGTGGTTCGCCAACGGCACGCGGTCGAGGGTGAGTTGGCGTTTGACCTGGGCGGTGACGGGGGCGAGGTCGATGGTGACGGCGCCCTCGCCGCCGTAACTGCCGTAGGAGCCCTGTCTGTTGGAGGTGTCGGGGTCGCTGCGCAGGGCGTGCAGGACGGCCTCGTGGGTGGCGCGGTTCGCCGTGTCCCAGGCGGCGCGGAAGGCCTCGGTGCGGGTGAACGAGTGCACCGCGTCCTGCACGAAGTGCGTCACGGTGCCTTCGAGCGGGCCCACGTCGACCGCGTGCACGATCCCCGCGCCGACGCTGTCCGCGATCGCCGCCCGGACGTACGGGTTCTCGGCGAGCGGCGCCATCGTGGTGACGTACCGGCCGGTGTCGGCGAGCCCGTATGCCGCCCAGGCCGAGAGCGCGCCGAAGGGCAGCAGGAGACACGCGAGGGCGGTGAGGGCGGCCGACAGGGCGCTCCGGAGACGGTTGGACACCCCTTCAGGCAAGGGCCCGGGGGTGGGAAACGCGAGCCGGTTGACTGCATATGGGCGTGCGGGACAAGCCTCTTCGGTGGGCCTCCGGTGGAGCGTTCACCCGAACGGGTGTTTCCTGGTTTTGGGGGTTCTTGAGGATGCTTGGGGACATATCGGTGTCATATCGGGGGGCTTCTAGGAGTTTGGAGGCGGGCCATGCGCACCACTCCGGCCCTGCGGAACCTGACCGCGGCCCTGTTCACCGGCGGAATCCTGGCGGTACCGGTCGGTACGGCGACGGCGGCCGTGCCAGGTGGCACCGACGGCTCCGGGGTCCGGGGCACCGTCGTCGCCGCCGGTGACCTGAACCTGCGGAAGCAGCCGACCACGCACTCACCCGCCGTCGGGCAGCTGTCACCCGGCAGTCACGGCCGCGTCGAGTGCTCGGTCGCCGGACAGACCGTGCGCGGCGACCCGCACTGGTACTGGCTGGCCGGTGTCAACGCCTGGGCGAGCGCGGCCTTCATCGACACCGGGGGCCGGTCGGTGCCCAACTGCACCGACCCGTGCCCCGAGTGGAAGGACGACAACGGCCATGACCGCGACCGCGACCACGGCGAGTGGAGCGTCTCCGGGACGTGGAGCTTCACCTGGAACGTCACCGTCGGCTGAGACCTCGGCTGATACCGGTGCTCATTTCACCCGGTGACCGGCCGCGTCCTCGTGCGTGTAGTAGCGGTAGAACAGCACGGCGAAGACGGCCCCGGCGACCAGCGTCGCGTTGCCGGCCGACCGCAGCACACTCGCCCCGGTCTGGCTGTACAGGAACCCGAACGCGACCCCGGCGAACGCGCCCCAGGCCACCGCGTGCAGCTCGCGCTGCAGACGGGGCGCCACGGCCCGTACGCCGATGAACACCGCCATGAACGCCAGCGCGGCCACGAAGCCGAAGAGGATGTTCCAGCCGGTGATGGGACCGCCGTCGCGCCGGTTCGCCGCGGCCCAGAAGCCGTAGACGAGCCCGAGTACGACGGGCACCGCCCACTTCGCGGCCTGATGGGTCCGGGCGCTGAAGATGTCCGGATATCCGGACGACGTCACGTGAGCCATGAGAGTGCTCCTCTCTCTCCTCGCCCCCGCCCTCCAGAGCACACCTGGGGAGGGCCGCTGGCAAGTCGACAGAGAGGGGCGCCCGTGTTTCGCTGGGTTCCATGAAGCCGGTGGGCGCGGACGAGGGGTCCGCTTCCGGCGATGAGCTGCTGTTGCTGCGGGTGGGCGGGCGCAGCGTGGCCTGGGTGCCGCCGCTGGTGCTGCTGATCGGGATCGCGGTCCTCGACTGGAACACCACCGGCGAGTTCCGGATCATCTCCTGGATCGTGCTCGTGCCCGGGATCGCCGCCGCGCTCTGCCGGGTCGCCGGGACCGTCGCCTTCGCCGTGCTGTCCCTGGGCACCTATGTGGTCGTCGACGGTGCCTGGCCGCACCAGTACCAGACCGGGCTGCCCGACTTCATCCTCGTCGCGCTCGGCGGGCTGCTGGCCACCCTCGCCTGTGTGGTCCGGGTGCGCGACGAGGGGCGCATGCTGCACATGCGGGACGTCGCCGAGACCACCCGCCGTACGGTGCTGCGTCCGCTGCCGCCGGGCTGGGGCGGCCTCGACCACGCGGCGGTCTACCTCGCCGCGGACACCGTCGCCCGCGTCGGCGGCGACCTCTACGACATCCAGCCCGGCCCGCACGGCACCCGGGTCCTCATCGGTGACGTCCAGGGGAAGGGGCTCGGCGCGGTCGAGGCCGCCGCGGCGCTCCTCGGCACGTTCCGTGAGGCCGCGTACCACGAACCGGCGCTCGCGACGGTCGCGGAACGCCTGGAGGTACGGATGCTGCGGCACATCCGCTACCGCGCCGCCGTCGGCCGCGACGAGGGCGACCGGTTCGCCACGGCCGTCCTCATCGGCTTCCCCGAGGAGGGGGCCCACGTGGACGGGGCTTACGTGGAGGTCGTCAACTTCGGTCACGAGCCCTCCCTGATCGTGTCTGCCGACGGCGTACGGAGCTTGCCGCCGGGGGACGGACTCCCGCTGGGGCTCAGCGAGTTGACCTCCGGCCGGCCGGGATACGGGCTGCCGTCCGTGGTCCGCGTACCGCTCGCCGCCGGGGAGACCCTGCTGCTCGTCACCGACGGCGTGACCGAGGCCCGGGACGCCGACGGGGTGTTCTTCCCGCTGCGCGAACGCGTCGCCGACGCCGTCGCCCGCGACCCGCGCACCGCCGATCCGCATCGCCTGGTGGCGTACGTACGGGACGGCACCCTGCGGCACTGCGGCGGGCATCTCGCCGACGACACCACGGTGTTCGCGGTACGACCCGGTAGAACCTCCCCATAGGGGGCGTACGGCCGCCCGGCATCCCCTCTTCGCAGTCGCACCGGTTACGGTGCTGCCTAGGCATGCGACTGGCGTGAGGGGAGGGACGATGGCTGGAACAACGGGATCGACAGCGGGATCAACAACGGGAACCGCGTTGCTGCTTGCCGCCTCGCCCGTGGGCAAGGGCTGTCTCGTCGACGCGGCGTCCGTGCTGCCCGTTCTCGCGGCCGTCGCCCCCGCCGTGCTGGCCGGCACCGACACCGCGAACGTCGTCGAACTCGCCGACCCGCTGGAGCCGCAGGCCGTACTCACCCGGCTGCGTGCCGCCGCGGTGGCCCCCGGTCCGCTCACCGTCTTCCTCACCGGCCAGCTCCAACTCGACCGCAAACAGCACCTTCCGCATCTCGCCCTGGCCCGCACGACCCCCGCGACGGTCCGCTACACCGCGTTCCCCTGGCACTGGATCGCCGAGGAACTGCGGTTGCGTACGCCGGGTACGACGACCCTGTTCCTCGACCTCCACGCCGATGCCGCCGCCTGGCAGTACGTCACGGCGCGGCCGTTCACCGTGGGGCCCGGCGTGAGCGTGTACGGGCGGGTGGCCCCGCCGCCTCCCCGGCGGGCGGTGGCTGTGCCGACGTACATGAAGACGATCGCGACGATTCTGCGCAGCGGGCACCGTCCCGAGCCGGCGCGGCTGCACCAGCAGGCGTTGGGGCGGCTGTCGTCGGAGGGGGCGGCGTACGGGGATGTGGTGCTGGCCTGGGACGCGGTGTCCGGGGCGGGTGTGAGCGCGGTCCCGTCCGTACCTGAGCCGGTTCGCGCCGAAAGGGCGCGTCCTCAGACGCCGGACGGGCTGGGAGTGCCGACCGGAGCCGAAGAGGCACCCGGCGGAGCCGAGGAAGCAACGGCCGGCGACCCCCACTCCCTCATCACCTCCGCCGTCCAGGCCGGCCGTCACGCCGACGCCGACGCGCTGGCCGCCCAGTGGGAGCAGAGCGCCCTCCGTACCCACGGGCCCGCCTCCGAAGAGGTGCTGCACTGGACCGAGGTCCGGGCCGATCTCGCGATGTTCGCCGGGCACCCGGCCCGGAGCTGCCGGGCCTGGCTGAGCGTCGCCCGCAAGCGCCTCAGTGCCGGACAGGCACCGGACGCCCCTGCCGTCGAGTCGGCCGTCGACCGGGCCCACCACCAGTGGACCAGCCTCGGCGAGAGCGCCGACGCGCGTGAACTCGGGCCGGTGGTCGTCGAGTTGAGACGCCGGGTGCCGGGGCGGCGCGAGGGTGCGGTACGGCATGCCGAGCGGCAGCTGGAGAAGCTGGAGAAGTCGGAGACGCCACGGACCGCCCAGCACGTGCCTGGCTGACCAGGCCGCACGTTTGACCTGTGCGGTGATCGTTGTGGTCAACAGTTGGTCCAGCAGCGCCGAACGTGCCTGGTCGGCCACCGGGCCTCGCGATGCCCGGATGCCCGGTAGCCGGCCCGCTCCAGGTCACCCCGAGGCCAGCTGCTCCGCTATCTCCGCGATCCAACCGGAGGTCTTCGCCGGGTCGTTGAGGGTCTCGGCCCACGCGTCAGGCTCCAGGTTGTGCTTGGCGGGGCCGGATTTGAGGGCGATGAGCAGGGACCTGGCGGACTCCCGCATCTCGGCCGTGGTGTTCCCGGAGATGTCGGGGCCCGCCGCCAGGGCGTAGATCTCGCGCGCCATGGCCTGGCGTTCGCCCTTCGACACCTTCTTCCAGAACTTCATCGCGTGCTTCAGCGACTCCTTGCGGGAGGCGGCCTCCGCCGGGGTCTCGCCCTGCGGCGCCCAGCGCTCGGGGTGGTGGACCTCTTCGTAGCGCTTCGTGGCGGCGCGGAGCGCCTTGTACATGGTGACGCCGAGGACGAGACCGGCCCCGGCCCCGGCGAGGCCCCATCCGACCGGGTTGCTCGCCAGCCCGGCAGTTCCCGCCGCGACCGCCGTCACGACGCCGGCTGCGGCCTTGACGGACTCGCCCGCGCCGCCGGCCGTCTCCTTGCCAATCTTGGTGAGCTGCTTCTTCTTCGCGTACTGCTGCGCCTTGCTCAGCTTTTCCACGTCGTTCTCGGCATGCTGGAGGTTCTCGGCGGCGTCACGGGCTTCACCCATCGCCTCCCAGGCGGCGTCGATGGCCTCGGAAACGACCTCCAGCAGTCCAGGGCCCTCATGCTTCCAGTAGGCGTCCAGCGCGACGTAAGCCTCCGCTGCGGCCCAGCCGGCCTGCTCGTGCGACTCGTTCAGTCTTGCCAGGGACCCCGCCTGGACGAGGTGGGGATCTCCCAGCTCTTTGACCTGCTTGTACTTGCTGGCTGCTCCCCCGATGCGGAAGGCGGACCGCATGCCCTTGATCGCGCCGACGGAAGCGCCGGCGATACCGCTCGCCTCGGATGCCACCGCGGCGTCCGCCGCCTTCTGGATCTTGGTCACCTCCTTGGCGATGGCGGCGCTGTAGCTTCCCGAACTGGCGGCGCCGATGACCGTGTCGGTCCCCTTGGTCTTGGCCTTCTTCTTCGCCGTGTGGTGGTCGGCCCCGGTCTCGTGCTTCTTGGCGTCCTTCATGTTCTTGTACGCGTCCATGCCACTGACCACGGTGCCGGCGGCCTCCGTGAGGAGGTTGCCCGACGCTGCGGAGGTCCCCGAGGCGGCGGCGGAGTGCTTGAGGCCCTCGTTGGCCGCGACGGCGGCCTGCTGGGTGAAGGCCGCGTTGGTGGGGGTCTGGAAGCCCTTGATGAAGGTGTCGATGGGTTCGAGATTCTTCTTGAACCTGTCGAGCAGCGCGGCGATCCGGTCGCGATAGTTCTTCTTCTTCGCTCCGGGGGACGCGTCGCCGTTCGCCGCCGCGTTCCCTCTCTCGGTGTCCCGGGCGCGCTGCACCGCTGCGGTCGTGGCCCGGTTGCCGGCGCGGGACTGCATCTCCAGGAGGGCGCGCTCCGGCGGGCGTAAGGACGTACTCCCGGTCCGGCTCCCTCCCTCACGGTGCCGGGCCGACGTCAGGAAGGCTGCGGACTGCCGTGTCGAGGTGCGGTGGATCGGGGTGCTCATGGATGGGCCTCTCCTGTACCGGACCGGGCGAGGCGAAGGTAGCCAGACCTGGCCAACAGGAGGGGTACGGCGGAGAAATTCCCCACGGATGCTGTGGGGCGCGTGCGGTGGATTCGACCGGTCGTCGCTTCATGAGCATGCTGCGCAAGAAAGAGGCTCCGACACACCCTGCTCTACCGCGCCGCCCCAGCGGCACGCATCGCGGTCTTCTCGTCGAGTCGGAACACCTCGGCGAGGTGGAGCGGCTCGGGCCACCACGCAGGCCATCAGCCCCGGACGACATGCAGGCCATTACCCCCGGGCGACCCGCACGCCATCAGCCCTCGCCGACAGCACAGCCAACGCCCCCGACACCAACGTCCGCACCCCCGCCCCCACCACCGACAGGTCCGGCGCGAACAGCGGGCTGTGGTTGCTGGGCACCGCCGCGAGCTGGGTCATCAGGTCGCCGCTTCCGTCCGCCGCGTTCCACACGTCCGCCGGTGTGGTCGTCACGAACCAGTAGGAGTACGGGAGTTGGTCCACCGCCAGGTGGGCGAAGTCCTCGCTGCCCATCGCCGGGCCGGGGTCGAAGACGGTTCCCGCGCCGAAGACCTCGCGGTGGACCTCGGCCACCTGTTCGTCGAGCGTCGCGTCGTTGACCGTGACCGGGAACGTCGCGCCGACCCGGATCTCCGGCTCGCTCGGGCAGCCCGCCGCCAGGCACTCGCCCTGCGCGATACGCCTGATCGCGGCCAGCATGCGGTCCCGTACGTCGTTCGACTGGGTGCGCAGGTTCAGGGCGATACGGGCCGTCGCCGGGATGATGTTGTGCCGGGTGCCCGCCTCGATCACGCCGACCGTCAGGACGGCGGAGTCGCGGGCCGCGATCTCGCGCGAGACGACCGTCTGGAGGCGCGTGACGATGTAGGCCGCCGTCACCACCGGGTCGACCGTCGTCTCGGGACGGGAGCCGTGGCCGCCCTTGCCGTGCACGATCACATCCACGTCCGTCGACGCCGACATGATCAGACCGGGGATGTGCGGGTAGAGGCCGGCGGGGCCGGGCGCCGCGTGCTGCGACAGCAGGGCGTCGGGGCGCGGGAAACGGTCGTACAGGCCGTCCGCCAGCATCGCCCGGGCACCCTCGCCCGTCTCCTCCGCCGGCTGGCCGACCAGTACGAGCGTGCCTCGCCAGGTGTCCCGGCCCGCTGCCAGGGCCTCGGCCGCCCCCGCCAGCCAGGTCACATGCAGGTCGTGGCCGCAGGCGTGCATCACGCCGGGGACGGTGGAGGCGTACGGCAGGCCGGTTTCCTCGGTCACCGGGAGCGCGTCCATGTCGGCGCGGAGCAGGACCGTCGGGCCGTCGCCGTTGCGCAGGACGCCCACGACGCCCGTGCCGCCCACGCCCTCCGTCGTCCCGTACCCCGACTTCCGCAGGCTCTGGGCCAGCAGGCCCGCCGTGCGGTGTTCCGCCAGGGACAGCTCCGGGTGCCGGTGCAGATCGCGGTAGAGGTCCTCCAGGGCCGGGACCGGGAGGTCGGCGGTGAGGTCGAGCGCGGTGCGCGCGGCGAGCGAGGACGAGGGAGAGGCCACAGGAGGCAGCGTATTCCTCCGATGTGCACAGCCGGTCACTCGTTCGGCCGCGCACCCACGGCCGTTGCCCGGCGCCGCTGATATCCACGAGGGAGGGGGCCGGTAGCACCTACCCACCTACCGAAGGAAGACCGTCACATGGCCACCAGCAGCAGTATCAGCGGTACCAGCTCCACGCTCGCCATCGACTTCACCCAAGGGCTCGAGGACGCCTGGTCGAAGGTCGCCCAGTTCGTGCCGAAGCTCATCGGGTTCCTCGTCATCCTCGTCATCGGCTGGTTCGTGTCGAAGCTGATCGCCCGTGTTCTCGATCGGGTCCTGCGTCGCGTCGGGTCCGAGCGGCTGTCCGAACGGGCCGGTACCGCGCGGCTGTTGAGGGATTCCGCGTACGACATGACGGGGATCATCTGCAAGATCGTGTACTACGCGCTGATGCTGATCACCCTCCAGCTCGCGCTCGGCGTCTTCGGCGCCAACCCGGTCAGCACGATGATCAACGGCATCGTGGCCTGGCTGCCGCGCGCCATCGTGGCCGTGGTGCTCATCGTCGTCGCCATGGCCATCGCCAACGCCGTGCGCGGGATCGTCGCCGGGGCGCTGTCGTCCGTGTCGTACGGCCGTACCGTCGCCGCCGTCGTCTGGGGCTGCATCGTGGCGCTGGGCGTCATCGCCGCCCTCGGGCAGGCCGGCATCGCCCGCGACGTCACCCAGCCGGTGCTGTACGCGGCGCTCGCCACGGTCGCCGGCATCCTGATCGTCGGGCTCGGCGGCGGCATGATCGCGCCGATGCGGCACCGCTGGGAGCGGATGCTGTCGACGGTCGAGCGGGAGACGGTGACCGCCAAGGGCAGCGTCAGCGCGTATCAGGCGGGACGCGCGGACGCGCTCGCCAACCAGCCGGTGCGGGAGCGGACGGATCTGCCGCGTACGACCGACATGTGAGCCCGTACGGGTCATGACGGGCGCCGCCGGTGGGATGGAGGGGGAGTTTTGTCCCACCGGCGGCCGTTCATACGGGGTCGCTCATGCCGGGCCGAGCGTCACGAACCCCGGTGTCACGAACCCGGTGTCAGAACGCCGGAATCGCGGCCTTGGACCGGCTGTCGGCGTCCCGGGCCTTGTTGATGTTGCTCTGGAGGTTGCCGGTCAGCGGGAAGTTGGCGCTGCCCCACTTGGAGTTCCACAGCTGGTCGCGCGGTGTCTGGTCCATGTTCTCCATGGTGACCAGGGCCGGACGGTCCCAGCCTCCGTCGCCCCACGCCTCCGGGGCCTCGCCCCACGCGGCGAAGCGGAACGCGTGCGTGCTCGCGCCGTCCTTGTGGTAGACGATCTCGACGCGGTTGTAGTTCGTCTCGCCCGCCACTCTGCCCATCGGCACCTCGTTGATCGGGTGGGTGCTGTAGCCGCCGTGCCGGGAGGCGGACAGGTAGCGGGGCGACTCCTCGCCCTGCTTCTGGAAGACCACGACGGACTCCCAGTCGTGACGGTGGCCGAAGGCGTCGGCGCCGGCCAGCGTCTGGTCCTTCTCGAAGTAGAGCGCGTAGACGTACGCGCACCAGCCGTTCTTGCACCAGCTCTGCGAGTACGTGTTGGCCTTGCCGAGGTGGTTGTTCCGGCAGCCGCCGGTGATCGCCCCGGTGTTGTCCAGACCGCCGTTGAGCTTTCCGCTCGCGTCGACCGCCGCAGCGGGGAAGCAGCTGTCCGAGTCGTAGTCGAAGAGCGGCATGTACTTGTTCTGGAAGGTGCTCGCGTTCCACGGCAGCGGGTTCAGGATGGCCGCGTTGGCACTGCTCGTCACGCCCACGGTCAGGGCGGTTGCACTGGCCGCGACGAACGCGGCCTTGGCGAAGCGGGACATCCTGCGGATCTTGAAGGCCTTGGTTGTCTTGACTGCCTCAGACACAGACGCTCTCCACTTGCTCGGTACGGCCCCGAGGGGGCGGGAATCCGGTGCGGTGCGGTGCGATGCGGGACCGAGACTGGCAGGCGGGGAGTTGACCGGTACCTCGTTTCATCAGGTCAATCAATTGAAGGAAGCGATTCGTGGTGGTACCGCCACGTAGTTCGCCGTGGCGTCCGGCGGCTGTCACCGCCCCGAAAGACCGGACGCACGGCTCATGACGCGTTCCGCCGGTGGGACGGAGGGGAAGTTCCGTCCCACCGGCGGCAGGTGTGCCGATTCGCGTGTCAGAACGCGGGGATGGCGGCCTTGGACCGGCTGTCGGCGTTCCGGGCCTTGTTGATGTTGCTCTGGAGGTTGCCGGTCAGCGGGAAGTTGGCCAGGCCCCACGTGGAGTTCCACAGCTGGTCGCGCGGGGTCTTGTCCATGTTCTCCATGGTCACCAGGGCCGGACGGTCCCAGGTCCCGTTGCCCCAGACCTTCGGGCTCTCGCCCCACTTGGCGAAGCGGAAGGCGTGCGTGCTCGCGCCGTCCTTGTGGTAGACGATCTCGACGCGGTTGTTGTAGCTCGAGTCACCGCTCACCCGGCCCATCGGCACCTCGTTGATCGGGTGGGTGCTGTAGCCGCCGTGTCGGGAGGCGGACAGGTAGCGGGGCGACTCCTCGCCCTGCTTCTGGAAGACCACGACGGACTCCCAGTCGTGACGGTGCCCGCAGTCAGTGATGCTGGTGGGGTCGCACTGGTCCTTCTCGAAGTACAGCGTGTAGACGTACGCGCACCAGCCGTTCTTGCACCAGCCCTGCGAGTACGTGTTGGCCTTGCCGAGGTGGTTGGTCCGGCAGCCGCCGGTGAGGGACCCGGACGGGTTGAGGCCGCCGTTGAGCTGACCGGACGAGTTGACGGCCGCGGCGGGGAAGCAGCTGTCCGAGTCGTAGTCGAAGAGCGGCATGTACTTGTTCTGGAAGGTGCTCGCGTTCCACGGCAGCGGGTTCAGGATGGCCGCGTTGGCGCTGCCCGTCAGGCCCACGGTCAGGCCGGTGGCGCTGAGCGCGACGAGCGCGGCCTTCGCGAAGCGGGACTTCTTACGGTTCTTTACTGCCTGAGACATACGAGGGCTCTCCACTTGCTCGGTGCGGGGGGCGGTGCGGCACCGACACTGGCAAGCGGAAAGTTGACAGGGCACCCCGTTTCATCAGGTCAATCAATCCCCCGAGGCGCTCACCCCCATGAATCCTGGGGGCACCACCGCATTGTTCGACCGAGCGTTCCGTGGCTGTCATCCGCGCCACATCTCAAGCACACAGTGTTTACGACGCATACACGCCAAAAGTAGGTTGACCGCCCCGAACATCGTTAGCCATCCGCTGCGTGGGCGTGCACGAAGTGGACGAAAGTGGGTGGTCCTGTGGGGCGTCCCGAAAGACCGGTCGATCCCGAGGCCGGTCCCGTGCAGCGGCTCGCGCACGAGCTGCGGGAACTGCGCAGGTCGGCGGGCGGGCCGTCGTACCGCGCGATGGCCGAGGCGGCGGGCTTCTCCGCGACGACGTTGTCCGACGCGGCGGCGGGGAAGCGGCTTCCGTCGCTCGCCGTGGTCCAGGGGTACGTACGGGCGTGCGGGGGCGACCCGGGTGAGTGGGAGACCCGGTGGAAGGACGCCGACGCGGAGGCCGCGGGCACCGTGCGCGAGGAGACGCCGGACGCGGCACCGCCGTACCGGGGACTGGCCCGCTTCGAGCCGGACGACCGCGCGCTGTTCTTCGGCCGGGACCGGCTGGTGGAGGAGTTGAACGAGCTGGTGCGCTCGCACCGGTTCGCGGTGGTCTTCGGGGCGTCGGGGAGCGGGAAGTCGTCGCTGTTGCGCGCCGGGCTGATACCCCGCCTGGGGGAGGAGATCGCGCAGCGCGGCTGCCCGGCCGTGCTGCGGGTGCTCACCCCGGGGGCCAGGCCCGCCGAGACGTACGGGCATCTGCTGGCCGTCGAGGAGGGGGAACCGGAGAGCTGGGTGGTCGTGGACCAGTTCGAGGAGGTCTTCACCCTGTGCCGGGACCCGGCGGAGCGGGACCGGTTCATCGGCATGCTGCTCGCGGCCCGCGACCCGAAGAGCCGGCTGAAGGTGTTCATCGCCGTACGCGCCGACTTCTACGCCCGCTGCGCCGAACACCGCGAACTGGCCGAGGCCCTGCGCGGCACCGGTCTGCTGGTCGGGCCGATGAGCGCGGACGAGCTGCGCGAGGCGGTCGTGGGACCGGCGCAGGCGGCCGGGCTGCTGGTGGAACGGGAGCTGACCGCCAGGATCGTGGACGAGGTCCTCGACCAGCCCGGCGCGCTGCCGATGCTGTCCCACGCGCTGCTGGAGACCTGGAAGCGGCGCCGCAGCCGACTGCTGACCCTGAGCGCGTACGAGGCGGCGGGCGGGGTCAGCGGGGCCATCGCGGCAACCGCCGAAGAGGCGTACGGGCACCTGTCCCCCGCCCAGGCCCGTACCGCCCGCCGCCTGCTCCTCGGTCTGATCGAGCCGGGGCAGGGCACCGCCGACACCCGGCGCCCGCTGACCCGCGCCGAACTGGACGAGTGGGCCGACCGGGATGTGCCGGTCGTGGTGGAACAGCTGGCCTGCAACCGGCTCGTCACCGTCGACGAGGACAGCGTCCAGCTCGCCCACGAGGCCCTGATCACCTGCTGGCCGCGCCTGTGCGCCTGGATCGAGGAGGACCGTGAGCGCCTCCGCCACCACCGCCGCCTGACCGAGGCCGCCCGCGCCTGGCTGGAACACGACCGCGACCCCGGCGCCCTCTACCGGGGCGCCCGGCTGATCCGCGCGGAGGAGCTGTTCGCGGCCGACGGCAGGGGCGGCGCCCCCAAAGGGGCGCGGGGAACTGCGCGACCAGCCCCCACTGGCCCGCAGCGAACCACTCAACTGACCGCCCCGGAACGGGAGTTCCTCACCGCCGCACTCGAAGCCCGCGAGGTGGAGCGCCGGGCGGCGACGGCCACCGCCCGCCGCTCGCGCACCCTCGTCGTCGCGCTGTCCGCCGTACTGGCCGTGGCAACGATCATCGGACTCGCCGCCTGGCAGCAGCACCGGGACAACAAACGCCAGCGCACCGACACCGCCGCGCGCCGGGTCGCGGAGGTCGCCGACGCGATGCGGACGACCGATCCGCACACCGCGATGCTGCTGGGGGTCGCCGCCTGGCGGATCTCCCCGCTGCCCGAGGCCCGCCGGGCCCTGCTCGGCTCCCTCGCCCAGGCGGAGCACGCGATCTTCACCGACCCCGCGTCGGGCGACGGACCGGCGCGTTTCCTCGCCGACTCCGGTCGTACGCTGCTCAGCGTCGACGGCCGTACCTGGCGGACCTGGGACGTGGCCAAGGGCCGCCGTACCGCCTTCGGGTGGCTCCCGGTCGGCGATGTGCTCGCGGCCGGCCCCGACGCCCGGGTCCTCGCGATCGCCGGGGACGACGGCATCCGCCTGTGGGACACGGCCACCGGCCGCTGGACCGGCGACCCGCGCCCCCTCCCCCTCACCGCCGACACCGGCATCGCCGCGGGCGCCTACGTCGTGAGCGGTGTCGACGACGCCCGGGTGCGGATGCGGTCCCTCACGGACGGCGGCGTGCTGTTCGAGCAACGGGCGCCGGGCCCGGTGACCCCGGCCGTGAGCGCCGACGGACGCCTGGTCGCCGTCTGCCCGGAGGGCCGGGCCCCGCAGGTCTGGGACACCGCCCGCCGCCGCACCCTGTCCGGCCCGTGGCAGCGGACGTCCGGCCTGTGCGACGAGGCGGAACGGACGGCCCTGGTGTTCGGCGGCGCCGACGGCGACCGGCTCGCCGCCCTCTCGGAGTCCGGCGCGACCGTCTGGGACACCGTCTCGGGCCGCGAGATCGCGCACCTCGACGAACCGGGCGCGGAACGGGCCGCGTTCACCGCGGACGGCACCTTCCTGGCGACCGCGGGCGGCGAGGAGATCCGGGTGTGGCGACTGTCGGACCCGGCCGCACCCGTCTTCCGGCACCCCCTCAACAACCAGCACCTGAACGACCTCGCCTGGGACCACGCCCGCCGGACCACCCTGCGCTACCTCGAAGGCGGCGCCGTCCACTGCCTGGAACTGGGGAGGGCGGTCACGCCCGCCTGGCGCGCGCACCCCCTGGCGGCCGTACAGGTGAGCCCGGACGCCCGTACGTACGCCACCGCCGAACGCACCGGGAACCGCTACCGCTTCCAGCTCCGCGCCACCTCCGACGGCGCCCTCCTGCGCACCCTCCCCGCCCCGCCCCCGGACCCCGCATCCCCGGAGGACACGCCGGCCCTCCTCGCGTTCAGCCCCGACGGCAAGGCGCTCTCGTACGGTGTCCCGGCCTCCGGCAAGGCGGCGGCCCCGCAACGCTTCACGGTCTGGGACCTGACCCACGACCGAGTCCGCGCCACCCTGGAACTGACGACCCCGGAGTCCGCCGCCCCGGTGGCCGCCCTGGCCCTCGGTCCGGAAGGCCGCACCCTGTACGCGGCCCGCGCCCCGGTCCTCGGCGGCCCGGTCGACGAGGCGTGGGACACGGACACCGGCCGCAGAACAACCGACCTCACCGGCCTGAACAGCACCCACCTGGCCGTGCACCCTGGCGGGGAGCTCCTCGTCGGCGACAACCGCACCGCCCGCCTGCCCGCCGGGCAGACCACCGGGACGACCACCGGCAGGGTCACCGGCGAAGGGCTCGTCCAGGGCGAACAGATCGGCGCCCTCGCCTTCGCGGCCGACGGCTCACGCCTCGCGGCGGGCGACCGGACCGGCCGGGTCGCCCTGTGGAACGGGGAGTTGAGCCACCGTACGGGCATCCTGCGCAACGTCTTCCCCGCACCGCTCGGCGAGGAACCGGAGGCGGTCAGCGCGCTGGCGGTGAGCCCCGACGGCAGCACACTGGCCGTCGGGGGCACCGCCGGCACCCTCCAGCTCTGGGACATCGCCACCCAACAGCCCCTGGGCGGCCCGCTCACCACCCCCGGCGAGACGATCGACACCCTCGCCTTCAGCACCGACAGCGACACCCTGTACGCGGGCAGCGTCCATGTCCCCCTCCAGCGGTACGCGGTGGACCCGGCCCGCGCGGCCACCCGGGTGTGCGAGCGGGCCGGAGAGGGGGCGGACCTCTCGCGGGGGCAGTGGCGGACGTATGTGCCGGAGGTCGCGTACCGGAGGGTGTGCGGTTAGGGGCGGCGCCGCCGACACCCGTTCGTGTCACAGCAACGCCGCTCCACCCCCGTACGCCCTGCGCACGGCGCATGATGCTCCCCCGGCTCACGCACCGTCCCTGGGGGAGACCACCATGCGCACCCGCACCCGCACCCACATCCGCACCCGCGCCGTCGCTGCGGCGCTCGCCGCGGCGACGTTCCTCGCGCTCACGGCCTGCGAGGGCACCGACACGAGCAGCGGCACCAACACGTCGGACACCAAGCAGAGTTCCAAGGCCAGGACCGACAGCGACAGCGACGAGGCTGCGAAGGCCGACACCGCCGTGCTGCCCGACCTGAGAGGCAAGGTTCTCCAAACCGCGCAGGACGAGGCGCAGGCCGCCGGGTTCCGGTACCTGACCTCGCACGATGCCCTCGGCCGTGGCCGTGTGCAGGCCCTCGACCGGAACTGGAAGGTCTGCTCCCAGGCTCCGGTGGCGGGCGGGCAACCGACGGACACCAAGGTCGACTTCGGCGCCGTCAAGCTGCGGGAGACCTGTCCCGCCGAGGACGCGGACGCCGTGCCCGAGGCCGGGGCGACGATGCCCGACTTCAAGGGCAAGTCGGTCAAGGTCGCCCGCGAAGCCCTGGACAGCGGCACCGCCATCACCGTGACCGACGCGTCCCCGGACGACCGTATGGTCCTCGTCGAGTCCAACTGGCAGGTGTGCACCCAGGATCCGGCGGCCGGCTCCGACCTGGACGGTCTGCCGGTGACCATCACCGCGGTCAAGTTCGGGGAGACCTGCTGACCCTGATCCTGCCCGTCACCCTCACCGTTGCTCAGCTGAACGGGTCGAGCGTGATGTACGCCGTCTGCGGGTTGCTGTCGTTGACCAGCGACTCGTGGTTGCCGACGTCGTCGAAGGCGAAGGCGTACGCCTTGCCGTCGGCCATCTGGGCGTGGATCTTGCGGGCGTAGTGGTTGGTGACCGCGTCCTGGTAGAAGGCGGCCGAACTCGTGTCGGGCTGGCTGGAGTTGGTCAGCAGCGTCGAACGGTTGTAACCCGCGCACAGGGTGCGGGAGATCGGGCCGCGGACCAGATCGTTCGGTGCGTCCAGGAGTTTGTAGCAGCCGAAGATGCTGTCGGCGTCGGGCTTCTGGAAGCTGGTGACGACGGTGCCGGAGCTGTTGGTGAAGTTCATGACGTTCCCGGAGACCCTGCCGTAGTACTTCGTGCCCGGCTGGTCCGCGAACGGTGTCACCGTCAGCGTGGAGCCGGCGTACTTGGTCCAGACCCGGTTGACGTAGTCGTTCATGACGGTGCTCGGCAGGGCCCCGGCCTCGATGCCGTGGCCGGGGGCGAGGGCGCGCAGGATCGTGCCGTCGGACCGGGTGCGGATGAGGCCTGCCCAGCCGCCGGGCTGGGCCCTCAGGGAGTTGAAGAACCCGGCGTAGCCACCGGACTTGAGGTGGCCGGTGTTCTTGACGGTGCCGGCCGTGTTCTTGACGCCGACCGCGTAGGGGGCGGAAAACATGTCCACCTGCGTGCTGTTGAGCCACAGGCCGGAGTCGTTGAGCGTGTACTCGGTCCAGTTGAAGAGGATGTTCGCGTTCGGGTCGGAGGGGTTCTGCACGGCGGGCTGGACCAGACCGCCCGTCGTCAGCCTGAAGACCAGCTTCTGGCCGTAGGAGAAGTAGACCCGGCCGGAGAACTTCGGCATCCGGAGCGTCATCGTCCGGCCGTTGGCCGGTCCGGCGATCGACGCGTCGGGCGCGGGGGTCGGCGGGTTGCCGCCGGCGGGCCAGGCGTGGAACGTGCCGTTCGTGTCGGCCCAGCCCTGCCGGCCCGTCGAGAGCTCGGTCCCGATGTTGTAGACGTAGATCTGGTCGCCGCGCCCGGAGTTGTTCTTGAACTCGAGCGGGATGGTCGTGGGTACGGCGGCTTCGGCGCGGGACGCCGGACCCGCGGCTGTGAGCCCCGTGGCGACGGCCGCCGCGGCGACCAGGGGCACCAGCACCTTCCGAGTGGCAAACACGTTCGTCCTCCTCGTGTCGCATGCGTGAGAGCGCTCTCAGATCTCTGTCAGGCTGCTCTCGTGAACGGAACACGTCAAGGTCTAGACCAAGAGCGGTTCCCTTTCTCCGCTGTCGTCAACGCCACATCCAGGGCGGTTTACGACACCTGTGCACGAAACGTAAATTGACCGCCCTGAACGTCGTTTTCACCCGGATGGTGGTGGTCCCGTGGGGCGTCCCGAAAGACCCCTGGACCCGGACGCCGGTCTCGTACAGCGGCTCGCCCATGAGCTGCGGGAGCTGCGCAGGTCCGCGGGCGGCCCGTCGTACCGGACGATGTCCGAGGTGGCCGGCTTCTCCGCGACGACGTTGTCCGCGGCGGCGGCCGGACGGAAGCTGCCGTCGCTCGCGGTCCTCCAGGGGTATGTACGGGCGTGCGGCGGCGACCCGGGCGAGTGGGAGACCCGGTGGAAGGACGCCGACGCCGACGCCGCCGGGGCCTTGCGCGAGGAGACGCCGGACGCGGCACCCCCGTACCGGGGACTCGCCCGCTTCGAGCCCGACGACCACGCGCTGTTCTTCGGCCGGGACCGGCTGGTGGAGGAGCTGCGGGAGCTGGTGCTCGGGCACCGGTTCGCGGTGCTGTTCGGAGCGTCGGGAAGCGGCAAGTCGTCGTTGCTGCGGGCCGGGCTGATACCTCACCTGCGGTCGGAGATCGGCCGGCGCGGACGGCCCGCGGTGCTCCGGGTGCTCACTCCCGGAGCGCGGCCCGCACAGACGTACGGGCATCTGCTGACCCCCGCCGAGGGAGAACCCGAGAGCTGGGTGCTGGTGGACCAGTTCGAGGAGGTCTTCACGCTCTGCCGGGACCGGGCGGAGCGCGACCGTTTCCTCGATCTGCTGCTGGCCGCCCGCGACCCGGACAGCCGGCTCCGGGTGGTCGTCGCCGTCCGGGCCGATTTCTACGCCCGCTGCGCCGAACACCGCGAGCTGGCCGAAGCGTTGCGCGGCGCGGGCCTGCTGGTCGGGCCGATGAACGCGGACGAGCTGCGTGAGGCGGTCGTGGGACCGGCGCAGGCGGCCGGGCTGCTGGTGGAGCGGGAGCTGACCGCCAGGATCGTGGACGAGGTGCTGGACCAGCCGGGTGCGCTGCCGATGCTCTCGCACGCCCTCCTGGAGACCTGGCGCCGGCGCCGCAGCCGCCTGCTGACCCTCACCGCCTACGAGGCGGTCGGCGGCGTACGCGGCGCCATCGCGGCGACCGCCGATGACGTGTACGGACAACTGTCGGAGCCTCAGGCGCGCACCGCCCGCCAGCTGTTCCTGCGCCTGATCGAGCCCGGCCAGGGCAACGCCGACACCCGCCGCCCGCTCGTACGGGCCGAGTTGGACGAGTGGGACGGCGACGAGGTACCGGTCGTGGTGGACCGGCTGGCCCGCGCCCGCCTGGTCACCGTCGACGAGGACGGCGTCCAGCTCGCCCACGAGGCGCTGATCACCTGCTGGCCCCGGCTGCGCTGCTGGATCGAGGAGGACCGTGAACGCCTCCGCCACCACCGCCGCCTGACCGAGGCGGCCCGCGCCTGGCTGGAGCACGACCGTGACCCGGGAACCCTGTACCGGGGCGCCCGCCTGGTCCGCGCGGAGGAACTGTTCGGCGCGAACGGGACTGCCGCCGGGGCCGGGGCCGGGGGCGGGAGTGGCGGCGGGACGGACGGCAGCACCGGCGGCGGGAGTGGTGGCTGGACTGGCGGTGGGAGTGGTGGCGGGACCGGCCGCGGGACTAGCGGCAGGACCGGCGGCGGGAGTGGTGGCTGGACCGGCGGTGGGAGTGGCGGCTGGACCGGCGGTGGGAGTGGTGGCTGGACTGGCGGTGGGAGTGGTGGCTGGACTGGCGGTGGGAGTGGTGGCGGGACCGGCCGCGGGACTAGCGGCAGGACCGGCGGCGGGAGTAGTGGCTGGACCGGCGGCGGGAGTGGTGGCGGGAGTGGCGGCTGTACTGGCGGTGGGAGTGGTGGCACGGGCGGCGCTGATCGGCGTCGGGGCTGGCGGGCGCGCGTCAGCGCCCCGCCAGGGGCGCGGGGAACTGCGCGACAAGCCCCCACCCACCCGCAGCGAACCCCTGAACTGACCGCCCCGGAACGGGAGTTCCTCACCGCCGCACTCGACGCCCGCGAGGCGGAACGCCGGGCCGCGACCCGTACCGCCCGGCGCTCCCGCACACTCCTCGGTGCGCTGTCCGCCGTACTGGCCGTGGCGATGGTGATCGGATTCGCCGCCTGGACCCAGCACGAGGACAACGAAAAACGCCGCACCGACGACGCGGCCCGCAGGGTCGCCGAGGTCGCCGACGGGCTGCGTACGACCGACCCGCGCACCGCGATGCTGCTGGGCGTCGCCGCCTGGCGGATCTCCCCGCTGCCCGAGGCCCGCCGCGCCCTGCTCGGCTCCCTCACCCAGCCCGAGCGGGGCACGTTCACCGACCCCGCGACGGGCGACGACACCGTGCGTCTCCTTCTCGACTCCGGCCGTACGCTGCTGAGTTCGGACGGCGGCAGCTGGCGGACCTGGGACCTGGAGACCGGGCGGCGCATCGCCTCGGGCCGGCTCCCGGAGGGAGACCTCTTCACCGCGGGCCCGGGCGGCCGGGTGCTCGCCCTCGCCGGGGACCACGGCGTCCGACTGTGGGACACGACCACCCGGCACTGGACCGGGGGCTCCGACCAGGTACCGGCGAACTGGGCGAACGTCCGCTTCGGTGCCGACGGCGCCACCTTCCTCGTCGGCACCACCGACGACCGGGTACAGCTGCGGTCGATCGCGGACGGCCGCCTCCTTTTCACGACGCGCGGCTCCGCCGACCTGACCGACGTGGCATCGGGACCGGACGGCCGACTGGTGGCCGTCTGCCCCGCCGGACAGGCTCCGCAACTGTGGGACTTCAGCACCCGGAAGCCCGTGCACGGCTCATGGGAGAGTTCCCGGAAACTCTGCGACGAGGACTCGGCGGTGGTGTTCGGCGGGGGTGGCAGCGGCCGGTTCGCGGTTCTCTCGGAGACCGGACGGCGCCCCGAGGGCAACGGATCCACCGGTACCAGCGGGAACACCGGTGTCCGCGTCTGGGACACGGACACCGGGCGCCAGGTCGCCGACATCCGCTCGCTGGGCGTGGACTCCGCCGTGTTCAGCCCGGACGGGGCGATGCTGGCGACGGCCGACGACAGCGAGGTCCGGGTCTGGCGGCTCGACGGCAGCCAGGGGCTCCCGGGGACCCCCGTGTTCCGGCACGCCCTGAACAACCAGACCCTCTCGGCCGCCCTCACCTGGGTCCCCGGCCGCCACCCGTCCCTCCGCTACCTGGAGGAACGCACGGTCCACACCCTCGACCTCGGCCCGGCAGCCACCTCCGTCTGGCGCGAACACCCGGCGGACGACGTCCTCCTCAGCCCGGACGGCCACACGCTCGCCACCGCCGAGCGCACCACCGGTGCCCACTACCGTTTCCGGCTCCTCGACACCCGCGACGGCCGCGTCCTCGCCACCCTGCCGTCCCCGCCCCCGCCCGTCTCCGACGACCCCTCCGTGCCGGTGGACCCGCAGGGCACGATGGCCGTGACCGCGTTCAGCCCCGACGGCACGACGTTCGTGTACGGAGTCTCCGCGCCCGGCGTCCCGACGGCGCCGCAGCGCATCACGGTCTGGGACGTCGGACACCACCGAGCCCGGACCACCCTGCACCTGCCGAACTCCGGCTCGGTCGGCGCCGTCGTCGGACTGGCCCTGGGCCCGGCCGGCCACCGCCTCTACGCCAGCCGCATTGCGGACACCGGCCGGTCGGACGCCGAGGTGTGGGACGTCACCCGGCACCGCCGAACCGGCGTGCTCAAGAGCCTGGAGGGCGTGCCCCTGGCCGTCCGCCCCGACGGCCGCCTCCTCGTCGGCGACAACCGCGCCGCCCGCCTCCCCGCCGGCCGGCTCACCGCGCCCGCTCTCGTCCAGGGTGCCGAGATCGGCGCCCTGGCCTTCTCCGCCGACGGCTCCTTGCTGGCGGCGGGCGACTGGGCCGGCCGCGTCGCCCTGTGGGACGGCGACCTGCGCCGCGGCGCGGGCGTCCTGCGCAGCGTCTTCCCCACCCCGCTCGAAGGGGGCCCGGAGGGAGTCGGCGCCGTCGCCGTCAGCCCGGACGGCCGCACCCTGGCCGTCGCCGGTGACCGTGGCACCCTCCAGCTGTGGGACATCCCCACCCGCCAGCCCTTGGGCGGCCCGCTGACCACCCCCGGCGACGCGATCAGGACGCTGGCCTTCGCGGCCGACAGCATGACGCTGTACGCGGGGAGCGCTCACGTTCCGGTCCAGCGGTACTCGATCGATCCGGCGGGGGCGGCGCGGGCGGTGTGCGCACGGGCGGCCGGCGATCTGACGCGGGCGCAGTGGGATACGTACATTCCGGACACCGGGTTCCGGAGGGTGTGCGGCGATTGAGGCGGGCGGCACCGCCGGGTCGACCGGTGGTGCCGCCTCGTACCGCGCGTCTGCGTGTGCCTGGACGCCCGGACGCCCGGACGCCTGGACGCCTGGTCAACGGCTCAGCCGTTGCCGCCCCGGCACCGCTGGGCCGCCGAGCAGCCCCGGTTGTACTCGTTCGCCTGGATCGGCGGGATGTTCAGGCCCGTGTTCCAGTCGAGGTTGGCGCCCGGGTCGCTGACCGGGTTGTAGTGGAAGTTGCGGTTGTAGTTGGGGTTCGGCACCCAGCGTTCGTGCTGGAAGGTGAGGCTCTGCAGCTGGAGCAGGCTGCCGGCCGCCCGCGCTGTCATGTGGTAGACGTGCACGCCGGTGATCGCCTCAGGCGGAATCCTGCGGAAGAAGGCCCACTCGTCCTGGCTCCGGTAGGCCCTGTACATGTCCGGGTTCCCGCGGAGCTGTTCGGGAACGTGCAGGATGACGTTCGCGAACTGCGGGTTGATCGTGTAGACGAAGGTCCTGGCCTCGACGACCGCGTGCGCGCAGTGCGACGTGATGAGCCATCCGACGACCGGGATGCTCTGGCCGATCGTCCACCCCGCTCCCTGGCAGCGCGGCTGACGGGCGGCGGCGTCGAGGTTGGTCACCCCCTGGCTCCGCGCGAACCGCTCCGCCTCGCTCTGCAGACCCGACGTGGAGATGTAGCCGCTGTTGTGGGCCCGGTCTCCGTGGACATGGGCCTGGAGGTCGTAGTTCGTTCCCCGGGACCAGAAGCCGTTCGCGAAGATGTCGTTCGGGCCCCGGGAGTCGCCTCGGTACACCACCCCGGGCAGCTGGCCCTGGTTCAGTGAGGCGCCCGTCTCGTTCTGCGCACTCGCGGAACCGGTGGTCGTCACGAACGCGCCGGTGGCGACGAGCGTCGCCAGCAGCAACTGCAGGACGAGGAGGAAGGGCTTCGACAGCCGGTGCTGCGTCCGTGATCTGGGCGCCCCGCGCTCGGGGGCCGCCACGGTGTGTGACTGGGACATACGTGGTTCTCCAGTGCTCGGTCTGCCCGGGATCGACCCGGCCTGACAAACACCGAGGCTGACAAGCGGAGAGTTGATGAACACCCCCGATCTGTCAGAAAAATCAATCCGCAGGGTTCTCACCGAGGAGGCCGTGCCGCTGGACCAGCCAGCTGATGGCGGTGAGACGGCACACCGCGTAGTCGTGCCCGACGGGTTCGCGCCAGTCGAGTTCGTCGAGCGCGTCGAGGAACCCGAGGGCGTAGTCGGCGAGGTGCTCCCGGTGCGGCTGCCGGGGGATCAGCCCGGGCCCGCCGGCAGCGATCCGCTCCCTTATCTCCGCGACATGCTGGTCGACGGCGGCCGTGAAGGCGGGCTCGAAGGCGAACTCCGCGAAGCGGTGCGCGTAGGAGCTGTTGATTCTGGCCAAGGGGGACATCCGTCCAAGGTATGCGGGCCGAGGGAGCGGAAGGAGAGGAGTATGTCATGGTTTGCATCACACTGACTCCTTACTGCTGCACTTGCCGTCGCACTCGAACCAGACGGTCTTCCCGGTGTACGTGGGGTGCGTGGGCGTGCGGTACCAGCCCCACCGGTCGGTGACGGCCTCGACGATCACGAGTCCGCGCCCACTGTCCGCAGGATCCAGAAAGTTATCCACAGCTGTGGAAAACTCTGGGACCTGCGCTTCCGTGTCGCTCACCTCGACCCGAACCCCGCCGGGCTGCCACAGCAGCAGTACGGCGGCCCGCCGGTCCGGAACATGCCGTACGACGTTGGCGACCAGCTCGGTCAGCGCGAGCGTGGCGGAGTCGGCGAGCTCGGACATGCCCCAGGAGTCGAGATACGTCCGCAGGATGTAACGGAGGTGCCGGGCGGAATGCTCACCGAGGGTGAAGTTCATGCCGTACCTCGGCCCAAGTGGGCTTTCGTCCAGGTCAGTTGCGTCAGTTGCGTGATTCACGTCACCAGAGTGGAGGGGCGTGGTTACGCTGGGCTACAGATCGAAGCCAACGACGCGCAGCGTCAGCTCTGGGGGTGCCCCGCCATGGTCAACATCCGCGAACTCGACCCGAGCGCCTCACCGCTGGACTACTTCGGCTTCGAGCTGCGGAGGAGAAGAGAGGAAGCGGGCCTCAAGCAGGGGCAGTTGGGTGCGTGCATCTTCTGTACGGCGTCACTGATCGGCCAGATCGAGACGGCGAGGAAGGTCCCGACAAGGGAGTTCGCCGAGCGAGCGGACGCGGCACTGGGAACGGACGGGACGTTCTCGCGACTTGTGGGGCTGGTGCTTCGAAGCCAACTTCCGCATTGGTTTCAGGCGTACGCGGAGATGGAGGCGCGGGCGACGTACATCTCCACGTACCAGGCGCAGTTGGTGTACGGGCTTCTGCAGACCCCGGAGTACGCGCGGGCGGTGCTCGGAGTACGGAACCATGCGGACCTGGATGCGCGGGTCGCCGCTCGGATGGAGCGGCAGCGGATCCTGGCTCGGGAGCAACCGCCGGTGGCGTGGGTGGTGTTGGACGAGGCGGTGCTGCATCGGCAGATCGGCAGCCGCGAGATCATGCGAAACCAACTCGCTCGCCTGTTGGAGCTGCCTGCGAACGGTTGGACCCAGGTTCAGGTGCTGCCCTTCGAGGTTGGTCAACACCCGGGATTGATGGGCTCGTTCAACCTCCTGCGCTTCGACGATGACCCGAACATCGTCTACACCGAGGACTTCGTCCAGGGGCACATGACGGCCAATCCGGACGCACTCCGGGAAGGCTTCCTCCGATACGATCATTTGCAGGCAGCCGCCCTCTCTGTGGAGGCTTCGGCCGAGCTGATCGCTCGTGTGATGGAGGAGCGTTATGGGCACCAGCCAGGACCTATCAGGAGCGCGGTGGCGTAAGTCGTCGTACAGCGGCGACACGGGCGGCGACTGCGTTGAATGCGCACCCCTCGGCACCGCCGCATGGCACAAGTCGTCGTACAGCGGCTCCAACGGCGGCGACTGCGTCGAAGTCGCCCCCCTCACCCCCCACATCGCCGTCCGCGACTCCAAGGCCCCCGATCAGGGCACCCTCACGCTCACGCCGGAGGCCTTCGCCGCGTTCGTGGGGGCGACGGCGCGTACCACCTTGGCCTGATCGCATGCGATTTGTCGGGTATCTCCTCTCGTATTGGCGGCAGCGGCATTTTCGGGCCGAGATGGCTGAACTGAAGAGGCTGGAGGCGGCCGAGGCGCGAGGGGAGTCATTCGTGATGCCCGCGCCTACTGGACCGCCGCCTCCCGGGGGCTGGTTCCCGTGCCCCTGCTGCGGGCATCAGACGTTCGGTGAGCAGGGAAGCTATGAGATCTGCGACGTCTGCTTCTGGGAGGACGATCTGTCCCAACTGCGGTGGCCGTGGAGCTGGGGCGCCAACGCGGTGTGCCTGGTGGAGGCGCAGGTCAACTACCAGCGTTTCGGGGCGATGGAAGAGCGCTTCCTCAAGGACGTACGGCCTCCGGCGAGCAGCGAGCCGCTGGATCCCGGGTGGCGCCCGATCGACCCGTCGCGAGACTCCTTCTCCGAGCCGGGCAGTGGTGGCGAATGGCAGGAGGACCCGACACTTCTGTACTGGTGGCGCGCGTCGTACTGGCGGGCCGACGAGCGTCCTGCGGCGCCCCCGTCCGCACCGCAGGACTGAGTCACCCGCGAACTGACCGGCGAGGACGACGAGTTGCTGGGTCGCCCGAGTCATCGCGACGTAGCGGTCCACCGCCCCCTCCACACCCTCACCGATGGAAGAAAACTTCCATTGACGGGTCAGTTACGTGTGCGGCATCTGGGAGAAACACCCGCACGTTCTCTTTAGGCCATCCGGCGCCATCGTGGCGACCCGCGCAGGAAGAGAACGCGATGACGGACACGGACAGAGATACAGGCACAGACAGCAGAGGCACCGGCGGCGACCTGGGGACCACAGTCCCCGAGGGCTACTCGCCCCGGCTCTACAACGAGGACCTCGCCCCGGCCACCGAGCGCAAGTGGGGCGCGTTCAGCATCTTCAACGTGTGGACCTCGGACGTACACAGTCTGTTCGGCTACTTCCTCGCTGCCAGCCTGTTCCTGGTCGCCGGTAACACCTTCAAGTTCCTGATCGGCATCGGCGTCGGATCGCTGGTCATCTACTACCTGATGACGCTGATCGGCAAGGCGGGCGTGAGGACGGGCGTCCCGTACCCCGTCCTGGCGCGAGCCTCCTTCGGCACCTTCGGCGCCAACGTCCCCGCACTGGTCAGGGCGATCGTCGCCACGTTCTGGTACGGCGCCCAGACCAGCGCGGCGGCCGGCGCGATCGTGGCCTTCCTGGTCCGCTACGACGGCCCGAAGAACCTGCACGAGACGAGCCGTCTGTTCGACCACAGTGGCCTGGAAGTGATCTGCTACTTGGCGGTCTGGGCGGCCCAACTCCTCATCATCAGCAAGGGGATGGAGACGGTACGCCGGTTCCAGGACTTCGCGGGCCCGGCGGTCTGGCTGATGATGCTGGTGCTGGCGGTGGGCCTGTCGGTGAAGGCGGGCACGCTCACCCTCTCCATCGACATGCCGGCCAAGGACCTGGCCGCGCTGGCGAAGAACGCGACCGGCCTGGACGTGACGCCGGGCTCGTTCGCCGCGATAGCGGCCATCGCGGCGACCTGGGTGACGTACTTCGCGGCGCTGTTCCTGAACTTCGGCGACTTCGCCCGCTTCACGCCGGACGAGAAGACCCTGAAGAAGGGCAACGTCTGGGGCCTGCCGGTCAACCTGATCCTCTTCTCGCTGGTGGCGGCGCTGACCACGGCCTCCGCGAGCAAGGTGTACGGCGAGGTCATCCTCGAACCGGCGGCGATCTCGGCGAAGTTCGACAGCGCGTTCCTGGTCCTCCTGGCCGCCCTGACCTTCGCGGTGGCGACCCTGGGCATCAACGTCGTCGCCAACTTCGTCAGCCCGGCCTTCGACTTCGCCAACGTGGCCCCGAAGTACATCTCCTTCAAGCGCGGCGGCCTGATCGCGGCGTTCATCGCCCTGCTCCTCTACCCCCTCCACCCCTGGGACAACGCCCCCAGCTTCGTCAACGCCATCGGCTCGACGATGGGCCCGATCTTCGGCGTGGTCGTCGTCGACTACTACCTCCTCCGCAAGGCCCAGCTCAACGTCCCCGACCTCTACAAGGAGGACGGCGAATTCCGCTTCCAGGGCGGCTGGAACATACGGGCCTTCGTGGCCGGCGGCATCGGCGCGATCTTCTCCAGCATCCTCCCGACATACGGACCGTCCGGATACGGGGCAGCTCTGGGCCCGTACTCCTGGTTCATCGGCGTGCTGGTCGCCGGGACGATCTACTTCGCGGTGAGCGGGGGCAAGAGCCCGCTGACGGGGTCGCGCTCGTCCGAGTGAACGGCCCCGTGCTCCGTATCAAGGCGGCGGTGAACTCTGGAACGGTCGCACTGAGCGAGGGAGGCCTGTCATGGCGACGGCGGAATCGAGCGTCGGGCAGGCCTTCGAGCTGTTCAGCGAGGCTGCTCCCGAAGGCTGGCGCGTGGAACTTGTCGAGGGGGAGGTCTACGTGTCGCCGCCCGACAACGGGGCACACGCGGAGATCGTGTCGGAGCTCGCCGGGCAGGTCATCGATCGCCGGAGCGACCCGTCCCTGCGCACCTACACAGGCATCGGCCTGAAGATCCCCGGCGTCCCTGGCGGCGGTCGTGTCCTCCCGGACCTGACCATCGCGCCCAAGAGCAGTTTCGCCGGCGAGGACGTCTGGCAGGACCCCTCCATCGTCCTTCTCGTCGCCGAGGTCACGTCGACCGGCACTGCAGAGCGGGACCGGGATAAGAAGCCCCTTGGGTACGCCCGCGCGGGTATCCCCGTCTATCTCCTGATCGACCGGGAAGCGGGGGAGCTGGTGGTCCACTCCGGGTTGTCGGGTGACGCGTACGGTCGTCATGTCAGGCACAAACTGGGGGACGCCGTGCCGCTCCCTGAGTGCCTCGGCTTCGAGCTGGACACCGCCGGGTTCTGAGCACCCGGGTTTGGGTCACCGACCCTGCGCTCTACCCGGGCTGCCCCTGCCCCTGCCCATGGCCCTGACTCCACACCTGCCCGGCCTCGGGTGGCTCCGCCGCCCGGGCCGGGCCCGCGTTTGCTGCGAGGATGAGTGTGGCGGCGGCGACGATTGCCGCGCAGATCGCTCTGACGTGTGAGAGCACGGCAACCTCGCAACTACAGCGGCGTAGTAAGCACGTTTGACCCGTCGCTTAACGTAGGGCTATACGGACCTCAACGGCAAGTAGGCGCAGGGGAGTTGGGCGATGCCGGAGCGCGACGAGCCGGAAGTCATCGGGCGCAGGGTGCAGCGGCTGCGCAGTGAGCAGGGGCTGACGCAGCGGCAGTTGGCGGAGTCCGCCTACACCCCCGCCTACATCTCCACCGTGGAGGCGGGCCGGGTGCGTGCCTCCGAGGAGGCGTTGCGGCATATCGCGGAGCGGCTCGGGGTGGCGTACGAGGAGTTGGTGACCGGGCGTCCGGCCCACCTGGCCACGGACGTTCGGCTACGGCTCACCGACGCCCAGCGCACCCTCGCCACCGGCGAGACCGAGGCCGCGGCCAAGCGGTACGGGGAGTTGAGGGAGGAGGCCGCGCGGCTCGGGCTCCTCGCAGAAGAGGCCGCCGCGTTGCTCGGGCTCGGGGAGTGCGCGGTGGAGACCGGGGATCTCGGGGCCGCGCAGGAGTACTTCGAGCTGGCCGAGCGGTGTCTGGCCGACGGGCCGCTGACCGGGCGGGTGCCGGCGTTGCGGGGGCGGGCCGTCGCGCACTATCTCGCCGGTGAACTGCGGTACTCCGTATACCTTCTTGAGTCCACCATCGACGAGCTGAACCGCACCGGACTGCACGATCCGGATGCGCTGCTGCCGCTGTACGCCAGTTCCATCGCGCCCTACATGGACATGGGCGCCCACGCCCGTGCCGCCCAGGCCGCCGAACTCGCCCTCGCGCTCGCGCCGCAGGTGCGTGATCCGGCGCTGGTCGCCCGGATGCACCGGCAGGTGGCCCGGACGATGCTCGCCGAGGGGCGGTACACGGCGGCCGACGCCTCGCTGGCGAAGGCCGCGGAGCTGTACCGGCAGCTTCAGATACGTACCGAGCTGGCCAACTGCCACTGGATGCGCGGGTATCTGTACGCCCAGCAGGGGGAACTCGCCCGTGCCGAGGCCGAGTTGAGGGAAGCGCACGCCATGCTGTCCGCCAAGCGCGCCGCCCTCTACAGCAGCCAGGTCACCGTCGAGCTGGCCGACGTACTGCACCGGCGCGGCAAGTCCGACGAGGCGGCGGGGCTCCTGCACGACGTACTCGGCGACCTGTCGTCGGAACGCGGCGCCGTGCACTCGGCCGCCGCCCACCGGCTGCTCGGCATCATCGCCGAGGACGCCCGGGACACGGACCGGGCGGAGGAGCACTACGTCCGGGCGCTCAGTGTGCTGGAGCGAGCCGGCGCGGCCGGTGACCTGGCCGACCTGTGCCGGCTGCTCGGCGATCTGCTGCGGAGGACGGGACGGGTCGAAGCCGCCCTGGACGCCTACCGGACGGGACTGGGCCACCGTACGGCCCCGGGGACGACCACCCTCGGCCCGGCGCCCGCACAGCCTCCTCTTTGACGAACATTGGGCGGCGCACAGCCCTCCGGGTTAATCTGCGGCCGGATCAATTGAACCGGTATGACGGTATGAGCGGGACTGGGGTACGTGGACAGCGAGCACGGCGGATACGGCGCAGAGGGGGGATTCGGCGGCGGGCGGAGTGTGGCCGACGGCCTGCGGCTCGTCGTACGCGCCCTCGTGTACGCCGTCGTCGGCGGTGGCGCGCTGATGGCGATCGTCACCGTCGTCTCCGTCCTCGGGCCGACCGTGGCGCTGGACCTGTACACGCCCGCCGTGGCCGCCTGGTGGACGGTGTTCACGGCGGTGGTGGTGCAGGCCGTGCCGTTCCTGCTGCTGGGCACGGTGGTGTCGGCGGCGATCGGGGCCTTCGTACCGGCGAAGGTGTTCAGCCGGCTGCTCCCGCGCAATCAGGCGTTCGCCGTGCCCATCGCGGGCGCCGCGGGGATCGTGCTCCCGGGGTGCGAGTGCGCGTCCGTGCCGGTGGCGGGGAGCCTGATGCGGCGGGGCGTGGCTCCGGCCGCGGCGCTCGCCTTCCTCCTCTCCGCCCCGGCGATCAACCCCGTGGTGCTGGTGGCCACCTCGATCGCCTTCCCCGGCCAGCCGGACATGGTGCTCGGGCGGCTGGTGGCCTCGCTGGCCACGGCGGTGGTGATGGGCTGGCTGTGGGCGCGGTTCGGGCGGGAGAAGTGGCTGCCGAAGCTGACGTCGCGCGGCGGGTCGACGGACCACTCCGGCTGGCGCGCGTTCCTCCCCGGGCTCCAGCACGACTTCCTGCACGCGGGCGGCTTCCTGGTGGTGGGTGCGGGGGCGGCGGCGACCTTCAACATCGTCGTACCGAGGTCGGTCCTGGACGTGTTCACCGGTTCGGCCTGGCTGTCCGTGCTGCTGCTCGCCCTGCTGGCCGTGGTCCTGTGCGTGTGCAGCGAGGCGGACGCCTTCGTGGCGGCGTCCCTCAGCGGCTTCTCGCCGACCGCCCGGCTGGCGTTCATGGTGGTCGGCCCGATGGTCGACCTCAAGCTGATCGCCCTCCAGTCGGGCACCTTCGGGCGGTCCTTCGCCATGCGGTTCTCGTCGGTGACCTGGGTGGTCGCGGTGACGAGCAGTGTGCTGGTCGGGTGGTGGCTGCTGTGAGGCGGGGCGGGTACGGGGCTGCTGTTCTGCTGCTCCTGACGGGCGGGGCGATTCTGCGCATCGCGCTCTTCAGCGAGCTGTATCTGCGGTACGTGAAGGAGGGGCTGCGGCCGTACCTGATCGTGTCCGGGGTGGCGCTGGTGCTGCTGGGGGCGGTGGCCGCCGTGGCGCGGCGGCGGGGCGAGGACGAGGCCGAGGATCACGAGGGGCACGGCGATCACCAGGGAGACGAGGGGCACGACCACAGTCGTGGGCCCCGGGTCGCCTGGCTGCTCACGCTGCCCGCTCTCGCGCTGCTGCTCTTCCCGCCGCCCGCCCTGGGCTCGTACAGCGCGGGCCGTGAGGCGGCGCAGCAGGCCTCGCAGGGTGTCGGTACGTTCCCGGCGCTGCCCGCCGGGAACCCTCTCGACCTGACGATCGGCGAGTTCAGCTCGCGCGCGATCTTCGACAGCGGCCGGTCCCTGAACAGCCGTACCGTCCGTCTGACCGGCTTCGTCACCCACGGGGACGACGGCACCTGGTACGTCACCCGCCTCCTCGTCTCCTGCTGCGCGGCCGACGCGGCGGCCGCCAAGGTCGAGATCCGCGACGCCGACGCCCCGGTCACCGACACCTGGGTCACGGTCACCGGAACCTGGGTGCCCAAGGGCAAGCTGGGCTCGGACGCGGCGTGGCCGCCGGTGCTGGACGCCGGGTCGGTGAAGAAGATCGCGCAGCCGTCGAATCCGTACGAGAAACGGTGACCGCGGCTCGTCACTGAGCGGTGGTGAAAGGATTCCGCCGGTGCCGGACAGGGCAGGGCGTGGAATCCATGACGGAATACGTGACGGACGAGAGGGCCGCCGGGGATCGGCGGGCCCGCTTCGAGGCGTTGGCGCACCTCGTGACGGAGCCCCTGCACCGCTATCTGCTGCGACGCGCGGACCCCGACCCGGTCGACGACGTCCTCGCGGACACGCTGCTGGTGCTGTGGCGCCGGATCGACGACGTACCGGGCCTGGGCCCCGACGCCGTACGACCCTGGTGCTACGACGACGTCATGCCCTGGTGCTACGGCGTGGCCCGCGGCTGCCTGGCCAACGCCCGCCGCGCGGACCGACGCAGACGCTCGCTGCTGGAACGCCTGACGTGGGCAACCAGGCCGGGGGTGGAGGAGGCGACGGATCCCGACCACAGCGCCCTGCACACGGCGCTCGCCCAACTCCGCGCGCTGGACCGGGAGATCGTCCTCCTGTGGGCGTACGAGGAGCTGCCGCCGAGCCGGATCGCCGAGGTGACCGGCCTGACCGCGAACGCCGTGAGCATCCGCCTGCACCGGGCGAAGAAGAAGCTGGCGGCGCAGGTGGAGCGAAAGACCGCCGCACGCCCCGGACATGAGACGGACGAAGGACAAGGAAACGGAAGGAGCAGTCGGTGAACGACGACGAACTGCTGGCCCACCTGAAGGCCACGGATCCGGCACTGACCTCGAAGGCTCCCCGACCCGACGTCACCCGTCTTGTGGAGGCCACGATGAACACGACCCCGACCCCGACCCCGACCCCGACGCCAACCCCGACCCCGACCCCGACCCCGACCACCGTGCGCACGGCGCCGCGCCGCCGCCTCGTACCGGCACTGGCGTTCGCGGCACTGCTCCTGGTGGGCGGCGGTATCACCTGGGGCGCCGCGCAGGGCGGAGAGCCTACGGCCGACAAGGCGGGCGCGCCTTCAGCACCGGCCACTCCCCTGCCCCGGCCCCTGACCCTGACTCTCGCGGACAGCGGCTCGGTGGCGGCGGCGTGCGTGGAACCCACGCCCGACCTCCTGCGCCGCCACCAACTCGCCTTCGAGGGCACGGTGACGGCCAAGCAGGGCGACCGCGTGGATCTCCGGGTCGACCACTGGTACCGCGCCGCCACCGGCCCCGCCGACCGTCCCGACGAGGTCCGCCTCACCAACGACGAGGGGTACGCGGAGGCCACGGTCTTCGAGGTCGGCGGCCACTATCTCGTCACCGCCGAGGGCGGAACCGTCCCGGTCTGCGGCGGCACGACCGAGGCCACGGAGACGGCGAGGGAACTTTTCCGGGAGGCTTTCGAGACCTTTTAGTGTCCGGTCGTGGGTGATCCGTGGGCACCTCGAACCCGTCTGTCAGGGCGCATGCGTTTCATGGGTCGGCGAGTGACTTTGAGTCCTCGCCGGCCCCCGCCCTGTTCAACGGCCGTTCCGGGAGCCCGACTTCATGTTCCTCGACCGTGAGTTATGTCCGTCGCCGCGCCGCGTTCTCGTCGTGCTGATCCCGATGCTGTGGACGCTCGCCCTCGGGCTGTGGGGGCTGTCGCGGCAGGGCGCCGTGTGGCGGGACGAGGCCGCGACCTGGCAGGTGGCCGAGCGTTCCACGGCCGAGATATGGCACATGCTGGGCAACGTCGACGTCGTACACGGGTGCTACTACCTGCTGATGCACGGCCTGTTCGCATGGTTCGGGCCCGGCACCACCACCCTGCGGCTGCCCTCGGTACTGGCCATGGCGGTGGCGGCGGCCTGTGTGGCGGTCATCGGCCACCGACTGGCCGGATGGTGGGCGGGCCTGGCGGGAGGGCTGGCGTTCGGGCTGCTTCCGGCCGTGCAGTTCCATCTCCAAGAGGGCCGGCCGTACGCACTGGTCGCGGCCGGGGCGGCCCTCTCGACGCTGCTGTTCGTCACCCTGCTCCAGGGGCGCACCCGCACGGTGGCGTGGGCCGCCTACGCCGGCACCGTCCTGATAGGCGGCCTGCTGAACTGGCTCTCGCTGATGATCCTTCCGGCCCACCTGGCGACCCTGGTCTGGACGCGAGCGGGCCGCGGGGTATGGATCCGCTGGACAACGGCCTCCACGACTGCCACAGCGGGCGTGCTGCCACTGGCCCTCTTCAGCCGGGGCCAGTCCGTACAGCTGTCCTGGATACCGCCGCTGACCTGGCACATGGTGATCGGCCCGGCGGTCCTGCTGCTGATCGGCGGCGTCGGCGTCCTGCTGGACCGGCCCCGGGCGGGCCGACTGTCGGTGGCCGCCGTCGGGTTGCCGTTGCTCGTGGTGCCGCAGCTCGGCCTCATGGCCCTCACCCTGATTCAGCCGCTGTTCCTGGAGCGGTACGTCCTCTTCAGCCAGCTGGGCCTGGCACTCCTGATCGGCACGACGGTCGGCTCGGCGGTACGGACGGCCGGCCCCCGATTTCCCAGGGCATCGAGATGGATCCTCTGCACGTTGATCGCCGTGGCGATGGCGGCCCTGCTCCCCCATTCCCTCGCCAAGCGATCCCCGGCGAGCCGCGTGGACGACGTCCTGGCGACAGCGTCGGACGTACGACGGATGAAGGCACCCGGAAGCGCGGTGCTCTTCGTCCCGGCGGCGCGCCGTGACACCAAGTCCGTCTCCCCCGACGCCTTCACCGGCCTGCGGGACATCGCCCTGAAGGAGACCCCGGAGAAGTCCGGCACCCTGAAGGGCGTGGAGGCCCACCCGAGCCGCATCCGCGCCGCGATGCTGACCCACCGACGAATCCTGCTGGTCACGGACGCCACCCGACTGGCGCGACCCCCGACAGCCGCCCGGGACCGCATGAAGACCTCCGTGCTCAGGAAGTACTTTGTCGCGGTGTCCGACAAGCAGGTCCACGGCCGCAGGGTCACGGTGTACGAGCGGCTCCCGGCCGTCACGTCCGCTCGTTGACCGACGGAGTGGCTGCTCGTGATGTCGGCGCACTGTGCGCTTTTTGGGACCATTGGTCGCTGTCCGGCGCTAGGGTTCTTTTGGTACGCGCGGGGTGTGGTGCGCGTCACACATCACTTCGGTGCATTTGGGGGGCCTCGTGCACGAGATGGTCAAGGGTGCGAACGTCGGTCTGGCCGCGTTGAGCGAGGACGTCGACTCCGTCATCGTGAGCCTGAGTTGGAGCAGTCCGACGGGGGAGGGCGACGCGGATGTGTCCGTCCTGCTGCTGACCGCCGACGGCAAGGTCCGCAGCGACGGGGACTTCTACTTCTACAACAACCCCGTCGCGGCCGACGGCAGCGTGCAGTTGCTGGGCAAGGCGCCGACAGCCGACGGCAACGAGGACCGCATCACCTTCGACCTGACCGCGATCCCGGCCGACGCCGAGCGGATCGTTGTCGCCGCGAGCCGCTACGAGGGTGCCCGCTTCTCCGATCTGCACGACCTGTGCCTGACCCTCGCCGACGGCTCCGGCGAGAGCCTGCTGCGCTTCTCCATCGAGAGCCCCGGCGAAGTCGGCGCGCTGCTCTTCGGTGAGTTCTACCGGCGGGGCGGGGACTGGAAGTTCAGGGCGATCGGCCAGGGGTACGAGTCCGGACTCGCGGGCCTGGCAGCGGACTTCGGCGTCGACATCGACGACGAGGCGGAGGCGGATACCGAGGCGGCGGAGGAGCAAGGGCAGGAAGGGCAGGCTGCGGCGCCGGACGTGCAGGCCGAGCCGTTGGCCGCCATCCCCGCACAGCCGGTGGGTGAGCGTCCGGTATCGCCGGTCGCACCCGTACCGCCCGCCCCGCCCGTATCGCCGGAACCGCCGGTGGCCAAGGCGGCGCCCCGGCCTCGTACCGCGAAGAAGAAGGTCACGCTGCCCAAGGTGGCCAAGAAGTCCCTCGCCGAGAACGACGCCTGGCGGGTGGCGAGGCTCTTCCCCGCCTCCGCCCTCAAGAGCGACCGCGAGCGCGAGACCCGGGCGACCTCCGTACTGCTGTCGGTGATGACCCAAGTCCCCGAGTTCGGGCGGCGGTTGACGGCCGCCTTCGGAGCGCCGTCTGGCCGGATGGAGACCTTCACGGAGGTCACGCTGCCCAACGGCGACTCCCCGCGCCGACCCGACGGAGTGATCCGCGTCGAGCGGGCCGGCAAGCTGTGGACGGCGCTCGTCGAGACGAAGACGAACGGCAACTCCCTCAAGTCGGACCAGGTGCAGGCGTACTCCGACATCGCCACCCGGCGCGGCTACGAGGCCGTCATCACGCTGTCCAACGACGTCGAACTCGACGGCAGCCCGCTGGTCGAGGTCAAGACGGACGGCCGGCGCAAGCACAAGGTCGCCCTCTGGCACCTCTCCTGGGCCGAAGTCGCCCACCAGGCCCAGATGTTGATCCGCCACGAGGGTGTCGGCAACGCGGCGCACGCCTGGCTGCTCCAGGAGCTGCTGCACTACCTCCAGCACGAGAACTCCGGCTGCCACGGCTTCCAGAACATGGGCCCCGCCTGGGTGCCCGTACGCAACGGCATCGACGACGAGACGCTGTGCCAGGGCGACTCCCGCGCCGTCGACGTGGTCGAGAGCTGGGAGCGGCTGGTCAGGCAGGTGTGCCTGCGGCTGGGCGGCGAACTCGGGCAGAAGGTACTGCCTGTGCAGCGCGCGAAACGCGGCAGCGACCCGCGCACGCGCCGCGCCGCCCTGGCCGACCAACTGTGCGCGGACGGCCGACTGGAGGCCGAACTCCGTATCGAGGGCACGCCCGGCATCCTCGCCCTCTGCGCCGACCTGCGCACCGGCAAGCTGCGTACGTCCATCGAGATCGCCGCGCCCGAACAGGGCTACCCGCTCACCTGGACCAAGCGCCTCGTCCGCCAACTCGCCGACGCACCGGCGGACTTGCATGTCGAGGCGTTGCTCGCCGGCCAGGTGTCGGGTCCGCGCGGCACCCTGGAACGCCTCCGCCCGGAACCGGCCGACCTGCTCCCCAAGGACGGCACGCCGATCACCGGTTTCCGGCTGTCTCTCTTCCGTGGCATGGGCAACACCCGGGGCAACGCCGAATCCGGCTTCATCCGCAGCGTCGACGAATCCGTCGACCGCTTCCACGCCCACGTCGTCGTCCACCTGGACCGCCGTACGTCGTCGTCCCGTACGCGGGAGGCGGTCCCTGCGGGGTGACCCGGGGTGACACGCGCCTGCGGCGCCCGCCGGGATGGGGGGCGCCGCAATGGTCGTACGGGGAAAGGGAGTTGAGGGGGCTCAGTGCCTCGTGCCGGCGGCGCTGCGGTAGGTCGAGATGCCCAGGGCCAGGAGCCAGTAGCTGAGGATCGCGCCCAGCGAGGCGGTCGTGCCCCAGCCGTTCGCGGCGTAGAAGTCGGCCGGGGTGTTGCCGAAGAACAGGGACGGGACGAAGGCCAGGTTGATGGCTGCCAGGGCGTAGGCGGAGCGGGTCGTCCAGCGGGGGAGGAGGTTCGTGCGGGCGATCGTGTAGCCCGTGGCCGTCAGGAAGAGGGCGAGCAGGACGCGGCTGATCGAGCCGTAGAGGATGTACGTGCCGTTCACCTCGATCGTCGGGTCGATCGAGTGGTCGGTGGCGATCACCGCGCCGGCCTCCAGGCCCATGGAGACCAGGGTGATCGTCGCGTAGACGAGGCCCGTCGAGTAGGCCAGCGAGGCCGCCCACTCGTAGGCCGGGTTCACCTGATTCTTGCGAGGATGCCCCGGCGTTCACGCCGGGGAGGAATCGCATCTCGAACCTGTGACGCGAAGCGTCACCGCGTCCCCCGGCCGGGGGACGGAGTGCCCGCATTACTGTCCGGCGGGGCGGGAATTCGCACGCGCATGCTGGACGGTCGCGAGGGTGGGTGACTGCGTGCGAAATCCGCCCGGGTGTGCGACGCACTGTCTAGGTTCGGGTGTCATGAAGCTGGTGGTGCAGGTGAAGCTGTTGCCGTCGTCGGAGCAGGCGGCGGCGCTGGAGGCGACCCTGCGCGCCTGCAACCGGGCCGCCGACCACGTCTCCCGGATCGCTTTCGAGTCGGGCGTGAAGGACCGCAACGGCCTGCAGAAGCTGGTGTATGCGGATATCAAGGCCACCTTCGGGCTGTCGGCGCAGCCCGCGGTGCGGGTGGTGAAGAAGGTCGTGGACGCCTACAGCGCGCTCGCGGGCGGCCTGAAGGCAGGGCGGCTGGGCGGTCCGGGGTCCAAGCGGTACCGCAAGACGGTCGGTTCGCCGGTGGGCTTCCGGCCCGAGGCGGCGCAGCCGTTCGACGACCGGTGCCTGTCCTGGCAGACCGACGCGCGCACGGTGTCGATCTGGACGGTGGAGGGGCGGATGCGCGGCATCCGCTACACCGGCTCGCCGGATCAGCTCAAGACGCTGGCCGAGTACCGCAGGGGCGAGTCCGACCTGGTCCGGCGGGGCGGGAAATGGTTTTTGATCGCCATCTGCGACCTTCCCGATCCGCAGGTGTACGAGCCGGTGGACTGGATCGGTGTGGACCGCGGCATCGTCAACCTCGCCACCACCAGCGACGGCACCAACTACCAGGGCCGCCGCCTGACCCGCTACCGGCGCTGGCAGGCCCGCAAACGCGCCGAACTCCAGGCGAAGCAGAGCCGTTCGGCCACCCGCCGCCTGGCCCGCCGGGCGAAGAAGGAGCAGCGCCATGCCACGCAGGTGAACCACCGGATTTCGAAGGAGATCGTGTCCGTCGCGCAACGCACCGGTCGCGGGATCGCCGTCGAGCAGCTCGACGGGATCCGGGACCGGGTACGGCTTCGCCGCGACCAGCGGGGCACCTTGTCTTCCTGGCCGTTCCACCAGCTCGGGCAGCACCTCGCCTACAAGGCCCGCCGGGCCGGGGTCCCGTTTGTGGAGGTGGATCCGGCATACACCTCGCAGCGCTGCCCGCGCTGCGGGCACACCGAGCGGGCCAACCGGCCCACCCGGGACCGTTTCTGTTGTCGTCGGTGCGGCCTCGCTGGGCCCGCCGACCACGTCGCCGGGGTCAACGTGCGCAACCGCGCGCGCTCGGCGTGGGTGTTCGTCACCGCACCCGTCCCCGCACCGGCCTGAACAGGCCGGACCGTGGGGAGATGCGACCCGTGACCGTCCCGTCGTAGGGGGCAGTCGGGAGCGCGACAAGGTGTGAACGACCGAGTGCACGAACTCGGCCGTTCACGGCCGAGAAGGTGACGAAGACGATCAGGAAGGCGAGCGCGAAGATCCCGATCAGGAGGCGGGCCAGGACGTTCGCGTCCGGGGGCGGGCCCGAGTAGATGAAGTACAGGGGGACCTCGACGATCAGGGCGACCGCGGCGGCGATGCCGGCGGCGCCGGTGAGGCGGCGGACGAAGGCCTCCTTCATTCCGGTCGCGTTGTCCGAGTTACCGGTCTTCTGGGTGTTCTTCGTCTTCTCCATGCAGGGAATCGTGCCGGTCGCGGCCCTCTTCGTCCCTGGGCCTGAGTGGCCGATCCGGGGGTGGTGCCGGTGACACCCCAGGGGTGGTGGAGCGTCGCCCCGACGCGACGATCCCGGCCTGCGGAGTAGTTGTCCCGCTACGGTGGGTGCGTGGCGTAAAAGGGGCGTTGGGGGTACCCGGGACTGGGCGAAGGGTTCAGGGAGGCGATGGCCGTGCGGTTCATGGACGGTCGGGGCGACGGATGGGTGGCCGAGGCGATCGTCGACGGGGTACGGGACACCCGGCCCGGCGAGATTCCCGCACGGATCTGTGCCGTCGCCGTCGAACTGCTGCCGGTGACCGGCGCGAGCGTGTCGCTGTGCGCCGGCGGAATGCCCGTACGGCTGACCGCGACCGACGAGCGGGCCGCCCGGCTGGCCGAGATCCAGGCGACCCTGGGTGACGGCCCCAGCCGCCGCGCCGGGAACACCGGCACGCCCGTGCTGGCGCCCGATCTGGCATCCGTCCGGGACGCGCGTCGCTGGCCGTTCTTCGCCCATGAGGCGACGGCGGCGGGCGTACGGGCGGTGTACGCGCTGCCCCTCGGCAGTGACCGGATCTGCGTCGGCACGCTGGAGCTCTACCGCGACACCGCCGGCGAGCTGACGGAACGCGAGCTGCGGGCGGCCGAGTGCGTGGCGCGGATGGTGACCCTGTCGCTGACGGGACTGACCGCGAAACCCTGGCTGGGCAGGCTCCTCGCGGACTACGACGAGGTCCACCAGGCCACCGGGATGATCATGGCCCAGCTGCGGGTCGGCGCGGACGAGGCCCTGGCCCGCCTGCGCGCGTACGCCTTCGCCCAGGGCCGCACGGCACTCACGGCGGCACGGGAGGTACTGGCGCAGCGGAAGCGGTTCGACGGGGAGTAGGGCGAGGCGGCCGGGGAGGCCCACGGCCGCCTCGGGGCGGCTGGGTCAGGAGACGTCCTGGTCCGAGTCCTGCTCCGAGTCCTGGGCGGGCTCCTGGTCCTGGTTCTGGTCCTGTGCCTGCTCCCAGTCCTCTCCCTGGCCCTCTTCCCGCTCCGGGGAGCTGACCGGGCCCTGCGTCGGGCTCGGGCTCTGGCTCTGCACCGGGGTCTGCGGCTGGGCCGGGGGCTGCTTCCTGGCCTGCTTCAGGCGGTCGGCGCCGACCTGGAGGGCGCGGATTGTGTACTCCGTGCGGGGCTCGGTCAGGCCGCCGTTGGTGAGGACGATCGCGTCGTCGCCGACCCGTACGGCGGCGAGATCCAGGGTGAGCGTCGCCGGGGCGCCGTCCAGCTCGCCCCTCGTCGCCAGGCGCAGGCCCTGCCTCGCGTCCCCCGCGTCCGGCAGCGCGACCTCCGTGACCCGTACCTCCTGGCGGGCGCCGCCCGGGCCGGTCGCCGTGAACCGGGCGCACTTCTGCGGCAGCGTCTTCAGCCAGGCGAGCCGCTCGTCCACGTCGGCGCGGTGGTGGGCGGTGACCTGGTAGCGGAGCTGGCCGCCCTCGTCGTAGTCGTCGAAACCGGCCACGGCGCGGGCGCCGGACGGTTCGCCCAGCAGCTCCTCCGTGTAGGCGGCGTCGAGGAGGCGTCCGCAGTCGGCGTTGTCCGTCGTCACCTTGAGCAGCGCGTCCCGCCAGAGCGCGGCGCCCTCCGTACCGGCCCACGGCGCCCCGAGGTCGGCGTCGGTGAGCAGGGCGTCGTGGGCCTGGACGTCGGTGAGGGCGGGCGGGGCGGTGGGGGAGGCGGCGGCCTTCGCGGCGGGGGCCGATGCGGCGGGTCTGGCCTGCCGGCGTTCCGAAGCGCCCTCGGTGCGGTCCCCCTCGTGCAGGCACGCGGCCATCGTCAGCAGGGTGCCCATCCCCACGGCCGAGGCGAGCAGACGTACCGCACGGGGAGACGGCCGACGGGTCATCAAGGGGTCCTCCAGAAGTGCCGGTACGTCAGATATCTCCTCCGACGGCACCATTGCCCGCGCCGTCCCACCAGCGGGCCGGGCCGTACGGGTGAGTGGAACGGGCCGGCGGGTGGTACCCCGGGGGTATGCCGATACTGGCCATTGGATTCACTGGCTGTCGGACGCAGCGGCCGTGGGAACCCCTCTTTGGCTGTCACTGCCGCTGTCTTCGGCCATCGGACTGACCGACCGACCCCTTGGAGCACCCGCCATGTCGAAGATCCTCTTCGTGATGACCGCCGCCGACCACTGGACCCTCGCCGACGGCACCCTGCACCCCACCGGCTTCTGGGCCGAGGAGGCCGCCGCCCCGTACGAGGCGTTCAAGGCGGCGGGGTACGAAATCGTCGTCGCCACACCCGGCGGGGCCCTGCCGCCCCTCGACCGGGGCAGCCTCGCCCCCGAAGTCAACGGCGGCCAGGAGAACGCCGACCGGATCGCGGGCGTCCTCGACTCCTTCGACGAGCTCCAGCACCCGCTCAAGCTGGCGGAGATCGACGTCGCCGGCTACGCGGCCGTCTTCTACCCGGGCGGCCACGGCCCGATGGAGGACCTCGCCGTCGACGCCGACTCCGGCCGACTCCTCACCCGCGCCCTGGAGTCCGGCAAGCCGCTCGGCGTGGTCTGCCACGCCCCGGCCGCGCTGCTCGCCGCCACGAAGGAGGACGGCACCAACGCCTTCGCGGGCTACCGGCTGACCGGCTTCACCAACGCCGAGGAGACCCAGGCCGGCCTCGCCGACAAGGCGGTGTGGCTGCTCCAGGACCGGCTCGTGGAGCTGGGCGCCGACTTCCAGGAGAGCGAGCCGTGGGCCCCGCACGTGGTCGTCGACCGCAACCTCGTCACCGGCCAGAACCCGGCGTCCTCGGCCCCGCTGGCGGCCGAGCTGCTCAAGAAGCTGGCGGCGAGCTGACCGTCGCAGCCGACTTCGGGCGGAAGCTCCGGGGCCAGGGCGCCTCTGATGGATCTCCGCGGCGTCGCGACGCCCGGCACGCACCCTCGCCGCACGGCGCAAAGGGACAGGTGGCGGAGCCACCTGTCCCTTCACACGGCACGCCGAGCGCACGCACCGAACGCCGCTCCTTCTCCCACGGAGATCCATCAGAAGCGCCCAGTGCCCCGGAGCTTCCGCGTGCGACGCCGGACACTGGGACCCTGTGCAGCCGGGAAAGGAGCCCCCACCGTGACGACCGCCGAACCCAACACCCCCGCCCAGCACCTCAACACCCTTGCCCAGTACGGAAGTTCAGCCGAGCCCGCTACCACCGCCCACCCCGTCCCCGTCATCATCGACTGCGACACCGGTGTCGACGACGCCCTGGCCCTCCTGTTCGCCGTACGGCACCCGGACATCGACCTCCGCGCGGTCACCTGTGTCGCCGGGAACACGGACGTCGACCAGGTCGTACGGAACACCCTGATCGTCCTCGACCGGGCCGGCGCCCCCGATCTGCCCGTCGCGCGCGGGGCGGAGCGCCCGTTGATCGAGCCCGCGCGGCCCGCCGAACACGTGCACGGGCGGGACGGTATGGGCGACCTCGGCCTGCCCGCGTCCACCACCCGGACGCTCGTCGACGTGGACGCGGTGACCCTGCTGCGCCGCGAGATCCTCGCCTCGCCCCGCCCGGTCACGCTCATCCCGATGGCCCCGCTCACCAACATCGCGCTGCTGCTGCGTACGCACCCCGAGGTGACCCGGAACATCGAGCGGATCGTCTTCATGGGCGGCGCGGTGGACGTCGGGAACGCCACGCCCGTCGCCGAGTTCAACGTGTGGCACGACCCGGAGGCCGCCGCGATCCTGCTCACCGCCGGGGTGCCGATCACGATGTACGGCCTGGACGTCTTCCGGCGCGTCGTCGTGCCGGCGGACGACGTACGGCGGCTGCGGGAGAGCGACGAGCCCGGCGCCCGGCTCGCCGGTGACCTGCTCGCCCACCGTGACCCGGCCGCCTCCGGGGACCCCACGCCCACCGGCGGTCTCGGCGACGCGGGCGCCGTCTGCTCGGTGGCCGACCCGGCGGGGCTGACCACCAGCCTGCTGCCCGTCGAGGTCTCCCTCGCCCCCGGCCCCGCCCGGGGCCAGACGGTCGTCGACCGCAGGCCGCGCCCCGGCGAGGCCGAGATCCACCACGGTTTCCGCCAACAGCCCCTGGCGGACGTGGCGTTGGACATCGACGTGGAGCGGTACGTGAAGCTGTACCTGGGGACGGTCGAGCGCCGGTAGGTCAACGACGCGAACGCCCCGGCACCGCTCACGAGGAGCGGAACCGGGGCGTACGTACGTCAGGCCCTGTTCGTGCGTCAGGCCCTGTTCATGACCATGATCATGACGACGACCATGGCGCTGACCGTGCCTGTGTCCGTGTTCACGAACCGGCGCGGGCGGACTTGCGTCGCTGCGTCACGACCACGATCGCCGCACCGGCGATCAGCAGCGCGGCGGCGCCGCCCGCGATCGGGCCGGTGGCGCTGCTGCCGCCGGTCTCGGCCAGCGGCGGCTGGGTGCCCTCCGGGGTCGTCGGCGTGGCCGGCGGGGTGGACTCCGGGACCGACTCGGACGGCGTCGGCGTCGACGGCGTCTCGGAGGCGGGCGGGGTCGTCTCGGAGACGGGCTCGGAGGGAGTCGGGGTGCCGGTGCCCGGGGTCTCCTCGGCCGGCGGTGTCGGCGTCGGGGTCGGGGTGCCCGGAGTCTCGGAGACGGGCGGCGGCGTGACGGTGCAGTCCTTCGTACCGCCGTTCCAGGCCGCGATCAGCTTGTCCTTGATGACCGGACGGTCCGGGCCCTTGGGCAGCTCGCCGTGCTCGAAGCCGTCGTTGGCGTCGAGCTTGCCGTCGAACTTGACCTTGCCGCGGTAGAGGTCGATCTGCGCGAAGCAGCCCGCGTCGGGCACCGCGATGTCGAGGGAGTCGGTCTCGCCCTGCTTCACCGTGACGGTGTCGAAGTCGACGAAGACCTGCTCGCCCGAGGTGGCGAAGGTGGCGCCGTGGGCGAGGTAGGACGCGAGGGAGGCGGTGCAGGTGGTGGCGTCACCGGCGGTGCGCACCTTGACGTGGACCTTGCCGTCCTCGCCGGGCTTGAGGTTCTGGTCGTCGACGCGGACCGAGTCGTAGTAGTTCGCCCCGTCGAGGGAGAACTGACAGCGGTCGGTCTCGGTCTTCGTGCCCGCGCCGGTGCCGGGCTTGTAGCCGCCGGTCTTGGCGCCCCAGCCGTCACCGCCGGGCGTCCCGGTGGCCCAGGCCCCCGAGGCGGAGGCCGCGCAGAGGGCGAGCGCGGCGGCGCCCGTCCCCAGCAGGCGCAGCGCGGTGACACGTCTCCCTATGGACATACGGATCCCATCTTCGCGTGAGCGAGAACCCGGGTACGGCGGGAGGGCAGCGCGATGCGGCCGGGCCGTACCGGGGGAGTGGTGTGGAGTGTGGTTTCAGGAACACCGGGCCCATTGGTCATATGCGCCACAGCGTTTGCACATCGTGGATCTTGCGGACCGGAGTGTCAACCTGGGGAAACGCAAAGGAGGTTAGTGGATCATCACGATTCCACCACACAGGGAACGAGGCGTTCCGGGGGCGCGTGCGTTCACGTTCCCGGCGAATTGGACAGAGTTGGCCTTGTCGCCCGTCGATGTGAACGTGAAGGAGCCACCGAGTGTCCGAACCGATGCAGAAGCAACTGCTCGACCTTTCCTCCCGAGACCCCGACTGGTGGCGTCAGGCCGTCTTCTACCAGGTGTATCCGCGCAGCTTCGCCGACGCCGACGGCGACGGACTGGGCGACCTGAAGGGCATCACCCAGCGCCTGACGCACCTGGCCGCGCTGGGCGTGGACGCCCTCTGGCTCAGCCCCTTCTACCCTTCCGAACTCGCCGACGGCGGCTACGACGTCGGCGACTACCGCGACGTCGACCCCCGCCTCGGCACCCTCGACGACTTCGACGCCATGGTCGCCGAGGCGCACCGCCTCGCCCTCAAGGTCATGGTCGACATCGTCCCCAATCACACCTCACGCCGGCACGTGTGGTTCGAGGAGGCCCTGCGCTCGGCCCCCGGCTCCCCGGCCCGCGACCGCTACGTCTTCCGTGACGGCAGGGGTACGTACGGTGAACTCCCGCCCACGGACTGGCAGTCGGTGTTCGGCGGCAGCGCGTGGAAACGGGTGGACGAGGGCCAGACGTCCGAGGGCCAGTGGTACCTGCACCTGTTCACGCCCGAACAGCCCGACCTCAACTGGGACAACGAGGAGATCCGCGCCGACTTCCGCACCACGCTCCGCTTCTGGTCGGACCGGGGCGTCGACGGTTTCCGCATCGACGTCGCCCACGCCCTCACGAAGGACCTGACCCCGCCCCTGCGCGACCTCGGCGCCCCGGAACTCAGCGGCGAGCAGGCCCTCGCCCTGCTCCCGCCGGGCACGCACCCCTTCTTCGACCGCGACGAGGTCCACGAGATCTACCGCGACTGGCGCAAGATCCTCGACGCCTACACCCCGCCCCGTATGGCGGTCGCCGAGGCCTGGGTCCCGGGCGCCCGCCGCGCCCTGTACGCCCGCCCGGACGAACTCGGCCAGGCCTTCAACTTCGAGTACTTGCAGGCGAATTGGGACGCCGATGACTTGAGGCAGGTCATCACGGACTCCCTCGCCACGGCCCGTTCGGCGGGCGCCTCGGCGACCTGGGTCCTCTCCAACCACGACGTCGTACGCCACGCCTCCCGCCTGGCCCTCCCCCCGGGCACCGACCTGAACGCCTGGCTCCTGTCGGACGGTACGGACCCGCTGGTCACCGAGGCGACCGGCCTGCGCCGGGCCCGCGCGGCCACCCTCCTGATGCTGGCGCTGCCGGGTTCGTCGTACGTCTACCAGGGCGAGGAACTGGGCCTCCCCGAGGTGGCTGACCTGCCTGCCGAGGCCCTCCAGGACCCGATCTGGGAACAGACGGCCCACGCGAGCAAGGGCCGCGACGGCTGCCGGGTACCGCTGCCGTGGACGACGACCGGACCGTCGTACGGCTTCGGCCCGGGCGCTGCCTGGCTGCCGCAGCCGGCGGGCTTCGAGGCGTACGCCGTCGAGGCACAGGACGGGGTGGAGGGCTCGACCCTGGAGCTGTACCGCGCGGCCCTGGGTCTGCGCCGCCGCCTGATCGAGGGCGAGGACCTGACGTGGGCGGCGGCGTCCGCCCCGGACGTCCTCGACTTCGCCCGGACGGACGACTGGCGCTGCGTGACGAACCTGTCGGACGCGCCGGTTCAACTGCCGCCCAGGGAAGTCCTGTTGAGCAGCGCGCCCCTGGAGCCGGACGGACGCCTGGGTCCGGACACGACGGTCTGGCTCGGACGTTAGAGGGCGTACTCACCCCGCGGGTGCGTCGTGGCTGGTCGCGCAGTTCCCCGCGCCCCTTGACGGCGCACTCCGTGCGCCGTTTCAGGGCGCGCTTCCTGCGTCGCTTGAGTGCGCGGCGAAGCCGCGCATCTCAGGGGCGCGGGGAACTGCGCGACCAGCCCCAACGCACCCGCAGCCGACGACCGCGTCAACCCTGCGGAGCGGACGGCGGTGGGGTGAGGACGACGAGCGGGGCGTTGGGCGCGGGGGCCGGTGGGGTCACGTCGGTGGCGGGCAGTTTCGGGGGCGCGGTCTCCTGGAAGAGCACCTGGTCGAAATTGACGAGTCCCGTCTTCTCCATGACCGAGATGTGGTCCAGGACGGTGGTGTTGGCCTGGTCGGCCAGGGCGCGCACCAGTGTGTTCCTGGTCGTGGACCGGATCTTGGCGACGGTGGTGAAGATCTGCCCGTGCGTGATGCGCAGGATGTTCGCGAAGTCGCTGTCGAACTGCTGCCCGCTGTCCGCGCTCAACGTCGAGACGAACCCCTGCTGCTGCGGACTGGGCAGGTTGGGGATGGTGACCCCGAGCTGCGGAGCGATCCGCCGTACGGTCGCGTCGAGGGCCGCGTGCCCGGCGACGAGATGCTGCCCGGCGGTGACGACCGCGTTCGAGGTCCCCTTCTGTATCGCCATCTGCCCGACCGGGTACTCCCACAGCCCTGCCGCCCGCACCTTGACGACGAAGTCCCGGTCCGCCTCCGTGAGCGGCCCGGACGACGTCTGCGCGACGATCCGCGAGGGCGAGGTGGACACGTTCTGGATGCCGAGCATGGCGGGGTAGACGAGCGCGGCGAGGGTCAGGCTCAACGCGCCGCCCACCAAGAGGGTGCCGGTCGGGTTCCGGGTGAAGCGCACCGTGCCTCCTGTCGCAGGGCCGGTTCCGGCCCGTCGGGAGGGAGTACGGCTTCGGGGGCGGCCGGAACCTCTGGTCTCCGTATGGCCTGCGTAAAGGGTGCGTCATGGGGCCGGTGGCCATTGCCGTGCCGCCGGTACTGAAGGTCCGTACGAAAGGGCACTGTGACCTGCGGCTGAGGCGATCCGCCCCCACGGGCTGCCAGGATGTCGCGGACCAGGGCCGAAGGGCCCGCAGAAGCAGGAGGGGGAAGAACGTGGACATACTCGTACTGAGCGTCATCCTCGCGCTGGTCGTCGGAGGGTGCGTCTGTGTCGTGTGGGCGTCCCGGGGCGGGCCGCGCTGGGCGCGCGGGGTGGCCTACGTCGTACTGGCGGCGGGCGAGGTGCTGCGCAGCTTGTCGACCCGTTCGAAGCAGTCGTCGGGACAGCAGGGCGACTCGGGCGGCTCGGACGGCTCGTGACGACGGAGCCCCTGCGCCCGCCTGCCCGGGACGCCGGCCGATGAGCGCCCCCGTCGTCCTGCACGCGCCCGCGACACCCACCGCTCCCGCCCTCCGCCTCCGCCCCTGGCGCCCCCAGGACGTCGCCGCGCTGGTCGAGGCGTGCCGGGATCCCGCACTAAGCCGCTGGACGGGTCACTCAGTGGCGAACGACGAGGACGGGCTGCGCTGGATCCGCGCCCAGCAGCGCCACTGGGAGGCCGGTGACCGGTTCGCCTTCGCGGCCGTCGAGGATCAACTCGGCGCGAAAGAAGGCATGTTGGTCGGTCACGTGGTCCTCAAGGGCGTCGCCCCCGGCAGACGGTCGGCCGAGGTGGGCTACTGGACCGCCGCGCACGCCCGCGGCCGGGGAGTGGCCCCGCGCACCCTGGAAGCGCTCACGACCTGGGCCTTCGACACGTTCGGCACCCCCGGTCCCGACGGCCTCCAGCGCATCGAACTCCTGCACCAGGAGGACAACGTGGCCTCGTGCCGGGTCGCCCAGAAGAGCCGGTACGACCTCGACCGCGTTCTGCCGGCGGCACCGCCCGCCTTCCCTCACGACGGCCATGTGCACGTACGGCACCGGAACGTCTGACGCCTGACGTCGGCCGCTCTCGGGGCGCTCCCCGCGATCTTCGGCCCGGAGCGGCTATTCCCGCCGGACGTGTGACATTGCCGCAGCTCCCCGGGGGCGCGTTCTGTGCTACCGTCGTTTTCAGTTGCAGTTGTGGTTCCCAAAGATTTCCGGTGTTAGTTCCGGCGGGGCAATCATTGCGGCGACGCGAGATCCGCACGGTGCGGATCTCCGAGCATGCCCCAAGGAGATTTGACATGGCCACCGGTACCGTGAAGTGGTTCAACGCGGAAAAGGGCTTCGGCTTCATCGAGCAGGACGGCGGCGGCGCTGACGTCTTCGCCCACTACTCGAACATCGCCACCCAGGGCTTCCGTGAGCTCCACGAGGGCCAGAAGGTGACGTTCGACGTCACGCAGGGTCAGAAGGGCCCGCAGGCGGAGAACATCCTCCCCGCCTGATCCGCGTGAACCTGGCGATCCACTAGTGGATCGGCACACCACGTGATTGTGGCCGGGGCCCGCACCTAGGGGTGTGGGCCCCGGCTCACAGTTTTTTTCGGGACGATTCCGCACCGGACACCGGTAGCCCGTCCCTGGATCTTTGGTTCTTGGTTCTTGGGGTAACCCCCCTTCACCGCTCGTTTCCTTTCGGCCCGTCCCCACGGCCCCCTTTTTTTGCCCTGCGTACTGCCGCTGTCGCGGCGGGCGCTGTGCGATGCCGTGAAACCGTCGACGTGCCGCATTGAGGAAGGTTCTGCATGAACCGGTCGTTCGCCGACCTGGGCCTGCCGCCCTCGCTGCTGGCCTCCCTCACCGTCGAGGGCATCACCGTCCCTTTCCCCATCCAGTCGGCCACGCTGCCGGACTCCCTCGCAGGCCTTGACGTCATGGGCCGCGGTCAGACCGGCTCGGGCAAGACCCTGGCCTTCGGCCTGGCACTGCTGGCCCGGATCGCCGGACAGCGCTCCGAGGCGGGACGCCCGCTGGCACTCGTCCTCGTACCCACCCGTGAGCTCGCCCAGCAGGTCGTGGACGCGCTCACCCCGCACGCCCGCGCGCTGGAACTGCGGATGACCACGATCGTCGGCGGGCTGCCCATCGCCCGTCAGGCCCGTGCGCTGGCCGCCGGCACCGAGGTCGTCATCGCGACGCCCGGCCGGCTCCGCGACCTCGTCGACCGCGGTGACTGCCGCCTCGACCGCGTCGCCATCACCGTCCTCGACGAGGCCGACCAGATGGTCGACATGGGCTTCCTGCCGCAGGTCACGCGGCTGCTCGACCTGGTGCCCCGCAAGGGCCAGCGCATGCTGTTCTCCGCCACGCTCGACGCGGACGTCGGTCGGCTCGCCCGCCGCTACCTGCACGAGCCCGTGGTGCACCAGACCGACCCGCACGCCGGCGCCGTCACCACGATGGAGCACCACGTGCTCTACGTCGACGACGTCGACAAGAAGACGGTCGCCACCGAGATCGCCGCCCGTGACGGACGCGTCCTCATGTTCATGGACACCCGGCGCAGCGTCGACCGCCTCACCAAGCACCTGCTGAAGAGCGGTGTCCGTGCGGGAGCCCTGCACGGCGGCCGTTCGCAGCCCCAACGCACGCGTACGCTCGCCCAGTTCAAGACCGGCGAGGTCACCGTGCTGGTCGCGTCCGACGTCGCCGCCCGTGGCATCCACATCGACGACCTCGACCTGGTCGTCAACGTGGACCCGCCCGGCGGTGCCAAGGACTACCTCCACCGCGGCGGCCGTACGGCCCGCGCCGGTGCCTCCGGCAGCGTGGTCACCCTGGTCCTGCCCGAGCAGCGCCGCGAGATGCGGACCCTGACGAAGGCCGCGGGCGTCAACCCGAACACGGCCAAGGTCTCCCCCGGCGGTGCCGAACTCACTCGCATCACCGGCGCCCGTACTCCCTCGGGGATACCGGTGGTCCTCCCGACCCCGGCCCCGACCCCGCCGGCCGCCCCGAAGGGCGACGGCTCCGGCCGGTCCAGGTCCTCGCGATCCCGGTCCGGTGCCGGTACAGGTGCCGGTGGGGGCTCGCGGTCACGCCGTGGAGCCACCGAAGGTGGTACGGCCACGGCGCGTACGTCCGGTGGTGGTGGCGCCGCCAAGGGCCGCACCGCGGGTGGCGCCGCCGGAGCCCGTACGGCGGGCGGCAGCGCCAAGAAGGCGTCGCGTCCGACCGGTGGCGGTGCCAAGCCGCCGCGTACGTCGGGTGGGAGCACCTCCGCCCGTACGGAACCGGATGCCGCCGGCGAGCCACGCAGCCGCCGGCGCCGGGCACCCCGGACCCGGCGACCGGGTTCCGACGCACGTCAGGGCAGCTGACCCCAGCTCCAGCCCCCGTTTCACCCCAGCCGGCCGGTGTCAGGCCGACCGGCCCCGTATCAACTGGCCCCAGAACAGCCGACTGGCCCCAGAACCACTGGCTCGGACCCTTCTCTGACCCGCGGAGGCACCAATGCGTTGTGTGATCGCCCGATTCCCGTTCGACCTGATCATGAGCGAGGTCGAGCACAAGATGGACGGGGTGGCTCCCGAGCCCCTCACCAGTGCGGCCGTCGTCATCGGTGGCGTGGACTACCCCGTGAAGCAGGTCGGTGCGGTCATCACGCGCCTCGACCGGCGTGACTTCACGGAGAAGGAGATGGTCGCGGCGCTCACCCGCCTCGGCTTCACCTGCCGTCCGGTCGCCGCGCAGGCCCCGGCCCGTCCGGCGGTCATCGACCCGTGGGCCGAAATGCAGTAGCGCTCCGCTGGTTGGGCGGTGTGTTGGCTGCCGGTGCGTTGTGGTTTTTTGCGCAGTTCCCCGCGCCCCTTGAGTAGGGCGGTGTGTTGGCTGCAGGTGCGTTGGGGTTGTTCGCGCAGTTCCCCGCGCCCCTACAGGCAGGGGCGCGGGTGAACCGTTGGAATTAGTCGACCGGCACCCCCGTCACCGTCGCGGCCAGCGGATACGCGCCCGTTTTCAGGGGCGTACCGACCGTGCCCGTCGCCGTTGTCACCGGTACGAGTGTGCCGGCGTCGGCCGTCGTGACGTACGCGGTGGAGCCGTTCCAGTCGAAGGTGACGTCGAACGCGGAGCGGCCGACGGTGACCGGGGTGCCCGGAGCGCCGGTCACCGTGTCGAGCGGGGTGACGGTGCTGCCGTTGCTCGCGCTGACCCAGAGGGTCCTGCCGTCGGGGGAGACGGCGAGGCCGTACGCCTGGCCGGTGACCAGGAAGGTCGGGCGGGTGTCGTTCGTGGCGGTGTCGATGGGAGTGACCGTCGAGCCGCCGGAGTTGGACACGTACACCGTCCGGCCGTCGGGCGCCGCGACCACGTTGAACGGGTTCGGCCCGACGCGGATCGCCGTCCCCGCCACGCCCGTTGCCAGGTTCACCGGGCTCACCGTGCTGTCGTGGATGTTCGCCACGTACAGGGTGGTGCCGTCCGGGGTGATCGCCATGTTCTCCGGCCCGTCGCCCACCGGGATCTTCGCGCCCGCCGTGCCGGTGGCGAGGTCGATCGGCTGGACCGCGTCGTCGGAGTAGTCCGCGACCCAGAGGGTCCGGCCGTCGGGCGTGAGGGCGAGCCCCGCCGGTACGTCGCCGACCGCCACGGTCGCCGTGACCTTCGCCGTGCCGACGTCGATGACGCTCACTGTGTCCGAACCCTGGTTCGCCGCATAGGCGGTACGGCCGTCCGAACTGACCACGACCTCCCCCGGGTTGTTGCCGACGGGGATCTCCGTCGACGCCCCGGAGCCCAGGTCCACCGAACTGACCGACGCACCGCTGAAGTTGGCGGTGAGGGCACGGGTGCTGCCATCAACTCCGGTTATCTGCACGGGAATCGCCCGGCTGACGAGCCCATCTCCGGTGACGACGGCCGACCTTGCGCCCGCTCCCGCCCCGCTCGCCGCCGTGAAGGTCAGCGTCTCGGTGGCCTTGCCGCCGGCCGGGACGGTGACCGTGCCGGAGGACGGGGTGACGGCCAGGCCGTCAAGTGCCGTGATCTTCCAGGTTGTTGTGGTGGGTGCGGTGGAACGGTTGTCGGCGATGGTGAGCGTTGCTGTGGTGCTCCCGCCGGGGGCCAGGGACAGTGACGTCGGGGTGAAGGAGGCGTCGGGGCCCGGGTCGGGGGCGGCTCGCAAGGTCGCGTCGAACAGGAAACGGTCCAGCACGCCGGGGGCGATCTGCTGCGGTACCGAGTCGAGTTGCTTGCGCTGGGACTGGAGGCGGGCGTAGAGGGTCGACACGGCGTCCGTGTCCTCGTTCGCCTGCGCGAGCATCAGTTGTACGGCCGTGTCGCCTGCCGTTCCGTATGCGCCCAGCTTGTCGAGCCAGGCCGAAGTCTCCGTCAGGAAGCCGGAGTTGGGTAGGTGGGCGCGGAGGTCGGCGGGGGCGGCGGCCATCGCCTTGAAGTAGGAGGCGAGGGCGTCGGCTGCTTTCTCCAGCCCCTCGCCGGTTTCGTATGCGGTCGTGAACGCCTTGAGGAGGGGGGTCAGGGTCGGGGACTCGGTGGCGTCGAGGAGGGAGGAGTAGTTGTTCTCCGCGAAGATCCGGAGGGAGGTGGCGGTGGCCGTGGGGGCGCCGGAGGCGAAGTCCTTCACCGAGGCCAGGAAGGCTGCCCGGGGGTCGTACGCCGTGGGGTTCCAGGCGTAGGACGCCGAGGTGAACAGGGCGAGTTTGCTGGCCTCCGCCTGGACCATCGGGTTGGCGGTGATGCCGGTGACCTGGGCGGCGACTCCTGGCTCGCGGCCGGTGTACGGGCCGAGGAGGAGACGGCTGGTGGTGTAGTCGTTCACCGGGTAGTTGTCCCAGATGAGGATGGGGTGACCGAACAACTCCTTTGCCTGGCGGGCCTGTTCGGTGCTGATCGTCGGCGCGATCACGCCGACGCCGGTCCACTCCACGACGACCGACGGGTCCAGCTTGTCGCGCAGCGCGGTCTTGTACGGGGAGTCGGCGAGGTCGGAGTACTCGGTCGGGACCATCTCCAAAGGGGTCACGTCGTCATGTGCCTCGACGAAGTCCTTGACGACGTTGTTGAGGAGGGCTGCCTGTGCGGTGCCGGCCGCTCCGCCTCCGGTGCCGAACTCCTGCTCGTCGGCGGGGCAGTTCCACTTCGTGTAGCTGATGTCGTCCAGCGGTACGGCGAACGAGCGCACCCCGATCGCGTACAGCGACTCGAACTTGGCGACCAGGGCACTGACGTCGGCGGTCGAGGAGTAGCAGACCGACAGTCCGGGGGAGAGGGCGTAGGTGAAGCGGACGTGGTTCTCGGCGGCGCGGTCGACCAGTTGTTTGAGGGTGGCCAGTTGGGCGGGCGGGTAGTCGTCGCGCCAGTTCGCGCGCAGATACGGGTCGTCCTTGGGGGAGTAGACGTACACGTTCTGCTTCGTACGGCCGTAGAAGTCGAGTTGGGAGAGGCGGGTGCTCTGGGACCAGGGGGCGCCGTAGAAGCCCTCGATCACTCCGCGCAGGGCGGTCGCCGGCCAGTCGCGGACGGTCGCGGTGGGGACGGACGTGCGGGTGATGAGCTGGCGGAGGGTCTGGGCCGCGTAGAAGGTGCCCGTCGTGTCGACCCCGGACAGGGCGACGAGGCCGCTGCCGGTGGCCAACGTGTAGCCCCCGGAGGGGAGTTGGGTGGGGGGTGCGGCGTTCAGGTGCTTCAGCGCCTTTGCCGTCGCCGGGTTCTCGGTGGGGCCGCCGACGTAGACGGTGAGGGCGGCGGGGGGTATCGGGCGGCCCGCCGTGACCGTGTGGATGGTGCGGGCGCCGGCGTCGCGGAGGACGCGTTCGACGAGGGCGCGCGCGGCGGGGTCGGTGGCGGGGCCGACGACCTCGACGACCCGCTTCGGGACCGGTTGGGTGCCGTGGCCGGGTCTCAGTTGCTGGGGGGTCGGCCAGATGTGGGGGATGGGGGTGGCAGCAGCGGGGGTAGTGGTGGAACGGGGGGTCGCTGCTACGGCGGGGGCCGGGGCGGTGCCCAGCACGCAGAGGGCCAGTGCGACCAGGAGGCCGCTCGCTGACTTCAGTGCCGGGGTCACGGCCGGCTCCGGTTCAATATTTTATCCATCGTGCCGAATATTGGTGGATGGATTCACCAGCAGGCAAGACCCCCTCCGCTTGCTTTACTGACTTCATGACCGACACCGACACCGAGACCGACACGTCCGCCCTCACCGTCGCCGTCCTCGGCACCGGCATCATGGGTGCCGCCATGGCCCGTAACCTCGCCCGGTCCGGGCACACCGTCCGGGCCTGGAACCGGACCCGCGCCAAGGCCGAGCCGCTGGCCGCCGAGAACGGTGTCCAGGTCTCCGACACGCCCGCCGACGCCGTGCGCGGCGCGGATGTCGTCCTGACGATGCTGTACGACGGTCACGCCGTCCGGGAGGTGTTGCGCGACGCCGCGCCCGGGCTCCGGCCGGGGGCCGCGTGGGTGCAGTCGACGACCGCCGGGGTGGACGCGATCGGTGAACTGGGCGCGCTGGGAGCGGAGTTGGGGCTCGTCTTCTTCGACGCGCCCGTGCTGGGGACCCGGCAGCCCGCCGAGGCCGGGCAACTGCTCGTGCTGGCCGCCGGGCCCGTCGAGCACCGGGCGGCCGTCGTGCCCGTCTTCGACGCGGTCGGCGCCCGTACGGTGTGGACCGGCGAGGACGGCGGCGCCGGCAGCGCCACGCGGCTCAAGCTCGTCGCCAACAGCTGGGTGCTGGCCGCCACCAGCGCGACCGGCGAGGTGCTGGCCCTGGCCCAGGCCCTCGGCGTGGACCCGCAGAGCTTCTTCGACGCGATCGAGGGCGGTCCGCTCGACATGGGCTACCTGCGTGCCAAGGCGGGCCTGATCCTGGGCGACAAGCTGACTCCGGCGAGTTTCGCGGTGTCCACGGCCGCGAAGGACGCCCGGCTGATCGTCGAGGCGGGCGAGCGGCACGGCGTACGGCTGGACGTGGCCGCCGCGAGCGCCGAGCGGTTCAGGCGGGCCGAGGAGCAGGGGCACGGGGACGAGGACATGGCGGCGGCGTACTTCGCCTCCTTCGAGGAGAAGGAGGGAGAGAAGTAGGCGGGGCTGCTGGGCGTCGGTCAGCCGATGCGTACCTTGCGGCTTCCGCAGGTGCCGCAGACCGCGTCCGTCAGGGGGGAGCGCATGGCGCGGCCGTCCTCGTCGACGTACTCCAGGGGGTTGAGAAAGCCGGCCGGGTCGGGGAGGAGGACGACCTCGAAGGTGCGGCTCCAGGCGGTGCCGCAGTCGAGACAGGCGAAGGCGAAGGTCTCGGTGAGGTTCCCTGGCGCAGGATCCTTCTCGTTCTTTCCGGGCATGCGGCACTCCCTTGGTGGTGGCGCGGGGATCGGGTTCCAGGCCAGCAACCTCTGCCCGGGGGCGCCACCGGCGAGGGCCGTCCGGGTGAGTGACGCGTTCCGTTGTCTGCGTAGAGGATTACGTACTTTCCCTGATGGATTCGGGGGTGCGCCTTGCGAAGCTCGTGGAGCCATTGGTCGTAGACGGGCCGGCTCTGAGGGGGAGAGAACGTGGGGTTGTCTCGAAGAGGCACAGGTATTCGTACGGCGGGATGGGGCACGGGCGCGCTGCTCGTCCTCGGCTCACTGGCCGGGTGCGGCGGCGGGGACGACGGGAAGGCGGCAGCCGACGCTGGAGGCAGGCGGCAGACGGCGTCTGCCGCGCCGGCCGCGCCGACGAACGGGCCGGGCGACTACCGCCCGCCGACGGACCTCTGCCCGAAGGTCGACTTCGGCCCGCTGACTGCCGCCGTCGCGCCGACGGACGGTCCGCCGAAGGGGAAGCAGACCGGCGCCGATCCCGCGATGGGCAGCGGCTCCGCCTGCCTGCAGGGCTTCCGGATGGCCGAGAAGTTGGCAGATGGCCGTTCCACCGTCTACTGCACGGCGTGGAAGGACGTGGCCACCGCGATCAAGCTGCACAAGTACGCACTGTCCTCGGCGCCGAAGGAAGCCGGAGGCGCGGTGGTGCAGGTATCGGGTCTTGGGGAAGCCGCCTTCCGCTACGAGAACGTCAAGGAGACCACGGCGTTCCTCAACGACCTCCGGCTGGTGGTCCGGGACAGCAACCTGGAGTGCGAGGTCCAGGTGCAGAGCTTGAACGCCCTGACGGGTCAGCAGATCACGGAGGCCTGGCCGGCCATGGCGGAGACCGTCCGGGCGATGCTGCCCAAGCTGCGGTCCTGACGGGGGGCGGAGCGGACGTCCTGGCCGTCGGACGCCCATGCGGAGTCTCCCCGGCGCGACCGATGCGACATCAACTCGCCCGCCGCCTCTTGCGGTTGGGGCGACGTGGGCGGACGAGGGTGTCGAGCGCGCCCACGGCCGTGCGGAAATGGGCCGGGCCGCGACGCAACCGTTCTCCCGCGCACCACCAGGACAACTGTCCGTCCGCATCCCGCGGATGCATGCCCAGGCCATGCTCGGCACACACGGGCCACGCCTGCCACAGTCGCTCGATGACGGTCTCCTGCGCGGCGTCGGCAACGACCGCCAGTGCGGAGGCAGGGTCGTCGAGCGAGTCCGGGTACAGGTGGTTGCCGTGCCACTCGCCGTTGGCCAGAGCGACGTAGACGTTCTCCGGCTCGTCCGCCTCGTAGGGCGGAAGGGCCAGCAGTCGCAGGGGTTCCTGTTCGGGGAGGGTCGCCGCCAGGTCCCGGTTGAGGAGGGCGAGAGCCCGGTCCCACATGGGGTACGCGCCCGGCGGGACGCGACGGGGCTCGGGGCGGTCGAAGGGGGCGTGCATGGGCACCATCCTCCGGCACGCAGCGACAGCCCTCGTCTTCCTCTGGGCGACTACGGGTACAGCTTCTCGCCCTTCGCCAGCATCGCCACGTACTTCTCGATCCGGCGGGCCCGGGTCTCCGGCTTCTTGGCGTCCTGGAGGCGGTGCAGGATCGCGTAGCGGTTCTGGCGGTCCAGGGTTTCGAAGAACGCCGACGCGGCGGGGTCGGCGGTCAGGGCCGCCGTCAGGTCGTCCGGCACCGTGGCGGTCGTCGAGCTGTCGTAGGCCGCCTCCCAGCGGCCGTCCGCCTTGGCGCGGTCGACCTCGGCCTGCCCGGGGGGACGCATCCGGCCCTGTTCGGTCAGGGCGGCCACCTTGTTCCGGTTGATCTTGGACCACTTGCTCCGCGGTCTGCGCGGGGTGAACCGCTGGAGCCACCACTGGTCGTCGAACTTGGCCTTCTGGCCGTCTATCCAGCCGTAGCAGAGCGCCACGTCGAGCGCCTGGGCGTAGTCCAGCGCGACGGTTCCGGGGGTCTTCTTGCGAAGCTTCAGCCAGATACCGGGCGAGAGGGCATGGTTCTCGCCGAGCCATGCCTCGAATGCCGGGGCGGATTCGAATACGAGGGTCTCCATGTCCTGGGTCACCTCGGCAGCGAATCACATTCGGCCGGTGCAGCGGGTGCGGATGCCTTGATTGAGTGGCGGTGGTGAGGGCCAGGTCCTGTCCGTCCCGGGTGTCGGCAGCGGTGACTCTTTCGGGTGGTGGCGGAGGCTGGTCATGGCGGTGGGTGGAGTTTCGAAGTACTTTCAAAGTCATGGCCATCGAGAACGGTGCCGTGAACTTCTCCGAGCTGGTGAACAAGAACAAGCAGACGCTCGCCCGGCTCAAGGAGTCGCCCCGGCTGCTGCTGCACCGTAGGGACGGGGAGGACCTGGTCCTCACCACCGCCGCTCGGGCGGAGCAGGACCAGACCGTGGTGTCGGCGGCCTCTCGGATGCTGGCCGCGTTGGCGCGCCGGGAGCCCGGCAGGATGGAGCTGCTCCTGAACATACTGCCGGAGGCTTTTCCCTGGGTCGGCTTTCTGCCCGAGCCCGACGTGCATGCCTTTGCCGTCGAACTGGTCGACACCATGCGGGCCGCCGACTCCGTCGGCAACAGCGCGTCCGTCGCGCAGATGCTCATCGCCTGGCAGCACACGGCGGAGGTGCACTCCGACCCGGTGCTGCTGGCCGCGCTGACCAGGGACCATGACGAGGACTACGGTCCGGTTCCGGACCCGCGGGACGTCGTGTGAGCGCGGGGCGCGGAGACCGTGCCGCGCCGTCGGCGCCGGGGGCCACTGGGAGGTCCGGTTCGCGGACGGGGCGTCGGCCAAGGGCCGGGAGAACCTGGCTCAGCAGGCCCGGGAGAACACGTACCGGGCCTGGGTCGTCATGCGTACGGATCCCCGGCCGACCGTCGAGACGCCCCGGTACCACCGGCTGAGGGGCACTCTCGCCCACGGCACCCACCGGGGGCGGACCTGTGAGCAGTGGCAGATCGAGGTGACCGGCGGCGGTCGCGTCTGGTATCTCCTGGACACCGCCCATGACACCTGCTGGATCGCCTTCGCGGGGACGGGACATCCGCGCGCCACTGACCGCCGGTGACTGACGCTGAAGCGCGCACGGTTGTCGCGGAATTGCAGGGCCGGGCGCGAACCGGCTCGCCCCGCCCCTGCCGCCGATCAGGCAGGGGCGGGGCGGAGTGACCGGGCTACGGAGTGACCGGGGCAGGCAGTGCCGCCGGCAGCTCGGCCGCCGGTAGCTCGGCCGCCGGTAGCTCGGCCGCTGGTAGCTCCAGGGGCGGCAGTTCCAGGGGCGGCAGGGCGATCGGAGGCACTTCCACCGGCAGGGGAGGCAAGCTGCCCAGGACGCCGCCGAGCAGGTTGCCCAGGGTGTCGAGGAGGCCGCCTACCAGGCCGGTCACCGTGCCCAGGAGGCCGCCGACGAGGCCGGTCACCGTGTCGAGGAGGCCGCTGAGGGTCGCCTGGAGCTGGGCCAGGAGGTCCGAGATCGGGTCGGCCAGGGCCATGGCCGCGACGGACCTGGTCGTCGTGCCGGTGCGTTCCGCCAGGCGCTGCTTGAGCGAGACGTTCGCCGTTTCGACCGCCTTGGCGAAGCCGGCCGCCTGGGCCGCGGTCAGGCGGCCGGTGCCTGTCTGTTCGGTGAGGTCGGTCAGGACGTTCAGGACGGGGGTGAGGACGTTCGTGCGGTCGGCGCGTTCGAGGGCGCCGATGCGGTTCAGGACACGGTCCGAGTAGGCGGAGGACCACGACGAGTCGGCGCCGACGGAGGCGTAGGCGTCCCGGGTCGCGTCGGTGACGGCGACGGCCGTACCGACCGGGCCGAATATCAGCGCGGCGCAGACGACGGACGACGGGAGGAGAAGCCCGCGGGAGCGGGGGCCGAAGCCTGAGCCGGAACGGGATACGAGGGCGCGCATGCGCAGTCCTTTCGAGAGCTGCTCTCTTTGGGCCCACGGTGAGAACCCGCAGCTCGGGCCGCAACCGCTCCCAGGGCGGCAGTAACCCCCTGTGCTCTCTCCGTCACCGCCCTGACCAGTGTTTTTGGCTGGAGTGCCGCAGTGGTGCGTGCTCCGGCACCATTCGGCTGTCAGGGGAGGCCCAGTGCCTCGCCCCCCTGTACCGCCTGTACATCCAGCTCCACCTTCAGGGTCGCCCCCACCGCCGCGATCCCCGCCCGTACCACCTGGTTGTAGTTCATCGCGAAGTCCTCGCGCCGCAGTTCCGTCGTCGCGCGGAACGCCGCCCGTACGCCGCCCCACGGGTCAGGACCCGTGCGCAGGTAGGTGAGGTCGAGGTCGACGGGCCGTACGACGCCGGCCAGGGTCAGGTCGCCGTGGACCGTCCAGCGGTCGGGGGCCGCCGGGGTGAGCCCTGTCGAGGTGTACGGCTGTCAGCGCCGGGTCGCCCGAGATCGAGGGTCCGGCTCCCGTGGCGGCGACCCTGCGGGTGCTCGCCCGCGCGGGCCGCACCCTCGACTCCGTCGACGTCCTGACCGGGAACGAGCCCTTCGTTGCCCAGTTGCTCGCCTACCGTGCCGAACTCGACGTCGACCCGGCCCGGTTCACCACCCGGGGCGGGTCGATCGCGCTCGGCGAGCCGTACGGGGCCGCGGGGGCACGGCTGACAGCTCATGCCGTCAACTCCCTTCACCAGAACGGCTCTTCGATGGCACTCGTGTCCGTGGTGGCCGCGGGTGGGGTCGGCATGGCGATGCTTCTGAAACTCCGACTCCCGCTGAAGCTGAGGCGGGGTCCTGCTGTGTGCTCGCGGCCGTACCTCCGCGAGCGCACAGCAGGACCCCGCCTCAGCTCCGTGGTTCCCTTTCCTCTTCCTCTTGGTTGCTCTTACTCGGGAGTGCCGAGGGCGTTCAGTACGGCGTCCGCCATGCCGCGTTCGCCTCGGGCGTTGGGGTGGACCGGGGCGGCCGGGGCGAGCGGGATCATCGGTTCGATCCAGCGGGTCGTACGGTCCGAGCAGGCGTCGCGGCCGACGGAGGGCTTGTACGTGTCGACGTACACCGCACCGGCCGCCGACGCCCGTTCGCGCAGGGTGGTGTTGAGGGACTGCGCCTCCTTGTGGAGGAAGGGCACGTCGGCGGGGGCGAGGCCCATCTCGCGGCCGCAGTTGCCCGCCTTCGGCGGCAGGATCGCCGGGTAGCCGACGACGTACACCTCGGCCTGCGGGGCCCTGCGCTTCACCTCCGCCAGTGCGGTGGCGAGGCGGGTGCCCGCCTTGTCGATCCTGAGTTGTATCTCGTCCGTAGCACCTGAGTCGTACTCCTCGCGGCAGGGTGCGGCCACGGCCGAGTACTTGCCGCTGCCCATCGCGTAGTGGAGGACGCCCGACTTCACGCACTGCTTGATCAGCGAGCTGAAGCCGATGTCGTTGCCGCCGATGCCGATCGTGACGAGGCGGGTCGCGGCCGACAGGGCGGAGAGCTGGGCGCGGTTGACGCCGTTGTCGGTGGACTGGGGGGAGGTGAGGTCCGCGATGGTGGCGCCGGTGCAGCTCATGTCGCGGAAGTCGGCGCCGGTCAGGTTCAGTTGCTCGGCCACCAGGGAGGGATAGTTGCGGTCGGAACGGTCGCAGCCCGCGGGGGCGGTGGCCTGGGAGGGGATGTTCGGGCCGGAGGTGTAGGAGTCGCCGAGGGCCACGTACGGGCCGTTCGCCGGGGCCTTCTGGGGGGTGGCGGCGACCGGGGTCCTGCCGTTGCTTCCGTTTCCGCTGCCGTCGTTGTCGTTGTTCGTGCCGAGGGATATCCCGGCGAGGAATACGCCGCCTGCCGCCAGAGTGGCCAGCCCTGCCATCGTGGAGGTCTTCATCGGGGTGTCGTCCTGCTTCCGTCTCAGTGGTCCGGTGCGGTGCGGTGCGGTGTGGTCTGTCTTGTCGGCGGGCCGTGGACTGCGGCTGCGGGCCGATGAGCGGTGGCACAGGCGGTGTTGTGCCTCTTGCGGTGTCTCTTGCAGTGCTCTTGCTGCTGACGTGTCGGTGTCCTCGGGGCCGGCGGCGGACGGGGGGAGTTGTCCGTCGCCGGCCCCGGGACGTGCGCCGTTCCCCGTCCCCACGGGTCCGGCGCTGGGGCCGCCTCCTGCTACGGAGGCGGCCCCGGTCTGGGGGTCAGTACCGGTCGGAGTGGTTGTCCCGGTCGGGTACGAGGACCGGGGACGGGGTGGGGGCGGGGACCGGTGCCGGGGTCGAACCCGTCGCCGTCGGGGTGGAGCGGTGCGTGAGCGCCTCGCCCTCCACGTCGACCTTGGGCAGGATCCGGTCGAGCCAGCGGGGCATCCACCAGGCGGCCTTGCCGAGCAGGGCCAGGATGGCGGGGACCAGGGCCATGCGGACGATGAAGGCGTCGAACAGGACCGCGATGGCGAGCCCGAAGCCGATCATCTTGATCATGGAAGCGCCGGCTCCGATGAACCCGGAGAAGACGGCCATCATGATCAGCGCGGCGGCGACGACGACCCGGGCGCTGTACCGGAACCCGGTCACGATCGCCTGCTGGGGATCGTCCCCGTGGACGTACGCCTCCCGCATCCGGGCGACCAGGAACACCTCGTAGTCCATGGCCAGTCCGAAGACGATGCCCACCAGGAAGATCGGCATCAGGCTCATGATCGGACCGGTCGTCTCGACGCCGAGGAGCTCCGCGCCCCAGCCCCACTGGAAGACCGCGATGACGGAACCGAGCGCCGCCAGTACCGAGAGGAGGAAGCCGAGGGCCGCCTTCAGTGGCACCAGGATCGAGCGGAAGACCAGGAGCAGGAGCAGGATCGCCAGGCCCACGACCACGATCAGGTACGGGATCAGCGCGCCCTGGGTCTTCTCGGCGACGTCGATGTTGAGGGCGGTGGTGCCGGTGACCTCGAACTCGGCGCCGGTCGACCCCTCAGTGGCCGGACGTTCCGACCTGATCGTCTTGACGAGGGTCTTTGTCTTCTCGTCGGTGGGCGAGGTGGCCGGGACCGCGGAGAAGATCGCCGTGTCGCCGGCGGTGTTGAACTGGGCGGGGGAGACGGAGACGACTCCGTCCGTGGCGGCGATCTTCTTCTCGATGGCGGCGACCGCGGCCTTGGGGTCGCTCGCCCCCTTGGCGTCCACGACGATCGCCAGCGGACCGTTGAAGCCGGGGCCGAAGCCGTCGGCGAGGGCGTCGTAGGCACGGCGCTCGGTGGTGGAGGTGGGCTTGGCCTCGTCGCCGGGCATGCCCAACTGGAGGTCCATCACGGGTATCGCCAGGGTGCCGAGTCCGGCGACGGCGGCGAGGAGCACGGGGACCGGGCGGCGCAGGACGAAGCGGGCCCAGCGGCTGCCGCCGTTGTTGTGGGTGTCCTCCTTGGCGTGGCCGCGCTTGCGCATCCGGCGGGAGAGGACCTTGTTCGGCCAGAAGCCGAGGACCGCCGGGACGAGCGTGAGGGCGATCAGCACACCGACGACGACCGCGCCGGCTGCGGCGAGCCCCATCTTCGTCAGCATCGGGATGCCTACGACAGACAGTCCGGCGAGGGCGATGACGACGGTGAGACCGGCGAAGACGACCGCCGAACCGGCGGTACCGGTGGCGAGGGCGGCGGCTTCCTGCGGGGCGTGGCCCTTGCTCCGCTCCTCCCGGTAGCGGGAGACGATGAACAGGGCGTAGTCGATTCCGCAGGCCAGGCCCAGCATGGTGGCGAGCGTGCCGGTCGTCTCCGACAGACCGAACGTGCTGGCCAGCGCCATGATCCCGGCCATGCTGATGCCGACGCCGAGGATGGCGGTCAGCAGCGGAAGTCCGGCGGCGGCCATCGAGCCGAAGGTGATGAGGAGTACGAGGGCGGCGATCGCGATACCGATCGCCTCGGCCGCACCGCCCGCCGACGGCTGGGTGGCGAGCGCGTCCCCGCCGACCTCGACGGTCATCCCGGAGTCCCGGGCCGTGTCGATGGCGGTTTCGAGGGACTTCTTGCTGGCGTCGGTGAGGTCGGCGGCCTTGGCCTTGAAGGTGACGGTGGCGTACGCGGTCGTCCCGTCCTTGCTCACTGCCTGCGCCTGGAAGGGGCTCACGGCGGAGGCGACCTGGTCACCCTTGCCGGCGTCCGTCACGAGCTTCTGGATCACTGCGCGGTTCTCGGTGGCGGTGATCTTCTCACCGCCCGGCGCGATGAACACGATCCGGGCGCCGGCCCCGTCGGCGGCGGTCCCCGGGAAGCGCGCCTCCATGAGGTCGAACGCCTTCTGGGACTCGATGCCGGGCATGCTGTTCTGGTCGTCGGGCGCGGCGGGCGCCGACGCGGCACCGAAGCCGACGGCGGCCAGCACGGCCACCCAGAGAAGAGTGAAGGTCCACCGTCGGCGGAAGGCCAGACGGCCGAGCTTGTAGAGGAAAGTAGCCACGGGCTGGGATCTCCAAGGTCTGCGGTACGGGCAGAGGGGAGTGGGGGAAGGGGAGTTGGGGGGAGGGGGGAAGGAAGTGGGGGAAGGAGGTGGGGGAAGGAGGTGGGGGAAGGAGGTGGGGCTGGCGGGGGGTGGTCAGGCCCGCTGCCGGCGTGACCCGTGTCCCTGTCCCTGTCCCTGTGCCTGCCGCTCCTGCTGCCGCCCGCGGTTCTTGAACAGGCTGACGCCGGCGCCGAGCGAGACGACCCCCATGCCGACACCGGTCATGACGCCCTGCGTACCGTCGACGACGAACGGCGCGACCGCCGCGACGACGAGGTTGAACAGGAACAGGAACCAGAGGACCGGCTTGGAGGCGAGCAGGGACTTCATGGGGTTTCCTTCCAGGCGAGCCAGGCAAAGTGCCAGGTGAGGAGCAGGTGGGGGAGCCGTTTGCTTCCGAGATCAACGATCCCGGGAACGCCTCTCCGCCACGAGGGAGTGATCTCCCGAACCCGGGGTGTAGCCCGCTACACCTTTTCCGCGCGGCCCGGGCGTGACATACGAAAGGGCCGGCCCGTCGTACGGCCCGTGCGGGGGCTGTACGACGGACCGGCCGCCGTCGGTGATGTCGTGGGGGTCCCGAGGAGCCCGGTGCCCGCGTTCGCTCTACCGCTTCAGCGCCCGGTACCTCTTGAGCAGCGCGGTGATCCGGTCGGGGTCCGCCGCCCCGTTGAGTTCGGTCAGCAGGTCGTCGGGGCACAGCTCGTACAGGTCGCCCCACCAGCGGCGGCCCCGGTTGTCCCAGATCCGGTAACCGCCGGGCACGCCCCGGGCGACGTAACGCCTCCTGCTCAAGCGGCTGTCTCCCCTCTCTGAACGCTCTGATCTATTTGAACGTGCTGAACGCTTTGAACGGTCGGTCAGTAGGAATCGCAGAACTTCCCCCGCCACCAGACGACGTCGGGTGCGTCCGCCCGGATCACCGTGGCCCGGTCGAGGATCGTGCGGTCGAGGGACCGTACGAGCGTGCGCAGTTCACGGGCGCTCTTCCGGGGGAGGGCATGCAGGACCTCTTCGAGGTGGTCGCGGGAGAGGCCGGGCTGGCAGTCGCACACGAGCGGGGAGCACCCCTGTTCGGGGTAGTGCTGCGTGAACTGGCGGAGTGGTCCGCGTGCGAGCGTTTTCCAGTGCCAGAAGGCTTGCGCCGTCGACTCGGGTGAGAAGCGGGCGCGTTCGAGCCGGCGTATGTCGGCGGCGCAGGAACCGGAGAGACGGTCGATCGGGGCGTACCACCGCTGGTGATGTTCCCGCACGGGAATCTCGCCCCGCAGGGCGGACGGGCGCCTACGCGGCATTGCCCTTTCGGCTGCTGTCGGTCATGGGAGGGAAAGTACAGGCCCTCGCGGCGGGTGGCCACGGATTAAGTGGGTGCACGGAGTACGCGAGTTCACGGAACAAGCGGGTGCGGGGAGCTGGCGGCTCAGTTCAGTAGTTCGTACACCGCCGCGACGAAGTTGTAGACGGCCGGGAGGACGAAGATGCCACCGAACACGATCGCGGCGCACCCGGTGATCCGGTGGACGCGTCTCGGAGGTTGGGGCGGGACCAGCGCGCCGCCGACGCTGATCGTCCTGTCCGGCATGGCGAAGCTACGGCCTGTGCGGCGCTGTCTCCGGCCCAGCCAGATGAAGAGGACCGCGGACGCCGTCGTGAAGAGCGCCAACTGGAGATGTTCACCGGGCGAGTTCGCGCCGGCGAGCGTCACGGTCATGGTTGCGATCACGATGGGGCTCCCCTGGACCGTCGGAGGCGCCGGCGGGTGATCCGGGCGTTCCGACAACGTACGTTCCCTTCGCGGACGGAGTCGCACCGGGCTGTGCGCGTACGGGCGTTCAGACTCCGCCGAGCAGCAGGGCGAGGCCGCGTTCGACCGCCGGGCCCAGATCCTCCGTACCCGGCGCGACGACTCCGTACGAGCGGTGCAGGAAGCGCTGGAGTTGTGCCGTGCGGAAGCGGACCACGGCCAGGCCGTACGGCGAGTGGAGTTCCATGACCGTGCGCGACGGTCCGCACGGCCACAGGTGGACCTCGCCGATCCCGGCCGCGCGATCCAGTCCCTCCTCCAGGAGGGACCGGGAAAAGGTCCAGGTCACCTCCTCGCCGTCGACCGAGACGTCGACGGGGAAGTCGATGTTGACGGCGAGCGGGTCGGCGGCGTCATAGCGCAGGGTGACGACGAGAGGGAGCTCCTGGTAACCAGGGGTGATCAGGCGGGCGCGTGCGGACTGCTCCAGGGTTCTGTACATGATCGACTTCCCATTCGGGTGAGGCTATGGGCCAGTTGTGCGAGGGGTCGTACCGAGCTGCCTTCTCGACCTCGCGGAGGGCCCGCGCATTACGCCGTTCCTGGAGTCACTGCATGTGACGTGCATCACCTTCCGTAATTACTTGAGTTTTTTGTCATCTAGCCTTACAAACTCATCGGCAACACCCATCTCGCAGGTAACTGGAGCGTTCCTGCTCATGATTGACGGCCCCACCGCACCTACCGCACCCACGGCAGCGAGTACGAGCACCGCGACTGCCGCGGCCACCGCCGCGTATGCCCGGATCTACGAGGAACAGCAGCCGCGTCTCGTTGCGTTCGCGCGTTCGCTCACCAAGAGCAGCTGGGCCGCGGAGGACCTGGTCGCCGAGGCGCACTTCCGTGTGTGGCGACGCCTGTCGGCCGGGCACGAGATCGACAACGTGCCCGCCTATCTGATGACGACGGTCCGGCACCTGGCAGCCACCGCGGGCAGTCACTCGGCGCGCGAGACCCCGCAGGATCCGCAGGACAGGCCGGAGAGGTCCGAAAGGGTCATCTCCCAGTACCGCCACGCGGACGACCCCGCCGAACAGGTCTCCTCGGTCGACCTCCTGGTCCGAGTACTGGGCCAACTCCCCGACCGCTGGGTGAAGGCGCTGTGGCTGGCCGAGGCGGAGGGCCAGCCCCTGGCGGCGATCGGCCCGCAGATCGGCACCGGTACCAAGGAGGGGGCCACCGCCGTACTCCTTCACCGCGCCCGCGAGGGCATGCGCCAGGCCTTCCTGCGCGAACAGCCCGGCGTCCCGGACAACACCGCCTGCGAGCCGTACTGGGTCCGTATGCCCGCGTACGTACGCGGCACCGCGACCAGCCGTCAGTCCGACCAACTCCTCGCCCACGCGGACACCTGCGACGACTGCCGCCACCGGCTCGCTTTGCTGATGCGTACGAACGACCGCCTGCCCGCGCTGACTGGCCCGGCCCTGCTGGTGCTGTTGGTGGGCGGCACGGGGAAGTTCGCCCTGTCGTTCGCCGCCGGGTCGGCCGGCGCCGTGTCCGTGATGGCCGGCGTGGGCGGGCACACCGGCGGGGTGCTGCACGCGGTACGCCATGCGGTCACCGGCGCGAAGGTGCCCAAGGCGCTCGCGATGGCCACGGGTTCGGCCGCGGCGGCCGTCGCGATCACGCTGGCGCTCAGCTCCCCACAGATTCAGCTGGAGGAACGGTCCCGGGTACCCCTCGCGGACAAGCCGCTGGCACCGGCCCCGGTGGCCGAGGTACCGGCGACCCTTCCGCTGCCGCTGAAGGCAACTCCCGTGACTGTCCCGGCAGTTGTGCCGCAGGGGGTGCGGGAGGTGCCGCCGGGGGTGGTGCCGGTGGGGGTGCGGGTGGGGGTGCGGACTTCTGCGGCGGTCACGCCGACTCCGGGGGGCGGTACGGGTACCGGTGTTGGTTCCGGTACTGGTGGCGGTTCCGGTGGCGGTGGCGGTACGGCTGTGCCGCCGGCGTCTGTTCCCAGCGCACCGGTCGAGCCCGCGCCGGCTCCTCCGGTGGAGGAACCCGAGCCTGTGCCTGCGCCTCCGGCGCCCGAAGCTCCGGCGCCTGAGCCACCGGTCGAGGAACCGGCGGCCCCGGCGACCCCGGAGACACCGGAGGAACCGGCGACTCCCGAGACTCCGGACGTTCCGGTGTACGTGCCTCCGGAGAGCCCGGTGGAGGAGACGCCGGTCCCCGAGATACCTGTGGCGCCCGAGACGCCTGTGGCGCCCGAGGTTCCAGTGACGCCGGAGGTTCCGGAGCCGGAGCCGGAGCCGGAGCCGGTGGCGGACCCCGTATCGGAGCCGGTCACGCCAACTCCCGTGGATCCCGATCCCGTTGAGGAGACGCCGGTGCCTGATCCGGTCACCGAGCCCGCTCCCGACCCTGTTCCTGATCCTGTAGGCGGCTGCGACGGCTGAAATGACCGTCGGTTCAGCCGTTTACGGTTGAATTTCTCGTCGCGGAGCAACCTGGAGACTGCTTCACCTGTCTCACAGGTTGCTCACAGATGCGGCTTGGGCGCGTGGGGTGCGTCCGTACGTATGTCGGCCGGTCGTGGGCTGAGTTCAGTCCGTTGCCACTTGACCATGGCACTGGCAGACGAGGAACCGATGACCACTCAGCAGCACAGCAGTACCAGCAGTACCAGCAGTACGAGTACCAGCACCGGCAGCAAGCGCATGAAGCACTCGGCGCTCGCAGCGGCGGCCGCACTGGCCGTCGTGGTGTCGGTGGCCGGAGCGGCTCCCGGGGCCGGGGCGGCGCCGAAGGCCGCGGCGACCAAGCCGACGCTCCGGCTCGTGGCCGCGACGGACGCCGTCGAGGCCGAACGCTGGCAGGGGGAACCCGGCGTCTACGTGGACCTCGGCACGTACGTCACGGTGGACGACGTACCGCTGGAGTTCAAGGTGACCCGGAAGTCGTACAAGGATCCGGTCGTCGCCGAGCAGATCATCCGCAAGGACGGCAAGGCGCAGGTGAAGAGACTGCCGGCCGGCATGGTGAAGGACTTCAAGGGCCTGCCGGGCTTCCTGGAGGTGTCGTTCAGCAACGCGGCCGGGGAGGAAGTCGCGACGAACACGGGGACGTTCTGCCCGAACAACGCCTCCGGACGCATCCGTCCGGACGCCCCGGCGACCTCGCACTTCCCGGAGGGCTGCTCCTGGAACCCGTTCACGCTGGGCGGGGTGTGGGGCGTCGAGAAGGGCTGGGCGTCCAACGCCACGGCGATCGACTACGAGAACCCGGTCGACCTGCCGACGGGCGAGTACACGGCCAAGGTGTCGATCGCGAAGAAGTACCGCGACCTGTTCGGCATCCCGGACGACCGGCCGACCATCAAGGTGACGGTACGGGAGTTGAGCGACGAGGACGGTGAGGGCGGCGTCGGCGGCGGGGTCGGACTGAGCGCGCGATCCTCCGCCCAGCACGGAGGCGGCCACGCAGGCGGCCACGGAGCAGGCCATGGGGCGCACGGAGCCCATGGGGCTCAGGGGGCTCACGGGGCCCCGAACAACTCCGCCCCGTTCGTGCACCACTACGGTCCGCGCGGTGCGGACGCGCCCACAATTCCCGCCTTCCCCAACGCACTTGTCGACCGGGGTACGGCACACCACCTGGGCGACGGTCGGGGCCACACCGACGGTTCGCGCGTCGCGCCCGGGCTGAAGGCCGCCGCCAAGCGGCCCACGGGCAGGGCGGGCGTAGCGGCCGACGTGCCCAAGCCGGACCTGCGTTCGCTGCCGGCGTGGGACATCGCCATCACGGACGGCGAGGACGGGGACGTGCCCGGCAAGGACTACCTGGCGTTCAGCGCGAACGTCTGGAACGCCGGTCCGGCTCCGCTGGTCGTGGACGGTTTCCGTCAGCCGGGCAAGGCCATGATGGACGCGTACCAGTACTTCTACGACGCGAACGGCAAGCAGATCGGCTACACGCCCACCGGCACGATGGAGTGGGACCCGCGGTCCGGCCACGAGCACTGGCACTTCACGGACTTCGCGAGCTACCGCCTCCTGAGCGCCGACCAGACCAAGGAGGTGCGCAGCGGCAAGGAGGCGTTCTGCCTGGCCAACACCGACGCGATCGACTACACGGTGAAGAACGCCAACTGGCACCCCTTCAACACCGACCTGTCGACGGCGTGCGGCGAGAAGAACTCCCTCTCGGTACGTGAGGTCCTGGACGTCGGCTCCGGCGACACGTACACCCAGTACCGCCCCGGCCAGTCCTTCGACGTCACCGGGCTCCCGAACGGCACGTACTACATCCAGGTCATCGCCAACCCGGAGAACCGCCTCCAGGAGACCAACCTCAACAACAACGTCGCCCTGCGCAAGGTGATCCTCGGCGGCACGGAGGGCGCGCGGACGGTCACGGTTCCGCCGCACCACCTGATTGACGTGAAGTAGACAACTCCGGTGTCCCCGAGGTCCGTTGCCTTGACGGGCGGGCCCCGGGGCAACGTTGGAGTCAGTTGGCCGTGGCGGGGGCACAACGGCTCCCGACGTCCGGCAGCTTCAACTCCGTGAGGTAGGCGTCAACGGCGTTCCGTGTGCAGTCGGTGCGGCCGTACACGCTGTGGCCGGCCCCCTCGTACGGCAGCAGGACCGTCGTACGGCGGGTCTGGCGGTGCACATTGGTCGCCCACGAGTAGTTGTTCGCCGGGTCGTGCATCGAGTGCAGCATGAGGATCTTGGGCGCCTCGGTGATGCGCAGCCGGTGCTGCGGGTTGTTCACCTCGTCCGGCCAGCCGACACAGCCCGCTGTCGCGGCGTGCACGCGCGGCGACCCGCGCATGTGCGGTGCGGCCCGCAGTTCGGCAGCGGTGAGTTCGGTGAACTCCCGGTAGTTCTTGGGACGGAACCGCCAGTCCTGGCAGAACACGGCGTGGAACGGTTCGGCGGTCGTCCGAGGCTCAGATTCCTGCGCCTGCGCCTGTGCCGCTGCCTGAGTCTGTGCCGCTGTCTGTGTCTGTGGTTTCTGGGCGTCCAACTGCGCCACATACGTGGCCAGCGCATCCCAGCTCGGGCCGTAGAACCTCCCGAAGGCGACGAGCGTGATCGCGTTCGCGGTGAGAACCTGGTCCGGGTCCGCCGGGTCGCGTATCTCCCCGCGGTCCGCCCTGGCGAGCAACTGGTCCCATACGGCGGTGACGTCCCGGCCGTACAGCGCGCAGGAGCTGGTGCGCTCGCACCACGCCACGAACTGCTGGAACGAGTCCTCTGCGGTGACCGCCGAGGAAACGAGGAACTCCCGGAGGCCCAGGCTGTGGTCAATGTTCGCAGTCAGGGCCATCGACCGGATCCGGTCGCCGTACTGCTCCGCGTACTGCAGGCCGAGCAGGGTGCCGTAGGAGTGGCCGAAGAAGGAGATCTTCTTCTCGCCGAGAGCCTCGCGGATCGCGTCCATGTCCCGGATGACGCTCAAGGTGTCGGCGTGATCGAAGACGGGACCGCTGTGCCGGCGGCAGTCTTGGCGCAACGTGCGGTTGAACTCGGCGAGTTGAGCGAACTCCGCCTGGTTGCGGGGATATGCCGACGGCCGCTGGTCCAGCAGCTCCTGCGAGCACCTGACCGGCGCGCTGGCGCCGACACCCCGCGGGTCGAACCCGACGATGTCGAAGGTCTCCTGGATGTCCGCGCTGAAGTGGGCGGGGGCCCGCCGCACGGCGAAGTCCACCCCCGAATCCCCCGGCCCACCCGGATTGACCAGCAGCACTCCGATCCGGCGCCCGGGATCGGTCGCCTTGCGCCGAGCCACAGCCAGATCGAACTTCTCCCCGGACGGACGCGCCCAGTCGACGGGCAGACGTAAGGTCCCGCACTCCGCCGAGGCGTCCTGCGTACAGGGTCCCCAGTCGATGACCGCCTGGATCCCCTGGATCCCCTGGATCCCCTGGATCCCCTGGATCCCCTGGATCCCCTGTGTTCCTTGTGCCCCCTGTGCCCCCTGTGCCGCCGGGCCTTCGCCGGGAGTCCCGGCATCGGCCGTCGCCACGCCCGGCACCAACGCTCCGGCGAACAGGCCGGCGGCGAGCACTCCGGTGAGCGTTCTGAAGAACGGTCGCATGAAGTCCCTTCAGAGGTTCTGACGAGTCGGCTGAGGAAATCGCTGACGAGCTGGATCACGAGTTGCTTCGTGGGAGCTGCCTCGCGGAAGTTGCCCGTGAGCCCAACGTGGCAGCGAGCCGACCGGAGCCACAACCCCGAGCGCCGGAGATCAGGGAAGTCACCGGGATGTGGTCAGGGTTGCCCTCGGGGTGCCACGTCAGGGGTTGCCCACGGGACCCCTGAGCATTCCCGGAACTGGCCGCGGCGCTGCCAAGGGGGAGAACAGCCCCCTCGGAGGTGCAGCCAGCTACACCCTCGTTCCGGTAGGTCACTCCATGGTTCCGCCACCCGGGAAACGGCATCGTTGACCCCAACGAACCGCACGAACGAACCCCAGCGAACCCAACGGTTCACCGCCCCGGCCCGGAAAGGTACTCCCATGAACGCGCTGCTGACCTCGACGCCGACCACCGCGACGGACGCCCGGATCGCGACCCTCTCCGAGAGCGACCTCACCCCGCTGCTCACCGCCTGGGACCAGGCGCACCCCGCAGTCGCCGTGATGGACCTGGACTGGCGACACCTCCTGGACGAGATCGCCCACCCGCACACCACCCAGGCCTTCCACCGCCTGGCCGAGGCCGCGGCTTGAGCCCGTATGCCTACTCAGGCCACCGTCAGCCGCTGCTGCGGCCCCGACATCAAGAGGCCCTGGATTCCTCCGGGGCCTCTTGCCTGTGCGGACGGGGCTGGGTCACCCCTGTGACCTGCGGCCGTCAGTCCTGACGTACGACGTTCTGGCCGGTGCCGCCCGAGAGGATGTCCTTGCCGGGGCCGCCGTACAGCTTGTCGTTGCCGTTGTTGCCCCACATCTGGTCGATGCCGCTGTTGCCCCACATGACGTCGTTGCCCGCGCCGCCGTACAGGAGGTCGTTGCCGGTACCGCCGTAGAGGGTGTCGTTGCCGTCGTTGCCGCGCAAGTGCTGGTCTCCGGCGCCGCCACGGATCACGTCGTTGCCCCTGCCGCCCTCCGCGACATCGCCGACGGTGTTGATGGTGTCGTTGCCGTCACCGCCGCGGACGAAAGACACCGGGCCTGCGGTGATGTTGTCGTCGCCCGCTCCACCGTTGACGTAGTTGGCGTCGACGCTGCCTATGTCGGTCAGCTTGTCCTTGCCGGCGCCCAGAAGGATCGTATTGGTGTAGTAGGCCTGGTCGGTGGTGTTGTTGAACGAGATCACGTCATTGCCGTCACCCAGGTTCATGTTCAGGATCCGGTACGGGCTCTGACTGTCCACGGTGATGACCGTGCACAGGACCTTCGTGTGGTCCGCGGGGCTGGGGTAGCCGCACCCGCGCCCGACGCTGATCGGAACGACGTCGTCGATCGCGAACGTGATGTTCGTGTGGTCCGTGGCGTCGGCGTACGACTCGGTGACGGTCAGTTTGTTGGTCTGGCCGGCGGCGGCCGTGTAGCTGAACTCCCGGTCGTTGAAGCTGACTTCGGCCTTGGCGGACGGAGTTGCGGCACCGGCCGTACCGGCCAGCGCGAGCGGAACGGCCGCCAGGCCGGCGCCGAGGGCCAGCGTCAGGGCCAGTGCCGATGCCGATGCTGACGCGACGCGGGGCGTGCGACGGCCGGTGGGGGATGAGGACATGTGCGTAACCTCCGGGATCACATGGGCACTTGGGGCATTTCAGATTTCAGTGACGCCATGTGAGACGGCCGGGGTGCGCGTTGGGTTGTGGTCGCCCGCCCAAGCCGATGGCCAAGCGTTCGGGCAACCGGAGTGACCTAACCCCCTCTAGCTATCCATGCATGTGAACAACGATCAAGTACGCGACTATTGACGTGTTCAGGACTACCCCTCTAACTTCCGAGAGAAAGCGCTTTCCAATCCGGTGCCCGGCAGCTGATCCACCTGATCCAACCGTCCTGGAGATGGAGAACCACGATGCAACTGAGACCCGTCATAGCGTGCGTCAGCCTGCTGGCAGGCACACTCGTCGCGCTGTCCGGCACCACGGCACAGGCCGCGACCACGCGCTATGAGGCCGAGACCTCGCCGGCGGTCTGCACCGGCACCATCGACTCCGACTGGACCGGCTTCTCCGGCAGCGGATTCTGCAACGGCACCAACTCTGCGAACTCGTACGCCCAGTTCACCGTATCCGCACCCGCATCGGGCACGGCGACACTGAGCGTCCGCTTCGCCAACGGCACCACCACCGCCCGTGCCGTGAGCATCATGGTGAACGGCACGACGGTCACGACGGCGACGTTCGAGGGCACCGGCACCTGGACGGGGTGGACGACGAAGACCCTGACGGTGCCGGTGGTGGCAGGCAGCAACACCATCCGCCTCAACCCCACCGCCGCCGCAGGCCTCCCCAACATCGACTACCTCGACGCGAACGTCCCGGACGGCGGCGGCACCACGCCGACGCCGGCCTCCGCCCTCTACGTATCGCCGTCCGGCACGGACAGCGCGGCGGGTACGCCATCGGCGCCGACCACCCTCACCTCGGCGATCAGCCGCATCACCGCAGGCGGAACGATCTACGTCCGCGGAGGCACGTACAACCACTCCACGACGGTCACGATCCCGGTCGGCAAGAACGGCACGTCGTCCGCCCGCACCACCCTCGCCGCCTACCAGGGCGAGACCCCGGTCCTCAACTTCTCGGCGCAGACGGAGAGTTCGTCGAACCGCGGCCTCCAACTGAACGCCAACTACTGGCACATCAAGGGCCTCGTCGTCGAACGGGCCGGTGACAACGGCATCTACATCGGCGGCAGCAACAACGTCGTCGAGCGCACGGTGACCCGCTTCAACCGCGACACGGGCCTCCAGCTCGGCCGCAGCGCCTCCACCACCCCGACCGCCGACTGGCCGGCCAACAACCTGATCCTGAGTGCCGAGTCGCACGACAACGCCGACTCGGACGGCGAGGACGCCGACGGCTTCGCGGCCAAGCTCACGACGGGCGCGGGCAACGTCTTCCGCTACTCCGTCGCCCACAACAACATCGACGACGGCTGGGACCTCTACACCAAGCCCGACACGGGCCCCATCGGCCCGGTGACCATCGAGGACTCCCTCGCCTACGAGAACGGCACCCTCACCGACGGCTCCCAGGCCGGCAACGGCGACCGCAACGGCTACAAGCTCGGCGGCGACGACATCGCCGTCAACCACATCGTCCGCCGCAGCATCGCCTACGACAACGGCAAACACGGCTTCACCTGGAACAGCAACCCCGGCACGATGGCGGTCTCGGACAACGTCAGCATCGACAACACCGAGCGCAACTTCACCTTCGACGGCGGCACTTCGGTCTTCCGCAACAACACGTCCTGCCGCAGCAGCAGCGGCACGAACGACCGCATCATCGGCAACTCCGATACGTCCAACCAGTTCTGGTCGGGCACGAACGGCTCCCGCTGCTCGTCCTACACGGGCGCACTGCACTGGTCGCTGGCTTCGGACGGGCGGCTTGTGGTGACGTTCGGGGGGTAGGGGTTTCCGCCCTCCCGTACGAGGGGGAGTCGGACCGCGCATGTGATGCTCCGGGTGCCTTCAGGTCGATGACCTGGGGGCACCCCGGTTTGCCGGCGACCGTCTGGCGCCCAACTGCGGCTGCTTCGAGGGGACTTGGTCATGTCCGATCGGTGATGTTGAACTCCATCAACTCGATGCCCGGGACACTGAAGTGCGCACCGACGTTGGCAGCCGCGATGCCGTCGAACTCGTGGTGGGTGCTTGTCCCTTGGCTGCCAAGGCTCCACGGCGTCGCGATCCTCCACGCACACTCAAGGGCGGTCATCAGAGCGCGCTCCGGCGTAGGGCACTGGAGCGGCGAGACCAGCCGTAACACGGCCAGCTCGGGGAACTTGCAGTACCGCTCATAGTTCTCGATCTCGACGGGGCGATCCAACCGAGCCGCAATCCGCCCGACCACTCGCTCGGCGGCTCGGCGGTCGTTCGCGTGTATGTGACAGCGCCAACGGATCGTCTCGAACATGGCGGAAACCATACGGCCAGAAGCGGGCGCTTGTGGCCCGAATCGGTGACCGAATCCCACCCTTTGGGGTCGCACCCCGTGCTGTCGGCTGAGCCGAGCGACCAGACGTACACCGTCCTGCCAAATGGACCACCCTTGGCACATGCCCATGAAACGCATCAACGTCTACGCCGACCCCGAGGGCCTGGCGATCATCAAGGAGGCAGCCAAGCGTCGGGGGACAAGCGAGGTCGAGATCATTCGCCGGGGAATCCACCTCGCGGCCATGGCGAACCGTGTCTGGGACGAGCCGCTGTTCTCGCGCACCTTCGACGGCTCGGGCCGTACGCCGTCCAAAGCCGAGCTCCGCGACACGGTCGCCGACGCGGTGAACGCAGCAGCACCTGGCTGCTCGTAATCCCTGTCATCGGGCGCCCAACTCCCGTGCCGCACGCCCTGGTTCGATGGCCGGCGTTCCGTCGTAACTGTCGGCAGGTGGGATGCTCAGCATGCGTCGCAGCCCCCGCGGTTCAGTCGCCCGAGTGCCCGCAGAAGCGGATCTCTTGGGGCTTCCCATCGGCGTCGTGCAGCACCGCGCACGGTCCGACCCACCGCTCGCGGGGGAACACGTCGAAGTCCTTGACGTGCGCACGGGTCAATTTCTCCGTCCCCAGCAACTCGAGCGCCTCCTCGTCCGTCACCGGTTCCACAAGGTTGGCGTAGTAGTCCGGGGCGTCGTCCGGACCGAGCACGAGGAAGACGTCGAGGATCGAGTGGGTGCCGGCCTCATGGACCAACTCGACCTCCCACAGCGCCTCCAGAGTCCGCGGCCGAGGTTCCCGTTCCTCTGCCGGTCGCCAGTCGGCGCCATTGACCCAGTAGTACTCCCCTGCCTCGAACACCTCCCGCCGCAGCTGCTGAAGCGCGGCGTTCAGGTCCTCCTGGTACGGCACGTAGTAGTCCCACTCCGAAGCCCCCACCAGACCTCATCCCCTTCGTGTGCCCCTGTCCGGTCCACCTGTGACGGCGGAAGGTAGCACCTGGGTATGACATCGCTGCCCATAGCTTCACCACCCCGGCCCCGACCCTGACCCCGACGGGACGCCATCGCCGACGCCGATCTTCATGTACATCTGTTACATTCATGGCATGAATAATCCGGTGGTCGAATCAATGGCCGACGTCCGCAGTCACCTCGCCGACGTCATAGACCGCGCCCGCCGGAAGGAAACCCCGACGATCATCACTCGGCGCGGTAAGCAGGAAGCCGTCGTGATCGACATCCAGGAGTACCAGCGCCTGCGTGAGATCGCGGAGAACGCCGAGGAGGCGTGGCTCAACAAGCTGGCCGACGAAGCCGAGTCCGAGGGCACGGAAGGGTCGGTCTCACTCGAAGAGATGGCCGCCCTGCTGCGCGCTGATCAGGGCTGACCTCATGGGCTACGTCACGCGCTTCACGCCGCACGCCCAGCGGGACATGCTCAAGGTCCCGCGCCCGGAGGCCGTGCGCATCCTGCACCGCCTCGCCGAACTCCAGAAGGCGCTGGACACCGGCGACACTGCCTCGGCCTCGTTCGACATCAAAGCCCTCCAGGGGCACAGCGCCCGCTGGCGGCTCAGGGTCGGCGATTACCGCGTCGTCTACACCGTCGAGGACGGTCAACTGATCGTGTGGGTCCTGGCCGTCGGCAACCGTCGCGAAATCTACCGTCAGGTTCCGTAAGCGCCTGCGGTGTCATGCTGCATCTGCGCCAGTACCAGAACGACGGCATGTTCGACCGCTTCGCCGCCCACGTGGACACCCTGTGGAACCGGGGCACTCCGGTATGGGAAGGAAACAACCATGGGTAGACGCGACTACGAGGACGACCCGAACGCCCCGACCGCGCAACGCCTGGTCCCGGCCGCCTCCGTGGTCGTCGTCGACGAATCCGGCCGCATCCTGCTCCAGCGCCGCCGCGACAACGACATGTGGGCGCTCCCCGGCGGTGTCATGCACATCGGCGAGTCACTGCCCGACTGCGCCGTCCGGGAGACCCGCGAGGAGACCGGCTTCGACGTCGAGATCGTCGGCATCGTCGGCACCTACACCAACCCCCGTCACGTCATCGCCTACGACGACGGCGAGGTCCGGCAGGAGTTCTCGATCTGCTTCCTGGCACGCCCCGTCGCCGGGCAACTGGCGGTGTCCGAGGAATCCACCGACGTCGCTTGGTTCTCGCCCGAAGAGGTCGACGCGCTTCCGATGGTCCCGAGCAATCGAAAGCGCGTGAACGACTGGCGCGACGGGAACATGCCGGCTGCTCGGTAGCTGAGGGGCACGGGGAGTGCTTCCACCAACACGCTTTCCAACCGTGGTGGTGGGCTGTTGGGTCGGGTGTGGGGGCGTTCAGCTGCGTTCATGGGCGGCCGGTCTGTGCGGCGAGCCTGACGGGCGGCCTTCTCTGCAAGGCCGTGAACGGTGCTGAATGAGACGGAAACTGAGACGGGCCTATGGCGGCTGGGCAGGTTCTCTGTCGTAGTCTGCAGGGCCGTGACGTACTGGCCTTTGGCCTATCCTCTGCCCGGAAGATTTCAAGTCCAGTGAGACGTTTGTGATGCTATGAGGTCTGTGGTGTCGGTTCTCTGCGTTTGGCGGGGTCGTTGATCCACGCCTTCTGGGGTATCTCGGGTGGTGCGGGGCGGCGGCTGAACCGTTCGGGGTGGCGGGCGTATGCCGTGGCGAGTGTGACGGCCCTTTGGTCGCGGACCTCCTCGGCGGTGCCGAAGTGGACGCTGGCAGGCGTGTGCCATCCGATGCCCGAGTGCCGGTGTTCGTGGTTGTAGTACGAGGTGAAGGCGTCGAACCATTCGCGGGCGTGGGCCAGGGAGTCGAACCGTTCGGGGTAGTCGGCCATGTACTTGGTGGTCTTGAACTGGGCCTCGCTGTAGGGGTTGTCGTTGGAGACTTGCGGCCGTGAGTGGCTTCGGGTGACACCGAGGTCGATCAGCAGCTGGGAGACCTTCTTCGACGTCATGGACGTGCCGCGGTCGGCGTGGATGGTCTCGGGCACGACGCCGTTGCGTTCGATGGTGTCCCGGATCAACTCCTCGGCCCGTTCGGCTGATTCGGCGCGTTCGACGGTGTGGCCGACGATGTAGCGGCTGAAGATGTCGATGATGACGTAGGCGTGGTACCAGTTGCCCTTGGCCGGTCCGGCCAGCTTGGTGATGTCCCAGGTGAAGACCTGCGAGGGGGCGGTGGCGACCAGTTCGGGCACGGCCTTGGCCGGGTGGGTGGCCTGGCGGCGCCGCTCGCCGGCCTGGCCCTTTTCGCGCAGGATCCGGTACATCGTGGAAACCGAGCAGTGATAGCGGCCCGCGTCCAGCTCGCGGGCCCAGATCTGGGCGGGTGGCAGCTCCGCGTACTCGGCGCTGTTCATCAACTGCAGTACCACTGCACGCTCTTCATCGGTCAGGGCCGATGGTTGCGCCTGGGCGTGGGAGCGGGGTGTGCGGGCCGCCGGGGGCTTCAGCCTGCGGTAGTGGGTGGCCCTGGACCGGCCGGTCAGCCGGCACGCGGCCGTGATGCCCAGCTGGTCCTCGACGCCGGTGAACGCGGTGTCCACCACCGGATCGACGGCGTGCTTCAGTCCGTGCTCTCGGAGATCATTTCCAAGAGCGCGGACGCTTTTCCCATCACCTCGAGTGCGGCCTTGTTCCGCGCCAGGTCCTTCTGCAGCCGCTCCACCTGCTGCCGCAGCTTCTCGTTCTCCACCTCCGCGGCGGACTTCTTCGCACGGGCCGGGCTGGTCCGGCGGTCGACCAGGTTCTCCAGAGCCCCGGCATCCCGGGCGGCCCTCCACTCCTTGACATGCGAGTGGTAAAGCCGTTCCCGACGCAGGACCGCGCCCTTCTCGTTTCTGGGCGCGGCGTCGTACTCGGCGACGATCCGCAGTTTGTACTCCGAGGTGAAGGTGCGGCGCTTCGGCCTCGGTGCCGGGTCGGACCCGACGGACTCGGTGCTTGGCATAGGGGGCGATTCTCCTGTCGTGCCCTCTCAGGCTAACCCCGCAGAACGGGACGTCTCACCCAAGGCTGACAGAGAGGGGCCCGGTCTCCAAGAGGTCGAGGGATGGCTAGGCAATCCTCACTCGCGCGGCCGATCAGCTAGATCAGATGACGTCGATGGCAACAGTGAAGCCCTCGGGCTTGTCCACGACAAGCTGGCCTCCAAACGTCTTCATCGGCAGATCGGTGGGCAAGTCCTCGCGGGAGATGAGGTTCTTGTCCATGAGGAACTTGAGCATGTCAAGAGACCGCTGTCGATGCTCACTCGTCCGGCTCTCCTTGAGCGCTTCTAGGAGTAGGAGAGCCTGACTGATGTCCTCAGGGTGCGCATTCAGGTGCTGTCGGAGCAACGACGACGGATCCAACTCCGCAGTGAGTCGGTTCCCTTCGTTGTCGACAACCGGAACCTCCACGCGAGTGTCCGCCGGCATACCCCCTAGCGCAGCGCGCTGCCATAGAGCGTCGAACCGGCCGAGTTGCTCCTCCGGGGTCGTACTGCGTGCACGGGTCGCCAGTACCTCGACCATAGCGTCAATAACAGTCCATCTAGGGAGGTTTGGGCCGGTAAGCGCCGTATGTAGGGTGCTGCGAGAGATAGACTCTTTTGCTTCCTTGCTGAGCGCGCCGAACATCTCAGCCAAGGTCGGGCGGCCGGCTTGTAGATGAAGGATGTGTAGTGCGTCGCTGAGATCTCGCAACGGCCCATCCTCCAGTTGCGGCTTCTTGAAGACCCCCGGCTTCCCCATGCGGCCCCCCAAGCGTGTCCACAACCGTCCACAACTGTCCAGACAGAATGGCATGTCGTCCTGATCCATGGGGCCGCATCCGGAGATGTACCGAACTGCTGACCGTCATCTAGAGGGTCGAGCGCCGGGTCCATGGTGGTGTCAAGTCACCACCGAGACCCGTCTAGGAACTTGGAGCACGGTGCTGCTAGCCGCGCACTGCGACCAAGATCCTTTGCCGTGAGTGGCCTCATCCGCTTCTAGAGGCTGAACACGGCAAAGTCCCTGAGAGGCTCCGACATGCAACAACTCTTGGAACTGGTCAGCCCCAAGCATCTCCTCGCGGCCCTACGCGTCCTCCCATTGATCATTGTCGTTGTACTCCTCGCTCCAGCCTGGCTCTTCTGGATCTTCCTACCCGAGGGTCGGCAACTGCGGGTCATCGACCTCGTGAAGCAGTTGATCAAATGGACAAAGGCCACACGAGAAGAGGCCTCTTCTCCCTGAACCCCTCGCACCCCACCAGGTCGACTGAGACCTCAGCTTGAGAAGCTTGGGCTCTTTGGCGGTGGTTGCTCAGCTGACCTGCAGCGGAGTCATGTTGGAGTCCTAGTCGCACCCTGGACAGTTTCCCGCTGTTCCCCGTGGTTCCCCGCAGGACTGCCACGCGAATGGCACGGCCCCTTCGCCTCCAACAAGCCTTGGCAGAGCTGCGCCTGGGAGTGCATGGGGCCTCAGCCGACGATAGCCAGCCACGACGGCGGGTGCGCCGACCGACAACGCGCGCGTATGCCTCGCTGCACCCCCACTGGCCTCAGCCACGCCTCTACCGTCGATCGCAACAAGCCCGGACAGCGAGCCCGTGATGACGCTGCCTGAGCCCTCCGCTCGGGAAGCTCGGTTTTTCCAGACGCCGAAGCTCTACTGAGCTGGAGTGGCGTCAACCCACGGTGAGCCGACGAGTAGTGCCCCGGTGTTCCCCGTGATTCCCCACACGATCTTTGATCGGGGTCGGCAGGCAGTACGCAGGCACGCAGCACCAGCCCAGTTCTGCAATGCACGCTACCAACCCTGACCACGTCGACTACGGTGATACGCATGCAGAGTTCAGAGCTATCCGTCCAAGGGCAGAACCTCCACCAGCTCTACAACCAGTACTACAAGAACAAACTCCTTGTCGACCGTCGCTATCAACGAAAGCTCGTCTGGACGCGCGACGAAAAGGAAAAGCTCATCGACTCCGCAGTCAACAAGCTTCCGATCCCTCTAATCCTCCTCGCCCAGAGAAGGAAGGGAGGGATGGAAATTCTTGAGCTAATCGATGGACTTCAGCGCCTTGAAGCATTCTTCTCTTTCATGGAGAATAAATATCCTTATAACGGTGAATACTTTGACCTAGCGACAACGGGTGACACCTTGGCTAAGCTCCACTCGGGAGAGCTCAGTCAAAAGGAACCCGTAATGTCGCGCGAGACATCCTTGGAGATCGCCAACTACCAAATCCCGGTCTCGACTTATCGAGATGCAGCAACCTCGTCGATCGACGAGGTGTTCCGCCGAATTAATAGCGGCGGAAGGCGCCTAAGCCTGCATGAGATTCGGCAGGCAGGTGTAACTGGGCCACTGTCAGATGTAGTGCGACGCACTAGCGCCACCATTAGGGGCGACGGAACTTTCGCCGAGGCTTTGACTCTCCGCGAGATGGAAAAGCTCTCCATCTCGCGGAAGGATCTCGAATACGGCCTAGATCTAGACCTTATCTTCTGGACGCGACACAATATTATTGGTGCAGATGACATTCGTTCATCCGGTGACGAGGAGATGGTTTTGGACCTGGTTCTCGACGCCGTCCTTACTCCCTGGCCCACAAGCGGGTGGCAGAATCGAGATGTAGCCTACGGTTTGCCGCGGAAAATCAAGTCGGCATCTCCGAATGAAGTCGACGCAGCCATCGTGGCTGTCGGTGTCGAAAACTTGCAACAACGCATCGTGGCAGTAATCGAGCTTCTGGATGAAGCCATGCACGATCACGGCCCTCTCGGCCGTCATATGGTCCACCTGGAGACCTACGAGAAGGGAACGCGACGGCAGTTTCAGGCAGTCTTCTCCATCATCTACGAACTCACCTTTATTGATGATATGCAGCCTCTCTCGCTGGAGGCTATTCGCAACGTCTTGGACAACTTCTGGGGGCGCGACCTTGCCATTCCAACTGGAGGGAGCGCATGGGGTAAGGATGAGAAGGCTAAGCTCTACCCGCAAGTAAAGCGGCGCATCAAGAAGGCTTTCTTTAAGCCCGAACCCAAAAGCATTGCCAAGCAACTCAATGCGCGACTTCTGATTGAAAGCTATCTGCAGGGACCAGTTAACGAGGATCCTCTCGTCGAGCTTAAGCAAGGGTTCTGCGTACTTTCGAACCCGCCCACCGAGAATATGGATCTGTTTGACGAAGTAATGCAGACTGCAGTCGGCATGGCAAACTGGAGCCGCGACGCAACCGGTCTCATTCTGATCGGAATTGCAGACAAACCATCCGCGGCGCATCGATCGACAGAACTCTTCGGCGTAACTCCGGTCGAGATTCACGGGCAGCACGTATTGGGTACCGAGGAGCAGATCTCCCACTTGGGTCACGACGTCGACTCCTGGTGGCTCAAATGGCAGGAAAAGATTAAGTCTGCTCCAGTGGACTCTGATTTCTCGGCCGACCTCGTGCACAGCTTTAGCCCGCTCGTCTGTGACGGAAAAGTCCTTTGGATTATGAAGCCTCGATCACTTGGCAAACCCATCTCATACAAGAACAGGTTTTTCGTGAGGGTAGGCGCATCAACGCACGAGATGGAAACTGATTCTTTCCTCTCCCACATCTCTCGCAACTTCTAACGCAAAGCGTTGCGGGGTCGCCTTTAGGTTGCATCATTACCCCGGATTTAGGAATCGAATGGTCGGTGAAACGGCTTTGGCGTGAGTGATCATGGTCCCGTAAAGCCGCGGATTCGACCGCCCCAGTCACGACGTACCCCTTCTCTGGCATCAGGCCGCTGATTGCCACGAGCGCGGCACGGGCGCCGGCCGGGCTGGAGCGGGGCGGAGACAGGAGCGCAGGCCCGGCCGGGGGCCGGGCCGCGCGCGGGGAGCGGAGCAAGCCGCCTTGAACCAGTAGAGAAAGTTGTAACTCAGTGCTCGGTTCTGTGGCTGGTGGGGTTCTTGAAGTCGTGTGCGCAGGCTGGGAGTTCGGTCGCCTGGCGGTGTGCAAGGGGCAGGAAGAGTGCCGATCGGACGGTCCAGGTGATGCGGGTGTTGGCGTGGGTGATGGACACCGTGCAGGGTTTCGCGTGCAGTAGCGCTCTCCGGGTTTCGATGCGTCCCTCGTACAGCCAGGCCCATGCCTCGTCGGAGGCGTCCGAATCGAGTGCCGGTGAGATGGTGCGCAGGGCGATGGCGATCCATCTGTCGGCCTGGGGTGGCGAGTAGGCGTCGAAGGATCCTCGGAGTACAGGTGGCTCCGCCTCGGTGAGATCCTCGGTCCAGCACTCGCACCAGAAGCCCCGGCGGGGCCCGTTGGTCAGCACGGGTGGCCTCCCGGGCGGGTGTCGGTGAAGAGTTCTGCGGTCACGGTGTAGCCGCCCTGCCTGTCGTGGACCACGACCCGGTGGGCGAGTGCGCTGACCATGCCCAGGCCCCGGCCGTGCTCCGCCTCCTGGTCCCGGTGCTCGACCTTTGGGGCCGTACCAGTGCCCCCGTCGTCGGTGACTGACAGGGCGATCACCTGTGCCGATACCGCGAGCGCCAGATGGAAGCTTCCCGTCTCCAGGCCGCTGGCCGTGTGCAGGACTGCGTTGGTGCTCAGCTCGCTCACGATCAGCTCGGCGTCGTCGGCCAAGGGGGAGCCGTTCAGGATGTCGCGGGTCCAGCGGCGGGCCCGGCTGATCTCTTCGGGGGAGCCTGGGCAGGTGAGGCCCCAGACCCGGGCAGTGCTCGTATACTCGTGCATACAAGTTCCTTTGTGCTGGTGGGACGGCATGTACAGCGGGTTCGGGCTAGACGAGTTTCGTGCCGTCGTGGGCGCGGACGGCCGGTGGGGAGGTCCCGTTCAGGGAGTCGAGGGCGTCCAGGACGCGGATCGCGTATGCCTCGTCGGCGAGTTCGGTGACTTCTTCGCGAGTGGCCCAGCGCAGTGCGCGGGTCTCGGTTCCGGTGGTGGGGGTGCCGTCGGCGGTCTCGCAGCGGAAGACGAGCGAGACGATCAGGCCGGTCATGTTCTTGTAGACGCCGGTGAGGGTCGCCGGGTGGGCGATTTTGATGCCGGTTTCTTCGAGGACCTCGCGTTGCAGGGCCTCGGGGATGGTTTCCTCGCGTTCGAGGATGCCGCCCGGGGGTTCCCAACGGCCGTTGTCGCGGCGTTGGATCAGGAGGGCCCGGTGCTGGTCGTCGACGATGACTCCGGCGACGCTCACGGAGTGGGGGCGGTCTGCGGTCACGTTCCTCGGGCCTCCCGGATGGCTAGGCTCATCACCGTAGCAACATCACTCACCCACTCGTCTAGATATCTAAAGGAGTACGTGTGAGTTCACTCCCGTACGCCGGTCTGCTCGGTGTCCTGGATCCCACGAGTGATCGTGCGGTGTTCCGGCAGATCGCCGACCAACTGCGCGAGGCCATCAGCCGGGGTCGGTTCTCGGAGGGCGACAAGCTGCCGTCCGAGGCCGAACTGGTCGACCACTACGGGGTGTCCCGGATGACTGTCCGCAACTCCTTCGCTGTTCTCCAGGGGGAGGGGCTCGTGCACGCCGAGCACGGGAAAA